>NZ_BMQP01000022.1 GCF_014648175.1 Planobispora rosea
CTTCCGCGCCGCGGAGGAGCTCGGCATCGACCTGTCCCGGCGCGAGCCGAGCAGCGTCGAAGAGGTCTGATCTAGAAGCTGAGGAGGGGAAAACACATGTTGGACGTCAACTTCTTCGACGAGCTTCGGATCGGCCTGGCGACGGCTGACGACATCCGCCAGTGGTCGCACGGTGAGGTGAAGAAGCCCGAGACGATCAACTACCGGACCCTCAAGCCCGAGAAGGACGGACTCTTCTGCGAGAAGATCTTCGGTCCGACCCGGGACTGGGAGTGCTACTGCGGTAAGTACAAGCGTGTCCGGTTCAAGGGCATCATCTGTGAGCGCTGCGGCGTCGAGGTGACGCGCGCCAAGGTGCGCCGTGAGCGGATGGGCCACATCGAGCTGGCCGCGCCCGTCACGCACATCTGGTACTTCAAGGGCGTCCCGTCCCGTCTGGGATACCTGCTCGACCTGGCCCCGAAGGACCTGGAGAAGGTCATCTACTTCGCGGCCTACATGATCACGCATGTCGACAAGGACCTGCGTGAGCGTGACCTGCCCTCGCTGGAGGCGAAGATCTCCGTCGAGCGGCAGCACATCGAGCAGCGCCGCGACGCCGACATCGAGGCCCGGCAGAAGAAGCTGGAGGCCGACCTGGCGGAGCTCGAGGCCGCCGGGGCGAAGGGCGACCAGCGCCGCAAGGTCCGCGAGGGCGCCGAGCGCGAGATGCGCCAGCTCCGTGACCGGGCCCAGCGCGAGCTGGACCGGCTGGACGAGGTCTGGAGCCGCTTCAAGAACCTCAAGGTCCAGGACCTGGAGGGCGACGAACTGCTCTACCGCGAGATGCGCGACCGCTTCGGCCGTTACTTCCGCGGTGGCATGGGCGCCCAGGCCATCCAGGAGCGCCTGTCCAACTTTGACCTCGACGCCGAGGCCGAGAACCTGCGCGAGACGATCCGCAGCGGCAAGGGCCAGAAGAAGGCCCGCGCGCTCAAGCGTCTCAAGGTCGTCTCCGCGTTCCTGAACACCCGCAACTCGCCCAACGGCATGGTCCTCGACTGCATCCCGGTCATCCCGCCGGACCTGCGCCCGATGGTGCAGCTCGACGGTGGCCGGTTCGCGACCTCGGACCTGAACGACCTGTACCGCCGGGTCATCAACCGCAACAACCGCCTCAAGCGTCTGCTCGACCTCGGCGCCCCCGAGATCATCGTGAACAACGAGAAGCGGATGCTCCAGGAGGCCGTCGACGCGCTGTTCGACAACGGCCGCCGCGGTCGCCCGGTCACCGGTCCCGGCAACCGCCCGCTGAAGTCCCTCAGCGACATGCTGAAGGGTAAGCAGGGCCGGTTCCGCCAGAACCTGCTGGGCAAGCGTGTCGACTACTCCGGCCGTTCGGTCATCGTCGTCGGCCCGCAGCTGAAGCTGCACCAGTGCGGTCTGCCCAAGCAGATGGCGCTGGAGCTGTTCAAGCCGTTCGTGATGAAGCGTCTGGTCGACCTGAACCACGCGCAGAACATCAAGTCGGCCAAGCGCATGGTGGAGCGTGCCCGCCCGGTCGTGTGGGACGTCCTCGAAGAGGTCATCACCGAGCACCCGGTGCTGCTCAACCGCGCGCCCACCCTGCACCGCCTGGGCATCCAGGCCTTCGAGCCGCAGCTGGTCGAGGGCAAGGCCATCCAGATCCATCCGCTCGTCTGCACCGCGTTCAACGCGGACTTCGACGGTGACCAGATGGCCGTGCACCTGCCGCTGTCGGCCGAGGCACAGGCCGAGGCCCGCATCCTGATGTTGTCCACCAACAACATCCTGAAGCCCGCCGACGGCAAGCCGGTGACCATGCCCACCCAGGACATGATCATCGGTCTCTACTCGCTGACCACCATCAAGGACGACGGCGAGGGCGCCGGCGCGGGGCGGGTCTTCGGCTCGGTCGCCGAGGCGCTCATGGCCTTCGACCGGCGCGAGCTGGACATCCAGGCCAAGATCCAGATCAGGATGAAGGGCGACGTCCCGCCGCCGCGCGGCTGGACGCCCCCGGAGGGCTGGGAGCAGGGCGACACGTACCGGCTGGAGACCACGCTGGGCCGGTGCCTGTTCAACCAGACGCTGCCCGCGAACTACCCGTTCGTTAACATGCAGGTCGGCAAGAAGCAGCTGTCGGTCATCGTCAACGAGCTGGCGGAGAAGTACCCCAAGGTCGAGGTGGCCGCGGCGCTGGACGCGCTGAAGGACGCCGGCTTCTACTGGGCCACCCGCGCCGGTGTCACGATCTCGATCGAGGACGTCGTCGCGCCGCCGAACAAGGCCGAGATCATGGAGTCGTACGAGCGCCGGGCCGACAAGGTCCAGCGCGAGTACGAGCGGGGTCTCATCACGGACGAGGAGCGCCGTCAGGAGCTCATCGAGATCTGGACGCACGCGACCAGTGACGTGACCGAGGACATGCAGAAGGCGTTCCCGAAGAACAACCCGGTCTGGATGATGGTCCAGTCGGGTGCCCGAGGAAACCTCATGCAGGTCCGCCAGATCTCCGGCATCCGCGGTCTGGTGTCCAACACCAAGGGTGAGACGATTCCGCGCCCGATCAAGGCCTCGTTCCGCGAGGGCCTGTCGGTGCTGGAGTACTTCATCTCCACCCACGGTCAGCGGAAGGGTCTGGCGGACACCGCGCTGCGGACCGCCGACTCGGGTTACCTGACCCGTCGTCTGGTGGACGTCGCGCAGGACGTCATCGTCCGTGAGATCGACTGCGGCACCGACCGCTCGGTCCCGCTGCACGTCGGCGAGCGCGACGCCCAGGGCAACCTGGTCAAGGCGGAGAACGCCGAGAGCAACGTGCACGGCCGCATCCTGGCCGAGGACGTCGAGGTGGACGGCAAGATCATCGCGACCGCGGGTGTCGACATCAACGACACCCATGTGACCGCGCTGGTCGAGGCCGGGATCGAGACCGTCAAGACCCGCAGCGCCCTGGTCTGCGAGGCCAAGATCGGTGTCTGCGCCACCTGCTACGGCCGTTCCCTGGCGACCGGCAAGCTGGTGGACGTCGGTGAGGCCGTCGGCATCATCGCCGCCCAGTCGATCGGTGAGCCCGGTACCCAGCTGACCATGCGGACCTTCCACACCGGTGGTGTGGCGGGTGCGGACATCACCCACGGTCTGCCCCGTGTCCAGGAGCTCTTCGAGGCGCGCATCCCCAAGGGTGTCGCCCCGATCAGCGAGGCCGAGGGCCGGGTCCGCATCGACGAGACCGACAAGACCCGCAAGATCGTCATCGTTCCGGACGACGGTTCCGACGAGATCGCGTACCCGGTGTCGATGCGCTCGCGCCTGCTGGTCTCCGAGGGGCAGCGCGTGTCGGTCGGTCAGCAGCTGATCGCCGGTGCGGTCAACCCCAACGAGGTGCTGCGCATCCTCGGCCCGCGGGCCGTGCAGCTGCACCTGGTGGCCGAGGTCCAGCAGGTCTACCGCTCGCAGGGTGTGTCGATCCACGACAAGCACATCGAGATCATCGTGCGCCAGATGCTCAAGCGGGTGAACGTCCTGGAGTCGGGCGACACCGACATGCTCCCCGGCGAGCTGGTCGAGCGGCCGCGCTTCGAGCGGATGAACCGCGAGTGCGTGGCCGAGCAGGGCACGCCGGCCTCCGGCCGCCCGGTGCTCATGGGCATCACCAAGGCCTCGCTGGCGACCGAGTCCTGGCTGTCGGCGGCGTCCTTCCAGGAGACGACCCGGGTGCTCACCGACGCGGCGATCCACGCCAAGTCGGACTCGCTGCTCGGCCTCAAGGAGAACGTCATCATCGGAAAGCTCATCCCGGCCGGTACCGGCATGCCGCAGTACCGCAACATCCGGGTCGAGCCCACCGAGGAGGCCAAGGCCGCGATGTACACGGTCGGGGGCTACGACGGCTCCGCGGCGGACTACACCTTCGGTTCGGGCTCCGGTGAGGCCGTGCCGCTGGAGGAGTACGACTTCGGGCAGTACAACCGGTAAACCACGCAGAACCGACATGCCCGGCGCTTTCGGAAGGCGCCGGGCATTTCGGTATTCGGGACCACCTCGTCCGGGGGCCGGGCATCCATCGTGCGCCCGTGCCGGCCCCTCCCGCGTGAAGGCCGCGACCGACAAAAGCCCAGCATACGACAGGAATTCACCGGGATGATTATTTATCCTTGACGCATTCGATGATCGTGGTTAATGTGACAAAGTGCGTAATGTCCACCTGGTGGGCGTATAGTTATTGGGCTGGGGGCATAATGACTATCCGTATCCGGTCGTGCAACGCGCTGCGGTCGCGGCGGGAAAGCGCGTGACGAGCTCGCGCAGTAATGCCGAACGAGTGGTCCGAATCATCGACGCATCTGCGGAGCTTTTACTCCAGAGGGGATATCGACGGGTGACCGTCGAGGAGGTCGCCAGCCATGCCGGTGTCTCCAAGAGCAGCGTCTACCTGCACTGGAACACGAAGGACGACATCTTCTACGACGCTCTCGACCGCGAGTGCGCCGCGCTCGTGTGCGAGGCCGTCGACCGCGTCAGACGCAACCCGGCCGAAATCCTGGCTCACCGGATGGCGGCCAATCTGCTCCGGATCATCCTGGACAGGCCGCTGCTGCGGGCGCTGCTGATGGGTGACCAGGCGATTCTGGGATCGCTCCGCCATGCGAAGTCGTCCGCTCTCCGATCCCGGACGGCGGCAATTGACGAGCTGATTCACCGATATCTCTCAGCGCTGCAGAAAAACCAACTCATCTGTCCCGACATCGATCTGCGCATCACCCGGAAAGCGGTGTGGGAAATGCTGCGCGGCATGATTTTCTCGGCGGGGACGGAGCCGTTGGGCAAGCCGCGCTCCGCCGAGCTGGCGCAGGTCATGACGGTTACCGTGCGGCGGGCGTTCGAGCCCAGGGGCGTACCGGGGATCGACCGGATCACCGCCGCCGCGGCCGAGGTCTTCGAGGCGTTCGACGAACTCATTCCGACCGCGGAGAACCTGGACTTCGAGCGCCCGATGGTGCTATGACCGTGGCGCCGGCATATCTTTCTCCGGTTTCGAGGACGCTTGTCGGAAACGGTGTGCTCGCCGACCGGCTCTCGGCGGTGCCGGCCGGGCTCGATCCGGATCTGGTGCTGGCCGTATCGGACGCGCCCGATCCCGCGGTGCTCGCCGCGGCGAGAGCGACGGGCCGCCCGGTGCTGCCGGTGATCGCCGAGATGGGGCACGTCCGCATCGGACCGCTGGAACGGCCGGGCGAGCCGGGGTGCTCCGACTGCCTGAGCATCCGCAGACATCGTGCCGCCACCCGGTCGGCCGAACGCGAGGCGGTGTGGCTGAGACACGGCGAGAGCATGGCCGGTGCGATGTCGCCGCTGCTCGTGCCGGCGGCACTGGACCTGGTGGCCGCGCTCGTCGCCGGAGCGGCGGCGGGCCGCGGCGGCATTCTGCTGGTCGACCTCGCCGACCTCGCCGTGACGCCGCACTCGTTCCTGCCCGATCCGCTCTGCGGCCGGTGCGGGGAACTGCCGGACGACAGCCCGGAGCGTGCGCGCGTCACGTTGGTGCCGCGGCCGAAGCCCGCTCTGGACCAGTACCGGGTGTGGGACGCCGAACACGAACTGGACCGCCTGATCCGGACCTACGTCGACGACCACACCGGTCTCGTGAACTCGCTCACCCCGGCGGCGCTCGGTTCGCTCGCCGTCGCGGGAGCGGCGATCCGGCTACGCGGGACGACGGTGTTCGAACCGGGCTTCGGCCGGTCCCGCAGCTACCGCCGCAGCTCGGCCATCGCGTTGCTCGAAGCGCTGGAGCGGTACGGCGCCATCGGCCCCGGCGGCAGGCGCGGAACCGTACGCGCGAGCTACGCGTCCCTGGGCGACCGGGCGGTGGATCCACGGTCGCTGGGCCTGCACCCGCCCACGCACTACGCGCTGCCGGACTTCCCGTACCGGCCGTTCACGGTCGACGCGGTGTGCCGTTGGGTGTGGGGGCACTCGTTCGCGGCCGGTGGTCCCGTGCTGGTGCCGGAGCGCAACGTCTACTACGGGCGCTCCGACGACCAGCCGTTCTGCTACGAGCTCGCCAACGGCTGCGCCCTGGGATCGTGCCTGGAGGAGGCGATCTTCCACGGCATCCTGGAGGTGCTGGAACGCGACGCGTTCCTGCTGACCTGGTACACCCGTGCGCGGGCCCCGCGCATCGATCTCGGCACGGCCCGCGATCCGGGGATCCCGCTGGTCGCCGCGGCGATCACCGCCGAGACCGGTTACCTCGTCGAGTGCTACGACATCACGCCCGACCACGGAGTGCCGTGCGTGTGGGCGCTGGCCCGTACGCTGTCCGGTGAGCCCGCCACGATCAGCGCCGCCGCCGCCGGGACCAGCCTGGAACACGCCGCCGCGGGGGCGCTCGCCGAACTCGGCCCGATGGTGCCGACCGTGCGCGAGCACTTCCCCCCGAACGCCGACCGAGCACGGACGCTGGCCGCCGACGGCAGCCGGGTACGGTCGATGATCGACCATTACCTGGTGTACGGAGTGCGGTCGGCGGCGGAGCGGTTGTCGTTCCTCACCGAGGGGACGACGCGGGTGCCGTTCCCACCGCCTCCCGAAGGGTTCCGGCACCAGGATCTGACCCTCGACCTGGAGTTTCTGATCGACCGGCTCGCGGACGTCGGGCTCGACGTGATCGTGGTCGATCTGACGACACCGGAGCATCGCGCGGGCGGCCTGCGCTGCGTGAAGGTGCTCGTGCCCGGTGCGGTCCCGATGACGTTCGGGGAGCAGAACCGCCGCACCTGGGGGCTGCCGCGACTGCTGGACCCGGCCGCGGTGCGCGGACGGGGGATGCCGGTGCGTGTCCACGCCGACCTGAACCCCGACCCCCACCCGTTCCCGTGAACCGCGCGGTCGCCAGGGTCGGCGGACTGCCGCTGTCCGCTCTGGACGCTCTGGCCTGCCCTGACGCCACGGCTCTGGCCGCCTGTGTCGTCTCGCTCACCGACGAGTTGTCCCGGCGGGCCGCGGTGCTGTCCGACCTCCTGTACGAGGTGATCGGCGCCGCGGAGGAGCACAAGCCCGTCCTGGTGGCGATCCGGCGGGACCTGCACGGGCTGCGTCGGCCCAAGCGGATCGAGGTGCTGCCCGCGGCGCTGCTGGATCGGGTCCATGAGTGGATCTCCCTCTGGGAACAGCGCGCGCGGGCCCGCGCCGCGTTGCCCGAGGTGCTCGCGGGTGAGGCCCGGACGGCCTGGGCGTCGCTGCGGGAGCTGGCCGCCGCTCCGGCGGTACGGCACGGGCTCGCGCACGCCAGCCCGGACCTGTCCGCGGAACTGGAGAAGTGGCTCGCCGACCCGGGGCGACGGCCCCGGGCGGGGACACTGGCGAGCCTGCTGCGCTACGTCACCCGGGTGGCGGCCAAGACGAGTCCTTTCAGCACGTTCACGAGCGTTCACCGCGTGCACTGGGAGATGGAGGGGACGGGCTGGGAGATACCCGACTCACCGCCGACCGTGGTGGTCGAGGCCGATGTGGGACTCCGGCTGCTGGTGGAGTTCATGGTGCCACGATGGCCAGGACCGGCCGCGGCGCGTACGGTCCGGCTGTCGCCGACCGCGTACATGTCCGGGCGGAAGCTGCTCTTCCTCGGCCCGGACGGGCGGACGCGCGCACTCGAACGGACGGCGGCGCTGGATGCCCTCGTCGAGTTGCTGCGTGCCGAGCACGGGGCCCGGTGGGACGTGGTGGCCGGCAAGCTCGCCGCAGAAGACCGCGAGCAGGGGGAGGAGACCCTGGCCCGGCTGGTGCGCGGCGGGCTGGTGGAGGCGGTGGTGCCGGTGCCCGGCCAGGCGGCGAGGCCGTTCGCGGCCCTCGCGGACTGGGCCCGGGCCGCCGAGGTCGCCCATCCGCTGAACCGCATCCAGCAGGCACTGGACCTCACCGGACCCCTCGGCACCGGTGACCCGGCGACATCGGCCTGCACCGAGGCGGCGCGTCGCGTCACCGCCGAACTCCCCGCGCTCAGCCTTCCCGCCATGCCGCTCCCCGAGCTGCGCCGCCGCGTTCTGCGCGAGTCGACCGTCGGCGCGCCCGTCACCTGCGCGCTCCCGGAGTGGCGACCGGCCCTGGCCGACCTGGAACGGGTCCGCCGCTGGCTGGCGGTCCACGATCCGATGTTGCCGCTCCGCCTTTCCCTGGCGGACCACGTCCGCGACTGGTTCGGCCCGGACTCCAGCCCGCCGCTGCTGGAGGTGTACCTCCGGGTCGAGGCGGCTCAGCCGGGGTCGCCGCTCCACCCCGACTTCCTGGAACGCCCCGACCCCCTGGCGGATGTCGCCGACCCGCGCCTGCGCGGACTGCGCGACCTGCGCGTCCGGACGATCGAGGCGCTTCACGGAGGGCGGGCCGAGGAGATGCTCGGCGAACTGCCGGGGTGGATCGGCGACCCGGGACCGGTCACCTGCTACGTCCAGCCCTTCCATGAGGAGGGCGAGCTCAGGCTGGTCCTCAACACCGCGCACGGCGGCCACGGCCGGGGCATCACCCGCTGGAGCAGACTTCTGGGCGGCAGTCCGGTGCGGGTCTCCCCCGGCTACCTGGCCGCCGAGCTGCCGGGGGTCTTCGGGCACAGCTTGAACCTGCGCGCTCCCGGCACGGAATGGGAACTCGACTACCCGGGCGCGGTAGGCCAGGCACCGCCGGATCGCCGCATTCCGCTCACCGAGTTGCAGGTCCGGCACGACCAGGCCAGGGGTCTCGTCACCCTGTGGTGGCCGCGTGCCGGCCGGCGGGTCGTCCCGGTGCACGCGGGCATGATGTCGGAGACGCTCCTGCCGCCGCTGGCGCGGCTGCTCGTCGAGGCGTTCGGTACCACCTACCTGACCCACCCCACCCTCCCGGCGATCCCGCGGGCGAGCGGCCCTCGGATCGATCTCGGCCGTGTCACCCTCGCCAGAGCCCAGTGGACGGTCGGCCAGGACGCCGTTCCCCGGCGGGAAGACGACGACGCCGATCACTTCGTCGCCGTCCAGCGGTGGCTGCGCCGCACCGGGATTCCGCGCCGTTGCTTCGTGCGCGTCCGGGAACGCCAGGTGAGCAGGGACCGGATCGCGTTCGACAAACGGCACAAGCCGGTGTTCATCGACTTCGGCAGCTGGCCGTCGGTGCTGGAGTTCGACCGGATGGTCGAGCGGACGACCGGCGAGCTGGAAGTGGCGGAGGCGCTGCCCGACGGCGATCGGGCCGTGGAGTTCGCGATCGAGGTGGGGGAACCGTGACGCAGTATCCACTGAGCCGTCCGGAGCCGCTCGGGGTCCACCCCGACTACCGGCGGCTCCGTGAGACATGCCCGGTGGCGCGGGTCGGCTCGCCCTACGGCCCGGCCTGGCTGGTCACCCGCTACGCGGACGTGGCGGCGGTGCTGACCGACGCGCGGTTCAGCCGTGCGGCGGCGCCGGAGGACGACGGTGGCATCCTGCTCAACACGGACCCGCCGGAGCACGACAGGCTGCGCAAGCTCATCGTGGCGCACACCGGAACGGCGCGGGTCGAGCGGCTCCGGCCGAGGGCCGAGGAGATCGCGGTCGCGCTGGCACGGCGGATCCCGGGTGAGGGTGAGTTCATCAGCGCGTTCGCCGAGCCGTTCTCGCATCGGGTGCTCAGCCTGTTCGTCGGGCACCTGGTCGGCCTGCCCGCCCAGGACCTGGGTCCGCTGGCCACCGTCGTGACGCTCGCGCCGGTGCCCGACCGGGAGCGGGGAGCCGCCTTCGCCGAGCTGTGCCGGCGGCTCGGGCGCCAGGTGGACCGGGAAACGCTCGCGGTGGTGCTCAACGTCGTCTTCGGCGGGCACGCGGCGGTGGTGGCCGCGCTGGGCTACTGCCTGCTGGCCGCGCTGGACGCACCGCTGCCGAGGCTGGCGGGCGATCCCGAAGGCATCGCCGAGCTGGTCGAGGAGACGCTCCGCCTCGCGCCACCGGGCGACCGGACTCTGCTGCGCCGTACCACGGAGCCGGTGGAGCTGGGCGGGCGGACACTCCCCGCGGGCGCGTTGGTGATCCCGTCGATAGCGGCGGCGAACCGCGACCCGGACCGGCCCGTCGGCCGGCGCATGCCCCGGCATCTGGCGTTCGGCCGAGGCGCGCACGCGTGCCTCGGGATGGCGCTCGCCAGGATGGAGCTGCAGGCGGCGCTCAAGGCGCTGGCCGAGCACGCCCCCGACGTGCGGCTTCCGGCCGGGACGGGCGCCCTCGTGCGAACACATGAAGAATTGTCGGTGAGCCCTCTTGCGGGAATCCCGATTCAGAGGTAAGAGCGAAAAGTCGAGAATACGGTTTTGGTCAGCGGGTTCGGATTCCTTGCGATGTCCGTAACGCGACAATAGCCTCGAATCAGCGAGCAGAAAGACTAGCGCTGTAGGGATTCGAGGGAGAACCGTGTCGGCAGAACACCCTTACCACGACAGGCTGCGCGCCTTGTTCGCGTATCTTCGGAAAGTCGACAGCGACCCGGCCGTGGCGTCCGAGCTCCAGGAGGACCCGGAGAAAGCCCTGCGTGCAGCAGGTGTGGATCAGGCATTCGACCGTCCGGAAGCCTTTCAGGCTTTCGTCGGGAAACTGTCGGCGCTGAGCGGTGAAGCGTGGCTCGCGACTGTTCACTCGATGATTGAATTATGTGAGAACGGCTCCGACGTGCAGCCGCCGACGGGGCCGAATATCTCATTCCGGCTCTCCGGGGACGGCAGTGTCACCGCTATCGCCAACCGCGGCGAAGTCGCCAAGAAGGTGCAGCCCAATCCGTTCTACACGAGTGGGAAGAGCGCGTCGGCGGGCAGCCGGCTGCGCATTTACCCCGAGTACGCGACCAGCGAGCTGTCGGCGCGGCTGAGCGAGCGTTATCTCTCGACGTTCTACCAGCGCACCCTGCTCAAGCGCGTCGTTCTCGACCCGGCCACCGTCGTCGAGGACGCGGACGCCGGTGAGGGCGTCACCGTGAGCCGGTCGCACTACAAGGGCGTCGAGTTCGACCTGCACACCAGGGCCGAGGGCGCGGACCGCGAGATCATCGCCGCGTTCGTGCGCTGATCATCGGCACAACGACCACGACATCACATCCACGGAGGCTCGGGATGCTCAGCAGCGCCCTGGAAGTAGACATCGACGAGGCGGCCGTCGCCGCCGACCTCAGAGAACTGGCCGCGGCACTCGACCGCAGCGGCTACGGAGAGATCCTGACGTGCTTCCTGCCGCAGAAAGCGCAGGCCCACATCTGGGCGCAGACCGCGGCGAAGATCGATGGTCCGCTGCGGACCCTGATGGAGCTCTTCCTGCTCGGCCGCGCGGTGCCGCAGGACGACCTCCCGCCCCGGATCGCCGCGGTGATCCCCGGCCTCGTCTCCGCGGGGCTGGTCAAGACGGGGCAGGGCGCCGTGTGGCTGCCCAACCTCATCCTGCTCCGGCCGATGGGCCAGTGGCTGTGGTGCCAGCGCCCGCACCCCTCGCCCACCATGTACTTCGGCGACGACTCGCTCGCGCTGGTGCACCGCATGGTGACCTACCGCGGCGGCCGCGCCCTCGACCTGTGCGCGGGGCCGGGCGTGCAGGCGCTGACGGCGGCGCTGCGCAGCGAGCACGTCACGGCGGTCGAGATCAACCCGGTGGCGGCGGCGCTGTGCCGTACCAACATCGCCATGAACGGACTCTCGGACCGGATGGAGGTCCGCCTCGGCAGCCTCTACGACGTCGTGCGGGGCGAGGTCTTCGACGACATCGTGTCGAACCCGCCGCTGCTGCCGGTCCCCGAGGACGTGCAGTTCGCGTTCGTCGGCGACGGCGGCCGTGACGGCTTCGACATCTCCTGGACCATCCTCGACGGCCTGCCCGAGCATCTGTCCGACCGCGGAGCATGCCGCATCGTCGGCTGCGTGCTGAGCGACGGCTACGTGCCCGTCGTGATGGAAGGCCTCGGCGAATGGGCGGCGAAGCACGACTTCGACGTGCTGCTGACCGTCACCGCCCATGTCGAGGCGCACAAGGACTCCTCCTTCCTGCGCAGCATGTCGCTGATGTCGAGCGCGATCTCCGGCAGGCCCGCCGAGGAACTGCAGGAGCGCTACGCCGCGGACTACGCCGAGCTCGGCGGCTCCCACGTGGCGTTCTACGAGCTGTGCGCGCGGCGCGGCGGCGGCTCGGCCCGGCTCGCGGACGTCTCCGCCACCAAGCGCTCCGCCGAGGTCTGGTTCGTCTGACCTGCCACCGACCGGACGGGATCGCTATGTCGACGACACTTCGCGGAACAGGCGGCGCAGTCGCCGAGCAGCCCTTGCTGATCTACGTGAACGTTCCGTTCTGCAACTCCAAATGCCACTTCTGCGACTGGGTCACCGAGGTGCCCCTTGCGGATCTGCGGCTCACGCCGGACTCCTCGCCGCGGCAGCGTTAC
The DNA here is from genome assembly GCF_014648175.1 of Planobispora rosea. Classification (GTDB taxonomy): domain Bacteria; phylum Actinomycetota; class Actinomycetes; order Streptosporangiales; family Streptosporangiaceae; genus Planobispora; species Planobispora rosea. Next base: position 12,424 of record NZ_BMQP01000022.1, read on the forward strand.
ATCGCCGCGCTGGTGCAGCAGATCGAGACCCACGCCCCGGTCCTGACCGGCTTCGGCTACCGGCCGGAGATCATGTACTGGGGTGGCGGCACGGCCAGCATCCTCTCGATCGACGAGATCGAGGCGGTGGCCGGCGCGCTGTCGTCGCGGTTCGACATGAGCGGACTCACCGAGGCCACCATCGAGGGCAGTCCGGAATCCCTGGACCCGGACAAACTGAAGCTGTTCCGCGCGGCCGGGTTCAACCGGATCAGCATCGGCGTCCAGGCGTTCGATGACGCCCGCCTGCGTCGCATCGGCCGCGTCCACTCCGCGGAACAGGCGGTGCGCGCGGTCGAGATGGCCGCCGAGGCGGGGTTCGACAACATCAACATCGACCTGATCGTCGGATTCCCCGGCCAGGAGGTCGACGAGGTGTCCCACATGATCCAGCGGGCCGTCACCCTGCCGGTCAACCACTTCTCCGTGTACCCGTACCGTCCGACGAACGGGACGGTGATGCGCAAACAGGTACGGCGCGGCAACAGCGAGATCGATGTGGACGAGCAGCTGCGGTCCTACGCCTACGCCCGTGACCTGCTCGCCGAACACGGATTCGACGAGTACGCCACCGCCTACTTCGGCGGCCCCCGGTGCGAGTCCGACGAGGTCTACTACAAGCTCACCATGGACTGGATCGGATTCGGCTCCGGTGCGAACTCCCTGATCGGGACGCGGTTCCTGCTGAACGAGCGGGGGGCCCTCCACCGGTTCAGCGCGGCGCCGCAGCGGTTCGACTCCGACATCCCGGCGTCCTCACCCCACCTGACACGCCATTTCCTGGCGCAGGCGCTGACCACCGTGGACGGCATGGACGCGCGGACGTTCCAGCAGCGCACCGGCCGTTCGCTGCGGGCGGCGTGCGAGGAGCCCGCCGTACGGCGGATGCTCGAGCAGATCAACCGGCGTGGCCGGCTGATCATCGACTCGCGCGGCATCCGTCTGCACCGCGACGACATGGCCTCGACCTACATCACGATGAACAGCGTCGACCTGTACGCCGCGACCGAGCAGATCGGCGGATGACCACGGGTCCTCCCGCCGATCCCGCTCCACAGTCTTCGCGATCCCGTGTGTCCGTCCCATGGGGGGACGGGCGTGCCGGTCGACCGCCATGGGGTCGTGGAGGAACGACAAGACAAGGAAAGGAGATGAGCGAGATGGAGTTGAACCTTAACGACCTGCCCATGGACGTCTTCGAGATGGCCGACAGCGGCATGGAAGTCGAGTCACTCACCGCGGGACACGGGATGCCCGAGGTCGGTGCCTCGTGCAACTGCGTGTGCGGCTTCTGCTGTTCCTGCAGCCCGTCCGCGTGACGATCAAGGAGTGCCGCCGGCCTCGGCCGGCGGCACTCCGCCTGCGAGGGGGAGACGATGCGTGTGGAGAAAGGCCACGAGATCGTGGTCCGGGTCGCGGGGGTGCCCGCGGCCGTTCTCGGCGGACTGCGCCTGCCGCACTCCGCCGCACTCGTCACGCATCTCATCGCGGAGGACCACCGGCTGACGGCCGAGGCCGCCGTGCTCTCCGACGACCTCTTCGAGCTGATCGGCGACGCCGGACCCGCGCGCGCCGCGCTGGTCGGCCTGCGACGCGCGCTCGCCCCCGGACGTCGCCGCCCCTCCGCGCGACTGATCGAACGGTGCCCCCTGCCGGAGCCCCTGGCCGGCCGGATCACCGCGTGGGCGCGGGCACGGGCGGAATGGGACGGACGGCGCCGCGAACTCGACGACCTGCTGACGAAGGAACGCGCCGACGTGCTCGGCCACGTACGCGCGGCCTGCGCCGACCCCGCGTTCCGGCGGGGCCTGTTCCTGTCCGGCGCCGAACTGTCCGGCACGCTCGACCGCTGGCTGGCCGACCCGGACCGCCCGCCCCGGCCCGGAAAGGTGCTCAGACTCGTCAAATACCTCGCGCGCGCCTCGGCCAAGACCAGCCCGTTCGGCTCCTTCATGGTGAGCGCGCTCACCGGCTGGAGCGACGACGGCATGGGCGCACCGGAGTCCGTCGAGGTGACCGAGCCGTCCGGCGCGTTCCTCGACGCCGTCCGTGACGCGTTGCTCGCCGACCCGCGGCTGGCTGACCGGGTGCCGTTGCGTCCCAACCCGAGCCTGACCGAGGCCGGCGACGCGCTGATGTTCGTGTCCGGGCAGACCGGGGAGCGGATCGCCACGGTCGGGCGGGTGCCCGCGGTCGAGCTCTGCCTGCGGCACGCCGAGTCCCGGCCCACCGCGCCCCGGCTGGCCGGGCTGCTGACCGAGGCGGGTGCCGACCCCGGCGAGGCCGCCCGGTTCGTCTCCCGGATGGTGACGGCGCAGCTGCTGGTGCCGTGCCCGCCGGTCACCGACGACGATCACGACCCGTTCGGCGCCTGGGCCCGCTGGGCGGACCTTCCCGAACTGCGCGAGCTGTCGGCCGCGTTGCGTCCCGTACGGCTCGGACGGCATGGCCGCTCCGGACCCTCCGGACCGTCCGGCCCGGACGCCCACCGGCGGCGCCGGGAGAGGACCGCCGCCGCGCTCACCGCCGTGGCGGAACGTCTCGGCATCGACCCGCCCGCCGAACCCGCGCACGAGGTCGAGGTCGGCGTCGGCAGACCGGCGCCGCCGGCGCTGCCCGACGACGTGCTCGCCGATCTGGACGCCGTCCGCCGATGGCTGTCGGTGTTCGACTGGAAGATCCCCGTCCGGGTGAGCGTGGGCGCGTACTGCCGGGAGCACTTCGGCCCCGGTTCCCGGACACCGTTCCTGCTGGTGTGCCGGCAGGCCACGGCGGCCTTGCCCCACTTGTTCGGACCGGCCGCGATGCCGTGGTTCTCCGACCTGACCGGCAGCCCACGCCTGCGCGAGCTGGACCGCCTCCGGGAGCGGGCCCGCGGGCTGGCCCGCTCGGGCGCTCTCGACCGCCGGGAGGTCCTGGACGACACCGCCGACTGGCCCGCGTGGCTGACCTCACCCGCCTCCGTCGGCTTCTACCTGCAGCTCCTTCCCGGAGAGCCCGGGAAGGTCGTGCTGAACGCCGTCCACGCCGGACACGGCCGGGCGTCCGGACGCCTCCACCACCTCCTCGGCCGGGCGGGCGCCGCACCGGAGCGCCCCGCGCGGCCGGGCCCGCCCCTGGCCGAGATCGGCGGGAGGTTCGGTTCGGCGCTCAACACCCGCACGCCGAGCACGCTCCTGGAGATCGACCATCCCGGCGCGGCCTCCGGCCGCGACCCCGGCCATCGGATCCGTCTCGGCGAGCTCATGGTCGTCCACGATCCGGAGACCGATCTGGCCTTCCTGCACAGCGAGCGGTTCGGGCGGATCGAACCGGTGCACCTCGGCATGATGGGCGAGCTGGCGCTGCCCGCCGTGGCCGGGTTCCTCGAACGCGCCTTCGCGCCCACCTACCTGTTCCACCCGAGCGTCCCCCCGCTGATCTCCCTGCGAGACCTCGCCGGAACCGCCGCGACCCGGCGGTTCCCCCGCGTGTCCGTGGGCGGCGTCATCGTGCAGCGTGCCCGCTGGACCGTGCCCGCCGACCGGGTGCCCGCCCGTTCGGGACCGGACGCGGACCATTCGGGATCGGACGGAGACCATCTGCTCGCCCTCGCCCGGTGGCGGCACGCCGAAGGCATCCCCGAACGGTGCTTCGTCCGCGGCTGGAGCCCCGGCGCCGCGTTCGGCAAGGCCCGCAAACCCCTGTACGTCGATTTCGCCTCCTGGCACCTGACGACCCTGTTCGAGCGGGAGGCACGCTCGAACGCCGCCGTCGTCATCGACGAGGCCCTGCCGGACCCCCTGGCCGAAGGCGCTCCGGCCCACGTGACCGAGTACCACATCGAGATCGACACCGGAGGGACGGCTGATGCCTGACCAGCCGACCTGGCTCGGAGCGCACCTGCACTACCGTGGCGACCTCGACATGATGTTGCGGGACGCGGTGGCGCCGCTGGTGCGCGCGCTCGGCACCGACTTCTTCTTCCTGCGCTACTGGGACGGAGGCAGCCACGTGCGGCTGCGGCTGCGCGGAGCCGACGAGGCCGTCGTCGCCGACCACATGAACGCGTACTTCGCCGCGCATCCCGCACCGGAGACCATGACCCAGCAGGAGTACGCCCGGGTCGCCGCGGTGCTGGCCGACCGCGAGGGCATGACGCACCACCTCACATCGCTCCGGCCGAACAACTCCGTGGAGTTCGTGCCCTACCGGCCCGAGACCGGCAAATACGGCACCGGGGAGACGTTACGCGCCGTCGAGCGGCACTTCGTCGAATCCAGCCGGTCCGCGCTGGACATCATCGGCCGCTCACCGACCGGCAACCAGCGGGAACTCGCCGTGCTGGGCATCCTGCTGCTGGCCTGGTACGCCGCCGGGGTGCCGGAGGAACGGCTGCCCGGCGCGGCCGAGACGTTGTGCCGGGGCTGGCGCGGTGGTCACGACCTGCCCGAGGACCGGGTGGAACGAGAGTTCGCCGGCGTGCGGGAGCGGGTCGTGCGACTGGCCGGCTCGCTGCGCGGCCTCGAACCGAGGCCGGATCATCCCGGCACCAGCCTGCACGCGTGGGCGGCGACGTTCGCGCGGCTCGGCGCCGCGCTGGCCGGACCGGACCGGCTGCGGGTGCTCGACAACTGCGCTCACCTGGCGGCCAACCGGCTGGGCGTGTCCATGGCGGCCGAGGTGCGCCTGCGGCTGCTCGCCGTACGGGCGTTGCGTGAGACGGCTTCCCCGAGACCGTTTCGGTGCGGAGGTGACGGTGACCTGGCGACGCTTTGACGTGGCCTACCACGACCCGGATCTCGACCGGCTGATCCTGGCGGCGCGGCCGCTGCTCTCGGAGAGCCCCGGCCGCGGCTGGTTCCAGCGGCACTGGGTACGCGGCCCGCATCTGGAGCTCTGGTTCGACCACCCGGAACCCTCGTGGGAGCGGGTGCGGGAGGTGCTGGGCACCCACCTGCGCGCCCACCCGTCCCGCACCGGGATCGACCCGGACCGGCTGCTGCCCCAGCACCGCCGCCTGGCCCTCGCCGAGCAGATCGACGAGCCGCTGCTGCCCTTCTACGACGACAACACGCTGCACCGGGCCGTGCCGCGGTCCCGCGTGCACGTGCTGGGCAGCGCGGCGGCCGAGGATCTGTTCCACGACTTCCACGCCGCCGCCAGCACCGCGGCGTTCGACCAGCTCGACGCGGTGGTGGCGGGGGAGTCCCGGCTGGGGCTGGCGTTCGAGCTGATGATCGCGGCGGCGCACGCCCACGCCGAGGGCGGCATCACCGGCGGGTTCGTGTCGTTCCGCTCACACGCCGAGGCGTTCCTGGCCGGCGCCGCCGGCCTGCGCGAGCGCTGGGAGGCCGAGTACCGCACCCGCGCGGAGGCGTTGCGCGCGCAGGTCGCCGCCGTGGTCACCGGGACCCCGCGCGGCCGGGCCTGGACCGGGTTGCTCGACGGGTTCGCCGGCCGCGGCGACGAGTTGATCGCGTCCGGCGCCCTGACGGTCGAGCCCGCCTCACCGACCGCGGCCGCCGAGCCGGACACCGAGTTCCACCGGGCGTTACGCGCCAACCGGACCTGGCACGACGAGGTGCTGCGGTCACCGTCGTTCCGCCGGTACCGGCTGCTGCTCAACCTGACGTACCTGCAGATGTCCCGGCTGGGGGTGACCGCCGTGCAGCGGTCGCTGCTGTGCCACTTCGCCGCCTCGGCGGTCGAGGAGGAGTACGGGGTGTCCGCCATCGAGATCGCCGTAGGAGGCATGTGATGTCAGTACAGGCTGATTCGGTCGTGGCGCACCGGTGGGCGCTGCGGTCCGGCGTCTACCGCGCCACCGCGGCCAACGGCGACCTCATGCTCGCGGCCTGGCCGCACACCGCGATGCTCGGGCATGCGTCCCCGCAGCTGCTGGCGTTGCTGGACGCGCTGGCCGAAGGACCGGTGCCGGTCGACGAGCCCGGCATGTCGGCCACGCTGGACCGGTTGCGCGCGGGCGGCTGGCTCTCCAGGACGGTCTCCTGCGCGGGACGCGACCTCTACACGGTCACTCCGCTCGCCGCGCCCACCGAGGCTCCGGCGCCCGCGGGGGAGCTGAGGCTGTCCCGCTTCGCGGTGCTGCGGAACACCCCGGAGGGGCTGGTGCTGGAGATGCCCGGCTCGTGGTGCGACATCCGCGTGCACGACCCCGCGGTGGCCGCGCTGCTCGCCGACCCGTCCGGTGACGCGGGGCTGCCCGCCGACGCCGCCGCGGCGGTGCGCGCCGATCTGGTCGCCGCCGGGATGCTGGTGGCGGAGGAGGAGGAGCGGGAGCCGTTCGAACGGCGGCAGTGGAGCACGCACGAACTGTGGTTCCACGAACGCAGCAGGCTCGGCAACCGCGGCTGGTTCGGCGGCGCCCACTTCGGCGGCACCTTCTGGGCGCGCGGCGTGCACGAGCCCCCGCCCGCGCGGCCGTCGCCCTACCCCGGCGAGGCCGTCCCCCTCGCACGGCCGGATCTCGCGACGCTCCGCCGCACCGATCCGACGCTCACGACCGTGCTGGAGGACCGGGAGAGCGTCCGCGACCACGACGACGACGCCCCGATCACCGCCGAGCAGCTGGGTGAGTTCCTCTACCGCTGCGCACGGGTGCGCCTGCTCCGCACCATCGAGGGGTTCGAGTACTCCAGCAAGCCCTATCCCGGCGGCGGGTCCGCGTACGAGCTGGAGGTGTACCCGATCGTCCGGCTGGCCGCGGACCTGACGGCGGGCATGTACCACTACGACGCCCATGACCACCTGCTCCGCCCCGTCCAGCCGCTGGGCCACCCGTCGGTGCGCAGGTTGCTGAAGGTCGCCACCGAGTCGTCCGTGACGAAGGCGCCGCCCCAGGTGCTGCTCGTGATCAGCGCACGGGTCGGCCGCATCATGTGGAAGTACGAGGCCATGGGCTACGCCCTGATGCTCAAGCACGTCGGCGTGCTGCAGCAGACGATGTACGCGGTCGCGACCGCCATGGGCCTGGCCCCCTGTGCGCTGGGCAGCGGCGACGACCTGGCGTTCACCGGCGCCACCGACCGGGACCGGCTCACCGAGTGCGCGGTCGGGGAATTCATGATCGGCAGCCGTAGGAAGGAGCTCGCGACATGGCAGCTCTGAACGTCCTGCTGCGCCCCGACGCGTACTACGCCGAGGTCGACGGCGGCGTCTACTTCATCAGCCACCAGGGCGAGACGTTCATCGCCGGTCCTACGGTGCACCAGTGGCTCGACCGCCTCGCGCCGCTGCTCGACGGCACCCGCACCCTCGACCGGCTCACCGCGGGCCTGCCCGCCGACCGGGCCGCGTTCGTCACCAAACTCGTCGGCGTCCTCGCCGAGCGCGGCCTGGTGCGCATGGTCGGCCCCGGCACGCCGGACACGCTCACCGACGCCGAACGCCACGAGTACCGCGGACTGCTGTCCTATCTCGGCTACTTCAGCGACTCACCCGGCCACGTCCTCGAAAACGTCCTCGACACCCCGACCGTGATCATCGGATCGGACCCGCTGGCGGCCGAGCTGAGCCGCGCGTGCGCCGCCGCGGGACTGCGGAAGGTCGAGATGGCCGACGAGGTGGGCACCGCCCAGGTCGTGGTACACGTGGCCGACCGCGCCGAACCGGAGCGAGCCGTACGGCTGGAGCGGCTCTGCGCCGCGTCCGGAGCCCTGCTGGCGCAGGTCATGCCCGTGGCGGACGGCATCTGGTGGCAGCCCGCGGCCCGGGGCGGTGGCTTGGCGAGCGCCTGGCGCAGGCACCGGGCACTGGCAGGTCCGGTCCCGGCGGCCGGCCCTCCGGACCCGGTGGCGGCCAAGGTGGTGGCGAACCAGGTGGCGCACGACGTGTTCCGGCTCCTGACCGGTCTGCGCGAGGAGACCGCGCCCCGGCTGGTGGTGTTCGACCCGCGGACCATGGCGAGCACCACGCATCCGATCATTCCGCACCCGCTCGACCTGCCCGCCGAACCGCTGGACGAGGCCGCGTTCCTCGACCGGATCACCTCGCTGCGCACCGCCCCCGCGGTGAGCGAGGAGGAGTTCTCCCGGCGGGCCAAGGGGCTGATGGACGGGAGAACCGGACTGTTCGCCGAGATCGACGAGGGCGATCTCGCGCAGTTGCCGCTGCACGTCACGGCGACCACGGTGTCCGACCCGTGCGGGAGACTGGGCGACGCGCCCAGGCCGGTGGTCACCGGCGCCGGTTTCACCTTCGAGGAGGCCCGCTACCGGGCGGCGCTCGCGGCCCTGGCGCGCGCCGGCACGCTGACGCTCGACGAACGGCGGCTGATCGACGGCCACGTGCACGCCTACGACCTGGTGGACCACACGGCACGCCTGGTGCCGGCGGAGACCGTCTTCGGCGCGTCGCGTGGTGCCGCGGCGGCGTACTCATGGGACGAGGCGGTCGCCGCGGGCCTGACCGCCCACGCGGCCGCGCTCACCCTCGACGGGATCGCGCACGTCACCGAGCCGTTCGGGCGGGTGGACCTGACGGAGGCGCCGGAGTACTGCCTGGCGATGATCCGCGCGCTCGGCGAGAAGCCGGCCGTGTACGACGTCACCGGACCGCTGGGTGCGCCCACGGTGGTCGGGACGCTCTCCGGCGGGGCCACCGCGTGCGGTGCGGCCCTGACGATCGAGGCCGCCGTGGCCGCATGCCTCCGCGACCTGCTGCTGGTCCGCCAGGCCGAGATCAACGATCAGCCGGTCTACGCCCCGGCGCCGTGCGCGCCCCCGTCCCCGGCGCTTCAGGGGGATCACCTGGCGCCCCGGCGGCCGGGCACCGATGTGCCCACGCTCGTGGCGAGACTGGCCGAGCAGGGCCGCCGTCCGCTGGCGGTGCCGCTCGACCACGACCCGGCCGTGCACGCGGCCCTGCCCTTCGTCGTCCAGGTGGTGTGCTGATGATCCGTGTGCCGGACAGCGGCGAACTGACCGTCGCGCTGGAGAAAGGCCCGAGGCTCCCGGTCCGGACGGAACTGGGCCGGATCACCGTCGGCCCGCTGGAACGGCCGGGCGTGCCGGGGTGCCGGGAATGCGTGCGCGTCCGGGAGAGGCGCGTCCAGCCCGACGCCCGCAAGGCCGAAGCCGTGCGCGCCCTGCACACCCCGGCAGCGAGTCAGTGGCTCACCCCGCTCGCCACCGACCTGGTCCACACCCTGGTCGCGAGCGAGGCCGCCGCGCTGGCGGCCGACGCGGAGCCCCGGACCGTGAACGCCGTGCTGGAGATCGACCTGATGACCCTGGAGATCACCCGGCACCGGTTCCTGCCGGATCCGCTGTGCGCGCACTGCGGGGACCTGCCGCCGGACGCCCCGGCGGAGCTCACCCTCCGGTCCCGGCGCAAGCTCGGCGGCAGCCCGCGGACCAGGGAGATCGAGCTCGACGCGCTCTTGGAGACCTACGTGGACGGCCGGACCGGCATGATCCGCCCGCTGAAGACCGGCGTGCAGGGCGGTCTCACGGTGGCGAGCGCGATGCTGCCGATCCGCGCGGGCAACGGCCTCGAACCGGGCGTCGGCCGCACCCGGAACTACCGCGCCAGCAAGCTCACCGCCGTGCTGGAGGCGCTGGAACGCTACGGCGGCGTGAGTCCCGGGGGCCGCCGCACGGTGATCAGGTCCGCCTACCGCGACATCGCCGGTGACGCCGTCCACCCCGATGGGTTCGGCACGCATCCGGAGGAGAACTACGACCGTCCCGACTTCGAGTTCCGCCGGTTCACCGAGGACACGGTGTGCCGATGGGTGTGGGGCTACTCGTTCGCGCAGTCGCGGCCCGTCCTGGTGCCGGAGAATCAGGTCTACTACTACGCCCGGCACATGCCCGACGGCGAGAAGCCGTTCGTCTTCGAGGTCTCCAACGGATGCGCGCTCGGCTCGTGTCTGGAGGAGGCGATCCTCCACGGCCTGCTGGAGGTCGTCGAACGCGACGCGTTCCTGCTCACCTGGCATGCCCGGCGGCAGGTCCCGGTGCTGGACCCCGCGCTGGCGGCCGACCCGGTGCTGCCGATGCAGGTCGCCGCGATCACTGCTGAGACGGGACATCGGGTGCTGTGCTTCGACACCACGGCGGAACACGGCATCCCGAGCGTGTGGGTCATGGCGGTGGACGCCGAACGCCGCCCGGACCAACCCGCCACCGCCCACGCCGCCGGCTCGGCGCTCACGCTGGAGAAGGCCACGATGAACGCCCTCAGCGAACTGGGACCGCTGCTGGCGGATGTGATCCGCCGCTACCCGCAGCAGCGGGAGCGGGCGCAGGCCATGGTCCGCGACCCGGAGGAGGTCGTCACCATGCACGACCACTCGATCCTCTACGCCGCGCCGGAGGCGGCGGACCGGCTGGACTTCCTCATCGGCCGCGCCGACGGCCCGAAGGCGGGGTTCGGCACGGACCGGTTCACCGGTGACGACCTCACCGCGGACCTGCGGGCCATGATCGATGCGGTGCTGGCGGCCGGAATGGACGTGGTGGTGGTCGACCAGACCACCCCCGAGCACCTGGCGGGCGGATTCCGCTGCGTGAAGGTGCTGGTGCCCGGCGCGTTGCCGATGACGTTCGGCCATCGGCACCGGCGGCTGGGAAACCTGCCGCGGCTGGAGACCGTACGGACCACCGATCCGCACCCGTTCCCGTGAGCAGGAAGGATCCGCCATGTACGTGGTGATCGTCGCGTTCGACCTGAAGGACTCCGCCATCGACTTCGCCGAACTGCGCGCCTGGGTGCACGACCGGGCGGCGGACGATTACTCCAGGCTGCCGGGGATGCGCTTCAAGGCGTGGTTCTCCGACGAGAGGAAACGGCTGTGGGGCGCGGTCTACCTGGTGGAGTCGATGTCGTCGTTCGACCGGGACAAGATCCCGCTGCTGCCCGACGGAGCCACCGGACCGGTCGGCACCCGGCCGACCTCGATCATGTTCCTGGAACTTGAGGCGTTCGTCGCCGGACCCGACGGCATCGCCGGGATCGAAGCGCTCACCCGGCAGGGGCTGAGCATGGTGGGAGGCAGTCATGACCACTGAAGCGATCACAAACGCACTTCCGCTGACCGGGCCGAAGACGGACGAGCCGTTGCTGCTCTACGTCAACGTCCCGTTCTGCAACTCCAAATGCCACTTCTGCGACTGGGTGGTGGACGTCCCGGTCTCCGACCTGCGGCTCACTCCCGTGTCAGCGGGCCGGATCGACTACCTGGAGGCGCTGCGCACCCAGATCCGCATCCACGCCCCCGCCCTGCGGGAGGCCGGTTACCGCAGCGAGGTCATGTACTGGGGCGGGGGCACGGCGACCGTTCTCACCGAACGGGAGATCGAGCAGACCTACGCGTGCCTGGCGGCGGAGCTCGACCTGTCCTCCCTGGCCGAGGCGACGATCGAAGGCAGTCCCGAGTCGGTGGACCTCGCCAAGCTGACGTTCATGCGCGACCTCGGCTTCGACCGGGTGAGCCTCGGCGTGCAGTCGTTCGACGAGACGAGGCTGCGCCGCATCGGCCGCGCGCACTCCGCGGGCCAGGCCGTGCAGAGCGTCGAGGCCGCGCACGCGGCGGGGTTCGACAACATCAACATCGATCTGATCGTCGGTTTCCCGGACCAGTCACTGGAGGAGGTCGAGGAGATGATCCGGCGGGCGCTCGACCTGCCGGTGAACCACTTCTCGGTCTACTCGTACCGGGCGACCGAGGGCACGGTGATGCGCAAGCAGATCGAGCGCAGCGGTACCGAGATCCTGCTGGAGCATCAGCTGCGGTCGTACCGGCTCGCCGCGGACATGCTGGCCGCGGCGGGGCACCCCGAGTACGCGGTCTCGTACTTCGGCGTGCCGAGGTGCCTCGCAGACGAGGCGTACTACCGGCTCAGCATGGACTGGATCGGCTTCGGGACGGGCGCCAACTCGCTGATCAATCAGCGCTACCTGCTGAACGGCCGCGGCCGGATGCGGGACTTCACCAGCAAGCCGGGGGAGTTCGAGGTGAACCTGCCGGCCGCCACCGGATCGCTCACCGTGCAATGGCTGCCCAGGGCGCTGGGCACCTCGGAGGGGATCGACGCGGTCACCTTCCAGCGCCGCACCGGCATGTCGTTACGCGCGGCGTGCGAGGAGCCCGACCTGAACGCGTTCCTGAGGCAGGTCAACAGGTTCGGCGATCTGGTGGTGGACCGCACCGGCATCCGCCTCGCGGACGACGACCGGTCGAGCGTGCTGTCCCGTACGTTCGCCGCGATGGGCTGGGTGTCCTGAGTGGAGGCGATGCGCACGGTGCTCGCCGCCGCGGACCTGGCGACGCCCATGGCCGTCCGGGTCGCGGCGACGCTGAGGCTGGCCGACCGCATCGCGGCCGGAACGGATTCCGCGGCCGCACTCGCCGCGGCCGCGGGGGCCGATGAGGCGGCACTGACGCGGTTGCTGCGCTACCTGGTCGCGCGGGACATCTTCCGCGAACCGTCACCGGGGCGTTTCGCCCTGAGCCCGGCCGCGGAGCTGCTGCGCGGCGACCGCCCGGAGCGGTTGCGCGACTGGCTGGACCTCACCGGCCCGATCGGCCGCGCGGACCTGGCGTTCGGGTCGCTGCTGGACGTCGTGCTCACCGGCAGGCCCGGATACCCGATGATCCATGGACGGGGCTTCTGGGACGACCTCGCCGGCCGGCCCGAGCTCGCCGCCGCGTACGACGCCCTGATGGGCGGCAAGCGCGACTGGGCGGCGACCACCCTCGCCGCGCTCGACTGGAGCCGTTCCCGGCATGTGGTGGACGTCGGCGGCGGCAACGGCACCCTGCTGTCGTGTGTCCTGGCCGCGCATCGGCATCTGCGCGGCACTGTCGTGGACCGGCCCTCGTCCGCCGAGGCCGCCGGGGCGGTGCTGGCGTCGGCGGGCGTTGCGGACCGCTGCGAGTTCCGGGCGGGGGACTTCTTCGAACCGTTGCCGGTGAAGGGTGCCGACACCTATCTGCTGAGTTCGATCGTGCACGACTGGGACGACTCCTCGGCGGTCGCGATCCTGCGCCGCTGCGCGGAGGCCGCCGGGCCGGGCGGCCGGATACTGCTGTGTGAGCTGATGGCCGGAGGCGGGCGGGACCAGCGGGCGGTGACACAGATGGACCTGTGCATGCTCGTGTACTTCGGCGGGCGGGAACGCACCGGGGACGAGTTCGCCGCGCTGGCCGAGCGTGCCGGACTGGAACTGCGGACGGTGACGCCGCTGCCGCCGCATGACTGGGGCAACTCGCTCATCGAGTGCGTGGTCACCGGGGGCTGAGGCCTGCCCGGCGGCTCCTTCCGGGGTTCGCGACGGGGGGTCGGCGGGCCCGGGGACGTCTCGGGGGATATACTTCTCGTCGAGCCCGATGCGGACGGCGTCACCCCCTCGAAGGGGGCGTCTCTCTCCGGTCTCCGGCCGGGACACTCGCTGTGACCTACCGGAACGCGGAAGAGAGTCGTTTTGACGTGCGCCGCGGGCCTGGGTAGGCTAGCTAGCCGTGACCACGGTCATGGGCTCCGAGCTGCGCCTAGCCGGGTATTCAGGCAGGTAGATATTCAGGCAGGTAGACTGGCGGAGTTCAGCATGGTCTCTTCCTGGAGTCTACTCAGGGCGAGTGTGCTTCCATTAAGCGCGACACGCCCGACTGCGTGGGTCGGCGATGGAGAGATAACAGCAGGTCATGACACCGGCAGTACCTGCAAAAAGCAAGAAACCTGAGACGAGGCACGCTGCGGCCTCGGCTCTGACGGACGTTTACCGGCCAAGGCACGAAACGGAGATGTAGTGCCCACTATTCAGCAGCTGGTCCGCAAGGGCCGCCAGGACAAGGTCACAAAGACCAAGACCCCGGCGCTCAAGGCCAGCCCTCAGCGACGCGGCACCTGCATGCGCGTTTACACCACGACCCCCAAGAAGCCGAACTCCGCGCTCCGCAAGGTGGCGCGTGTCCGGCTCACCAACGGCATCGAGGTCACGGCCTACATCCCGGGTGTCGGTCACAACCTCCAGGAGCACAGCATCGTGCTCGTCCGTGGTGGTCGTGTGAAGGACCTGCCGGGTGTTCGCTACAAGATCATCCGCGGCTCGCTCGACACCCAGGGTGTCCGCAACCGCAAGCAGGCCCGTAGCCGTTACGGCGCGAAGAAGGAGAAGTAAGAATGCCTCGCAAGGGTTCTCCTGGCCGTCGTCAGCTCACGCCCGACCCTGTCCACAACTCGCCGCTGGTCACCGCGCTCATCAACAAGGTGCTCCTGGACGGCAAGCGCTCGATCGCGCAGTCGATCGTCTACGGCGCCCTTGAGGGATGCCGCGACAAGACCGGCAACGACCCGGTCGTCACGCTGAAGCGCGCTCTGGACAACGTCAAGCCCACCCTTGAGGTCCGCAGCCGCCGCGTCGGCGGTGCGACCTACCAGGTCCCGGTCGAGGTGCGCGCCGCGCGCAGCACCACCCTGGCCCTGCGCTGGCTGGTGCAGTACTCCCGCGCCCGCCGCGAGAAGACCATGACCGAGCGCCTGATGAACGAACTGCTCGACGCCAGCAACGGCCTCGGCGCTTCGGTCAAGAAGCGCGAGGACACCCACAAGATGGCCGAGTCCAACAAGGCCTTCGCCCACTACCGCTGGTAACAGCGGGTTCCACGAGACGACGAGGACGCGAGAGAAGTGGCCACCACGCTTGACCTGGCCAAGGTCCGAAACATCGGCATCATGGCCCACATCGACGCGGGCAAGACCACGACGACCGAGCGCATCCTGTTCTACACCGGTATCACTTACAAGATCGGTGAGGTCCACGAGGGCGCAGCCACGATGGACTGGATGGAGCAGGAGCAGGAGCGTGGTATCACCATCACCTCCGCTGCCACCACCTGTGAATGGCTCGGCCACACGATCAACATCATCGACACGCCGGGTCACGTCGACTTCACCATCGAGGTCGAGCGTTCGCTGCGCGTCCTCGACGGCGCCGTCGCCGTGTTCGACGGTGTGGCGGGTGTCGAGCCGCAGTCCGAGACGGTGTGGCGTCAGGCTGACCGCTACAACGTGCCCCGCATCTGTTTCGTCAACAAGATGGACCGGGTCGGCGCGGAGTTCCACCGCTGCGTCGACATGATGGTCAGCCGGCTGAACGCGACTCCCGCGGTCATCCAGCTTCCCTGGGGCGTCGAGGCCGGCTTCAAGGGCGTCATCGACCTGGTGAAGATGAAGGGCCTGCTCTGGAGCGCCGAGGCGGCCAAGGGCGAGATGTACGAGACCGTGGACATCCCGGCGGACCACGTCGAGGCTGCCCGCGAGTGGCGTGACAAGCTCGTCGAGACCGTCGCCGAGAACGACGACGAGCTGATGGAGCTCTTCCTGGAGGGTGTCGAGCCCACCGAGGAGCAGCTGGTCGCGGCCATCCGCCGCGCCACGCTGTCCGGTTCCATCAACCCGGTCCTGACCGGCACCGCGTTCAAGAACAAGGGCGTGCAGCCCCTGCTCGACGCGATCGTCGCCTACCTCCCCGCGCCGACCGACATCCCGGCCTTCAAGGGCCACGCGGTCAACAACGAGGAAGAGGTCATCGAGCGTCACGCGGATGTGAAGGAGCCCTTCTCCGCGCTGGCCTTCAAGATCATGAGTGACCCGCACCTGGGCCGTCTCACCTACATCCGCATCTACTCGGGCACGCTCGAGTCCGGTTCCGGGGTCATCAACTCCGTGAAGGGCAAGAAGGAGCGGATCGGCAAGATCTACCAGATGCACGCGAACAAGCGCGAGGAGCGCCCGTCCGCGCACGCCGGTCAGATCGTCGCCGTCATGGGGCTGAAGGACACCACCACCGGTGACACCCTGTGCGACCCGGCCCACCCGGTCGTCCTGGAGTCGATGACGTTCCCGGCCCCGGTCATCAACGTCGCGATCGAGCCCAAGACCAAGGGCGACCAGGAGAAGCTCAGCACCGCCATCCAGCGGCTGGCCGAGGAGGACCCGTCCTTCCAGGTCCGCCGGGATGAGGAGACCGGTCAGACGGTCATCTGGGGTATGGGCGAGCTCCACCTGGAGATCCTGGTCGACCGGATGCGCCGCGAGTTCAAGGTCGAGGCCAACGTCGGCCGGCCCCAGGTGGCGTACCGGGAGACCATCCGCCGCAAGGTGGAGAAGGTCGACTACACGCACAAGAAGCAGACCGGTGGCTCCGGCCAGTTCGCCAAGGTCATCATTGACATTGAGCCGCTGGGCGAGGGCAACGACGGGTACGAGTTCGAGAACAAGGTCACCGGTGGCCGCATTCCGCGGGAGTACATCCCGTCGGTCGACGCGGGTGCCCAGGAGGCCGCCGAGTTCGGTGTTCTCGCCGGCTACCCGATGGTCGGGGTCAAGGTCACCCTGCAGGACGGCGCCTACCACGAGGTCGACTCGTCCGAAATGGCCTTCAAGATCGCTGGCTCGATGGCCTTCAAGGAGGCCGCGCGCAAGGCGGACGCCGTAATCCTGGAGCCGGTGATGGCCGTCGAGGTCACCACGCCCGAGGACTACATGGGTGACGTCATCGGTGACCTCAACGGTCGCCGCGGACAGATCCGTGCGATGGACGAGCGTGCCGGCGCCCGCGTCGTCCAGGCGCTCGTACCGCTCTCTGAGATGTTCGGTTACGTGGGTGACCTGCGTAGCAAGACGCAGGGACGGGCGAGCTTCAGCATGCAGTTCGACTCCTACGCGGAAGTGCCTCAGCACATCGCCAAGGAGATCGTCGCGAAGGTGCGGGGCGAGTAATCCTCGCCGGCCGGTCCCGTCAGGGGCCGGCCTTCCCCCACCTGAGTGAAAAGACGAAAGTCAAGTCAGAATCTCTAAGGAGACAGACAGTGGCCAAGGCCAAGTTCGAGCGGACCAAGCCGCACATGAACATCGGCACCATTGGGCATATCGACCACGGCAAGACCACTCTGACCGCGGCGATCACCAAGGTGCTCCACGACCGGTACCCCGAGCTGAACAAGGCGACCCCGTTCGACAAGATCGACAAGGCGCCCGAGGAGAAGGCTCGTGGCATCACGATCTCCATCGCGCACGTCGAGTACCAGACCGAGAAGCGCCACTACGCCCACGTGGACTGCCCCGGTCACGCCGACTACGTGAAGAACATGATCACCGGTGCTGCTCAGATGGACGGCGCCATCCTCGTGGTCGCCGCCACCGACGGCCCGATGCCGCAGACGAAGGAGCACGTCCTCCTGGCCCGTCAGGTCGGCGTCCCCTACATCGTCGTGGCCCTGAACAAGGCCGACATGGTGGACGACGAGGAGATCCTGGAGCTCGTCGAGCTCGAGGTCCGCGAGCTGCTCTCGGCTCAGGAGTTCCCCGGCGACGACCTGCCGGTCGTGCGCGTCTCCGCTCTCAAGGCCCTCGAGGGCGACGAGAAGTGGGCCGACAGCATCATCGAGCTGATGAACGCTGTGGACGAGAACATCCCCGAGCCGCCGCGTGACACCGACAAGCCGTTCCTCATGCCGATCGAGGACGTCTTCTCGATCACCGGTCGTGGAACCGTCGTCACCGGCCGTATCGAGCGCGGTGTCGTCAAGGTCAACGAGCAGGTCGACATCATCGGCATCAAGAGCGAGAAGACCACGACCACCGTCACCAGCATCGAGATGTTCAACAAGATGCTGGACGAGGGCCACGCGGGTGACAACGCGGCCCTGCTGCTCCGCGGCATCAAGCGTGAGCAGGTCGAGCGCGGCCAGTGCATCATCAAGCCGGGCACGACCACCCCGCACACCGAGTTCGAGGCTCAGGTCTACATCCTGTCCAAGGACGAGGGCGGCCGCCACACGCCGTTCTTCAACAACTACCGTCCGCAGTTCTACTTCCGTACGACTGACGTGACCGGTGTCGTGAACCTGCCCGAGGGCACCGAGATGGTCATGCCCGGTGACAACACCGAGATGACCGTCCAGCTCATCCAGCCGATCGCGATGGAGGAAGGCCTCAAGTTCGCGATCCGTGAGGGTGGCCGGACCGTCGGCGCCGGCCGCGTCACCAAGATCCTCAAGTAGTTCGACCGCGGAGTGGCGGCCGGCCCTCCTCAAGGGGCCGGCCGCCGCACCGCGCGGGGACCCCGCAGGGTCCCCCGCACGACCCACGAACCGTGATCTCGCAGGTGGTTCGGCTGTGAAAGTGACCGAACTAACTGCCAGATCACGGAAGAAAGCGCAGACCATCAGCGTCTGCTACGTGGGACATCCAAGGGAGAGGAAGCCGGGCCGGGCGCGGCGGGGACGTCGAGGACGGACCCGCGGGCTGTACGGCGAGGCGGACTCCACCCCTGTATAGCGGCCACCGGCCGCACGTAACTTTTTCAGACGACAGCGAAGGACACCGAGGCCATTATGGCGGGACAGAAGATCCGCATCCGGCTCAAGGCCTATGACCACGAGGTCATCGACAGCTCGGCCAAGAAGATCGTCGAGACGGTGACGCGGACTGGCGCTAAGGTCGCGGGCCCGGTTCCGCTGCCGACCGAGAAGAACGTGTACTGCGTCATCCGCTCGCCGCACAAGTACAAGGACAGCCGCGAGCACTTCGAGATGCGCACGCACAAGCGGCTGATTGACATCATCGACCCGACGCCGAAGACGGTCGACTCGCTCATGCGACTCGACCTCCCCGCCGGCGTTGACATCTCGATCAAGCTCTGAGGGAACGCACAGACATGGCTAAGCAGATCAAGGGCGTCCTGGGCAAGAAGCTCGGCATGACCCAGGTCTTCGACGCGGACAACCGGATGGTCCCGGTGACCGTCGTCGAAGCTGGTCCGTGCGTCGTGACCCGCGTCCGCACCCCGGAAAAGGACGGCTACTCCGCCGTTCAGCTCGGCTTCGGGCAGATCGACCCGCGGAAGGTCAACAAGCCGCTCGGTGACTACCTGCGCAAGCACGAGATCACCCCGCGCCGTTACTTCACGGAGATCCGTACCGACGACGCGAGCGAGTACACCATCGGCCAGGAGGTCCTGGCCGACACCTTCGAGGCCGGTCAGTTCGTCGACGTGACGGGCAAGAGCAAGGGCAAGGGCTTCGCCGGTGTCATGAAGCGGCACGGCTTCGGCGGTCTGGGCGCCTCGCACGGTACCCAGCGCAAGCACCGTTCGCCGGGTTCCATCGGCGGCTGCGCCACCCCCGGTCGCGTCTTCAAGGGCCTGCGCATGGCCGGTCGGATGGGCAACGCCCGTACCACCATCCAGAGCCTGAAGGTCCACGCCGTGGATGTCGAGAAGAACCTCATCCTCATCAAGGGTGCGGTCCCCGGCGCCAACGGCAGCCTGGTCCTCATCCGCACCGCTGCCAAGAAGGGGGCTGCCAAGTGAGCACCATTGACGTCCTCGACGCCAGCGGCGCCAAGTCCGGCTCGGTCGACCTTCCCGAAGACGTCTTCGGCGCCAAGGTCAACATCCCGCTGATCCACCAGGTGGTCGTGGCCCAGCTCGCCGCTCGCCGGCAGGGCACCCACAAGGCCAAGACCCGCGGTGAGGTCAGCGGTGGCGGCAAGAAGCCGTACCGCCAGAAGGGCACCGGTCGCGCCCGTCAGGGTTCGACCCGCGCTCCGCAGTTCACCGGTGGTGGCACCGTCCACGGGCCGGTCCCGCGCGACTACTCGCAGCGGACCCCCAAGAAGATGAAGGCCGCCGCCCTGCGCGGCGCCCTGTCGGACCGGGCGAACGGTGGCCGCGTTCACGTGGTCAGCAGCCTGGTCACCGGCGACACCCCCAAGACCAGGGCGGCCCTCGAGGCGCTGCGCAAGGTCACGCAGGCTCGCAGCGTCCTGGTCGTCGTCGACGAGGGCGACGAGCTCACCTGGCTGAGCCTGCGCAACGCCCCCGAGGTCCACCTGCTGGACGCGGGGCAGCTCAACACCTACGACGTGCTCTGCTACGACGACGTCGTCTTCACTCAGGAGGCGTACGACAAGGTCGTCGCGCGTCTGAGCAAGAGCGGGAAGGAAGACGCCTGATGGAGAAGATCGCCGACCCGCGCGACATCATCATCAAGCCGGTTGTCTCCGAGAAGAGCTACGGCCTGATCGACGAGCACAACAAGTACACGTTCCTGGTGCGGAAGACGGCCAACAAGACGCAGGTCAAGATCGCGATTGAGCAGATCTTCGGCGTCAAGGTGGCCAGCGTCAACACCATCAACCGCCAGGGCAAGCGCAAGCGGACCCGGTTCGGCTACGGCCAGCGCCCGAGCACCAAGCGTGCGATCGTGAGCCTGGTCGAGGGCGACCGGATCGACATCTTCGGTCAGGGCTGAACCCCGCTCGCCAGTAAGTAACGCGTCGGAAGCCCCTCGCCGGGAGGCGAGGGGCATTCGGCCGGAATAACCGACGAAGGATGAACGAAAAAGATGGGCATCCGTAAGTACAAGCCGACGACCCCGGGTCGCCGCGGCTCGAGTGTCTCGGACTTCTCCGAGATCACCCGCAGCACGCCCGAGAAGTCGCTGCTTGCTCCCCTGCACAGCAAGGGCGGTCGCAACGTCCACGGCCGGGTCACCACCCGCCACCAGGGCGGCGGCCACAAGCGCGCCTACCGGATCATCGACTTCCGGCGCCACGACAAGGACGGGATCCCGGCCAAGGTCGCTCACATCGAGTACGACCCGAACCGCACCTCCCGGATCGCGCTGCTGCACTACGCCGACGGGGAGAAGCGCTACATCCTCTGCCCGACCGGCCTCAAGCAGGGCGACAAGATCGAGAACGGCCCCACGGCCGACATCAAGCCGGGCAACTGCCTCCCGCTGCGCAACATCCCGACCGGTACCTTCATCCACGCGGTGGAGCTCCGTCCGGGCGGCGGCGCCAAGCTGGGCCGGTCCGCCGGTGCGCAGATCCAGCTGCTCGCCAAGGAGGGCCAGTACGCCACGCTGCGTATGCCGTCCGGCGAAATGCGCCAGGTCGACGTCCGCTGCCGGGCCTCCATCGGCCAGGTCGGCAACGCCGAGCAGGGCAACATCAACTGGGGTAAGGCCGGCCGTATGCGGTGGAAGGGCAAGCGTCCCACCGTCCGCGGTGTCGCGATGAACCCGGTCGACCACCCGCACGGTGGTGGTGAGGGTAAGACCTCCGGCGGTCGCCACCCGGTCAACCCGAAGGGCAAGCCCGAGGGCCGGACCCGTGCGGCGAACAAGGCCAGCGACCGCCTGATCATCCGTCGTCGGACCAAGCGGAAGAAGCGGTAGGAGTAGCCGAAATGCCACGTAGTCTTAAGAAGGGCCCCTTCGTGGACGACCACCTTCAGAAGAAGGTGGACGCCCAGAACGAGAAGGGCACCAAGAACGTCATCAAGACGTGGTCGCGGCGCTCCATGATCGTGCCCGACATGCTCGGTCACACGATCGCCGTTCACGACGGCCGCAAGCACGTCCCGGTGTTCGTCACCGAGTCGATGATCGGTCACAAGCTCGGCGAGTTCGCCCCCACGCGGACGTTCCGCAGCCACGTCAAGGAAGACCGCCGCAGCCGGCGGTAAGCGCCTTAAACGAAGCAGAAGGTTAAGAGGAGTAAGCGATGGAAGCCAGGGCTCAGGTGCGGTTCGCGCGCCACACGCCCATGAAGGCCCGCCGTGTGGTGGACCTCATTCGCGGGCTGCCCGCTTCGGAGGCGCAGGCCGTGCTGCAGTTCGCTCCCCAGGCGGCGAGCGAGACCGTGTACAAGGTGCTGTCCAGCGCCATTGCCAACGCGGAGCACAACTTCAATCTCGACCGCGACACGCTCTTCGTGAGCCGTGCGTGGGTCGACGAGGGCCCGACGCTGAAGCGGTTCCGTCCGCGCGCCCAGGGTCGTGCCTATCGGATCAACAAGCGGACGAGCCACATCACCGTGATCGTGGAGTCCCGCGAGCCGAAGGGGAGGACCCGCTAGTGGGTCAGAAGGTCAACCCGCACGGGTTCCGCCTCGGCATCACGACCGACTTCAAGAGCCGGTGGTATGCCGACAAGCTCTACAAGTCGTACGTCGCCGAGGACGTGGCGATCCGCCGCATGCTGAAGAAGGGCATGGAGCGGGCCGGCATTTCCAAGGTCGAGATCGAGCGGACCACCGACCGGGTTCAGGTCGACATCCACACCGCCCGTCCGGGCATCGTCATCGGCCGCCGCGGCGCCGAGGCGGACCGGATCCGCGGTGACCTCGAGAAGCTGACCAAGAAGCAGGTCCAGCTGAACATCCTCGAGGTCAAGAACCCTGAGATCGACGCGCAGCTCGTCGCCCAGGGCGTGGCCGAGCAGCTGTCCAGCCGTGTCTCGTTCCGCCGGGCCATGCGCAAGGCGATGCAGTCGGCGATGAAGAGCGGCGCCAAGGGCATCCGGGTGCAGTGCTCCGGCCGTCTGGGCGGCGCCGAGATGTCCCGCTCGGAGTTCTACCGCGAGGGCCGCGTGCCCCTGCACACGCTCCGCGCGGACATCGACTACGGCCTGTACGAGGCCCGTACCACCTTCGGCCGGATCGGCGTGAAGGTGTGGATCTACAAGGGTGAGGCTCCGACCAGCCGCGCCGAGCGCGAGGCGGCCGCCGCCGGCGCCCGTGCCGGCCAGCGTCGTGAGCGTGACGACCGTCGTGGCGGTGCCGACCGTCCCCGTCGCGGTGGCGGCGCCGGTGGCGACCGTCCCCGTCGCGGTGGCCGTGGCGACCGCGCCCCCAGGAACGAGGCGGCCTCGCAGGCTGCCCCCGAGACCGGCCCGGCTGCGCAGCCGGGTGCTGAAGGGAGCTGACCATGCTGATCCCGCGCAGGGTCAAGCACCGCAAGCAGCACCGGCCCGACCGCAGCGGCGCCGCCAAGGGCGGCACCCGCGTCGTGTTCGGCGAGTTCGGCATTCAGGCGCTTGAGCACTCCTACGTGACCAACCGCCAGATCGAGTCGGCTCGTATCGCCATGACCCGGCACATCCGCCGTGGCGGCAAGGTGTGGATCAACATCTACCCCGACCGCCCGCTCACCAAGAAGCCGGCCGAGACCCGCATGGGTTCCGGTAAGGGTTCGCCGGAGTGGTGGATCGCCAACGTCAAGCCCGGTCGCGTCATGTTCGAGCTGTCCGGTGTCGCCGAGCCCGTGGCCCGCGAGGCCATGCGCCGCGCGATGCACAAGCTCCCGATGAAGTGCCGGTTCGTCAAGCGTGAAGTGGGTGAGGCGTGATGGCTAAGGGCCTGACCGCCGGTGAGCTGCGGGCTGAGGACCAGGACACCCTGGTTCAGAAGCTGAAGGAAGCCAAGGAGGAACTGTTCAACCTCCGCTTCCAGGCCGCGACCGGCCAGTTGGAGAGCCACGGGCGGCTGCGCGCCGTCCGCCGCGAGATCGCCCGTATCTACACCGTGATGCGCGAGCGGGAGCTCGGCATTGTGACGGTTGAGAAGGAGTCGATCGATGGCTGAGGCAACTGAGAAGACCACGCGGAACTACCGCAAGACCCGCGAGGGCCTGGTCGTCAGTGACAAGATGGACAAGACCGTCGTCGTCGCTGTCGAGGACCGCGTCAAGCACCCCCTGTACGGCAAGGTCATCCGTCGGACGACCAAGTACAAGGCGCACGACGAGGCCAACAGCTGCGGCGTGGGCGACCGCGTCCTTCTGATGGAGACCCGGCCGCTCTCGGCCAGCAAGCGCTGGCGGGTCGTCGAGATCCTCGAGAAGGCCAAGTAAAGAACGCGCCTCGTGGGGGGTGGCCCGCTCCACCCCCCATGACGGTGTCCAAGGGTGTGGGGGTTCCCCGTACGGGGTCCGCCCCCGCACCGCCCGCGGCGGCGGTCTCCGGTCATCCGGACGCTGTCGCCGAGGGAAAAAGCCCACAGTAGGTTCCGCAAGGCTCACCCCGCGGGGTGAGAACCGGCGAGACAAACAGGAGTACACGTGATCCAGCAGGAGTCGCGACTCAAGGTCGCCGACAACACGGGTGCGAAGGAAGTCCTTTGCATTCGCGTTCTCGGTGGCTCGGGTCGGCGCTACGCGGGTATCGGCGACATCATCGTCGCCACGGTGAAGGACGCCATTCCCGGCGGCACCGTCAAGAAGGGTGACGTCGTCAAGGCTGTCGTCGTGCGCACCGTCAAGGAGCGTCGCCGGCCCGACGGCTCCTACATCCGCTTCGACGAGAACGCGGCGGTCATCATCAAGGACAGCGGTGACCCCCGTGGCACGCGTATCTTCGGTCCGGTCGGCCGCGAGCTGCGTGACAAGAAGTTCATGCGCATCATCTCGCTCGCGCCGGAGGTGTTGTAAATGCCGAAGCTGCATGTGAAGAAGGGTGACCTGGTCCAGGTCATCGCCGGCAAGGACAAGGGTGCCAAGGGCCGTGTGATCGCCGCCTACCCGCGCGAGGACCGCGTGGTGGTCGAGGGCGTCAACATGATCAAGAAGCACTCCAAGGAGACCCTCCAGGGCCCGCGCGGCGCCAAGACCGGCGGCGTGCAGACCATGGAGGCCCCCATCCACGTGAGCAACGTCAAGAAGCTCAAGGATGACGAGAAGCCCGCCGAGAAGAAGGCCGAGAAGAAGGCCGACGACAAGACGGGTGAGGACAACTGATGACTGCGACTTCCGAAGAGCGCACGCTCCCTCGCCTCAAGCAGCGTTACCGCGAAGAGATCACCGCGAAGCTGCAGGAGGAGTTCGGGTTCGAGAACGTCATGCTGATCCCCACGATCACCAAGATCAAGGTGAACATGGGTGTCGGCGAGGCGGCTCGCGACTCCAAGCTGATCGAGGGCGCCGTCCGTGACCTCACGGCCATCACCGGCCAGAAGCCGGCCGTCGTCCGGGCCCGTAAGTCCATCGCCCAGTTCAAGCTGCGCGAGGGCATGCCGATCGGCGCGCACGTCACGCTGCGCGGCGACCGCATGTGGGAGTTCCTGGACCGTCTGCTGTCCCTGGCGCTTCCCCGTATCCGCGACTTCCGCGGTCTGTCGCCGAAGCAGTTCGACGGCAACGGCAACTACACCTTCGGTCTCACCGAGCAGGTCATGTTCCACGAGATCGACCAGGACAAGGTCGACCGGCAGCGTGGCATGGACATCACGGTCGTGACCACCGCCAAGACCGACGACCAGGGCCGGGCGCTGCTGAAGCACCTCGGCTTCCCCTTCAAGGAGGCCTGATCATGGCGAAGACTTCGCTCAAGGTCAAGGCTGCTCGCAAGGCCAAGTTCGAGGTCCGGGCCTACACCCGGTGCTCGCGCTGTGGTCGTCCCCGCGCCGTCTACCGGAAGTTCGGCCTGTGCCGCATCTGCTTCCGCGAGATGGCGCACCGGGGCGAGCTGCCCGGCATCACCAAGTCGAGCTGGTAGTCTCCGCGCGGGTCCGGAGTCTTCCGGACCCGCGCGCCGCCAGCCGCACACGAGAAGTTGTATTCACCGGGCGTCGCCTGACGGCGCCCATGACCACACCGAAGGTCCCCTGGGGAAACCGCGGTGAGGAAGGCCACCGGCCATGACGATGACCGACCCGATCGCAGACATGCTGACGCGTCTGCGAAACGCGAACTCGGCTTACCACGACACCGTGGCGATGCCGTACTCGAAGATCAAGGCGCACATCGCCGAGATCCTCCAGCAGGAGGGTTACATCCAGGCCTGGAGCGTCGAGGACGCCAAGGTCGGAAAGAACCTCGTGGTGGAGCTCAAGTTCGGGCCGAGCCGTGAGCGGTCGCTCTCTGGCCTGCGCCGGGTTTCCAAGCCCGGTCTGCGGGTCTATGCGAAGAAGGACAACCTGCCCCGAGTCCTGGGCGGGCTGGGCGTCGCGATCATCTCGACGTCCGCCGGTCTCATGACCGACAAGCAGGCCGGCAAGCGTGGAGTGGGCGGGGAAGTCCTCGCCTACGTCTGGTAAGAGGGGAGTAGAACAGCATGTCGCGAATCGGACGGCTGCCCATCCCCGTGCCGGGCGGTGTCGATGTCACCATCGACGGCCGGAATGTCACGGTCAAGGGCCCGAAGGGCACGCTTTCTCACACGGTCGCTGAGCCGATCGAGGTCGCCAAGGGCGAGGACGGTGCCGTCACCGTCACGCGTCCCAGCGACGAGAACAAGGTCCGTGCGCTGCACGGGCTGTCCCGCACCCTGATCGCCAACATGGTGACGGGTGTGACCCAGGGCTACACGAAGACCCTGGAGATCGTGGGTGTCGGTTACCGCGTGCAGGCCAAGGGCCCGACTCAGCTCGAGTTCGCCCTGGGCTTCAGCCACCCGGTGATCGTGGACGCCCCCGAGGGCGTCACCTTCCGCGTCGAGAAGCCGACCCTGTTCCACGTGGACGGCATCGACAAGCAGAAGGTCGGCGAGATCGCCGCGAACATCCGCAAGCTGCGCAAGCCCGACCCGTACAAGGGCAAGGGTGTGCGCTACCAGGGCGAGGTTGTCCGCCGCAAGGTCGGAAAGGCTGGTAAGTAGGCATGGCTGGCAAGACTGCGTTCGGCAAGCACACGGCCGCCCGCGCCGTCTCGCGGGCCCGTCGCCACACCCGCGTCCGCAAGAAGGTGGTCGGCACGGCCGTGCGCCCGCGCATGGTCGTCAACCGCTCCGCGCGGCACCTCTTCGTGCAGATCGTGGACGACGCCCAGGGGCACACGCTGGTCAGCGCCTCCACCATGGAGAGCGCTCTGCGTACGGCCGATGGTGCCAAGACCGACAAGGCGAAGCAGGTCGGCGAGCTTCTCGCTCAGCGGGCCAAGGCCGCCGGGATCACCGCCGTCGTCTTCGACCGCGGTGGCAACCGCTACGCGGGCCGCATCGCGGCCCTGGCGGACAGCGCCCGCGAGGGCGGGCTGGAGTTCTGATGACTCTGTCCCGAGGATCACAACTGATGGCCCGTCTTATGAATGAGAAGAGGAACCACTGATGGCTGGAGCTCCGCGTCGCGGTGGCGCCGCCGGTGGCGAGCGGCGTGAGGGTCGTCGTGATGACCGCCGCGGTGGCAACGCTGACAAGGGCGTCTCGTACATCGAGCGCGTCGTGAAGATCAACCGAGTGGCCAAGGTCGTGAAGGGTGGTCGTCGCTTCAGCTTCACCGCCCTGGTCGTCGTCGGTGACGGCAACGGCCTGGTCGGCGTCGGCTACGGCAAGGCCAAGGAAGTCCCCGCGGCCATCGCCAAGGGCGTCGAAGAGGCCAAGAAGCACTTCTTCAAGGTGCCCCGCATCCAGGGCACCATCCCGCACATCGTGCAGGGTGAAGAGGCCGCGGGTGTCGTCTTCCTCCGTCCGGCCTCGCCCGGTACCGGTGTCATCGCCGGTGGCCCGGTGCGCGCCGTTCTGGAGTGCGCCGGCATCCACGACGTTCTGTCCAAGTCGCTCGGCTCGGACAACCCGATCAACATCGTGCACGCCACGGTGGCCGCTCTGAAGGGCCTCAGCCGCCCCGAGGAGATCGCCGCCCGCCGCGGCCTGCCGATCGAGGACGTCGCCCCCAAGGCGATGCTCAAGGCTCGCGCCGAGGGTCTCGCCGAGGCCGCGGCGGCGAAGGCGGTGAGCTAGCCGATGGCGCGTCTGAAGATCACCCAGGTCCGCTCGAAGATCGGTGGCAAGCAGAACCAGCGTGACTCGCTGCGCTCGCTCGGTCTGAAGCGAATCGGTGACGTCGTCGTCAAGGAGGACCGCCCGGAGATCCGCGGCATGGTCTCCGTGGTGTCGCACCTCGTCACCGTGGAAGAGGTCGACTAGACATGTCTGAGAACACTCCGCTCCGTCTCCACGACCTGCGTCCGGCTCCCGGCGCCAACAAGTCGAAGGTCCGCAAGGGCCGCGGCGAGGCGTCCAAGGGCAAGACCGCCGGCCGTGGCACCAAGGGCACGACGTCCCGGAGCAAGGTTCCCCTCGGCTTCGAGGGCGGCCAGGTCCCGCTCCAGCGTCGTCTGCCCAAGATGAAGGGCTTCTCCAACGCCGCGTTCAAGACGACCTACCAGGTCGTCAACCTGGACAAGCTCGGCGAGCTGTTCCCCGAGGGTGGCGACGTCACCGTCGAGACGATGGTCGCCAAGGGCGCGGTCCGCAAGAACCAGCTGGTGAAGGTCCTGGGAACCGGTGACATCTCCGTGGCGTTGAACGTGCAGGCGCACGCCTTCTCCGCCAGTGCCAAGGAGAAGATCACCGCTGCCGGGGGCTCCGTCTCCGAGCTGTAGGCATGACACGAGGCGCGAGAGCCCGCAATGGGCTCTCGCGCCCGTGGTGCGTTAGAGTTCGCTGGACAGTGAGTGTCAACTCACATTCCACGGGCTCGTTGACTTGAGATAGCAAGATGGACCACCCCCGCCCCATCGCTGACCGACCTCGCCTTTCAGGCGCGCAGGAGGGACCGTGCTGACCGCGTTTACCCGAGCGTTCCGTACGCCGGACCTGCGTAAGAAGCTGCTCTTCACTCTGGGCATCATCGCCCTGTTCCGTCTCGGTTCGGTGCTCCCCACTCCGGGTGTGCACACCGAGAACATCGCCCTGTGCCTCAAGGACGCGCAGGCAGGCAGTTCGAGCAACATCTACGGGATGGTGCAGCTGTTCAGCGGTGGCGCACTGCTGAAGCTGTCGGTGTTCGCGCTCGGCATCATGCCGTACATCACCGCGAGCATCATCCTCCAGCTGCTCGTCGTGGTCATTCCCCGTCTGGAAGCCCTCAAGAAGGAGGGCCAGGCCGGCCAATCGAAGATCACGCAGTACACCCGTTACCTCACCGTCGGCCTGGCGATCCTGCAGTCGACCGCCTTCATCGCGCTGGCGCGCAGCGGGCAGCTCTTCCCCGGGTGCCGCCAGGACGTCCTGCTGGACAAGGACAACGTCTTCGCCATCATCACGATGGTGCTGACGATGACCGCCGGCACCGCCGTCGTCATGTGGCTGGGCGAGCTCATCACCGACCGCGGCGTCGGCAACGGCATGTCCATCCTGATCTTCACGCAGGTCATCGCGGTCTTCCCGGCCGAGCTCCTGCGCATCGCCCAGACCAAGGGCAGTTTCGTCTTCGCCGTGGTGATGGCCGTGGGTATCGCGATGATCGCCCTGGTCGTCATGGTCGAGCAGGCGCAGCGCCGCATCCCGGTGCAGTACGCCAAGCGCATGGTCGGCCGCCGGATGTACGGCGGGACGTCCACCTACATCCCCCTGAAGGTGAACCAGGCCGGCATCATCCCGGTCATCTTCGCCTCTTCGCTGCTCTACCTCCCGCAGCTGGTCACCACGCTCTTCAGCAACACGCAGGAAGAGCCGAACGCGATCGTGCAGTGGATCAACCAGAACATGGTCACCGGCGACACCCCCGCGTACATGATCACGTTCTTCCTGCTGATCGTGTTCTTCACCTACTTCTACGTGTCGATTACCTTCAACCCCGTTGAGGTCGCCGACAACATGAAGAAGTACGGTGGTTTCATCCCGGGTATCCGCCCGGGGCGCCCCACGGCCGAGTACCTCAGCTACGTACTCTCGCGTCTGACGGCTCCCGGATCGCTCTATTTGGGCCTGATCTCCATGGTGCCGATCGTCGCGCTGGCACTCGTCGGGGCGAGTCAGAACTTCCCGTTCGGAGGGACGAGCATTCTGATCATGGTGGGTGTCGGTCTTGACACCGTGAAGCAGATCGAGAGCCAGCTCCAGCAGCGCAACTACGAAGGTTTCCTGAAGTAGTGCGTCTCGTCCTGGTGGGGCCCCCCGGAGCGGGTAAGGGGACGCAGGCCCAGTACATCGCATCGAACCTGTCCATCCCGAAAATCTCGACAGGTGACATCTTCCGTGCCAACGTCTCGGGCGGTACGGAGCTCGGCAAGCTTGCCAAGGAATACATGGACCGAGGCGACCTCGTGCCCGACGAGGTCACCATCGCCATGGTCCGTGACCGCCTCTCCGAGGACGACGCGCAGGACGGCTTCCTGCTCGACGGCTTCCCCAGGAACGTGCCCCAGGCCGAGATCCTGAAGAAGATGCTCGCGGAGTTCGGCGTCGCCCTGGACATCGTCCTGGAGCTCGTGGTCGACGAGGACGAGGTGGTCCGCCGCCTCGCCGGTCGCCGGACCTGCAGCCAGTGCGGCCGCATCTGGCACGTCGACTTCGACGACAAGAAGGACGACGTCTGCGACGCCTGCGGCGGCAGCCTCTACCAGCGGGATGATGACAAGGAGGAGACCGTCCGGCGCCGGCTGGAGGTCTACCAGGAGCAGACCGCTCCGCTCATCACCTTCTACGCGGACGAGGAGATCCTGGTCGGCGTGGACGCGGCGGGTCCGGTGGAAGAGGTCACCGGTCGCGCGATGGAGGCCCTGGCGCCCTATATCGGCTAGCGGCCCGGCGAACTTCACCGGCACGCCACCCATGGGTTCCCTCATGGGTGGCGTGCTGTCGTTGGGGCAGGTACTGCGGCACAATCAGGGGAATTGTGCTTAAAGTCGCCCATTTATCACCCGGGGGTGTGGACGTGTTCAAGAAGAAGCGGCACGGGATTCAAGTCAAGACGCCCGAGCAGCTGGAGAAGATGCGGGCCGCGGGCCTGGTGGTCGGCCGGACGCTGCAGCTGCTCCGGGAGAGCGTGCAGCCCGGCATGACCCCGCTGGACCTCGACGCGATCGCGGAGAAGGCCATCAGGGACGAGGGCGCCATCCCCTCCTTCAAGGGGTACCAGGGCTTCCCCGCCACGATCTGCGCGTCCGTCAACGACGAGGTCGTCCACGGCATCCCGAGCGACCGGCGTGCGCTGCGTGAGGGTGACGTCATCTCCATCGACTGCGGCGCGATCCTCGACGGCTGGCACGGAGACTCGGCGATCACCGTCCCGGTCGGCGAGGTGGATCCCGCGCTGACCGAGCTGATGCGGGTCACCGAGGAGGCCATGTGGCGCGGGATCGCCGCGCTCACGGTGGGCCGCCACCTGTCCGACATCGGCTACGAGGTGGAGAGGTACATCCGTGCCCAGGGGCGCTACGGCATCCCGAAGGAGTACGGCGGACACGGCATCGGCACCGAGATGCACATGGATCCCTGGGTCGCCAACTACGGCAAGCCCGGAAAGGGGCCGCAGTTCGAGCCGGGCATGTGCTTCGCGATCGAGCCGATGGTCAACCTGGGCACCGACCGCACCAAGGTGCTGGCCGACGACTGGACGGTCGTCACGATCGACGGAAAGGCCTCCGCGCACTTCGAACACAGCGTCGCCGTGACACATAATGGACCGTGGGTCCTGACCGCTCTTGACGGGGGGAAAGAGCGGCTTGCCGACCTGCTGGGTGACGGTGCGAGCCGGGAGTGACCGGCCCGCTGCGGTGAGCGGATGTGGGTGACGATGGCGGCGAGTCCAGATATGCGAGCGTCCGACGGAGACAGGGACAAGGTCGCCTCGGTGCTGCGTGAGCACTACGCGCAGGGGCGCCTGACCGTCGAGGAGTTCGACGAGCGGCTGGAGCGGCTCTACTCGAGCAGGACGTACGGCGAGCTCGCCACCCTCACCTCCGACCTGCCGGGTGTGGACCTGCGCAGCCTCCCCGACGCCGCGGAGGAGCGGAGCAAGAAGGAGCTCGCGGAGCGCAAGAAGCGCAAGGACCTGATCGATCACTGGTCCTTCTGGGCGGTGGCCAGCGCGATCAACTGGGTGATCTGGTTCATCATCGGAGCGGCGGACGGCTTCGACTTCCCGTACCCCTGGCCGCTGTGGGTGATGGGCCCGTGGGGGGCGGTTCTGCTGGTCGGCACCATCGCGACGAAGATGGGCTGGGACGAGAAATCGTAATAGTGCACGCTCGGGGGTAAGTGTGCATTCCTCCGCAGAAAGGCAGCTTGAATCTTCCTAACGTGAGCGGTGTCCGAACAGCAGGACCCCTTCACAGGAGGAAGCAGCAAATGAGCAAGATCCGTACCGCTCTCGTCGGCACCGCTCTCGCCGGCGCCCTGGCCGCCGGTCTGGCCGCCACGCCGGCCCAGGCCGCCACCGTGACCGCGACCGCCGACAGCTCCGCCGCCCAGCAGGCGCAGGCCCCGAAGAAGCACTTCTTCGGCCCGTACTACTCGAAGTACGGCAAGGGTGAGAGCTTCGGCAAGCGGTCCTACTTCAAGGGCTACTGGTACAAGAAGGACGGGCGTTACTGGTTCTTCGGCGACCTGGTCGACCGTGACCGCGACAACGACTACAGCTACGTGTGGTTCCGCTGGCACGACAAGTTCGGTCACCACACCAAGTACTACAAGACCAAGGGCTTCCGTCACTTCGACAAGTTCGGCGGCTTCAAGAAGAGCAACGGCTTCGACGACTTCAAGATCCGCGTCTGCGAGGGCGACAGCCGCTTCGACGACTGCGGTAACTGGGGCGACGCCTTCTAAACCCGATATGCCGGACCTCCGCTGAGGCGGAGGGACGGTCCACGGGGGGAAGCCGACTTCGAAGAGCCCGCCGGTGACCAGGTCACCGGCGGGCTCTCCGGTTGCCCGGCGCCGGACGGCTCGCCGATCGGGGCAGGGGAATCGGTCGGCGCGCCGCGCGCCCATCCACGGACGGGGGGTATCCTGGATTGTGGGTGTGCCAAGGTACCGGCCGTCTGTTTCGCATTTCATCGCTCGGTGCCGTACACTCCTTCTTCGGTTCACTATGACCATTGCGCCTTTGCGGTGTCGCTACCGCCGCTCTCACGTAAGGCGCATGGTCGCGGCTGCTTAGTGTGCCGAAGCCTCAGACGACCGATCAGTGAAACGCGAGGGACATGGCCAAGAAGGACGGCGCCATCGAGATCGAGGGCACTGTGGTTGAGTCGCTCCCGAACGCGATGTTCCGGGTGCAGCTCGACAACGGCCATAAGGTCCTGGCCCACATCAGCGGGCGGATGCGCATGCACTACATCCGCATCCTTCCCGACGACCGGGTTGTCGTCGAACTGAGCCCCTACGACCTGAGTCGTGGGCGGATCGTCTACCGATACAAGTAAGCGTCTGAGGGACGACTAAGGACTATGAAGGTCAAGCCGAGCGTCAAGAAGATCTGCGACAAGTGCAAGGTGATCCGCCGGCACGGTCGCGTCATGGTGATCTGCGACAACCTGCGCCACAAGCAGCGTCAGGGCTAGTCGCAGGAATCCGGTCTTACACAGAGTCCGCTCCACGAGGCGGGCTCGATCCATGTGAGGCCGCAGCACAGTAATCGCGTTCCACACCCGCGCAGGCGGCCCCGCAGGGCCGTACCCCGCGGGAGACCCCCGGTCGGAGGCCGGGGCCCTCACCCCGGGCATGGGGAGGGGCAGTGAAGCGCAGGACCTCCGCCACAACGAAGGAGAATGCCCGACCATGGCTCGCCTGGTTGGCGTCGACCTCCCCCGCGACAAGCGGCTGGAGATCGCTCTCACCTACATTTACGGAATCGGCCGCACCCGCGCGCTCGAGACCCTGCAGGCCACCGGCATCAGCGGCGACCTCCGGGTCCACCAGCTCACGGACGAAGAGCTCGTGCCGCTGCGTGACTACATCGAGGCCAACTTCAAGATCGAGGGTGACCTCCGCCGCGAGGTCCAGGCCGACATCCGTCGCAAGATCGAGATTCAGTGCTACCAGGGCATCCGGCACCGCCGCGGCCTCCCCGTGCACGGTCAGCGCACGCAGACCAACGCACGCACCCGCAAGGGCAAGAAGAAGACCGTGGCCGGCAAGAAGAAGCCCGGCAAGAAGTAGTAGTCCGCGCAGCCGCAGGACCGAAGACCTCAGGAGTGAAGGCAAGCAATGCCTCCTAAGAGCCGTCAGGGCGCCCCGAAGAAGGTGCGCCGCAAGGAAAAGAAGAACGTCGCTCACGGGCACGCCCACATCAAGAGCACGTTCAACAACACGATCGTTTCGATCACCGACCCGAACGGGAACGTGATCTCCTGGGCCAGCGCCGGCCACGTCGGGTTCAAGGGCTCCCGTAAGTCCACCCCGTTCGCCGCGCAGATGGCCGCCGAGAACGCCGCCCGCCGCGCCATGGAGCACGGCATGCGCAAGGTCGACGTCTTCGTCAAGGGTCCCGGCTCCGGCCGGGAGACCGCGATCCGCTCGCTGCAGGCGACCGGTCTCGAGGTCGGTTCCATCCAGGACGTCACCCCCGTTCCGCACAACGGTTGCCGTCCGCCCAAGCGCCGTCGCGTCTGACGCCCAGGAGATAGAGAGAAATGGCTCGTTACACGGGTGCGGACTGCAAGCTCTGCCGCCGGGAGAAGGTCAAGCTTTTCCTCAAGGGCAAGAAGTGCGAGTCCGCGAAGTGCCCCATCGAGATCCGTCCTTACCCGCCGGGTGAGCACGGCCGCGGCCGTCCGAAGGAGTCTGAGTACCAGCTCCAGCTTCGTGAGAAGCAGAAGACCCGCCGCATCTACGGCGTCCTCGAGAAGCAGTTCCGCAACTACTACGAGGAAGCCAACCGCAAGGCCGGTAAGACCGGTGAGAACCTCCTCCAGATCCTGGAGAGCCGTCTCGACAACGTGATCTACCGCGCCGGTTTCGCGGAGTCCCGCGACGCCGCCCGCCAGCAGGTCCGTCACGGCCACATCCTGGTGAACGGCAAGAAGGTCGACATCCCGTCGTACCGCGTCCGCGAGCACGACATCATCGAGGTCCGCGAGAAGTCCCGCAACCTCCTGCCCTACGAGGTGGCCCGCGCCACCGCCGGCGACCGGACGTTCCCGGCCTGGCTGGGCGTCGCGCCGGAGTCCATGCGCGTCCTGGTCCACCAGCTGCCGGTCCGCCAGCAGATCGACACGCAGGTCCAGGAGCAGCTGATCGTCGAGCTCTACTCCAAGTAGTGCTCTCGCAAGGTGCCGTACGGTTCGCCGTACGGCACCTATGCTGTTGTTATCGAGCGGCGTCAAATAGCGGGCGCCGCACGGCCAGGGGAGAACCCACATGCTGATCGCTCAGCGTCCCACCCTCCTCGAGGAGAACCTCGAGGAGAACCGGTCCCGGTTCATCATCGAGCCGCTGGAGCCCGGCTTCGGCTACACCATCGGCAACTCGCTGCGGCGCACGCTGCTGTCGTCCATCCCGGGCGCGGCCGTGACCAGCATCCGCATCGAGGGCGTGCTGCACGAGTTCTCGACCGTCCCGGGGGTCAAGGAGGATGTCACCGACATCATCCTGAACCTCAAGGAGCTGGTCGTCTCCTCCGAGCACGACGAGCCCGTGGTGATGTACCTGCGCAAGCAGGGTCCCGGCGACGTCACCGCCGCCGACATCGCGCCTCCGGCCGGTGTCGAGGTGCACAACCCCGAGCTGCGCATCGCCACGCTGAACGGCAAGGCGAAGCTGGAGATGGAGCTCACCGTCGAGCGCGGTCGCGGCTACGTCTCCGCCGCGCAGAACAAGCAGCCCGGCCAGGAGATCGGCCGCATCCCGATCGACTCGATCTACTCCCCGGTGCTCAAGGTCACCTACAAGGTCGAGGCGACCCGTGTCGAGCAGCGCACCGACTTCGACCGTCTGATCCTGGACGTCGAGACCAAGCCGAGCATGAAGCCGCGGGACGCGGTGGCCTCCGCCGGCAAGACCCTGGTCGAGCTGTTCGGCCTGGCCCGCGAGCTGAACGTCGAGGCCGAGGGCATCGACATCGGCCCGTCGCCGACGGACGCGGCCCTGGCCGCCGACCTGGCGCTGCCGATCGAGGAGCTGAACCTCACCGTCCGCTCCTACAACTGCCTCAAGCGCGAGGGCATCCACACCGTGGGTGAGCTCGTCGCCCGCAGCGAGCAGGACCTGCTGGACATCCGCAACTTCGGTGCGAAGTCCATCGAGGAGGTCAAGCAGAAGCTGCACGAGATGTCGCTCGCGCTCAAGGACTCCCCGCCCGGGTTCGACCCGACCTCGGTGGCCGGCGGCGGCTACGACGACGACGACAGCGCGTACGTCGAGACCGAGCAGTACTGACCTCGCGGGGGCTGCGCCCCCGCGACCCCGGCGGGCATCGCCGCGTCCGGGGACGTCCGGCAGGACGGGAATCCCTCGCGGTTCCCGTCCCCGGCGCAAAGTCCCTCTTCGGAGGGGTTTCGGTAACGCGGGAGCCGCTTGCGACTCCCGCGGCCTGACTCCGGTACCTGATACGGCCGGGGCAGGTTAACTCTCAAGGAGAACGAGAAATGCCCAGGCCCACCAAGGGTGCCCGTCTCGGCGGCAGCCCGGCCCACGAGAAGCTGATCCTGTCGAACCTCGCCACTCAGCTTTTCCAGCACGGCCGGATCAAGACCACCGAGGCGAAGGCCAAGCGCCTGCGCCCGCTGGCGGAGAAGCTGATCACCAAGGCGAAGAAGGGCGACATGCACAACCGTCGCCAGGTGCTGACGGTCGTCCGTGACAAGAGCGTCGTCCACCACCTCTTCACCGAGATCGCCCCGACGTTCGCCGAGCGTCCCGGCGGTTACACCCGGATCACCAAGATCGGTCAGCGCAAGGGCGACTCCGCCCCCATGGCGGTCATCGAGCTGGTCACCGAGGCCCTGAACCAGGTCAGCGTCTCCAAGGCGCCGGCCTCCCCCAAGGAGACCGTGGCGACCCCGGTCGACGAGAAGACCAAGGTCGTGTCCGAGGCTCCGGCCGAGGAGACCGAGGCCGCTGAGGCCACCGAGGCTCCCGCCGAGGAGACCGCGGAGGCTCCGGCTGAGGAGACCGCCGAGGCTCCCGCCGAGGAGACCGAGGCCAAGAAGGACAACGCCTGATCCGTCAGGCCGTGTGAACGGGCCCGGCATCCCCGCATCTGGGGTGCCGGGCCCGCTTCGCGTTCTCCGGGAGGAACATCGTGGTACGGCTGCGCCTGGATCTCGCCTACGACGGCACCGACTTCTCCGGCTGGGCCCGGCAGCCCGGTAGGCGCACGGTCCAGGGGGAGATCGAGGAAGCGCTCGCCAAGGCCCTGCGGCTCGCCGGACCGCCCTCGCTGACGGTGGCCGGGCGGACCGACGCCGGGGTCCACGCGCGGGGACAGGTGGCCCATCTGGACGTGGAGTCCGACGCGCTCCTGGTCCTGGAGAACCGCCGCGGGCGCGGCCCGTCCCCCGGGCAGGAGGCGGAGGGCGGAATCGCTGAGCGCCTCGACGTCCTTCGCAGGAGGCTGGCGGGCATCCTGGACCCAGATGTCAGGATTTATCGCGTTACGGTGGCGCCGGAGGGCTTTGACGCACGTTTCTCGGCGATGTCCCGCCGATACGCCTACCGGGTCTGCGACGCTCCCGGCGGCGTGGACCCGCTCCGCCGCCACGAGGTCGTCTGGTACGCCCGCCCTCTCGACCTCGACAGGCTCAACGCGGCCGCGACCCGCCTGACCGGCGAACACGACTTCGCGGCGTTCTGCAGAAAGAGAGAGGGCGCGACGACCATCCGCGAGCTCCAGCGGCTCGACTGGGTCCGAGAGGACGGCCTCCTCGTGGCGACCGTCGTCGCCGACGCGTTCTGCCACTCGATGGTGCGGGCACTGGTCGGGTCGCTGCTCGCGGTGGGGGAGGGCCGCCTGCCGGTCGAGTGGCCGGGCCAGGTGCTGGCGGGAGCCGTACGGGACTCCAGGGTGCATGTCGCCCCGGCGCACGGACTCTGCCTGGAGGAGGTGCGCTACCCGGAGGCGGCGGAACTGGCCCGGCGGGCAGCGGCGACCCGCCGGGTGCGCACCCTGGGGGAGTGACCTCGGATATGACCGGCGCTCTGGCCGAACGGCCGAGACGTGCGGCTCCTCGATCGGCTTGATGGCCGATGCGGGCCGTGCGGCCCGGCCGCGACGCTGATCTCCATGAGAAAGATCTCCATGGCCGCCGTCACCGCCACCGCCGCCGCCGTCGCGCTGCTCGCCTCGGCCGGGGGCGCGAGTGCCCTGGCCGCCTCCGGAGCCCGGCAGCCCGGCCCGGACGGCGGGCTCGCCCGGTTCGAGCAACAGAAGATCACCTGGCACGACTGCCGGACCGGCCCCGATGACGCGATCGGCGCCCAGCTGGAGGCCGCCGGGGCGCGCTGCGCCGAGGTCACCGTCCCGCTGGACCACGCCCGCCCCGACGGGCCCGCCATCGAGGTCGCGATCTCCCGGCTGCGGGCCACCGACCCCGGACGCCGGCGCGGAGCACTGCTGATCAACCCCGGCGGCCCCGGCGACCCCGGAAGGATCTACGCGCCGCTGCTGAAGGCCACGATGCCCACGCTGGCGGCCCGCTACGACCTGATCGGCATGGACCCCCGCTTCACCGGGCGCAGCACCCCGCTGAACTGCCATTGGCCCATCGGCGACTACGTGCGCTCGACCGGCCACGACCGGCGCGGCTTCGACCGGATCGCCGCCCAGGCCCAGGACCTGGCCTCGCGCTGCGCGGGGCTGCGGGAGATGTTGCCGCACGCCTCGGCCCGCGCCACCGCTCGCGACATGGACCTCATCCGCGCCGCCCTGGGCGAGCCGAAACTGTCCTACCTCGGCGGTTCGTACGGCACCTACCTGGGCGCGGTCTACATGCAGCTGTTCCCCGCCCGCGCCGACCGGTTCGTCCTGGACAGCGCCCTGGACCCCGCCGCCGCCGGACCCGGCTACGCCCGCCCGATGGGACCGTACCTGGCCAAGGCGCTCAAGGAGTGGGCCGGCTGGGCCGCCCGCCACCACGGCCGCTACCGCCTGGGCTCCACCACCGCCCGGGTCCTGGCCACCGTCGGCCGTATCGACCGGGCCGCCGCCCGCACCCCGCTGCGCATCGGCCGTTACCGGGTCGACACCCACGTCTTCCCGGCGATCCTGCTGCTGAGCCTGGGCCGAGACAGCGAGCAGGCCTACGCCGCCCTGGCCGCCGATCTTCAGGTCCTCGACGACGCCGCCCGCGGAGCCGAGATCACCTCGGCCCCCTCCCTGGAGGAAGGACTGGCCTACCTGTCCTCACCGGAGACCGACGGAGCCGGCAGCGCACGGATGGCGATCACCTGCGCGGACGGACCCGCCTCCCGCGATGTCGATGCCTACTACCGCGACATCCAGGCCCACCGCGCCGACGAGCCCCTGTTCGGGCCGCTGACCCGCGCCATGAACCTGCCGTGCGCGTTCTGGCCGGCCTCTGCGGCCGAACCTCCCACCCGGATCCGCAACGACGTCCCGGCGCTGATCGTCGGGGCCTCCGGCGACCCCAAGACCCCTTATCCGGGACAGCGGGCGATGCACCGGGCCCTGAGCGGCTCGCGCATGGTCACCGTGCGTGGCGCCTTCCGTCATCTGGTGTCCGGGGTGTTCACCGCCACCCGCAACGCCTGCGTCGACGACGCCGTCGGCCGCTACCTGCTCGACGGCGTCCTGCCCGCCGAAGACACCGTCTGCGCCGACGCCCCCGCCCGGTAGCCTTCGCGGTTCAGCCGGTCACGCGGCGTTCGACGACCTTGGCGGTCTGGTCGCGGAAGGCACCGCTGACCTTGCCGAGGCCCTTCTCCTTCGCGGTGGGGGTGTGCCCGTCGGCGAAGGTCGCGTAGCTGAACACGATGTAGCGGCCCCACACCAGTCCCGCCGCGTAGCCGCCCGCGATGTGCACGCGCTCGGCCCCGCTGCCGGGGGAGCCGGGCAGGCCGCGGAACCACAGGTTGCGCTCCAGGTTCTTGGCTTGGTCGGCGGCGACGGCCGACTCCCTGGTGGGCAGCACCGCGACGCCCGTGGTCACGGCGTACTTCTTCTGGCTGTCCACGTAGGTGGCCCGCAGCACGCGGCGGCACTCCTCCCTGCGCAGCGCGGTGGCGAACCCGCCCGAGGCGGCCTTCTCGCAGTCCTGGGTCAGGTGGGTCTTGACCCGGGTGAAGGTGGTCCCGCCGATGGTGACCTTCTTTCTGAAGGCGTCGGTCAAGGTCATCTTGCCCGGGTCGGTCAGCTCGGAGTTGAGCATCGTGGTACTGGCCGGGGACGGCTCGGCGGGCGAGCTCGCCGGTCCGTCGGTGGGCCCGCCGGTGACGGCGGGGGCGCTCGTGGCGGCGCCGGTGGTCTTCTCGGAGCCCGACGAGCGGTAGGCCAGGAAGGCGCCGGTGCCGATGCCTCCCACCACGATCGCCACGGCCGCCGCGGCCAGGACGGTCGCGGCCTTGCCTCTGACCGGGCGGACGCCGGGAGCACCCGGGGGACCGGTCGCGGGGGCCGGTGACGGAAGGAGAGCGGTGTGCTCCGGCGCCGGACCGCCGGGGCCGGAGCGCGGTGGCCGCCCCCCGGGCGGTCCCGGAGCGAGCGGAGCCGGAGGGACCGGGATCGGGACCGGAGGGGAGACCACCGGGATGCCGCCCGGCGGAGTCGGGTGATCGGCCGAGATCGGACCGGGAGTCGGCGCGGACACGCCCGGCTCCCCGGACCATGCGGGCCCCGGGGGCGGGGCGTCGGGCGGGGGCGCGGTGGGGGGCATGCCGGGCCTCGCGGACCATGCGGGTCCCTGGGGCGGGTTGCCGGGTGGGGGCGCGGTGGGGGGCATGCCGGGTCCCGCGGACCACGCGGGTCCCAGGGGCGGATCGCCGGCGGGGAACCCGACCGGGGGCGTGGCCGGGGCGGAGGCGTACGGCTCCGGCCGTACGGCGGGAGCCTGCGGGGCCGGAACGTCGGGCGGCGCCGGCGCGTCGACGTGCTGGGCCGGCGCGCCGTCCTGCCCCTCCGGTCCGGCGGACATGGGCACGCGGACCTTGACGGTGTCCTCTCCGCCTTCCTCGTCCGGTCCCTGGGCCGCGAGGTGCGGCGGCCAGACGGCGACGTCGCCGGGCTCGCGGGGGCGGGACGGCTCCTCGGGCTCCGGCCACGCCGACTCGCCGACGGGCTCGCCCGTGGCGGCGGGCCACGGCGGGTTGTCCGAGGCCCCGGAGGCCGGGGACGGCCACACGTGCATACCCGCCGCGGCGGCGGTGAAGGCCGGGGGCGGCTGCCAGGCGGGGGCATCCGGCGGCACGGGCGCGCCGGGAAGCGGCGGGTCGTCCAGCGGTACGGGGGCCGGGGGCGTCGCGGCCTCCCCGCCGATCGGGGGGCTCGCCCAGGGCCGCTCCTCCCGCTCGGCGGGGGAGGAGGGGCTCCCCGCAGGGCCCGCTGGGTCCTCGGGGCTCCCGGGGCCCGCGTGCCGCGGCATGGGGAGATCGGTCGCGAGCACGTCGGGAGCGGTCATCGGGGCGGTGGAGCCGGGCGGTGAAGCGCCCGGGGCGGCTTCCGGCGTGACCGGGACGGGCGGCGGGATGCTTGGGGAATCAGGACCGGGGAGGCCGCTTCCGGTGTCGGCCAGCCAGTCGTAGGGTGCCGCTCCGTCGTCGGGAACCGTCCACGGTTGCTCCACCGGGGGTGCGGGAGAGATCGGCTCCGGCCACGCCGGAGGGGTGTAAGGCTGCTCGCCACCTGTGTGATCGGTCCGCGGCACGTGCGGCGAAGGCCGGCCGAAACTCGGCGGCGGCGTCGCCGGTACGGCCGAACCACCGGTTTCGTGCTCGTGTTCGGACCCGGATTCCTGGCCACGCATACTCGGCAGCGTAGCGACAGCTGGAGATCGCCACGTGGGTATGAGCGTTCCCAAGCGTGTCCCGTGCCGGTTTTACCGCGAAAAATGGTGAAAAAATCTTCCATCGACGAGGCTGTCGGCTGCGGTCAGGGACGCCTGCCGGTCAGCGACCGTGACTCCAGCGCAGGGGTGACGGTCGCGTCGGCGACACCGAACGCGGCCGCGTTGAGTTTCTTCGCCTCGTTCTTGCTCGGCGCGTGCCCGTCCTTGTACTGGAACCAGACGAGGATGGCGTAGTGCCCGTGCCGCCATCCGCCGGCGAACGCCTCACCCGTGCCGAGGAACTTGGTGACCTTGTCCTTGCCGGGCAGCACCTTGAGGTACTCCTCCAGCTTCTTGCCGCTGACCGCCTTGACCACCCGCGCCGCCGAGGCGGACGTCCCCAGGTTGGCCACGCCCACGGTGCCGATGATCTTCCCGGAGGAGTCGCGGAAGCTGGCGCGGATGAGCTGGGTGCACTTGCCGGAGGCGAGAGCCTTCTGCAGCTTGGCGCCCACCACGGCGTCCTTGCACTTCTTGGCCTTGTCCTCCCGCCAGACGGTCCTGGTGTACGTCTGGCCCTTGACCTTCACGCTCTTGCTCCCGAACAGCTCCTTCGCCGTCAGCGCGTGCGGGTCGGTGGCGCGTGAGGCCGCGAAGCCGAACTCGTCACCGGGGGCGGCGGGGGGCACGGCGACGGTCTTCGACGGGGAGGCGGACTCCGTCGCGGCGGGGACGGCGCCGTCGTCGGAGCCTGCCAGCACGGCCAGCCCGATGCCCGCGGCGACCAGTACGGCCAGCCCGGCGGACGCGATGATGATCGGCCGGCGGGAGCGGGGACCCTCGTCGTAGGGGCTCCACATCTCCTGGCGAGGCCGCTCCGCCGGTTTCCGGGGTGCCGTCGGCTCGTCCCGGGCCACGGACGGTGCGGTCCGGTCGGGCGGCGGGGACGCCGGGCCGTACGGGGGCGCCTGACCACGCGGCGGCGCCTGAGCGTGCGAGGGAACCTGGCGACGCGGGGGCGCCTGGCCGTACGGCGGCGCCTGATCGTGTGAGGGAGCCTGGCCGTACGGCGGGGAGGTGTGACCGTGCGACGGGGAGGACTGACCGGACGGGGCGGGGGCGAACCAGTTCTCACCCCCGTCTTCCGGCGCGGACGGCGATCGCGGCACGTCGGGACGGCCGTGCGGCTGCGGCGCGCCGGGCCGTCCGTACGGCTGGCGGCGCGGCGAATCCCCGGGAGAACCCATGGGGTGAGCGTAACCGGCCGCCGGGACGGATCTGGTCACGAATATCCGAAATCCTGAGTCCACCACGGCCCGCCCGGGCCGTCCACGACCCCGACGCCGGTGGCTCTGAGCGCGCAGTTGAGGATGTTCCCCCGGTGGCCGGGGTCGGCCATCCAGTTTCTCAGGGCCTCCTCGGCGGAGCGGGAACCGCGGCCGATGTTCTCGGCGCCCCCGCTGCTGTAACCGGCGTCCTCCATCCGCTTCCAGGGGGACGACCCGTCGGGCGAGGTATGGGAGAAGTCACCGCTCGCCGCCATCTCGGCGGAGTGCGCGCGCGCCGCACCGGCCAGCCGTGGGTCGATCCGGAGCGGGGCGCAGCCGGCCTGCCTGCGGGCCGCGTTGACCAGCCGGACGACCTCGTCCTCCAGGTCGCTCAGCGCCTGAAGGGCACCGCCCCCGTCCTCGGCGCGGAGGGGGTGGCGGGAGCCGGCGCTGTCGGTGAAGCCGCCGATCATGTTCTCCGGACTGCTCGACGGGCGGGGCGTGGCGGACACCCGGGGAGCCGGGGAGGACGCCTGCGTACGCCGGGCGACCCGGCCGAGGGGGGCCCGCCGTTCCACGGTCCGGCCCGCTCCCGCCACCACGGTGGGCGAGGGCGTGCTGGGAGCGTCGTACAGGTAGACCTGGTCGACCGTTTGCGGGGCGCGGCTGCTCCTGCCGAGGATGAATCCGGTCAGCAGAACCGCCGCCAAGCACGCGAAAGCCCCCAGACGGCGCAGACGAGCCCGCTGGGTATGCCTGGGGTAAGGGGACTGCCACATACCGCTAACAAAGATAGGGATGTTGAGATAGTTGAAGAAGAGAATGTCGAGAATGAGTTGTAACCGTTCGGTGGAGCTTCGGATGTGGTAGCGCTCGCCCGGGCTGCGTCGTCGCGGACCGGGACGGCCTCGCCTCCGGTCGTGCTTTCGACGGCGGGTGACGTCCTCCGCCGATCGCCTCCGCCCTGGGCGAGGCATCTCCCATGGCGGGTAAACTCTTTGAAGGACGGCTCGGAGGGCCGGTCTTTTTGACCCCCGCTCTCTCCGGCCTGTATCCTGCTACTTCGTTGTGTGCGAATCGGTCTCCGTCATCTGAGACTGATGCGCGGCGCGTCCGGCGTCATCTCCTTCGACTTGGGAGACGGAAGGTCCGGGCTGTCGTGTGCCCGCACCTACCGACCAAGTCGCTGCCGATCCCGGCAGTCCCGAAGACGCGAACAAAGAAGGCATACGACCGTGCGCACGTACACACCCAAGCCTGCTGAAGTCGAGCGTCAGTGGTATGTCATCGACGCCACCGACATCGTGCTCGGCCGGCTGGCAAGCCACGTCGCGACGCTGCTTCGCGGTAAGCACAAGCCGATCTTCGCCAACCACGTCGACACCGGTGACTTCGTCATCGTCATCAACGCCGACAAGGTCGCGCTGACCGGCAACAAGCTCGAGCAGAAGAAGGCTTACCGCCACTCGGGTTACCCGGGCGGTCTGCGCTCCGTGACCTACGCCGAGCTCATGGACAAGCGTCCCGACCGCGCCGTCGAGAAGGCCGTGAAGGGCATGCTGCCGAAGAACGCCCTCGGCCGGAAGATGATCAAGAAGCTCAAGGTCTACGCCGGATCCGAGCACCCGCACCAGGCGCAGCAGCCGGTGCCCTTCGAGATCACCCAGATCGCCCAGTAGTCGCACGAGCCGCTGTCGCCGGCAAGCGTTGGCCGATGGCCGACGCCGAGTAGGAAAGTTTGAGGAGAACCGTGGCTGAGCCCACCGGTGTCGAGACGCCCATCGAGGGCGAGCTGGACGATTACAACGCGGAGGAGTTCCCCTCCGAGTACACCAGCGAGTCCGCTGTCGGCGGCGAGGCCGCCGTCCGCAAGCCCATCACCCTGGGCAACTCGTACGGCACCGGCCGCCGCAAGGAGGCCGTCGCCCGCGTGCGCATCGTGCCGGGCACCGGCAAGTGGACGATCAACGGTCGTCCGCTTGACGTCTACTTCCCGAACAAGGTCCACCAGCAGATCGTCAACGAGCCCTTCGTGACGCTCGGCGCCGAGGACCAGTTCGACGTC
Source organism: Planobispora rosea (assembly GCF_014648175.1). Taxonomy (GTDB): domain Bacteria; phylum Actinomycetota; class Actinomycetes; order Streptosporangiales; family Streptosporangiaceae; genus Planobispora; species Planobispora rosea. The sequence continues at coordinate 57,193 of NZ_BMQP01000022.1, forward strand.
ATCGCCCGCATCGACGGCGGCGGCGTCACCGGCCAGGCCGGTGCCCTGCGCATGGGCCTGTCCCGCGCGCTGGCCGTCCTGGACGTCGAGGTCAACCGCCCGCCGCTGAAGAAGGCCGGCTTCCTGACCCGTGACGCCCGCGCCACCGAGCGCAAGAAGTACGGCCTCAAGAAGGCCCGTAAGGCCCCGCAGTACAGCAAGCGTTAAGTTGGGGCGCCTCTTCGGCACCGACGGGGTCCGTGGGGTCGCGGGTCGCGACCTCACGGCCGAGCTCGCCATGGACCTGTCCGTGGCCGCGGCTCACGTCCTCGGCGATGCCGGAGCGTTCCATGCCAGCGACGGGCGTGCCCCGCAGGGCCGCCCGATCGCCGTCGTAGGCCGGGACCCCCGGGCTTCAGGAGAGTTCCTGGAGTCCGCGGTGGTCGCCGGCCTTGCGTCGTCCGGCGTGGATGTGCTCCGGCTCGGCGTGCTGCCCACCCCGGCGGTCGCTTATCTGACGACGGCTCTCGGAGCCGACATGGGCGTGATGATCTCCGCCTCCCACAACCCCGCCCCGGACAACGGGATCAAGTTCCTCGCCCGCGGCGGCTACAAGCTGCCCGACGCGGTCGAGAACGAGATCGAGCAGCGTCTCGGCGAGAAGTGGGACCGGCCGACCGGCGCGGCCGTCGGCCGGGTGCGCGAGGCGTACGGCGAGGCCGATCGTTACGTGTCCCACCTGTTGTCCACCATGTCCGGACGGCTCGACGGCCTGAGCGTGGTCATCGACTGCGCGCACGGCGCGGCCCACATGGTCGCCCCCGAGGCGCTGACGCGTGCCGGAGCGAAGGTCGAGACCATCGGGGCCCGCCCCGACGGCCTCAACATCAACGCCGGCGTCGGCTCCACGCATCTGGACAAGCTCCAGCAGATCGTGGTCTCCCGCGGCGCGGACGTCGGGATCGCCTACGATGGTGACGCCGACCGCTGCCTGGCGGTCGCGCACACCGGCGAGGTGATCGACGGCGACCAGATCATGGCGGTGCTGGCCCTGGCGCTGCGTGCCGAGGGGAAGCTGGCGGGTGACACCGTGGTCGCCACGGTCATGTCGAACCTGGGCTTCAAGCTGGCGATGCGGGAGTCCGGGATCGACGTGCTCGAAACCGCGGTGGGCGACCGCTACGTCCTGGAGGCCATGCGGGAGGGCGGCTACACCTTCGGCGGCGAGCAGTCCGGACATGTGATCATGCTCGACCACGCCACCACCGGGGACGGCCTGCTGACCTCGCTGCACCTGCTGGCGGCCGTGGCCCGCGAGGGCAAGCCGCTGGCGGAGCTGGCCTCGGTGATGACCCGGCTCCCGCAGGTCCTGATCAACGTCAAGGGCGTGGACCGGACCAAGGCGTCGGTGCCCGAACTGTCCGCGGCCGTCGAGGCGGCCGAGGGCGAACTGGGCGAGACCGGCCGGGTGCTGATCCGGCCGAGCGGGACCGAGCCGATGATCCGTGTGATGGTCGAGGCCGCCTCGGCCGAGCAGGCCCAGGCGCTGGCGGAGCGCCTGGCCGGCGTCGTCCGTGAGGTCTGCGTCTGACCGCTGCGGGGTCCGTCCCCGCCGTCGGCCGGGCGTGACCGCTGCGGGGTCCGTCCTGACCGTCAGGCCCGCGTCTGATCGCATTCCGGCCCCGGCTCCCTCAGGGGAGCCGGGGCCGGTCGCTTCCCGGGATGCCCGGACCGGGTGCGTTTTGGCATTCACCCAGTCTTCTGTGCGGGGCTGTTGCCGTGGGGAACCGGCGTTTCCACAATCGGTGGGACATCCCCGCAGAAAGCCTGGTGAAGCGTTATGCGCGCATGGTCATCCAGGGTGTGCCTCACCGTCGCGGCCCTGTTCCTGCTCCTGCTCACCGCGGTCCCGGCGCACGCCGCCCCAACCGCCTCCGCCGGGACACCCGGCGGGACCCCTGCCGGACTCCCCGCAGGACCCCGTGCGGAGGCTCCCACCGGAGCCGCCGCGGACCTCTCCGCTCCCGGCCCGCACGCGGTGGGGTACTCCGACGTCAACGTCTCGGCGTCCGGCAGGTCGTTCTCGGCCCGGGTCTACTATCCGGCCGTGTCGGCGGGGGGCAACACGGCCGTCGCCGCCGGGCGCTTCCCCGTCGTCTCGTTCGGCCACGGCTTCTTCCAGGGCATCGGCAAATACGCCTCGCTCGGCAGGCACTGGGCCTCCTGGGGAATGATCACGATCATGCCGGCCTCCCAGGGAGGTCTCTTCCCCAGCCACAGCGCCTTCGCGGACGACCTCAACGCCGCCCTCACCTGGATGGTCCAGCAGGACACCGCGGCCGGTTCCCGTTTCGGAACCCACGTCCGCACCGACAGACTCGCCCTGTCCGGCCACTCCATGGGCGGTGGGGCCAGTGTCCTCGCCGCCGCGCGCAACCCGGGCGTGCGGACCGTCACCAACCTGGCCGCGGCCGAGACCAACCCCTCGGCCCGGGCCGCCGCGGCGACCACACGGGTTCCCATGCAGCTGGTGGCGGGGTCCAGGGACACGGTGGCGGGGCCGTCCGGGCACCAGATCCCGATCTACGAGGCCAAGCCCGCCCCCAAGCAGTTGCGCACGATCGTCGGCGGCTTCCACTGCGGGTTCACCGACTCCGGCGGCCTCGGCTGTGACAGCGGATCGATCGGCCGCGCCGTACAGCAGTCGATCACCAAGCGGGTGACGACGTCCTGGCTGCTGTACCACCTGGCCGACGACGGCGGCCAGTACGACGCGGTCTGGGGTGCCGCGGCCCGGACGGATCCGGCCGTTCAGTTCCTCGGCGTCGAATAAGACCCGCCCGACCCGCCCGGCCCGGACCGTTCACCGGTCCGGGCCGGGCAGAACGTCGGGGGCCACACGTCGTGGACGAACACGCCGAGGACGAAGGCCCGGCCCACCAGCGCGGACCGGCTGCCGGCGCCGAGCTTGGCGCGCAGCCGTGCCAGGTGGTAGTCCACGGCCTGGCGGGTGAGGTAGAGCTGCCGGGCGATCTCCCGGTTGGACGCCCCGGCCGCCACCAGACGCAGTACCTCGCGCTGGAGCAGGCTCAGCGCCGGGGCCTCCGGGGCGACCTCCTCCAGTACGGCCACCGCCCGCCACGGCAGCCCGTTGCGGCGCGGCTCGACCGAGGCGCTGACCCGGGCGACGATGACGGTCCGGTCCCCCCGGAGCAGCCTCATCCACGTCCGGTAGGCGTTCAGCCGCCCGGTCGCGAGCAGGCGCCAGTGGGGCCACTGCGCCTCCCGCTCACCGGGGGCGAGCAACTCCTCCGCCGGGCGTCCGAGCAGCGCGGCGGCGTCGCGGCCGAGCGCCGCCTGGAAGGCCGGATTGCTCTCCCTGATCCTGCCCAGCCCGTCCACCGCGACGATCGGCACCCGGGCGCGTTCGAAGTAGACCTGGTAAGGGCCCTTCATCGCTCGAACGTAGGTCACCCAAGCCCATCGGACCAGGGCCGCCCCGATCTCTCCTGGTGGGGGCGGGAGCCGTACGGCAGGCGCCTCGGCAAGGGAACATCGGCCTTGCCGGTTCAGTATGGGACTGAGCCGTCTATCACGTTGACGGGTTAAAGATCAATTCGACATCATTGCGAAATGATCTCTTTACGACCTCTCGCGGGACTCGCTCTCGCTGCCGCCCTTGCCGCCGGTTACGCGGCGGTCCCGGCCGCCGCCGCGACCCACACGGCGGTCCCGGCCGCCGCCTCGGCCCAGGAGTCCGCAGTCTCCTCGGCCGAGACCGCGGCCCGCCCCAGGAACGGAAAGATCCTTTACGCCGGCATCAGCGGCGGACGGGGCGTCCTCAAGATCAAGAACGGGACCAAGAGGGACGCGGTCGTCACTCTTGTCCGCGGTAAGAGCAAGGCGATCAGCATCTATGTCCGCGCCCGGTCGACCGCGAGCGTCAAGACCGTCAGGAGCGGCACCTACCGGATCTTCTTCACCTCGGGCTACCGGTTCAACGTCTCCAAGGGCCGCTTCGCCAGCTCCGCCTCCTACCAGCGCTTCGACGACAAGCTGAAGTTCGTCTCGACCTCCACCACCTGGTCGATCTGGACGCTGACCCTGAACACGGTTCCCGGCGGCAACGCCAGGACCAGGGGCGTCGACCCGAAGGACTTCCCGGCGTGATCCCCGGGGCCGTCCGGCGTGCGTGACGGACGGCCCCCCAGTGCAAACCGCTTCCCCTCGCCGGCGGGCCGCCGGTCACTCGTCGCCGGTGAGGGAGAAGCTCCGCAGCCGCCGGCCGGCCCACAGGACGGCGCCGACGCTGACGACCACCAGGGCCGACACGGCGAAGCCGATCCCGATGTCGGTCGTCAGGAAGGCCGAGGACGACACCTGGTCGGCGACCGTCTGGGCCCACTGCTGGACGGAGTAGCGGCGGGCGCCCGGGACGAAGTTGCCCACCACGCCCTCCCAGATCACCGCGTAGATGATGCCGATGGTGACCGCGTGCCGGGTGACCACGCCCAGCAGCATGAACACCGCCGCGTACGCCACGCCGCCGACGAGGGCGGCCAGGGCGAAGCCGGAGGCCACCCCGGCTTCGAGGCCGATCAGCAGGTAGGCCGCGGCGAAGGTGGGCACGGTCGCGAAGGCGGCCACCACCGAGGCGGCGACCAGGAACTTGGTCTGCGCGATCACCGGCCGGGAGATCGGCTTGGACAGCAGGTGGACGATCGTCCCGTCGTCGATCTCGGGGGCGATCACGCCGGTCCCCGCGATCACGCCGAGCAGCGGCAGCATGACGCCGATGGCGAAGGTCCTCAACAGCTCCACCGTCGCCCGCTCGCCGTCGGCGCCGATCACGCGGAGCAGGACGGCCAGGGCGAGCAGCACCGCCGGCAGCAGGACGAGAAGCCAGACCCGCCGCCGGCCGAGCAGCGCCCGGTAGGTGATTCCGGCGATGACACCGTTCATGATCAGCCGCTCCTGTTGATCAGGTAGGAGAAGACGCTCTCCAGGTCCTCGTCGGCGGGGGAGACCTGCCAGACCCGCACGCCCGCGTCTCTGGCCACGCGGGGCAGCAACCAGGTGAAGCGCCGGAAGTCCACCGCCCGCACCTCCAGGCCCGCCTCGGTGAGGGAGACCGCTCCGGAGGAGGCGTCGGCGATCAGGGCCGCGGCCAGGCGGCGGTCGTCGCTGGAGCGCACCCGGAACAGGTGGGGCCGGTCGGTCATCCGGCGGCGGATCTCGCGGAAGTCGCCGGAGGCGGCGTGGCGGCCGGCGACCAGGACCTCGATGTGCTGGGCGACGCGCTCCACCTCCTCCAGGATGTGCGAGCTGAACAGGATCGTCTTGCCGGCCGTGCCCATGGCCCGGATCAGGTCCATCATGTGCATGCGCTGGCGCGGGTCCATGCCGTTGAACGGCTCGTCCAGCAGCAGCACCCGGGGTTCGTGGACGAGGGCCGCGGCGACCTTCATCCGCTGGCGCATGCCCTTGGAGTAGGTCTCGATCCGGCGGTCCGCGGCGTCCTCCATCTCGACCAGGGCCAGCGCCTTGCGGGCGGCGTCCTCCGGGTCGGGCAGGCGGTGCAGCCGCGCGCTGGAGAGCACGAACTGCCAGCCGGTGAGGAAGCCGTAGACGGCCTCGCGCTCGGGGACCAGGCCGATCGAGCGGTAGACCTCGTGGTTGCGCCAGATCCGGGTGCCGTCGAGGGTCACGGTCCCGCCGGAGGGCGCCAGGAAGCCGGCCATCATGTGCAGCAGCGTGGACTTGCCCGCGCCGTTGGGGCCGAGCAGCCCGGTGACGCCGGGGCCGATGGTCATGGTGACGTCGTTGACGGCCACCACGTTCCCGTACCAGCGGGAGACCTGGGCCAGTTCGATGTTCATCGGGAGGCCGCCTTCCGGTAGCGGGCGATCAGCGCGACCACCGAGAGCGCGATCAGACCGACCATGATCATGATTGCGGCGGCGACGCCGACGCCCTCCGGGTAACCGCCGGGACCGGAGCCGTCCATGCCGAAGACGCCGACCTGGACGGCCGCGTCCACCAGGAAGAACGGGCTGATCAGCCAGGCCCAGGAGGCGGCGGCGAAGTCACCGGCCTGCTCCAGCACCCTGCCCACGGCGGTCGAGACGCCCGTGGACAGGAGGTAGAACGCGATGACCGCGGCCACGCCCAGGCCGCGCCGCGGGGTGAAGGAGGCGATCGCGACGCCGAGCGCGGCCAGCAGCACCGACAGGGCGAGCGCTCCGGCCATGCCCGCGAGGTACTCGGAGGTCCGTACGGCGCCGGGCATGTCGACGACCAGCTCGCCGACGAACAGCACGGTCAGCGGTACGGCCGTCAGCAGGAACAGCGCGGCCGTCATCGCCGCCAGCTTGGCGCCCACGTAGTCCCAGAGGGTCACCGGCCGCGACAGATAGAGCGGCAGCACCCGGAAGCGCAGGTCGGGGGCCACGGTGTACGGCGACTGCGAGGCGAGGAAGATCGCCGGGATGGCCTGCATCACGATCGCGTACTCGGTGTAGCGCACCCCCCTCTCCTGGAGGATCGCCATCATCGCGATGGAGACCACAGCCGGGAGCATCATGATCCCGAAGAGCACGAAGGGAATGATCTTCGCGCGCGCCGTGCGGCCCAGCCCGAAGACCCCGCGCAGGCTGTGCACGGCCAGCGCTGCGGCGGCGTGGCCGCGGCCCAGGCGCGGCCCGTCGTAGTGCCGGTACCCGATGTCGTGGATGACGCCGGCCGGGGCGGGGGGCGGGGGAGCGGGAAGGCTCTCAGACATCGGCGGGCTCCTTGAAGACGTCCTCGATGCGACGGCGGCCCTGTTCGAGGCGGATCAGGCAGAGGTCGAGGTCGGCGACGGCGTCGCGGAGCGCGTCGTAGGTCTCCGGGGCGCGCACCCGGACCAGGAGCGTCCGGCCGTCGGCGGTGACGGACTCACCCAGCTCGGCCAGGCGGGCGGCCAGTACGTCCTGGCCCTCCTCGACCTCGACGGTGACGGTCTCAGTCGCCTGGGTGAACTCGGCGATGGCCGAGGAGCGCAGCAGCCTTCCCCCGTCGATCACGACGACGTGGTCGCAGATCCGCTCCAGCTCGCCGAGCAGGTGCGAGGTGACCAGCACGCTGATGCCGAACTCCGCGCCGATCCTGCGGATCAGGGCGAGCATCTCGTCGCGGCCCTGCGGGTCGAGCCCGTTGGTGGGCTCGTCGAGGAAGACCACCTGCGGGTCGTGCACGAGGGCCTGGGCCAGCTTGACCCGCTGCTTCATGCCGGTGGAGTAACCGCCCATGACGCGGTAGCGCTCCTCGTAGAGCCCCACGTGCCGCAGCACGTCGGCGGCGCGCTCACGGGCGGCGGTGCGCGGCAGCCCGGACATGCGGGCCATGTGCACGGTGAACTCGGTGGCGGACAGGTCGGGCGGGAGGCAGTCGTGCTCGGGCATGTAGCCCACGACCCGGCGGATCTCGGCGCCGCGGGTCCGCACGTCCATGCCGAGGACCTGCGCGTCCCCGCTGGAAGGCTCCAGCAGGCCAAGCAAGATCTTGATCAGCGTGGACTTGCCCGCGCCGTTGGCGCCGACCAGCCCGGTCACGCCGGGACCGACGGTGACGGTGAGCCGGTCGAGCGCCGTCACCCGGGGGAAGCTCCTGGTGAGCTCCTCGGTGGCGAGGATAGTCATGATCGGAGGTTAGCCCCCGGGGGCCGGGACCGCCTCGGTCATTGGAATGACCCGTCCCTCATCCGCGGGGGAGGGACATCCCTGATCCGCTCCCGGGGGTCGTCCCCGACCGGTCCCGGCGCGGCTGCGGTCCCGGTACGGCCCGCCGGTCAGCCGCGGCGCAGCCGTACCCGCCGGATCGAGTGGTCGCGCCCCTTGTACAGCACGAGACCGGCGCGGCCCCGGGTGGGCGCGATGTTCTCCACCAGGTTGCGCTCGTTGATGTCGCGCCAGACATCCTTGGCGAAGGCGGTGGCCTCCTCCTCCGACAGCTCGGTCAGGCGCCGGAAGTAGGACTTGGGATCCTCGAACGCGGTACGGCGGAGCTTGTGGAAGCGGTCCACGTACCACTCGCGGACGTGCTCGGTCTTGGCGTCCACGTAGATCGAGAAGTCGAAGTAGTCGTTGACCGCCAGCGCGGCCGGCGGGGCGGGCTGCAGGACGTTGAGACCCTCGACGATGAGGATGTCGGGGTGGCGCACCGTCTGCACGGCGCCGGGCACGATGTCGTACTCCAGGTGGCTGTAGACCGGGGCGCTGACCTCCGGGACCCCGGCCTTGACGTCGGCCACGAACCTGACCAGGGCCCGGCGGTCGTAGCTCTCCGGGAAGCCCTTGCGGTGCATGATGTCCCGCTCGGCGAGGACCTTGTTCGGGTGGAGGAAGCTGTCGGTGGTGATCAGCTCCACCCGGGGGTGCTCGGGCCAGCGGGCCAGCAGCGTGTGCAGGAGCCGGGCGGTGGTGGACTTGCCGACCGCGACGCTCCCGGCGATGCCCAGGATGTACGGCGCGGGCTCCCGGCCGGTGCCGAGGAAGGTGTTGACGGCGGCGTTGCGCTGCCTGGACCCGGTGAAGTGCAGGTTGAGCAGCCGGGTCAGCGGCAGGTAGACGTCGGTGACCTCGGCCAGGTCGATCGGGTCGTCGACGCCGCGCAGCTCCTCCAGCTCCTCCTCGGTGAGCGTGAGCGGCGTGTTCTTGCGCAGCTCGCTCCACTGAGCCCTGCTCAGCTCGACGTACGGCGTCGCGTCCCACCCGTTGGCCATAGCCCGCAAGCCTACTGACCGGTCACCGGCGCCCCGGCTCTGGGTTCCCCGGACTCTCCGGAGTGTCTCCCGCCTCGCCGGGTACGGCATCCCGAACACGTTAATTGGCGATATATGCCATATAGCGGATCGGTGATATCGGATTAACGTAGCGTGAATCCACCGGATCCCCAGGGAGTCGCTCAATGGACCGTCGTCGTTTTCTCGCCGGGACCACAACGCTGGCGGCGGTGGGCGTCGCCGGGCCGTTCGCCGGGGTCGCCCGGGCCGGGCAGGCCGGGGAGCTGCGTCCCGGAGGCGGGTACGGCCCGCTGGTGCCCGTCCGCGACGAACGCGACGGGAAGGTCCGGCTGCACCTGCCCGAGGGGTTCAGGTACCGCTCGTTCAACCCCGCCGGAGAGGCGTTCACCGACGGCACGGTCACTCCGGGCCGGCACGACGGGATGGCCGCCTTCCGGGGACCCCGGGGCGACGCGATCCTGATCCGCAACCACGAGGTCAACGGCCCCGTCGGCGCCTTCGGCGATCCGGCCAGGGCCTACGACCCGGCCGCGGGCGGAGGTACGGCGACGCTCCGGGTCACCCGCTACGGCCGGGTGGTGAAGTCCGGGCCCAGCCTGAACGGGACCCAGATGAACTGCTCCGGCGGGCCGATGCCCTGGGGCGCCTGGGTGACGTGCGAGGAGACCGTCAACGGGCCCGACGTCGGCAACGACTTCACCGGACAGGACAACAGCAAGCTCCAGCGCAAGCACGGCTACATCTTCGAGGTGCCGGTCGACGGCGCGCCGGGCGGACCGATCAGGAACGCCGGGCGCTTCGCCCACGAGTCGGTCGCGTTCGACCCGCTGACCGGAGCGATCTATCTGACCGAGGACAACTTCGCCTTCCCCTCGGGCTTCTACCGCTACCTGCCGCCGAAGAACCCGTTGCGCGCGGGGAGGATCCTGGACGGCGGCCGGCTCCAGATGCTCGCCGTACGGGGCGAGCCCGGCAAGGACCTGTCGGCCGGCCAGCCCGCCGGGGCCGCCTACGCGACCTCCTGGGTGGACATCGACGACCCCGACCCCGCCTTCACCGGCACGCCCAGCAACGACACCGCGATCCAGGCCGTCGGCAACCAGGGCCGGGCCGGGGGCGCGGCGATCTTCTCCCGCCTCGAAGGGGCGATCAACCACCACGGCACGATCTACTTCGTCTCAACCCAGGGCGGCGCGACCGCCCCCGGCGACACCCCGCCCAGCGGGTTCGGCAAGGGACGCGGCCAGGTGTGGGCGTACGAGACGTGGAGCGGCAGGCTGAAGCTGGTCTACGAGTCGCCCGGCGCGGTCACCCTCGACCTGCCCGACAACATCACCACCAGTCCCCGCGGGACCCTGGTGCTGTGCGAGGACGGCGGCGGTGACAACTACCTGCGGGGCCTCACCCGCCGCGGTGAGATCTTCGACTTCTCCCGCCTGGAGCCCGTCGCGGGCGACACCGGAGCCGAGTTCGCCGGATCCACCTTCGGGCCCGGCGGTCACACGCTCTACGTCAACGTCCAGTCCTCCCAGGGCGTCAGCTTCGCCATCTGGGGCCCCTGGCACCGCGGCGGCTTCTGAGGGCGGCCCGCGGCGGCTACTCGACCACGAGGTTGACGGGGATGTTGCCGCGGGTGGCGTTGGAGTAGGGGCACACCCGGTGGGCGGTCTCGACGAGCTCGCGGCCGACCTCCGGGGAGAGGGCGTCGGGCAGTTCCACCCGCAGGGTGACGTCGAGCCGGAAACCGCCCGCGCCGTCGGGGTTGAGGCCGACCTCGGCGGTGACCGACGCGTCGGAGGCGTCGATCTTCTTCTTGCCCGCGACCAGCTGCAGGGCGCTGGCGAAACAGGCGGCGTAGCCGGCGGCGAAGAGCTGCTCGGGGTTGGTGCCGCCGCCGTCGCCGCCGAGCTCCTTCGGCAGGGCCAGGGCGACGTCCAGCTTGCCGTCGGAGGTGACCGCGCGGCCGTCGCGTCCGGCGGCGGTGGCGATGGCGGTGTAGAGGCTCATGTCCGTGCCCTTCGTCATAGACAGACAGGTCTGTCTAGCTGAATGGCACGATGGTAGACAGACCTGTCTGGTAGTGTCAAGGTGTGAACGCAGAGACGGTGGACCATCGGAAGAGTCCGGCCCGCACCCGCGTCCTCGACACCGCGGCGCGCCTGTTCTACGCCGAGGGCGTGCACTCGGTGGGCATCGACCGGATCATCGCCGAGGCCGGCGTGGCCAAGGCGACCTTCTACCATCACTTCCCGTCCAAGGACGAGCTCGTCCGCGCCTACCTCGCCGAGCAGAGCCAGGCGCAACGCACCGCCGCCGCGGGGCTCCCCACGCGGGAACCCCGCGAGGCGGTGACGGCCCTCTTCGAGTTCATGTGCCGGGTCGGCGTGAGCCCCGGCTACCGGGGCTGCTCCTTCCTCAACGCCGCGGCCGAGTACCCCGACCCGGCCCACCCCGTGCGGCGGGTCATCGACGAGCACCGGGCCTGGCTCCGCGGCCTCTTCCGCGACCTGCTGGCCGACGACGGCCACCCCGACCCCCGCCGCACCGCCGACATCCTCGTCCTGCTCAGGGACGGGATCGTGGTCGGCTTCGACCTCGACGACCCCGCCGCCGTCCGCGCCGCGGCCCGCGAAGCGGTCACCAGAGCCCTGGCCGTCCCGTCCTGAGGCGTCTCCCCCGGTCCGGGACTCCGGCCGCTCCCGCCGGTCAGCCGGTCCGGAGCTCCTCCGGGCGGAGCGCCTCGCGCAGGATCCGCCGGGACGCCCGTGCCACCAGCACCGCGGCCAGCACCCCGATCCCGGCCATGACCGCCGCCCGGACGGCGGTGAAGGCGAAGGCCCCGGGTGACCAGCCGGGGGCGTCCGCCCCGGTGAGGATGACGAGTCCCGCCCCGGCGACGGCGGCCACGACGCAGACCGGGGACGCCGCGATGAGCGCCTGCCGGGTGAGGACCCGGCCCAGCGCGGTCGCGGGCACGCCGGAGGCGGCCAGAGCCGCGAACGAGCGCCGGTGGTCCAGCAGCTCCTCCGCCTGGTGGACGACGAGCGCGGCGGCGGAGGTGACCAGGGCCAGCAGCAGGGCGAGGTCGATGAGCAGGTAGGCCGTCAGGTAGGGCGGCTGGAGGCCGGTTCTGAGGAGGACGTTCCCCTGCTGGGCGCCGATGCCGGAGCCGAAGAACACCGTCAGCCCCACCACCGTCAGCGCGCGGGCCCACGCCCGGGGGTCGGCCTGGACGATCCGGGCGGCCAGCAGCGTCTCGGGGGCGGCGGTCACCCGGCCCGCCCGCCGGGCGACCGCCCTGATCAGCCAGGTGGCGGCCAGCACCAGCCCGAACAGCAGGAGCACCATCCCGGCCGTCATCGACAGAGCCGCGCCGTACTTTCCGAGGACGGGGAAACGGCCCTTCCCGATGAGCCCGGCGGCGAGCAGCGCGACACCCAGCGCGACGAGGAGGAGGTCCACCGCTCTGGGCCCGCGGAGCCGGGCCCGCCGGACCAGCCCCAGCGGGGAGGCCACCACGTGCCGCCCCGCGGCCAGCCCGGACCACACCTCGGCGAGCACCACCGCGGCGAGCGCGGCGAGCGTCCACACCGGTGAGAGCAGCGGCACGACCCCGTCCAGCGACCACCACAGCACCACGTTGACGGCGAGATGAGCCACGCCGCCGAGCGACCCGCCCAGCAGCGCCTGCCGTCCGGCCTCGTAGGCCCCGATCAGCCGTGTCTCGTACGGCGTGGCCCCGGCCAGCCGGAGCGCGGCCAGCCGCCGTTCCCGGGTCGCGGTGGCCAGGCGGCTCGCCTGGTAGGTGAAGACCGCGGCGGGCACGACCAGCAGGGCCAGGGTCAGCGCGACGACCAGGCGCGGCTCCCGCTCGGTGAACATCCACAGACGGTCGTCCGGCGTGTCGATCCGGAAGGACACCAGGGTCACCGCGGCGCAGAGCAGGAACGTCGCGAGTGCCGCACCGACGGACATCAGCCGGGCCCGCGCCCGCTCAGGGGCGGACCGGCCCCTGACCGGCATCCGTATGACAGTGATCACGTCGTCGCCTCCCCGCCCGCCGCAGGCGCCCCTGCCGCAGGCGCTCCCGCTGTGGACGTCCCGACTGTGGACGCCCCGGCGACCGTGCCGTCGCGCAGCACGATCTCCCGGTCGGCGTAGGCGGCCACCCGGTTGTCGTGAGTGACGATCACGAGGGTGGTACGGCTCTCGCGCGCCGTGCCGACCAGCGTGTCCATCACCTGCTCCCCGGCCAGCGAGTCGAGCGCGCCGGTGGGCTCGTCGGCGAAGACCACCCGGGGCCCGACGGCCAGGGCGCGGGCCACCGCGACCCGCTGGAGCTGGCCCCCGGACAGCTCCCCGGGGAGGTGGTCGGCGCAGTCGGCCGTATCCAGCCGCTCCAGCCAGGACCGGGCGGTGCGCAACGACTCCCGCCGCCCGTGCCGGTTGAACAGCAGTGGCAGCGCCACGTTCTCCACCGCGCTCAGCTCCGGCACCAGCTGGCCGAACTGGAAGACGATCCCGAAGTTCTCCCGGCGCAACCGGGTCCGGTCGTCCTCGTCGAGGGTGTCCACCCGCCGCCCGTCCAGGCGGACCTCCCCCGCCTCCGGGCGGATGATCCCGGCCAGGCAGTGGAGCAGGGTGGACTTGCCCGAGCCGCTCGGCCCGGTGATCGCGATGATCTCTCCCTCGCCGATCTCCGCCGACACCCCGTCCAGCGCCGTGGTCCGGCCGAAGGCCTTGCGCAGCGCACGCGCCTCAAGCATCGATCTCCCCCCTCAGGTCCGCCAGCCGTTCCATCGCCGTCTCGATCCACCGCAGGTCGGCGTCGAGATGCTGGAGCGCGTAGTCGGCGGCCAGCGCCCGCGCGGGCGAGCCCGACCGCCTCTCGGCGGTGAGCTCCCGCATCCGCGCCAGGTGGGCGGCGCGCTGCCGGAGCAGGTAGCCGTCGGCGGCTCCGCCGGTCACGGCCGCCACCACGACCCGGGAGAACAGCGGGCTCACCACGTACGGCGCGGACTCCTCCACCTCCTCCAGCCACCGCGCCAGTTCGGCGCCGCCCCTGTCGGTGATGGCGTAGACGGTGCGCTCGGGGCCTCCCCCCTGCGCCGTCTCGGCCACCTCGGCGAACCCGTCCCGCTCCAGCCGCTGGAGCGTCGCGTACACCTGCCCGTAGGCGAGCGGCCTCGCCCCGGGCAGGTGGTGATCATGCTCTTTCTTGAGCTCGTACCCGTGCTTGGGCCGCTCCGCGAGCAGCCCGAGCAGGACGTGCCTGGTCGACATGATCGCGACTATACACTCGATGTATTCACCGAGTGAATACATCGGTCGTGCTCTACTCGATCTTCGACAGGTCGATGACGTACATCTCGTCCCCGACCGGGCAGGCCGGCTGCTCCCGCCGCCGCAACCGCCACGCGGCGATGTGCAACCTGGCCATCGTGGTGCGCGCGTAACTCTCCGGATTCTCTTTGAGCCGTACCCTCGGCCAGGCCGCCCGCAGTTTCAGCAGCGCCTCCTGCACCAGGTCGGCCGCGTCGTGCGGGTTCCCGGCGAGCACATAGCCGTAGCGCAGCAGCGCGTCGCCACGCTCGGCAACAAACTCCGCGAAGCGGGAATCTGCCTCCACCTGCCTCCGCCCTTCGTCGGTTTCTCGTCTCCGAGAGGGCGTTGCGGGCAGAACTGTTGCACGCCTCCTTCCGGCCGATTCCCGGGCGGGCGACGTCCGGTGCGGAGCAGGGGAGGAAACGTTCCGTCAGCGGCGGACGATCCGGGCCGTCAGCGGCGGACGATCCGGGCCTTGTCGATGTCGACCGGGAGGACCGGCCTGCCGTCCACCGGAGGCGTCGGACCGTCCGGGGCCGGCTGGATTCCGCCGGCGGCGATGCGGTCCAGGACGGCGAGTCCGGCGGCGTCGACCGTACCGAAGATCGTGTAGTTGGGGGCCAGCCCGGAGTCGCCGTAGACCAGGAAGAACTGGCTGCCGTTGGTGTCCGGACCGGCGTTGGCCATGGCCAGGACCCCTCGTGCGTACGTCTTGCGCACCCCGGTGGGGTCGCCCGGCCACGGCGGCAGATCGGTGGGCAGCTCGTCCCTGTACCGGTAACCCGGCCCGCCCTCGCCGGTGAAGCTCGGATCGCCGCACTGCAGCACCTTCAGCCGGTCGTAGGCGGTCAGCCGGTGGCATGAAGTGTGGTTGTAGAACCTGTGCCTGACCAGGTGGACGAAGCTCTGCACCGTGCAGGGCGCTCTGTCCGGGTGGAGGGTGAGCCCGATGTCGCCGTGGTTGGTCCTGAGCACCGCGGAGACCGGCCGGGTGGGGGTGCGGCGCGGGTCCGGGGGCAGCGGAACCCTGCGCGCGGCCGGTTCGTCCGGGGTCGTGGTGTAGCCGCACGGGCCCTTCGTCGTCTTCGGCGGCCTGTCCCCGCCCTCGCCCGCGGACGCGGTGGCGGGCATGGCGCCGAAGGCGACCAGCGAGCCCGCCGTGACCGCGGCCGTCGCGGCGCGTCGTACCAGTGCTCTGCCAGACATGACGTCCTCCCTGAGAAGTGATCGACGGGCCCTCTGCGGTCCTAACCGATCACGCCGACGCCGTCAAGGGCACGGAGTCAAGGTGCGGCGCGGTGGGGAGGGGCGGGCCCGCCGATCACCCTGACGGAAGTGTTCCGTCAGGGGCGGATCACTTGATCACTCCGCACGCCACCCGGCCCCCGGCGTCACCGGTCTTCAGGGTCACCTCGTCGATCTCCGTGCTGTACCGCTCGGGGATGTGGGCGAGGTTGTCGGGGAGCGCGTGGACGATGACGGCGCTGCCGTCCTTGTCGGAGAGCTGGCGCACCCTGAACGCGTCGGTGACGACGGAGGCCGTGGCGGTGCCGTCCTTGCCCGCGAGCAGCGGGGGCAGGTCCCCCGAATGCTCGCCGTGGGAGCCCTTGCCCAGGTCGAAGTGGCCGCCGGCGGAGAAGAACGGGGTGACCTTCCCGGTGGCGGGGTCGACGGCCTCCGGGTCGCATTTGCCGGTGGCGTGGATGTGGAAGCCGTGGAAGCCGGGGGTCAGGCCCTTCACCGTGACCGTCACCCTGGCCTTGCCGTACCCCTCGCGGGCGACGTTGAGGCGGCCGACGACGTTGCCCTTGGCGTCCCGGATGGTGGCCGCCGCGGAACGCTCGCCCCCCGAGGGCACGGCCTCGGCCGCGGCGGAGACGGCGACGACCGCGACGCCTGTGGCGAGTGCGGCGGTGATGGCCAGATGGGTCCTGCGCAGAATCATGATCTGCCTCTCTCGCGAAGGAGCCTTGGTCTTTCGCGAGAGTAAATTCGGATGCTTTACCGGCGCTGAACGTTCACTGAAATCCTTTCATGAGACCTCGCCGACCTGGTTTTATAGAGAAATATAAGAAACATCCAAGAAATACCGGTCAAGCCGGAAATGCTATTCAAGGCGTCCCGAGTGTTCCGGGAGCTCTGAGTGTCCCGGGTATCCCGGGCGCCCTCGGTGCCCCGGTGCCCCGGTGCCCCGGTGCCCCGGTGCCCCGGTGCCCCGGTGTCCGGAGGGGCGGGGGGATCGGAGTGCCTGGCGGGGTTCCGCCGGGCACTCCAGTCTTTATCTGGTCTTCCGGACTTACTTGGTTGTGCCGGACTTCACTGTGTAATACAGGTGGGTCACACCGGTCCCCTCGATGACCCGGGGCCCCTCCAGCTCGACCGGAGCGCAGGTGAGCCCCTCGAAGAAGGGGACGCCCTCGCCCAGGAGCACGGGCACCAGGTCCACCCGGATCTCGTCCAGCAGCCCCGCGTTGAGGCACTGCGAGGCGATCTTGGAGCCGACGCCGACCCAGCCGTCCCCGGCGACCTGCCTGGCCTGGGCGATCGCGCTCTCGACCCCGTCGGTGACGAAGGTGAAAGGAGCGTCCTTGCGGGGCCAGCCGTCCGGGACGGTGTGGCTGACCACGAACACCGGCACGTCCATCGGGTGGCGTCCGCCCCACCCGCCGGTCATGTCGAACAGGTGACGGCCGACGACCAGGGCTCCGACGTTGGCCATCGCCTCCCGCAGGTGGGCCGCGCTGGCCTCGGACACCTGGAAGGTCATGCCGGGCGTGGCGGTCGGGATGGCGACGTCGCCGTTGCCGTACCAGCCGAACAGGTGCTCCACGCTGTCGGCGGGACCGGCGATGAAGCCGTCGAGGGACATCGACATGTTGGCGATCACCTTGGCCATGGGAGTGCTCCCTCCTCGAATGTCGCGACCCGCACGGAGTTGTTCCACGCGGTGTTCGCGTTACGCGTCAAGCCACCCCGGTGCCGTCCGCCACCCGATCGACGGGGGGATCCAGGGAGACGGTCACCTCAAGGCCGCCCTCCGGGAGCGCGCGGGTCTCCAGTTCGCCGTGGTGGGCCGCGACGACGGCGGCCACGATCGACAGTCCCAGCCCCAGGCCGTCGCCGACGGCCTTCCTGCCGGTCTCCAGGCGCTGGAAGGGTTCGAGGAGCTCGGGGACCCGGCCGGGCGGGATCACCGGGCCGCTGTTGGCGACCCTGAGGGTCGGGCGGCCGGACCGTACGGAGGTCTCCACCTCCACCCAGCCGCCGGGCACGTTGTGCCGGGAGGCGTTGTCCAGCAGGTTCACGACCAGGCGCTCCAGCAGGGCGCGGTCACCCGAGGCGGACGCCGGACGGAGCACGGACGTGACACGCGGACCCGTCTCTCCCCGCCGGTCGAGGGCCTGCCCGGCGATCTCGGCCAGGTCGAGGGGCCGCCGGTGGTGCAGCCCCTGCTGGCTGCGGGCCAGGGTGAGCAGAGCCTCGATGAGCCGCTCCTGGTGCCTGCCGGCGGCCAGCAGGCGCTCCAGTACGGCCCGCAGCGAGCCGGTGTCGGCGTCCGGGTCGGTCAGCGCGATCTCGGCCATGGTCTGCTGCAACGTCAGCGGGGTGCGCAGCTCGTGGGAGACGTTGGCGGCGAACCGCCGCTGCGCGGTGAACGCGGCCTCCAGCCGGTCCAGCAGCTCGTCGAAGGTGTCGGCCAGTTCCTTGAGCTCGTCGTCCGGCCCGGCGACGGCCAGCCTCCGGTCGAGCCGGTCGGCCGTGATGTGCCGGACGGTGGCCGTCATCTCGCCCAGTGGGCGCAGCACGCGCCCGGCCATGAGCCAGCCCAGCGCCATCGAGGCGAACGCCATGACCACCAGGGCGATCAGGGAGTTGACCAGCAGCCGGCGCAGGTTCTCCTGCTGCTCCGGTGTCGTCGAGGGGTCCGCGACCGGCGGTTCGGGCGCGGCGGGCGGTTCGGGAGCGACCGACGGCGTGAGAGCGCCTGGCGGCGCGGAGGCGTCCGGCGGTGCCGGGGCGTCCGGGGCCGTGGGGGCGTCCGGAGGTGTGGGGAAGGGCGAGTACTCGACCAGGAAGTAGATGAGGGTCACCAGCAGTACCCCCGCTACCAGGAACAGGCCGCTGTAGAACAGGGTCAGGCGCAGCCGTACCGTCCACCTCATCTGCTCGCCCGCCTCATATCCGGTATCCGGCCTGCGGGACCGTCTCGATCAGCGGTGGGTCGCCGAGCTTGCGGCGCAACCGGCTGACCGTCACCTTCACGGTCTGCGTGAACGGGTCGGCGAACTCGTCCCAGCACCGTTCCAGGAGCTGCTCGGCGGAGACCACGGCTCCTCCGGCGGCCAGCAGCAGCTCCAGCACCGCGAACTCCTTGGGGCTCAGCGGCAGCCGCCGCCCGTCGCGGGTGGCGATCCGGGTGGCCGAATCCAGGCGCAGGTCGCCGTGGACGAGCACCGCCGGCAGGGCCTGGGCCGCCCGCCTGGCCAGCGCGCGGATCCGGGCGACCAGCTCGGCGAAGGCGAACGGTTTGGGAAGGTAGTCGTCGGCGCCGATGCCCAGCCCGGTCACCCGGTCGTCGATCGTCCCGGCGGCGGTGAGCATCAGCACCCGCGCGGGGTGACCCGCACCGGCCAGCACCCGGCACACGTCGTCGCCGTGCAGACCGGGCAGGTCGCGGTCGAGGACGATGACGTCGTAGTGGTTGGCGGAGGTGCGTTCGAGCGCCGCGACGCCGTCCAGCACCACGTCGACGGCCATGCCCTCGCGGCGCAACCCCACGGCCACCGTCTGGGCCAGCTCTTCATGATCTTCGACCACCAGCACTCTCATGATCCACCCAGGATGCCCCGCCTCCGGTTACAGCGGGGTAACCGCCGCCGTTCCCGCCCTGTAACCGGTCACCGGGTTGGCTGATCCCACCGACATCGGCGGAAACGGAGAAACCATCATGAACGGCGCAAGGATCAGGAACGTGCTCCTCGTCACGGCTCTCGTCGTGGGAGTGGGAGGAATGGCCCAGGGGATTCCCGGGATCCCGGAGGTCCTCACGGCAGTGCAGGTCGCGGAACCGCTCACCGTACCGGCGGCACCCATGGCCCCCGTCGCTCCGGTCGCACCCGTCGCTCCGGTCGCCCCGGTCGCCCCGCTTGCGCCGCTTGCGCCTCTCGCACCCGCCGTCCTCGCCGTACTCGGCGCGCTCATCGCATTCGCCGCGCTCACCAGGGCGGGTTCACGACGGCGGCAGGACACTACGCTGGGCGGGTGATCGTGGGGATCGGCGTGGATGTGGTGGACGTGGCCAGGTTCGAGGCGACGCTGGCCCGGACGCCCGCGCTGCGGACCCGGCTGTTCACCGAGGCCGAGCGCGGCCTGCGGGTGGAGTCCCTGGCCGCGCGGTTCGCGGCCAAGGAGGCCGTGGCCAAGGCGCTGGGGGCCCCGCCCGGCCTGCTCCACGTGGAGGCCGAGGTGGTGAGCGGCGAGCACGGCCGCCCCGGGCTGCGGGTGACCGGCCGGGCCGCCGAGGTGGCCGCCGCGCTGGGGGTGACCCGGTGGCACATCTCGCTGAGCCACGACGGGGGCGTCGCCGTCGCCTACGTGATCGCCGAAGGTTAGGTTCGGGGCATGCGGACCGCGTACACCTCCGATCAGATCAGGGCGGCCGAGGCGGCGCTGATGGCGACGCTGCCCGAGGGGACGCTCATGCGGCGGGCCGCCGCCGGGCTGGCCGTGAGCTGCGCCGCGATGCTCGGGAGGGTGTACGGCTCCCGCGTCGTGGTGCTGGCGGGCAGCGGCGACAACGGCGGTGACGCCCTCTACGCCGGGGCCCGGCTGGCGGCTCGCGGGGCCAGGGTGCACGCGGTCCTGGCCGGCTCGCGGGTTCACGAGGCCGGGCTGGCGGCCCTGCGCGGAGCGGGCGGCCGGGTCGTGGGCCTTCGCGGCGGGGGTACGGACGTCCGCGACGGCAGCGGGCCCGGCGCGGCGGATGCCGCCTCCCGGGCGGGAACCGCCGGAACGGACGCGGTCCGGGAGGTCATCGACGCCGCGGACCTGGTCCTGGACGGACTGGTCGGGATCGGCGGGACGGGAGCGCTGCGGGAACCGTACGCGCGTCTGGCGGCGATCACCGAGGAGAGCGCCGCGGCCGTCGTCGCGGTGGACGTCCCGAGCGGGGTGGACGCGAGCAGCGGGCGGATCGACGGCCGGGCGGTCCGGGCGGACCTCACCGTCACGTTCGGGGCGCTCAAGATCGGGCTGCTGGTCGACCCGGGATCCGGACAGGCGGGCCGTGTCGAACTCGTCGACATCGGCCTGGGGCCGTACCTGCCGGACCCCGACGCGACCGCGCTCACCGGTGAGGACGTCGCGCTCCGGCTGCCCCGGCCCGGCGCCTCCTCCGACAAGTACCGCAGGGGTGTCGTCGGCGTCGCGGCCGGCAGCCGCCGCTACACCGGCGCGGCGGTGCTGGCCGTGGGCGGCGCGATCCGGGCCGGGGCGGGCATGGTGCGCTACGCCGGAGCCGCCGAGCCGGTGGCCCAGGTGCGCGCCCGCTGGCCGGAGGCGGTGATCACCGAGCTGGCGTCCGCGAACGGGGACGGCGCGGCGGACCCGGCCAAGGAGATCGCGGAGGTCGGCCGGGTGCAGGCGTGGGTGCTCGGGCCCGGCCTGGGCACCGGCCCCGAGGCGCACGCTGTGGCCCGCGCCGTCTTGGCGAGCGACGTCCCGGTGCTCGTGGACGCCGACGGCCTGACCCTGGCCGCCCGGGAGAGGGAGCTGCTGCGCCGCCGTACCGGGGCGCCCGTGCTGATCACCCCGCACGCAGGGGAGCTGTCACGGCTGCTCGGCGTCCCCCGCGAGCGGATCGAGGCCCGGCGGCTGGAGCACGCCCGGCAGGCCGCCGCGGAGCTGGGCGTGACCGTGCTGCTGAAGGGCTCGACCACGCTGGTCGCCGAGGAGGGCAGGCCGGTCCGGGTCAACCCGACCGGCAGCCCCTGGCTGGCCACCGGCGGCACCGGCGACGTGCTGGCCGGGCTCGCGGGCACGCTGCTGGCCGCCGGGCTGGACTGTTACGACGCCGCCTCCTGCGCGGCGTACCTCCACGGGATCGCCGGGCAGCGCGGCCCGGTGGCCGCCGCAGACGTGGCGCAGGCGCTCCCGGAGGTTATGAGGTCGGTCATAAACCGGCCTCGGCAACCGCGCTGACCTGCCAGACTGGAGAGATGAGCTTCCCGATGACTCCTGCCGAGGCGCGGGTGGACCTCTCGGCGATCCGGGACAACGTCGCGCTGCTGCGGAGCCATGCTCCCGGGGCTCTGACCATGGTCGCGGTCAAGGCCGACGGCTACGGGCACGGGATGGCCGCCGCCGCGCGGGCGTGCCTGGAGGGCGGGGCCGAGCGGCTCGGCACCGCCTACGTCCGGGAGGCTCTCCAGTTGCGGGCCGAGGGTGTCACGGCGCCGATCCTGTCCTGGATCATCCCGCCGGGGGAGCCGCTGGACGAGGCGGTCTCCGCGGACGTGGAGCTGTCCGCCGGGGCGCCGTGGCTCGTGGACGCGATCGCCGAGGCGGCGGGCCGTACCGGCCGGGTGGCGCGGGTGCACCTGAAGGCCGACACCGGCAACGGGCGCGGCGGTTCGCCGATCGCCGACTGGCCCGCGCTGGTGGACCGGGCGCTCGCCCGGCAGGCGGAGGGGACGATCGAGGTCGTCGGCCTCTGGTCGCATTTCGCCTGTGCCGACATCCCGGGGCATCCGTCGATCGATACTCAGCTGGGCGCCTTCGACGAGGCCCTGGCGATCGCGGAGAAGGCGGGCGTGGGAGGCTCCCACGTGATCCGGCACATCGCCAACTCCGCGGCGAACCTGACGCTGCCACGGGCCCGCTACGACATGGTGCGTCCGGGCATCGCCGCGTACGGCCTGAGTCCGATTCCGGAGCTGGGCGATTTCGGGCTCCGTCCGGCGATGACGCTGACGGCGCGGCTCGCGCTGGTCAAGCGGGTCCCGATGGGTTCCGGTGTGTCCTATGGGCACCTTTATGTCACAGATCGCGAAACAAAGCTTGGTCTCGTCCCGCTCGGGTATGCGGACGGCATCCTGCGGCACGCCACCGGCCGGGCGGAGGTGTTCGCGGGGGGCCGGAGGCGACGGATCGCCGGGCGGGTCTGCATGGACCAGTTCGTTATCGACGTGGGAGAGGACCCGCTGACCGAGGGAGACGAGGTGATTCTGTTCGGTGACGGCTCACAAGGGGAGCCGACCGCACAGGAATGGGCGGATTCCCTCGGCACGATCACTCATGAGATCGTGACCAGGATCGGTTCGCGCGTGCCACGCGTTTACCGGTGAGGGCGGGTACAAGGGGGTCTGAATGGCGACTACGACACGACGCAGGGTCGGTATCGCGGGTGCGGTCGTCGGTGCCGCGTCCGCCGGAGTGGCGGCGGCGGCCCTCGCCAAGCGGTACGCCGTGGGCCGCATCCGGCTCCGCCCCGACCCCGAGGCCAGCGAGCCGCTGGGCGAGCTGCGCGGGCGTCAGGTCACGGTCACGACCTCCGACGGCGTGAGCCTCCACGCCGAGGTGGACGGCCCCGAGGAGGCCCCGCTGACCGTGGTGTTCTGCCACGGCTACACGCTCAATCTCGACTCCTGGCACTACCAGCGGCGCGACCTGCGCGACTATCACCGCCTGGTGCTGTGGGACCAGCGCTGCCACGGGCTCTCCCAGCGTTGCTCGGCCGAGGACTCCACGATCGACCGGCTCGGCGAGGACCTGTTCGAGGTGCTGGAGGAGCTGGTGCCCGGTCCGTGTGTGCTGGTCGGGCACTCCATGGGCGGCATGACCATCATGGCGCTCGCCGACCGGCACCCCGAGCTCTTCGGCGACCGGATCAAGGGCGTGGCGCTCATCTCCACCTCCGCCGGGAAGCTGGCGGAGGTCTCCCTGGGCCTGCCCGCGCTGCTGTCCAAGGCGGTGCACAAGATCACGCCGGGTGCGGTGTCGCTGCTCGGCCGCCGGGGGGAACTGGTGGACCGGGGCCGCCACGCGGCCAACGACATCGCCTTCCTGGTCCTGCGCAACCTCGGCTTCGGCGACTCCAAGAACGTCAGTCCCACGGTGGTGGACTTCGTCGAGTCGATGATCCGCTCCACGCCCTTCGAGGTGATCGCGGACTTCTACCCGGCGCTGATGTCGCACGACAAGCTGACGGCCCTGGGCGTCCTGGACGACGTGCCGACCTCCATCGTGGTCGGCGACAAGGACTGGCTGACGCCCGTCGAGCACAGCAAGGCGATCGCGGCGGCGCTGCCGCGCGCGTGGTTCACCGAGGTGCCCGACAGTTCGCACCTGGTCCAGCTGGAACGGCCGGCCACGGTCAACGACGCGCTGCGCGACCTGCTGAAGCGGGCGGCGGCGGACATGGGAACGGCAGACGGCCGGTGAGACGCCGGTGAAGGGATGGGCGAGCGGTGAGAGCCGTTACGGGAGCGGGTGAGTGGTGAGAACCGTCGCGACCGCCGAGGAGATGCGCGAACTCGGCGCCGAGCTGGCCGGGCTGCTGCGCCCGGGGGATCTGGTGGTGCTCTCCGGGCCGCTGGGCGCGGGCAAGACGACCCTGGCGCAGGGCATCGGCGAGGGCCTCAAGGTGCGCGGGCCGATCACCTCGCCGACCTTCGTGATCGCCCGGGTCCACCCGTCGCTGGCGGACGGTCCCGCGCTGGTGCACGTGGACGCCTACCGGCTCGGCGGCGACCTGGAGGTCGACGACCTGGACCTGGACGCCTCGCTGGAGGAGTCGGTGACGCTCGTCGAGTGGGGCGAGGGCCTCGTCGAGGGCCTCGCCGAGGACCGGCTGGAGATCTCCATCGAGCGGGGCGAGGCGGCCGAGACGAGCGAGGGGCGCACGGTACGGCTCCGCGGGGTCGGCCCCCGCTGGGAGGGCGTCGTCTGATCCGGAGGTCCGGATGGTTCCGGTGTGTCCTACGGTCCTCATGTGCTGCCTGGGGCCGCATCATGCCGCCCGATTCACCCACGTAGACAGGGAAATCCTGGCACTCTGACACTGTGCCCCACTTGGTCTAGATCATCAGGGATGATGATCGACTCTTACTGGTTTGCCCATGTTTAATGGGGACAGGTGGGAAGCAGCCGTGCCGGGCGAGGGTCGTCGGCCGGAGTACGAAGTGGAGTACGACGGTGCCAAGGGTCAAGCGTGTCGCGGTTCTCGGGGCCCTCGGGGGCGCCGTGCTGCTCGGGACAGTCGGATGCACGGCCGAGGCCAACTCGGGCAACCCCACGGGAACGCCCACTCCGGTCGTGTCCCAGCCGGGCGCCGCCCGCGCCAACATCGAGGTCCAGCTCCAGCCCGCCACCCTGAGGCCGGGACAGAAAGTCTGGATCCTGGCGAACTGCCCGATCCCCCAGGGCGGTCCCCAGCACCGGGGCACCGCCCGCTCCGAGGCCTTCCTCACCGCGGTGACGCTCGACCCCATCCTGGTGACGCCCACGCCGGCCCCCACCGGCACCGCCACGCCCACGCCCCGGCCCTGGGTCCGCGGGCAGGCCACGGTCGCCGAGGAGACCGAGCCGAACGTCTACGCCGTCAACGTCCGGTGCGAGGGGACCAACGACACCGGCACGGCCAACCTGCGCGTCATGGCGACCAGCACGCCGAGCCCCCGGCCGACGACCACGCGCACGCCCATCAGCACCCGGGGGCCGGGCACGGGCGGCGGCGGCACCGCGGCCGGCGGCCCCGAGGACTCGGGCATGCCGGCCGGGATGACCGGGGTCCTGCTGGCGGCGGCCCTCGCGGGCGGCATCGGTCTCGCCGTCGTCCGGCGGCGCCGCCCCTGACATCCGTTCCCGATATCCATGGCAGAGTCCTCCCGCTGGTCACGGGTCGTCATCGCCGGGGTCATCACCGGCGCCGTCCTGGTCGCCTTCGACCGGGGCGGTGAGAACGACGCGCCCGTCCGCTCCGCGGTCGTGCCCAGCCGCATCGACATCCCGTCGCTGGGCATCAAGGCGCCGCTGATGAAGCTGGGCGTCGTCGACGGCGAGGTCGAGCTGCCGCCGTACGAGGAGCCGGACGTCGCGGGCTGGGTGAAGGACAGCGCGGTCCCCGGCGACGAGGGGTCCGCGGTCATCCTCGGGCACGTCGACACCAAGACCGCCCCCGCCGTCTTCTACAAGCTCAAGACCATGCGGGAGGGACAGGCCATCAAGGTCGTACGGAGCGACGGCAAGGTCGCCCAGTACCGGGTGGACTCCATCGAGCAGGTGGACAAGGACGAGTTCCCGGCGGACCGGGTCTATCTGGAGAACGGCCTGCGGCTGATCACCTGCGGCGGCAGGTTCGACTGGGACAAGAACGAGTACGACGACAACGTGATCGTCTACGCCACCCTGGTGAAACCCGCCGCCCCCGAAGCCTGACGCGACCGGTTCGCGCCTTCGGCGAGGTTCGCGCCGCCCGGCGACCCGGCGGTGCCTCGATCACCGCCGGGTATCGGGTAAAGACCGGTGGCCGAGGTACTAGGCTTGACGACCGTGCTGGTCCTGGCCTTCGACACCGCAACCCCCGCCGTCACCGCAGCGCTGCACGACGGTGAGAGGGTCCTCGCCGAGTCCACCACGGTGGACGCGCGCCGTCACGGCGAACTGCTCGTGCCCACCGTCCAGCGTGTCCTGGCGGATGCCGGAACGTCGCTCGCCGACGTCACCGCCATCGCGGTGGGCTGCGGCCCCGGCCCCTACACCGGGCTCCGGGTCGGTCTGATGACCGCCCAGGCGCTGGCGGCCTCCCTGGGCGTCCCGGCGTACGGCGTGTGCACGCTCGACGCCGTCGCCTACGGCAGCGGGCTGACCGAGCCCTTCCTGGTCGCCACCGACGCGCGGCGCAAGGAGGTCTTCTGGGGCCGCTACGCCGACGCCCGGACCCGGCTGTCCGGGCCCGCGGTGGACAAACCGCAGGACCTCCCGCCCGGCCTGCCGGTCGCCGGCGCGGGCGCGCGGATGTACGCCGACGTGATCGGCGCGTCCCGGGTGCTGGACGTGCCGGAGTTCCCGCACGCGGGGGCGCTGGCCGCGCTGGCCGCCGCGCAGCTGGGCCACGAGGACGTCGAGGAGGTCGTGGAGGTCGTGGAGAGCGGCACACACCCCGTGCTGGGCCTGCCCCGCCCGATCTACCTGCGCCGCCCCGACGCCCAGGTGCCCTCGGCGCCCAAGAAGGTCTCGCAGTGAGCTCACCTCCCGATACGCGCGCGGTCCTGCGCCCGATGACCGCGGACGATCTGACCGCGGTCATGGCGATCGAGCGGGAGACCTTCCCCGACGACGCGTGGAGCGAGGGCATGCTCCGCGGTGAGCTGGACGACCAGCCCCGGACCCGGCACTACATCGTCGCCCTGGTCGAGGGGGAGATCGTGGGGTACGCCGGGCTCGCGGCGGCGGCGGATCAGGCCGACGTGCAGACCATCGCCGTCGTGGCAGGGCACCGGCGGGCCGGGATCGGCGCGGCCATGCTGACCGAGCTGCTGGCCGAGGCCGTACGGCGCGACGCCCGGGAGGTCTTCCTGGAGGTGCGCGCCGACAACCCGCCCGCCCAGGCGATGTACGAAAGGTTCGGCTTCGAGGCCATCGGCGTACGGCGGCGCTACTACAAGGACGGCGTCGACGCCATCATCATGAAGAAGGATCTCCATGCGTGACGAACCCCTGGTCCTGGGGATCGAGACCTCCTGCGACGAGACCGGCGTGGGCATCGTCCGAGGTCACACCCTGCTGGCCAACACCATCGCCTCCAGCGTCGAGGAGCACGCCCGCTTCGGCGGAGTCGTCCCGGAGGTCGCTTCCCGGGCGCACCTGGAGGCGATGACGCCGACCATCGAGCGCGCCCTGGAGCAGGCGGGCCTGCGCCTGTCCGACATCGACGCGATCGCCGTGACGGCCGGTCCCGGCCTGGCCGGGGCGCTGCTGGTCGGGGTGGCCGCGGCCAAGGCGTACGCCCTGGGCCTGGGCGTGCCGCTCTACGGCGTCAACCACCTGGCCGCCCACGTGGCGGTGGACCAGCTCGAACACGGCGCCCTGCCCAAGCCGTGCATCGCGATGCTCGTCTCGGGCGGCCACTCCTCCCTGCTCCTGGTCCCGGACGTGGCGCGGGAGGTCGTCTCGCTCGGCTCCACGGTGGACGACGCGGCGGGTGAGGCGTTCGACAAGGTGGCCCGGGTGCTCGGCCTGCCGTTCCCCGGCGGGCCGCACATCGACCGGGTCGCCCGGGAGGGGTCCGGCACCGCCATCGCCTTCCCGCGGGGGAAGGTGGACGACGGCACGCTCGACTTCTCCTTCTCCGGCCTGAAGACGGCCGTGGCGCGGTGGATGGAGGCACGGGAGCGGGCCGGGGAGAGCGTCCACGTGCCGGACGTGGCGGCCTCGTTCCAGGAGGCCGTGGTCGACGTGCTGACCCGTAAGGCGCTGCAGGCGTGCAAGCAGTACGGCGTGCAGGACCTGCTGATCGGTGGCGGCGTGGCCGCCAACTCGCGCCTGCGGGCCCTGGCCCAGGAGCGCTGCGACGCGGCCGGGGTGCGCCTGCGCGTCCCCCGGCCGGGCCTGTGCACCGACAACGGCGCGATGGTCGCCGCGCTCGGGTCCGATCTCGTCGCGGCCGGGGTGACCCCGTCCCTGCTGGACATCCCGGCCGACTCCTCCATGCCCATCACCACCGTCCACGTCTGAGCCCCCGCGGTCGGACGCGGGCTCAGGCGGGGTTCCCGGCCGGGTGCAGGGAGAGCGGCGGGTAGTCGGTGTAGCCCCGGTGGTCACCGCCGAAGGCCGTGCCGAAGTCGGGCTCGTTGAGCGGCGCGCCGAGCCGGACGCGGAGCGGCAGGTCGGGGTTGGCGAGGAAGTACTTGCCCAGCGAGACCAGGTCGGCGCCCCGCTCCAGCCACCGGTCGAGCGCCTCGGTCGGGTGCCCGGCCGAC
This sequence comes from Planobispora rosea, assembly GCF_014648175.1. Lineage (GTDB taxonomy): Bacteria > Actinomycetota > Actinomycetes > Streptosporangiales > Streptosporangiaceae > Planobispora > Planobispora rosea. Next base: position 85,258 of record NZ_BMQP01000022.1, read on the forward strand.
GGGTCGTTGGCGATGAACGTGTTCGGCCACAGCTCGCGGATCCGCCGGTTCAGCTCGTCCGAGGGACCCGCCACGAGGTGCACGTAGGCCAGGTCGAGCTCGGCCAGCGCGGAGACCAGCGCCGGGTAGACCTCGTGCGCGTCCTCCTCGACGAGGTCCTGGGCGCCGGTGGCGGGGGAGATCCGGATGCCGGTCCGGGACGCCCCGATCGCCTCGACGACGGCTGCGGCGGTCTCCACGGCGAACCGGATCCGGTTCTCGACGGAGCCGCCGAAGCGGTCGTCGCGCAGGTTGGCGTTCTGCGACAGGAACTGGTGGATCAGATAGCCGTTCGCGCCGTGCAGCTCGACCCCGTCGAACCCGGCGTCGACGGCCCGTCTGGCCGCGTCGGCGAAGTCCTGGACCGTCGCCTCGACCTCGGCGGTGGACAGCTCCACCGGGACGGGGATGTCCTGCATGCCGTTCGGCGTGAAGATCTGCGCCGCGGGCCGTACGGCCGAGGGCGCGAGGGGGAGACGGCCGGTGTTGTCGGGATGGCCGATCCGGCCCGCGTGCATGATCTGGGCGAAGATCCGGCCGCCCGCCGCGTGAACGGCGTCGGTCACCTCGCGCCAGCCCGCCACCTGCTCGTCGGTGTGCAGGCCGGGCGTGTCCATGTATCCCTGGCCGGCGGGGCTCGGCTGGATTCCCTCGCTGACGATCAGGCCGGCTGAGGCGCGCTGGGCGTAGTAGAGGGCGGTCAGCGAGGAGGGGATCCCGTCCACATAGGCCCGCGAGCGGGTCATGGGCGCCATGACGAGGCGGTTGGGGAGCCGCAGCTGACCGAGGTCGAACGGGGTGAACGGCATGACTCTCATCCTTTCTTGGGCGACCAACTTGGTCGACCAATGAGGTTTATATAACTTGGTCGACCAATATGCAAGCGGTAGGCTGGTTCCCTGAGAGAGGGGCCAGACATGACAGAGCTGACGGTGCTAGAGGAGACGACCGAACCGACCGTGTGCGGGGAGAACCCCGGCGACCTGAGCTGCGTGATGGCCCAGGCGGCACGGGGCCACCGGGTGCTGCTCGCCGCCCTCCTGGCCGAGATCGACCTCTACCCGGGCCAGGACCGCGCCCTGTTCGCGCTGTGGGAGAACGGGCCGCAGTCGCAGAACGCGCTTGCCCGGCTCCTCGGCATCGACGTGTCGACGATGACCAAGATGCTGCAGCGCCTCGAACGCAGTGGATTCATCAGCCGGAGCCCGTCCCCCGCCAACCGGCGGATCAGTATCGTGAGCACCACCCCGGCAGGTGACGCCCTCCGCCCCGAGCTCGACCGCGTCACCGCGGAGATCCACCGGCAACTGACCCGAGGGTTGAGCCCGGAGCAGGTGGAGACGCTGACCTCGCTGCTGAGCGTGGTCCGGGACAACGTCTGCCGTGAGGCCGGGGCCTGCTTCACCTGACGGGGGTGCGCCTACGGCGCGGGTTGCGCCGTATCGGCGCAACCCGCGCCGTAGGCGCAGCCCGCGCTGTAGGCGCGTCAGTCCGTGGCGCGGCTGGGGCGCAGGAGTGCTTCGGCGAGGGCCAGCATGGTCTCCTCCAGTGTGGCCAGGCGGCGGGCCAGGTCGGTGTGGGCGGGTTCCACGATTTCGCCGAGGGCCTCGGTGAGCTGCTCGCGGTCGGGACGGGCGTGCAGGAGGTCGGCCAGTGGGGCGAGTGCGGCCTCGGCCTGGGCGAGGCGCTCGTCCAGGGTGTCGAAACGTTTGGCCTGGTCGCCGCCCTGGGCGGAGAGGAGCTCGCCGACGCGCTTGTGGACGTCGCCGATGGCGAGGGTGGCGGGGAGCTGGCCGATGCGCTGGTTGACGGCCTCGACGTGGTCGTCGACGGCTTCGAGCTGCTCCTTGGCCTGTTCGGCGCGGCCGTCCAGTGCGGCCAGGCGGGTGTCGACGAGGTCCATCCGGCTCGTGATGCGTCCCTCGACGTCGTCCAGGCGCTCGTCCAGGGTGTCGAACCGGCCGTCGTGGCGGGTGGCCGCCTCGCCGAGGTGGGCGTCCAGGCCGCCCAGCCGGGTCTCCGCCGACTTCAAGTGGGTACCGACCGAGCCCAGGCGGTCGTCGATCGAGCCGAGCCGGACGTCCAGGCCGCCCAGGCGGCTCTCGGTGTCGCTCATCCGGGTGTCGATGTCGGCCAGGATGGCGTCGGCGGTCTCGATACGGCCGTCCACCGAGGCCAGGCGGGTGGTGACTCCGGTCACGTTCCCGTCGACCCGGTCGATGCGGCTCTCGATGCCGTCGATCCGGTCGTCCATCCGGGCGATCACGTGGTCGGCCTTGTCGTTGACGCGTTCGACGGCGGACAGCAGGCGGTCGGCGACGGCGCCGACGATCTCCTCCACGCTTCCGGGCAGGCCGGTCAGGCCGGTCTCCACGCGCTCGGTGCGTTCGGTGAGCTCGGCCAGCGACCTGTCCAGGCGGGTGAACCGGGCGGCGGCGGCCTCCATGCTCGCCTGGAGCCGTCCGAGCTGCTCACCGAGGCCGTCCAGCCGCTCGCCGGTGCTCTCTCCGGCGGAGCCGGCACGCTCGTCGGCCGCGTCGACGCGCTCGCCCACCGTGTCGACGTGGTCGCGTACGGCCTCGACGTGCTGCGCCAGGTTCTCGGCCCAGGAGGGAGGACGGACGGTGATGTCGTCCAGGCGTCCCCGGATGGACTCCAGGGTGCCGTTCAGTCCGCTGAGCTCGCGTTCCCTGACCTCGCGCAGCAGCCACTCCATCCCTTCGAGCCGCTGGCGGAGCTCGTCCAGCACGGCGCCCTGGGTGCGCTTCTCGTAGACGTGGTCCTGGGCGGCGCGGGCGAGGAGTTCGCGCATGCGGTCCGGGATCGGGTTGTGGCTGCCCGCCTGAAGCAGGGTGGTGTGGTTGGCGTGATCCACCGAAAAACTCCTTCGCTCGCCGACAGACAGCCGTGCGGTGACGTTGGTCCGGTTTGCTGATGAATGCGGGTGAACCCTGGACGGAAAGAATTCCCGCCCGGCAACCCTAGCCTCTGGATCAAGGTTTTTCGGTGGCGAATTTGAAAGATCGCTATTGTCTGCGGAGTGCCATTATTAGCCGTTCGGGCAGATCACCAGAGAGGGTAAAGGGTTAGTCCGGAGAGCAGAGGAGGGCGAACGGCTTTTCTCCGATCCTGGTGAGAACGACCGTCGCCGACGTGCTTCCCGAGAGCCGTAGATCTTTCCTTAGCCTTTCGATATCGATTGCGGAGCCGCGTTTCTTGATCGTCACATTTCCGGTGTCGCGTTCGCGGAGCGCGGCCCGGAGCCGTTTGAGTGAGAACGGCAGTACCTCATGGATCTCGTAGCGGGAGGCCCAGGGAGTCCCGGTGCGGCTCTCGGAGGTGATGTAGGCGATGTTCGGGTCGAGCAGATGCCCGCCGACCAGCGCGGCGACCTCCGCGACCAGGTGGGCCCGGATCGCCGCGCCGTCCGGCTCGTAGAGGTGGCGGCAGACCGGGCCCGACCCGGCACGCGACTCCCCGGGGCCGGAGGCCATCGTCACGCCCGACGGCAGCATCGTGGCTCGCCGCTCCACCTCGCCGGCCAGTGCGCCGGACCAGATCACGGCTTCCTTGACGTCACCCCGGTAGGAGACCCATTCGGCCTCGGCTCCGGCGGGGATGAAGTCGTACGGGATGCCGGGGGCGACCTTCAGGCAGGCCGCCTCCGCCCGGGCGACCATGTCCAGCACCTCGGGCCAGGCCGGCGAGTAGGCCATGGGGTCGAAGGTCCGCCCCCGGGCCGTACGGCGGGCGGGGTCGGCGAACAGCACGTCGAAGGCGGCCGGGTCGATCGTGGCGGCGTCCGCCGTACGGACCGAGACGCGGTCGCCGAACCCCAGGGCCTCCGCGTTGGCCCGGGCGACCTCGGCCGTGAGCGGGTCGGCGTCCACGGCCTCCACGGTGCAGCCGGCCCTGGCCAGGGCGAGCAGGTCGCCGCCGATGCCGCAGCAGACGTCGGCGACCCGGGAGCCGGGGGCGATCCGCCGGGCCCGGTGGTCGGCGACCTCGCGGCGGGTGGCCTGCTCCAGGCCGTCCGGGGTGAAGTACATCAGGTCGGCGTCGTCGCCGAACTTCTCCCGCGCGCGCCGCCTCAGCGCGGCCTGGGTGAGCGCCGCGGAGGTGAGGCCGGCGTCGAAGGTCTTCCTGAGCCGGGTCACCGCCGTCACCGGGTCGGACCCGAGGGTCTCCGTCGCGGCTCGCAGGGCCTCCTGGCCTCGCGGGGTCAGCAGCTGCCGGAATGCGTCGAGGTCCACGTCGCCCGACGCTACCGTCTCGCGTTCACAGGTCGGTGTCGCCGAGGGAGCGCAGCAGTTTGCACAGCAGGGCGGCCAGTTCGGCCCGCTCGTCGGGGGCGAGCCCGGACAGCAGGCGGTCCTCGTTGGCGACGTGGCCGTCGAGGAGGCCGGTGACGACGCGGCGTCCCTCGTCGGTGAGGCTGACCAGGACGAGGCGGCGGTTGTCCGCGGAGGTGGCGCGGGTGACCAGGCCCTTGGCCACGAGGCGGTCGATCCGGTTGGTGAGCGCGCCGGAGCTGACCATGGCGGCCCCGGCCAGCTCGCTCATGCACAGGGTCCGGCCGGCGCGCAGCAGGGTCGCGAGCACGTCGAACTCCCAGGCCTCCAGGCCGTGCTCGTCGAAGTAGGCCTTGACGCCGCGCTCCAGCAGGCGGGAGGCGCGGGAGATGCGGCCGACGACGCCCATGGCGGAGACGTCGAGGCCGGGTCGTACGGTGCCCCACTGCTCAAGGATCTTGTCCACGGCATCGTTCACGTTCTCACGATAGCAAATCCTTCGATGCCGAACTGTTTGACACCGGCGGATCGTCGGTTTAACGTTTCGCCATCGCACGTTTCGACATCGAAGTTTTTGAGGTGAAGGTGATGAGGGTTCTCGTGGCGGGCGCGACCGGCTACATCGGTTCGGCGGTCGCGGAGCGGCTGGCGGAGCAGGGCCACGAGGTGGTGGCGCTGGTCCGGCCGAAGGCGGGCGAGACCCGTGCCGTGCCCGGAGCGGCGGAGGTGCGCTACGGCGATCTGGCGGACCCCGCCTCCCTCGCAGGCGCCGCCGCGGACGTGGACGTGGTCGTTCACGCCACCGCTCCGAGCGGTGACGAGGCGGTGGAGCTCGCGGCGATCGACGCCCTGCTGGCCGGCGGGGCGAAGCTCGTCTACACCAGCGGGATCTGGCTGCTGGGCGCCGGGACCTCCGACGAGGACAGCGCGCCGGACCCCATCCCGCTCGTCCGCTTCCGGGTCGCGGTGGAACGGCGGGTGCTCGGTGCGGGCGGCGTCGTGGTCAGGCCCGGCATCGTGTACGGCAGGGGCGGCGGCATCCCCGCCCTCCTGGTCGCCAAGGCGGCCGAGCACGGCCGGGGCCGTTACGTCTCCGCGGCCGGGCAGGAGCCCGCCTGGCCCACGGTCCACGTCGACGACCTGGCCGACCTGTACGTCGCGGTGGTGGAGAGGGGCGAGCCCGGCGCGGTCTTCCACGCCGTGGGCGAGGAGGCGGTGCCGCTGGGGGCGGTCGCGGAGGCGGCGGCGGAGGCGGCGGGCGTCACCGGCGGAGGAGTCGAGGCCTGGCCGGTGGGGGAGGCGTCGCGGGACCTCGGAGCGGCCTTCGCCGAGGCGCTCGCCCTCAGGCAGACGGTGAGCGCGGCCCGGACCCGCAAGGAACTCGGCTGGACCCCGTCCCGCCCCGGCCTCGTCGCCGACCTCGCCGGCGGTTCGTACTAGCGCTCACCGGCAGGACCGCATGTCTTCCCGGTTGATCCGGATGTCCGTCTGGCTGACGGCGGCGAGATCCTCCGGCGCCTGGGCGTCGAGGGAGTTCGTGAGCCCTCGGATCAGCCGCTCGTGGATGCGTCGCTGGGGGGACATGAAGATGAGTGCTCCATCGAGGAGTTCGACGCGCTTGAAGAAGTCCGGCTCGCCGTTGGGGCCGTCCAGGGGGAGCCGGTCCAGGTCGTCGGCCGTCCAGCCGCCGGGCGGGGGGGGAGGGCCAGTTGGCGAGCAGGAATTCGGCGTCACGCCGGGTGCCCGTCGTCTCGCTCGTCGTGCTGGTCACGTCGTCCACCGTAGCGTCTTCTCCGTCACTATCAGTGGTCATCTGCTCACATCTCCGTCGAAGCCCGCGCGTCTCCTCGTATGTTCCCCCGAACGGCCGCCGGCGTCACCGGCACCGCCTCCGGCCGGGTGTGCGAGGGGTGATCTCTCGCGGGGTGACGGTTCCGTCTCCGCTCACCTGCGCGGACGTGAACGGGAGGGGAACTCCGGCGTTCGCCGCAAGCGCAGTGGGGCGGTTCGTGTTGACTGTCAAGAGCTCCTTGCATACTGTTCCGTATTGGCACTCTCCCCGTGAGAGTGCCAATACATGCGACGAGGCAGGTCTGACACCCGCGACGGCAGACCGCTGGTCGCCTCTTCTGATCATTCAAATCTGAAGGGGAGGTCCGACGTGACGACCGCCACCAAGGTTCCCGTTAAGCCGCTCGGCGACCGCATTGTGGTTCAGCCGCTCGAGGCAGAGCAGACCACCGCTTCCGGCCTGGTCATCCCGGACACCGCCAAGGAGAAGCCGCAGGAGGGCAAGGTCCTGGCGGTGGGCCCCGGCAACTGGGATGAGAGCGGCGCCAAGCGCATCCCGCTCGACGTCAACGAGGGCGACGTCGTCCTCTACAGCAAGTACGGCGGCACCGAGGTGAAGTACGGCGGCGAGGAGTACCTCGTGCTCTCCGCCCGCGACGTGCTCGCCATCATCGAGAAGTAATCCGAACTTCCGCGATGACGCATCGAGCCCCGGGCTGCTGTGGCACCCGGGGCTTTGATGCGCCGACGTACTTTCAAGGAGGACAGTCATGCCGAAGATCCTGTCGTTCGACGAGGACGCGCGCCGCGCTCTTGAGCGCGGTGTCAACGCCCTCGCCGACGCCGTCAAGGTGACCCTCGGCCCGCGGGGCCGCAACGTCGTCATCGACAAGAAGTTCGGTGCGCCGACCATCACCAACGACGGCGTCACCATCGCCCGCGAGGTCGAGCTGGAGGCTCCCTACGAGAACCTCGGCGCCCAGCTCGCCAAGGAAGTCGCGACCAAGACCAACGACATCGCCGGTGACGGCACGACCACCGCGACCGTCCTCGCCCAGGCGATGGTCCGCGAGGGTCTGCGCAACGTGGCCGCCGGCGCCTCGCCGCTCTCCCTCAAGCGCGGTATCGACCTCGCGGCCAGGGCCGTCAGCGACAAGCTGATCGAGTCCGCCCGCCCGGTCGCCGACAAGAAGGAGATCGCGAACGTCGCGACCATCTCCGCGCAGGACGCCAAGATCGGTGACCTGATCGCCGAGGCGTTCGACAAGGTGGGCAAGGACGGTGTCATCACCGTCGAGGAGTCCAACACCATGGGCCTGGAGCTGGAGTTCACCGAGGGCCTCCAGTTCGACAAGGGTTACCTGTCGCCCTACATGGTGACCGACCAGGAGCGGATGGAGGCGGTCCTGGAGGACCCCTACATCCTGATCCACCAGGCCAAGATCGCCTCCGTCGCGGACTTCCTGCCGCTGCTGGAGAAGGTCGCCCAGACCAAGAAGGCGCTGTTCGTCATCGCCGAGGACGTCGAGGGCGAGGCCCTGGCCGTCCTGGTCACCAACAAGATCCGTGGCACCTTCACCTCCGTCGCCGTCAAGGCGCCGGGCTTCGGTGACCGCCGCAAGGCCATGCTGCAGGACATCGCCATCCTCACCGGCGGCCAGGTCGTCAGCGAGGAGGTCGGCCTCAAGCTGGAGCACGTGGGCACCGAGGTGCTCGGCACCGCCCGCCGCGTCGTGATCACCAAGGACGCCACCACGATCGTGGACGGCGCCGGTGACGCGAAGGCGATCGAGGACCGGGTCAAGGAGATCAAGCTCGCCATCGAGCAGTCCGACTCCGACTGGGACCGCGAGAAGCTCCAGGAGCGTCTGGCCAAGCTCTCCGGCGGCGTCTGCGTGCTGAAGGTCGGCGCGGCCACCGAGGTGGAGCTCAAGGAGAAGAAGCACCGCCTTGAGGACGCCATCTCCGCCACCCGCGCCGCGATCGAGGAGGGCATCGTCTCCGGCGGTGGCTCCGCGCTCGTGCACGTCTCCAAGGTCCTGGACGACCTGGGCCTGTCGGGTGACGAGGCGACCGGTGTCTCCGTGGTCCGCAAGGCGCTCGTCGAGCCGGCCCGCTGGATCGCCGAGAACGCGGGCCTGGAGGGCTACGTCGTGACCTCCAAGGTCTCCGACCTGCCCGTCGGCCACGGTCTCAACGCCGCCTCGGGCGAGTACGGCGACCTGATCTCCCAGGGCGTCATCGACCCGGTCAAGGTCACCCGCTCGGCCGTCCAGAACGCCGCCTCCATCGCCGGCATGCTGCTGACGACCGAGGCCCTCGTGGTGGACAAGCCCGAGGAGGAGGCCCCGGCCGCCGCCGGTGGCCACGGTCACGGCCACGGTCACGGCCACTGATCCGCTCCGCCGATCTGCTGAGGACCCGCGCGGGCAGGCACGCCTCACCGCCTGACCGGCCCGCGCGGTTCCGGCTCGATCCCGGGGGCTCCGATCCTCGCGGCCCGCATCTCGAAAGAGATGCGGGCCGTTGTTGTTTTGCGGTAAACCAAAAGAGGCTCCGGAGCGTCACCTGCGGATGCGCGTCAGTGTGCTCTCCGCTATCACGAATAGCCGACATATACGTCGATCAGATGAAATATTAGGGCGTATTAAAAACCCCTCTGTCACCATCCGATTACTCTTCGCTTCCGCCGCCTCAATGTGACCAATCCGTAGCCGTTCGCTATGACGACACGCCCGATCAGTGCGGGCATCATGCCTAACGTGACCGAGGGATGCGTCGCCGACGCCAAAAGTGGGGTAAGGCTTGCGACGAGATCTGACGGGGAAGCCCACAGGGACGACCTCAAGGATCTGACAAGCCTCGCCGTTCAGGGGGATCGCACCGCGATCGAATCCTTGCTCGCGCAGTTGCGCCCGATGGTGGTGCGCTATTGCCGCGCGCGCCTCGGCCGGGTTTCCGGCCAATATCACATCGCGGACGATGTGGCTCAGGAAGTATGCATCGCGGTGTTGTCCGCACTGCCCCGATACCGCGACATGGGACGCCCCTTCGCATCCTTCGTCTTCGGCATCGCCTCCCACAAGGTGGCCGACGCGCTGCGCAGTTCCGTGCGCTCCGCCGTGCCGACGCAGGACCTCCCGGACGGGCCCGACGAGGGTCCCGGCCCCGAGGAGACCGTGGTCCGCTACATCGAGGCCGAGCACGCCCGGCGGCTGCTCTCCCGGCTCCCCGACAACCAACGCGAATTACTGATGTTGCGGGTGGTGTCAGGACTGTCGGCTGAGGAGACAGGTAATGTACTGGGTATGTCACCAGGTGCGGTTCGCGTCGCCCAGCACAGGGCGCTCGCCCGCTTGCGGGCGATGGCGGAGCTGGAGTCGATAGCTTGACCGCTGTCCATCCGCGACGTCCGGCACGGAGATACGGGCCGGAGGAAGATCCGGCGATTGCCGAGACCGAGGCCGTCATCCAGGCCCTGTCTCTTCGGCGACCCGTCACAGAGGTCGCCGAGAACGACGAGGCCGTCAGGCTGCTGCTGGCGCTGATCGACGACGTCGATCAGCGCTGCTCCTCGGTGTCGATCACGCCGTCCGCGTAGCCCTGGGCGTAGTCCCAGCTCACGTAGGCCGAGGGGTTGGGCTGGTAGGCGGGTTCGTGCACCTGCGGCTGACCGTTCTCGATCATCTGACGGAGGTTGCCGCGCAGCAGGTCCCAGTCGAAGTAGTGCCGCTCGCCGCACTCGGGGCAGTCGAGGACCAGACCGGAGATGCCCTGCGGTTCGAGCAGGGCGCGGAAGACCTCCACGTCGGCGAGGTCGGTGATGGCCTCGTCGCGCTCGGCCGGCGTCAGGGGCTCGGGATCGTCGGGCTCACCCAGCGCCGCGGCCGGGTCGTCGGGGTCGTCCGCGAACGGGTCGCGTGGGACGTCTTCCAGCACGATCCCACTTTATGGCCTTCGCGCAACCGGCATACGCGGAACCCCGTGAACATGGGGCCTCGGGGCCGGGCGCGCCCTGTGTGAGCCGGCCCCCGCGCGCTATGTGAGCCGGTCCCGGCGGGCCCTATGTGAGCCGGTCCCGGCGGGCCCTATGTGAGCCAGCCCCGGCGCGCCGCCTCCACCCCCGCCTGGAAGCGTGACTGGGCGCCGAGCTCGGCCATCGCCTCGGCGAAGCGGGCACGGACCGTCCGTACCGAGATCCCCAGTTTCCGGGCGATCATCTCGTCGCCGACCCCCTGGGCGGCCAGCCGGAGCACGCGCACCGCGCCGTCGGCGGAACGCGACCACGGCAGCGGCGCGGCCCGGGACCACAACTCCTCGAACAGCGTGCGGAGCGAGGCCACCACGACGGCGGCCCGGACCAGATAGAAGTTGTAGGCGTTCTCGGCCAGGGTGCCGCCCCACTGGGCGGGCATGCCGGCGGTGTCGGACCCCGCGACGAGGAACCAGCTCGGGACCGCGGGGAGGGTCCGGATCTGCGCCCCGGCCCGCTCGAACTCCACGAGCTTGTCCCGGAGGCCGGGTAGCTCCAGCGCGCCCACCGGGATGACGGCCCTGCAGGAGAGCAGGCCACGGTGGTGCGGTGAGATCCACTGGTCGGCGTAGCGGTGGGCGAAGTCGTTCATCGTCCGCAGGTCGGGGACGGCCGAGAGCAATTCCAGCGGCGGGGCCTGGACCGCCATGCCGATCACGCTCTCGTAGAGCTCGTCGGCCCCGCCGACCAGCTCGACCGGGAACTGCCCGTTCTGGTAGTCGCGCCCGGCGTCGTACTGGTGGATGAGTCCGCGGATGGAGCCGAGGACGCTGTCGATCCGGCGGCTCTCCTCGGCGAGGTGGTCCAGCCGCTCGGCGATCAGACGGCCCAGGGCGGCGGCGGGGTGCCGGGCGAGGTACTCCCCGGCCTGTTCGTCGATCACGCCCAGCCGTACCAGGGTGGTCAGCTCGTGGCTCAGCGGTCCCGGCGGGCGGTTGGTGGCCTCGGCCAGTTCGGCGCAGGTGGCGCGGTGGAGGCGGAGCACCGCGTTGTACAGGGCGGTCTGGGCGGGCGTGAGACCCAGCGCCTCCAGGGGATCGGATGTGTCGGTGCGCATCGGCGGGGGGCTCCTGAAGTGACACGACTCCCGCGAGAATAACCCGGCGGGCCCTCCCTGTCCGGGTCTTGCCCTGACTGGCCGATCCCGGGTGCAACTTCGTGCAATTGCACCTTTGCCCATTGCGTGCCGACGCAAGGTGACGCACTCTTAACTCAGCGTCGGCACCGTAAGCGAGTGACGTCGCCGCTCGAACACGGAGGGGGGTTCGGCGGCGGAAGGCGTTCCGCTGGTGTTGCCGGTGACCGAGGGACCGAGCGGGTCACCGACCGCTCGGTCCTCCGGGCTTTCCCCTGCCATCCGTCCGTTTGGCGCCAGGCCCTAAACTGTGCCCCGGGGACCGGCGCCTCTCCCCACCCGTAGAGCGCCGTGGCAGGAGGGTTGCAGATGGCCAAGTTCACCGAGCAGGGGCTCACGTTCGACGATGTGCTCCTGGTTCCCGCGTATTCGGACCTTCAGCCCGGTGAGGCCGACACCACCACGCGCCTGTCCCGCAACATCACCCTGCGGATCCCGCTCATCTCCGCGGCGATGGACACCGTCACCGAGGCGCGGATGGCGGTGGCCATGGCCCGCCAGGGCGGCATCGGCATCCTGCACCGCAACCTCTCCATCGAGGACCAGGCCCAGCAGGCCGACCTCGTCAAGCGCTCCGAGGCCGGGATGGTCACCAACCCGGTCACCTGCTCCCCGGACGACACGCTCGCCGAGGTCGAGCGGCTGTGCGCCACCTACCGGATCTCCGGTGTCCCGGTGACCGACGCGAGCGGCGTGCTGGTCGGCATCGTCACCAACCGCGACATGCGTTTCGAGAGCGACCACGGCCGTCCCGTGCGCGAGGTCATGACCGCGATGCCGCTGGTCACCGCGCCGGTCGGGGTCTCCAGGGACGACGCCTTCGACCTGCTCAGGAAGAACAAGATCGAGAAGCTCCCGCTGGTCGACGCGGACGGCAGGCTCCGCGGTCTGATCACGGTCAAGGACTTCACCAAGAGCGAGCAGTATCCGCTCGCCACCAAAGACGCCGACGGCCGGCTCGTCGTGGGGGCGGCCATCGGCGTCGGCGGTGACGCCGAGCAGCGGGCGGCGGCCCTGATCGAGGCCGGCGCCGACGTGATCGTCGTGGACGTGGCGCACGGCCACTCCAAGGGCCTCGCCGACATGATCGGCAAGATCAAGGCCAACAGCCGGGTCGACGTGATCGGCGGGAACATCGCCACCCGGGCGGGCGCCCAGATGCTGATCGACGCGGGCGCCGACGCGGTCAAGGTCGGCGTCGGCCCCGGTTCCATCTGCACCACCCGCGTGGTCGCCGGCGTCGGCGCCCCGCAGGTGACGGCCATCCACGAGGCCGCGCTGGCGTGCGGCCCGGCGGGGGTGCCGGTGATCGGCGACGGCGGCCTGCAGTACTCCGGCGACATCGTCAAGGCCATCGCGGCCGGCGCCGACACCGTGATGCTCGGCTCGCTGCTGGCCGGCTGCGAGGAGTCGCCCGGTGAGCTGATCTTCATCAACGGCAAGCAGTTCAAGTCCTACCGCGGCATGGGCTCGCTCGGCGCGGTCCGCAACCGCGAGCGCGGCGGCGCCTCCTTCAGCAAGGACCGCTACGCCCAGGCCGACGTCGGCGGCGAGGACAAGTACATCCCCGAGGGCATCGAGGGCCAGGTCCCCTACCGCGGCCCGGTCGCGGCGGTCGCCCACCAGCTCGTCGGCGGCCTGCGCCAGGGCATGTGGTACGCCGGATGCCGCACGATCGGGGACATGCACACCAAGTGCGAGCTCATGCCGATCACGGCCGCGGGCCTCAAGGAGAGCCACCCGCACGACATCCAGATGACGGTCGAGGCCCCGAACTACCACCGTCGCTAGGTTTCCTCGTACGGCTTCCGCCCCGGTGGCGGGAGCCGTACTCGCATGAAATGGGAAAGACAGACATATGACTCAGGTGGAGATCGGCCGCGGCAAGAACGGCCGCCGCGCGTACGCGCTCGACGAGATCGGCATCGTCCCGTCCCGGCGGACCCGGGATCCGGAGGAGGTCTCGATCGCCTGGCAGATCGACGCCTACCGGTTCGATCTGCCCCTCGTGGTGAGCCCCATGGACAGCGTGGTCTCCCCGAAGACCGCGATCGAGGTCGGACGGCTCGGCGGCCTGGCCGTACTCGATCTCGAAGGACTGTGGACCCGGTACGAGGACCCGGAGCCGCTGCTGGAGGAGGTGGCCGGGCTCAAGGGCGAGGCGGCGACCAGGCGTCTGCAGGAGATCTACAACGCGCCGATCAAGGATGAGCTGATCGGCCGCCGGATCGAGGAGATCCGGGCGGCCGGGGTGACCACCGCCGTCCGCCTGTCCCCGCAGCGCACGGTCCAGCACCACAAGGCCGTCATCGACGCGGGCGTGGACATCTTCGTGATCCGCGGCACCACCGTCTCCGCCGAGCACGTCTCCGGCCGGGCCGAGCCGCTGAACCTCAAGCAGTTCATCTACGAGCTCGACGTCCCGGTGATCGTCGGAGGCTGCGCCACCTACACCGCGGCGCTGCACCTGATGCGGACCGGCGCGGCCGGCGTGCTCGTCGGCTTCGGCGGCGGCGCCTCGCACACCACCCGCACCGTGCTGGGCGTGGTGGTGCCGATGGCCACCGCGATCTCCGACGTGGCCGCGGCCCGCCGCGACTACATGGACGAGTCCGGCGGCCGGTACGTCCACGTCATCGCCGACGGCGGCATGGGCACCTCCGGTGACATCGCCAAGGCCATCGCGTGCGGCGCCGACGCGGTCATGGTCGGCTCGCCGCTGGCCCGCGCGGCCGAGGCGCCCGGCCGGGGCTTCCACTGGGGTTCGGAGGCGCAGCACCCCGAACTGCCGCGCGGCAAGCGGGTCGAGTTCGGCACGGTCGGCACGCTGAGGCAGATCCTGCACGGCCCGTCCTCGGTCGCCGACGGCTCGATGAACCTGATGGGCGCGCTGCGCCGCACGATGGCCACCGCGGGCTACTCCGACCTGAAGGAATTCCAGCGGGTCGAGGTCGTCGTCGCCCCGCAGCAGCCCTGACCTCCGGCGGACGAAAAGGGACGGCTCCCGTGAGGGATGCCGTCCCTTCCGCGTTCCCGGCGCCGGCGGACGACGATCAGCCCCGGAGGACTCCGAGGAGGTGGGTGACCTCGGCGGCGACGGCCGTACGGGCCTGCCTCATGTACGTACGCGGGTCCACGACCTTCTCGTCGGCGGCCAGGCGGTCGCGGATCGCCTGAGTGAAGACCTCGTTGAGGCGGGTGGCGATGTTGATCTTCTTCATGCCGTGCCGTACGGCGGCGCTCAGGGTGGCGTCCGGCACGCCGGAGGAGCCGTGCAGCACCAGCGGGACCGGGACCGCGTCCCGCAGTTCACTGATCAGCGCCAGATCGAGGACGGCGTCGCGGGTCGTCATGGCGTGGGAGGTGCCGACCGCCACGGCGAGGGCGTCGACGCCCGTGCGCGCCACGTAGTCCGCCGCCTCGCGCGGCCGGGTCCGCGTCCCGGGCGCGTGCGCGCCGTCCTTCCCGCCGATCTCGCCGAGCTCGGCCTCCACCCACACGCCCCGCCGGTGGCACCAGGCGGCGACCTCGGCGGTGAGCGCCGCGTTCTCCCCGTCGGGCAGCGCGGAGGCGTCGAACATCACCGAGCCGATCCCCAGCTCCACCGCCTCCTCGACGAGCTCGCGGTCGGTGGCGTGGTCCAGATGGACGGCCACGTCCACCGAGGAGGCGCGGGCCACGGCGAGCGAGGCGGCGGCGACGGGGGCGAGGGCGCCGTGGTAGCGGACGCAGTTCTCGCTGATCTGCAGGACGACCGGGGCCCCGGCGGCCTCCGCCCCGGCGACGATCGCCTCGGCGTGTTCGAGCTGGATGACGTTGAACGCGCCGACGCCCCCCGGGGCGTCCCGGACGATGTCGCCTATGCCGACAACAGGCATGCTGGGCCTTTCACTGGTAGTTCACCGGTCGTGGACGGGCTGCGGGCGCACCGGCTCGATCCGGATCCCCGGGGCGATCGCCCGGAACACGTCCCGGTCGATGTCCCCGGCGACCGGCGCGGCCACCGCCGCCGCGCCCAGGGCGGCGGCCCGGCGCAGCCGCTCCGGCCAGGGGATGCCTTCCACCAGTCCCAGGGCCAGCCCCGCGACCAGGGCGTCCCCGGCTCCGGTGGGGTTGCCCTCGACCCGGTACGGCATGGCGGCCCGCCAGGCGCCCTCGGGGGTCACGGCCAGCAGCCCGTCCGCCCCGAGGGAGACGACGACCGCCCCGGCCCCGGCCGCGCGGAGCGTCTCGGCGCCGAGCAGCGCCTCCCGCAGTCCGGGGGGCCCGGTCCGGGAAGGGTCTTCCGCCGGTGCCGGTGCCGGTGCCGTTCTCGGGGGCGGGTGCGCCGCCGGCGTCAGGGCCCGGGTCAGTTCCTCGGCGTTGGGTTTGACGATCGCGGGCCGTCCCGCGGGAGCGTGCCGGAGCGCCTCCCCGTCGGCGTCCACGATCACCGGGATGCCGTGGTCGCGGGCACGGCGGGCGAGACTCGCGTAGAAGCCGGCGGGCACGCCGCGCGGCATGCTCCCGGAGATCACCACGGCCGCGATCCCGCCGCGGCGGAGCCGTACCTCGAAGTCGCCGGCGAACCGGTCCAGCTCGCCGGCGGAGACGACGGGTCCCGGCTCGTTGAAAAGCGCTGTCCGCCGCCGGGGACGCAGCGCGGCTCGCTCCGCGCCGCCACCCGGTGAGGCCGCGGCGGGCACGGGGGGAGTGCGGGGAAGGGGGGCGTGGTCGGTGACGGCGAGGGTGGTGCGGGACTCGCCGGTGATGGGGGTCAGGGCTGCGGGCAGGGCGGCCGCGGTGAGATCGGCCCGGACGGCGTGGCCGACGGCGCCCCCCGCCAGACCGGTGACCAGGACGTCGTGACCGAGGGCCGCGAGCACGCGGGCGACGTTGACGCCCTTGCCGCCCGCCCTGCGGTGCACCGTCCGCACCCGGTTGACGCCGTCCCAGTCGACGCCGTCGGCCACGTAGGTGACGTCCAGGGCCAGGTTCAGCGTGACGGTGAGGATCGTCCCGGCGCGCGGGGCGGACGGTGAGGAGGTCATCGAGGTTCGTGCTCCGGTCAGGGTTCGGTGATCCAGGTGCCGTGCCTCATGACGCCGGCGACCTCCAGACCGTCGGTGAGGACCACCAGGTCGGCTTGCCTGCCGGCGGAGACGGAGCCGAGCCGGTCGGCGAGGCCGAGGACCCGGGCGGGGGTGCGGGAGGTGACCTCGGCGGCCTCGGGCAGGGACAGGCCGAGCTCGTGGACGGCGCGGCGGAAGGCGACGTCCATCGTCAGGGTGGAGCCCGCGATGGAGCCCGCTCCGGGCCCGTCCGCCAGCCGGGCCACGCCGTCCACCACGTCGACCTTCAGCGGGCCGAGGCCGTAGCTCCCGTCGCCTGCGCCGGCCGCCGCCATCGCGTCGGTGATGAGTGCCGTACGGCCCGCGCCCGCGGCCCGGTAGGCGAGACGGAGCATCGCCGGATGCACGTGAACGCCGTCGTTGACCAGCTCGACCGTGACCCGCTCGTCCTCCAGCAGCGCGGCGATCGGGCCGGGGTCGCGGTGTCCGAGCTGCGGCATGGCGTTGTAGAGGTGGGTCGCGACGCGGGCGCCCGCCTCGATGCCCGCGACGGTCTGCCCGTAGTCGGCGTCGCTGTGCCCGAGCGCGGCGATCACGCCGTTCGCCGCCGCCTCCCGGATGGTGTCCAGGGCCCCCGGGAGCTCGGCGGCGATGGTGATCATCCGTACGTGACCGCGTCCCGCCGCCAGCAGCTCCCGGAACTCCCGGACCGAGGGCTCGCGCAGCAGGGCGGGGTCGTGCGCGCCGCAGCGGGCCTTGGAGATGTAGGGGCCCTCGAAGTGGATCCCGGCCAGCAGGCCGTCCTCGCACAGGTCGGCGAGGGCGGAGGTGGCTCTGGCCAGGTTGCCGAGGGAGGCGGTGACCAGGCTGGCGACGAGGGTGGTCGTTCCGT
Source organism: Planobispora rosea (assembly GCF_014648175.1). Taxonomy (GTDB): domain Bacteria; phylum Actinomycetota; class Actinomycetes; order Streptosporangiales; family Streptosporangiaceae; genus Planobispora; species Planobispora rosea. The sequence continues at coordinate 102,491 of NZ_BMQP01000022.1, forward strand.
GCCGGGCGTGCAGGGCCGCGATCCGGCTCGCCTCGCCCGCATCGCCCGTCGGGAAGGAACCGCCCGCTCCACCGTGGTTGTGGATGTCGACGAAGCCCGGGACGACGTACCGGCCGCCGAGGCTGTGGCCCGGTCCCGGGGCGGTTCCCCGGCCGACGTGGGTGATGCGGCCGTCTTCGATGGTCAGCCAGCCGTCGTGCACACCCTCGGGGGTCACGACGCGGGCGTCGGCGAGTGTCATGGTCATGGCACAATCCTCTCCTCTCCCGGAGGGACCTATGAGGAGAGGATCACCGATCGGGTCAGGTGGAGGGGCTCGTCCGGGTTCAGGCCCCGGGCCAGCGCCCGCGCCACGGCCACCCGCTGGATCCTCACCAGCTCGGCCATCGGGTCCAGCGGACTCTGCAGGAACGTGCCGCCGGCGGCCTCGACCTCGGCGCGCAGCCCTTCGGGGGCCTCGCCGAGCATCCAGGTGATCCGGCCCGGTCCGGCGATGCTGATGGGGCCGTGGCGGTACTCCATCGCGGGGTAGGCCTCGGTCCACGCGCGGCAGGCCTCGCGCATCTTCAGCGCGGCCTCCAGGGCCAGGCCGTACGACCAGCCGCGGCCCAGGAACGTGAACTGCTCGGCGGAGATCAGGTCCGGAGGGAGCGGGTCCGCGAGCGCGCGTTCGGCGTCGATGATCGAGCCGGTCAGGTCCTCGCCCAGGTGGGCGCGGAGCAGGGCGAGCTGGGTGGTCGCGAACCGGGTCTGCACGACCGACTTCTCGTCGGCGAAGTCGAGGACGACGATCTGGTCGGCGAGGGTCATGACCGGGGTGTCCGGGTCCGCGGTGATCACGGTGGTCGGCGTGGAGGTGTCCCGCAGCAGGTTCAGCACCTCGGTGGTGGTGCCGGAGCGGGTCAGCGCGAGCACGCGGTCGTAGGAGCGGCCCGCGGGCGCCTCGGACGCGGCGAACGCGTCCGTCTCACCGTGACCCGCGCGCTCGCGGAGCACGGCGTACGCCTGGGCGACGAACCACGAGGTGCCGCAGCCGACCACGGCGACCCGTTCCCCGGGCCGGGGGAGGGCGTCGGCCGGGACCGTGCCGACGACGCGGCGCCAGCAGGCGGGCTGTGACGCGATCTCTGTCTCGGTGTGGGTGGTCACGGCACTCCTCCGGAAAGGTTGATATATGACTGATTTATAGCAGTAGTGAGCAGAATTGCGCATCAGTAGGTTTTGATTGATCGTTGTGCCACTCTGTTCCCCGTGAGCCGATACGAACGCTGGAACGCGATTCTCGAACTGCTCGCCCAGGAAGGCCGGTTGACCGTCGAGCGGGCCGCCGAGTCGCTGGACGTCTCCACGGCCACGATCCGGCGTGACTTCGACCAGCTCGCCCAGCAGCAGATGCTCATGCGTACCCGGGGCGGGGCCGTCGCGCAGAGCGTGAGCTACGACCTGCCCCTGCGGTACAAGACGGCCCGGCACGCGGGGGAGAAACAGCGCATCGCCGAGGCGGCCACCGAGCTGGTGCCGCCCGGCGCGATCGTCGGCATGAACGGCGGCACGACCACCTCGGAGGTCGCCCGGGCCCTGGCGATCCGGGCGGACCCCGAGATCGGGTTCACCATCGTCACCAACGCGCTGAACATCGCCGCGGAGCTGACGGTCCGCCGGCACGTGAAGATCGTCCTGACCGGAGGGGTGGCCAGGCCGCAGTCCTACGAGCTGATCGGCCCGCTGGCCGCGCCGGTGCTGGAGCGGGTCACGTTGGACGTCGCGTTCCTCGGCGTGGACGCGATCGACGTCGAGGGGGGCGCCTTCGCCCACCACGAAGGCGAGGCGAGCGTCAACAACCTGCTGATCAGCAGGGCCGCCGAGGTCGTCGTGGTCGCGGACGCCTCCAAGGTCGGTCGTCGTGCCTTCGCGCGTATCTGCTCCCTCGACGCCGTCGGCACTCTGATCACCGATGAGAGCCTCTCCGACGAGGCCGCCGCCCGCTTCACCGACGCGGGAATCAAGGTCATCCGCGTCTGAGAGCAGAGTGGCCGGGCGACCGGGGTGACCGGGTGATCCGATGACCGGGCGTGGCGGGATAGGGGTGTCCGGCCGCGGCGGGGGCGTGGGATGTCCGGGTGTGGCGGGAATCTCGCCCACGCCCGCTACTCATGAGTAATGGCATTCGACGTGAAAGGGTAGATACTCCAGGGCTCCGCTCCCGGCACGCCGGGAGCGGACCTCGCACAGGACGACCGGTTCATCTCGGGGAGAGCAACATGACGGCGCGAATGGGCACGGCGCGGCTCGGTCCGGCCGAGCGGTCCGCCGCACTGGAGCAGATGGCCGCCCAGGAGCTTGACCTGGTGGTGATCGGCGGCGGGATCGTGGGCGCCGGAGTCGCGCTCGACGCGGCCACGCGCGGGCTGAGCGTCGGGCTGCTGGAGGCGCGCGACTACGCCTCGGGCACCTCGTCCCGGTCCTCGAAGCTGATCCACGGCGGACTGCGCTACCTGGAGCAGCTCAACTTCGACCTGGTCCGGGAGGCGCTGCAGGAGCGCGCCCTGCTGCTGCAGCGGATCGCCCCGCACCTCGTGCGGCCGGTGCCGTTCCTGTTCCCGCTCACCCACCTGGGCTGGGAGCGGCCCTACGTCGGCGCCGGGCTGGTGATGTACGACTCGCTCGGCTTCTCCTTCGGGTTCACCCGCGGTGTGCCCGGCCACCGGCACCTGTCGCGCACGCGGGCGCTGCGGCTGGCTCCGGCGCTGCGCCGTACCTCCTTCTCCGGGGCGGTCCAGTACTGGGACGCCCAGGTCGACGACGCCCGCTACGTGATGACCGTGCTGCGGACCGCCGCGACCTACGGGGCGCACGTCGCCTCACGGGCGCAGGTGGTGGGCTTCCTGCGGGAGGGCGAGCGGGTCACCGGGGTCCGGGTGCGCGACCTGGAGACCGGGGCCGAGCACCGGGTCCGGGCGCGGCAGGTGGTCAACGCCACCGGCGTGTGGACCGACGACATCCAGGAACTGGTCGGCGGGCGGGGCCAGATCCACGTGCGCGCCTCCAAGGGCGTCCACCTGGTGGTGCCGCGCGACCGCATCCACTCCCTCACCGGGATCATCCTCCGTACGGAGAAGTCGGTGCTGTTCGTGATCCCCTGGGGCCGCCACTGGATCATCGGGACCACCGACACCCGCTGGAACCTGGACCGGGCCCACCCGGCGGCCTCCCGCTCCGACATCGACTACGTGCTGGAGCACGTGAACCGGGTGTTGTCGGTCCCGCTCACCCGCGACGACGTCGAGGGCGTCTACGCCGGGCTCCGGCCGCTGCTGGCGGGGGAGTCGGAGGAGACCTCCAAGCTCTCCCGCGAGCACGTCGTGGCCCACCCGGTGCCCGGACTGGTCATGGTTGCCGGAGGGAAGTACACCACCTACCGGGTGATGGCGCGCGACGCGGTGGACGCCGTGGCACACGGCCTGGACCAGCGGGTCCCGCCCTCGTGCACCGACCGGATCCCGCTCGCCGGGGCGGAGGGGTACCAGGCGCTGTGGAACTCCCGGCAGCGGCTGGCCCAGTCGTCCGGGCTGCACGTGGCGCGGATCGAGCACCTCCTCCAGCGGTACGGCTCCATGATCGACGAGGTGCTGGTGCTGATCGAGCAGGACCCCTCGCTCGCCCGCCCGCTGTCCGGGGCCGACGACTACCTGCGCGCCGAGATCGTCTACGCCGCCACCCACGAGGGCGCCCGTCACCTCAACGACGCGCTGGCCCGGCGCACCCACATCTCCATCGAGACCTTCCACCGGGGCCTGGCCGTGGCCGAGGAGGCCGCCGAGCTGATGGCCGGACCGCTGGGATGGGACGGGGAACAGGTCAAGCGTGAGGTGGAGTACTACACCAAGCGCATCGAGGCCGAGCGCCTCTCCCAGGAACAGGACACCGACCACGAGGCCGACGCCATCCGCCTGGGCGCCCCCGAGATCGTCCCGATCGCCACCCCCGACCCCGTCTAGGACGTTTTCGCGCACCGACTACCCGGAGATCGTCCCGCTGTGCCGCCGTGAGGGCATCGGCCAGCTGGCCTTCCAGCCGCTCGCGCAGGGTGTGCTGCCCGGGAAATACCGGCCCGGCCAGGAACCGCCGGACGGGACGGGGGGGAAGGCCGGCGGCTCCTGGCCCCCACATCCGTCAGGAGGGTGCTCGGCCGGCGGCTTCTCGAACGTGTGCAGCACCTGCTCCCCGTCGCCGCGGATTGCGGCCTCTCGGCCGCTCAGCTCGCGATCGCCCGGGTGCTCCGGCAGCCGGGGGCCTCCTCGGTGGTCGCCGGTGCCACCAGACCCGAGCAGGCGACCGAGAACGCTTCGGCATCCGGTAAGAAGATCGACGATGTCACCCTGGCACGGGTGGACGAGATCCTCGGGGACCTCATCGACCGGGATCCCGCCAAGACCGCCCAGATGATGGCGGTCAAGCCGGAACGGATGGAGACCGCAGCCGGAAACGGTTAGCCGTGGACGGAACCCGTCCGCGGGGACATGGACCAGGACTCCGCCGGGCGCCGTGACCGTGAGCGGTCCTGAGATCGTTCCGCCGCCGGGCCACGTCTGAACCGGCCTCCGAAGGTGTCACAGGGCGAGAGCGTGCTGCAGCCCCTGCCCGATGCGCACCATCGTCTGGAGGCTGAGCTCGCCGAGATCGCGCCGGATGTCCTCGGGGAAAAGGATCGCGATGTCGTCGCAGAGCGCACGCCCGGGCACCGGATCTTCGGGGGCCATCTCGACGATGCTGGGAAGCGGTGGCGTCTGCGATGTGGTGATCCGTACGGCGAGATAACTCGGCAGGCCCCGGTTGCGGGCGTTGTTGCTCACGATGACATACGGCTTCTCGCCCCGCTGCCCGCGCAGGTCGGTCATGTAGACACGGCCGCGGAGCGGCCATCCGTAGCCGGGCGTCATTCTCGGCCGGCCACTTCGGCGGCCCGATGCCACGCCGCCCGGTGGGCGGCGTGGTCCTTGCCGTTCTGCGTGGCGGCCAGCATGGCGTATCCCGCCAGCATGACCTCTTCGCGGACGGCTTTGCGGGCGATGCTCATCAGGGCGTGCAATGCGACGGCGAAGGACTTCTCCAGTTTCGGCGCACCGCCCACCAGGCGGTGCACGGCCATGTACTCGGGGCTGCCGGGGTCGCGGACGGCCCTGAGGAACTCTTGGTCGTGCTCGGTCAAAGGCACGGGGATCTGGCGGACTTCCATGCGTTCATGATGCACCATCCTGGACACTCTTTGCTTATGCTCGGTTGCAAACCGTTATGGCGGGGTGGTCAATGCCACTCGGCCGGTTCGGGTGCGCTCTGATCACCGCTCTCGGTGACGTGGCCCACGCCGGGGTGGGGCCGTCGTCGTGGCGGTGTGCCGCCGCTGTCCGGGCGGTGCTCGAAGTGCCACCACTCGTTGTCGTAGATGCGGTAGAGGTCGTAGCGGGCGCCGTGCTCCTCCAGCCAGCGCGCGCCTTCGTGGGGGCGCACGTCCAGCGCGATGCCCTTGACGTGGCCGGATTCCGCCGGCGGTAACACGAGCATCCGCGCCGAGGCCGGGGAGCCGGAGCGGCGCACCTCCTCGTCGAACATCCGTTGCTGGACGTGGGGATCGCGGTATCCCGAGGTGAGGCCGATGAGCTGGCCGTGACGCCAGAGCGCCTCGGCGCGCGCCGCGGTGAACGCCGCCCTGGCGCCCTCGGTGAGGCCGGTGAGGTCCTCGGCCGGGAATCGCATCTGTAACGCCCAGTGGCAGGCCAGTTCGCGGGCGCGGCCGGGACGGCGGACGAACGCCGCGGGGAGCAGGAGCACGGCGAGCACCAGCGTGACCGCGGCGTACAGCCGGTCTCGGGGCCGGAGCGGGACGGTGCGTGGTTCGTTCATGCCGAACTACGATTGGTGCCGAATATGCGTGCGTCGTCCGCCGCATGTCACGGTTCATCGACGGCGGCGATCGTCGGCGCGACCGTGACACGACCATGACACGGCGCGGACGGAGCGGGGACACGACCGGCCGACAGTGGATGGAGTCGACCGGCGGGCGAGGTACGGAGCGTGCGGTGATACTCGGCGGCGTGTCGCGGGTGTTGTTGATCGAGGACGACCCGGCCGTGCGGGAGGGTCTTGAGCTGGCCCTGACCCGCCACGGGCACCGGGTGCGCGCGGTGGAGTCCGGCGAGCAGGGGCTGGAGTGGCTGCGCGCCGACCTTCCCGACGTCGTCGTGCTCGATCTGATGCTGCCCGGCATGGACGGGTTCGAGGTCTGCCGTCGCATCCGGGCCGCCGGGGAGGTGCCGATCATCATGCTGACCGCGCGCGGCGACGACATCGACGTGGTGGCCGGGCTGGAGGCGGGCGCCGACGACTACGTGGTCAAGCCGGTGCGGCCCAGGGTGCTCGAGGCACGCATCCGCGCGGTGCTCCGGCGCATCGACCGGGACCGGGGGGAGCTGGAGCGGTACGGGGATCTGACCATCGATCGGGCCGGGCTGGTGGTCGCCAAACACGGCGTGCCGGTGGGCCTGGCCCCGACCGAGCTGCGCCTGCTGCTTGAGCTGTCCGGCACGCCGGGCCGGGTGCACAGCCGCCAGCAGCTGCTGGAGTCGGTGTGGGAGCACGACTACTTCGGCGACTCGCGTCTGGTGGACGCGTGTGTGCAGCGGTTGCGTGCGAAGATCGAGGACGACTCGGCGGCGCCCGTCTACGTTCAGACGGTGCGCGGGTTCGGGTACCGGTTCGGGCCGGTGTGAGCCACCGGTGGGACCTCGGCCGAGCCTGGGGCTGCGTGCCCGGCTGCTGTCCGCGTTCGCACTGCTGTGCGTGGTCACCGCGGCGGCGGTGGCCGGCGGGATGTACGTCCAGGCCCGAACCGAGATTCTGCAGCGGACCCAGGACGCCGCGGTGCGGGCGATGACGAGCCGCCTGCAGACGCTCTATCCGTTGCGGAATCCGGCGCCGGGCCCGGACGAGCTCGGCCGGATCGCCCGCACCGTGGCCGACGGGAACATCTCCGCGGTCGCCCTCTACCACGGGACGCACTCGCCGGCCGACCCGCGGCCGGGGCCGCCGGCCGCCCCGGGCTCCGGCCCGCCGCCGTGGCGCCAGAGGCCGGGCGGGAACGCGCCGGTCCTGGACCCCGGGGTGATTCCGGCGGAGCTGCGGCGGACGGTGGCCGACGGCGAGATCGCCTGGCAGCGCGTGGTGTGGCGGGGCGAACCCGTCCTGATCATCGGTACGCCGCTGCTGATCATCGATCGGGACCGGACGACGCGGATGTCCGGCATCGAGGTCTACGTCGCCCGCGACCTGAGTCCCGAACAGCGCAGCATCGACGCGCTCGCCGCACGCGCCTGGCTCACCGGCGGGGCGGCCCTGGCGTTCGCGGTCGTCCTGGCGTCGCTGGCCACCCGCGGCGTGCTGGGCCCGGTGCGCGAGCTCGGCCGGGCGGCACGCCTGCTGGGCGAGGGCGAGCTGCGGACCAGGATCGCGGTCCGCGGCTCCGACGAGCTGGCCGAGGTGGCACGCACGTTCAACACCACCGCCGCGGAGCTGGAACGGCACGTCGAGCAGCTGCGTGCGATGGAGGCCGACGCCCGCCGGTTCGTGGCCGACGTGTCCCACGAGCTGCGCACCCCGCTGGCCGCGCTCGCCGCGGTCGCCGACGTCCTGGACGAGGAGGCGGCCGGGCTGCCCGAGCCCGCCGGCCGGGCCGCCAGGCTGGTCAGCCAGGAGACCCTCAACCTCACCGCTCTGGTGAACGACCTCATCGAGATCAGCAGGTTCGACTCCGGCGTCGCGGCCCTCGCGCCGAACGAGGTCGACGTGGCCGAGCTGGTGCGCGCGACCCTGCGCGTCCGGGGCTGGTCGGAGTCGGTGCGGACCGAGCTTCCACCCGCGGTGACGGCATGGCTGGACCCGCGCCGGGTGGACGTCATCCTGGCGAATCTGGTCGGCAACGCCCTGCGGCACGGCGAGCCGCCGGTGTCGGTGCGGCTCCGCGCCGACCCGCACCGGATCGCCCTGGAGGTCCGCGACCACGGACCGGGGCTGGACGAAGCGGTGCTGCCGCACGTGTTCGACCGGTTCTACAAGGCCAGCGCGGCCAGGGCCAGGTCCGAGGGCAGCGGCCTGGGCCTGGCCATCGCGCGGGAGAACGCGCGCCTGCACGGGGGTGACCTCACCGTCGCCAACGCCCCGGACGGCGGCGCCGTGTTCACACTGAGCCTGCCACGCCGGGCGCACGAGCCGGGCGGAGGTTCCGGATGAGGACCGGGCTCTCCCGCCGCGTGCTCGCCGCGGGTCTCGTATCGCTCGTCGCCGCGGCCGGCTGCGGCGTGCAGCCCAGCGACGTCATCATCGGTGACGCCCCGCCGAGCGGAGCCGCCGCACCACCCACGGCGATCACCGTCTACCTGGTGAAGAACGACCGGCTCCGCGCGGTGACACGGCCCGGTGATCGACCGCTGTCGTTCCCCGCGGACACCCTCGCGCTGCTGGCCGCCGGGCCCACCGCGCAGGAGCGGGCGGACGGGTTCACCACCGAGGTCCCGCCCGAAGCCGGCCCGTTCTCGGTGACCGTCGAGCCGGCCGGCCACGTGGTGGTGACGCCCTCCACGCGGCCGGCCGGCGGGCTGTCCCCACGGGCCGTCGAACAGATCGTGTGCACGGCCGCCGCCGCAGCGCCGGCGAGACCCGCCCGGGTCACCGTCGCCGGTGCCGGGAAGGACGTCGACCCCCGCGACTGCCCGCAGTAGCGGCGGCTCCCGCCCCGGGGAGGGGGCGGGAGCCGTACCGCACGGGTCACCGTGCCGGGGTGGAGCCTCAGCGGGTGAACGCCTGGAACTCGGCGGCGCGGACGTGCTCGCGGGCCGGGCTGGCGGTGCCGCAGTCGGTGGCGGAGTTGGGGTCGTTGTCCTGCTCACCGGCGTAGAGCGGGTTGCCGGTGCACTGGCTGGAGACGACGCGCAACGCCAGGTGGGTGGCCGTGGTCGTCGGGATCTTGAAGGACTTGATGATCAGGTCGGCGCCGCGCGGGCGCGGCAGGCGGGTCGGGAAGGCGTCGGCCGGGCTGGTGTAGACGACCGAGAAGTTCGCCGGGGATGAGCAGTCCTTGGCGGTGGCGTCGCAGGCCAGGACCTCGAAGGCGCGCAGGGCGCTGAAGCGGTTCTGGCCGCCGGGGTCGGCGGAGTCGCCGGTGTTCGGCCGGAGCATGGCGCTGACCTGGACCCGCCGGACCTTGACCGGGTCGGAACCGGCCAGGTCCACGGTGACCGACTTGCCGGCGACCGCGCCGGTGAGCGAGGCCCAGTTCGTCGCCTCGGTCTCGTCGATCAGCAGGGCCTGGTTGACGCCGTCACCTGTCGCCGCCGCGCCGAGCGTGGCGGAGGCGAGGTTCTTCGGCAGCGCCAGCGGCAGCGGCAGCGTCACCCCGGGCACGACCGCGAAGGTCACCCGGGTGTGGCCGTAGCCCTCGCCGACGACCAGGAAGTCGTACACTCCCGGGGTCATCTCCACGGTGTCGCCGAGCTCGGTGTCCGGGTCGGTGTCGGCGACCGGTACGGCCCGGCCCTCGTAGTGGCCGACGTAGAGCCGGAGCGCGGCGCCCCTGGCGTCGGCGAGCGGCTTGAGCTGGAGCCTGCCGTTCTTCCCGGTCGGGTTGACGAAGCTCGGGGTGGGGTCGGGGTCGTTCTGGTTCAGGCTCGCCGCGCCCTCGCCGAGGCCGTGCTCGGCGAACGCCCGCCACATGATGTCCTGGTTCCTGCCGCCGAAGCGGATGGCGTCGGCCGCGAGCAGCGCGTCCCGGTGGTCGACGTAGCTGACCGCGCCGGAGGCCATCAGCAGCAGCGCGTCGAAGGACAGCTGCGCCCAGCGCCGGTTGCCGGGACACTTCTCGACCGCGATCTTCCCGTCGGCGCACGCCCGCTGGACGGCCGGGGTGCCCTTGCCGTACCGCCTGACGAACGCCTCGCGCACGTCGAACTGGGTGGCCGACCAGATCTCGCCGTCCGCGTGGACCTGCTGGCCGACGAGGTCGTAGGCGATGTCGCTGTAGTTCAGCGGGGACTTGGACATGTCGTAGTTGCGGATGCCGGCCTTCTTGTCGCCGGTGACGTAGCCGCCGGTCACGTACGGCGTGTCGCCCGCGGGGCGGAAGCCGTACTCGGAGAGGTACTCCATGGCGAACAGGTCGGAGGTGCTCTCGTTCATGGCGCCCGGCTGGGCCCCGCTCCACCCGGCGTTCGGACCGGCGATCATGCGGCCGGAGATCGCGTGGGTGTACTCGTGGCCGATGACCGACATGTCGTAGTCGCCGTCCACGCAGGGCGCGTAGAAGGCACCCGCGATCGGCTGCCAGAGGTACATGTTGGTGATCGGCGCGACCCCGTCGGGACCGGTGATCTGGTTGGCGTTGTCGCGAACGGTCAGCACCCGCGCGCCCGCCTGGGCGTTGCCCTGCTCGGGGTCGTCGCCGAGGCCGCCGCGGTCACCGTTCTCGTCCTGCATGTTCCAGGCCGTCTCGGTGAAGCCGAGCCGGTAGGACCAGTCGTGCATGCGGTTGTGCATGGCGTGCAGGTTGGCGATGGCGGCTTCCAGGTCGGCCTCGCCCGGCTGGTCGAAGACGGCCGGGTCGCACTTGGCGGTGTACCACCTGTTGGTCCACGGGTAGACGTAGTTGCGGCTCGGCGTGAGCACGTTGCTGCGGGTGCCGACGGTGAACGGGTCGCCGCTGGCCCGGTTCTCGAAGGTCCGGGCCGCGTTGCCGATGCTGGTGTTCGTCGGCGTGTTCGTGGTGTGGTCCACGTCCCAGGCCCGCCCCGTCGCCGGATCACCGCCGACGACGTAGTCGCAGCCCGGCCCGGGGACGTAGCACCACCGCGCGCGGGTGTCGGTGGAGGAGTAGTCGGCCGGCGGGTTGGCCGGGAAGACCTCCCACTGCGGGTTGTCCGGCTCGGCCCGCTGGTCCGCATGGTGGTCCACCAGGTTCTCGCGGGTCAGGATCGCGCCGCTGACCGCGTCCACGTGGGTGGTGTAGGCGGCGGGTTCGTCACCGCCGCCGATCAGGACCACCTGGTAGGCGCTGTGCGTGCCGTCGGGCGCGGGTACGGCCACCGCGGTGACCTTCTTGACGGTCGCCGTCGCCAGGTCGATGCCGCCGTCCCGGGCGGCGGCCTCCAGCGCCTGCTGCTCGGTGAGCGTGGCGGCCGGGGGCGCGGCGGTGGAGCGGGAGAGCGTCGAGGTGACGTGCAGGACCTTGCCGTCCCGGACGCCGATCGCCACCTGTCCGTCCACGCCCGCGGGCAGGTCGCCGAACTTCTGCCGGAGCAGTACGGCGTGGCCGTCCCCGATCGGGTTGACCGCGACCTTCTCCAGGGCGTCCACGGCCGCGGCGTCCAGACCGAAGAGGTTCTCGTTGGCCTTCAGGTAGGCCCGGGCCGCCTGCTCGGGATCGGCGCCGAGCCCCTCCGCCAGCGGGGCGGAGCCGGTGACGACGGCGGGGGTGCCTAGAGCGTTCCAGCGGATGGTGGCGGCGCCGACCGCCTTGGACCGCGCCTGCGGCGGCGCGACGGAGCCGCTCCGGTTGTCCACGTCCGGCTTGCCGTGCTGCTCGGCCTGGAAGTCGTGGACGTCGGGGGTCTTCCCCGCGGGCCCGTTCTGGACCTCGTTCTGGGTGGCGCTCTGCGCGGCGCCGGGGACTGCCAGGGCGGGGAGTGAGAGGGATGCCGCCGCTGCGGCGACGACGGTGATACGTAACCAGGGCTTGCTTGACACCGTGCCTCCTGGGGGGATGGCCGTCGTTGGCCATGGCGGGCGTGGATCGCGCCTGCTGCGACAGAAGTAACATCTGTCGGGTGTCGTGACAAGATCTGGTAAAGGTTGATAAGTCGGTGTAATAGGGCTCGCTACTCCGCCTGCCAGAGGTAGGAGATGGGGAGCGCGGTCAGCCGGTCGCCGAACGGCAGGGGATCGGCGCCGATCCGGGAGAGCACGATCTCGTTCGCGGTGCGGGCGGCCAGGAGCCGGAGCAGGCGCAGCGTCGAACTCGGTCCGTCTCTGAAGGAGCCCGGGTCGCGGAAGGCCGCGTCGAGGAAGCCGTCCGGCTCGTCACGCAGTTCTTCCTGGGAGAAGGGCCAGAGCTCGAAGAAGACCGCGCGTCCGGCCAGGGACTCCGACAGGGGCGGCAAGGAGAGGACGCGGCGGCTCTGAATCGGGGATCGGGGATCGGCCAGGGGCCTATCGAGGATTCGGCGGCGAGAAATGGAGGATCGGCCAGGGTCCTGTCGAGGATTCGGCGGGTGTGAGGCCGAGGATCCGCCGGACCGGTGGCGGTGATCCGCGGCGTCAGGCCTTCAGGGCGGCGTCGAGCGCGTCGGTGCGGGCCGTACTCCCCCAGAACCACTGCACGTGGGCATGGCGTCGCTGCTCGCGCAGCCAGTCGTCGAAGATCCGCCGCTCGATGATCTTCCTCGTCGGCGGGTTCAACGCCGCCGGCTCCACGGCGAGCACGACGGTGACGCCGAACCCCCCGTCACCGGTCGGGTGGGGGCCGAGGACCGCCCCGGCCCGCGCGCCGTCCGCGTCCGCGCCGTGCAGGGCGGCGAGGTCCTCCCGCGGGTTCCCCTCGATCCGGCAGGTGCCCAGGCCGGCGAGCGCGGCTTCCGTCGCCAGGGCGGTCGCCAGCGCGCCCAGCTCCTCCGCCGTCGCGCCCCCGGACCGCTCCCGGAGCCGGGCCGCCGCGACGTCGGCGTCGGCGCGGGCGCCGTAGCGCAGGCGGACCACACGCAGCACGTCCAGCCCGGCGCCGTGCTCGGCGAAGAAGTCCTCGACCCGTCCGCCGGTCACCCGGCGGCGCAGCCGCGCCACCTTCGCCTCGACGGTGACGATCTCCTCCAGCCGTGCCTGGCCGAGGCCGCGCTCGGCCATCCACTCCTCGGTCGCGCGGGCGGTGAGGAGACCCCGGGCGCGGCGGAAGGCGTCCATGGCGGCCTGCAGCTCCTCGTCCGCCAGGTCGGCGGAGGAGGCGGCCACCTCCTGCTCGACCAGGCAGCCGTTGACCAGACGGACGGCGAGGCCGGCGTCCTCCCACAACACGTCGAGCAGGGAGACGACCTGCTCGATCTGCACGTCGACGCCGTTGACGCGGAGGACGACCTGCTCACCGGAGCGCTGGCTGCCCCGCAGCGGCCAGGGGATCGCCCGATCCGGGGCGAAGGCCAGGGAAACGGTGCCGCCGGTGGACGGCAGGAGCAGGTCGTAGTGGTAGTCGCCGGTGGCGGCCTCGCGCTGCCACACCAGCCGCATGTCCGCGCCGGGGTGCCGGGTCCGCAACCGGCCGAGCCGCCCGCGCGCCTCCTCGGGCCCGAGCCCGTCCAGCCCGCGCAACCAGCGCAGGGCGTCGCCGAGAAGACCGGAGGTCACGGCCTCGGAAGCACCGGAAGCACCGGAAGCACCGGGAGCACCCGCGCCTGGCGGCGTCACGGTCTCCGGGGGCGCCACGGTCCCGGCGGGGACAGGGGCAGGGGCGTCCGGGCGCGGCGTGGTGTCCGGGGACGTCGCCGTCTCCAGGGGGGTCGCGGTCTCCGGGGTCATGCGCGGGGTCCTTCCAGTAACAGGTCGCAGACGGCCTGGCTGATCGGCAGGCCGGTCAGCTCCTCGATCCACAGCCACTGGCCGTTGGGGTTGATCTCCATGAACACGTACTCGTCCTCGGGCGTGAGGATCAGGTCGAAGGCGCCGTACAGCAGGCCGAGGCGGTCCACCATGGCCAGGCAGCGCCGGCCGACCTCGTCGGGGAGCCGGTGGACGCGGTGCGGGGTGACGTCGGTGTTGTAGCGGCGCCAGTCCAGCCGGGACCGGTTGGACGCCTGCGAGTGGATCTCGGCGGCGAAGATCTGCCCGCCCACGACGGTGACCCGCAGCTCCAGGCGTTTGGGCACGTACCGCTGCACGATGACCGGGCAGAACCGCAGCGCGTCCGCGTAGGCCAGGTCGCGCGGGGAGACCGGTTCGCAGAAGCGGGAGATCGTGTCACCGCTCCGGAGGTTCTCCACCCACGGTTTGGCGAACGGCTTGGTGACGATCTGGCCGTCGTGGCGGTCGTGGAAGTCCCACAGTTCCCGGGCCTGCGTGGTGATCAGAGTGTCCGGCACGGTGAAGCCCAGTTCGGCCGCGATGATCAGCTGGGAGGATTTCCGCCCGGCTCGCAGGAGCACGGACTCGGCCGCGGGCACCTTGCGGCAGGGCAGGTGCTCCCACAGGTCGGAGATCAGGCTCGTGCTCTCCCGCGCGGCGTACGCCGCGATGGCGGGGTCGGTCAGCTCGGGATGCGCCTGCGGCGGCGTCGGGCGCCGCCACCACAGGGCGGTCAGCTCGTTCAGGTCCACGGTGCCGGTCCCGGTGCGCAGCAGGCGCCGGGTGAGACCCCGGCCGGTGTAGGCCAGCTCGACGTGCGCCTCCGCGGGGTAGAGCCGGTGGTCGAAGACCGTGACGCGGGCGCCGCGTCCGGTCAGCAGGCCGGTGACCCGGGTGGCGTGGGGGTCCTCGTCGCCGGTGAGGACGAGGACATGCGGGGCGGACACGGGTTTCCTCCGTCGGGAGCCGGAACGTGGGGCGGGACACGGGCACACGGCACCGCGACACGGTGGGCGGATGCCGGGACGTGGGCGGGGACGCGGCGCGTCATGGGACTTGCGGCAGGAACCCATGACGCGCCGCTCCCGTCCTCCACGAAGGACGGGTTCCACGACACGGGCTTCACGGAGAGAGCACGGGCCCTCTCCGCCCGGTCAGTCCTGGACGCAGACGCCCGGGGGGTCGATCTGGGTGCCGCCTACTTCGATGACGAGGATTCGCGGCCGACCGCCGCTGATGCCGTGCAGGGCGCTCTCGTCGAGCTCGTCGCCGACGGGGGCGAGGTCGTTGAGTTCGGTCCGGTTCATGCTGTCGCTCCTTCTGCTCTTCGTGAAAGGGCTGCCCGGTCGTACGACCGGCCGGTCAGTCGTCGCTGAGGCAGACACCCGGAGGGTTGACGTAGGTCCCCCAGATCTCTCGCGGCCGGCCGCCGCTGATGCCGTGCAGGGCGCTCTCGTCGAGCTCGTCGCCGACGGGCGCGAGGTCGTTGAGTTCGGTCCGGTTCATGGCGTTGTTCCTCTCTCTGGAAAGGGCTGGCTCTCTCGACCGCGGGTTCAGTCCATGGCGCAGTAACCCGGCGGATCGACCTGGGTCAGCGCGATGAGCCTCGGTCGGCCGCCGTTGATGCCGTGCAGTGCGCTCTCGTCGAGCTCTTCGCCCAGCGGCGTGATGTCCTCGATCCGGCTGCGTGTGCCGTCGTTCACGAGCACCCCCTCCACTTCGGGATTTCCTTGATCGAGAGGCTGTCAGGGCCGTCTTGGAAGCGACTTGTGAAGGGGTGCAAAGCCGCTGACCCCGCCGCTGACCTCGCTGCTGGCCTCGCTGCTGGCCTCGCCGCCGGCCTGCCTCCCGGCGAGCCGCGCGTAGTGGCCGCCCAGCCGGAGCAGCTCCCCGTGGGGACCGGTCTCGGCGATCCGGCCGCCGTCGAGCAGGACGATCAGGTCCGCGTCGCGGACGGTGCTCAACCGGTGGGCGATCACGATGCGGGTCTGGGTGAGCGTGCCGAGGTTCGCGTCGATGACCGCCTCGGTGTCGGCGTCGAGATGGCTGGTGGCCTCGTCCAGGAGAAGGATGTCGGGCCGGGTGAGCAGGGCTCTGGCCAGGGCGATGCGCTGCCGCTGCCCGCCGGACACGCCGCCTCCCTCCGTCAGATGGGTGTGGTAGCCCATGGGCATGGCGGTGATGTCGTCGTGGACGTGGGCGAGCCGCGCCGCCTCGTGCACCCGGGAGAGGGGCGCGTCCGGGTCCCCCAGGGTGATGTTGTCCAGGATCGTCCCGGTGAACAGGGCCGGTTCCTGCGTCACCACCCCGAACCGGCGGCGCAGCCGGCCCGCGTCCGCCGCGGACAGGGCGGTCCCGCCGTAACGGATCTCGCCCTCGGCCGGTCCGAGCAGTCCCAGCAGCACTCTGGCCAGGGTGCTCTTGCCGGAACCCGATCTCCCGACCAGGGCGACCTTCTGGCCGGGAGGGATCCTCAGGTCGATGCCGCGCAGGATCCAAGGACTCTCGGGCGTGTACCGGAATCCGACCCCGCGCAGCTCGATCTCCATCGGACCGGTGCGGCCGGGAGCGGCGGAATCGGCGGGAGCATCGGAAGAGAACCGGGAGGGGGTGTCCCGGACGCCGGGGGAGGGATCGGGGAGGTCGCCCCGGACCCCGGACTCCGGCCGGGTGCTCCACAGGTCGGCCAGCCGCTCGCCGTGCACCCGGGCGAGCTGTGCGCTGCGCAGGCCGCCGGTCAGCGCCGCCAGCGGGGCCAGGCTCGCCACGGCCAGGGCCTGCAGGCCGAGCATGGCGCCCAGGCTGAGCTGGTGGGTCGTGACCTGCCAGGCTCCCACCCAGAGCAGGGCCAGGGGGGTGCCGAACCGCAACGCCGCCAGAGCGGAGTCCTGCAGGCCCTGCGCCACCCCGTTCCGCCGCGCCCGCCGCATCTGTGTCGCGAGCAGCCGTGACCAGCGGCCGAGGACGCGTTCCTCGGCCCCTGCCGCTTTGATCGTCTCGATGCCGCGGACGCTCTCGATCAGCTGTCCCTGGGCCTCGTTGCGGGCCTCCATCTCCCGGTGGGTCAGGTCGGCGAGCCGGCGGTGGGTCGTGGTGAGCAGGATGATCTGCGCCGCCGCGAAGGCCAGCAGGATCACGCCCAGCAGCGGCGACCGTACGGTGACCACGAGGAGGTACCCGGCGGCGAGCGGCCCGTCCAGCAGGGCGGTCAGCGCCTGGCCGGTGAGGAGTTCGCGCAGCAGGGTCACCCCGGAGATCCGGGAGACCAGGTCGGCGGAGCCCCGGTGGGCGAAGAATCGGAAGGGCACCGAGAGCAGGCGCCGGGCCAGCTCGTCCAGGAGGGCGGTGTCCGCGCGGGTCCGCAGCGCGATCAGCGCCCAGGACCGTGCCGCGCCGACGGCGAACTGGGCGGCGACCGTCACGGCCATGCCCAGCCCGAGCAGGGTCAGCAGGTCCGTCTCGCCCGCGGTGAGCACCCGGTCCACGACCGTCTCGGTCACCGCGGGCAGCACCAGGCCCAGGGCCTGCAGGGCCAGGCTGAGCAGGATCAGCAGGGCCAGCAGGCCGCGGTGGCGGCTCACGATCACCCGGAGATACCGGGACCACCAGCTCGTCCGGTCGCCGACGCGGCCGGTGCGGAAGTCCGCTCCCGGGCTGAAGGTGAACGCCACCCCGCTGTAGTCCTCGGCGAAGTCGCGGGGGGTGACGCCCACGCGTCCCAGCGCGGGATCGATGATCCCGATCCGGCCGGGGGAGACCCGCTCGACCACGACGAAGTGGCTGTGCCGCCAGTGCACCACCGCCGGCAGCGGAAGCTCGGCGACCCGCGCCGCGGGCACGGAGGCGGCCCGGGTGGCCAGGCCGTGCGCCCGCGCGGTGCGCACCAGGGTCAGCGCGCTGACCCCGTCCCGGCCGATGCCCATCTCCTCGGAGAGGACGTGGACCGGGACGCGCCGCCCGTGCGCGGCGAGGATCATCGACAGGCACGCGGCGCCGCATTCCACCATGCTGTGCTGGAGTATGACCGGAACCTTCATGGATCGGCAGTCTCCGGCACCCGCCTTGGATCCGGCTTGCGAGCGACTCGATCATCGCGGACGACCCGGTCATGCCGCCGACCCGGTCATGCCGCCGACCCGGTCATGCCGCCGCCCCGGGCGCGGTGCGGTCCGGGGCGGCGGGGCGCGGCACGGGTGTGAGCCGTACCGGATCGGGTCAGCGGTACGGCGCGGCCGTACCGGATCGGGTCAGTCGAACGGGATCCAGGCCTGCTCCGACAGGTCGGCCATGGAGTTGACCTTCAGGCCGAGGTCGGAGACCGTCCAGAGGCTGTCGCCGATCACGATCGAGCGGCGGATGCCCGGGTCGTAGGGGGCGATGCGGGTGTCGTTCACCGGCTTGGGCGCGGGGTGGACGATGGTCCCGGTCTTGGCGACGGCGGAGTCGTCGATCTTCAGGACCAGGGCGGCGCCGTTGGTCTGCTCGGTCCCGGTCCAGGTGCTCAGCGGCAGCACGGCCATGCCGGTCTTGGCCCAGTACAGGAAGGCGTGCGGGTCCCACTCGGCCTCGGAGCCGGAGTCCTTCTGGAACAGCTGCGACAGACGGCGCGGGGCGGCCGGGTCGCTGACGTCGAAGAGGGAGACCTGCGTGCCGAGGGTGCGGCCGTCCTTGTTCGCCTCCTGGCCGATGCCGATCAGCCGCCCGTCACCCGCCGGGTGGAGGTAGGCGGAGTAGCCGGTGATCTTCAGCTCCCCGGTCTTCTTCGGCGCCGCGGGGTCGCGCAGGTCGAGGACGTAGAGCGGGTCCACCTGCCGGAAGGTCACCACGTAGCCGACCGGGCCGATGAACCGGACCGAGTAGATCCGCTCGCCCTCGCCCAGGCCGCCGACCTCGCCGACCTTGGCCAGCGTGTCGGCCCTGAGCGCGTAGACGGTGCTGGAGCTGCTCTTCTCCGTGTTCAGGGTGGTCGCGATCCGCAGGTGCCCCTCGTGCTCGGACATCGAGTACTGGTTGAGCAGCCTGCCGGGGACCTTGCCGGAGGCGACGTAGCGGGGCGCGCCCGGCGCGGTGATGTCGAAGCGGTGGACCTCGGTGTCCTCCGGCGGCGCGACCGGGGTCTTCCCGGACTCGGGCGTCTCAGTCGGGATGGGATCGGGCGTGTCCGTCGGCGTGCCCGTCGGCGTGGGGGCCGGGGCGGAGGCCGTCGGGGCGGGCGTCGACGGGTCGGGCAGGAGGCTGGGCTGGCCCTCGGGCGGCGGGGCGACGGTCTCCTCGGCGGGGGTCGGCTCCACCTTCGGGGCGCCGCCGGGCGTCGTCGCCTCGGGGGAGGACGCGGGTTCCTCCTCCAGGATGATCGGCTCGACCGGCATCGGCCACCACCAGCGGGGGTTGCTGGTGACGTACAGGCTGGAGCCGGTGCCGTAGACGGTGTCCCCGTCGGCGGCCACGCTGATCGGCGCGCTCTGCGACAGCGCCGCGGCGCCCTGCCCCAGATCGAGGGTGTGCACGGTCAGCATCGAGGTGCCGGTGTACTTCGCCGGGTGGCTGACCTGCTCGCACTTGACGGAGTTCTTCACCGTGGTGCCGCCGGCGTCGGTCACCTCGTAGGTCGGCAGCCACGCCTCGATCGGCGCGTTCCGCACGGTCTCGACGTTCTTGCGGGTCCGCTCGGTCTCCGTGGCGTCGGGACCGGGGTCGCGGAACTCGATGCGGGGCTGGCTGCGCACCACGAGCCGGACCGTCGAGCCGATCATCCTGGCGTCCACGTGGGAGCCGTCCGGGGTGATCGAGCCGAGGACCTTCGGCTCCCCGGACAGGTCGATCAGCGTGTAGCGCGGCCCCGGGCTGGGGGCCATCTTGGCGGCCGCGTCGAAGGGGATGATCCCGCCGCCGGAGAACAGCACCAGCGCCCGGTCCCCGCTGACCAGCAGGTCCGCCGGGGCCCACGCCTGCTCGGCGTCCACCAGCTTCACCGTCCCGGTCACCTTCCGGGTCGCGGTGTCCACCACGCGCAGCACGCCCCGGTTGACGGTGATCACCCGGTTGCCGTCGGTCTTCACCAGGTCCGGCTCGTCGACCCCGGCCTCGTGGGTGTTGGTGGTGGAGTGCTCCGGAGCCCTGGACTCCTTGGCGGCCGCGCTGTCCTCGGCGCCCGTGGCCGTCCGGTACATGACCTCCGGGCCGCCGAGACCCCACGGCCCGACGTTCTCGGCCGCCGCCGCGCGCAACCCGGTCAGCATGTCGTCGCACCCGCTGTAGGCGACCAGCTTCACATTCCCCAGATCCACCACCGGCTCGGTCGTACGGCCCGCGCCGGGATCCGTCCCGGCGGAGGTGCACGCGGTGGCCAGCAGGGCGGTGGCAAGGGTGACGGCGCCCCACCGGAGGGTCCCCAGGGGAGTTCCCGTGGGGGAGCCCGCGTGCGCCGCCGTACGAATCGATGTCCTCATGCCCCCATGACGGATGGCACGCGTGCCCGGTTCAACGCCCGGCCCGGTTTGCTACCGACCAGTAGCCATGAGCGTGCCTCCCCGCATACCCTTCGGTCATGGCCGCCACTCTCGGAGCTGACCGGGCACTCGACCCGCGCATGATCGAACGTGTCTCCCGGCAGGTGACCTCCGGCGGGAAGACCCAGACGGTCATCGCGCCGTTCACCGGTGAGACCCTCGCCGAACTGCCGATCTCCACCGCCGAGGACGTCCGTACCGCCCATGCCCGGGCGCGCGCGGCGCAGCGGGAGTGGGCGGCGCTGCCGGTCCGGGAGCGGGTCAAGCCCTTCCTGCGCCTGCACGACGCGCTCCTCGACCGCCGCGAGGAGATCCTCGACGTGGTCCAGTGGGAGACCGGAAAGGCGCGCCGGCACGCCTTCGAGGAGGTCCTCGACGTCGCGGGCTGCACGCTCTACTTCGCCCGGCGGGCGCCCGGCCTGCTGGCGCCCCGGCGGCGCGCGGGCATCTTCCCGCTCGCCACCAAGGTGACCGAGACCCGCCACCCCAAGGGGGTCGTGGCGCTGATCTCCCCCTGGAACTACCCGCTCTCCCTCGGCGTGACGGACATCGCCCCGGCCCTGATGGCGGGCAACGCCGTGGTCCACAAGCCCGACACCCAGACCGCGCTGTCCACCCTGTGGACGATCGACCTGCTGGTCTCCCTGGGCATGCCCCGCGAGATCTGGCAGGTCGTGCTCGGCGAGCCCGCCGAGATCGGCGACCCGCTGCTCGACGACGCCGACTACGTGGCGTTCACCGGCTCCACCCGGGGCGGCAGGAAGATCGCCGAAGAGGCCGCCAAGCGGCTGATCGGCTGCTCGCTGGAGCTCGGCGGGAAGAACCCGATGATCGTCCTGGAGGACGCGGACCTGGACGTGGCCGCCCAGGGCGCGCTGCGCGCCTGCTTCACCAACGCCGGGCAGCTGTGCATCTCCATCGAGCGCCTCTACGTCCACGACGCCGTGTACGACGCGTTCACGGACAAGTTCGTCCGGCTGACCCAGAACATGAGGCTCGGCTCCGGCCTCGACTGGAACGTGCAGATGGGCTCGCTCACCTCGCGCCGCCAGCTGGAGGCGGTGAGCGCGCACGTGGACGACGCCGTGGCCAAGGGCGCCCGGGTGCTCGCGGGCGGCCGGGCCCGCCCCGACCTCGGCCCGCTGTTCTACGAGCCCACGGTCCTGGCCGACGTGGACGAGACCATGGACCTGTGCCGGGAGGAGACCTTCGGCCCCGTCGTCTCGATCTACCGGTTCTCGGACGAGGCCGAGGCCGTGGAGAAGGCCAACGACACCGTCTACGGGCTCAACGCCTCCGTCTGGACCCGGAACGTGGCACGCGGCCGGGCGCTGGCCGCCCGGATCAAGGCCGGGACCGTCAACCTCAACGAGGGGTACGGCTCCGCCTACGCCTCCTACGACGCGCCCATGGGCGGCATGAAGTCCTCCGGCCTGGGCCGCCGCCACGGGGCAGAGGGCCTGCTGAAGTACACCGAGGTGCAGAACATCGCCAGCCAGGCGTCCTGGCTGGGCTTCGAGCCGATCCTCGGCATGACCTACGACAAGTACGCCGACACGCTCACCGGCCTGCTCAAGACCATGAAGAAGCTCCACCTGAAGTAGCCGGGCGGCCGGGGCCGGGGAACGCCGGGGGAGAGCGACACCGGGGAGAGCGACGCCGGGGGAGAGTGACGCCGGGGGAGAGTGACGCCGGGGGAGAGTGACGAGGTCCGGAAGGGAGGCCGCGACGTGTTCGACTACGACGTGCTGGTGATCGGGTCGGGGTTCGGCGGGAGCGTCGCGGCGCTCCGGCTCACGGAGAAGGGCTACAGGGTCGGCGTCCTGGAGGCGGGGCGGCGTTTCGACGAGCGCACGCTGCCCAAGACCTCCTGGCGGGCCCGCGACTTCCTGTGGGCGCCGGGCCTGGGCATGAAGGGCATCCAGCGCATCCACGTGCTGCGCGGCGCGAAGGGCACCGGGGTCATGGTCCTGGCCGGCGCCGGGGTCGGCGGCGGCTCGCTCGTCTACGCCAACACCCTCTACGAGCCCCTGGACCCGTTCTTCGCCGACGCCCAGTGGGCGGGCATCACCGACTGGAAGGCGGAGCTGGCGCCGTACTACGACCAGGCCAAGCGCATGCTGGGCGTGGTGCTCAACCCGACGCTCACCCGCGCCGACGAGATCATGAAGAAGGTCGCCGAGCGCATGGGCGTGGGCGACACCTTCCACCGGGCCCCGGTCGGGGTCTTCTTCGGCACGCCCGGTGTCGAGGTCGACGACCCCTACTTCGGCGGGGCCGGGCCGCGCCGCCGGGGCTGCACCGAGTGCGGCGAGTGCATGACCGGCTGCCGGCACGGGGCCAAGAACATGCTGATCAAGAACTACCTCTACCTGGCCGAGAAGGCCGGGGCCAGGGTGCACGCGGAGACCACGGTCACCTCGGTCCGGCCCTCGGGCACGGGGTACGCGGTCGAGGTGCGCAGGACGGGGGCGCCCTGGCGGCGCCGTACACTCACCGCCGGGCAGGTGGTCTTCGCGGCCGGGACGTACGGTACGCAGCGCCTGCTCCACCGCCTGAGGGCCACCGGCGCGCTGCCCCGGATCTCGGACCGGCTCGGCACGCTGACCAGGACCAACTCCGAGGCACTGCTCGGCTTCGAGCGACTGGGCGTCAAGGGCGAGAAGCTCAACCACGGCGTGGCGATCACCTCCTCCATCCACCCCGACGCGCACACCCACATCGAGCCGGTCCGCTACGGTGACGGTTCCAACGCGATGGGCATGCTCCGCAGCCTGCTGATCGACGGCGGCGGGAACGCTCCGCGCTGGCTGAAGTTCCTCGGCGAGGCGGTGAGGCGCCCGCACCTGGTCCCGCGCCTGTTCAACCACCGCCGGTGGTCCGAGCGCACGATCATCGCCCTGGTCATGCAGGCCAAGGACAACTCGATCACCCTGTCGGCCCGCCGGGGCCCGTTCGGCTGGAGGCTGCGCTCCCGGCCGGGGCACGGAGAGCCCAACCCCACCTGGATCCCGGCCGGGCACACCTTCGTCCGGCACGCGGCCGAGGAGATCGGCGGCATGCCCGGCGGCTCCTGGCTCGACCTGTTCGACATCCCCGCCACCGCGCACTTCCTGGGCGGTTGCGCCATCGGGGCCTCGCCGTCCGACGGGGTGATCGACCCCTACCACCGCGTCTACGGGCACGCCGGCCTGCACGTCGTGGACGGCTCATCCGTCTCCGCCAACCCGGGCGTCAACCCCTCGCTGACCATCACCGCCCAGGCCGAGCGCGCCATGGCGCTGTGGCCCAACCGCGGCGAGACCGATCCCCGTCCGCCGCTGGGCTCCGCCTATGTACGGCTGGCGCCGATCGCCCCCAAGAACCCGGTCGTCCCCGCCGCCGCCCCCGGCGCCCTCCGCCTGCCCATCGTGGACGTCACCTGACCGTGCGGGCGGCCGTACGGAGGACGGGACCGTCAGAGCCAGTCGTCGATCGAGGTCATGAAGTCGTCGTACAGGTGCCGGTGGATGGTGTGCCCGGAGCCCGTGACGATGCGGACCTCGAAGCCCTTCTCCTTCAGCTCGGCGGCGAAGTCCGGCGGAATGAGGAAGCTCGGGTCGGCGAGCTGGACCAGGGAGGGGACCACCGGCTCGGGGGTGAGGTCCAGGCCGCAGGACGGGCCCAGCGCGAGCGCGGTCCCGGTGTCCCAGCCCTTGAGCATCTCCAGCTCCACCTCGACTTCGTCGGCCGGCCAGCCGGGCTGCATGGCCGCGATCTGCTCGCGGGTGGCGTTCTTGCCCTGCACGAACAGGTCGGTCATGGGCGTGCCGTCGAGCACCGGGAGCCGGAAGGCCGGGTCGGAGTAGATCGCCCGGCCGGGCCGCAGGCGCTCCACCGCGCGGCCGAGGACCAGCCCGCCCAGTGAGTGGCCGATCGCCAGCTCCGGCGCGGCGGGCACCGACTCCAGCAGCGCGTCCGCGAGCGCGTCGGGGAAGTAGTCGGAGGGGTCCGCGCCGCGCGGACTGTCGCCGTGCCCGGGGAGGTCCACCGCGACGACCCGGTAGCCCCGCTCCGCGAGCGCGGGTCCCACCCGCCACCAGCACAGGGAGCTGGCCATGATTCCGTGGATCAGCACGGCGACCCGGTCGCCGGAGCCCCACTCGCGCGTGTTCAGTCTCATCGGGTCTCTCTTTCCTGACGTTATGGCCCGTTTCTACCGGACTGACGTGACGGGGAGTACGGCGACCGCGCCGAAGAGGGAGATGACGATCGCGGCGACCCAGAGCGCGCCGTACCCGCCGGAGGCGGTCACGATCGACCCCGCGATGAACGGTGCGATCATCTGCGGGCCGGCGTTGGCGATGTTGAGGATGCCCATGTCGCGGGCGGCGTCGCCCTTGCTGGGCAGCACCAGTGTGACGATGGCCATGTCCACCGCGCCGTAGGCGCCGAACGCGGCACCGTGGATGACCGCGTAGACGAGCATCGAGGTCATCGTCGGCCAGAGCAGCGGGAGCAGCATGGAGGCCGCGGTGACCAGGCCCGCGACGGTGACGAAGAGCTTGCGCCGGTTCAGCCGGTCGGAGAGCGGGCCGCAGACGACCGCCGTGATCATCGCGGCCAGGGTGGAGACGATGGTGACGGTCGCGACGGCCTGGGGGGCCTCCTCCTTCGGCAGTCCGATGTAGTCCTGGAAGATGAACAGCGCGAACAGCAGCACCATGAAGTAGCCGAGGATGATCAGGGCGCGGCCGACGAAGACCCACATGAAGTCGCGGTGGCCGAGCGCCGAGAGGAAGTCCCGGACCGCGGTGACGAGGGAGACCTTGGGCCGCTCGGCGACCTCGTACTCACCCGGGCGCGGGTCGTGGGTGGTGGAGACGACCAGGAGCGCGCCGAGGACCACGGCCGAGCCGAAGACCAGGTAGCCGAGGGAGACGCTGGCCACGAAGAACGCCGCGACCTGGGTGCCGACCATGATGCCGATGGAGGTGGCCACGGCGATGACCGCCGAGGCGGTGCCCCGCCGCTCCTCCGGGACCCGGTCGGGGACGATCGCGGTCAGCGCGGCCTGGTAGAGGTTCATCATCGCCTGGGCCAGCGACCAGCCGAGCAGGATCATCGGGATGGTGGAGACCTGGCTCATCAGCAGCATGGTGGCCAGCGCCGCGAGGGCGCCGCCGAGGATCCACGGGTTGCGCCGCCCCCACCGGGAGCGGGTCCGGTCCGACAGGGTGCCGCCGATCGGGTTGAAGACCGTGGCGAAGACGGCGCTGACGCCCGCGACCAGGGCGACGTTGGACACCTTGTGCTCCGGGTCGATCTCGGCGATCTGCGTCTGCACGAGCAGGCCGCCGACGCCGAGGTAGAGCGCGAACATGACGGCGTTGGAGACACCGAGAACGGCCAGGAGTCTGGGCAGGCCATCCCCGCGGACCTCGGTGCGGGGGGTTTTGGGGGCGCTCATCTGCGGCTCGTCGGCATGGTGCTCTGCGGCATGGTGGGGGATTCCTTTCGCGCTGCTCACAGGGGGGTGACGCGATGGTTATACGTATAATCAGTTGATAGCAGCCGCGAGCCGGGGCGACAAGAGCAACGTTCTGTAACGGCCGGGCCGCACGGCGGTGGTCCGACGGACGACGTCGGGAGGCGGTGCGGCGGTGTCGGAAGGCGGGAGCATGGGGGGCGGTGTCGTGGTGGGATGGTGCCGATGAACGCCACGCCCCCCACGCGGCCTCCCACGAGCCTCGACGTCGCCCGGCTGGCCGGGGTCTCCCAGGCGACGGTCTCCTACGTCCTCAACGACCGCCCGGGTGCGCGGGTCAGCGACGAGACGCGGGCACGCGTGCGCGAGGCCGCCGACCGGCTCGGCTACGTGCCGCACGCCGGGGCGCGGACGCTGCGCACCGGCCGGAGCGGCCTCGTCCTGATCTCCATGGAGGACATCCCGTACGGCCCGCTGGCCGTCGGCACGCTGGAGGAGCTCGACCGTGAGCTCTCCCGGCGCGGCTACACCCTGGTCCAGTACGGCGCCCGCCGCCTGAAGGGCGTGCCCGCCGCCCGCGCCTGGGCCGAACTGCGGCCGGTCGCGGTGCTGGCCGGGGCCGGGAAGCTCAACCGCCAGGCCGTGGAGGTGCTGCGCTCGGCCGGGGTCAAGGCGGTCGTCGCCCTCGGGAGCCGGCCCTCGCCCGTGGTCCCGAGTGTCGTGCTCGACCACGAGGGGATCGGGGTCATGGCGGCCGAGCACCTGATCGACCGAGGCTGCCGCTCGCTCGCCGCGGTCGTCCCGGCCGAGGACGGCCTGCGTGAGATGGGGGAGCACCGGCTGGCCGGTGTCCAGCGGGTCGCGCGGGCCCGGGAGATCCCGCTGACCAGGGTGGATCTCCCCTTCCACGAGGACGGCGCCGCGGCCCTGGCCGAGTTGTGGCGGAGGGTGGACGGGGTGTTCGCCTACAACGACGACTACGCCATGCTGCTGATGGCGGTGCTGGGTGACGCGGGGCTGGCGGTCCCCGGTGACGTGCGGATCGTCGGCTGCGACGACCTGCCGCTGGCCGCCCTGCTGCGCCCGAGGCTGACCACGATCAGGCTCGACGTCTCCGCGACGCCGTCCGCGCTGGTCCAGCGGCTGGAGGAGATCATCGCGGAGAGCCCGGCGGTGCCGTCCAGGATCGACCCGTGGACGGCGACCCTGATCGTCAGAGAGTCGTCCTGAGCCGGGACGGCTCCGGGCCGACGGGTGCCGCATCCGGGTGGCGGTGGGTGCGCGGGGCGTCGCATCCGGGTGGCAGCGAGTGTGCGGGCGCCGCGTCGGCCGGTGCCGTGTTCCGGGGGCGTCGGGCCGTGTTCCGGGGGCGTCGGGCCGTGTTCCGGGGCGTCAGGCCAGCGGGTGCCGTACCCAGACGTTGGGCTCCACGTAGACGGCGTGGTCCTGCTCGATGTCCGCGTGGACCGGGACGAGGGCCCTGGGCACCTCGACCGGCCCGCTCTCGGTGAAGGGAAGGCCGGTCCACTTCCGCCACTCGGCCAGAGTCCCGGCGATCGTCATGGACCGGGGGGCCACCTTCACGATCTCGCCGCCGGCCCGGACGTGCACCCGCAGCCACGGATCGACCGGGAGGCCGTCCTGCCGGGTCCGCGCGGCGTACTCCGTGATCGGAGTGTGCGGCTCCAGATGCTTGGCGTTGGGCCGTACCGGGGCCAGGATCTCGGTGAAGCCGAGCCGGGCGGCGTTGTCCCGCAGCGCGCCGAGCATGATCGGTGACAGGCCCCTGCCCGTCAGGTCGTTCCGGACGGTGATCTCCAGAGCCGTGACCCGGTCGGCCGTCGCGCCGGTCCGCCGGGTGTGCCAGGCCCGCAGGATGGCGGCGTCCCAGCCGCCGTCGGGCAGCTCGTCGCGCTCCCAGGCGAACGGGACGCTGAACGCCCTGGCCACCAGCCGCCCGGGCTCGGCGTCGTCGTCGGCGACCAGGACGAACTCCGGGTAGACGTCGTCGCAGACGGCGTAGTAGAGGTCCGCCATCGGGTCGTTGAGCATGAACTCCGCCCAGGGGGTCTCCATCGCCCACAGGGCGTCGGCGAGTTCCGGGCGCTCGGCGAGGGTGGTGATGCGCAGGGCCATCCGGTCATCGTCCCAGGACGGTCTCGGATGTCTCGCCCGGTTTATCCGCGCGGAGGCGGCGGCGCGCCGGATCGGGTGAACCGCACACCCCGGCGGCGGGGACGCGGCCGTCATGTCTCGGTCAGGACGCGGCCGTCATGTCTCGGTCAGGGTGAAGGAGGCGCTCGCCCGGACCGCGCCGTTGACGACGATCTCCAGGACGCGCGGGCCGGGGGGCTCGGTCCTGGTGGTCACCGGCCGGAACGAGTGGGACTTCGTCACCGTGACGGCCTGGCCGGGGGAGTCGGCCAGGCGTTCGCCGAGATGGAAGACGCGCCGCGAGCCGTCGCGCCGGACGGCGTACTTGAGCACGAGCGGGCCGGGGGAACCGGCGCGGACCGTGACCGTGAACCGCAGGCGCCCGCCCACCGCGACCCGGTCGCCGTCGAGCACCAGCGTCTCGACCGAGCCGCCGCCCGGGGCGGCGCCCACCAGCTCCAGTCCGCCGGGATGCCCGGCGCGCAGCAGGCCGCGCACGGCGTGGCGCAGGACCTTCTCGATGTGGGAGCCGCCCTCCGCGCGCCAGCGGCCGAGCAACTCGACCGCGACCTCCGGATGGTCCTTGGCGATGTCGTTGACGTGGTTGGCCACTGAGCGCCGGACGTATTCGCTGGGGTCGTCGCGGAGCCGGTCGAGGACCGGCAGCGCCGGCCCGGGCTCCATCAGCCACCGCACCCGCGACCCCCAGGGCAGCCGGGGCCGGGACCCCTCCGACGCCAGCCGCCGCAGGTGCTCGTCGGCGGACTCCGCCCAGCCGTACATGATCTTCATGGCGTCGTCGCGGTAGCGCTCCAGGTAGGGGCGGACGGCGAACTCCCCCGTGGCGTAGGGCGTGAGCGCGCCGAGCGCGGCCATGGCGTCGTCGAGGTGGTCGAGACCGCGCGCGGCGACGTACTCGGTGGCGGGCCAGCCGCTCCACATGTCCAGCCGGACGCGGGCCGAGGCGTCCCTCAGGACGCCGGAGGCGTGCGGGAACGGCAGCGTCAGCGCGGCGTCGAGCGCCCGGGCGACGTGCCGGACGCGGTCCTTCAGCTCCAGACCGGCCAGCCCGGCGGTCGCCTCCGAGACGAACCGGTCGCGGGGGAACGGGGCCCAGGCCGCGGCGACGCCGTCGGCGAGCAGGCTCACGGAACCGATGCTGATCATCTCTTTGAGGGGTTGCGCCATGGCGGGCAGGGTGTCACGCCCCACCGACACTTTCGGGGCGGAGGCACTAGCGTCGGTCCATGACCGAACTCCACTCACGCTTGCGGGCGGTGTGCGACCTGGCCGTCGCCGATTCCCGGGAGATGGCCGGACGACACGAGTACGACGGGACGATCCAGGATCTCTCCCCCGAGGGCGTGCGCGCCGCCCTGGCCGCGCTGGGCCGCGGGTCGCTTCCGGACGATCCCTACGACGCCGCCCATCTGGAGGTCTTCGAGGAGTCCGCCCGGGTCCGGTACGGCGCGCTGGAGCTGTACCGGCGCAGCCCGATGGGCCACCTCGACAACCTGGATCTGGCCTGTTACGACCGGGAGTACGCCCCGGAGGCCGAGCGGGCCGCGGCCCGGCTGGCCCATCTGGCCCGCTGGCCCGAGGCGGTCGACAACGCGGTGACCGCGCTCGACCGGCTCAGCGCGCCGGTCGCCACCGCGCTGCTGGGCGCGGTGCGCGGCCTGGCCGCCGGGGTTCCGCGGGACGCGGACGAGTCCGTCCGGGAGGCGGCGCTGAAGGCCCACGCCCGCCTGGTCGAGCATGTCGAGGAGGCCACGCGCTCGGGTGAGCCGGACGCGTCCCTCGGCGCGGACGGCCTGGCCCGGCTGATGGGCGCGGACGAGGGCCTCCCGGTGGACCTGGGACGGCTCGCCGAGCGGGCCGACGCCGAGCGCGACCGGCTCATGGAACGGCTGGCGGAGTCGTGCGCGAAGCTGGGGTCCGGCGACAGGCCGCCGCTGGACGTCTGCCGCGAGCTCGTCCGTGACCATCCGGACATCGACGGCGTGCTCGACGCCGCCCGCACCGGCACCGAGCGGGCGATCGCCTTCACCCGGGAGAAGGACCTGGTCCCCTACCACGACGGTGAGTGCCTGGTCGGCATCGCGCCCGAGTCGCGCCGGTGGGCGATGGCGATGATCAGCTGGGCCGCCCCGGGCGAGCCGGACGCCCCCTCGTGGTACCACATCACCCCGCCCGACCCGTCCTGGCCGGAGCGGGAGATCGAGGAGTGGCTGGAGGTCTTCAGCGCGACCACGCTGCCCGCGATCAACGTGCACGAGGTCGCCCCCGGGCACTTCTCGCACGGCCGGGCCCTGCGCCGCGCGCCTTCGGACGTGCGCCGGACGCTGATGTCCCTGTCGTTCGCCGAGGGCTGGGCGCACTACGCCGAGGAGCTCTGCGTCGAGGAGGGCTTCGCCCCCGACGACCCGCGCTTCGAGATCGGGGTCTGGCTGGAGGCGCTGATCCGGGTGACCCGCCTGGCCTGTGCGATCGGCGTGCACACCGGCGCCATGACGGTCGAGGAGGGGGCCCGCCGCTTCGAGGCCGACACCCACATCGCCGGCCCGGCCGCCCTCTCGGAGGCCCGCCGGGCCACCTTCGACCCGACCTACGGCCGCTACACCTGGGGCAAGCTGGAGATCCTGGACCTGCGGGAGCGGGCCAGGGCCGAGTGGGGCGCGGGTTTCACCCTCAAGCGCTTCCACACCGCGATGCTGGAGCTCGGCTCCCCGCCCCTGGGCCTGCTGCCGCGGATCTTCTGACGGCCGGGCCCCGTGACGGCCGGGCCCCGCTCCCTGACACCCGGGTGCCGTCATCCTCTGGTGCCCGGGTCCCGGCGGCCGGAGGTCAGATCGCAGGACGCTCGACGGCGGGCAGCCCGTTGGCGGCCAGATACTCGTTGAAGTTGTCGAACAGGCCGCCGACGTGGTCGAAGAAGTCGTCGTAGTCGATCAGCGAGCGGATGTCGTGGACGTCCATGTCCGCGACGTCCGCGAGCGGCACGGCGGGCAGGTGCAGGAAGTCCGTGAGCTCCCGCGTCCTGGCGTCGTGGGTCAGCCACAGGGCCGGCTTGCCGCTGAGGATCGACGCCATGTTGACGTGGAAGCGGGTGCCGTAGGTGAACGACACGGACTCCTCGTTGAACGTGTACCACGACGCGGTGTCGCGGAAGAGCCGGTATCTGCGCTGGTAGTAGCCCTCGATCTCGGCACGGGCGGCCTTCGGCTCGTGCTCCCGGTAACTCCTGAGGAAGCGGGGGAGCCGGGGCGCGTGACGGCCGCCGCTGACGTCGACGTAGAACTGGTGGTTGCGCCGGTTGGAGGGCTCGACCAGGAACGCGTCGGCCCGGATGGCGTCGTGCAGCAGCCGGGTCTCCGCCGGCTGGTTGAGCTTGGTGCCGCCGAACGCCGGCCGGCCGTGGCCCTCCTTGAGGTTCGCGCGGAGCCGGGCGAGGCGGGCCGGGCGGGAGAACAGCGACGGGCAGCCGACGACCTTGACGTTGGTCACCCCGCAGATCTGCTCAAGGGCCCGTTGGGTCGTGCGGCCCCGGACTCCGATGACCGCGCACCTGTCCTGCAGGTGGCGCATCACGCTGATCGCCTCGTCGGGCAGCGTCGCGCCGCTCAGGTCGTCGGTGTCGGACTGGACGCCGAGGCCGAAGATGACGACGGGCTTGTCGATCTGGTCCAGGAGGGTCCGCAGCCGGATGAAGGGGGCGGGGTCGTCGGAACCGAGTCTGAGCGTGTTCGCCATGGTGAACACCAGATGGGTGCAGTGCCGGTTGACGAACTCGGCGAACGTGGCCGCGCCGGTCAGCGCCCGCCACTGGCGGTCCAGGCGGTACACGCAGTCGTCGAACATCTCGAAGGGCGCGTTGGCGTGGATCATGTTCCCGGAGTTCTCCGGGCGTTCCAGCGGGAAGTCCGGGGGCAGCTCGCGCCGGCAACCCGCTACCGCGATGGCCATGGTCGTCCTCCGCTCCCGTCCCCCGATGGAAACCGTCACTCACTGTAACGGTGCGCGTCCGGAACGGCAGGGCTTTCCTCCACTCAGCGGTCGACGGCCGTCGCGCCGCCGTCCACCACCAGGTGGGCGCCGGTGATGAAGGAGGCCTCGTCGCTCATCAGGAACCGTACGGCCGCCGCGACCTCCTCGGGGCGGCCGAGGCGGCCCGAGATCGCCTTCTTCCGGAACGCCTCCATGAAACCGGGGTCACCGCCGGTGGCGCCGGTCAGCATCGGGGTGTCGATGTAGCCGGGACAGACCGCGTTCACCCGGATCGGGGCCAGCTCGTGGGCCATGGACCGGGTCAGGCCGAGCAGGCCCGCCTTGGAGGAGCAGTAGGCCGGGACGAAGGCCTGGCCGACCAGGCCCTCGATCGAGGCGATGCCCACGATCGCGGATCCCTCGTGCTGCCGCAGGTCGTCCAGGATCGCCCGGGTCAGCAGGGCGTGGGCGCGCAGGTTGACGTTGAGGACCCTGTCCCAGGCGGCCTCGTCGAGGTCGGCGATCGCGGCGGGACCGGCGATTCCGGCCGCGTGGACCAGCCCGCCGATCGAGCCGAGGGCGTCGCGGGTCGCGGCGGCCGCCTCCGGGAAGGCCGCGGAGTCGGTGACGTCGATCGTCACGCCGACGGCGGTCGCGCCCTCCGCCCCGGCGACGGCGGCCGTCTCCTTGGTGCCGGCCTCGTCGCGGTCCCAGATCGCGACCGGGCGGCCGGTCCCGGCGAGCGCCAGCGCGCAGGCCCGGCCGATCCCGGACGCCCCGCCGGTGACGATGACCCCGGTCGCTGGCATGGTGTCCTCCTCCGCGTGCGGTGTCCCTCACGGTAACCCGCTCTACCAACCTAGCGCTAGGTAATGATCGGTGAACGTCCCGGCCGCCCATCCGCGCGTAACCGCTCACCGAGCCGCCGATAGACTGGACGGCACCGCTGTGTTTCCTTTGGGGGTCTTGGTGTCAGAGTTCGACACGGTCCTGGTCGTCGACTTCGGCGCGCAGTACGCGCAGCTGATCGCGCGCCGGGTGCGTGAATGCCACGTCTACTCCGAGATCGTCCCCTCGACGATGCCGGTGGCGGAGATGCTGGCCAAGAAGCCCAAGGCCATCATCCTGTCCGGCGGCCCCTCCTCGGTCTACGCCGAGGGCGCCCCGGCCGTCCCCGACGGCCTGTTCGAGACCGGCGTGCCGACCTTCGGCATCTGCTACGGCTTCCAGGCCATGGCCCAGGCGCTCGGCGGCCGGGTGGCCAGGACCGGTGTCGCGGAGTACGGCGGGACGCGCCTGGAGGTGTCCCGGGAGGGCGTGCTCTTCGCCGGGCTCCCCGCCCAGCAGGCGGTCTGGATGTCCCACGGTGACAGCGTCGCCGCCGCCCCCGAGGGCTTCGACGTCACCGCCTTCACCGCCGAGACCCCGGTCGCCGCCTTCGAGAACCCCGTCAAGGGCCTGTACGGCGTGCAGTTCCACCCCGAAGTGCTCCACTCCGAGCACGGCCAGACCGTGCTCAAGCACTTCCTCGACGCCGCGGGCTGCCGTCCCTCCTGGACGATGCTCAACATCGTCGAGGAGGCCGTCGAGGCGGTCCGCGCCCAGGTCGGCCCCGAGGGCCGCGCCATCTGCGCCCTGTCCGGCGGCGTGGACTCCGCGGTCGCCGCGGCCATCGTGCAGCGCGCCATCGGCGACCGTCTGACCTGCGTGTTCGTCGACCACGGCCTGCTGCGCAAGGGTGAGGCCGAGCAGGTCGAGCGCGACTTCGTGGAGGCCACCGGCGTCAAGCTCCGCGTGGTGGACGCCCAGGAGCGCTTCCTCAAGGCGCTGGACGGCGTCACCGACCCGGAGGAGAAGCGCAAGATCATCGGGCGTGAGTTCATCCGGGTCTTCGAGGACGAGCAGCGCGCCATCATGGCCGACGGCCCGGTGGACTTCCTGGTGCAGGGCACGCTCTACCCCGACGTGGTCGAGTCCGGCGGCGGCACCGGCACCGCCAACATCAAGTCCCACCACAACGTCGGCGGACTCCCCGAGGACCTGCAGTTCACGCTGGTCGAGCCGTTGCGTGCGCTGTTCAAGGACGAGGTCCGCCGCGCGGGCGAGGAGCTCGGCCTGCCCGCCGCCATGGTCTGGCGCCAGCCGTTCCCCGGCCCCGGTCTCGGCATCCGCATCGTCGGCGCCGTCACCCGCGAGCGCCTGGACCTCCTCCGCGAGGCCGACGCCATCGCCCGCGAGGAGCTCTCCCGGGCGGGTCTCGACCGGGAGATCTGGCAGTGCCCGGTCGTGCTGCTCGCCGACGTCCGCTCGGTGGGCGTGCAGGGCGACGGCCGTACCTACGGCCACCCCGTGGTCCTGCGCCCGGTCTCCAGCGAGGACGCCATGACGGCCGACTGGTCGCGTGTGCCGTACGACGTGCTGGCCCGCATCTCCACGCGGATCACCAACGAGGTCCGCGAGGTCAACCGCGTGGTGCTCGACGTGACGAGCAAGCCCCCGGGCACCATTGAGTGGGAGTGAACCGGAACGGCGGCCCTATAGAGGCTAGGTCGGTATTCGGCCGGAGATGACTGTTCATCCGGTTTCGCGAGGTGCGTGCGGGTAAGTTAGGGCGGGTGTCAACGACCCTTGCCGCCGGCACCGCCGCCCGCCCGGCGGCCGCCACCCGGCTGGCCTGGCTGGACGCCCTGCGGGGGATCGGCGCGGTCGCGGTCCTGCTGGAGCACGCGCTGCCCTGGTTCATGCCGCAGTTGAGACCATACTGGTTCAACCTCGGCATGTACGGCGTCCTGGTGTTCTTCCTGGTCAGCGGGTACATCATCCCGGTCTCGCTGGAGGGGAGAGGGGACGTCCGGGCGTTCTGGCTCAGCCGGATCTTCCGCCTCTACCCGATCTACCTGCTGGTGGTGGCGGCGGTCCTGGTGATGGCGGTCTGGCTGCCGGTCCGCGAGCAGGTGCCGCGGGACCTCGCCTCGGTCTCGGCGCACCTGACGATGCTGCTGGATGTGGTCCATCTGGGCGGCCTGGCCGACACCATGTGGACGCTCTCCTACGAGATGGTCTTCTACCTGCTGGTCACCGCGCTGTTCGTGCTGGGCCTGCACCTGCGCAGCGGGACCTTCGCGGTCGGGTTCGGGGCCGCGGCGGTCGGGGCGGGGCTGGTGCTCGCCGCACCGGTGCTGACGGGCTTGTGGCCCGCCTACGTCTCGGGCGTGGTGTTCGTCGCCGGCATGGCCTGCCTGCTCACCGGACGGTTCCGTACGGCCGGCGCCTGCGTGCTGGGGGCGATGGCGGTGGTTCTGCTGATCTTCAGCGGCTTCACGCCGTGGTTCGGGGCGGCGATCCTCGCGGTGATGTTCACCGGGACCGCGGTCCGCCGCTGGGAGCAGGGCACGGGCACCCTCCGGCCGGTGGCCGCCGCGGCCGTGCTCGTGGCGCTGGCCCCGGTCTGGGCGGTCCAGGCGGACTGGTGGTGGGTCCAGCCCGGGGTGTGGATCACCACGATGGTCCTGGCCGGGGTGACCTTCGCGGGGGCGATGGCCCTGCGCCGGCGCCGTCTCCCCGGGTTCCTGGTCTGGCTGGGCCTGATCAGCTACTCCGTCTACCTGCTGCACCACCCGCTGCTGCGGGCGGCGCACGCCGTACTGGGAGACGTGCGGGCCATGGGGACGGTGACGCAGGCGGGGGTGGTGGCGGGGTTCGTCGCGGGGGTGCTGGGGCTGAGCTGGATCACCTATCGCTACGTCGAACTGCCGATGCAGAACCTGGGGCGGCGGCTCGCCCGGGGCGCGCGGAGCCTGCAGCAGGTGGAACCCGGCAGACCCTGACGGAGGACCCTGGCGGAAGGGCCGGAGAACACCGACGGCCCGGTCCTCCCCCGAGGGAGGGCCGGGCCGTCGTCCGCGGACGCGGACGCCGCCGGCGGGATGCCCGGCGGGATGCTCAGCCGCCGTCGGTGGGGGACTCCACGGGGGCGTTCTGGTCCTCGGTGGGCGAGTCGGAGGTCAGGTCCTTGTCCTCGGCCGCGCCCGGCGGGTAGACGTCGCCCGGCTTCAGGTTCTTCGCGCCGGGGAGCGAGGAGACCGCGACGACGTGGTAGCCCCGCCGCTTCAGCTCGGTCAGGAGCTTCGGCATGACCGTGACGGTCTGCGTGACCCAGTCGTGCATGAGGATGACGCCGTCACGCTTGGCGTTCTTGAGCACCTCGTCGTAGATGGCCTTCTCGTTCTTGGTCGCCCAGTCGCGGGAGCCGCCGTTCCACAGGACGATCGGCATCTTCATCTCGGTCGCGACCGTCTTGGTGTCGTCGTCCAGCAGGCCGTACGGCGGGCGGATCGTCGTCGGGTACCTGCCGGTGACCTTCTTGACGATGTCCTGGGTCCGCTGGAGCTCCTCGCGGATCTTCTCCACGGGGCTCTCGGTGAACTTCGGGTGCGTGTAGCTGTGGTTGCCGATGTCGTGGCCCTCGACGACCATGCGCTTGGCGAACGCGGGACGCGACTTCACGTACTGGCCCTCAAGGAAGAACGTGGCCTTGGCGCCGTGCTTCTTGAGGGTGTCGAGGAGCTTGTCGGCGTACTTGCCGGGGCCGTCGTCGAAGGTCAGCGCGATGCACTTGACCTTGGTGCAGTCCACGGGCTTGGCCTTGGCCTTCGGGGCGGGTGTCGCCGTGGGCTTGGGGGTGGCCGTGGGCTTGGGGGTGGAGGTGGGCTTGGCCGCCGACGTGGGCTGCTCCGCGCTCCAGGCGGCGGTCGGCGCTGACAGCAGGCCGATGGCGCAACCCGCGGCGAGGATCATTCGGGCGGGGGACTTCATGAGGGAAACTCCGGGTCAAATCGACGTCGGTCAAGTGGGCATCCTACCGAGACGCCTGTCGTCTTCCGGGGCTGAAGCGTCACGATGTGCTGTGAAAGCCGTGATCACCGGCCCGTGACCGAGCGCGTCCCGCGGGCCGCGTCGCCGGATGTGCCACCGGATGCGTCACCGGATGTGCCGCCGGGACATGTCAAAGAATCGGTCATGGCACCGTATGCGGATTCCCGTCTCCCTGAAGCGGGATGCCGCCGGCGTGAGCATTGTGACGCGGTTGCGGGACTCTCCCGAGCCACCATGATCACTGCGCCGAACGGACGGGCGAATCCATGCATGACGCCGACATTGATCTGATGATCGAGCTGGAGGACCGCCACTGGTGGTTCCGCGAGCGCCGTGCGATCCTCCGGCGGGAGCTGCGCGGGCTCGACCCCCGGGGGAAGGCGCTGGACATCGGCGCGGCCGGGGGCGGCAACACCCGGGTGCTCACCCAGATGGGGTATGACGCGCTGGTCGCGGACTACTCCGAGGCCGCCGTGGAGGCGGCGAAGAAGCGCGGGCTGAAGGCCGTGCACGCCGACGCCCGGGACCTGCCGATGGAGAGCGACACCTTCGACGTCGTCACCGCCTTCGACGTGCTGGAGCACATCGTGGAGGACCACCTGGCGACGGAGCAGATCGCGCGGGTGCTGAAGCCCGGGGGCACGGCCCTGATCGCCGTGCCGTGCGACATGGCGCTGTGGTCCGCCCACGACGAGGCCGTGGCGCACGTCCGCAGATACTCCCGGGAAGAGCTCGTCGGGGTGGTCGAGAAGGCCGGCCTGGACATCGAGCGGGTCTGGAGCTGGAACGTCCTGCTCCGGCCGATCGTGGCGTACCGCCGCAAGGAGAGCACGGGCTTCGACCTGGCCAAGCTGCCCTGGATCGTCAACACCGGCCTCTCCGCCGTCATCACGCTGGAGCGGTACCTCCCGGTGAAGTCCCTCCCCGGAGTCTCGCTCTTCCTCCGCGCCCGCAAGCCCTCCGCCTCCGACGTGTGAACGTCACCATCCGTCACCATCCGTCACCAGAAGTCGCCGTCCGTCGTCGCGCCCCCGGAGCCCCGTCCCGCTGAGAGATCGCGGCGCTGATCACGGAGGGCCCGTGGAGAAGAGGTTCGTGTGCGCTCGTGTCGGACAGCGGTGATCGGCGCCGGTGGCTTCATCGGATCCAGGCTCGTCACGGCTCTCGAAGACGCCGGGCACCCGGTGGCCCGGTTCACCCGGGAACACCCCGCCGTGGTCGACGGCCGCCCCGCCGAAGGACTACGCGACGCGGAGAGCGTCTTCTTCCTCGCCACCGGGCTGAGCCCGGCCCTGGCGGAGCGGCGGCCGGAGCTGGTCTCCGCCGAGCATTCGCTGTTCCGCCGGTTGATGGACGCTTTCGCGGATGAGGGCCGCCGTCCCGTCCTGGTGTTCGCGAGCTCGGGCGGGACCGTGTACGCGCCCGACGCCCGGCCGCCCTACCCGGAGTCGGCCCCCACCGGGGCCACCACCGCCTACGGCCGGGCGAAACTCCTGCTGGAGCGGGAACTCCTCGGCCGCGCGGACGCCGTACAGCCGGTCGTGGTACGGCTGAGCAACGTCTACGGTCCCGGTCAGCGGATCGCGCGCGGATACGGCGTGCTCCCGCACTGGCTGGAGGCCGTGGTCTCCGGCGCGCCCGTCCGGATCTTCGGGGACTCGTCGGTGGTCAGGGACTACGTCCACGTGGACGACGTGGTCGGCGGATTCCTGGCGGTCCAGCGGCACGTCGCGAACGGGCTCCGGGACCGGCTGCCGTCCGTCGTGAACATCGGTTCCGGGGTGCCGACCTCTCTGGAAGAGCTCCTGGACATCGTGACGGTCACGGTCGGCCGGCAGATCACGGTCAGCCGTGAAGAGGGCCGTTCGTGTGACCGGAAGGGGAACTGGCTGGACGCCTCGCTGGCGTGGCGGGCTCTGGGCTGGCGGGCGGAGATCGATCTGAAGGACGGGGTGCGCCAGTGCTGGGACGCGACGCTCACGGCCCACGGCGACAGCGGGCCATGACCCGGCTGCGTCCCTGGAGGGCGCTGGGCGGGCGCGAGACGTTCTCGGCCGACGGCCCGGCGTCGTCCGGAACGGTGGTCGCCGGTTCGGTGGTGGCCGGGTCCGGGGCGGTGGCGTCTGAGGCGGGTGCTGCGGGTTCGGTGGTTGCCGGTGCGGTGGGGGGCGGGGGGCGGCGTCGTCGGCGGTGGGGGTCG
>NZ_BMQP01000023.1 GCF_014648175.1 Planobispora rosea
GTATGCGGTGTTGGTGGCCGGCATCGCGGTGGTGGCGGTCGTGCTCGGGAGAGCGGCGGGCGCGCGCCGGGCCTGGGCGGTGATGACGGTGGCGCTGTCGGCGCTGTGCCTGCCGGCCACCTTCCACGAGCGGGTGGACGCCGTCGCGCAGTACGCCGTACAGGGTGAGCTTCATCGGGAGGGCCTGTCGCCACGGGCGCGGATCGTGTCGCGTGGTGCTCTGCGGACCCTGCGGTGGTTGCGGTCCCACTCCGAGCCGGACGAGCTGGTGGCGACGAACGCCAACTGCCGCTGGGAGCAGCCCGTCCCGTGCGAGAGCCACCGTTTCTGGGTGGCCGCGTTCAGCGAGCGGCGGGTGCTGCTCGAAGGATGGGCCTATACGGCGACGAACCTGGGGAGGTGGCGTCCGGGGAAGACCCATCTGGGAGGCTTCTGGGATCGGGAGCGTTTCCTGGACAACCGCAGGGCCTTCGAGGATCCCTCGCCGTCCACCGTCGGGCGCCTGCACGAGCGCTACGGGGTGCGCTGGCTCTTCGTCGACGAGAGCAGGATGGAACCGGGGGACGACATGGGCGATGTCGCGGAGCTGCGCTTCCGTTCCGGGCGCTACGCCGTCTACCGGGTCCCGGACCTCGGCTCCGAGCACCGGCTCGGAGCGGGCGGTCCGGGTTCGGGGATCTCAGTGGATGCTCGGCTGGCTGGGGACGTCCACGGTGGCTGACAGGCCGGCCCGCTCACGCACGACGTAGGTGGGCCGGCCCATGCCGCTCCCGTGGATGCGGCCGATGTACTCGCCGAGGACGCCGATGGACATCAGCTGGGCGGAGGAGAAGAGCGCGATCATCGAGGTGATCGTGGTGAACCCGGCGACGGTGGTGTCCCCCCTGGCGAAGCGCCAGATGACCATTCCGCCCAGGAGCAGCCCGATGATGCCGGTCAGGAATCCGACGTAGCTCGCCAGCCGGAGGGGGGCCGTACTGTAACCGAGGAGCATGTTCACCGCGTGCCTCATCAGCAGGCGCAGGGTGTAGTTGGACTTTCCGACCTCGCGGTCGTTCATGTGCACCGTGACCGAGTCCACCTGGGAGGTGCCCCAGGACAGGGCCACGTCGACGGAGGCGTGCGGGCCGGACAGGTCCTCGAACCCGTCGCGCAGGCAGGTCCGGAAGGCGCGGAAGGAACTGATCCGCTGCGCGTGGCGGACGCCCAGCGTGCACGACATCCCGGCCTTCACCGACCGGGACGCGAAGCTGCGCAGGAAGCCGTGCTCCTCCCGGTGCGGCACGCCGTAGACGAGGTCCAGACGGTCGCCTTCGAGGGCGGCGAGCAGCAGCGGGATCTGCTCCGGCGGGTGCTGCAGGTCGTCGTCCATCGTGACGATGACATCGAACTTCGCCTCCCTGATGCCCGCGATCAGCGCGTTGTGCTGACCGTAGTTGCGGGACAGGCGCACCGCCCGTACGGCGTCCAGCCGGCGGGCGAGGGACTTCGCGACGCCCCAGGTGCCGTCCGGGCTTCCGTCGACGACGAGGATCACCTCGTGCCGGACGGACATGCCCTGGAGTACCGAAACGATCCTTTGAGCCAGCACGGGGAGGGTTTTCTCCGAGCGATAGCACGGGATGACGACCGAAACTGACATCTCTTTCTCCGAATACCGATCGTTAATCTTCGTGAGCGTTGTACGATCCCTCGGACCGTGCCGGTGGCCATTTATAAAGCCATCGTCATTTAACGCCATTGGAGGTGTCATCGAATGACCGGAGTGGACACGCGGAGCATTCCCAGGACCCGACCGGTCCCCCGGCGCCGCACTCTTCCGTCGGTTCTTCGCGGACATCGCACCACATACTTGGTGGGAGGGGTTATGACGATGATGCTTTATTTAAGCTTCCTTGCTCTCGCATTACCGATCTTTGAAAGCTCGGTCCCCTATATTGTCCTGGTCGCGATCAGCCATCTCCTCGCCTTGGTGATCGTCTATCCCTGGTACCGGCTGGTGGTCTTCCGTGTCTCCGAGGGCTCGTGGACGTCCGGTTTCCTCCGCTTCTACCTGGTCAGTTCGAGCTTCCTGGCGGTCTCTGTCATCGGGCTCCCGATTCTGGTGGAAATCATGGGGGTGTCGGTTCTGGCGGCGCAGTCGCTGGTGATTCCGATGAGCACCGTCCTGGCCTATCTGATCAACCGCTCATGGACTTTCCGTGACCATGGGAGCGTAAAGCGTTGGTAACGGGGGAGGTGTCGGGAGGCAAAGTGGGAGATCGCTGAATCACCTCCCTCACAGAATCTGGGAACAGCGGTCACCGTGGCCGGCTGCATCCCGGATCATAGGGAGTCGAAAAGGGTGAAAGCACTCGTCCTGGCGGGTGGCAGAGGCACGAGACTGCGGCCACTGACACACACGTCCGCCAAACAGCTGGTCCCCGTCGCCAATAAACCGGTGCTCTTCTACGGGCTTGAGGCGATCCGCGACGCGGGCATCACCAGTGTCGGGATCATCATCGGCGACACCGGTGCCGAGGTCCGGGAGGCCGTGGGAGACGGCTCGCAGTTCGGGCTCGAGGTCACCTACATCCCCCAGGAGGCCCCCCTGGGCCTGGCGCACTGCGTCCTCATCGCGCGGGAGTTCCTCGGGGACGAACCGTTCGTGATGTATCTCGGCGACAACTTCCTGATCGGCGGGATCGCCGGTCTCGTGGACGCCTTCCGGCACGGCGGGCACGACGCCCAGGTCCTGCTGACCAGGGTCGCCGAGCCCCAGTTCTACGGCGTCGCCGAACTGGGACCCGCCGGAGAGATCGTCGGCCTGCAGGAGAAGCCGGCCTTCCCGCGCAGTGACATGGCCATCGTCGGGGTCTACTCCTTCTCCCCCGCCATCCACGAGGCGGTCCAGGCGATCACCCCGTCCGCCCGCGGCGAGCTGGAGATCACCGACGCGATCCAGTGGCTGATCGAGAACGACTACTCCGTCCACTCGCACATGGTGACCGGCTACTGGAAGGACACCGGCCGGCTGCAGGACCTGCTGGAGTGCAACCGCATGATCCTGGAGACGGTCGAACCGGACAACCGGGGCACGGTCGACGGACTGAGCGAGATCACCGGCCGGGTCGTCATCGAGCCCGGGGCCGTCGTGGAGAACTCGGTCCTCCGCGGCCCGATCGTGGTGGGGGCCGACGCGAAGATCCAGTCGTCGTACGTGGGGCCGTTCACGTCGATCGGACCGCGCTGCGTGGTGCAGGACACCGAGGTCGAGTACTCGATCGTGCTCGACGACTCCTCCATCCACGGCGTCTCCCGCCTGGCCCACTCCCTGATCGGCCGCAACGTCGAGGTGAGCCGGGCGGACGGGACCCCCAACACCTACGGCCTCATGGTGGGCGACCACAGCAGGATCCAGGTGCGCGCATGAGAATCCTCGTCACCGGCGGGGCCGGGTTCATCGGCTCCCACTACACGCGGTCGCTGCTGCGGGGCGCCTACCCGGGCTTCGAGGACGCCCGGGTCACGGTTCTCGACAAACTCACCTACGCCGGCAACCTCGCCAACCTCGCCCCCGTGGCCGAGCACCCCGGGTACCGCTTCGTCCAGGGGGACATCGCCGACGAGAGCCTGCTCGCCGACGTCGTCCCCGGCCACGACGTGATCGTGAACTTCGCGGCCGAGTCCCACGTCGACCGGTCCATCGCCGACGCGGGCGACTTCGTGACGACCAACGTCCTGGGCACC
Source organism: Planobispora rosea (assembly GCF_014648175.1). Classification (GTDB taxonomy): domain Bacteria; phylum Actinomycetota; class Actinomycetes; order Streptosporangiales; family Streptosporangiaceae; genus Planobispora; species Planobispora rosea. Next base: position 3,730 of record NZ_BMQP01000023.1, read on the forward strand.
CAGCGGCTGCTGCAGGCGGCGCTGGAGGGCGGGGTCGGCACGTTCGTCCAGGTCTCCACCGACGAGGTGTACGGCTCCATCGCGCGGGGATCCTGGGACGAGTCCCAGCCCCTGCTGCCGAACTCGCCCTACTCGGCGGCCAAGGCCTCCGGCGACCTGTTCTGCCGCGCGTACGCCAGGACCCACGGCCTCGACGTCCGCATCACCCGCTGCTCCAACAACTACGGCCCGTACCAGTACCCCGAGAAGATCATCCCGCTCTTCGTCACGAACCTGATCGACGGGCGCCGCGTCCCCCTCTACGGCGTCGGCCGGAACGTCCGCGAGTGGCTGCACGTCGACGACCACTGCCGGGGCATCCAGCTCGTCCTGGAGAAGGGCTCGCCGGGGGAGGTCTACAACATCGGCGGAGGCGTCGAGCTCACCAACCTGGAGCTCACCGAGCGGCTGCTGGCCGCCTTCGGCGCGGGCTGGGACATGGTCGTGCGCGTCCCCGACAGGCTGGGACACGACCTGCGCTACTCCGTGGACAGCAGCAAGATCCGCGCGATCGGCTACGAACCCCGGGTGGACTTCGGCGACGGACTGGCCGAGGTCGTGCAGTGGTACCGGGACCACCAGGACTGGTGGCGCGCCAGCCGCGAGCCCCGCCCCCGTCCCTGAGCAGAGAGGTCCCCGAACCATGCAAGGAGTGGATCAGGCAAGGTCTGCGCCGGGCGCCCGGCCGGGGGGAGAGCCCCCGGGAGCGCCCGGGGGAGGGCGGGCTCCCGGGCGGAAGGGCCGCTGGACCCTCCGCTCCTCCGGACCGGAGATCCTCCTGGCCGCCGTCGCCGTCTGTTACGCGCTCGCCCAGATCCTCCTGGTGACACCGGGGATCGGTTTCGGGAACGACGAGGCGGTGTACGCCAACCAGTTCTCCGCCAACGGTCCCGGGGGACTCCAGCCTTTCCGGGGCTGGGACATGGGCTATCACAGCTCCCGGGGATGGGGGACACCGATCCTCGTCGCCCCCATGGTCATGTTCACCGACTCGATCGAGGCCCTGCGGCTGTATCTGACGCTGGTCTCCTCGTCGCTGCTGTTCGCGGCGTTCCGCGTCTGGCTCTCCGTACGGCTCGGCTACGCGGTCCCGGCCGCGGCGGCGATCTTCGCCGGTTCCTGGGCGACCGTGTTCTACGGCAACGCGGTCATGCCCAACCTGTACACCGCGCTCGGCGCCGTGGCCCTCACCGGGCTGATCCTGCGCGGTGCGGCCTCCGGAGCCTCCCCCGGACGCGCCACGCTGGTCATGGTCGCCGTCGCCACCGCGGTTCTGCCGCTGTTCCGCCCGTCCGACGCGCTGGTGATCACCTGCGGCGCGGCGGGGGGGACCGCCGTCCTGCTGCTGTCCCGCAGGCACCGCCGTCCCGCGTTCCTCACGCTCACCGCGGTGGGCGCCGGCGCCGTGGTCGGCTACGGCATGTGGGTCCTGGAGTCGCTGCTGCGCTACGGCAACATCCCGCTCCGCCTCAAGGAGGCGACCCGGATGTTCGGCGACCCCCAGTGGCTCGTCGAGCACCACGTGAGAGTGCTGGACGGACCCACGGTCTGCACGACCCTGGACGGGTGCGGGCCGGTCACCCCCGGAGGGCTGGTGTGGCTGGCGGGCCTCGCGCTGCTCGTGGGGGCGGGCCTGCTGTCGGGCCTGCGGCGCGGACACGGGAGCGTCGTCGTCATCCCCGTCGTCGTCGGCGCCTGCATCGCCGCCGCCTACCTCTACTACCCGGGCCAGATCGCGCCGCGCTACATGCTGCCCGCCTACGGGCTCTGGGCGATCGCCGCGGGCGAAGGCCTCCGGTTCCTGATCGGCACGCTCCGGCGCCGGACCCGGGCGGTCTACGCGGTGGCGTGCTGCTCTCTCGTCCTGGGCGGCTACCTGCACCTGCAGAGCGGTTATCTGACGGCGAACGTCGGCCCGCAGACCGCAGGCCGCGCCGGCATGAGACTGGCGGCGGAGAGGATCAAGGAGATCGGGTACGGGCGCCCCTGCCTGGTGTACGGCTGGAACACGACACAGGTCTCCTATTACCTGGGTTGTGAGGCGCTGCCGGAGTGGAACGACCGGCCCCTGCCCGCCGTCCCCCGGGACGGTGTCGAGGAGAAGCTCGCGGAGGGGGCGACCGTCATCCTTCTCTACCGGGGGGACGCGGACAGGAACGCCTCCTACTTCGCCTTCTGGCCGGAGTACCGGCTGACCCGGAGCAACTGGTACGCCCGCATCAGCCCCGGCGGGCTCACGCCGCCCCCCGGGACCCGCAGGACCCACTGAGCTCGCGGAGCTCGCGGAGCTCGCGGGGTTCGAACTAGCGGGTGCGGCGGCCGGGGTGGCGTCCCGCTCCCTGCGCCGCGCGCCACGGCGGCCCGGAGCGCACGGCGCAAGCGATGGAGCGTATTCATGAGGGGATTTTCAATGAGAGCCTTGCTCAAGGCCGCGCCCGGCGCTGTGGGGTTCCACATCGGCTTCGAGGGATATCCGGACCTCCTCACGCGGTTGTCCGGCGGTGCCGCCGGCGGCTGGACGGACCTGGACAGAGCGCCCACGGACCGGCCTCCCGCGGGCACGGGGGTCAGGCGCGTCCTGCTGCTGGCGCGGACACCCGCGGACCTGAGGCGAGCGGTCCCCCTGGCGGGACTCCTGCCCAGAGCGCGGGAGATCGCCGTGATCATCGGGGAGTCGCCCGCCTGGCGGCCGCCGCCCGTGCCGGCCGCCGGTTTCACGCAGCACTGGAACAAACTGCTCGATCTCCGGATCCGCCGCCACGCCGACGGATCGTGGCGGGCCGACGCGAGTTTCGTCTCGCGGATCCCGGCGGGAGAGGTGCTGAAGGCGCTCTCCCGGGGCCTGACCGGCCTGCCCAGAGGCGCGCTGAACGCGCCGGTGGTCTCCCTGGCGGGAGTCGGGTCCTGCCAGTGGCGGCCGGGGGATCCCAACGTCGTGCTCGCGCCCGCGTCCGGTCCGGTCCCGTCGCGGCGGGACGCGCCGGGGTGCGACGTCGCGCTGCGGACGGTGGGGGCCGGGGCGCCGTCCTGGCCGGTGGGCGACGCGAGCCGGATCGACCGGGCCGAGCCCGTCACCGGTTCCGTCATGGGGCCCGTCACCGCGTCCGTCCCCCCGGGCCTGTCCGGCGACATCCCGTTCTCCGTCAGCGACATCCCGCCGATCGACGAGTTCTCGGTCTGCCCCATCGGGTTCCTGCCCACGGATGACGGATCCGTCGGCGGGCTCCGCGACGACCGGGGGGTGCACGAGATCGTCCGGCAGGGCGAGGTCGTCACGCGGATCCCGCTCACCGGGGCGCTCACCGAGGTGGACGTCGCCAGACTGCGGGAGCTCGCGGGCGTGGCCGTGGACCTCGGCCGGGACTGGATCACCCCGGTCGGCGTCGCGCGGATCGTCTGCGGCCTGGCCGCCGCGGGGGTGCCCGTCCTGGCCAGGCCGGACACCCGCTGGAGCGGGGCGCTCGGCGCGGAGCTGGCGGCGCTGCTGGACGGCTTCGACCCGGAGGACCTGTCCGACGCCCTGGCCCGCGAGCAGTACAGCATCCGGCTGCGGCGTGCGGCGCTCACCGCGCACGGCACGTCGGCCCGGTGGCGGCAGATCGCGCAGGAGAGGGGGATCCGGCCGCCGGACCCGCCGTCGGTCTCCGTGCTCCTGTGCACGCGGCGGCCCGAGCTGGTGGCGTCCGCGCTCGGCCAGGTGGCCCGGCAGCGCGGGGTGGAGACGGAGGTCATCCTCACCCTGCACGGCTGCTCCGCTGACCTGCCCGAGGTGTCCGCGGCGACGGCCGCGTACCGGGGCGCGATCACCGTGCTGGAGGAGGACGCCGGCCGCGTGTTCGGCGAGGTGCTCAACCGGGCGGCCCGCCGCGCCTCCGGGACGCACCTCGCCAAGATGGACGACGACGACTGGTACGGCCCCGACCACCTGTCGGACCTGGTGCTCGCCCAGCGGTACTCGGGCGCCGACCTGGTGGGGGCCGCCGGAGAGTTCTACTACCTGGAACCCCTCGGAATCACCGTCCGCCGCTGCATCGACTCCGAGCTCTACACCGGTCACGTCGCCGGCAGCTCCATCCTGATCTCCCGGGCGGCCTTCGACGGCGTGGGAGGGTTCCGTCCCATCTCCCGGACGGTGGACGGCCAGCTGCTGGAGGCGGTCACCGCGGGCGGCGGCAGGATCTACCGCACCCACGGCTTCAACTACCTCGTCGGCCGGCGGCACGTGACGGGGCACACCTGGCAGGAGCCGCTCAACACCTTCCTGACGAAGTACCGGCGGCAGTGGCGGGGATTCCGCCCGAACGCGCTGATGGAAATGGAGGGGCACCCTCCGCACGGAGTGCCCGGCGCCGCCGACGGCGAGGCCATTGCGAGCAAAGGACGGCAGTGATGCACATGCGTACCGCGAACCCGGACGGGGCCGGGATCCCCAGGCCGCTGATCCGCAGGAACGACTTCGGCTGCCTGGCCCCCCCTGCCCTGGGCCGCTGGACTCCCCGTCGCACCGTGAGCGTCGTGATCCCCGCCTACCGCTGCGAGGAGACCCTCCCGCTCACTCTCGCGAGCCTGGCCGGGCAGAGCTATCCCGGCCACCTGATGGAGGTCGTCGTCGTCGACGACAGCGAGGACGCCTCGCTCCGCCTGCCCGACCTGGTCCCGGAGAACACCCGGATCGTACGGCCCCGGCCCGGCGGCTGGGGCATCGCCAACGCCTTCCACACCGGGGTGACGGCCGCCGAGGGCGAGGTCGTGCACCGGATCGACTCGGACCTGGTGCTGGTCAGGGAGCACGTGGAGGCGCAGATGCGCTGGCACCACCTGGCGGACTATCTCGTGCTCCTGGGCCACCTGAGGTTCAACGAGTGGGACCCGGAGTGCCTGAGCGCCTCGGCGGTGTACGACGCCGTCGTCGCGGGGGCCGTGGACACGCTCTTCGACGGCGAGGGCACGCCCCAGTGGACCGAGGCGGTCTGGGACGGCACCGAGGACCTCCGCCGGGCCGGCCCGGACGTCTTCCGGCTCAACGTCGGCGCGACGGCGTCCCTGCCCCGGGAGCTGTACCTGCGTGCGGGCGGCATGGACACCGCGCTGTCGCGGGGGTCGGACACCGAGATCGGGTACCGGCTGGCGCAGGCGGGCGCGGTCTTCGTCGCCGACCGGGAGTCGCACTGCCGCCATCTCGGCAGCTCCACGGTGATGCGCCGTCAGGACGAGGTCCAGCGCTACACCAGGCCGTTCATGGCCGAGCGGATCCCCCACCGCCAGTACCGGTCGCCGAAAGGCCCCGGCCGCCAGTACCTCGTGCCCCGGGTGGAGGCGGTGATCACGGCGGACGGGCACACGCTGGAGGATGTGCGGGCCACGGTCAACGCCCTGCTGGCGAGCTGGATGTCCGATCTGTCGGTGACGCTCGTCGGCCCCTGGGGCCGGCTCACCGACGAGCGCCGCTCCCCGCTGGACGACCCGCTGCTGGACCTGCGCCTGATCCGGGAGACGTTCCGGGGGGAGAGCCGTGTCCGCTTCGTCGAGGAGGCCGCCGAGACGGCCTTCCCGTCGCCGTTCCGGTTCGAGTGCCCGGCCGGATGGGCGCCCGAGCCGGAGACGCTGGGCTGGCTGGTCGCATTCATCGACGAGCAGGTGCTCGGGCTGGTCTCCCTGGTCCTGGACGAGCGCAAGGAACTGGTGGTGGCCCGGCTGGAGCGGACCGCGGTCCTGTCCCGCGCGCGGTCGCTCGCCGAGCCGGACGAGAGCCTGGACGAGATCGTCCACCGGATCTCCGGTGTGGTCTGGGAGGACGGCCGCAGGTGGGGGATCCTGCCCGCCGGAACCGCGGGCGCCGCGGCCGGGATCGGGCCGGCGGTCCAGACGGAGCAGTGGCGCAGGCGGGCCGAGAAGTGGGAGCGGCGCGCGCGCATGTGGAAACAGCGGGCGCTCGGCCGGCGGATGGGGCAGCTCGACGGGATACCCGTGCGGCGGCTGCGCCGGGCCGTCGGCAAGGGACTGCGGCTGGTCGGGGTGGCCCGCGTTCCCGGGGTGGCCCGCGTTCCCGGAGCGGCCCGCGTCCCCGGAGCGGCCCGCGCCATCGGGGCGGCCGAACAGCCCCGGGCGGCCGCGGGCCGCCGGCAGCGGTCCGGGCGGTGACCATGCCGCTGATCAGCGTCATCGTGCCCATCTACAACGTCGAGCCGTACCTGACGGCGTGCCTGGAGTCCCTCGCGGCCCAGACCTGGCGCGACGTCGAGGTCGTCATGGTCGACGACGGCTCGCCCGACGCGAGCGCCGAGATCGCCCAGAGGTACGCGGCGGACGATCCCCGGTTCCTGCTCCTGCGCCAGCCCAACCGCGGTCTCGGCGCGGCGCGCAACGCCGGGCTGCGGCGGGCCGGCGGAGAGTTCGTCGCCTTCCTCGACAGTGACGACATGCTGCCCCTGCACGCGCTGGAGACCATGGCGGACAGCCTCCTGCAGACCGGTTCCGACCTGGTGGCCGGGAACGTGCACCGGTTCGGCGGGCGGGGGGTGCGGCAGTCGCCGATGCACCGGGAGGTCTGCGCCCGCCCGGTCCGGCGGACCCACATCACCGAACACGAGGTCCTGCTCCGGGACCGGCTGGTCACCAACAAGCTCTGGCGGCGCTCGTTCTGGGACGAGCACGCGATGAGCTTCCCCGAGGGCGTGCTGTACGAGGACATCGCGGTCGCCCTTCCGGGGCACTACCGGGCGAAGTCGGTGGACGTGCTGTCCACCTCCGTCTACCTGTGGCGGGAACGGGAGGGCGAGCAGCTCTCGATCACCCAGGACCGCGCGCGGGTCGACGGGGTCGAGGACCGCCTCACCGCCGTACGGTCGGTGCGCTCCTTCCTGCTGGCGGAGGGCTTGGCCCGGCACGTCCCCGACTGGGACCGTACCGTCCTGGAACACGACCTCCCCGTCTTCTTCCCGGCGCTCCAGCACGGCGACGACGCCTTCCGGCGGCGGTTCGCGGAGCTGGCGGCGGAGTATCTCGACGGGGTCGAGCCGGGTGTCCTCGCCTCCCTCTCCGCCCCCCGCCGGGTGCTGTGGCACCTGCTCCGGCACGGCCGGCTCGCCGAGGCGCTCGACCACCTCGCCTGGGAGCGGACCACGGAGCCGCAGGCCGTACGCCGGGGAGCCCGCTACCACCTCGACACGCCGGTGCGCGAGCTGCCCGCGGAGGTGACGCGCCTGCGCGGCGACCTCACCCTGCGGCAGCAGGTGGACGAGGTGTACTGGGAGGACGGCCGCCTGGTGGTGGAGGGACGGGCGACGCTCCGCTACCTGCGCCCGACCCAGCGGGTGCACCAGCAGGTGTTCGCCTCGCTGGTGCAGTCGGGCACCGGGCGGCAGGTCCGCCTCCCGGTCACGGCCGTGCACGTGGGATCGATCGGCTCCTCCCGCGCCAGCCGGAGGCGGCGCGACTGGGGCGGCTTCCGTCTCGTCATCGACCCGGCCAAGCTCGCCGACGGGCGGACCGCCACCTGGCACGTCGAACTGATGGTGCTCCACCGGGGCATGGTGCGGCGTGAGCGCCTGCGCGCGGGCGGCGCCGAGACGGTCCGCGAGGTACGGCCGGGCATGAAACTGGTCCTGGAGAAGGGGGAGGGGGACTTCACCCTCCGGATCGAGCCGGAGCGGTTCCGGCTCACCGGCCGGACGGTGGACGGCGACCGGCTCCGGCTGACCGGGCGCGCCCTGACCGGCATGACCGATCCCGTCCTCCACCTGGTCCGCGAGCCGGGCGGATCGGTCCTGAGCCATCCGCTCCGCCACGGCGGACCCGCAGGGGACGGCGTCTTCCAGGCCGAGATCGACCTGCGGGACGTGCTGCCCGGACGGGTGCCGCGGCTCGGCCCCGCCGGACCGGAGGCGCGGACTCTGGACACGAGGGTGGAGTGGCGGCTCCGGGTCGTCGACGGGGAGACCTCGTCGCCGATCGCCGACGGCCTTCCCGCGACCCGGCACGTGGCGGGTGACCGGGAGATCGTCGTCACCGCCTCGCCGAGGGGCGAGTCCGTGCTGCGGGTGCAGCCCCCGGCGGCCGCCCTGGAACGGGCCGAGTGGTCCGCGGGCGCGCGGCTGCTGCTCACCGGCGGGATCACGGGCGGATGCTCCGGTTTCGGAGGGGCGCCGTCCCATCTCGTCGCCTCCCGCACCGACCACCACGACGAGCGGTTGTTCCCGGTCCGCTGCGACGGCGGCCGTTTCGAGGCGGCCGTCACCCCCGGCGCGGTCCGATCCCTGGCCGGGACGCTCCCGCTGCCTCCGGGGACCTACCGGCTGGCGCTGCGGACCCCGGGCCGTGACCTTCCCCTGGAGGCGGCCGGCGGCGCCGTACCCGGCGGGATCTCCGGGGCCTTCGGGGCCTTCGCGCTGGAGGCGGACGAGACCGGGAACGTCGTGCTCACGGTGGAGGGCGATCTGACCGAGGAGGAGCGCGGCGCCCAGAACCAGCGCGTGCTGCGGACGGAGCGCTATCCCGCCTGGCGGCGGGAGCCGCTCCGGCAGGCCGTGCTGTTCGACAGCTACGACGGCAGGCGGTTCTCCGACAACCCGAAGGCGATCTACGAGGAGCTGCGGCGCAGGGGATCCGCCCTGGACTTCCTCTGGATCGTCCGCGACGGCCAGGTGGAACCGCCCGGGGACGTCACCCCGGTCCGGTTGAACGGCACGGAGTACTACCAGGCGCTCGCCCGCTGCCGGTACGTCGTCACCAACACGCACCTGCCGGTGTGGTTCGAGCGCAGGGACGGGCAGACGGTCCTGCAGACCTGGCACGGGTCCGCGGTGCGGCGCGTGGGGTTCGACGTGGAGCGGCCGCCGTTCGAGGCCGCCGAGTACGGCGAGCGGCTGGCCCGGAGGGTCGCGCAGTGGGACTACCTGGTCTCACCCGGCCCGTGGGGCACGGAGGTGCTGAGGAAGGCATTCCGGTTCGACGGGACGGTGCTGGAGACCGGCTGCCCGCGCAACGACGTGTTGTCGCGCCCCGACCGGGAGGAGACGGCCGAGCGGGTCAGGCGGCGGCTCGGCCTGCCGCCGGGGAGAGGGCCGGACGGGAGGCCGGGGAAGAAGGTGATCCTGTACGTCCCGACCCGGCGTGAGGACAGGCTCGACGGCAGGGGGCGTCCCCGGTTCGACTTCCGGCTGGACGTGGACCGGATGCGCGCCGCGCTCGGCCCCGGCCACGTGCTGCTGGTCCGCAGGCACCCCGACGTCGTCGGTGGGACGTTCCGGGCCGACGGGGAGTTCGTCATCGACGTGTCGGCCTACCCGGACGTCCAGGAGCTGTATCTGGTCGCCGACGTCCTGGTCACCGACTACTCCTCGGCCATGGCCGACTTCGCGGTGACCGGCCGCCCCATCCTCCTGTACGCCTACGACCTGGAGCGTTTCCAGGCCACGGCGGGAGGGCTCTACGTCGGTCTCGACGAGCTGCCGGGGCCGCTGCTGAGGAGCACGGAGGAGGTCGTCGCCGCGCTCCGGTCACCGGGCGGGATCGCCGCGGAGTACGCCGAGCGCTACGCCGCCTTCGTGGCCAGGCACCGCCCGCTCGACGACGGCGGCGCCGCGGCGAGGGTCGTGGACCGCGTCTTCACCTGACCCCGCACCCCCGCAACCGCCCCGGCGTGTCCCCACGCCGGGGCGGTTTTTCCTATGGGGACGGCTATGCGGAAGGACTCCGCGCCGTGCCGGAGGCAACGCCCAACGGGCGGAGGGGTCATGAGATCCCCCGGCCGGGAGCGGCACTGCCTGGGGAGGGTCAAGAAGTGGCATGGAGACCCTCCGAGAGTTACAGAGCGTCATTGCGGCGACCCCCGGCGTCGCCATGCTGGCAGCTATGAGCGCCTATTCCCTGGACGACATCCGTGCCACGTGCAAGCGCAAAGACTCCTGGTGGACGGTTTTCCTGGTCGATCCGGTCGCGTGCCGGCTCACGCTGCTCGTCGCCAACCACACCGCCGTCACACCCAACGGCCTCTCCCGCCTCTCGCTCGCCCTCGGGCTGGCGTCGGCGCTCTGGTTCGGGGCGGGACAGCTCGTGGCAGGAGCCGCGCTGTTCTATCTGAGCTTCATGGTCGACTGCATGGACGGGAAGATCGCCCGGCTCAAGGGCACCGGGACGGTGTTCGGTCTCTGGGTCGACTACGTGGGCGACCGGGTCCGGGTGGTCTGCTGCGCGTCCGGGCTGGCGTTCGGGCAGTACCTGGCGACCGGTGATCTCACCTATGTCCTGCTCGGTACGGGGGTCGCGGTGCTGGACCTGTTCCGCTACGTGAACGCGCCGCAGATGAAGCGGGTCCGTGACGCGGTCCGGGAGAGCTGGGAGGCGCGGAGTCCCGCGGCGGCGGAGGGCACGCCGGGGCCGCAGGAGGTCTCCGTCACGCGGGCGGAGATCGACGCGGTGCTGGACGAGGCCGCCGCGCTGATCGACACGCCCGCCGCGCCCCGGCCCGGAGGCGTCCGGGGAGTGCTGGGGATGTACCGCCTGGCCGGTCCCTTCCTCGCCCGCTACCGGATCCGCACCCACCTGATGAGCGGCATCGAGTTCCACGCCGCGGTGTTCGTGGCGGCCCCGCTGCTGGGGGCCTGGGCGCTGGTGCCCGTGGCGACCGGGGCGGGCGCGCTGCTCCTGCTGAACGAGACCTACCTGGTCTACCGGCTGTGGCGGTTCACCCGGATGCCGGTGCCCGCCGCCCCGGCCTCCCGGCGCGACCCGCAGCGTGTGCTCGTCTGAGGTGAGCCGTACGGCCCGGGTTGGTCAAGAACTGGCATGGAGACCGTCCGTTAGTTACAGAGAGTCATTGCTCGAACCCCTGAGGTGGCCATGCTGACATACATGAGGGCCTACTCCATGGACGACGTCCACGCGGTGAGGAAGCCCAGGGATTCCTGGTGGACGGTTTTCCTGGTCGATCCGGTCGCGTGCCGGCTCACGCTGCTCGTCGCCGGCCGCACCGCCGTCACGCCCAACGGGCTGACCGGTGTGTCGATGGCCCTCGGCGTGGCGTCGGCGATCGCGTTCGCGATGGGACAGCTCGCGGCGGGGGCCGCGCTGTTCTATCTGAGCTTCACGGTCGACTGCACGGACGGGAAGATCGCCCGGCTCAAGGGCACGGGCACGCCGTTCGGTCTCTGGGTCGACTACATGGGCGACCGGGTCCGGGTGGTCTGCTGCGCGTCCGGGCTGGCGTCCGGGCAGTACCTGGCGACCGGCGACGTCACCTATGTCCTGCTCGGCGCGGGGGTGACGGTGCTGGACCTGTTCCGCTACGTGAACGCGCCGCAGATGAAGCGGGTGCGCGAAGCGGTCAGGGAGAGCCGGGGCCGGCGGGGCCCGGCCGTGGGGGACCTTTCCCCGTACGGCCCGGCCGGGGAGGACCGCTCCCCGCACGACCCCGGTCCCGCCGAGGTCGCCGCGGTGCTGGACGAGGCCGCCGCGCTGATCCGGGAGGCCGCGGCGCAGCCGCACCCGGGTGCCCAGCGTGTGCTCCGGACCTACCGCAGGCTCGGCCGCTTCCTCGCCCGTCACCGGGTGCGCGCTCATCTGATGAGCGGCATCGAGTTCCACGCCGCGGTGTTCGTGGTGGCCCCGCTGCTGGGGGCCTGGGCGCTGGTGCCCGTGGCGACCGGGGCGGGCGCGCTGCTCCTGCTGAACGAGATCTTCCTGATCTACCTGCTGTGGCTGTCCACCCGGACGGCATCCACCTCGCCGATCCCGCAGCAACTACCTGTCTGACCGAGTTTCCACGGGGGTTCGTTGTGATCAAGTCCGACCGGCCGATCTTCGTCATCGGGTGCCCGCGCTCCGGCACCACCATGCTGCAGCTGATGCTGCACTCCCACCCGCGCATCGGGGTACCGCCGGAGACGCGGTTCGTGGTGCCCGGCTACTACCGCCGGTTCGTCTTCGGCGACCTGCGCGAGGAGGTCAACCGGCGCAGGCTGGGCCAGTGGATCGTGACCGACAAGGACACCAAGTTCAAGGAGCTCAAGCTCGACGGGGACCGGTTCATCGAGGACGTCGTCGCCGGCCCGCCCACCCTGGGCTCCGCGATCGGCATCGCCTTCCGGTCGTACGCCGAGCAGTTCGGCAAGGCCCGCTGGGGTGACAAGCGGCCCAGCTACTACCACTACGTGGACATCCTTCTGCGGCTGTTCCCCGACGCGCAGTTCATCCACCTGATCAGGGACGGCCGCGACTGCGTGGCGTCGCTGAAGGAGATGCCCTGGTACACCAAGGACGTCTTCCACGCGGTGAACAACTGGGCCGAGGCGATCGACTTCGGCCGCCGCCACGCCAAGAACCTCCCGGCCGACAGCTACTACGAGCTGCGCTATGAGGACCTGACCCGCGACCCCGAGACCGAGCTGCGCGGCCTCTGCGGCTTCCTCGGCGAGGAGTACGACCCGGCCATGAGCGAGCCGTGCCACGTCGCCCGCCAGGCGATCCCGCAGAACAGGGTGTGGCACCTCAACACGCACGGCGACGTGACCACCGCCCGGACCGGTTCCTGGAAGGCGCGGCTGGAGCCGTGGGAGGTGTCCCTCTGCGAGACCGTGCTGGCCGAGCGGCTGACCGCCAACGGCTATGAGCTGACCGGCGCGCCCAAGGCGGACAAGGCGCACGTCACGGCGGTGTCCAAGGTCGAGGCCAAGCGACGTGCGGCCCGGCGGCGCAAGGACCTGCGGGACCGCATCAACCGGTTCCGCGAGCCGGGTCCGGTGGCCGCGCAGCTCACCACCCGCCAGCTGGGCGAACTGGCGAGGGTCTGACCATGCCGTCCGACAGACCGATCTTCATCCTGGGCTGCCCCCGTTCGGGGACGACGATGCTGCAGCTCATGATGCACGCCCACCCCCGCATCGCGATCCCGCCGGAGACCCGGTTCGTGACCGCCGCCTACCAGCGGCGGCTCCGCTTCGGCGATCTCAACGACCCGGCCCGCCGCCGCGAGCTGGCCGACTGGATCGTCGGCCGCCGTCAGTCCCGCTTCCACGAGCTGAAGCTGGACGCGGCCAAGGTGACCGAGGAGATCGTCGAGGGTCCGCCGACGCTCGGCTCGGCGCTGGGCATCGTGCTGCGGGCCTACGCGGCCCGGTTCGGCAAGCCGCGCTGGGGCGACAAGCGGCCGGCGTACTTCCAGAGCGTCGACGCCCTGCTCCGGCTCTTCCCGGACGCCCAGTTCGTGCACCTGATCAGGGACGGCCGCGACTGCGTGGCGTCGCTGAAGGAGATGCCCTGGTACGACGGGAGCGTCTACGACGCGGTCTCCGTCTGGGCCGAGGCGATCGACTTCGCCCGGTACGGCGCGCCCGGTCTTCCCGCGGGCAGCTACTACGAGCTGCGCTACGAGGACCTGACGCGCGACCCCGAGACCGAGCTGCGCGGGCTCTGCGCCTTCCTCGGCGAGGAGTTCGACCCGGCGGTGTGCGAGCCGAGCCGGATGGCGCGCGTCGTGCCGTCCTGGAAGAGCTGGCACGAGCGCACCCGCGGTGAGGTGACCACCGCGCGCTCCGGCTCGTGGAAGGAGCGGCTGACCCGGCAGGAGATCGCGCTGTGCGAGAGCGTGCTCGCCGACCGGCTGAAGGCCTACGGCTACGAGCCGGGCGGGGCGCCGGGCGCCGGGCGGCTGCAGATCCTCGCCTACGAGCACACGGCGGCCCGGCGCAGGCTGGCCCGTCTCAAGCGGGTGACCGCCGACCGCCTGGTACGGCTCCGCGAGCCCAACCCGCCGGCTGCCCTGCTCACCGAGGGCCAGGTCGCGCTGGCCGGCGGCACCCGGCCGCGCCACGAGCCGCCCGTCCCGGTCACCTGACCACGCGGGGCCGGTGGCCGGTCCCGTCGGGCCAGCGGCCGCCGTGCGGGACGGGCCGCCGCACGGGACGGGTCAGCGCAGGACGTGGTCGAACAGCGCCTCCCAGCGGTCCAGAACCCGCTCCAGCCGGAACGCCTCGACATGGGCGCGCGCGGCGGCGCCCAGCCGCCGCCGCTCCCGTTCCGAGGACATCAGCCCGGTCAGGGCCGCCGCGAACCCGTCCACGTCGGCCGGGGGCACCAGCACCCCGGTCCTGCGGCTGAGCACCAGCGACCGCACCCCGCCCGACACGTCGAACGCCACGGACGGCACGCCGTGGGAGGCGGCCTCCCCGACCACCAGCGGCAGCCCCTCGTGCTCGCTGGACAGCCCCAGCACCGATCCGGCGAGGTACTCGCGGCCCATCTCCGCAGCGGGCACCGCCCCCCGGAACACCACCCGGTCCGCGATCCCGCACGCCAGCGCGTGCGCCCGCAGCCGCTCCCGCTCCTCGCCCTCGCCGATCAGGTGCAGTTCCCAGTCGTCGGCCACGCCGGCCGTGTCCCGGCAGGCCAGCGCGAAAGCGGAGATCAGCCGGTCGAACCGCTTGACGCCCTCCAGCCTGCCGACCCCGAGCACCCGGTGCGCCGCCAGCTCGGCCGTCCGGGCCGGCCAGGCGGGCAGCGGGTTCGGGATCGACCAGGTGTTGGGCAGCAGCGCGTTCTCGGAGAACGACCAGGCGTCGTCGTCGCTGACGAACACCGCCTTCTCCAGACCGCCGTAGTGGCCGCGGACCGAGCCGAGGTGCCAGGAGCCGCGGGCGTGCTGGTAGGAGCCGTGGTACTGGCCGATCGGGAGCAGGTGCCCCGGCAGCAGCCGTTTGAGGCGGGTCACCACACCCGGCGAGGTCAGCACCGCGAAGCCCGGTTCCAGCCGGCGGCACAGGTCCGCGACCATTCGCCGCTCGCGCCGCGCGCCCAGCCGGGAGATCCTCGTCCCCATCGGCGTCCGGTGGAGCACGTGGTGGTGGTATCCCGGCCGCTCCACGTAGCGGAACGGGGTCTCGGCCCGGTGCAGTCCCAGCACGTGCACCTCGTGCCCCCGGCCGGCCAGGCCCTGCGCCACGGTGTGCGTGACCCGCTGGATGCCGCCCAGCGTGTCGGCGTCCATGCAGGCAAACAGAACTGTGCTCATATCCGCTCCCTGTCCGTCACGGGTCGCTCGGGTCGCTCACGGGCCGCTCACCACTCCTCGCTCCCTCCGCGGACGGCCGGCCGTACCGGGTGCCGGGAGACGACGGGCGGGCCGTGGCGCACCGGGAGCCGGGCCCGGCGGGGGCCGAAGAACGCGTCCACCACCCGGGCGCCGGCGTTCCCCCTCTCGTCGGCGCACCACATCTCACGGAACGCGGCGTACTTGGCGGCGAAGGACGCGGACATGTCGTCGAGGTCGAGCAAGGCGTAGATCAGCTCCTCGGTGGTGGTCAGGCACGGTCCCGGGGCGATCGAGGGCAGGTCGTGGTAGACGCCCCGCTCCACCCGGCGGTACTCGTCCCAGTCGTCGATCAGGAACAACATCGGCTTGCCGGTGACCGCGTAGTCGCACATCACCGACGAGTAGTCGGTCAGCAGCGCGTCCGAGGCCAGCATCAGGTCGTTGATCTCCGGATACGACCCGGCCGGGCGGACGAAGTGGCGCAGGTGCTCGGGGACCCGGTAGCGCTCGACCGGGTGCGGCCGCAGGATGACGACCCACTCCCCGGCGAGGGCCGCGGCCATCATCTCCAGGTCGGCCCGGATCGACTGCCCGGAGCGTTTGGCCTGGTCCCGATATGTCGGCGCGTAGAGCAGCACCTTGCGGTCCGGCGGGATCTCCAGGCGGTCGCGGACCCGCTCCACCGCGGCCGGGTCGCCGTTGACGAGCACGTCGCAGCGGGGCGAGCCGTACCGCAGCACCGGCCCGGTGTACCCGTTCGACGGTACGAAGATCCGCTCGAACTCGGCGCTCGGCGCGACCAGCGCGTCCCAGCGCGCCACCGCCGCCCGCCACTGGGCGCGCGGTCCGGCGAAGTCGGCCCGCAGGTCGGGCGCGTTGAAACCGATCGACTTGATGCCCTGGCCGTGCCAGGTCTGCAGGTAGCGCGTCCCGCGCGGCTTGGGATAGTCCAGCGGCAGGCCGTGGCTGTCCACCCAGTAGCCCGCCCTGGCCATCGTCCAGACGTACTTCCAGCTCATCCGCCGCACCAGCGGGGCGTCGGCGGGGAAGTTCCGCCGTCCCTTCGCCACCGACCAGACCATCCGCAGCGGGGTCCCGCGCCGCTTCAGCTCCTCGTAGACGTAACGCGGGTTGCCGGTGTAGCCCGCGCCGACGTCGGACTCGAACAGGGCCAGGTCCGGGCGCGGCCGTACCACCTTGATCAGGCCCTTGTAGACGCGGAGCTTCAGGTCCGGGGTGCTCAGCCGCGCGATCAGCTTCCGCCTGGCCCGCGCGAGCCGGGGCACCTGGCGCAGCAGCCCCCGCCGCCGCCAGGACACCCGCAGGAGCGCGGCCGATCCCACGGCGCCGACCGTCACCGTGTGCCCGGGAACGGACACCGCGACCGGTTCGGCGGCCGGGTCCGCCAGCACGGGGTCGCGGGTGGCCCGGCCGTCGGGGCGGACGACCTCCACGCCCAGCTCGGTACGGCCGTCGAAGCCCAGCCGCCCGGTCCCGGCCCGGGCCAGGTCCACCGTCACCTCGCTGAGGTGGCTGCCGTCGGGCTGCGGGCGGGGCGTCAGCCGTACCCGCTGGGAGCGCACTTTCAGGAACGCGGTCCAGCCGGGATGGGCGGCCAGCACCCCGAACGGGTCGTAGGTCCTGATCGTCAGGGACAGGCGGGCGCCGTCCACCGTGAAGGCGGCCTCGTGCCGGAGACGGCAGGCGGTGAACGGCAGCTCGGCCATCCGGAGCGGGGTGATGTCCATGCCCCTGGCCGGGACGGTTCCCCAGTACGTGCGTCCTGCCTCCCGTACGGCGGAGCGCGGCGGCGCCTTCGGGCCGTTGAGGGACCGGGCGGCGACGATCAGCTCGTCGATCTGGCCGGTGAGGATCAGCATGGCGCAGACCCGGGCGACCGGCTCGATCCGGTCGAACACCGCCGGGTCGATCCCCGCCAGGTACGGCCCGGCGACGGAGACGAACTCCTCGGCCCACTCCCGGTCCCGCGAGGGCAGCGCGTTGAGATAGACCCGCAGGTCCTGGCGGAGGAAGCGGTACTGGCGCTCGGGGACCAGGTGGTCGAAGCCGTGCCCGCGCAGGATCTCGTCGCTGAGCCGGGCCGCCTCGATCCGCTGCCGGGCGTTGTCCATCTCCCGGAACCTGAGCGAGATCGACAGCCGGTCCTCGGCCGTCTCACGGGACCGGTGCCAGACGTAGACGGTCCAGGGGACCACCGCGAACCTGCGGGCCAGGCAGTACAGCTCGGCGGTGAAGACGTGGTCCTCGAAGTACAGGTCCTCCCGGAACGGGACGCGCCGCAGCAGGTCGATCCGGTAGAGCTTGTTGGTGGCGAAGGAGTCGAGGAACATCCCGGGCTCCTCGGCGATCCCCTCGACGGTCCTGCGCCGGGCGAACAGCTCCGGATAGTAACGCCTGCTCTTGCGGGTCGCCTCGTAGAACCGGAGGATCTGCCCGGTGACGAAGTCGGCGCCGGTCCGCTCGATCTCCGCGATCAGGCTCTTGCAGGCGTGTTTGGCGAGCCGGTCGTCGCTGTCCAGGAACATGACGTACGGCGCGCGGGCGGCGGCCACCCCGTCGTTGCGCGGTGCCCCGCAGCCACCGCTGTTGCGCGATCTGCGGAGATAGCGGACGCGTGGGTCGGCCTGCTGGAGCCCTCGCACGACCTCCTCGGTGCCGTCGGTGCTCGCGTCGTCCACGACGATCACTTCGAGGTTCCGCAGCGACTGGTCCAGCACCGACCGCACGGCCCTGGGCAGCCGCGCGGCGTCGTTGTAGGCGATGACGATCACACTGCAATCGGGCGCATTGATCACGATCCGCACTATTCCCAGGAATAAGTGCCTATTTGTCCCCTTTATCAAGCATTGAGGTGGGATTTACGGCTTTTGTGGGAAGCCTTCGTCCTCCGCCCCCGGAGAGTCGCGACCGGACCGGGCGGCGGCTCCGGCGTCAGTCCTGCAGCCCGGCGGCCAGCGCGCGCAGGCCCGCGACGACGTCGGCCCCCGAGGGCGCGTTGTCGGGGTCGGTCAGCCACTGGACGATGAGCCCGGTGATCAGGGCCAGCTGCACCGCCCCCAGGGTGCGCGCGGTGTCGTCGGAGACGGCCTGCTCGGGCGTTCCGGTCAGCATGGCGGCCAGGCCCCGGCGGCCCTCCCGCTGACCGGCGGCGATCTGCTCGCGCAGTTCGGGCACGCGCTGGGCCTGGACGAACGCCTCGAAGCTGGCGAGCGCCATCGGCGGGTGGGCGGCGACCGAGTCGATGAGCCGGTCCCACATCGACTCGTACTCCCGGAGGGCGGAGCCGGGCTGGTCGGAGCCGGGCTGGTCGGAACCGGGTTGGTCGGAACCGGGTTGGTCGGAACCGGGCTCGCCGCCGCCGAGCGCGCGGCCGAACTCCGCGCCCCATTCCTCGATGGCCCTCATGAGGGCGATGTTGAGAAGGGCCTCGGTGGATCCGTAGTGGTAGCCCACGGCGGCCATGCTGACGCCCGCCGCTCCGGCGATGTCGCGGAGGGTGGTGCGGGCGTACCCCTTCTCGTAGAGGCAGCGGATCGCTCCGTCCAGGAGATCTTCACGGTTTCCCATGGGCTCATCGTAGCAACTGACTTAGGCGTTCGCCTAATTCAAATGAATTAGGCGAACGCCTTGCGCAAATGAACAAATCTCCGTACCGTCGATCACGTCACCCACCGAGAGGGCGGCTCATGAGAGAGCGGAGCGAATGACGATGAGGCAGACCGAAGCACTGCGCCTGGATGCGGTCAGCAGGACCTACGGCACCGGTCCGGCCGCCGTGACCGCGCTCGACGGCGTCACGCTCTCGTTGCCGGCCGGGACGTTCACCGCCGTGATGGGCCCCTCCGGCTCGGGCAAGAGCACCCTGCTGCAGTGCGCGGCCGGACTCGACCGGCCCACCGGCGGCCGTGTCACGGTCGGCGGGGTCGAGATCGACGGGCAGAGCGAGAGTGCCCGCACCGAGCTGCGCCGGGAGCGGATCGGTTTCGTCTTCCAGCAGTTCAACCTGCTGCCCACGCTGACCGTGCTGCAGAACGTCCTGCTGCCCCTCCGGCTCGCGGGCCGCAAGGCGGACCGCGCCCACGCCGTCGCCGTGCTGGAGCGGGTCGGTCTCGCCGGACGGCTGAACCACCGGCCGGCCGAGCTCTCCGGCGGCCAGCAGCAGCGGGTCGCGATCGCCCGGGCGCTCGTCGCCGGCCCCAGCGTGATCTTCGCCGACGAGCCGACCGGGGCACTGGACACCCGCAGCGCCCGCGACGTCCTGGACCTGCTGGCCGAGGCCGTCCGGCGGCACGGGCAGACGGTAGTGATGGTCACCCACGACCCGGTCGCCGCGTCCTACGCCGACGCAGTGATCTTCCTGGCCGACGGCCGGATCGCCGGGCACCTGGCCGGCCCCACCGCCGAGGCGGTGGCCGAGCGGATGACCCGGCTGGGCGATCCGGCCGAGCGGATGACCCGGCTGGGCGATCCGGCCGAGCGGATGACCCGGCCGGACGATCCGGCCGAGCGTGTCGCCCGGCCGGGCGGCCCGGCCGCGGCCATGACCGCGCAGCAGCGACTCTTCGAAGGGGTGTGACCATGTTCGTCCTGGCACTGCGGTCCTTGAGCGGCCGCGCGAGCGGGTTCCTGGCGAGTTTCCTGGCGATGTTCCTCGGCGCCGTGATCCTGATGGCCTTCGGCTCGCTGTTCGACACCGCCGGCGAGCCGGGAGTCGACCCGGCGGCGCAGGAGATGCTGACCACACTGGCGGCGGTGGTCGGCGGCTGGGGCCTGATCCTGGTGACCTTCGCCGTCACCTCCACCCTGGGCCTGTCGGTCCGTCAGCGCGCCGCCGAGATGGCGCTGCTGAGGAGCATCGGCGCCACCCCCCGCCAGATCACCCGGATGATCGTCAGTGAGGCCGCCGTCCTCGCCCTCGCCGCGGCCTTCCTGGCGATCGTCCCGGCCGGGGCCGCCGGCCGGATGCTGGTGGCCTGGCTGACCGGTTCGGGACAGATCAGCGGTGACGTGCACCACCAGTTCGGCGGCTTCGCCATCCACCTCGGGTTCGGGGTGACCATCGCCGCGGCCCTGGTCGCCGCGACCGTCGGCGCGCGCCGTACCGCCCGGATGAGCGCCGCCGCGGCGGCCCTCGACGCCGCCACCGGTGAGGGGCGGCTGAGCCGCAGGCGCATCGCCGCGGCCGGCCTGCTGCTGTTCCTCGGAACCGACCTGGCCGTCGTCACCGCCACCGTGATGCGCGGCAGGGACGACTTCGAGCCGATGGCCACCGCGGGACCCGCCTCCATCTGGTTCTCCGCCGGCCTCGCGCTGCTGGCCCCGGCGCTGCTGCGGCTGACCGCCACCCGGCTCACCGGTCCGATGGAGCGGGTCGGCGGCGTGGCCGGTCACCTCGCCGGATCGAACCTCGCCCAGCGGACCGGTCAGCTGGCCCCCGCGCTGATGCCCGTCATCCTGTTCACCGGGATCGCCACCGGCACCCTCTACATGCTGGCCACCGACGACGCGGCCGGCGCCGCCGCGGGGATCGTCAGAACCGCCGACCACCAGCACGCCCAGACCACCAACCTGGTCGTCGTCGGCATGATCCTGACGTTCGCCGCCATCATGGTGGTCAACACCATGGTCGCCACGACGGCCTGCCGTCGCCGGGAGTTCGGGCAGCAGAGGCTCGTCGGCGCCACCTCCCGGCAGGTGCTGCGCATGGTGGCGGGGGAGAGCGCCGTCCTCGCCGCCACCGGCGTGGCCTTCGGCACGGTCGCCGCGCTGGCCACCGTCATCCCGTTCAGCATCGCCAGAACGGGCTCGATCGTGCCGGGCGGCGGCCCCGTCCCCTACCTCGTGGTCGTCGTCATCGCCGCCGCCATCGCCCTGGCCGGCAGCCTCGCCGCGACCCGGCGGGCCCTGCGCGTCCCGGCGATCGAGGCCGTTGCCGCCTGATCCGGCGACGCTGCCGCCCCTGCCCCTGCCCCTGTCCCTGCCACCGCCATCACCGCCGTCAGGTCCCGGCCTGCGGCGGTGCCGGCTTTCGGAGAGCTCACCGGCGCAGGGCGCGGCGGATCAGCCAGGCGATCAGGAACAGGCCGGCCAGGGCGGCGGCGAGCGGGGCGGCGCGCTTGAGGAGGGGGACGCCCGCGACTTCGAGCAGGTCCAGGGCCTCCTCGTCGGGAGTGAGGGAGGTGCGGGCGGTCCCGGCCGGATGGGGGTCCTGGGCGAGGATCTCCTCCGGCGGAGCGGCCTGTGCCGGGGTGACCTCGCGAGGGGGCGGGACCACGGTGAGGGAGGCGGGGGAGGTGGGCTCCGGCGGGGCGGGGGACTCGTCCTGCGGGGACCGCGCCTCCGCGGGGGCGGGGGATGCCGGCTCCGCCGGGGTGAGGGGGACGACGGGGGCGTCGGTCCCGGCGGCGGGGCTCTCCGTCAGCAGGCCGGAGAGGTTCGCCGCGAACTTGTCGATCAGCTTGGCGCCGACCTCGGTCATCACACCCCGGCCGAACTGGGCGGGACGGCCGGTCACGTTGAACGACGTCTCGACGGTGACCCTGGTGTCGGCGCCCTCCGGGCGCAGGCGCGCGGTCACCGTGGCGCTGGCCGTGCCGGCTCCGCGGGCCTCCTTGCCGGACGCTTTGATGGTCAGGCTGTGCGCGTCCTTGTCCACGTCCTGGAAGACGGCCTCGCCCCGGTAGGTGACCGTGATCGGGCCGACCCTCACCTTCATCCGGCCGGTGAAGGACTCCCCGTCGACGGAGTCGAGCGCGGCTCCCGGAAGGCAGGGGGCGACCCGCTCGACGTCGAGCAGCACCGCCCACGCCTGCTCGACCGGGACCGGAACCGTGAACTCGTGCTCGAACCGCATCGCCATCGATCCGCTCCTTGTTGGTCGATCGGGCACAGCCGTTTCCGCGACACCGTGTATCTGTGACATTACGACTGTGTACGGCGGCATCACCAGAGGGTGGGAAAAGGTGGAGATTGCGCGGCGGGGCCGGGCGGCACGACCGCCCGGCCCCGCCTTCCGGCTCAGGAACCCGCCGCCCGGACCGCCCGGTAGGTCAGCACCCGGGCCAGGTGGGCGCGGTAGTCGGGCCGGGCGTGCAGATCCGACGGGGGGGAAGCGCCCTCGGCCGCCTGGCCGCAGGCGTCCCGGACCGGGTCGTGGACACGGCCGGGGATGGTGACGCCGCTGTCGCCGTGCGCGGTGCTCAACCCGCGCAGCGCCTCCTCCGCCGCCCGCGCGCGCAGGGGCGTCGAGCCCATGTTGGTCAGCCCGATCCGGGCCTCGGCGATGCTCCCGTCCTCGGTCCGCACGGCGGCCGCCACACCGACGATCGCCCAGGCCTGCGCGGTCCGGGTGAACTTCTCGTAGTGGAAGCCCCAGCCCGCGCCGAGCTTGGGCACCCGGACGCCGATCAGCACCTCGCCGGGGCGAAGCGTCGTCTCCAGGTAGTCGGCGAAGAACTCGGCCGCCGGGATCTCCCGCTCGCCCTCGGCGGACCGGGCGATGAACACGCAGTCCAGGGCCACCGCGACGGCGGGGAGGTCTCCGGCGGGGTCGGCGTGGGCCAGGGAGCCGCCGAAGGTGCCGCGGTGCCGTACCGCGGGGTCGGCGACGGTGGCGGTGGCCAGCGCGACCAGCGGGACGTGCTCGCGGACCGCCGGGGAGCGCAGCACCTCGTCGTGCGTGGTGAGCGCGCCGATGAACACGTGATCGCCCCGGTCCTCCACGCCGCGCAACCCGGGCAGCCGCCCGAGATCCACCAGCGCGGCCGGGTAGGCCAGCCGCAGGCGCAGCAGCGGCAGCAGCGACTGGCCCCCGGCGATGACCTTGACGTCGTTGCCGGAGGCGTCGGCGTCGCGCAGCACGTGGCAGGCCTCGTCCAGGGACGCGGGCCGGATGTAGTCGAACGCCGCGGGGATCATCGCAGGCCTCCTTCGGATTCGCCGGCTCCGCCCCAGCCGGCGGCGGCGGGTCTCGCCGGGGCGGCGCCGGAATCGGCCAGGATCCGCCAGACGCGCTCGGGCGTGCAGGGCATCGGGACGTCGTCGACGCCGTACGGCCGCAGCGCGTCGACGATCGCGTTCACCACGGCCGGGGTGGAGGCGATCGTCCCGGCCTCACCGACGCCCTTGACCCCGAGCGGGTTGCTGGTCGCCGGGGTCTCGGTCCGGTCGGTGATGAAGTCCGGCAGGTCGGCCGCCGACGGGATCAGGTAGTCGGCCATCGTCGTGGTGAGCAGGTTGCCGTCGGTGTCGTAGACCGCCTCCTCGAACAGCGCCTGCGCGACGCCCTGCGCGATGCCGCCGTGCACCTGGCCCTCGACGATGAGCGGGTTCACCACGGTGCCGACGTCGTCCACGGCCACGTAGGAGCGGATCCTCACCATGCCGGTCTCGGTGTCCACCTCGGCCGCGCACAGATGGGTGCCGTGCGGGAAGGAGAAGTTCTCCGGGTCGAAGGTCACATCGGCGTCCAGCCGGGGTTCGAAACCGTCCGGCAGGTCGTGCGCGGCGAAGGCGGCCAGCGCGAGCTCCTGGATGGTCTTGCCCTGGGAGGTGCCGCGCACCGTGAAGGCGCCGGAGGAGAACTCGATGTCGTCGGCGGACGCCTCCAGCATGTGCGCGGCGAGTCTCCGCGCCTTGTCCTTGACCTTCTCGCAGGCGTGCAGGACGGCGACGCCGCCCACGACCAGCGAACGTGAGCCGTAGGTGTCCATGCCCTTGGGCGCGATCGCCGTGTCGCCGTGCAGCACGGAGACGTCCTCGAACGGCACGCCCAGCGCGTCGGCCGCGATCTGGCTCCAGGCCGTCTCGTGGCCCTGGCCGTGCGGTGAGCTGCCGGTGACGACCTCCACCTTGCCGGTGGGCAGCAGGCGGACGGTGGCGTGCTCCCAGCCGCCCGCGCCGTAGCTGAGCGAGCCGAGCACACGGGACGGTGCCAGTCCGCACATCTCGGTGTAGGTGGACACGCCGATGCCGAGCTGGACCGGGTCCCCGCGGTCGCGCCGGTCGGCCTGCTCGGCGCGGAGCTTGTCATAGCCGAACAGGGCCATCGCCCGGTCGGTGGCCGCCTCGTAGTTGCCGGAGTCGTAGGTCAGCCCGGCGACGGTGGTGTAGGGGAACTCCCGGTGGGTGATCCAGTTGCGGCGCCGTACCTCCAGCGGGTCCATGCCCAGCTCGTGGGCGAGCTCGTCGACGGCGCGCTCGATGGCGAACGTGGCCTCGGGGCGGCCCGCGCCCCGGTAGGCGTCGGTCGGCATCTTGGTGGTGAAGACGCCCGTGCAGGTGAAGTCGTAGGCGTCCATCTTGTAGATGCCGTTGTACATGAACGCGCCGAGCAGCGGGATGCCGGGCGTGACCAGCATCAGGTAGGCGCCCATGTCGGCGAGCAGGTCCACCCGGACGCCCCGGATGCGCCCGTCCCGCTCGGCGGCGACGGAGATCCGCTGGATCTGGTCGCGGCCGTGGTGCACGGTCAGGTTGCCCTCGGAGCGCGACTCGGTCCACTTCACCGGCTTGCCGAGCCGCCGGGTCAGCAGCAGGCAGAGCACCTCCTCGGCGGTGACCTGGAGCTTCGACCCGAAGCCGCCGCCGACGTCGGGGGCGACCACGCGCAGCAGGTGCTCGGGGATGCCGGTGGTCAGCGCCAGCATGACGCGCAGGACGTGCGGGATCTGCGTGGCGGAGTAGATCGTGAAAGCGGCGCCGTCGGTGGTGGCCACGACCGCGCGGGGCTCCATCGCACTGGGGATGAGCCGCTGCTGGACGTAGGTGCGCTCGATCACCACGGGGGCGTCGCGGAACGCGGCGTCGACGTCACCTCCGGAGAACTTCCAGGTGAAGGCCCGGTTCCCGGCTTCGTGGACCTTCGGTGAGCCCTCGGTGAGAGCCTCGGTCATGTCGAGTACGGCCTCCAGCGGCTCGTAGTCGACCTCGATCGCCTCCAGCGCGTCGGCGGCCTTGTAGCGGTCGGTGGCGACCACGCAGGCGACGGCCTCGCCGACGTAGCGGACCTCGTCGGCCGCCATGGGCGGGTGGTCGGGGACGACGATGTCCTCGGTGACCGTCCAGGCGCACGGCAGGCTGCCCTGCTCCCCGGCGAAGTCCCGGCCGCTGAGGACGGCGACCACACCGGGCCGGCCGCGCGCCGCCGAGGTGTCCACCCGGGTGATCCGGGCATGCGCGATCGGGCTGCGCAGGAACGCCACGTACAGCATCCCGGGGAGCTGGATGTTGTCGGTCCAGGTGGTCCGGCCGGTGATCAGCCGGGCGTCCTCCTTGCGCCTGCGGGCCCGGCCGACCTCGAGGCCGTCGCCCGGGTCGCTGAGCTGGCCGCTCTCGGCGATCTTCTCACCGATCAGACCGGCGTCGAGCTGCTCCGTCATGAGGTCCGCACCTCCTCGCCGGACGCTGGGCCGGACGTTGTGGCCGACGCTGGGCCGGGCGTTGTGGCGGGTGTCTCTCCGGACATCTCCCGTGCGCCGCGCCGTACCGCCCGGACGATGTTGCTGTAGCCCGTGCACCGGCACAGGTTGCCCTCCAGCCCCTCCCTGATCGCCTCGTCGGAGGGGTCGGGGGTGTCGCGGAGCAGGTCGATCGCGGCCATGATCATGCCGGGGGTGCAGTACCCGCACTGCAGGGCGTGCTCGGAGTGGAACGCCCGCTGCATGGGATGGAGCCCGCCGTTCCGGCCGAGCCCCTCGATCGTGACGACGTCGCACTCGTCGGCCTGTACGGCGAGCACGGAGCAGCTCTTGGCGCTCCTGCCGTCGAGCATCACCGTGCAGGCGCCGCAGTTGCCGGTGTCGCAGCCGATGGGCGTCCCGGTCTTGCCGAGCCGGTCCCGCAGGAGATGGACGAGGAGGAGGCGCGGCTCCACCTCCTCCTCGTAGGTGATTCCGTCGACGGTGACGGTGATTCGGGGCATACGTCCTCCAAATGCATCCGCAGCGGGATTTGAGGAGAAGCCGGGGGTGTCCTATGGATCTTCGCCGTCCGACCGGCCGCAGTGGGCAGGAAGATCCATGGGACACCCCCAGGGGAGCCGGCTGATAAATGCGAACGTACGCCCCTGTTCACGCCGGTCAAGCCCCTGCGGTGAGAAGGCCGTCCACCCCCTCGACCGGAGGGTTGTGGCGGGAATAGTCACCGAACGTCCAGCGCAGCGGGATCGCCCCGCCGATCTGGACGACCTCGTCGACGTCGAACTCGACCAGCCGTTCCGCCCCCGGGACACCGCCCGGATCCCAGTTCACCCGTGCCCGGCCGGTCATGTGAAGCGCGTCGCCGCTCTCCCAGTCGAGGAAGAGCAGACCGCAACGTTCGTCCAGCTCCAGGTTCCCCAGCGTCATGTACATCGAGTTGCCCTGGTAGTCGGGCCAGACCAGCCGCCGTCCGCCGAGCACCCGGACGAATCCGGGGTTGCCGCCCCGGTGGGACACGTCGGCACCGAGCCCGGCGGCGCGGGTGGCCACGAAGAACGTGTCCGCGTGGGCGATCCAGGCCCGCTGCCCGGCGGTGAGGGTCGTGCCGGTGAGCGCCCCGGTGCCCCCGGTGCCTCCGGTGCCCTCCGTGCTCCCGGGGTCGGGCGCCGGGGCCGGGTCCTCGGTGATCACTCTGGTCTGGATGTACTTGGGGCAGTTGGAGTACACCTGCTCGGTGTGGATCACCAGGCGGTCCCCGTCCCGGCGCGCCCGGCCGTTGACGCGCATCCGCCGCCGGGTGCCCGGTTCGATGGCGAGGGTCCCGATGTCGTGCCCGCCCGCGCCCTCGGGTGCTCCGCCCGCACCGCCGGGTGCTCGGGCCGCGTCGGGTGCTCGGCCCGCGCCGAGCACTCCGGCCAGCGGGTCGTGCGGGCCCGGCAGCGCGCCGACCACGACGGTCCGCTCGCCGTACGGCCGGGCGAACCCGGCCGGGCCGGTCAGCGCGCTCGCCCACACCCGGCCGGAGGCGTCGGCGGCCCCGATGACGAGCATCCGCTGCGTGCCCAGGAAGTCTCCCGCCACGGCCGGGATCTCCGCCCGGGTCCGGGCCGACCCCAGCTCTCCGGCCCGCCGTACCCCGGCCCGGAGCTGGACCGCGACCTCTCCGTCGTGCCTCATGGATCCTCCCGTCCGAGATCGGTCGCGGTTTAGAAGAAGCCGCAGGTCGGAGCGCCCGGGGTGGGGACGGGAGCGGTTTCGGCGCCGGCCGGCGCGTAGATCTCCAGCCGGATGCCGTCCGGGTCCTCGAAGAACACGCCGCCGGAGGACGCTCCCTCGCCGTGCGCGACGATGCCGTCGTGGTAGAGCGGGGCCCCGAGTTCCCGGATGACGGCCTCGGCCCGCCGGACCGCCTCGATGTCCGGGACCTCGAAGGACAGGTGGTGCAGACCGGGCAGCGCGGTGGCGAAGCGGCCCTCGCTCTGCTGCCAGAGGGCCAGCACGAGGGTGCGGTCGAGGCCGAGGAGGGCGAAACGGCGGCCTTCCTTGGTCGACTCGGCGAAGACCTCGAAGCCGAAGAGCTTCCGGTAGAAGTCCCTGGAGGTGTCGAGGTCGGAGACGTTGAGGGCGACGTGGCCGGTACGGAAGGTCATCGTTTTCTCCCAATCACGCTTTCTAACGGCTAAATCCGTTAGTCATCTACGGACAGACTAACGGATGCAAGCCATATTTAGCGTTATATGAGAGTGGCCTACGTCACTTTCCCTGCAGGATCCTGACAACCTCCTCCGCCACCCCGGCGGTGCTCGCCGGGTTCTGGCCGGTGACCAGCCGGCCGTCGCTGACGACGTGCCGCTGGAAGTCGGGGGCCGCGGTGTGCCGGGCGCCCTGCTCGACGAGGGCGTCGGCCAGCAGGAAGGGCACCGCCTCGGTCAGTCCGACGGCGCTCTCCTCGGCGTTGGTGAAGGCCGCCACCCGCTTGCCCGCGACCAGGTAGGTGCCGTCGGAGAGGGTGAGGTCCACCAGGGCCGAGGGACCGTGGCACACGGCGGCCACCACTCCGCCGTCCTCGTACACGGAACGGGCCAGGCGCGCCAGATCCTTGTCGCCGGGGAAGTCCCACATGGTGCCGTGGCCACCGGCGAAGAACACCGCGTCGTAGCCGGCCGGGTCCACGTCCGCGGCCCGCGGGGTGTCCCGCAGCCGCTCGCCGTACACCCGGAGGAACTCCCGCTGGACGGGGTCGCCGGGGTCGTACCCGTCCTGCGGGGGTTCGCCGCCCGCGACGCTGGCCAGGTCCATCTCGAACCCGGCCCGGTCGAAGACCTCCCACGGATGGGCGGCCTCCGAGACGTAGAACCCGGTGGTCCGGCCGGTCGAGCCGAGCCGGTCGTGGCTGGTCAGGATGGTGAGGATGCGCTTGCTCATGCACCGAGGATGACCGCCGGGATGCCATCGGAACAAATAGCCGATGTTTACCCCAGGCATCAGGATTTCGATGGCAGGATGCAGAGGTGTCAGAGGTGCCAGGGATGGCGGGAGCGGCAAGAGCGGCGGGAGCGGCAGGGATGTCCAAGGCCTCGGTCTCGCTCGACGTGCTCCGTACCTTCCTGGCCGTCTACCGCTCGGGCTCCGTCACCGGTGCCGCCCATTCCCTCCGGATGTCGCAGCCGGCGGTGAGCGCGCAGATCAAAGCCCTGGAGACGGCGCTGGACCGGAGGTTGTTCGAACGCCTCCCGCGAGGCGTCGCCCCCACCGCGGCCGCCGACGAACTCGCCCGGCGGCTCGCCGCCCCGCTCGACATGCTGGCGGAGGCGGTCGGTACGGACCTCGACCCGGACGCCTCGGCCCGCGCGGTGCACCTGGGCGGTCCCGCCGAGCTGATGTCCACCCGCGTCATGGGCGTCCTCGCCCCGCTGGTCACCGGGGGCCTGCGGATCCGCGTCGAGCTGGGCCTGGCCGACGACCTGCTCGACCGGCTGGCCGCCGGAACGCTCGACCTGGTCGTCTCCGCGGTGCGTCCCCGGCGCCGGGGCGTGCACGCGACGCCCTTGCTGGACGAGGAGTTCGTCCTGGTGGCCGCGCCTGACTGGGCCGCCCGCGTGGGGCCCGCCGCCGGGCGGGTCCCCGGGCCGGCCCGGCTGGCCGGTGTGCCGGTGGTCGCCTACGCCGAGGACCTGCCGGTCATCCGGCGCTACTGGCGGACGGTGTTCGGGACCCGGCCGGTCATGTCCGCCGCCCTCGTCGTGCCGGACCTGCGCGGGGCCGTCGCCGCCGTCGTGGCGGGCGCCGGGATGTCGGTGCTGCCCCGCTACCTGTGCGAGGAGGAGCTCGCCGCGGGCAGGCTCGTCCCCCTCGCCGAGCCCGAGCTGCCGCCGATCAACACGCTGTTCCTCGCCGTCAGGGACGGGGCGCTGACCCGCCGGGCGGTCGCCGCCGTGCACGAGCGGCTGCTCCGCTGGGGCCGGGACACCCTCGCCGCCCCGTCACGGGACGACGGCGACGGCTGACGCCCGAGGCGGCGGCCGGCGCCGTGACGGAAGGATCAGCGGGCCTTGTGCTGGCGGTAGTGCCGTGCGGCGCGGGCGCGGTTCCCGCAGCCCACCGAGCACCACTCCTGACGGGCGTGCTCCTTGACGAAATACAACACGCAGCGCGGAGCCGGGCAGGCTCGGAGCTGCTCGCGCTCCGGCCCGGCCAGCAGGGCGATCGCCGCCGAGGCCAGGGCCGCGCGGATGCGGGACGACTCGTCGGCCTCGCGCGCCGGGAGGTTCCGCGCCGTCGGGGCGCCCTCGGCGGGCCACTCCAGCCGCGGCGCCAGCGGTACGGCCCGGGCCGCGGCGTTGACCAGGTCGAGCGACGCGGCGAAATCCGGCAGACGATGGGCGTCCGCGCTGCTGGCCGGGCCGGGCGCCACGGCCCTGGCGAACAGGGACCGTACGGCCTGCCGCAGCTCGACCACCTCGTGCCGCAGGTCCTCGGTGGCGCTGAAGCCGGGGTCGATCCCCAGCTCCGCGGCGTGTTCGCGGCCCCAGCGGGTCATCCCCTCGACGTCGGCGAGCACGTCCACCAGTCCGCTGCGCGTCGCGCGGACGGTGCTGACGAACTCCATGGCCATCATCCCGCGATTCTAATGCCTGGAACCGTGAGATGCGCCCTTCCAGGGCGGCATGCTCCTGTCCGGCGGCGTGCCGTGCCCGGTGCCCGGCGGCGGATCGCCCGGATGATGGTGCCTCTAGCGGCGGATCGCCCGGACGAGGACGGCGATGAACCCGGCGCAGGCCAGGCCGCCCACGACCAGCGGGAACATGACGGCCGGGCCCAGATCCGGCGCGGCGATGAAGAGGACGCCGACGGTGATGAAGAGCGCTCCGCTGAGCAGGGCCATCCAGTCCGTCCGGTGCCACCGGCTCCGCACGGGCGCATCGGCCCGGGGCCGGACGTCAGGCCGCATGCCGTACCTCCACGGTCGTGAAGCGGGTCTCAGGCCGCACGCCGCACCTCCACGTCTCCGAACCCCACCTTGACGTTCAGCACGACGGTCGCCACCGCGCCCTCCGGAGTCACCTCGGGCTCCAGCACTCTCTCATGCCAGATGTCGGCCCCGCCCTGCACCATGTGGTCGATCTTGACATCGCCGAACTTGGCGTGCCCGCTGACCTCGGCTCTGACCGTCGGCGGCAGGATCACGGTGAGCTCGCCCGCTGAGACCGACGCCTCGACGACCGTCCGTGATCCCGGGGGGAACGTCAGGTCGCCGAGGTCCAGCGTGCCCTCGCCGATGCCCACCGCGTACTCCTCGGCGATCTGCGACACCGTCTGCGGGGCCCAGTCGTAGGTGCCGAACCTCGTCGGCACGCCGCTCAGGGCGGATCCGGTGACCAGGGTGAGCGCGATGAGGGTGCCCGCCGCCACCAGGAGGGCGCCCCGGCCGAACCAGGCCGCGACCAGCAGCCCGCCGCCGATGGTGATGAGCGCCGCGCTGCCGACGACCGTCATGTTCACCGGTCCCGAAGCGGACTGGATCGCCATGATGATCCCTCCAATGATCATGGCCAGGAGCAGGGTGATCGCCCCGACGAACGATCTGGGCTGCCTGGGCCGACGTGGCGTCTCCGTCCGCGGGCCGTAACCGGCCAGGTCGAAGGGGGCCTGCGGGGCCGGTCCCCGACGGGGGTCCAGCGGCCGGTAGGGGCCGTGCGGGGCGTAGGGGCCGTGCGGGGCGAAGGGCTCGCCGGAGGAGTCGAACGACGGCCAGGGCCGGGTGGAGGGACCCCGCGGCCCGGCGGGTGCCGTATCGGAGCCGGACGCTGCATCAGAGCCGGACGCCGTATCGGAGCCGGACGCCGTCTCCGTCCCCGCGCCGGGCACCGCCTCCGTGACGGATCCCGGTTCCGCGGTCATGCGGGCCCGTGACTCGGCGATCCGGGCGTGGGCGGCGGAGATCGCATCCGCGACGACACGCGAGCGCTCGGCGTGGTCCGCCCCGGCCGCGGGCGGCGCGGGCGGCGGGTACACCCCCGTGGGCTGCGGGTTCTGCGAGTTCTGCGGGTTCTGCGGGTACGGTCCCGCGGGCCGCTGGACTTCCGAGTACGGCTCCGCGGGCGGACCCGCGTACGGATGGTCGGGGAACCCCACCGGAGCCTGCGGGGGGAACACGCCGGGCCGGTGCTCCGTCCGCGCGGTGGCCGCCGGGCCGGTGCGGCGGCGGCTGCTCCGGATCCTCTCGGGCAGCGTCCTGGCCACGGCCAGCAGATCCACGCCGCGCGCGTGGGCGGCGAGCAGGGCGACGGCGAACGTGGTGCCCACCACGACGCTGGCGGTGCCGATGCCGCCGGAGCTCACGTTGATGACCAGGCCGAAGGCGAAGATGGCGGTCAGCAGCGCCAGGACGGTCTCGCCGTCGAAGTCGCGGCGGGTCCACTGCTCCACGTGCCCTGGAGCGCCACTCGGCTCGCGCATCAGCAGGAACGCCGCGATGTAGAGCATGACGCCGACACCCGAGGCGATCACCAGCATCGCGAAGCCCACCCGGAACAACACCGGGTCGACCCCGGCGTAGCGGCCCAGCCCCGCGCAGACACCGGTCAGCATGCGCCCCTCGTCGCTGCGGTGGAGCCTGCGCGGCCCCCCGGCGGCGGGTGGCGAGTCGGGGGAGGCGCTCGCCGTGTTCCCGGCGTTCCCGGTGTCGTTCATGCTCTCATCGTGGCCCCTACCCGGACCCCGGCGCATCCGGGACACCCCTGAGCGGTCCCCGAGGACCCCCGGGGAGGGAAGCGCCCCCTCAGGGTCGGCCCGCGCCTCTCAGGGACGGGCCAGGGGAACTCCCGATGCACCGGGCGGCGCCGCCGTGTGACGATGAAACCATCGCGACTCATCCGAGTTAGGACAAGATGGCTGATCGACAGATGCCGCGCGGGCCCGTCGGGGAGAAGCCCTCCCCCGACGCGGCGCCCACGGCCCTCGCGGACCCCGTGGACCCCACGGCGCTCGACTTCCCCCGGCTGATCAGGCCGGTGGAGGGACGGCTGGTGGCCGGGGTGGCGCAGGGCGTCGCCGCCCAGCTCCGGCTCGACCCGGTCGTGCTGCGCCTGGCCTTCGTGCTGCTGACCGTGCTGGACGGGGTCGGCGGCGTGGTCTACGCGGCGCTGTGGATGTTCACGCCGCGCGCGCCGTACGAGGGCCGGGAGCCCGCGCGCGACTGGAGCCAGGTGGCCGCCTACGCCGCGATCGGCCTGGCGCTGCTGGCCCTGGGCTGGCTCACCGGGGCCTCGACGGGGGGGTTCGGCGCGTGGCCGATCGCGGTCGGCGGCATCGGCTCGCTGATCCTGTGGCAGCAGGCCGACCCGGACCGGCGGCAGCGCTGGATGGACTCGACCGTCGGGCAGGCCCGCAAGAACCGGGTCCGCACGTTCGCGGGCCTGGTGCTCGTGGTCATCGGCGCGATCGGTTTCCTCGCCGCCAACAACGAGCTGGGCAAGGCCCGCCCCGGCATCGTGTTCACGCTCGTGGTCGTGGGCGGTGTCGCGCTCATCGCGGCCCCCTGGCTGGCGGGTCTGTGGAAGGAGCTCCAGCGGGAGCGCCGCGAACGCATCCGGCAGGAGGAGCGGGCGGAGTTCGCCGCGCACGTGCACGACTCCGTGCTGCACACGCTGACGCTGATCCAGCGCAACGCGCACGACTCCCGCGAGGTGATGAGGCTCGCCCGTTCCCAGGAGCGCGAGCTGCGCAACTGGCTCTACCAGCCGAAGCAGGACGCCGACGCCTCGGTGGCCGCCGCCGTGCGGCGGGTCGCCGCCGAGGAGGAGGACGCCCACGGCGTTCCGATCGAAATCGTCTGCGTGGGAGACTGCCCGTTGACGCCGGAACTGTCCGCCATGATGCACGCCGCCCGGCAGGCGATGGTCAACGCCGCGAAATACTCCGGGGCGTCGGTCATCTCCGTCTACGCGGAGGTGGAGTCGGGCGAGGTCACCGTCTTCGTCCGGGACCGGGGCGCCGGCTTCGACATGGACGCGGTCCCGGAGGACCGGATGGGCATCCGCCAGTCGATCATCGGCAGGATGGAGCGGAACGGGGGGAGCGCCCGCGTGCGCACCGAGCCCGGCGAGGGAACGGAAGTGATGCTGACCATGAAGGTGGAGAGCTCATGACCCGCTGCCCCCGCCGGACCCGGCGCGGCGGCGGGCGGGCACACGTCCCGGGCGGCGGGGCCGTGCGTGAAGCGAACGAGGAGCGGTGAGGAAGCACATGGGCGCCATCAAGGTTCTGATCGTCGACGACCACCGGCTGTTCCGTTCGGGGGTCCGCGCCGAGCTGGGCGACTCCATCGAGGTGATCGGCGAGGCCGAGGACGTGGAGTCGGCGGTGAAGACGATCACCGAGCTCCAGCCCGACGTGGTCCTGCTCGACGTGCACATGCCCGGCGGAGGAGGCCAGGAGGTGCTCCGCCGCGTCCTGGGCTCCGGCTCGCAGGTCCGCTTCCTCGCGCTGTCGGTCTCCGACGCCGCCGAGGACGTCATCGGCGTGATCCGCGGCGGCGCCCGGGGCTACGTCACCAAGACCATCAGCGGCCGGGAGCTCACCGACGCGATCCGCCGGGTGGCCGAGGGGGACGCGGTCTTCTCGCCGAGGCTGGCCGGGTTCGTGCTGGACGCCTTCGCCTCCAGCGAGGCCCCGCCGATCGATCCCGAGCTCGACTCCCTGACCCAGCGCGAGCGCGAGGTCCTGCGCCTGATCGCCCGGGGCTACGCCTACAAGGAGATCGCCAAGGAGCTGTTCATCTCGGTCAAGACGGTGGAGACCCACGTCTCGTCCGTACTGCGCAAGCTCCAGCTCTCCAACCGCCACGAACTCTCCCGCTGGGCCACCGCCCGCCGCCTGGTGTAGCGCCCGCAGCCTCGGCCCGGGGATGCCGTCGGGGATGACGTTCATATCTCCACGGCGCTTCTGTACGGCGTGCGCCTCCTGTGCGACTCTGCGAGACATGGGTCGCGATGTGCCTGCCATGGTGTTCAGCCGGGAGGATCGACGGCGGTACCGGGACAAGATCCGCCGATGCCTCGACGTCCTGGCGCAGATGTTGCGCGACTCCCGGTTCGACTTCGAGAGTCCGAAGGCCGGGCTGGAGATCGAGCTCAATCTGGTGGACGAGCTCGGCGAGCCCGCCATGAAGAACGCCGAGGTGCTGGCGGCCATCGCCGAGCCCGACTGGGCCACCGAACTGGGCCAGTTCAACGTCGAGATCAACGTCGTGCCGGAGTCCCTGGAGGGTGACGGAGCCGTACGGCTGGAGAAGGGCGTGCGCGACCGGCTCAACCGCGCCGAGGAGCGGGCGCGCACGGTCGGCGGGCACACCCTGCTGATCGGCACCCTGCCGACCCTGCGGGAGAGCGACCTCAACGAGGGCACGCTCTCGGCCAACCCCCGCTACCGCCTCCTCAACGAGCAGATCTTCGCGGCGCTGGGCGAGGACCTGCACCTGTTCATCGAGGGGGACGAGGTCCTCGACACCTACGCCGACAGCATCGCCCCCGCCTGCTGCACCAGCACCCAGCTCCACCTCCAGGTCAGTCCCGAGGCGTTCGCCGCGCACTGGAACGCGGCGCAGGCCATCGCGGGCGTGCAGGTGGCGATCGCGGCCAACTCGCCGTTCATGTTCGGCAGGCGGCTGTGGCACGAGACGAGGATCCCGCTGTTCCAGCAGGCCGTGGACACCCGTACGGCCGAGCTGAAGGCCCAGGGGGTGCGGCCGAGGGTGTGGTTCGGCGAGCAGTGGATCACCTCGGTCTTCGACCTGTTCGAGGAGAACGTCCGGTACTTCTCCACGCTCCTGCCGTTGTGCGAGGACACCGACCCGAAGGCGGATCTCGCCAGGGGCACGGTCCCGCAGCTCGACGAGCTGACCCTGCACAACGGGACGATCTACCGGTGGAACCGGCCGGTCTACGCGGTCGTGGACGGGGTCCCGCACCTGCGCGTGGAGAACCGGGTGCTGCCCGCCGGCCCGACGGTCGCGGACATCGCCGCCAACGCCGCCTTCTACTACGGCCTCATGCGCGTGCTGCCGCACGCCGAGCGCCCGGTGTGGACGCGCATGACCTTCGGGACGGCCGAGGACAACCTGAACATCGCCGCCCGCCGCGGGATGGACGCCCGGCTCTACTGGCCGGGGCTCGGTGAGGTGCCCGCCGCCGAGCTGGTCCTGCGCCACCTGCTCCCGCTCGCCTACGAGGGACTAGACCTGTGGGGGGTGGATCCCGAGCCGAGAGACCGGCTGCTCGGGATCGTCGAGCGGCGCTGCACGACCGGCGTGACCGGGGCGGAGTGGCAGATGAGGACGGTGGACGCACTGGAGGAGTCCGGCCGGCACGAGGCGCTGCGCCGCATGACTCTGCTCTACATGGAGTACATGCACGCCAACGAGCCCGTCCACGCCTGGCCCCTGCCCTGACCGGAGGCCGGAACCGGCCGGAACCGGCCGGAATCGGGTGGGGCCGGACGCACGCCGTGTACGCCGCCACGGTGATCCGGGAATCCGCCGGAAGGCTGATGCCGCAGGTCGCCCGGGAGCCTAGTCTGAGGGCCGGTGATCGACCAGGGGGTGATGTCCATGCGGAGGACGGTCCGCGAGATCGGCTGGGCCGTACGGGGAGCCTGCCGGGGAAGCGACCCCGAGCTGTTCTTCCCGCTCTCGCCGTCGGCGGAGCAGGAGGCGCGGGCCAAGGCGGTCTGCGCGGGATGCCCGGTGCTGGACGAGTGCCGGGCCTACGCCGTACGGGCGGGCGAGCCGGAGGGGATCTGGGGCGGCCTCACCGTGCAGGAACGGCGCGGCCTGCGTTTTCCGGCGGGATGGCGGCAGCGGGCGGCGGGATGAGGGGGACCGGTGAGGGGGAATGATGAGGGGGAATGATGAGGGGAATGACGTGACGGCGGGCGAGGCGACGGAGGGAGCGGCGGGGGGAGCGGCGGGCGGGACGCTCGCCGGTGCGGTCGCCGTACTGGCGGCGGCCAACGTGCTCAACAACCGCATCGCGCCGCGCCTGGCCCCGCTGACCTCGGCCGCGGCCACCGGAGCCCTGGTCGCCCTGGCCCGCGGGTCCGGGCTCTCCTGGTCCGAGATGGGGTTCCGGGACGGCTCACGCGGCCTGCGGATCGGCGGGTCGCTGGCCGCGGTCGTGGCCGCCGCCTACACCGCCGGAATCGCGATCCCCGCCACCCGCCGGTTCTTCCGGGACGAACGCGCCCTGTCCCTGTCGCGCGCCCGCGTGCTGGAGGAGGCCCTGCTCCAGGTGCCGTTCGGTACGGTCCTGCTGGAGGAGGTGGGCTTCCGCGGCGTGCTGCAGGGTCTGCTCGCCCGCTCTCACGGGACGCCCGTGGCGACCGCCGTCTCCTCGGCGCTGTTCGGCCTCTGGCATGTGCTGCCCGCGATCGACATGGCCGCCGCCAACCCCGCGCTGAGCGCCCTCGCCGCGGAGGCGGGCCCCGCGGACGGCTCCACGGACGGTCCCGCGGACGCCTCTGCGGACGGTTCCGTGGAGGCGTCCCCGCCGGACGTCCCCCGGGTGGTGGCCGGGTCGGTGGTCTCCACCGGGCTCGCCGGGGTGCTCTTCTGCGAGCTGCGCCGCCGGGGCGGCCTGGCCGCGCCCGCGATCCTGCACCTCGCCACCAACTCCCTCGGCTACCTGTTCGCCCGCCTCGCCCCGCGTGACGGGGACGCCGGAGGGAAGACGCCGGAACGGACCCCGTAGGGGGTTCCGGTTCACGAGGGGCGGGAGGCCTCCGTCAGGCGGCCGCGCGCCACCAGTTCGACCGTGAGCAGTACGGCCACCGCCTCGGCGGCCAGCAGGGCGACCAGTACGACGAGCTGCACCACCCCCGCCTGGAGGGGGCTGGCCCCGCCCAGGAGCATGCCCACGAACGCCCCCGGGAGGGTGACGAGCCCCACGGTCCTCGTCTGGTCCAGCGCGGGCACCAGGGCGTGCGCCGCCGCCGGGCGGCAGATCTCCAGAGCCGCGTCCCGGTCGGAGAACCCCAGCGCGAGCGCCGCCTCGACCTCGCCGCGCCGCTGGGTCAGCTCGTCCACCGCCCGCCGGCCCGCGAGCGCCGTGGCGGTCAGGCAGCCCCCGAGCAGGATGCCGGCGACCGGGATCAGGACGATGCCCTCCGGCGGGACGGTCCCGGTCGCGACCAGGATCAGGAAGATCGGCAGGGTGCCGGCTCCGACGGGGACGGCGGCCCACCAGGCGGCCCGGCCCGAGGTGATCCTGCGTCCCGCCGTCAGGCTCGCCACGCCGTACATGACCAGGACGAACGCCGCCACCGCGAACGGACGCCCGACGGCCCACACGATGATCAGCGAGACCGCGCCGAGCTGGACGGCGGCGCGCAGGCAGGCGGTGAGTACGGCCCGCGCGTGCCCCAGGCGGCCGAGGAGGGCGACGGCGGCCCCCGCGAAGGCGATGAGGACGACGACGGCGACGGTGACGGGGGAGACGGCGATGGTACTCACGGACAAGAGCATGTCCTACGGGCCCGGTGCCGCCGGGCGGCGGGGTCAGACGGTGGGGACCCGCTTGTACGCCTCGGCGTAACGGCCCTCGCCGAACCCGGCGCGCTCGGCCATGAGCGCGAAGCGGGACCGGACGAAGTCCTCGAAGCCCTCGATGTGGGAGGTCTGGCTCGTGTGCGCCAGCAGGGCGGCGATCTTGCGGTCGAAGGTGTCGGTGACGTCCACGAAGTGGTCCGGCGTCTCGTGCCCGTTGAGCCAGACCTCGGGGACGGTCCACGCCTCCAGGCCCTCCTCCGTCAGCAGCTCCGGGAAGGCGTAGGGGTTGCGCGCGTCGGGGTAGACGGCGTCGAGCGTGGCGCCGCCGACCGCGCGGTGGTCGGGGTGGCTGGGCGCGATGAAGGAGTAGTTCCGCTCGGGGGTGTGAGTGATCACCAGGTCCGGCCGGACCTGGCGGATCACCCGGGCGATGTCCCGCCGCAGGTCCAGGGTCTGCTCCACGACCCCGTCCCGGTAGCCGAGGAAACGCAGCTCGTGCACGCCCACGACGCCCGCGGCGGCCGTCTGCTCGGCCCGCCTGAGCCCGGCCATCCCGCCGTTGTCCAGTTCGCGGTCGAAGCCGCCGGCGTCACCGTCGGTGACGACGCAGTAGACGACCTTCACGCCGTTGTCGGTGAAACGCGCGACGGTCCCCGCCGCGGCGAAGTCGGCGTCGTCCGGGTGCGCGGTCACCACGAGCACCCGATCGATCTCGTTCTCGGACACCATGCGCGCTCCTTCTGGGTCAGCCGTCCTGATCAACCGTCATAACCGACGGAAAGTCCGCCCACATTCCTTCCCCGGCCGGACCCGGTTGTCGGTGAACCGCCTTAACCTAGGGGGCGTGTCGATCCCATCCGCTTCTCTGACCCACCCGTTGCTCGACGGGCTCAACCCTCAGCAGCGCGAGGCCGTCGTCCACCACGGCAGCCCCCTGCTCATCGTGGCGGGAGCGGGGTCGGGCAAGACGAGGGTGTTGACCCACCGCATCGCCTACCTGCTGGCGGAGCGGGACACGCGACCGCAGGAGATCCTGGCGATCACCTTCACCAACAAGGCCGCCAAGGAGATGAAGGAGCGGGTCGACAAGCTCATCGGGCCGCGCTCGGCGGCGATGTGGGTGATGACCTTCCACAGCGCGTGCGTGCGGATCCTGCGCCGCGAGGCCGCCCGGCTGGGCTTCCCCTCCGGCTTCTCGATCTACGACCAGGCCGACTCCCAGCGCCTGATGGCCATGGTCTGCCGGGAGATGGACCTCGACCCCAAGCGTTACCCGCCGCGCTCCTTCTCCGCGCAGGTCAGCAACTTCAAGAACGAGCTGATCGACTACGAGACGGCCGCCGACCGGGCGTCCACGCACATGGAGCGCACGCTCGCCGAGGCCTACAAGAACTACCAGCAGCGGCTGACCGAGGCCGGCGCGATGGACTTCGACGACCTCATCATGCTCACGGTAACGCTGCTGCAGATCTTCCCCGACGTGGCCGAGCACTACCGCCGCCGCTGGCGGCACGTCCTGGTCGACGAGTACCAGGACACCAACCACGCGCAGTACACCCTGATCCGCGAGCTCGTCGGCACCCCCGAGCTGCGCACCGCCGACGGCGACCTGGTCAGGGAGGGCACGGCCGGGGTCGCCCCGGCGGAGCTGTGCGTGGTGGGCGACGCCGACCAGTCGATCTACGCCTTCCGCGGCGCGACGATCCGCAACATCCTGGAGTTCGAGCGCGACTACCCCAACGCCAAGACGATCCTGCTGGAGCAGAACTACCGCTCCACCCAGACGATCCTGACGGCCGCCAACGCGGTGATCTCCCGCAACGAGAACCGCAAGCCCAAGAACCTCTGGTCCGACCAGGGCGCGGGCCCGAAGATCGTGGGCTACGTCGCCGACGACGAGCACGACGAGGCCATGTTCGTCGCCCAGGAGGTCGACCGGCTCGCCGACGAGGAGGGCGTCACCCCCGGTCAGGTGGCCGTCTTCTACCGGACCAACGCCGCCTCCCGCGTCTTCGAGGAGACCTTCATCCGGACCGGCCTGCCCTACAAGGTCGTGGGCGGCGTGCGCTTCTACGAGCGCAAGGAGGTCCGCGACCTGCTGGCCTACCTGCGGGTGCTGGCCAACCCGGGCGACGTGGTCTCGCTGCGCCGGATCCTCAACGTGCCCAAGCGCGGCATCGGCGACCGGGCCGAGGCGATGGTGGAGGCGTTCGCGGCCCGCGAGCGCATCCCCTTCGCCGAGGCGCTGCGCCGGGCGGACGAGGCTCCGGGCATGGCCACCCGCTCGGTCAACGCGATCAGGGAGTTCGTCGCGCTCCTGGACGAGCTGACCGCCAAGGCCGGCGAGACGCCCCCGTCGATGCTGGCCCAGGAGGTGCTGGTGCGCACCGGTTACCGGGCGGAGCTGGAGAACTCCGAGGATCCGCAGGACGAGGGCCGTCTGGAGAACCTGGACGAGCTGATCTCGGTGGCCTCGGAGTTCGAGGAGGCCAGCCCGGAGGGCACCCTGGTGGAGTTCCTGGAGCAGATCTCGCTGGTGGCCGACGCCGACCAGATCCCGGAGGCCGAGGGGGGACAGGGCGTCGTGACGCTGATGACCCTGCACACCGCCAAGGGGCTGGAGTTCCCGGTGGTGTTCCTCACCGCGATGGAGGACGGCGTCTTCCCCCACATGCGCTCCATGGGCGAGCCGAAGGAGCTGGAGGAGGAACGCCGCCTGGCCTACGTCGGCATCACCCGGGCCGAGCGGCGCCTCTATCTGTCGCGGGCGGCGGTCCGCAGCTCGTGGGGGGCGCCGTCGTTCAACCCCGCCTCCCGGTTCGTCTCGGAGATCCCGTCCGACCTGGTCGACTGGCGCAGCGACCCGCGCAAGAACGCCTGGACCGCCGCGACCGCCCGCCGCGACCCGTCCCGTACGGCTCCCGCGCGCAAGAAGGCCGGAGGCCGCCAGATCCCCAGCCTGAAGCCGGGAGACCGCGTCACCCACGACCAGTTCGGCCTGGGCACGGTCATCTCGGTGGACGGCGGCAACGCCAAGATCGACTTCGGGAGCGACGGAGCGAAGACCCTGGTGCTCGCCTACGCCCCCCTGGAGAAGCTCTGACATCCGCTCCCCGCGGCGGATCTCCGGTCCCGGAGGGCGGAGGATCGCCCGCCGTCCCGGATCCCGGAGGACGGGGGATCGCCTGCCGTCCCGGATCCCGGAGGGCGGCTTCGGAGGCGCCGGTCGCTACGCGGCTTCCGGCAGGCCGTAGTGCACGCCGGTGAGCTTCTCCGACAGCTCCCACAGCCGGCGGGCGTCGGCGGGGTCGGTGGCGGCCCTGACCGGTTGCACGACCTTCGGGTGCCCCCGGTTCTCGAACCAGCCGTCCGGGCCGATGTACTGGCCGCCGAGGGCGCCGGGGTCGGTCGCCGCGTAGAGCTGGCAGAGCGCCCCGACGTCCGCGTGCTGGGCGTAGAGCCGGTTGCC
Organism: Planobispora rosea; assembly: GCF_014648175.1. GTDB lineage: Bacteria > Actinomycetota > Actinomycetes > Streptosporangiales > Streptosporangiaceae > Planobispora > Planobispora rosea. The sequence continues at coordinate 45,246 of NZ_BMQP01000023.1, forward strand.
GAGGCTCATGATCGACTTCATCAGCCCGGTCCTGCCGGCGGTCTGCAGGTTGGTGTCGGAGTAGCCGGGGTGCGCCAGCAGGCTGCGCACCGGTGATCCGGCGGCCCTGAGCCGGCGGTCCAGCTCCAGGGCGAAGAGCACGTTGGCGAACTTCGACTGCGCGTAGAAGGCGACGGGTGAGTAGGAACGCGCCCCGGTCAGGTCGTCGTAGTGGATCCTGCCGAGTCTGTGCATGGTCGAGCTGACCGTGACCACCCGGGGGTCCCGGCCGGCCGCGATCACGTCGAGCAGCAGGCCGGTGAGCGCGAAGTGCCCCAGGTGGTTGGCGGCGAACTGGCTCTCGTGCCCCTGGGGGCTCAGCGACCGGGGCGGCATCATGATGCCGGCGTTGTTGACCAGAACGTCGACGCCCACCCCGTCGGCGCGGAGCGCCTCGGCGAACTCCCTGACGGAGTCGAGATCGGCGAGGTCCACCCGGCGCAGTTCGAGGCTGACGGGGCGACCGGCGCCCGCCTCGATCTCCTTGACCGCCTGCCGGCCCTTCGCCTCGTCGCGCACCGCCATGATCACGTGTGCGCCGCGTCCGGCGAGCTCGCGCGCTGTCGCGTAGCCGAGGCCGCTGTTGGCCCCGGTCACGATGAACGTCCTGCCGGTCTGGTCGGGGATGCGATCGGCGGTCCACCGCTTCGTGTTCATGGACGCATGATGCTCTCGATCGCCCCCGGTGTCAGCAGGCGCCCACCGGCCTCGCCGCCGGGAGCGACGTGCTGCCCCGGCCGTGCCGCCGGCCCTGCCGCCGGTCCCACCGCCGGTCCCGCCACCGGGAGCGATCCGGTGGCGGGACCGGCCGGTGACCGGTCAGTTCTCGGTCGTCAGGAGGCGGGCGAAGGGGTCCTCGCCGCCGGCCTCGAAGTCGAGCTCGTCGATGTCGGCCACCTGGGAGGCGGGCGGGGCCTTGATGGCGGACTTCGCACCCCAGCCGGAGTAGCGGCTGTCGTTGAGGTAGGTGAGGTCGAGGCTGGTCAGGCCCCGCATGGACTGTGTCCAGGAGGACACGGCGCGCCGTACGAGCTGGTCGGAGCCGATGTAGAGCTGCCAGTTCACCGGGAGAATGGCGGACTTGGCCGAGGGCTTGGCGCCCAGCAGCGCGCGGACCGTGGGGGAGACCTTGTACAGCTCACCCAGGGTGATCATGCCCGAGTGGACGACGGTCCGGGTGCCGTCCCACGTCCCGCCGGGGCGCTTGGAGATCGTGCGCGCCAGGACCGCCTTCAGCGTGGCGGGTTCGAGGGGGTTGACCATCTGCTGGGCCGGGCTGCCCGGGGAGACCAGGCCGGCCCGGGTGCGCACCCACTTCTTGCCCTCGGGCAGGGCGTCGCCGTAGAACGCGCCGGAGGTGTAGGAGAAGCCCTTCACCGTGATCACGCGGGTGGGGGCGAACAGGTTCTTGAACTCCTCGGCGAGTTCCCTGTCGGCGCTGGGCAGCCTGAAGGTGCTGGTCAGATCCGAGGCGACCACGCCCTTGCGGCCGAACTCCAGCACTCCTGCGCGCCGGCTGAGGATCACCCGGTCGTTCTTCCCCTCGCCGATCAGCTTGCCCTGCTCGTCAAGCTTGACCCCGCGGTGGGCGGTGAACTGGCTCTTCAGCGCGGACACCGGGTCGGCCGGTGCGGTGCGCGCGCTCGCCGGGGCCGCGGCCACCAGCGCGGGAACGATCAGTGCCGCCGCCGCGGCACCGGTCAGAGTGGCGATCATCCGCCTCATCGGGGGGTCCTCCTACGGGTTCGCTGCCTCCGCACCGTCGCGGAGAAGTGAGGAGATTCTTCCGTAGTTCCTGATATTTCCGGGCTACTCACTGTCGGCGTTCTCAAGTTCTTCGGGACGGGCGATCTCGTCGGCGGGGGGCGCCTTCACCGTGACCTCGGAACCCCATCCGGTGTAGCGGGTGTCCATCGTGATGGTCGAGCCCTTCATGCCGGTCGCGTCCCCGGAGTGGGTGGCCGTCAACCGGGCCGGGAGCCGCCCGGAGCCCAGGGCCAGCTTCCAGGTGATCACGGTCTTGGCCTCCTTGGCGGTCGGCTTCTCGCCGAGGGAGGCACGGAACCAGGGCGAGACCTTGTACAGCTCACCGAAGGTGATCTTCCCGGCGTACGAGGTCGGGCGCTTGGTCGTGGCGCGGGTGAGGAGCGCCTTGAGCGTCGCGGGTTCGGCGGCGTTGACCGACTGGCCGGACATCCCGACGACGCCGAACGCCAGGCCGGGCGTCCGGAGCCACTTCTTGCCCTCCGGCATGGACTCGCCGAAGAGCCCTCCGGAGAGGTAGGAGACGTTCTTCACCCAGAGGATCCGCTCGGGCCTGCCCAGTTTGGCGAGCTCCGGCAGGAGCTCTTTGACGTCGTCGGACACGTTCAGGCGCCCGGTCATGTCGATCGCGGAAATCCCGGAACGGCCGAACTGCAGGGAGCCCTTGCGGCGGGCGAAAATCTGGCTTTCGCCGCCCTGGATGACCTTCGTGACATCGGTGAACGTGACGCCCCGGCCGGTGACGAGCTGGCCCTTCAGCGCTTTGAGCGGGTCAGGGGCCTGCGCGTGGGCGGCCGGGACGGACAGCGGGCCGGTCAGGGCGGCTGCGGCTGCGGCGCAGGCCAGAACGGCGGCGAATCGTTTCATGGGATTCTCCCGGGTATTCCCTCCACCCCGTGTGGGAGGGACCCGAAGATCTTCGTGATTGAAGATCACGGTTGAATCTCAGAAACGGGGATTTGTTGTGAATCGATATGAATTTTCCGTGCAGAATTTCAGAATCGCCGGTCAGCCGGGTGAATCACCGGTCAGCCGATCGGGAGCGTGGGAGGCGGGGAGAAGTCGTCGCCGACCCGGCCCGCGTCGGCGGTGTCCTCCGGGGGCGGGGGCGTGAGGGCGACGGTGGAACCCCAGGCGGTGTAGCGGGTGTGCACGACCGTGGTCGTGGGCGTCTTTCCGGCGGGCTGCTTCCAGGTGGTCGACAGGCGGCGGACCAGGTTCGAGCGGTCCAGCCAGAGCCGGAAGCCGACCGGGATCCGGGCGCTCTTCCCCTTGGGCGGCCCGGCGAGCCGGTCGCGGAGCGAGGGGGAGACCTTGTAGAGGGTGCGCAGGGACACGGCGCCCTGGAGATAGGTGCCGGAACCGATCTTGCGCTTCACCGCGGCGTGGGAGAGCAGGGTTCCGAGGGTGGCCGGCTCGAAGATGTTCACGATCTGCGGGAACGTCGCGGTCTGCTTGATGTTCTCCGGGCCGATCAGTCCGAGCCAGTGCTTGCCCTCGGGCAGCCACGTCTCGTAACCGGGCCCGGACAGGTACGCCTCGTTGGGGAAGCAGATCACCCGCGTCGAGCCGACGCCCACCCCGGTCAGGTTCTCGAACTCCTTGATCGCTCCGTGCCCCGCCTCCGTGCGCCCCGTGGTGTCGGTGGCGTACACCCCGGAGGCGCCGAACTCCACCTTGCCCCTGCGCCAGATGGTGACGACCGCCTTGCCGTCCTTGTAGACCCGGCCGACATCCGAGATGCGCAGTCCCACGTGCTCGGAGAACTGCTGCTTCAGCTTCGTCACCGGGGACGGCGGCGCCTGCGCCGTCCCCATCGCCTGCGCCGTCCCCGCCGGCAGCACCGAACCGACCAGTACCGCCGTGACCAGAGTGGCCCACCGCCTCATCGGGATCTCCCTCACCAGGGGTCAAGATCAGCCAACCTAGGCCACCGCGGCGCACGGGGCTACACCCCGGGCTGACAACTCCGCCTCTCCGCTTTGCGCACGTGTGAGCCGTACGGCTGGTGCTCCGGGGGGCCCGGCCGGTTACGCTGCGGGCAACCGCTGCTTCGCGAGTGGGCCGCAGACGAGGAGGTCTGTCTATGGATGCCGTGTCGAGGATCCGTGTCGTCATCGCCAAACCCGGGCTGGACGGGCACGACCGGGGCGTGAAGATCGTGGCGAGGGCGCTGCGGGACGCCGGGATGGAGGTCGTCTACACCGGCCTGCACCAGACGCCCGAGCAGGTGGTGCGCACCGCGATCCAGGAGGACGCCGCCGCGGTCGGCCTGTCCATCCTGTCGGGGGCCCACATGACGCTCTTCGCCAAGGTGATCGAGCTGCTGAAGGAGCAGGACGCGGAGGACATCGTGGTGTTCGGCGGCGGGATCATCCCGGAGGCCGACATCCCGGAGCTGGAGGCGATGGGCGTCGCCCGGATCTTCACTCCCGGGGCGACCACACAGGAGATCGTCGACTGGGTGCGCGGCGCCGTCCCGGCGCGGGTGTAACGCCCGATACCGGGCACCGTTGGTCGAATCCAGAGCCGGACGAAGGCCGGGGGCGGGATTGCGCCACACGACCTGGGCCCCGGTGACCATCCCGGGTTCCGAGGGGGACTAGGCTTCAGTGGCGCAAAAATCGCCGAGCTCCCTCTCGGACAGCGGAGCCGGCCCGCCGACATCTGTACATCAGCCGGACAAGCAAGGACGGACCCTCGTGGACCTGTTCGAACATCAGGCGAAGGAGCTCTTCGCGGAGTACGGCATCCCGGTGCCGCGCGGCATCGTCGCGCACACCGTGGAGGAGGCACGCGCGGCAGCCGAGGAGCTGACCGGCCGTGTCGTCGTCAAGGCCCAGGTCAAGACCGGTGGCCGCGGCAAGGCGGGCGGCGTGAAGGTCGCCGACGACGCCGCCGACGCCGAGCGCAAGGCCACCGACATCCTCGGGATGGACATCAAGGGCCACACGGTCCACAAGGTCCTGATCGAGGAGGCGAGCAACATCGCGGAGGAGTACTACTTCTCCTTCCTGCTCGACCGCGCCAACCGCACCTTCCTCGCGATCTGCTCCGCCGCGGGCGGCATGGACATCGAAGAGGTCGCGCACAACACCCCGGAGAAGGTCGCGAAGGTCCCGGTCTCCCCGATCACCGGTGTCGACCGCGCCAAGGCCCGCGAGATCGCGGTGGCCGGCGGCCTGCCGGAGCGGTCGATCGAGGGCGCCGCCGAGCTGATCGAGAAGCTCTGGGCCGCCTTCGTCGACGAGGACGCCACCCTGGTCGAGGTCAACCCGATGATCCTGTCCGCCGACGGCCAGGTGAAGGCCCTCGACGGCAAGGTCACCCTGGACGACAACGCCTCCTTCCGCCAGCCCGAGCACGAGGCCTACGCGGACAAGGCCGCCGAGGACCCGCTGGAGGCCGCGGCCAAGGCCAAGGACCTCAACTACGTCAAGCTCGACGGCAACGTCGGCATCATCGGCAACGGCGCGGGCCTGGTCATGTCCACTCTGGACGTCGTCGCCTACGCCGGTGAGGCGTTCCCCGGGCAGCCCAAGCCCGCGAACTTCCTGGACATCGGCGGCGGCGCCTCGGCCGAGGTCATGGCGGCCGGCCTGGAGATCATCTTGTCCGACCCGTCGGTGAAGTCGATCTTCGTCAACGTCTTCGGCGGCATCACCGCCTGCGACGCGGTCGCCAACGGCATCGTCTCGGCCTTCCAGCTTCTGGAGAGCCGCGGCGAGGCGATCACTCGCCCCCTCGTCGTCCGGCTGGACGGCAACAACGCCCTCCTCGGGCGGCAGATCCTGGCCGACGCCAAGCTTCCCGGCGTCGAGCTGGTCGACACGATGGACGACGCGGCCAAGCGTGCCGCCGAGCTCGCTGCGGTAGGTGCGTAATGGCTATCTGGCTGACCGAGAACAGCAAGATCATTGTTCAGGGGATGACCGGCGGGGAGGGCACCAAGCACACCCGCCGGATGCTGGCCTCCGGGGCCAAGGTGGTCGGCGGGGTCAACGCCCGCAAGGCCGGCACCACCCACGAGGGCCTGCCGGTCTTCGCCACCGTGGCCGAGGCCATGGCCGCCACCGGCGCCGATGTGTCGGTGGTGTTCGTGCCGCCGGCCTTCACCAAGGACGCGGTCAAGGAGGCCATCGACGCCGCCATCCCGCTGTGCGTGGTGATCACCGAGGGCGTGCCGGTGCACGACACCACCGAGTTCTGGGCCTACGCGGCCGAGAAGGGCAACGCCACCCGCATCATCGGTCCCAACTGCCCGGGCATCGCCTCGCCGGGCGCCTCCAACGCCGGCATCATCCCGGCCGACATCACCAGCGCCGGGCGCATCGGGCTGGTGTCGAAGTCGGGCACGCTGACCTACCAGCTGATGTACGAGCTGCGCGACTTCGGCTTCTCCACCGCGGTGGGCATCGGCGGCGACCCGGTGATCGGCACCACGCACATCGATGCGCTGGCCGCCTTCCAGGACGACCCGGGCACCGATGCGATCGTGATGATCGGGGAGATCGGCGGGGACGCCGAGGAGCGGGCCGCGGCCTACATCGAAAAGCACGTCTCCAAGCCGGTGGTGGCCTACGTGGCCGGGTTCACCGCGCCGGAGGGCAAGACGATGGGGCACGCCGGGGCGATCGTGTCGGGTTCGGCCGGTACCGCGCAGGCCAAGAAGGAGGCGCTGGAGAAGGTCGGGGTGCGGGTCGGCAAGACGCCCAGCGAGACCGCCCGCCTCATGCGCGAGATCATGCAGTCCCGCTAGCGGGATCACGCGGTCCCGCCGGGGGTCGTCTGGCAGCCGCCAGGCGCACCTGAGCGGTTGCGGACGTTCACCGGCTGCCCGCCGTACGGTGGGCGCCGGGAAGGCCGGTACGGCGCTCGCCGTACCGGCACTGTCGTCTACGGGGCGGATTGCCCGGTGGCGGGGAGCGGTGCCGGTTCGGAAGAGGTGCTGGTTTCGGCGGTGAATGGGATGGTTTCCGGAGGCGTCCCGCGACACGCGGGCCGATGAGGGCCCGTTCACGCGCAAGATCCTGAGACCATCGAGTATTGTGACGGCCCTTCTCGACCAGCTCCGGACGGCTCCCCGTACCGTCCTGCGCCGTATCCCCCTGTCCGGAGTCGCAGGTGACGACGACGTCCGCCGCCCGCTCCCCGTCTCCGGGGTGCTCGCCGCGGTCTGGACGCTCGGCGTCGGCCTGGCGGTGCTCACCACGCTCACCCTGATCGGCTGGATCGCCGCGCCCCGCGACGCGCTCGGCCCCGGCCTGCCCGGGGTGTTCCGCACCGCGGCGCAGCTCTGGCTGGCGGCCCACCACGCCGGGTTCGCGATCCCCGGCGGGTCGGTCGGGCTGATCCCGCTCGGATTGATGATCCTGCCCACGTTCCTGCTCTACCGCGCCGGGATCTGGATGGCCCGGGACGCCGACCTGCGGCTGCGGATGCCCGCCCGGCTCCCCAAGGACAGCCCGAAGGACGAGGCCACGGCCCGCCGCAGGGCCCAGCTCGTCCTGGTCGGGCAGGCGGGAGTCTCGCTGGCGGCGCCGTACGCGCTGCTGGCCGGGGGGATCACCTTCGTCGCCCGCAACGAGATCACCCAGCCGTTCCTGGGTGACGTGCTGATCAGTCATTTCGCGCTGGGCTTCCTGGCCGGCGCGCTGGGCACCGTCAGGGTGATCGGGCCGTGGCGGTCGATGGTGCGCCTGCTGCCGGAGCGCACCCGGTCGGTCGTGGCCGGTACGGCCGCCGCGACGGGAGTCATGCTTGCCGCGGGCGCCGCCCTGGTGCTCGGGGCCGTCGTGGTGGGCTTCGACCAGGTGCGGCAGCTGACCGACGTGCTGGCGCCGGGGTTCGTCGGGGGCCTGCTGCTCCTGCTGGTCCAGGGGCTCTACCTGCTCAACGCGTTCATCTGGGGGATGGCCTACATCGCCGGGCCGGGCTTCGCCGTCGGCACCGGCACGCTGGTCGCCCCGACCGGTGTGCAGCTGGGCACGGTGCCGAGCCTGCCCATCCTGGGCGCGCTCCCGGAGGCGGGGCCCACCCCGGCCTGGGTGATGGCGGTGATAGCGGTGCCGTTCGTGGCCGGCGCGGTGGGAGGCGTCGTGCTCGTCCGGGTCGCCCCCTCGCCCTCATACGAGGGGGCGCCCCTGTGGGGGTTCGCCTGCGGCATCGCGACCGGTTGCGTGGCCGGGCTGCTGGCGGCGCTGTCCGGGGGCTCGCTCGGCGGGTCCAGGCTCGCCGCGATGGGCCCGTCCGGGTGGGAGGTCATGCTCTCGGTGACGCTGGAGACCGGCGTCGCCGCCGGGATCTCGGCGGGGCTGGCCAACTGGTGGCTCATGTTCCGGGGCCAGCACCCCGCCGTCGTCAAGGCCGCCGCCAAGGTCGGCACGGCCACGGCCCCGGTCCGCAAGGCGGGCGTCAAGCTGGCCAAGGCCGCCGGGTCGGTGGCGAGCAAGGCCGGTTTCGCCGAGGCGGGCGACTCGCGGGTGCTTCCCGGTCACTGGCTGGACGCCACCGAGTGCGACACCCAGCCGATCCCGGTCATCCGGGACGACTGGGAGGACGAGCACGCCTCGGCCGCGGCGGAGGCCCGGGGCAAGACCTCCGGTAAGGCCCCGCGTCCCCGCCCCGAGGAACCCCGGCCGCCCCGGCGCGACATCGTCGACGAGACCGACGACAAGGGCGGCCACGTCATCTATCTCGACCCCTACGCCTGGGACCGCGACTGACCCCGGCCGGGTGTCACCGCCCGGCGAACCGGTCGGTCGCGGCGAGGATCGCGTCGCGCATCGCGTCGCTGCCGGTGTGCCCCGAGTCCTCGATGACGATCAGCTCCGCGTCGGGCCAGGCGCGGGCCAGCTCCCAGGCGGTGCCGACCGGGGATCCCATGTCGTGGCGGCCGTGGATCAGGACGCCCGGGATCCCGGCCAGCCGCCCCGCGTCGCGCAGCAGCGCGCCCTCCTCCAGCCATGCCCCGTGGGCGAAGTAGTGCGCGCAGATCCGGACGAACGCCAGCAGGTCGTCCGGCGGCTGGTCGCCATAGGCGCCCGGCGTGCCGTTCGACTCCAGGGAGATCACCGCGTCCTCCCAGGTCGTCCAGTCGATGGCGGCCTTCGCCCGGACGTCCGGGTCGGGGTGCTCCATGAGCCGCGCGTAGGCCGCGACGAGGTCGCCGTCGCGGTCGGCCTCGGGGACGCCGGCCCGGAACCGGTCCCACTGCTCGGGGAAGAAGCGCCCGACGCCCCGGTAGAGCCAGTCGATCTCCGAGCGCCGGGTCGTGGTGACGGCGGGGATGACGATCTCCGAGACCCGCTCGGGGTGGCGCTCGGCGTAGGCGAGGATCAGGGTGGATCCCCACGAGCCGCCGTACAGCAGCCAGCGGTCGATGCCCAGGTGCTCGCGGAGCAGCTCCATGTCGGAGAGCAGGTGCTCGGTGGTGTTGAGGCTCATGTCGGTCGCGGGATCGCTCGCGTGCGGCGTGCTGCGCCCGCAGCCGCGCTGGTCGAACAGGACGATCCGGTAGCGCTCGGGGTCGAAGGTCCGCCGTTGGCCGGCTGAGCATCCCCCTCCCGGACCACCGTGGACGACGAGGGCGGGCTTGCCGTCCGGGTTGCCGCAGACCTCCCAGTAGACGAGGTTGCCGTCACCGGTGTCGAGCATGCCGTGGTCGTAGGGCTCGATCGGGGGATGGGGGCTGGCCATGGCACGGGTTCCCTCCGTCAGATCTAACAGTGCTGTTATATTTTAACCATGGAAGTCCCTCCCCGCGGTCCCGCGATTCTCGGGACGCGACTGCGTCATCTGCTCGAACTGCTGGACGGGGACGTCGCCGCCGTCTACGCCGATCTCGGACTGGCGCATTTCCGCCCCCGGTTCACCCCGGTCGTCAGGGTGCTGGCCGCCTCAGGGCCCCGCTCGATCCGCGACCTGGCGCGCGCCATCGGGGTCACGCACTCCGCGGCGAGCCAGACCGTGGCCCAGATGGCCAGGGACGGGCTGGTCTCCCTCGCGCCGGGTGAGGACGCACGCCAGAGGATCGTCGGGCTCACGCCGAAGGCCGAGTCGCTCGTGCCGACGCTGGAGGCGGAGTGGGCGGCCACCGCCGCCGCGGCCGCCGCCCTCGAAGCAGAGCTGTCGTTCCCGTTGAGCCGGATCCTCGACGAGGCGCTGGAGGCCCTGGAGAGGCGGTCGATGCGGCAGCGGATCGCCGATGCGGCGCCCGGCCTCACCACCGGTGCGGCGGCTAGCCTCACCGCCGGTGCGGAACCCGGCCTCACCGCCGGCCGCGCACCGGACGGCGGCGAGGAGTGAGAGCCGGGGAGGGAGCGAGGACGAGGGAGGGAGCGGGGATCAGGGAGGGAACGGGAACTCGAGGCTTCCGGGCTCCACGAACGGGAACCGCTTCTCCATGGCCCGCTCCAGCCGCTCCACGCACTCGTTCTGGGCGGTGACCGTACCCGCCCCGATCTTGCACTCGGCGTAGGCGGACAGCTCGTCGCTGAGGTAGAACTGCAGCGCCGTCACCGAGAGCGAGACCAGGAGCGCCAGCGACGACAGGACGATCCCCGCGACGGCCGCGCCGGTGGGTTTCGAGACCAGCTTGAGCGTGGGGATCGCACGGATCGAGACGACGAGTGCGAACAGCGACATGACCACCCCCGCCAGGGGGAGGACGAACGTCAGCACGACCGCCGCGAACGCCAGCCACAACGCCCGCCGTCCCGCACCCTCGGCGGGCCGTAGCTGGACCGGTGTCGTCACCTGCAGGACCTCCTTGCGTCACGTGAGCCGGGGGGCCGATACCCTTGCACCGGCGTGAGTCCCCGTCCGAATGGAGTGCGTCGGTGTCATCCCAGGCCGTTCGGCTTGTGGTTCTCGTGTCCGGCTCAGGAACCAACCTACAGGCCCTGCTGGACGCTGTGGCGAATGAGGGCTACGGCGCCCGGATCGTGGCGGTGGGCGCCGATCGTGAGGGCATCGAGGGACTGTCCCGCGCGGAGCGCGCCGGGGTGCCGACCTTCGTCGAACGCGTCCCCGACCACCCGACCCGTGAGGCGTGGGATCTGGCGATCGCAGAGAAGATCGCCGAGTACAAGCCCGACCTGGTCGTCTGCGCGGGGTTCATGAAGATCCTCGGGGCCCCGACGCTGGACGCCTTCCCCGTGCTCAACACCCACCCGGCGCTGCTGCCCTCCTTCCCCGGGGCGCACGGGGTCCGCGACGCCCTCGCCCACGGCGTGCGGGTCACCGGCTGCACCGTGATGCTCGCCGACGCCGGGGTGGACACCGGGCCGATCATCGCCCAGGAGGCCGTCCGCGTCTACGACGGCGACGACGAGCACACGCTGCACGAGCGCATCAAGACCGTCGAGCGCGGCCTGCTCGTCGAGACCGTCGGCCGGATGGCCCGCGAGGGCTGGACCGTGACCGGCAGGACCGTCCGCATCGGGCGGTTCCGCGACCTCGGGCACGCCGGTTAGCCGGCGGGTCCCGTGACCCCCGGGCGCCGGTCCCCCCGGACCGCCCGGCCACCTCGGACGACCCGGCGCACGAGCCGGGCGCCCCGGATCACCGGAAGCAACAGGAGGACCAGGAAGTGACCCGCATCGCCATCCGGCGCGCGTTGATCGCGGTGTACGACAAGAGCGGGCTGGAGGAGCTGGCGCGCGGACTCGACGCCGCGGGGGTGGAGATCGTCTCCACCGGCGGCACCGCAGCGAAGATCGCTTCCTTCGGTGTCCCGGTCACCCCGGTGGAGGCGCTGACCGGCTTCCCCGAGTGCCTGGACGGCCGCGTCAAGACCCTGCACCCGCGCGTGCACGCCGGCCTGCTGGCCGACAGCGGCAACCCGGCCCACCTCGCGCAGCTGGAAGAGCTGGAGATCGACCCGTTCCAGCTGGTCGTGGTCAACCTCTACCCGTTCCAGGAGACCGTCGCCTCCGGCGCCTCCGACGCCGAGTGCGTGGAGCAGATCGACATCGGCGGCCCGGCGATGATCCGCGCCGCCGCCAAGAACCACGGAACCGTGGCGGTCGTGGTGAACCCCGGATCGTACGGCGAGGTGCTCGCCGCGGTCGCCGAGGGCGGCTTCACCGTCACCGAGCGCCGCCGCCTGGCCGCCGCCGCCTACGCCCACACCGCCGCCTACGACACCGCGGTGGCCTCCTGGTTCGCCAACGTGTACGCGGCGGAGGGCGACGCCTGGCCGGTCTTCATGGGCGCCTCCTGGGAACTGGCGACGCCGCTGCGCTACGGCGAGAACCCGCACCAGCGCGCCGCCCTCTACAGCGCGGGCACCGGCGGGCTGGCCGGGGCCGAGCAGCTGCACGGCAAGGAGATGTCCTACAACAACTACCTCGACGCCGACGCCGCCTGGCGGGCCGCCTGGGACTTCGCCGAGCCCGCCGTGGCCATCATCAAGCACCAGAACCCGTGCGGTATCGCGGTCGGCGCCGACGTGGCCGAGGCGCACCGCAAGGCGCACGCCTGCGACCCGGTCTCGGCCTACGGCGGGGTGATCGCCGTCAACGGCGAGGTCACCGAGGAGCTGGCCCGGCAGATCGCCGAGGTGTTCACCGAGGTCGTGGTGGCCACCGGGTTCAGCGACGGGGCGCTGGCCGTACTGACCGGGAAGAAGAACATCCGGCTGCTGGCCTGCCCGCAGGGCCCGGCCAACGCGGCCGAGTTCCGCCGGATCGACGGCGGCCTGCTGGTGCAGACGGCCGACCGGGTGGACGCCCCCGGCGACGCGCCCGGCACCTGGGAGCTCAAGGCCGGTCCCGCGGCCTCCCCCGAGGTCCTCGCCGACCTGGCCTTCGCCTGGAAGGCGTGCCGCTCGGTGAAGTCCAACGCGATCCTGCTCGCCTCCGACGGGGCGAGCGTCGGCGTGGGCATGGGGCAGGTCAACCGGGTGGATTCGGCCCAGCTCGCGGTCGCCCGCGCGGGCGACCGCGCCAAGGGTTCGGTCGGGGCCTCCGACGCGTTCTTCCCGTTCGCCGACGGCCTGAAGATCCTCATCGACGCGGGCGTGAAGGCGGTCGTGGAGCCGGGCGGCTCGATCCGGGACGAGGAGGTGATCGCCGCGGCCGAGGCCGCCGGGATCACGCTCTACTTCACCGGCACCCGCCACTTCTTCCACTGAGGCGCCCTCCCGCCCCGCGGGAGGGGTCCCCGGGGCCGCCGGGCCCCGGCAGACGCGGTACGGCCGTCGCATCCCGCGGCGGCCGTACGGGTTTCCGCGGCGCGATGCGACGGATTCCCTGGAACTTTCGCCGAAGCCCTACGCTCGGGGACGGTCCAGCCGATACTTCTGGTGTCGCTCCACATCGCCCCTTCCCTGGAAGACGTCCCGATTCTCCGGCCGCCACCGGACGGGACACTGGGACAGGTGACAAGAGAGTGGCGAAATGAGCAGGTTATTCGGGTTTGATTGCCTTTGACCTGTGATTAGCCTTGAGCGTTCCTTCTTCTCGCCTGCTGGAGATCTCCTATGCCCATGCTCGACCTCATCCTGCCCATCATGGTGATCATCGGTGGTCTCTGGCAGAGCCCGATCGCGCTGGTGGTGCTCGCTCTCGCCTCGGCGTATCTGAGCGGGAAGCTCGTGGAGGTCATTCCCTTCACGCGCCGGATCATCGAGGCCCGTGAGGCGCGGGAGGCCGGTCGAGGCTGAGGTCGAGGTCGAGGCTGAGGCCGCGGGAAGTCCTCCGGGGCTCCGGCGGGACGGGCCGGACGCGGACGGCCCGGCGGGGGCGGTGAGTCGCCGGACGCCGATGATCTCATGAGAGGGTTGGTCTCATGAGCGCGCAGATTCTGGACGGCAAGGCCACCGCGGCCAAGATCAAGGCAGACCTCACGGCCCGGGTGGCCGTGCTGAAGGAGCGGGGGATCACCCCCGGTCTCGGCACGGTCCTCGTGGGCGACGATCCGGGCAGCCAGATCTACGTCGCGGGCAAGCACCGTGACTGCGCCGAGGTCGGCATCGCCTCCATCCGCCGGGACCTGCCCGCCAACGCCACCCAGGCGGAGCTGGAAGAGGTCATCGACGAGCTCAACGCCATGCCGGAGTGCACCGGTTACATCGTCCAGCTCCCGCTGCCCAGGCACCTGGACACGCAGGCGGTCCTGGAGCGCATGGACCCGGCCAAGGATGCCGACGGCCTGCACCCGGTCAACCTGGGACGCCTGGTCCACATGGTCGACGCCCCGCTGCCCTGCACCCCGCACGGCATCGTCCTCCTCCTGCAGGAGTACGGTGTGCCGATCAAGGGCGCCGAGGTCGTCGTGGTCGGCCGCGGCATCACCGTGGGCCGCTCGCTCGGCCTGCTGCTCACCCGCCGCAGCGAGAACGCCACCGTGACCCTCTGCCACACCGGCACCCAGGACCTGGCCGCGCACACCCGCCGTGCCGACGTCGTCGTCGCCGCCGCGGGCGTGCCGCACCTGATCACCGCGGACATGGTGAAGCCCGGCGCGGCGGTGCTCGACGTCGGCGTCTCCCGGGTCGAGGGGAAGATCGCCGGCGACGTCGCTCCCGGTGTTGCGGACGTCGCGGGCTTCCTCACCCCCAACCCCGGCGGTGTGGGCCCGATGACCCGGGCCCTGCTCCTGGCCAACGTGGTCGAGGCCGCCGAACGGGCGTGAGCCCGCCCCGCACACCGCCCGGCCCGCCCCGTGGAGCGTCAGGACGCTCCACGGGAGGTCAGGACGCTCTACGGCTCACCGAGGTCGGCTGCGGTTCCGGAGCGCCGGCCGCGCGCTGCGGCGGCACCACCGGGGTGGGCCTGACCAGCCCCAGGGCGACGACCTCGTTGGCCAGCCTGGTGCGCCGGTTGGTGCCCTCCGGGATCCGGAACTTCTGGTAGAGACGGAGCAGGTGCTGCTTGACCGCGGCCTCGGTCACCACCAGGTCGTCGGCGATCTCGCGCGCGGTCGCCGGTGCGACGAACGCCTCGTCCGACAGCGCCGGCCGGCACAGCGACGTGAGCACGTCGACCTCCCGCCGGGTCAGTTCCGGAGCCGCGGCGCGGCGGAGCTCGACCTCGGGGACGAAGTCCTCGCGGGGGACTCCGCCGATCCTGCCCCGGGCGGCGCCGAAGGAGACGACGTCGCCGTCGTCGAGGACCCTCCGGGCGATCGGCCTGCCGTTCACCCGTGTGCCGTTGCGGGACAGGCCCAGGTCAACGACGTACACGTAGGGTCCGCGCCGGACGAATTCCGCGTGCAACCGGGACACACTCGGGTCGGTGAGGCGGATGTCGACTCCTCGGCCGCGTCCGACCGTCGTGATCTCGGGGCGCAACGGGACCACCTCGCCGGTGTCCTCGATGCGTATGAACGGCCCCTCCACGGCAGTTCCTCCCCAGGTAGCCCGCCGTAACTATTACTACAGCTCCGGCTTACCCAAACGAGGGGATGGGGAATCGCCTTTGCCAGAAGCAGAATCCTTCGTGAAATTGGTCTGGACCTCTCTGAGAGGCTTCACCTGCTCGCGGGTAGACTTCGGGCGAAGATAAGCGGAGGAAACACTCATGGCGGACAAACCCACCAAGGGCCTCGCCGATGTCGTCGCCGCGTCCACGGCGCTCAGCGACATCGACGGCAAGGCCGGACGCCTCTTCTACCGCGGCTATGACATCCATGACCTGGCCGGCCGCACCACTTTCGAAGAGACCGCCCACCTTCTGCAGTGCGGCAGGCTCCCGAACCGGGAGCAGCTGGCCTCCTACGGGGAGGAACTGGTCCGGGGACGCACCCTCGGCCCCCTCGTCGAGGCGAACATCCCGGAGGTCGCGGAGAAGCAGGCCCCGATGGAGGCGCTGCGCACCCTCGTCTCCCTCGCCGGCGGTGACGATCCGGACAAGGACTCCAACAGCCCGGACGCCAACCTGCGCAAGGCCGCCCGGCTGACCGCGCAGCAGCCGCTGCTGGTCGCCCGCTACCACGCGGTCAGGACCGGGAGCACGATTCCCGGCCCGGATCCCGAGCTCAGCATCGCGGCGAACTTCCTGCTCCAGATCACCGGCCGCGCCCCGGATCCCCGCGCGGTGGAGATCTTCGACGCCTGCCTGGTCCTGCACGCCGACCACACGATGAACGCCTCGACGTTCGCCGCCCGCGTCTGCGCCGCGACCCTGTCGGACATGCACTCGGCCATCGTCGCCGCGATCGGCACCCTCAAGGGCCCGCTCCACGGCGGCGCCAACGAGCAGGTCATGCGCACCCTGGAGTCGCTCGACCCGGCCGGCGTGGCCCAGTCCGTGCGTGACCGGCTCTCCGCCGGAGAGAAGATCATGGGCTTCGGGCACCGGGTCTACAAGACCGAGGACCCGCGCGCCACGCACCTGCGCCGGATGTCGCAGGAGCTGGCGGAGGCCTCCGGCGACGACACCTACTACCGGATGTCCAAGGAGATGGAGGAGGTCGTCTTCGAGACGAAGGGCCTCTACCCCAACGTGGACTTCTACGCCGCGACGGTCTACCACTACCTCGGCATCCCGACCGACCTGTTCACCCCGGTCTTCTCGGTCAGCCGCATGTCAGGATGGACCGCGCACGTCATCGAGCAGCACGCCGACAACCGGCTGATCCGTCCGGACAGCGAGTACATCGGCGAGCGCGACCAGAAGTGGAAGCCGATCGACGAGCGGTGATGAGCACAGACAACGATCGCTGGGGACCGTACCCGCTGGTGCTGGCGGGTGCGGTCCTCGCCGTGGCATACGCCGCCCTGGCGCCGAACCCGGACCACCTCTACTGGGCCGGTTTCGCGCTGGGCGCCCTCATCGCGCTGAGCGCGCTCATCCGGCTGGCCGGAGGGGGCGGGCGGATGGCCGTACGCAAGAGGCCGACCGACGCCGTGACGCTCGGACTCCTGGGCCTGGCCCTCATGGGCGGTTCCCTCGTCCTGCGGTTCCCGGACCTCATGCCGGTGTAAAGACATGCCCATATAAGTCGGATGACCGGGTGGCCCGCAGGCTGTGGGCGCCCGTCCGATAGCCTCACGGCCAGTGAGCCTCAAAAGGACTGACTGGCTGGTTGTTCGTTAAGAAGGGGAACCACACGCATGCCCAAGATCAAGGTAGAGGGCCCCGTCGTCGAGCTCGACGGCGACGAGATGACCCGGATCATCTGGCAGTTCATCAAGGACCAGCTGATCCTTCCCTACCTCGACGTCGACCTGAAGTACTACGACCTCGGGATCGAGCACCGCGACGCCACTGACGACCAGGTGACGATCGACGCCGCCAACGCCATCAAGCAGTACGGCGTCGGCGTCAAGTGCGCCACCATCACTCCGGACGAGGCCCGCGTCGAGGAGTTCGGCCTCAAGAAGATGTGGAAGTCCCCGAACGGGACCATCCGTAACATCCTCGGCGGAGTCATCTTCCGTGAGCCGATCATCATGTCCAACGTGCCGCGGCTCGTGCCCGGCTGGACCAAGCCGATCGTCGTCGGCCGTCACGCCTTCGGCGACCAGTACCGCGCCACCGACCTCAAGGTGCCGGGCGAGGGCACGCTGACCCTCACCTTCACCCCGAAGGACGGCTCGGAGCCGATCGAGCTCGACGTCTACGACTTCCCGGGCGGCGGCGTCGCCATGGCCATGTACAACCTGGACGAGTCCATCCGCGACTTCGCCCGCGCCTCCATGCGGTACGGCCTGGCCCGCAACTACCCGGTCTACCTCTCCACGAAGAACACGATCCTGAAGGCCTACGACGGCCGGTTCAAGGACATCTTCGCCGAGGTGTACGAGACCGAGTTCAAGAAGGACTTCGAGGCCGCCGGCCTGACCTACGAGCACCGCCTGATCGACGACATGGTCGCCGCGGCGCTCAAGTGGGAGGGCGGCTACGTCTGGGCCTGCAAGAACTACGACGGCGACGTCCAGTCCGACACCGTGGCCCAGGGCTTCGGCTCGCTCGGCCTGATGACCTCGGTCCTGATGACCCCCGACGGCCGCACCGTCGAGGCCGAGGCCGCCCACGGCACCGTGACCCGTCACTACCGCCAGCACCAGCAGGGCAAGCCGACCTCCACGAACCCGATCGCCTCGATCTTCGCGTGGACCCGGGGCCTGGCGCACCGCGGCAAGCTCGACAACACCCCCGCGGTGATCGAGTTCGCCGAGAAGCTGGAGCAGGTCTGCATCGAGACCGTCGAGGGCGGTCAGATGACCAAGGACCTCGCCCTCCTCGTCGGCGGCGACGCCGAGTGGCTGACCACCCAGGATTTCCTGGGGGCCCTGGACGAGAACCTCAAGAAGAAGATGGCCTGACCACGGTCGTCCGAGCACGCGGGGCCGCCCTCCGGGGCGGCCCTCCGCCTTTTCCGGCGGCCTTTTCCGGCGGCCTTTCCCACGGCTCCCCGGCCGGGGAGCCCGCGGTCACGAGGCGGGGGACACCTCCGGAGGGACCACCGGACCCGTCGGCGGGGTGCCGACAACGATGTGGAGCGGGATGCCCAGCGGCACCGGATCGATCACCTGGCGGGTCACGCCGGTGGAGAGGTCGACCTGGTACATCTCCCGTTTCCCGGAACGGGAATGCTCCAGCAGCATCCGGTCGCCGACCACCGCCCCCCACCGTAGTGCGCCGGTGAAGCAGGGCAGGCGGACGACTCTCCGGACCCGGCCCGGTACCGGGCTCTCGACGACGAGGGAACGGGGGGAGCAGGCTCCGGGCGGGAGGCCGCCGGGACCGGACGGCTTCCCGTGGTACGACTCGGCTATGCGCCCGCCGTCCGGCAGGATCTCGCCGGTCCGCTTCCAGAACCGCCGGGGCAGCCCGCCGATCCGCACGCCCTGGCCGTCGAACACCGCCACGGTGAAGCGGACGCCGTACCTGTCGTACGGGCTCCCGGAACAGGGGACACCGATGATCCGGCGGGCGTCCCGTCCCAGGCTGAGCACCTCGCAGACGTCTTTGAGCACCCGGGTCCTGCCGGTCGTGAAGTCGGTGAGGCGGATCCGCGGCCGCCCCTTCAGGAAGGCGGTGGAGAAGAACCGGCCGTCGGCGGAGACGTCCAGGTCGAAGAACTCCTGGTCGTACGCGGGGACCTCGGTCCGCGGAGCCAGCCGGACCCTTCTGCCGCCGGGCAGGTCATGGGCGACGAAGCGGCTTTCGACCGCGCTGAAGTAGGCGATCCGGCGACCGTCGGGACTCACCGCGAAGGGGAGCCCGAAATGGGCGTTGAACGGGAGCTCGCCTTGATCGTCGCGTAGTGCCCCCGGGGCGTCGGGGATGACGATCTGCTGGAGCCGCCCGCTCTCCCCCATCGGAGTGCCCACCCGGGCGGTGCCCCGCGTCCACACGGCCAGCCGCCAGGCGGGGCAGGCCAGCGGACGCTGGGGGAAACGGCTCTGCGGACCGCGGTAGACACAAACGTCCCGCCAGGCGTAGCTGACGGTGACCGGGAGCGGCGGGGGTCTCCAGGCCTCCGGCGGGGGATCACCGGCCGGAGCGCGGCCTTCCCGGAGCGGGGCGAGCAGGCTGAGCAGGGCCACGCCGACGATCACGCTCGGGAGCACGGGGCCTCCTCCACCGGGACCGGAAATCTAACACGCGGTCCTACTCGTCGGTAACCGGTCCTCCCCCTTTTCCCCGGCCACCAGGTTCGGGCCCGGAGAGGCCGTCACTCCGCGGACACCTTCCCGATCACGGTCTTCCTGGCGTCCTCGACGGGACCGGAGTCCCGAGGCTCGGCGACCCTGCCCGTGGCGGGGTCGACCAGGCGGAGTTCGCCGTCGCCGGGCTCTTCGGGCGAGAGCCTGGCCAGGAAGCGGCCGTCCCCGCTCCAGCCGAGGAACTCCGGGGGGTCGCCGTACGGGGTCAGCTTGAGCTTGATCTTCACCCGGCGCACGGTCCTCCCGGTGGCCGGGTCCACCGTCACCGCCGCCCCGCCCTCGGTGAGGACCAGCAGGCGTCGCCCGTCCGGGAAGGGGCTGGTGACCGACGCGGGGTCGAAGGGCGTTCTCGTGCGTACGGTGCCGCGCAGGTCCACCGTGACCAGTTCGGGCTTGTCCGCCTCGGGTACGGTGACCGCCGCGAGGCCTCGCGGGCCGACGCCGAGCACCCGGGCGAGCCCCGGCACCTCCACGCTCCGCCCGTCGCCGGTGTCGACGAGGCGGGTCGTGCCCGGCCCGGTCGCGGGGGTGAGGGTGACGTACCGGCCGTCGTACGAGAGCACCGGCATCGGGAGGTCCGTGTCGGGCAGCGGGCCGGTGAGGTCGCGGCGGGCACCGGTGCGCAGGTCGTGGTGGACCATCCGCCGGGTCCGGGCGTGCAGGTAGACGACGTGGAAGCCGTCGCCGCTGAGCGCGAACGGCGCGGGGCGCCGCAGCGGCCCCCACCGTCCGGCGAACGCGGCGGCCTGGGGAAACCAGATGGGGTAGCCCGGCCGGTCCGCCGGGAGCAGGTCCCACGCCGCGCAGTCCCGGACGGTCCGGCGGGCGCCGCACTTCGGCAGCGTCGCGTACGCGATCGGCTGGGACGAGATGTTCACCTCGTCACCTGCGGACCAGGCGACGGGCTTCCCGGCCGGACTCGGGACGGTGGCGGACCAGGTGAGGGCGGCGCCCAGCGCGACGGCCACCGAGACGGCCGTGACGGCGGCGGCGACCGCCGGCCGGCGCCCCGGTGCCGGGCGCGGGACGGGCCGCCACGACCGGGTGCCCAGGGCCAGGGCGACGAGGGGCAGCACGACCCAGCCGGCGAGGACGAGCATCCTCACGAGGCCGTCCGGCAGGTGCTCCGGCTCCGTCCCCAGGGTCCCCAGCCCGCACCACAGCGCGGCCACGGACCCTCCGGTCAGCAGCACGTGCGCCGACCGGGATCGCGCGGCGATCTCCGCCGCGACCGGGCCGTCCAGCGGCACGTGCGTGGACCGGGACCGCGCGGCGGCCTCCAGCGCGTCCCGGCCGGCCGGTCCGAGGGGCAGCGGCCGCGTCCGCAACCCTCGGGTCAGGAGTGTCACGGCCGGTACGGTGGCCGCCGCGGCCAGGGCCCACAGCGGGGTGGCCGCGTCCGCGCCGACCAGCAGGAACCGGGCCAGCCCGGAGACGGCCAGCGCCCCCGCGACCACCGCGCTCACGCCCCACAGCCACGTCACCGCCGGAGGGACCAGCCGCACGCCGATATCCTTCCGCCCGGCCGGTCGGGCCCGTGCCAGCCGTACCTCCGCGACCAGCGCGCCGGCGAACCAGCCGAGGACCGGGAAGAGCAGGCGGATCGTGAAGAGGGGTTCGGACGCGAGGGCGACGAGCGCCCCGAAGATCAGGCCGAGGGCCCGCCAGCGGCGGGTGACCCGCAGGTAGGTCAGGATGAGGTCACCGTTGGCGGGGGTCGGCACGAGGCCCTGGCGGCGGACGAACCGCTTGATCTGCCCCGGCTCGACCTGGTCGGTGACGGCCGGGACGAGAATCAGGGCGATCGGGGCGAGAACGAGAGCGATGGGCAGCACGGTCCCCCTTCCGTCCGAACCGGGAATCTAGCATGATCAAATATTGATTTATAAGGGGGCCTACTGTGACTTCCGTCCAGATTCCGGAAATCCGGGACTCCGGGGCGGGGACGCTCACCCGGCGGGACCGGCGCCGTTTCACGGTGGCGGGCTGCGCGGGTCTGGTCCTCGTCGCCATGGGTCTCCTCCTCTGGCAGGCGGGCGTACCGGTCCCGAGGTTCTCGGCCTCCACCGGGGGGCACCAGGAGAAGATCCCTGACAGCGGCTCGGAATGGTCCGATCCTCTCCTCGTCCAGGAGGAGAGGACCGTCGTCAACGACGGTTTCCTGCCGGTCACGGTCGAGGCCCTGACGGCGCACGGCCGGGGGCTGGCCCCGTCCTCCGTCACCGCCCGGGACGGACGGGGCTTCCCCAGAGTCCTCGGGGCGGGGGAGGAACTGCCGGTGATGATTGACTACGCCGTCACCGACTGCGGGACGGCGGTGGAGACGATCGGCCTCCGGGTCCGGGTCGAGCGATGGTGGGGAACCGCGGAGGTGGAAGTCCCCCTCGCGGAGGAAGACAGTCTGTGGAGCACCACGCCGGTCGCATCCGCCTGTGAACACGCGGAGCACATGGCGGAGCGCTCGGGGCGGTGATGCCGCGCACGGCCGTCCCGGCATCGCCGGGGCGGCGCGACACCGGCCGGACGGTCGCGACGCCGCGCCGGGATGACGTCACGGAGCCGTGACGGTGCCGATGACCACCCGCTTGTCGGCGGGGAGGCCGGGCACACGGTGGGCCTGGCCGTTGACCGCGTCGATCCGGTAGAAGCCCAGGAGGTCCCGGCTGGTCTGGCCGGTCAGCATGACGACGACCTCGCGGGCGTTCAGCCAGTCGACGACGTCGCCGGTGACGGGCTCCCCGAGCGCGGGCAGGGACAGGCGCTTGAAGACCCGCCGCGAGGCGGCGTCCACGATGTGGAGGGTGTCGCTCTTGGCCTCTCCCGGTACCGTGGCGGCGGCGTACTTGCCGGTGGGGGAGCTCGCCCAGAAGGGGTACTCGTCGCGGAGCCAGTCCTCGGCCTTCTCGGCGGGCGTCTGCTCCGCGGCGGACAGGGTGGCCGTCGCGCCGGTGGTGAAGTCGGTCCGGAGCCGGCCGGAGGCCAGGTCCACGGTGAAGCTGCGGCCGTCCGGGGAGACGTCGACGGACGGGCCGTGCTCGATGTCGTCCGAGGTGAGAGCCGGAGACAGGTACCGCTTCGTCCCGGCCGGCAGGTCGTGGGCGACGTACCTGAGTTCCGCCGCGCTGAGGTAGGCGACGCGTCGGCCGTCGCGGCTGACGGCGACGCCGAGCTCCCAGGAACGGGTGCCGCTGCGTCCCAGTTCCTGGACGGCGTCGGGGACGTTCAGCGTGGTCCGGCAGGGGAGCGGCTCACAGGTCACCCCGGCGAGATCGGACTGCTCCTCCGGCGGGTGGTTGGAGATCAGCGTCATCTTCCAGCCCGAGCAGAGGACCTTCCCGGCCCACGGTGTCGCGGGACGTGCGCCCGCGCACTCGCCGGGGACCGCGTGGTGGATCACATAGGACGTGCGCGGCGCCTGCCACGGCGTGGGAGCGGCGCTCGGGCCCGGGGCGGAGGCGGCGGTCTCCCGCGTCATGGCCGAGGCCTGAGGGCCGCCCTCCCCCGCGGCCAGGGCGGGGATCCAGGCCTGACCCTGCGGGGTGAGGGCGATGATCAGGCCGACCATCAGCACGAGGACGACCGCCGTCAGCAGGGCCCTGCGCCTGCCCCGGCGGCGCAGGGTCGCCAGGGAACGGGTCGAGAGGTCGGGGACGGACGCCTCGCCCGCCTGCATGGCGAACCGGTTGACCAGCCGCTTGCGGTCGCCCTTGGTGAGGGTCTCGACCCCCTCGGCCAGTTCCGACTCCACGGTCTCGACGGGCAGGCCCAGGATGTCGGCCAGTTCGGCGGGGGACCGGCCGTGGTGGAGGCAGGCCACGACGATGAGGCGGCGCCGGGGCGGGAGCTGCACCAGCGCGGTGGCCCCCGCGGCGCTGGGCCGGCGCAGGAAGGCCCGGTAGAGCGCGATGTGGGCGTGCTCGCCGGGGCTCTCCCAGGCGGCGGGAGGCCAGGCCGTGCCGACGGTGCGCAGGGCCTGCAGCGTCAGCCGGATGGCCTGCTCATGGCTGCCGGTCAGGAGCAGGCCGGTACCGACGAGGGACCGCTGATCGCGCTGAACGAACTCGCGAAAACCGATATATCGCCGCATAGGCCATTGCTCCGCTTGGTCGGGGATCTCAACCGTAGCGAGCTAAGCGGCTAGAGCGCCAAATCATAGTGATTGTCGTTATTGAGAGTTCAGTGCCGGACGGGGCTCCAAGGGGTGTCCCGTGAGGGAGAAGGGGCGCGTCAGAACGGCAACAGGGTCACGTCGCGGTAACGCGTAGGGTCAAGTCGCCGACGGGTCGTAAAGTTTGGCTGGTCGGAGTTTGACGAGACCGTGGGGACGAAGATGTCGCAGATCGAGCCGCTGGGAGCGGGGGAGCCGCGCCAGCTCGGGCCGTTCCGCGTCGTCGGGCGCATCGGTGAGGGCGGCCAGGGAATCGTCTACCTCGGGGAGGACAGCGCCGGGGAGCGAGTGGCGATCAAGCTCCTGCACGTGAAGTTCAGCGGTGACGCGAGCGCCCGCTCCCGCTTCGCCCGGGAGGCGCGGGCGGCCCAGCGGGTCGCCTCGTTCTGCACAGCGGGCGTGGTCCACGTGGACCTGGAGGGCGACACCCCGTACATCGCCAGCGAGTACATCGAGGGCAGGTCCCTGAGGGAGGTCGTCGAGGCCGACGGCCCGATCCGGGGCGCCGCGCTGCAGCGGCTGGCGGTCGGCACGGCCACCGCGCTCACCGCGATCCACCACGCCTCGATCGTGCACCGCGACTTCAAGCCCGACAACGTGCTCATGGCCGCCGACGGCCCGCGGGTCGTCGACTTCGGCATCGCCCGCATCATCGACTCCACCGGCACGATCACCAGCCGGGCCATCGGCACCCCCGCCTACATGGCCCCGGAGCAGATCTCCGGCGACGACGTCGGCCCGTACACCGACATCTTCGCCTGGGGCGCGACCATCGCGTTCGCCGCGACGGGCGAGATGTCCTTCGCCGGCGGCTCGATCGCCGTGGTGCTGAACCGCATCCTCAACCACGAGGTGGACGTCAGTTCCATGCCGGAGCCGCTGCGGAGCGTGGTCAGCGCGGCGCTGGCCAAGAACCCCGCCGAGCGGCCCTCCGCCGACCAGCTCCTGCTCCGGCTGCTCGGCCGCTCCGACGCCACGAGCGTCTCCCCGGCGGTGCTCACCCAGGGAGCGCAGGTCGCCGTCCCGGAACCGGGGGACGTGACCAATCCCATGCGCATCCCCCAGCGCACCGGCCCGCGCCCGCCGCTGCCGGGTGTCCCGGACCCGCACACCGGCGTGTCCCTCCCGGCCCCGACCGTCCCCGACTCGCGCACCGGCGTCCCGACCGTGCCCGACTCGCACACCGGCGCCCCGGCCGGCACGGACCGGGCGGGAACCGGGGGAACCGGGGGAACCCGCACCGGTCCGGGCTCGGGGACTCCGGACCCGTCCACCGGCGTCCGCGCGCCGTACCCCACCCGCCCGGACGCCCCGGCCCACGACTGGCAGGGCGGCGGGAGATTCGGGCCGCCGAGCTGGGAGACCCCGGTGCCGCCCGCCGACCCCGCCCCGCCCGGGCGTTCGCGCCGGGCGGTCTGGGCCGCGGTGGCCATCGTCGTCGCGTTGCTCGGGAGCGCCTCGGCCGTCTACGCCACCGGCTGGCGGCCGCCGTTCCTGGCCGATCCGGGGTCCACGGTCACGCCCGGTACGGAGTCCACCCCGCCGAAGTCCGCCTCGCTGGTGGACAGAGCCGCGAAGACGAAGAAGCTCACCGTCGGGATGCGCAACTTCCTGCCGGGCATCGCCCTGAGGAACACCGACGGAACGTGGAGCGGGTTCGAGGTGGACCTCGCCACCGAGATCGCCAAGGCGCTCGACGTCCCCGCGGCCAACATCACCTTCCGGGAGACCGCCCGGGAGGAACGGCCCGGCCTGCTGGCGAGCGGCGGCGTCGACATGGTCGTCTCCACCTACTCCATCAACGACCAGGACAAGGTCACCTTCGCCGGGCCGTACTACCTGGCCCACGTCGACGTGCTCGTCAAGGACGGCGCCGCGATCGGCGCCGCGGCCGACCTCCGGGGCAAGCGGCTGTGCCAGCCGAGGGGCAGCGGCTCGACGGACCGGGTGAGCCGGGAGGTGGACGGCGACCTGGAGCTGGTCCCGGCCGAGAACTACGCCCAGTGCATGGACAAGCTCCGGGCCGGGGAGGTCGACGCGGTGCCGGGCGACGACCTCCTGCTGGCCGGATACGCCAACCGGGAGTCCACCCGCTACGAGGTCGTCGGGCTCGAACTCACCGACGAGCGCTACGCCGTGGCCCTGCGCGAGGGCGACGAGCGCGCCTGCAAGGCGATCCAGGGCGTGATCGCGGACCTCTACGAGAACGGCACCGTCAGGCAGCTGCTCGACAAGCACTTCTCCAACGTCGACTTCACCACCCGCGAGGACGAGCTGCCCGCTATGGCCGACTGCGGCTAGACCGCTCGATCTCGTCGGCGGTGTCGCGGGCCCAGTCCCGCATCATCCGCATGTGGCGCAGCCCCAGGTCCAGGGCGTACCTGCCGAAACCCGCGGTGCGCCTCTCCCGCTCCAGGGACTTGGCCGCTCCGAGCGCCTCCAGCTCGGCCAGCCTGGCGTCGTAGCCGCGGGCCTGCTCCCGCAGCAGCGCCACGGCCTCCTCAGGCTCCAGCGCGGGCACCAGGAAGGCACGCAGCGACTCCTCGTGGCGGGCCAGCCGGGACGGCTCTCCCGCGAGCAGCCATTCGCGCAGCAGCCGGGACCCCTCCTCGGTGACGGCGTAGGTCTTGCGGCCCCGGGGTCCTTCTTCCTCGACGGTCACCAGGCCGTCGGCGGTCATCTTGTTGAGCTCCGGATAGATCTGGCTGTGCCGGGCCTGCCAGGCGTGGTTGATCGAGCTCTCGAAGAGCTTCGTGAGGTCGTAACCGCTCGCCGGGCCCGAGATGGTCAGCAGGCCGAGCAGTGCCATGCGCAGGGACATGCCTCCATCTTAGGTGCGGATTGACATGTTGAAATCAACACGTAAATATCGACATGTGGCTATCGACGTTTCCACCCCTCCCCCGCAGACCCGCACCGGCAACGGGTTGCTCCTGCTCGCCGTACTCGGCGGGATGTTCCTGGCGATGCTCGACCAGACGATCGTCGGCACCGCCCTGCCCCGGATCGTCCAGGACCTCGGCGGCGCCGGCCTCTACACCTGGGTCGTGACGTCCTACCTGCTGACCTCGACGATCACCGTCCCGCTGTACGGCAGGCTGTCCGACATCTACGGCCGCAAGCCGCTGCTGCTCGTCGGCGTCGCGCTGTTCCTGCTCGGCTCGGTGCTGTGCGGGGCGGCCCAGGACATGGGCCAGCTCATCGCCTTCCGAGCGGTGCAGGGGCTCGGCGCGGGCGCCCTCCTCCCGCTCTCGCTGGCCCTGGTGATGGACCTGTTCCCGCCCGACAGGAGCGGACGGGTGCAGGGCGCCCTCGGCGGTGTGATGGCGCTGAGCTACATCGCCGGACCGTTCCTCGGCGGGCTGTTCACCGACACGGCCGGCTGGCGCTGGGCGTTCCTGGTCAACGTGCCGATCGGCCTGGCCGTCGTCGCGGTCGTCGTGGCGCGGCTGCCGCACACGGCGGGGCAGGGCCGCGGCACCCGCCCCGACTACGCGGGCATCGCCGTGTTCACGGCGGCGATCGGCGCCCTGCTCGTCGGCCTCACCGAGAAGGGCCTGGACGACCACTCGTGGACCAGCGGCCCGGTGCTGTGGCCGATCGCGGCGGCGGCCGTCCTGCTGGCGGTGTTCATCCGGGTCGAACGGCGCGCCTCAGCGCCGATCATCCCGCTGGAGCTGTTCCGCGACCGGACCTACGCCCTGGCGAACGCGGCCTCGTTCCTGACCGCGGCCTGCCTCTACGCCGGCGTGGTCTTCCTGCCGCGTTACTTCCAGGAGTCCCTGGGGCTCAGCGCGACGGACTCCGGCCTGCGGATCTACCCGCTCATGCTCGGCATGGTCGCCGGAAGCATGGTCACCGGCGTGCTCATCTCGAAGACCCGGCGCTACAAGCCGTGGCTGGTGGCCGGGCCGTTCCTGATCGCCGTCGGGGCGCTGCTGTGCTCCGGGCTCACGACCGGCACCTCCGGCGTGGCCCTCGCCGCCTGGATGGCGCTGCTCGGCCTGGGCCTGGGGCCCATGTTGTCCGGGCTCACCGTGGCGGTCCAGTTCTCGGTCCCGCCCCGGTTCGCCGGCACCGCCAGCGCGAACCTCACCTTCTTCCGGCAGATCGGCGGTTCGGTCGCCCTGGCCCTGGCCGGATCCCTCTACGCTTCCGTCATCGGGGACCGGGCTCCGATCCACGGCCCGCAGGCGGCGCACGCCGCGGCGACGGCCACGGTCGTCCCCTGGCTCGCCGTCACCGGGGCCCTGCTCGCCCTCCTGGCGCTCCTCGCGCTGCCCGGAGGGCGGATCGGGGCACTCGCCGGGAGACCGCCGCAGGCCGAGGGGTAACATCCCGTCCGTCAGAATTCACGCTTCGAGTGGGGGAAGGTCATGGCCCAGACTCCCGTAAAGGTCACCGTCACCGGCGCCGCCGGTCAGATCGGCTACGCGCTGCTTTTCCGCATCGCGTCGGGCCAGTTGCTGGGCGCTGACGTCCCGGTCAAGCTGAGCCTGCTGGAGATCCCGCAGGCCGTCAAGGCCGCCGAGGGCACCGCGATGGAGCTCGACGACTGCGCGTTCCCGCTGCTGAGCGGCATCGAGATCACCGACGACCCGAACGTCGCGTTCGACGGCGCCAACGTCGCGCTGCTGGTCGGCGCCATGCCGCGCAAGGCCGGCATGGAGCGCGGTGACCTGCTGGAGGCCAACGGCGGCATCTTCGGCCCGCAGGGCAAGGCCATCAACGACCACGCGGCCGGCGACATCCGCGTCCTGGTCGTGGGCAACCCCGCCAACACCAACGCGCTGATCGCCCAGCAGCACGCGCCGGACGTCCCGGCCGAGCGCTTCACCGCGATGACCCGCCTGGACCACAACCGCGCGCTCTCCCAGCTCGCCGCCAAGCTCCAGGTCCCGGTCACCGAGATCAAGAAG
This sequence comes from Planobispora rosea, assembly GCF_014648175.1. Classification (GTDB taxonomy): domain Bacteria; phylum Actinomycetota; class Actinomycetes; order Streptosporangiales; family Streptosporangiaceae; genus Planobispora; species Planobispora rosea. Next base: position 73,759 of record NZ_BMQP01000023.1, read on the forward strand.
ATGACGATCTGGGGCAACCACTCCGCCACGCAGTACCCCGACCTGTTCCACGCCGAGGTCGGCGGCAAGATCGCCGCTGAGCTGGTGGACGAGGGCTGGCTGCGCGACACCTTCATCCCGACCGTGGCCAAGCGCGGCGCCGCGATCATCGAGGCCCGGGGCGCGTCCTCGGCCGCCTCCGCCGCCAACGCCGCGATCGACCACGTCTACGACTGGGTCAACGGCACCGAGTGGACCTCCGCCGCCATCCCGTCCGACGGCTCGTACGGCGTGCCCGAGGGGATCATCTCCTCCTTCCCCGTCGCCTCCCGCGACGGCAAGTGGGAGATCATCCAGGGTCTGGAGATCGACGCCTTCTCCCGCGAGCGCATCGACGCCTCGGTGCGCGAGCTGGAGGAGGAGCGCGACGCGGTCCGCCAGCTCGGCCTGATCTGACCGGTGGTCCCCGTCCGGGATCCCGGACTCGGCCCCCTGGCCCCCTGGCCCCCTGGCCCCCCGCCCGCCGGAGTTCCGGCGGGCGGGGGGCTTTTGCCGTACGGGGTGCGCTCCGGCGCCATACGGCGTGAACGCGGAGAGTGCGGTTAACGGCGTGTCGGTCGGGCGGGAAGGGGCGATCTGCGCGTTCAATGACCTCTGAAGGTCGGGGGATCGGTGTTCATGACGCGTGGTGCGGCGCGACTCGCCGCTGGATTGATCAGTGTTGTTCTCGCCATGCTGCCCGGTACGGCGGTGCTGGCGGAGCCACGGCAGCCGGACTGGGGCGGGGCGGATCTGTCCGTGCGGCTGGAGGCGTCGCCGAAGCGCGCGCAGCCGGGACAGCCGCTGCTCTACCGGGTGGACGTGCGCAACGCGGGCCCGGGTGACGCGGTGCTGCCCGTGCTCACCGTACGCCTCCCGGCCGGGGTGAAGATTTTCAACGCCGACGTGGCCGAGTGCCGGCCGGGTCCGGGCCCCCGCGTGGTGGTCTGCGCCTCGGACGCCGACGTCCCGGCCGGGAGCACCGGGGGGGTGACGATCACGGGGGTGGTCCGGCCCGGGGCGCGCGGCCCGCTGACCGCCACCGCCTCGATCACCTCCGAGGTGGTGGACGACAACGCCGCGAACGACTCGGCGCGACTGCTCACCCCGGTGGCCGAGGGCGCGGACCTGGGCATCCGGCTGACGGACAGCTCACGCGCCGGCCGGACCGTCACCATGGACGCGACCGTCCACAACCGGGGGCCGAGGACCGTCCGCGACGCACTGGTCCTCTTCCGGGCCGGGCGGGCGCGCTTCGTGGCGGCCCGGGGCGCGCGCTGCCGCCCCTACCCCGTCTACGTCGGCTGCGCGCTGCGCGCCGTGGGCTCCGGCGAGCGGGTCAGGCTCCGGCTCTCCTTCCGCACGAACGGCCGGACGGTGCGCGCGGAGGCGGCCGTCTACTCCGCTCACCTGGGAGACCGCCGGCCGCGCAACAACGTGGCCCGCCTGCTGATGCGCTGAGGCCCGCGCGTGGGCGCCGGGACCCTGCCGCGCTCAGCGCGGCACCGCGTCCCAGGCGTCGGCGACGATGTCCCGCAGGGACGGGTGCTCCGGCTTCCAGCCGAGCTCGCTCTTGATCTTCTCCGAGGAGGCCACCAGCACCGCCGGATCGCCGGGGCGGCGCTCGGCGACGACCGCGGGGATCTCGTGCCCGGTGACCTCGCGGCAGACCGACAGGACCTCCTGGACCGAGAAGCCGGTCCCGCTGCCCAGGTTGTAGATCTTGTGCTCGCCCGGGGCGCAGGCGTCCAGCGCGAGCAGGTGCGCGCGGGCCAGGTCGGCCACGTGGATGTAGTCGCGCACGCACGTCCCGTCGGGAGTGGGGTAGTCCGTGCCGAACACGCTGACCGCCTCGCGCTGCCCGAGCGGCACGGCCAGGACGTTGGGGATCAGATGGGTCTCCACGGTGTGGCGCTCGCGGTAGACGCGGCCGTCGGCGGCGGTGTAGGCGCCTCCCACGTTGAAGTAGCGCAGGCTCACCGCGGCAAGGCCGTACAGCCCGGCGAACGCGCCGAGCGCGGTGTCGACCGCGAGCTTGGACGCGCCGTAGGGGTTGGTCGGGCGGGTCGGGTCGGTCTCCACGATCGGGGAGCGCTCCGGCTCGCCGTACGTGGCGGCGGTGGAGGAGAACACGACGCGCCCGACGCCGGCGGCGCGCATGGCGTCCAGCAGGGCGAGGGTGCCGCCCAGGTTGTGCTCCCAGTAGAGCGCCGGCTTCTGCACGGACTCACCTACCAGGGACTTGGCCGCGAAGTGCAGCACGCCGTCCATCCCGTCCAGTACGGCGGCGGCCTCGGTGATCGACGCCTCGACGAAGCGCGCCCCCTCCGGCACCGCGTCCGCGTGGCCGGTGGACAGGTCGTCCAGGACCGTGACCTGGTGGCCCGCCTCGACGAGCTGGGCGGCCACGACGCTTCCGATATAGCCGGCACCCCCGGTGACCAGCAGCTTCACAAGCCCTCCTGTTGGTTCGTGTTGATAGATGTTTACTTCTGTAAGGCTACTGCCAGCATATGCTGTCAGCCCACCACCTATCGATCCCGGTCAGAACGGGCGACGGCCATGACGGAGACGCTCCGGTGAACAGTGTCCTGGCTAACATCTCGCTGGTCCTGCTCTTCGTTCTGATCGGCGGGTTCTTCGCCGGAGCGGAGATGGCCCTGGTCTCCCTCCGGGAGAGCCAGGTCCGCAGGCTCAGCACCCGGGGACGCAGGGGGACCAGGGCGGCCAGGCTCGCCCGCGATCCCAACCGCTTCCTGTCGGCCGTGCAGATCGGCGTCACCGTGGCCACCATGCTGTCGGCCGCGTTCGGCGCCGACACCCTCGCCAAAGACCTGGTCCCCCTGCTGGCCGGCTGGGGAGTGCCGGGCGCCGTCGCCGACCCGCTCTCGCTGGTGGCGGTGACCCTGGTGATCTCCTACTTCTCGCTGGTCCTGGGCGAGCTGGTGCCCAAGCGGCTGGCCCGGCAGCGGGCCGAAGGGCTCTCGCTCCTGGTGGCGCCGTTCCTGGACCGGCTGGCCGCGCTCTCCCGGCCGATCATCTGGGCGCTGTCGAAGTCCACCGACGGCGTGGTCAAGCTGCTCGGCGGGAACCCCGAGGCCGACCGGGAGGAGATCTCCACCGAAGAGCTCCGGGACATGGTGGTCGGCCACCAGGAGCTCACCGAGGACGAGCGCAGCCTGATCGCCGAGGTCTTCGCGGCCGGCAAGCGGCAGCTGCGCGAGGTGATGCTGCCCCGCACCGAGGTGGAGTTCATGTCCGCCGACACCCTGCTCGCCGAGGCCGCCGTGCTGGCCGCGGCCATGCCGCACTCCCGCTTCCCGGTCTACCGCGACACCTACGACGACGTCATCGGCTTCGTCCACATCCGCGACCTGCTCGACCCGGTCCTCACCGGGTCCGTCGAACCGATCAGCGAGGTGGTGCCGATCCGGCCGGTCAAGCTGGTGCCCACCAGCAAGCAGGTGCTGACCACGCTGTCGGAGATGCGCGACGAGGGGCACCACCTGGCGATCGTGGTGGACGAGTACGGCGGCACCGCAGGGATCGTCACCCTGGAGGACCTGGTCGAGGAGCTCATCGGCGACATCCGTGATGAGCACGACATCGAGGACAAGCATGTCGTCCTGCCCGCCGGAGAGGTCGAGCTCGACGGACTGAGCAACCTCGGTGAAGTGATCGACGAGACCGGCATCCGGCTGCCCGACGGCCCCTACGAGACCCTCGGCGGGTTCGTGATGGCCGCCCTGGGCCACCTGCCGGTCCTGGGGGAGCGGGTGGAGATCCCCGGCTTCGAGATGTCCGTCACGGAGCTGGACGGCCGCAGGATCTCCAGGGTCCGCATCAAACGCCGCCCGGAGGAGCCGGTCGAGGAAGGCGCGCGGGCCGCCCGGGAGCCCGGCGCCTCCGGCGCCGGCTCCTCTGACACCGGCTCCTCTGACCCCGCCTCCTCGGCCGCGCCCGGCGCGTCTTCCACGGAGGAGGGACCGACCACTCCGGACAGCTGACAGAATTGCGTGTTATGGCGAGTCCCCGTGTTCTGTCCGGCATCCAGCCCACCGCAGACTCCTTCCACCTGGGCAACTACCTGGGCGCGGTGCGGCAGTACGTCTCCATGCAGGAGGGCTACGACGCCTTCTACTGCGTCGTCGACCTGCACGCGATCACGGTGGACTACCAGCCCGAGGCCCTGCGCCGCCGTTCCCGGGTCGCCGCGGCCCAGCTCTTCGCCGCCGGCCTGGACCCCGAGCGCTCCACCGTCTTCGTCCAGAGCCACGTGCGCGAGCACACCGAGCTGGCCTGGATCCTGATCTGCCTCACCGGCATGGGCGAGGCCGGCCGGATGACGCAGTTCAAGGACAAGTCGGCCCGGTACGGCGAGAGCTCGGCCGGGGTCGGCCTGTTCACCTACCCGATCCTCCAGGCCGCCGACATCCTGCTCTACCAGGCGAACAAGGTCCCGGTCGGAGCCGACCAGAAGCAGCACCTGGAGCTCACCCGCGACCTGGCCCAGCGCTTCAACCACCGCTTCGGCGAGACCTTCACGCTGCCCGAGCCGCACATCGTCAAGGGCGTCGAGAAGATCACCGACCTGCAGGACCCGACGGCCAAGATGTCGAAGTCGTCCTCCTCGCCCGGTGGCATCCTCGACCTGCTGGAGCAGCCCGGACCGCTGCGCAAGAAGGTCATGCGCGCCGTCACCGACACCGGCTCCGAGATCGTGTTCGACGAGGAGAACAAGCCCGGCATCGCCAACCTCCTGCGCATCCAGTCCGCGCTGACCGGCACGCCGATCCCCGAGCTGGAGGCGCGTTACGTCGGCCAGGGCTACGGCACCTTCAAGAAGGAGGTCGCCGAGGTCGTGGTCGAGACCTTCACGCCGATCCGGGAGCGGACGGAGAAGCTCCTCGCCGACGAGGCCGCGCTCGACAAGATGCTCGCCGCCGGAGCCGTCAAGGCCCGTGCGGTGGCCGCCGAGACCATGGAGAAGGTCCGCGACCACGCGGGCTTCCTGCCCTCCCTCTGATCCCCCTCGGAATCCTCTGCCCAGCAGGGATTCCTCCTGTTTGCCGACAATGCCGCCGGGTACCGGAATCGTCGCGCACAGTGGCGCCCGGGGAGGCGGTGGCAGGTGTCGGGACTGGAGGAGCGCGTCGAGGCGTTCCGGGTGTGGCGCCACACCCGGATCGAGACCGACCGGGTGCGGTGGCCCTGGTTCGACCACCTGCTCAGGACCGTGCAGCGCTACCAGCTCCAGTTCGGCGACCGGCTGGCCGGAGCGGTGACCTACTTCGCCTTCCTGTCCTTCTTCCCGATCATCGTGCTGTCCTTCGCGGCGGTCGGGTTCTTCCTGTCCGTCACACCGGAGGCCGACGACACCCTGCGGGCGGCCATCAACGGCTACCTCCCCGGCCTGGCCGGCAAGCTCCCGATCGACCAGATCGCCGAATCCAAGGCCACCGCCGGGATCATCGGCCTCATCGGCCTCCTCTACTCCGGCCTCGGCGCGATCGACGTCCTGCGCGGGGCCCTGCGGCAGATGTCCATGACCACCGACCCTCCGCTGAGCTTCGCCCTCGGCAAGCTCCGCGACCTGTCCGCGCTGCTCCTGGTCGGCATCACGATGATCACCTCGGTGGTGATCGGCGGCTTCGCCACCCAGGCCAGCGAGACCGTCGCCGGATGGCTGGGCCTGTCGAAGTCGTTCCTCGGCACCGGCACGGTCTGGCTCGCCGGCCTGGCGGTCAGCGTGGCCGCCGACACCGTGGTCTTCCTGATCCTGCTGGGCTGGCTGGGACGCTCCACCCAGCCGTTCCGGGTCCTGATCCGCGGCGCCCTGCTGGGTGCGATCGCCTTCGCCCTGCTCAAGCAGGTCGCCGCGTTCCTGCTCTCGTTCACCCTCGGCAACCCCGTGTACGGGGTGTTCGCGGTGATGGTGGGTCTCCTGGTCTGGATCAACTTCTCCGCCCGGATCATCATGTACGCCGCCGCCTGGACCGCCACCGCCTCCTTCGGCCCTCCCCCCGAACCCACCCCCGTGCCCGGAACCGGCAACGCCTGATCCCGTACGACGTGCCGCGCCGGTACGGCGGGCACCCCGGTCCGGAGCGTCGCGCTTCGGTGGGCTCACCGCCGCTGAAGCGCGAACGCGGGACCGCTCAGGGCTGGTCGCCGTCGCCTGGCGGCCGGGAACCGAGGGAGCGGGGCTGGATGACGGATCGAGCACGACGTCCTCGAGCCGGGCCATGGCCTCGCCGCGCCGCAGGCGAAGCCGTGACCACCGGGATCGCCGTACCGCCCCGGGGAGAGACTCCGGCACCTACCGGGGCACCCACCGGACCGGCATGCTGGGGACCATGAACCGACCGCGGCAGAACCGGAGCGAGCTCCACCAGGCGCTCTCCTCGCCCCTGACGGAGCTGCACGACGCCCGGCTCGCCCGCCCAGGCGTGCGCCTGATCCTGAAGCGCGACGATCTCATCCATCCGCTCCTGCCGGGCAACAAGTGGCGCAAGCTGAGGCACAACCTGGTGTGCGCCGCCGAACTGGGTCACGACACACTGCTGACCTTCGGCGGCGCCTACTCCAATCACGTGCGGGCCGTGGCCGCAGCCGGTGCCCGCTTCGGTTTCACGACCATCGGCGTCATCCGCGGAGAGGAGCACCTGCCGCTCAACGACACGCTGACCTTCGCCGCCGAGCACGGGATGCGGCTGACCTATCTGGACCGCACCACCTATCGCGCCAAGAACTCACCGTCCGTCGTCGAGGGCCTCCGGAAGGAGTTCGGCCGCTTCTACCTGCTGCCCGAAGGCGGCAGCAACGCGCTGGCCGTACACGGCTGCGCCGAACTGCCGACGGAGATCGACGTGCCGTTCGACGTCATCTGCTGCCCCGTCGGCACCGGGGGCACCCTCGCGGGCATCGCCGCCGGGCTGGGCCCCGGCCCCCGGGCCTTGGGATTCTCGGTCCTGCGCGGCGGAGAATTCCTCCGCGGAGACGTCACCGGACTCCAGATCGCCGCCTACGGCCGGCCGTCGGGCAACTGGACCATCGACTGCGATTTTCACGCGGGCGGCTACGCCAGACGCAACCGCGAACTCGACACGTTCATCACCGACTTCGCCGACCGGCACGGCATGCCGCTCGACCCGACCTACACCGCGAAGATGATGTGGGGCATCCTCAGCCTGGCGGAACGCAGGGCATTCGCCCCCGGAACCACCGTCATCGCAGTGATCACCGGTCCCATGACGCCCGTCCCGTGATCCGGTCGGGGGCGGTGCGCTTCGCCTTGTCCGTCATGCTTTGATCTTCGCGGAGGAGGCTGGCGTCGCTGCGGTCCGCACCCGGTACGGCGCCGGGCTCTCGGCCCGGGTGCGTGCCTACCGGCCCGACCCGGGCCGTGGGCGCGACCTAGCGGAAGCGGCGGCGCAGGCCGTAGCCGAGCCAGGCGAGGCCGCCGAGGGCGGCGGCGCCGACCAGGTAGGGGGCCAGGGAGGTGGATCGCTCCGTGGTCTTGGTGGCTGCCGCGTCGGCGGCGGCCGGTGCCGGTCCGCGGGGGGCTGCCGCCGCGTCGGCGGCCTCGGACGGCAGCGGAGCCGGTTCGGGGGCCGGGTCCACGAGGTGGCCGACCGGGGTGACCTTGCCGCGGGCGGTGAAGCCCCAGTCGAGCAGGCCGGCGACGTCCTCCCAGAAGTATCCGTCGTGCCGCATGATCGACACGATGATCGTGTGCCCGTTCCGCCGGGCCGCGCCGACGAAACTGGCCTGGGCCTTGGAGGTCCAGCCGTTCTTGACGCCGATCATGCCCTTGTAGCGCCACAGCAGCTTGTTGTGGTTGCCGATCTCGTAGTAGCCCTTGGGCGCAGGGAACTTGTCGGTCTTGAGGCTGACATATCGTCGGAAATCAGCGTTGGCGAGCCCGGCCCGCGCGATCAATGCGAGGTCGTAGGCCGAACTGCTCTGGCCGGGCTTGTCCAGGCCGCTGGGCGTCTTGGCCACCGTGTCGAACGCCTGGATCCGCCGGGCCTCGGTGTTCATGTCCGCGAGCGTCTTGTCGAGGCCGCCGTTGGCCTCGGCCAGAGCCATCGCCGAGTCGTTGCCCGAGACCAGCATCAGCGCCTTGAACAGGTCCTCCACCGTGTAGATGGGCCTGTTCACCAGTCCGACCGCGCTGCCCTCCTGGTTGACGGCGTTCCTGCTCGGCCGGACCTTCATGGTCTTGTCGAGCTTCGGGATGAGCGTCAGGGCGGTCAGGGCCTTGAGAGTGCTCGCCGGGCGGTAGCGTCCGTGCGGATGCTTGGCGGCGAGAATCTCTCCGGTGCCGGCGTCCGCGATCACGTATGCCTTCGCGGAGGTCTTGGGCGGAGCCTTGATCTCGGTGGGGAGGATGAGCCCCCGCTCGCCGAGTCGTCCGCCGCCCACAGGCTCGGCGGGCGCGAGGCCGCCGACGGTCGTGGGAGCGGCGGGAGCGCTGGCGGGCGCGGGAACGCCGGCGTGGGCGGGAGCACCGAGGAAGGTGGTCGCCGCGAGCAGCACCACGATGGGTGCGGTGTGTTTCGTCCCCATAGTGATCTCAGGGTAGCTTCGTACCGATTCGCATGTGTTTGCACATCCCCTCACCAGGGGCGGAGCACGCGACGGGATACCGACATAATGCAAATGTCACGAAAGATCGCCGGATTTCTACTGGCCCTTGCCGGCTTCATGATCTTTGAGTGGGTCAACCTTGGGTTCAATCTCGCGGACGGTCATCCGCGATCTTTCTACGTCGTCCACGGCATCCTGATCGCGGTCAACATCGGCCTCGCGATCGTGCTCGCGGTGATCGGCCTGCGCGGGCTGCGGGGCTCACAGGCTTCGTGGCCTCCGCGGCCCGCACGGTCTCCGCAGGCCGCACGGCCTCCGCAAGCCCCGCGGGCCTCTGGGAGTCCGCACGGCCTACAGGGCGGGGCAGAGGAATCGGAGCGTTCGCCGGTGTAGCTCGGCCGCCTCCTCCGCGGAGTTCCCGATGCTGGTGAAGCCGAGCTTGCCGTACTCCGGGAGCGCGCCGAGCAGGTGCAGCACGTTCCCGGTGCGGGTCTCGCGGTCGAAGCCGAGCCCTTCGGCGCGGATCCGCGCGACGATCTCCCCCGGCGTACGGCCCCGCAGGCAGCCCGCGGCGCAGTTGTCCGTCGCGACGTAGTACTTCGACTGGTCGCCGCATCTGAGCGTCCCGGTGCCGGGATCGTAGACGGCGCCGGTGGTCAGCAGCGCGGCGCCGAACGGGTGGGTGGTGCCGCCGATGCGCAGGTTGATCTCGCACAGCAGGGCCCGGTAGCCGCCGTCGGTCTTGAGGGCGAAGAAGTCCATCCCGAACAGCCCCACCGCGCCCCGGCCCGCCAGGACGCCGGCGATCCGCTCGGCGCACTCGCCCACCTCGGCCCGGTACTCCGGCCGGGCGGGGAAGACGCAGCCCTGGTAGACGTCGCCGTTCGGCCCGCCGAGGACCTGTTCGTGCGTGGCCACCACGTCGTAGAGGCCGCCGGGGGTGATCCTCGCCAGGGCGCTGGGGGAGTACAGGGGCCGCTGGTCGATGAACTCCTCGATCACAGCCCCCCGTTCGGCGATCTTCTCGGCGAAGGTCGTCCAGTCCTCGTCGGCGGCGGAGAAGCTGGTGTGGCAGGCGGTGAGCGGCCGGTCGTCCTTGATCACGATGGCGTTGCCCAGGCCGGAGTAGCTGTTGTTGAGCTTCACCATCATCCTGCCGCCGTGGCTCAGCGGGGCCAGGGCGCGGGCCGCGTGCTCCACCTCGGTCAGCGACCGCAGGTCGGCGAAGCCGCGGGCCAGCGGGACCTTGGCCTCCTCGGCGACCATCCGGCCGCCGCTCTTGGAGCCGAGGTGGGCCAGGGCGGTGGCGGGACCGTAGATCGGCAGCCCGAGCATCACGGAGAGCCGTTCCTCGGCCTGGCTGACCACGAAGGGGACCAGCCAGGCGTCCGCCGTGCCGTCCAGGGCCTGCCGGATGCGGGTGAGCGTACCGGGACCGTGGAGGATCTTCTCGGTGAGCGGGCGGAGGCTCCGATCACCCAAAGTGATCATTTTTAGGCGGGTGCGCGCCTCCGCGGGGTCGTCGAGGAAGTCAAGGTAGTAATCCACAATCGCCGGGTCCACCGGGGTGGAGGTGAGGTAGACGACCTTCACTCCGGGCCGCTTCAGGGTGAGCAGGAGGAAGAGCAACCGCTCCTCGTAGCAGCGTGCGCCGGTTATCCGCCGCAGTTCGTCCTGGGGGAGCGAGAGGGAAGGGATGACCACCAGGGTTCCCTCGTTCGGTTCGAAGATGCTCAACCTGGAGTGCTTCTCCCCAAATGGGATAGTAGTGATCATATGCGGAGTGAACCACGCATTCTTTCGGCGTGCATCACTCCGTCGGGTGCGATGAGTAGCACCTGAAGTCACGTAAATTGCCAGTTCAGCGAGGTTTCAACCGCCGCGGAGCGGTCAGTGGCCGGTTGGGGGAGACCGGGTACGGCCTCGGTATGGCTAGCACCTCTTAGTCACTCCAGGCCATCGCCGGTGGTCCCCATGGGTCAGAAGAGGCAGAAGAGGGGCATGGGGCGACAAAACATTTGGCTGAGATGTCGGTCAGCGCCACTGGAAGAGAGATAAAGTCAATGGCATACGTCGACGCGTCGGCGGTCGCACCTCGGCCCGCCGGTTCCGTGCCGGCGCGTCGTCATCCGCACAGGCACGGCCCGTGACACCCACTCCGGCCCCGGTGCGGTGATCGCTTTTCTGGGCTGAGGCTGTCTCATGGGCCTGGCTCATGGATCAGGCGATTCTGGGCAGTGGCACATGCGTCGAATATTTCCAACTACCGGCGCGGATGGGACGGTGACCGATGCGGGGGCGTAATCTCCGAGGGGAGCTCGACGCGTTCCTCGCCGGGTTCGAGCGGGAGCTGATCAGTTTCCGCCGTGACCTGCACATGAACCCCGAGCTCGGGTTCGCCGAATACCGCACGACGCAGCGCATCGCCGAGCGTCTGGGGGCGATCGGGCTCGTTCCGGCGGTGCTGCCGCGCGGCACCGGCGTGATCTGCGAGGTCGGCAGCGGGGACGGGCCGACCGTGGCGCTACGCGCCGACATCGACGCACTCCCCGTGCCCGACGAGAAGGACGTGCCCTACAGCTCGACGGTGCCCGGCGTGTGCCACGCCTGCGGCCACGACGTGCACACCACGATCCTGCTCGGCGCGTCCATGTTCCTCGCCCGCCAGGCGGAGGCCGGGCTGCTCCCCGGCCGGGTCCGGCTGATCTTCCAGCCCGCCGAGGAGGTCCCCGGCGGGGCGCTGGAGGTCATGGCGGCCGGCGGCCTCAGCGGCGTGGACCGCATCTTCGGCCTGCACTGCGACCCCCGGGTGGACGTCGGCAAGGTCGGGCTCAAGACCGGCCCGATCACCTCCGCCTGCGACCGGGTCACCGTGCGGGTCAGCGGCCCCGGCGGGCACACCGCCCGGCCGCACCTCACCGCGGACCTGGTCTTCGCGCTGGCGAAGATCCTCACCGAGCTGCCCGCCGCGCTCTCCCGCCGGGTGGACCCGCGCTCGTCGCTCAGCCTGGTCTGGGGACGGGTCGAGGCGGGCTCCGCGGCCAACGCGATCCCCGACGACGGCGTCGCCGAGGGCACCGTGCGCTGCCTGGACGAGGAGGCGTGGCACGCGGCCCCCGACATGATCAAGGCGCTGCTGGAGTCGGTCGCCGGGGCGTACGGCGTCGAGGCGCAGATGGACTACGCCCGCGGGGTGCCGCCGGTGGTCAACGAAGAGGTCAGCGTGCAGATGCTGATCGAGGCGGCGGAGGGCGTGCTCGGTGAGGGCTCCTCGGTGCCCACCCAGCAGAGCCTGGGCGGCGAGGACTTCGGCTGGTATCTCGAGTCCGTCCCCGGGGCGTTCGCCCGGCTCGGCACGCGCACCCCGGGCGAGGCGCACGCGGGCGACATCCACCAGGGCACCTTCGACGTCGACGAGGCCTGCATCGGCATGGGCGTGCGGTTCATGGTGGCGACCGCGCTGACGGCCCTGTGGGAGGGGCAGCGGACCGTGACGGGCGAGCCCGCCGTGATGGCGAATTTGGACAACTAGCACCGGCGACTGGATTTCCCCTTACGCCGGAACGGTCACGTAGTGACTAAAAAGTGCATCGCGTAATGAGGTAGTCGCCGTCTGTAGGACAGGCGTGGACTGGTGGCCGGCGTGAGTCGGCGCCCTCCCGGGCCGTTCTCGGGGGCGGTCGATCCTACCCGCTGGTAGCGTCGGCCGCCTCCGTGTGTCACAAGGTGGCGTGAGCTGAGTAACGGACCTATTGCGGAGCTGTGCGCCGGTTTGGTCAGTACTCACCGAACAACTATCTTCCGTGCAGAGTTGCCGTGCGTCTCTTCGCGCGTGCACTGACAACGCGAAGGGAGTCCATCTTGCTTCACAACCGATTCGGCAGGCTGGCCGCGTCCGCACTGGCCGGCACCATGCTCATGGGCGCCGCCGCGTGCGGGGGCAGCGAGGAGCCGACCACGACGGCGTCTCCGGGCACCGGCGCGACCAGCGCCGCCCCGGGCGGCGGCACGACGAAGGTCGGCCTGGCCTACGACATCGGTGGCCGCGGTGACCAGTCGTTCAACGACGCCGCCGCCGCCGGTCTCGACAAGGCCAAGACCGAGCTGGGACTGGCCGAGGCCAAGGAGCTGGAGGCCGGGAGCGGTGAGACCGAGGCGGCCAAGGAGGAGCGGCTCCGCCTGCTCGCCCAGGGCGGCTTCAACCCGATCATCGCCGTGGGCTTCGCCTACTCCAAGCCGCTGGCGAAGGTCGCCGCCGAGTTCCCCGACGTCAAGTTCGCGATCGTGGACGACGCCGAGGCCAAGGCCGCCAACATCACCAACCTGCTCTTCGCCGAGCACGAGGGTTCCTTCCTGGTCGGCGCCGCCGCGGCGCTGAAGTCGGAGAAGAACCACGTCGGTTTCGTCGGCGGCGTGCGCGTGCCGCTGATCGACAAGTTCGAGGCGGGTTTCGAGGCCGGCGCCAAGGCCGTCAAGCCCGACATCAAGATCGAGAGCACCTATCTGTCGGAGCCGCCGGAGTTCAGCGGCTTCAACGACCCGGCCAAGGGCAAGACCGCGGCCGAGGGCATGTTCGACGCGGGCGCCGACGTGGTCTACCACGCCGCGGGCGGTTCCGGCGGCGGTGTGTTCGAGGCCGCCAAGGCCGCGAACGGCAAGGCCATCGGCGTCGACTCCGACCAGGCCAAGACTGCCGCCGAGGGCGTGCGGGACGTCATCATGACCTCGATGATCAAGAAGGTCGACGTGGCGGTCTTCGACTTCCTCAAGAGCGTCTCCGACGGCAGCGTGGCCTCCGGGCCGAAGGTCTACGACCTCAAGGCGGGCGGTGTCGACTACTCCACCACCGGCGGCCAGGTCGACGACATCAAGACCAAGCTCGACGAGTACAAGCAGAAGATCGTCTCCGGCGAGATCACCGTGCCGGACAAGACCTCCTGACCTGATATTCGGTGAAGGGCCCGGCGGCGCGTCCTCCGGGCCCTTCGCTCTCATTCACTCACGTAACCGTGGCCATCCGCATGGAGGGGGCCGTCATCAGCACCTCGACACCGGCCGTCGAGCTCACGGGGATCACCAAACGGTTCCCCGGCGTCGTGGCCAACCGCGACATCGCCATGTCCGTCCGGCAGGGGCACGTGCACGCCATCGTCGGTGAGAACGGCGCGGGCAAGTCCACCCTCATGAAGATCCTGTACGGCATGCAGCGTCCCGACGAGGGCGAGATCCGCATCAACGGGAACGGCGTGCACTTCCGCTCTCCCTCGGACGCCATCGCCGCCGGCATCGGCATGGTCCACCAGCACTTCATGCTGGCCGACAACCTCACCGTCCTGGAGAACGTGGTCCTCGGCAGCGAGCCCCGCAAGGGCGGCATCGCCCTCGACTTCGGCTCCGCGCGCAAGAAGATCAAAGAGATCTCCGACACCTACAGCCTGGGCGTCGACCCCGACGTCCTGGTCGAGGACCTGGGCGTCGGCGCACGGCAGCGGGTGGAGATCCTCAAGGTCCTCTACCGGGGCGCACGCATCCTCATCCTCGACGAGCCGACCGCGGTCCTCGTCCCGCAGGAGGTCGACGAGCTCTTCGGCAACCTGCGCGAGCTGGTCCGCGAGGGCCTGACGATCATCTTCATCTCGCACAAGCTGGACGAGGTCCTCTCGGTCGCCGACGCCATCACCGTCATCCGGCGCGGCACCACCGTGGCGAGCGTGAATCCCAGGGACGTCACCGCCCGCCAGCTGGCCGAGCTCATGGTCGGCAGCGAGCTGCCCAGCCCGGAGACGCGCGAGTCCACCGTCACCGACGTGGTGGCGCTGTCGGTGCGGAACCTGTCGGTGCACTCGCCGGGCGAGCGCTGCGTCGTGGACGGCGTCAGCTTCGACATCCGCAAGGGCGAGGTGCTCGGCATCGCCGGCGTCGAGGGCAACGGCCAGGCCGAGCTCGTCGAGGCCATCATGGGCATGCGCCCCGCCGACGGGGAGATCCGGCTGGGTCAGGAGGACATCTCCACCTGGTCCACCTTGCGCCGCCGCGAGGCCGGGATCGGTTACATCCCCGAGGACCGGCACCGGCACGGACTGCTGCTGGAGGCCCCGCTCTGGGAGAACCGCATCCTCGGCCACCAGACCCGCAGGCCCAACGTCAAGGGCCCGTGGATCGACCGCGCCGGAGCCCGCCGGGACACCCAGCGCATCGTCGAGCAGTACGACGTGCGCACCCCCGGCATCGAGGTGGACGCCGCCGCCCTGTCCGGCGGCAACCAGCAGAAGTTGATCGTCGGCCGGGAGATGAGCGGGGACCCGGTGTTCCTCATCGCCTCGCACCCCACCCGCGGCGTGGACGTCGGCGCCCAGGCTGCGATCTGGGACCACCTGCGCGCGGCCCGCGCCGCCGGCCTGGCCGTCCTGCTGATCTCGGCCGACCTGGACGAGCTCATCGGCCTGTCCGACACCCTGAAGGTGATCCTCCGCGGACGCATCGTCGCCGACGTGGACCCGCAGAACGTCACCCCCGAGCAGCTCGGCTCGGCGATGACCGGCGCTGGAGAGGCCGCATGAACATCCCCGCGGCGCACGCCGTACCCGGAGCCCCCGGAGCCCCCGGAGCCATCGCATGAATTCCGCAGAGTCGACCTTCACCGACCGCCTGCTCGGACGGGTACGGCTGAGCGGCCTGCTCTCGCTCGCCGCGCCGGTCCTGGCCGTCGTCTTCGCCGGGGCGGTCACTTCGATCGTCCTGCTGGTCAGCGGTGACCCGCCGCTGGAGACGCTGGGCGTCATGATCGACTACGGCACGCAGCCGCGCTCGATCGGGCTGATGCTGAACTCCGCGACGACCTTCTACCTGGCCGCGATCGCGGTGGCGATCGGGTTCCGGATGAACCTGTTCAACATCGGCGTCGACGGCCAGTACCGCCTGGCGGCGCTGATCGCCGCCGCGGTGGGCGGGGCGGTCGTCCTGCCCGGCCCGCTGCACGTCGCCCTGATCATCTTCGTGGCGATGCTGGTCGGCGCGGGCTGGGCCTCGATCGCGGCGCTGCTCAAGGTCAAGCGCGGGGTCAGCGAGGTCATCTCGACGATCATGCTGAACGCCATCGCCACCAGCCTCGGCTCGTGGCTGCTCAACCGGGAGCGCCTGGCGGTCCAGGTCGGCAACAACATCGGCACCAAGCCGATCCCCGAGTCCGGGCAGGTGCCCGGTATGGCGATCATCCCGGGCACCGAGTACAAGGTGTTCGGCCTGATCATCCTCGCGGTCGTCGTGGGCGTCGGCTACCACGTGCTGCTCAACCGGACGCGTTTCGGCTTCGACCTGCGGGCCACCGGCCGCTCGGAGTCGGCCGCGGTCGCCAGCGGCGTGAACGTCAAGAAGATGGTCCTGATCGCGATGATCATGTCCGGCGCGGCGGCGGGCCTGATCGGCATGCCGCAGCTGCTCGGCGCGTCCTACACCTACAGCCTGGACTTTCCCACCGGGCTGGGCTTCACCGGCATCGCCATCGCGCTGCTGGGCCGCAACCACCCGGTGGGCATCGCCTTCGGCGCCCTGCTCTGGGCCTTCCTGGGCACCTCGTCGGAGATCCTCCAGATCCACGAGATCGCCCCCGAGATCGTCCAGATCATGCAGGGCACGATCGTGCTCTCGGTGATCATCGCCTACGAGCTGGTCCACCGTTACCAGATCACGGCGGAGCAGCGCCGGGTGAGCAGGGAACTGGCGAGCGGGACCCCGCCGCGAGCTGAAGGAGCGTCGGTATGAGCGCAAGCGGCCTGAAGACGGGCCAGGTTCCGGTGGAGCCGGTCGCGACCGCCGGGAAGTTCAAGCTCACCTGGCGGCTCCTGCTGATCGGCCTGGGCGCGCTGGTCCTGCTGCTCTCGGTCACCCGGTTCTTCACCGGCGCCGAGGACCTCACCTCGGCGGGCGCGATCAACGCGGCCGTCGCGCTGGCGGTGCCGATCGGCCTGGCGGGCCTGGGCGGCCTGTGGTCGGAGCGGGCCGGCGTGGTCAACATCGGCCTGGAAGGCATGATGATCCTGGGCACCTGGGCCGGCGCCTGGGGCGCGATCCAGTTCGCCAACCCGTGGGCGGGCGTGCTCGCCGGTGCGGTCGGCGGCCTGATCGGCGGCCTGCTGCACGCGGTGGCCACCGTGAGCTTCGGCGTCGACCACATCATCTCCGGCGTCGCGATCAACATCCTGGGCGGGGGCATCACCGTCTTCCTGTCCAAGGTGACCTTCGCCGAGATGCCGGGCGGCGGCGACACCCAGTCGCCGCCCGTGCCCAAGCCCGGGGTCGTGAGCGTGCCGGGCATCGGCGGGCCGCTGGCCGATCTGGAGGCCAGGCACTGGTTCCTGGTGTCCGACCTGGCCGGGATCCTCCGGGGTCTGCTGACCAATGTCTCGCTCTTCACCATCCTGGCGATCCTGCTGGTCCCGCTGACGTTCTACGTGCTCTGGCGGACGGCCTTCGGCCTGCGGCTGCGCTCCTGCGGCGAACGGCCGGTCGCGGCCGAGTCGCTCGGCGTCAACGTCTACACCTACAAGTACGTGGCGGTCGTCGTCTCCGGCGCGCTCGCGGGTCTGGGCGGGGCGTTCCTGTCGCTGGTGGCCTCCAGCGCCTACCGGGAGGGCCAGACCGGCGGGCGCGGCTTCATCGGTCTCGCGGCCATGATCTTCGGTAACTGGCGGCCGGGCGGCCTGGCGGCCGGCGCGGGGCTGTTCGGTTACACCGACGCGCTCCAGCTGCGCCGGGGCGGCGAGTCCGTGCACGCGCTCCTGCTGCTCGTGGCGATCCTGATCGCCGCCGTGGCGGTCTACCAGCTCGTACGGCAGCAGCGCACCCAGGCGGCGATCATCACCGGCTCCGCGGCGGTCATCGTGTTCGTGCTCTTCGCCCTGACCGACAGCATCCCGGCGCAGTTCACCTCGGTCACCCCGCACATCACCACGTTGCTGGTGCTGTCGCTGGCCGCCCAGCGTCTGCGGATGCCGGCCGCCGACGGCCTGCCGTACCGGAAGGGCCAGGCGAAATGACGGACGCCACCGACATCGACTGGGACGCGCTGCGTGCCGAGGCCGTACGGGCGATGGGCAACGCCTACGCGCCGTACTCCAAGTTCCCGGTGGGCGCCGCCGCGCTGGTGGACGACGGGCGGATCGTGTCCGGCTGCAACGTGGAGAACGCCTCCTACGGGGTCGGCCTGTGCGCCGAGTGCGGGCTGGTCTCCGCGCTCCAGGCGGGCGGGGGCGGCCGCCTGGTCGCGTTCACCTGCGTGGACGGGCACGAGGAGCTGCTCATGCCGTGCGGGCGCTGCCGCCAGCTGCTGTTCGAGTTCGGCGGGAACGACCTGCTCGTGGAGACCGTGGACGGGCCGAAGCCGATGGCGGAGATCCTGCCGTACGCCTTCGGTCCCGATGATCTGAGCCGGGGGACCTGATCATGGATGCCATCGACGTCATCGTCACCAAGCGGGACGGCCGCGAGCTGTCCCGGGAGCAGATCGACTGGGTGATCGACGCCTACACCGGGGGTGTGGTCGCCGACGAGCAGATGTCCGCGCTCGCGATGGCGATCCTGCTCAACGGGATGACCCGGCGGGAGATCGCCGAGTGGACCCAGGCGATGATCCGCTCCGGGTCGCGGATGGACTGGTCCGCGCTGCCGGGCCGTACCACCGACAAGCACTCCACCGGCGGCGTCGGCGACAAGATCACCCTGCCGCTGGCCCCGCTGGTCGCCGCGTGCGGCGGCTACGTCCCGCAGCTGTCGGGGCGCGGCCTGGGCCACACCGGCGGCACGCTGGACAAGCTGGAGTCCATCCCGGGCTGGCGGGCCTCGCTCTCCAACGACGAGATGCTCGACGTGCTGGGCAGGGCCGGCGCGGTCATCTGCGCGGCGGGCGACGGTCTCGCCCCGGCCGACAAGAAGCTCTACGCGCTGCGGGACGTGACCGGCACGGTCGAGTCGATCCCGCTGATCGCCTCCTCGATCATGTCCAAGAAGATCGCGGAGGGCACCGGCGCGCTGGTCCTGGACGTGAAGGTCGGTTCCGGGGCGTTCATGAAGACCGTGGACCGGGCCCGCGAGCTGGCCACGACCATGGTCGAGCTGGGCACCGACGCCGGGGTGACCACCGTCGCCCTGCTCACCGCGATGGACCGCCCGCTGGGCTGCGCGGTGGGCAACGCGCTGGAGGTGACCGAGTCCGTGGAGGTGCTCGCCGGCGGCGGGCCCGCGGACGTGGTCGAGCTGACCGTGCGGCTGGCGCGCGAGATGCTCCAGGCGGCGGGCGTGACCGGGGGCAAGGATCCGGAGGAGGCGCTGAAGGACGGCTCGGCGATGGACGCCTGGCGCCGGATGATCACCGCTCAGGGCGGTGACCCGGACGCCCTGCTGCCCCGGGCCGCCGAGACCATGGAGATCACCGCGCCCTCGTCGGGCGTGCTGACCAGGCTCGACGCGTACGGCGTGGGCCTGGCCGCCTGGCGGCTGGGGGCCGGCCGGGAGCGCAAGGAGGACCCGGTGTCCTTCGGCGCCGGCATCATGCTGCACGCCAAGCCGGGCGACCTGGTCCGCGAGGGCCAGCCGCTGATGACCCTGCACGCCGACGAGACCTCCCGCTTCGAGCGGGCGCTGGCCGCGCTGGAGGGCGCCTACGCGGTCGGGGACTCCGGCGACCAGGACATGCTCCCCCTGGTGATCGACCGCATCACCGCCTGATCCGCGTTCCCGGCCGCCCGCCGTACGGCGGGCGGCCGGGAACGCGCGCGTTCAGAGGGCGTCGGCCGTCTCCGGGACCGGCGCCTCGCCGGGGAGGGGGCAGGGCGGAAGCGGGGGAGCGTCGGGAGAGAAGGCGCGCAGGACCACCGCGCGGTGGGTGGGCCGCGCCTCCGCGTGGCGGGCCCGGCCCTCCTCGGTGATGACCACGTAGATGCCCCGCCGGTCGGCCTCGCACATCCCGCGGCGCACCAGACCGGCCTTCTCCAGGCGGGCGATCACCCGGGAGCACGCGCTCTGGCTGAGATGCACGGCGTCGGCGATCTCCTGGGCGCGGTACTTCTCCTGGTCGCGCTCCACCATGCGCTCCAGGACCTCGAACTCGCTCACGCCGAGATCGTGCTTGTCGGAGAGCTCCCGCTCCAGGGCGCAGGAGATCGAGGCGTGCCTGGCCAGCACCTCGCGCCAGGCCTGGACGGCGGACTCCTCGCTCATGCGGCGGATCGTACCATGCGTGAACATTAGATGCATTCGAATTAAATGCCTTTGCATTAGATGCGTGTGCATGTATTGTCTGACGACATGATCTCCTCGACACACGATGAGCGCATGCACGACGAGCGCTGGAACGGCCGTCTCTGGGCGGCGCTCACGGTGCTGTGCGCAGTGGTCTTCCTTGACGCGCTGGACGTCTCGATGGTGGGCGTCGCCCTGCCGTCCATCCAGGCGGACCTCGGTCTGTCCACCTCCGCCCTCCAGTGGGTGGTCAGCGGCTACGTGCTCGGATACGGCGGTCTGCTCCTGCTCGGGGGCCGGACCGCCGACCTGCTCGGGCGGCGCAGGGTCTTCCTGGTCGCGCTGGCGGTCTTCGCCGTGGCCTCCCTCCTGGGCGGTCTGGTCAGCGACGGCACCCTGCTGATCGCGGCCCGGTTCGTCAAGGGCATCAGCGCCGCCTTCACCGCCCCCGCCGCCCTGTCGATCATCACCACCACCTTCGCCGAGGGCCCGGCCCGCAATCGGGCCCTCAGCATCTTCACCGCCTCCGGCGCCAGCGGCTTCTCCCTGGGCCTGGTCCTGTCCGGCCTGCTCACCAGCCTCGGCTGGCGCTGGACGTTCCTCATGCCCGCGCCCGTGGCGATCATCGCCCTGGTCGCGGCCCTGAAGTTCCTGCCCAAGAACCGGGAGGAGCGGGCCCCGGGCGGCTACGACCTCATCGGCGCCGTGACCATCACCGCCTCGATGCTGCTGCTGGTCTTCGCCGTGGTGGAGGCCCCCGAGGCGGGCTGGGGCTCGGCCCGCACCGTCGGCTCGCTGATCGGCGCCGCCGTGCTGCTGGCCCTGTTCGTGCTGGCCGAGCGGAAGGTGAAGCACCCGCTGGTACGGCTCGGCATCCTGCGCTCGGGCCCGATCGTCCGCGCCAACCTCGGCCTGGTGATCCTGTTCGGCTCCTACGTCGGATTCCAGTTCGTCGCCATGCAGTACTTCCAGAACTTCCTGCACTGGTCCGCCTTGGAGACCGCACTGGCCTTCCTGCCCGCCGGTCTGCTGGTGGCGGTGACCTCCACCAAGATGGGCGGCCTGGCCGACCGCTTCGGCACCGGACGGCTGATCGCGATCGGTTCGGCGGCCCTGGCCGGGGGATACGTGTTCTTCCTGCAGATCGACGCCCATCCCAGCCTGGCCACGCTGGTCATCCCCGGCATGGTCCTGCTGGGCGTCGCCTTCGCGCTGTCCTTCCCCTCGCTCAACATCCAGGCCACCAACGGTGTCGTGGACGACGAGCAGGGCCTGGCCTCCGGCCTGCTCAACACCTCCGGCCAGGTCGGCGGCGCGGTCGTGCTGGCGATCGTGACGGCGGTGCTGACCTCCAGCACGAGCGCCGACCCGCTCGACGGCTTCCGCTCCGCGATCACGGTCTCCGCCGTCCTGGGCGTGCTCGGCCTCGTCATCGCCCTCACCGGGCTGCGCGGGTCCCGGCGGGCCGCCGCGGTAGAGGAGGAGAAGGTCCTGGAGGCCGTCTGAGACCACCCTCCGAGAGCCCTCGCGTCTCCGGCGGACACCTGGGATCCGCCGGAGGCGCGAGCCCCGCCGCCGTGGGATTCCGGGGCCCCACGGCGGCGGCTTCCGCGATCCGGCCGGACGGGGCTGAACCATTCCGGGTCGTCAGGCGTCCTACCAGGTAGGAGGCATACGATGAACCGTTCCCGCGCCGCTCTCTCCCTGGTCGTCCCGCTCGTCCTGCTGGCCGGGTGCGGCAGCGGGACGAGCCAGGCCGTTCCCTCGGACGCCCCGCCCGCGGCGGTCACCGGGACGGTGCCCCCGCGGGACGACTCCCCGTCGCGGGCCCCGGCCGGCTCTCCGCCCGCCTCCGCCTCCCCGGCGGGGTCCGATCCGTCCGCGGCGACCCGGCTGAAGCCGCCGACGAGCACCAAGGGGGTCGAGGTCGAGCGGAGCCCCGACGCCCCGCCCCTCGTCACCGGCGTGCGGTTCGCCCGGCACCGGGGGTTCGACCGCGTGGTGGTCGACTTCAAGGGGAGCCTCCCGGGATACCGGGTCGAGTGGGTCCCCGAGCTCGTCCAGGACGGCTCCGGAGAGCCCATCGACGTCACCGGCGGCGCCTACCTCCAGGTGACGATCACCCCGGCCAACGCGCACACCGAGTCGGGCAAGCCCACCTGGACCGGCGGGCCGATCTTCCAGGCCGACCTGGGCAACGTGCGCAACGTCGTCAGGACCGGCGACTTCGAGGCCGTGGTGGGCGTCGGCATCGTGCTGGACCGCAAGGCCGGCTTCCGCGTGCTGGAGCAGAAGCAGCCGAACCGGCTGGTCATCGACGTGGCCAACTGAGACCGCCGCCGGGGCCGGTGACAGAATGGGCTGATGGTACGGAAAATCGACAGCGCGACACGGATCCCGGTCCCCGGCGGCAAGGTCATCGAGGAGTACGTCGGCCGGGTCAACAGCGGTGACGCGCAGATCTCGATCGCGCACATGAAGGCCCCGGCCGGATGGGACGAGCCCGCCCAGACGCCGCAGTTCGCCGAGTACACCCTGGTGCTGGCGGGCACGGTTGTGGTGGAGCACGCGGAGGGAAGCACCGAGGTCCACGCCGGGCAGGCGTTCGTGAGCGAGCCCGGGGAGAAGGTCCGTTACAGCTGCGGTCCCGAGGGCGCCGAGTACGTCGCGGTCTGCCTGCCGGCCTTCTCTCCGGAGACGGTCAACCGCGAAGAATAGTCCCCGTCCCGGGACGCCCGGCCGCCGGGCGGCTCGCGGAATCACCACATCTCACACGAGACGGCTGATCAGGCCCGGAGCAGTAGGATTACGAAATGAGTCAGCTACCCACTCTTGAGGAGATCCGCCGGGCTCCCAAGGTCTTGCTCCACGATCACCTCGACGGTGGTCTGCGGCCCGAGACCATCGTCGACCTGGCTCGCGAGACCGGCTACGACAAGCTGCCCACGACGGACCCGGGCTCCCTGCGGACCTGGTTCCAGGAGGCCTCCGACTCCGGCTCGCTGGAGCGTTACCTGGAGACCTTCGACCACACGGTCGGCGTCATGCAGACGCGCGAGTCGCTGATCCGGGTCGCCGCCGAGTGCGCCGAGGACCTCGCGGCCGACGGGGTGGTCTACGCCGAGGTGCGTTACGCACCCGAGCAGCACACCTCCGCGGGCCTGAGCCTCGAAGAGGTCATCGAGGCCGTCCTGGAGGGGTTCAGGATCGGGTCGGAGGGCCGCGGCATCCGGGTGGGCACCCTGCTGACGGCGATGCGCCACCAGGCGAGGTCCATGGAGATCGCCGAGCTCGCGGTCCGCTACCGCGACGTCGGCGTCGCCGGGTTCGACATCGCCGGGGCCGAGGCGGGTTATCCGCCCACGCGCCACCTCGACGCCTTCGAGTACCTCCAGCGGGAGAACGCCCACTTCACCATCCACGCCGGCGAGGCCTTCGGCCTGCCGTCGATCTGGCAGGCGATCCAGTGGTGCGGCGCCGACCGGCTCGGCCACGGCGTCCGGATCATCGACGACATCGCGGTGTCCGCGAACGGCGAGGCCAAGCTCGGCCGCCTGGCGGCCTACGTCCGGGACAAGCGCATCCCCCTGGAGATGTGCCCGACGTCGAACCTGCAGACCGGCGCGGCGCCGTCCATCGCCGAGCACCCGATCGGCCTGCTGCGCCGACTGAACTTCCGGGTGACGGTCAACACCGACAACCGCCTGATGAGCGCGACCACGGTCTCGGAGGAGTTCGCCAAGCTCTCGGAGGCGTTCGGCTACGGCTGGGACGACATGCAGTGGTTCACCATCAACGCGATGAAGTCGGCGTTCCTCCCGTTCGACGAGCGGCTGGCGCTCATCAACGGGGTCATCAAGCCCGGCTTCGCGCAGCTGAAGTGGCAGGGGTGAGCGAGCCCGCGCGAGCCGGGGCGGGCCGGCCGGCGGATGGGGTGATCCGGTGAAACAGGTCTTCCGGTCGAAGTTCGCACTGATCCTCGGCTGGGTGTGGGTGGCGTTCGCCGCGTTCAACGCGGTCGACCTGGTCGTCCGTTACAGCGGGCCGCCGTCGCTGGTCGCGGCGGCGGTCCTGGGGGTGCTGACGGCGGTGGTCGTCGTCACCTGCCTGCGCCCCGCGATCGTCCTCACCGAGGAGGGCGTGCTGGTCCGCAACCCATTCAGGAACGTCTCCGTCCCCTGGACGGCGGTGGACGACGTCACGGTCTCGCACGCGATCACGATCTCGTCCGGCGGCCGTGCCGTGCGGTGCTGGACGCCGCAGACCACCTCCAGGGAGCGGGCGTCGGCCGTACGGCGCGCACAGCGGCCCGCCTCCGCACGCGGGCTCGCCACCGAGCCCGTCCGGACCGCGGCGGAGCAGGCCGCGGCCGAGGCCCTGGCGGGCAGGACGCACACCGACTGGGTGGCCGAGCAGATCACCGAGCGGGCCGAGGCCGCCAAGCGTGCGGCGAGAGGTCCCGGCCGGGCATCGGGAACCCCGGCGGACGCCGGAGCCGTGCCCGGTTCCGGCCCCGGCTCCGGACCCGGGGTGGCGCCGGGTCCGGGCGCCATGCGGGTCACCTGGGCGCCGCTCGCCCTGGCCGTGCTGGGCGCCGCGATCGCCCTGGTGGTGGCGGCCGTCGTCGTCTCCTGAGAGACGTCCCGCGAGTCGCCGCCGCGGCTCCCCGGCCGTTCCGCGTCAGGCGTCGACGTCAGGCGTCAGGCGTCACGGGGGCGCCAGGCCGCCACGAGGTCCTCGGGGGTGACCAGGGTCACCTCCGCGGTCGCCGAGCCGCTCCGGGAGACGGCGAACAGGGGGACCCCGGCGTCGGCGCCCGGCAGCTTGGACCGGCGGACGATGAGCGCGTCCAGGTCGCGCCGGTCGAACGGCCGGTCCTCCCGCCACGCGACCGCGCCGGTCATGGTGATCCTCTCGCCGACCGGCTCGCGGTCCGTCCCGACGACGTCGATCTCCGGGCCGCCGGCGCGGGTCCAGTAGCCGCCGACCGCCCCGGTCCCGCGCGGCAGTCCGTCCATCCGCCGCAGGGACTCCCGGACCAGGGGCACCACGGCGGCGCTCCGCCACGCCTCCCACGACCGGAGCACGCGGGTCAGGGCCAGGTCGCCCCGGCCCCGCTCGATCTCCGGGAGCCGGGGACCGGCGAAGGCGAGCCAGAACCACAGGTGCGTGTCCGCGAGCCGGTAGCGGGTCTCGCGCGAGGGCCGGACGGACAGGGGCAGCTCGGCGACGAGGAGGCGCCGCTCCACCAGGGACTGCAACGCGCGGTTGAGCGAGGCCCTGGGCACCTCGGGTACGGCGCGGCCGATCGCGGAGTGGGTGCGCGCCCCCGAGGCGACGGCCTCCAGGACGGTCCGGGCCTGCGTGTCCGGCGCCAGCTCCGCGGAGAGGGCGCGTTCGCCGGTCACCAGCAGCGCGGACGCCGGGTCGGCCAGGGCCGGGCGGAGGTGGTCCCGGACGGCGAGGCCCCGGGGCCAGCGCGCGCAGATCATCGGCAGGCCGCCGGAGACCAGGTGGGCGTCGACGGCCTCGGCCGCGGGCAGCTCCAGGACCGAGGCCAGATCGGCGGGCGTGAGCGGGTGGAGCACCATCTCGGCGGCCCGCATGTAGAAAGGCCTGCCGGGCTGGTTGACCGCCTCCATCGTCGCGGCGTCCGACCCGACGAGGATGAGCAGGACGGGGCGGCGGGACAGTTCCCGGGCGAACACCAGCTGCAGGACGCCTTCGACGCCGGGGTCGCTCGCGAGCAGGCTGGGGAACTCGTCCACGACGATGACGCCGGGGGAGTCCCGGGGGACGGCCTCCGCCACGAGCCGCAGCGCCTCCTCCCAGGACCCGGCCGTCCGGCCGGCGAGAGACGGGGCGCCGGGCAGCGTGGAGGCGGCAGCCGCCTCCAGGAACTCCCGGCGTTGCCGGTCCGGCGACCCGGGGATGACGGAGTAGAACAGGTGCGGCACGTCCGACCGCCGGACGAACTCCTCCACCAGCCTGGACTTGCCGACGCGGCGGCGGCCCCGCAGCAGGACGGCCCGTCCCGGCCGGCCGCCCCGCCCGCCCGACTCCACCCGGGCCAGGGCCCGCTGGAGTCTCTCCAGCTCAGGGGCCCTTTCCAAGAAACGGTCCATCGCCCTCCAACAGTCTCATCCATGAGACTGTCAGCCGCGAGACCATCACGGATGAAACCATCGGTCGTGGTTGTCCCATGCTTGGGACGGTCCGGACCGGGCCCCTCCGGCGCGGGAACCGTCCCTCAGACGCCCTGGAGGTCCAGCGCGGCCGCCAGATCCAGCTTCAACGCCTCCAGGTCCCGTACGGCACGCGCCCGCGCGTCGGCGACGTCACCGGTCACCGGGACCACGACCTCCAGATAGCACTTGAGCTTGGGCTCGGTGCCCGAGGGCCGGACCACGACGCGGGTGCCGCCGGACAGCAGGTAACGCAGGCCGTCGGTGGGCGGCAGGCCCCCCGCGCCGAGGCTCAGGTCCTCTGCCGACTCGACCTTCCGCCCGCCCAGCTCCGCCGGCGGGGCGGCGCGCAGGCGGGCCATGGCGCCGGCGATCAGGGAGAGGTCGCTCACCCGGACCGAGAGCTGGGAGGTGGCGTGCAGGCCGTACCGGCGGGCCTGGTCGTCGAGGAGGTCGAGCAGGGTGCGGCCGTCCCGCTTGGCCCCGGCGGCGATGCCGGCGACGGTGAGGGCCGCGCCGATGCCGTCCTTGTCGTGGACGGGCAGGCCCGCGTCCGAGCCGACGCTGTAGCCCAGGGCCTCCTCGTAGCCGTAGACCAGGCGGGCCCCGGCCCCACCGTGCCCGTCCGGCCCGGAACCCGCCTTCATGATCCACTTGAAGCCGGTGAGGGTCTCGGCGTAGCGCACGCCGTACTCGGCGGCGATCCTGCCGAGCAGGGACGACGAGACGATGGTGGTGGCCACCAGGCGCTCGCCGGAGGTGTGCCGGATCACGTGCTCGCCCAGCAGGGCGCCGACCTCGTCACCGGTGAGCATCCGGTGGCCGCCCCCGGGCAGCGGCACGCCCACCGCGCAGCGGTCCGCGTCCGGGTCGTTGGCCAGGACCAGGTCCGCGCCGATCCGTCCGGCCAGCTCCAGCGCGAGGTCCATCGCGCCGGGCTCCTCGGGATTGGGGAAGGCGACGGTCGGGAAATCCGGGTCCGGGGCGGCCTGGGCCTCGACCACCTCGGGGGCGTCGAATCCGGCGGCGCGGAAGGCGGCGGCGAGCGTGGCGCCGCCGACGCCGTGCAGCGGGGTGTAGGCCACCCGCAGGTCGCGGGCGTCACCGAGCGGGAGGGCGGTCACCGCCTCCAGGTAGGCCGCCGTGATCTCCTCGCCCAGCTCGGTCCAGGCGGGATCGTCCGGCGAGCCGAGGGGCAGCTCCGAGACCGGGCCGACGGCGTCGATGGCCGTGGAGATCTCCACGTCGATCGGCGGCACGATCTGGGAGCCGTCGCCCCAGTAGACCTTGTAACCGTTGTCGCGGGGCGGGTTGTGGCTGGCGGTGACGGTCACGCCCGCGTCCGCCCCCAGGTGGCGGACGGCGAAGGCGAGCACGGGGGTGGGCAGCGGCGCGGGCAGCACCGAGGCGCGCAGCCCCGCGCCGGTGAGCACGGCGGCGGTGTCGCGGGCGAAGACGTCGGAGTTGTGCCGCGCGTCGTAGCCGATGACGACGTGCCGCCCCGGGCCGAGGACCGCGGCCAGGCCGGCGGCGGCGCGCATGACGGTGACCCGGTTCATCCGGTTGGGACCGGCGCCGAGCTCACCGCGGAGCCCCGCCGTGCCGAACTCCAGCTTGGCCCGGAACCGGTCGCGCAGCGCCGCCTCGTCGCCGCCGGACAGGAGTGCCTCCAGCTCGCCCCGGGTCTCCGGGTCCGGGTCCTGGTCCAGCCAGGCCCGCGCGAGCCGTACGAGATCGCTGCTCATGATCGCTCCGCCTACAGCTTGTTGACGACCTGGGCGAGGAGGGCGCCCATCCGGGTGGCCGTGGCGCGGCCGACCTCCAGCACCTCCTGGTGGTTCAGCGGCTCGCCGACCAGACCGGCCCCGGGGTTGGTGACCAGGGAGATGCCGAGGACCTCCGCCCCGCCCTCGCGGGCCGCGACGGCCTCCAGCACGGTGGACATGCCGACCATGTCGCCGCCGATGGTCCGGCACATCTGGATCTCGGCCGGGGTCTCGTAGGTCGGGCCGCGGAAGGCGATGTAGACGCCCTCGGCCATGGCCGGCTCCACCTCGCGGACCAGGGCGCGCAACCGCCGCGAGTAGACCTCGGTGAGGTCGATGAAGGTGGCCCCGGTGAGCGGGTTGGCGCCGGTCAGGTTGATGTGGTCGCTGATCAGGATCGCCTCGCCGACCTTCTGGGTCTCCGGGCGCAGGCCGCCTGCGGCGTTGGTCAGCACGACCGTGCCCACTCCCGCCTTGATCGCGGTCCGTACCCCGTGCACGACCGGCTCGACCCCCCGCCCCTCGTACAGGTGGGTGCGGCCGAGGAAGATCAGCGCGTTCTTGCCGGAACCGGTCCGCACGGCACGGATCCGGCCCGCGTGACCGGCCACGGCGGCGGGCGTGAAACCGGGCAGGTCGGTCACCGGGATCTCGGCGACGGTCTCGCCGAGCGCGTCGGCGGCCGGGACCCAGCCCGATCCCATCACCAGCGCGACATCGAAGGAATCGATCCCGGTCGCGCCCTTCAGCGCGACCGCGGCGTCCGTGGCGAGTGCATATGGGTCATTGGTCATCCCACCGAGATTACTCGCCGGGGCCTGCGGATCACGCCAGGGACAGGCCCCGATCCGGGTTCTTGACCGGGTCCCGGCCCCGGCCCGGGCTCAGTCGAGGCCCTGCCCGCCCAGGGACGTGCAGGGGCGGATGCGCAGGGCCTTGACGTAGTCGTCGGGGGCTCCGGCGCTCTCGGCGGCGTCGGCCAGGGTGCCGAGGTAGAGCGCCGAGGGCAGGCCGCCCTCGTAGCCGTCGAGCACGTAGAACCAGGCCACGATCTCGCCGTCCAGGGTCTGCACCCGCAGGCGCACCTTGTGGTAGAGCCCGCGCGTGGCGGCCTCCCACTGGTCCAGGGAGGTCTCGTCCCACTCGGGGACGTCGTAGAGGACGACGAAGACCTCCTCGGCGGGGTCCTCGACGATGGTGGCGAGCGCGCCTCCCCAGCCGAGGTCGTCCCCGCCGAACGTCAGGCGCCAGCCCTGGAGCCATCCCGTCCCCCGCATGGGGGAGTGCGGGGCCCGCTGGGCCATCAGCTTGGGGTCCATGTTGCTGCCGTAGGCGGCGTAGACAGGCACGGCATCCAAGCCTAATCCACGATCAACCGAAAACTCACCCGTCGGCCGAGATCACGGGTGTGTTCCACGGGACCTGGCGGCGGACCGCTCCCGGGATGCGGGACAATGGGGTAGTGACAAGGATCGTGATCATCGGTGGCGGGCCCGGCGGATACGAGGCGGCGCTGGTGGCCGCGCAACTCGGTGCACAGGTCACCGTGGTCGAGCGGGAAGGCCCCGGCGGGGCCTGCGTGCTCACCGACTGCGTGCCCTCCAAGACCCTGATCGCGACCTCCGTGCGCAAACAGGCGCTGCTGGACGCCGCCACCCTGGGCCTGCACTACTCCGGAGGCCCCGACGGCGACGCCGGGACCCCCGTCGCCGACCTGCCGCTGGTGAACCGGCGGGTGAAGGAGCTGGCGCAGGCGCAGTCCGCCGACATCGCGGCGCGGCTCGCCGCCGAGGGCGTCGAGGTGGTCCGGGCTCCCGGGCGGCTGGTGGACCCGCAGGTGGTCCGGGCGGGCGACCGGACGATCCGGGCCGACGTGGTCATCGTGGCCACCGGCGCGACCCCGCGCATCCTGCCGGCCGCCGAGCCCGACGGGGAGCGCATCCTCACCTGGCGGCAGATGTACGACCTGGAGGAGCTGCCCGAGCACCTCATCGTGGTCGGCTCCGGCGTCACCGGCGCCGAGTTCGCCGGCGCCTACCGTTCGCTGGGTTCCGAGGTCACCCTGGTCTCCTCGCGTGACCGGATGATGCCGAACGAGGACGCCGACGCCGCCGAGGTCCTGGAGGAGGTCTACCGGCGCCGCGGGATGAACGTCATGGGCCGCTCCCGCGCCGAGTCGGTCAAGCGCACCCCCCACGGCGTGGTCGTCACCCTGGAGGACGGCCGTACCGCCGAGGGCAGCCACTGCCTGATGACCGTCGGCATGGTCCCCAACACCGCCGGGATCGGCCTGGAGGAGGCCGGGGTCACCCTCGACCGGGGCGGGTTCGTCCAGGTGGACAAGGTCTCCCGCACCTCCGCGCCCGGCGTCTACGCGGCCGGTGACTGCACCGGTGTGCTGATGCTCGCCTCGGTCGCCGCCATGCAGGGCCGCATCGCCGTCTGGCACGCCCTGGGCGAGGCCGTGCAGCCGCTCCGCCTGGCCACCGTCGCCTCCAACATCTTCACCGACCCCGAGATCGCCGCCGTGGGCATCGCGCAGAAGGCGATCGAGTCCGGGGAGATCGACGCCAACGTGGTCAAGCTCCCGCTCGCCACGAACGCCCGCGCGAAGATGCAGGGCTTCCACGACGGCTTCGTGAAGCTGTTCTGCCGCCCGCACACCGGCATCATCCTGGGCGGCGTCGTGGTCGCCCCGCGCGCCTCCGAGCTGATCCTGGCCGTCTCGGTGGCCGTGCAGCAGCGTCTCACCGTGGACCAGCTCGCCCACACCTTCGCGGTCTACCCGTCCCTGTCGGGCTCCATCACCGAGGCCGCCCGCCGGCTCATGCAGCCGATGACGCCCACCGGCATCTGACGCGTCCGTCCCCGGTGCCCGCCGCCGGGCGCCGGGTCACGCCGTCCGGCGCTCGTCCGCCCCGAACGGGACGACGGTGCCGCCGGGGGCGGGCGTCACGGCCTGCTCGACGCGGTCGCGGCCCAGCCCCTTGGCGGCGTAGAGGGCCTCGTCGGCGCTGTCGACCAGCTCGGTGACGGTCCGGACGGCGGGGAAGGTCGCGAAGCCGATGCTGACCGTGACCGAGAGCCGGTGCTCACCGGCCCGGGTCCGGGCCTCCGCCACCGCCTCGCGGATCTCGTTCAGGCGGGTACGGGCCGCCTCGGCGCTCATGCCGGGCAGGACGATCACGAACTCCTCCCCGCCCATCCGGGCGACGATGTCGTCGTGCCGGACGCCGGCGCTGAGCGCCTGGCCGACGCGGATCAGGACGGCGTCGCCGGCGGCGTGGCCGTAGGTGTCGTTGACCTGCTTGAAGTGGTCGATGTCGACGACGGCCAGGCTCAGCGGGGCGCCGGAGGCGACGGCCCCGTCCAGCATGTCCGGCAGCGTGTCCATCAGGTACCTGCGGTTGTACAGGCCGGTCAGCGCGTCCCGGAGAACCTGCTCGCGCAGGAGCGCGTTGGCCGCCTCGATCTCCCGGCGGAGCCGGTTGGCCTCGGTGACGTCGTGCGCCGCCAGGGCCCAGCCGATGCAGCCGCCCCTGCGGTCGTGCAGCGGGCTGATCCGCAGGTGCAGGTCGAGGCCGCTGCCGCCCACGTCGAGCAGGGACTGTTCGGTCTGGGCCGTCTCCCGCAGCGGCAGGTCCGCGCCGAACACCTCGGTGATCGACGATCCGGTGAAGGACGCCCGCGGCTCGGCGGCGGAGGGCTGCGTTCCGCCGTCGGAGGCCCGAGGTCCGGCGTGGGACGCCTGAGGTTCGGCGTGGGAGGCCCGAGGTCCGGCGGGCGGGTGCGCCGCGGCCGGGCGGATCCGCTCCACCAGCCGGCGGGCGGCGGGGTTGTGGTCCAGGACCCGGCCGTGCTGGTCGGTCACGATGACCGCGTCGGAGAGCGTGTCGAACACCTGCTGGCGTGCCACCGGGATCTGCTCGGGCAGGGTCGGGTGCGCCACCATCCGGTAGGCGATGATCACCGTGATGGCGAACCCGACGGACGTCATGTCCGAGTACTGGTTCTCCAGCGGGAGGCCGACCAGGTTGATCAGCATCGGCGGCAGCGCGGTGGTGAGCGTCCAGTTGTAGATCCAGCGCTGCTCGCGCGGGACCCGGCGCCGGGCCCGGGCCACCCGGACCAGGGAGATGAGCACCAGGACGTAGCCGTAGACGACGTGCGGCCAGTAGAGCGGTCCGAGCTGGAGGATGAGCTCGCCCTGCCAGGCCCCTCTGGCGACTCCGGGGATGAACAACCGGTGCCACGGGTTGGTGGCGAGCAGGACGATCAAGGTCGTGGGCTCGATCAGGAGCGGCGCCACCGTGCGCCACGAGACCCGCCAGGCGCGGTCGGCCACCGTCGCCGCCAGGCAGAAGAACCCGGCGGTGACGACGGACTCCGCCGGGAGCAGGACGCTGCCCCACAGCAGCGCCTTGCCGGGGTCGCCGACCAGGAAGGAGATCACATCGGAGATCGCCCACAGCGCGACACCCGCGGAGAAGAACGACAGCAGGCCGAACAGCGGTGCCTGGCGCCGCCGGGCCCAGCCCATGGCGGCCACGGAGGCGGCGATCATGGCGGACAGGCCGAACAGCGGAACCACCAGGAGCATGATGTCTCCGTCCCCCTCCGTTGCCCACAGCTGACAACGGGTCACATCGGCAGCGCGCCGGCGGAGCTGAGCGTTACGGGCGGCGCAGGGGGACCGAGACGTACGAGGGGTTCCCCGCCGGGGAGGAGAAGGTGAGCCTGGCCCCGTCCGGGTTGTGCTCGATGTAGAGCGAGTCGACGGTGTCGACGACCAGGGCCAGCCGGTGACCGGCGGGGACGTCGTAGGCCGTGGAGAACAGCTCCAGGTGGACGGGGAACGGCCTGCCGGGGCGCTTGCCGTGGAAGGTGAACGGCGCGTGGGTGATCAGTTTCCCCCTGCCGAGCGGGCCGACGTCGTAGAGGTGGGCGATGACCGTGCCGCGGGCCCGGGTGCTCGTCACCGTGGTGCGCAGCGTGACCGTGCCGCGCACGCGCTGCCTGCCCGGGTACGGCCGCGACTGCCAGACGGCGGTGTGGGCGCGCGGGAGCAGGGGGACCGCGACCTCCGGCGGGGCCTTGGCGAACTGGTCGAGGGCGCTGGAGAGGAAGATCAGCCCGCCGTTCGCCCCCGAGTCGAGGCCGGCGGAGATCCGCCGGGTGCCGGCGAGTGGGATCTTCCGGGTCCCGGACGGTACGGCCCGCCAGCTGGGATACCCCTCGCCGCGGCCGCCGGTGCGAGGCGTGAGCCGTACGGGCTGCTCCCGGTCGATGCCGTTGTCCGCGCCCTTGAGATGGTGGTCGAGCCAGCGGCGGCAGTTCCGCCACACGTCGTTCGGGAGCCCCAGCAGGCCGGTCGCCTCGGGGGTCGCGTGGTCGCCCGGGCGGAGCTCCAGGCGTTTGGGGACGGTGAGCCTGTCGTAGAAGTCGGCGTACTGGTTGGGCGGGAAGATCGAGTCGCCCCAGGCGTTGCCCAGCATGATCGCGGCGCCGTTGGCGTTGATCCTGGACACGTAGGTGCTGGGAGAGCGCTTCCGCCCCCACGCGATCATCTCGGACTCCCGGCTCAGGTCCGAGGTGAAGAAGGCCTCCATGTACCGCTGGAGGTCCGCGCTGGGGCGGCCGGTGAGGTAACCGCTGCCGACGAGGAGGGCCGAGGCCTGGGAGTGCTGGGTCCGTCCGCTGTAGATGGAGTCGACGAGGTCCGCCCAGCCGCTCATCGCGACGACGGCCTTGATGCGGCGGTCGAAGGCGGAGGCGAGCAGGCTGATGCCGGCGCCGTAGGAGATGCCCGCCATGCCGATCTTCCGGGGGTCGGCGGGCGTGTGCCGCAGCGCCCAGTCGATGACCTTCGAGGCGTCGGCGACGTCCCGCGGACCGGCGACCTCGATCCTCCCGCCGGACTGCCAGAAACCGCGCGAGTTGTAACTCACCACGACGTAACCGGCGGAGGCCAGTTTCTGCGCCTGGACGAGATACTCGACCTGCGGCACGGACCAGCTGGTGGGCAGGACGACGAGGGGAAGGCGGCGCCCGCCGTCCCGGCCGCCGGGGGCGACGACGTTGGCCGCGAGCTTCGTGCCGCCGTGGCCGGAGATGGTGACGAACCGGATGGAGGGCGCGGTCGCGCCGGAGGCCGTCCCGGAGGATTCGGCGGTGACGGCGGTGGTGTGAGCGGCGGGGGTCGCAGGACCGGCGGCGTGGGCGGGGGCGGTTCCGGCGAGCACCACCGCCGAGGCGGTGACGACGGCGGTGATGGCGGTGATGGCGGTGGAGGCGCGTGGCGGGGTGCGGGAGTGGTTCACGGGCCGTCTCCTCACGTCCTTGCCGGCCGATGGCGGCCGGTACGCGTGCGGGAAAAGTGACCCGACGGTATCCCGCGGTGTTACCGCTGGTAACGGAGGAAGAAGTTACGTATGGGTAACAATCCTCGGACCCCCGGTGAGCTGGGGCGCCACACGGGGACTTCAGCGCACCCGGGCGCGCAGGCGGGTCAGCGCGTTCCTGCCGTCCTGGATGGCCCGCGCCACACCGTGCAGCTCCTGCTCGCGCCTGGCCATGACCAGGGCGTTCTTGGCGGCCTCGTAGGCGTCGATGGCCAGCCGCCAGTCCTGGTCGGCCGTCATGCCGCTGTGCCCGCTGACCTGGAACTCGTAGTCGAGCTGGTCGATCTCCTCGCCGAGCCGGGTGATGTCCTCCTCGGCGCCGCGCCGCATGAGGGCGAACCGCGCCTGCCCCCTGGCCCGCCGCTGGGCGCTGACGCCCCAGGCCACCACGGTGAGCGCCAGGCCCACCGCGCTGAGCACGACCATGACGAGCCCCACGGAGAAGCCGCCCTTCTCGTCCGGCAGATCGGCCGACGCGGGCTCGGTTCCGGGGTCCGTCCCGGCCGGCGACGGGTCCGGCAGCTCGGGCAGCTCGATGCCCTTCGGGCTGCCCTTGGCGCCCGCCAGGTTCGCGTCGTCGGCCTGGGTGAAGTCGGCGTCCTGGACCGTCGCCCCGGTGAAGTCGACCCCGTCCAGCTCCGCCTGGGTGAACACGACCTCGGTCAGGTCGGCGTCCTTGAACGTGGCGTTCTGCAGGTTCGCCTGGCCCATCTTGGCCTCGTGGAGCTTGGCGCGGGTGAAGTCGGCCTTGCGTCCCTTGAGCTGACCGGGGGTGCTGTCGGTGAGGTCGGCGTCGATGAGCTTGGCGCTGGTGAAGTTGGCCTGGGTGAGCACGGCGCGGGTCAGGTCGGCGCCCGTCAGGTTCGCGTACGGGAACTCGGCCTGCCCCGCCTCGGCGTCGACCATGATCGCCTTGCGCAGGTCGGCGTGGTGGAAGCGCGCCTGCCCGAGGTCGGCCTCGGTGAAGTCGGCCTCGCGCAGATCGGCGTACTTCAGCGTGGCCTGGGTGAACCGGGTCCGCTTGAGCGAGGCCCCGCGCAGGACCGCCCCGGTCATGTCCTCCTGGACGAACTCGATGTCGTCCAGCTTCGCCCCCGTCAGGTCGGCGCAGCGCAGGTTGTCGGGGAGCTGGGCGCCCTTGGTGAAGTCCCGGCCCCGCAGGTCGGGACCCTCACCGGGCTTGCAGGGCCCCGCTGCGGCCTTGCCGGTCGCGGCCGGCGCCGTCGCGGCGTGGGCGGGCGCGGCGGCCAGCGCCGACAGGGCGAAGGCCGCGGTGGCCAGGGTCAGCGGGATGAACGTCAGGGGAGTGGGACGACGCACGGGTTGCCTCCTTCACGAGCAGCCCCGAGCGTGCCAGCAGATCATTTCATCCGGCTGGACACTGACTTGAACGTCGGCTACATCGTCTCGGACGGGGGGATCGCCGGGGAGCCACCGGGAATCCCGACCACCGCGTAGCCTCCGGGGGGCAGCAGCAGACTACCGGGGATCTCCCGTTCCTCGTCGCCGTGGTTGATGACGAACAGCCGGTCGCCGCGCCGTACCGTCTCGACCGTGACGGCGGGGCCGAGCCCGAGCAGACGGGCGTAGGCGTCGTCGTCGAGCCGGGTGGACAGGTAGAGGGCCCGGCCGTGGCGGGTGATCGCGGGGGTGCCGTCCGGGTAGCGCGCCAGGGCCTCGGCCCCCGCCAGGTGGACGTGCTCGGTCCAGACGGAGGCGGTGTCACCGGTGTCCAGGGTCACCGGGTCGCCGATCGGGTGGAACTCCTCCACCCGGATGCCGAGCAGGTCGCGCAGGGCTCCGGGGTAGCCGCCGAGCCGGATCCGCGCGTGCTCGTCGGCGATCCCGCTGAGGAAGGAGACCAGGAGGGTTCCCGGGCCGGTCTCCGCGTAGCGGCGCAGACCGGCGGCGGTCTCGTCGGAGACGAGATAGAGACTGGGGACGATCACCAGGTCGTAGGAGGACAGGTCCGCCGAGGGGTGGACCATGTCCGCGGTGACGCCGTGCCGGTAGAGCACCCGGTGCGCCTGCCGTACGGCATCCAGGTAGTTCACCTCCGTGGAGGGGAAGCCGGGCGACTGGAGCGCCCAGCCCGCCTCGGTGTCCCACAGGATCGCGGCCGTCGCGGTGACCGGCGCCTCGCAGGCCTCGGCGAGCGTGGGCAGGAGCGCGCCGAGGTCGCGGATCTCGCGGAAGATCCGCGAGTCCGGCCCGGCGTGCGGGACCATCCCGTTGTGCCAGAGCTCGGCCCCGCCCCGCGAGGCCCGCCACTGGAAGAACATCACCCCGCGCGAGCCCCGGGCGACGTGCGACAGGCTCAGCCGGGTGATCTCCCCGGGCCGCTTGGCCACCATCCGGGGGCCGGTGTAGGTCACCACCGCCTGCTCCATCAGCAGCCAGGGCCTGCCCCGCGCCCAGCCGCGCGCGAGGTCGGCGGCGAAGGCCGTCTCCTCCGGGGGGTTCTCGCCCGGGTAGTGGTCGATCGCGACGAGATCGACCTCCTGCGCCCACTTCCACTGGTCGACCGGGACCCAGTCGCCGAAGACGAAGTTCGTGGTGACGGGGACGTCGGGGGTCAGCTCACGCAGGATCGCCTTCTGCTCGCGGAAGTGGTCGAGCATCTCGTCGGAGAGGAAGCGGCGGAAGTCGAGGACCTGGGAGGGATTGGGCAGGTACTGGGTGGCGCGGGGCGGCATGACCTGCTCCCACGCCGAGTAGTGCTGGCTCCAGAACGCAGTGGTCCAGGCGTCGTTGAGCGCCTCCAGGGCGCCGTGCCGGCGCCGGAGCCAGGCGCGGAAGGCGGCGGCGACGTGGTCGCAGTGGCACCAGGTGCCGTACTCGTTGTGCACGTGCCACATGGCCAGCGCGGGGTGGTCCGCGTAGCGCTCGGCCAGCGCGCGGGCGATGCGGACGGAGGCGGCGCGGTACGGCGGGGCGGCGACGCAGTAGGTGTCGCGGCTGCCGTGGGTGAGCCGGGACCCGCCGGCGGTGACGGTGAGCGCGTCGGGATGGGCGAGGGAGAACCAGGGGGGAGGGGAGGCGGTGGGGGTGGCCAGGTTGACCCTGATCCCGCCGTCGTGGAGCAGGTCCAGGACGCGGTCCAGCCAGCCGAAGTCGTGGACGCCCTCGGCCGGTTCGAGCCGCGCCCAGGAGAACACGCCGAGACTGACCAGGTTGACCCCGGCCTCGCGCATCAGGCGGACGTCCTCGTGCCACACCTCCTCCGGCCACTGCTCGGGGTTGTAGTCCCCGCCGTAACACAACCCGTCGAGCCCTTTCGGCCAGCGCACTCTGGTTCCTTTGTTAGTACGATATCTAAACTAATTATCCATGGATCACGGATTCGTCTCAAGGCACGCGACCGGGGACTGGGAGAAGGCGCTGATCACCGGCAACGGCCGCCAGGGAGCCCTCGTCTACGGCGGTCCCGGCGGGCCGGGCGGTCTGGACCGCGGGCCGGGAGACCTGCGGGTGACGTTCTCCCACGAGCGCCTGTTCCTGCCGGTCACCGAACCGCTGCCGCCCCCGTCCACCGCCTCCGCCCTGCCCGGGCTGCGGGCGTCGCTGTACGGCGGGCGCCCGCGGGAGGCGGCCGAACGGGTCGTCGAACTCGCCGCCGGGGAACACCCCGGCTACGCGACCACCCGCTGGATCGACCCCCTCGTCCCCTCCGCCACCCTCGCCTTCGTTCCCCTCTCCGCGTCCGGGGACTACCGCAGAGCGTGTGACTTCGCGACGGGTCTGGTGACCCAGGAGTGGGGGGAGGCGCGGCAGGAGGTGTTCGTCTCCCGTCCGGCCGACGTGGTGGTGATCCGCTACTCGGGAGCCGGGGGGTCGCTGAGGCTGGCTCCGATCGAGGAGGAGCCGCCGGTTCCCATCCGGTTCGCCCGGAGCACCGGCCCAGGCCGTCTCCTCCTTGAGGCGGAGTTCACCGCGCCGTGGCCCGGGGCGATCAGGGGATACACGGTCGAGTGCCGGGTCGTCGGCGGGTCCGAGCCGCGCGCCGACGGTCTCGTGATCGACGGTGAGGCGCTCGTCCTCGCCCGGACGGTGATCCACGGCAGCGGACCGGGCCCGATCGACGAGGTCCTTCCCGATTTCGACGTCCTGCTGCGCGAGCACGCGGCCGTCCACGGCGAACTGTTCGCCCGTTCCTCCATCCGCCTGGGCCGCCGTACGGAGGCGGGGGGCGTGGGGGTCGTGGGGAGCGTGGTGCGGGTGGACGCGGAGGAGGCGGTCACACGGCTGGTCGAGGCGGGGCGGTACGCGGTGATCTGCAGTTCGGGGCAGCTGCCGCCGACCCTGCAGGGAGTGTGGAGCGGGACCTACAGCCCGCCCTGGTGCAGCGGTTTCACCCTGGACGGGAACCTGGCCTCGGCGGTGGCGGGGCTGGCGGTGACCGGGGCGCCGGAGCTGATGACGCCGGTGTTCGACCTGCTGGAGGCCAAGCTGGCGGACTTCAGGGAGAACGCCCGCAGGCTGTACGGCTGCCGCGGGATCCTGGTCCCCGCCCACATGTCGACGCACGGCCTGCACAACCACTTCGGGCCGGTCTGGTGCCTGACCTTCTGGACGGCCGGGGCGGGCTGGCTGGCCAGGCTCTACTACGACTACTACGCCCACACCGGGGACCTGGCCTTCCTCCGGGACCGGGCCTGGCCGTTCATGGTCGAGACGGCCCTGTTCTATGAGGACTTCCTGGCGGGGAACGGTGACTTCGTCCCGTCCTACTCGCCGGAGAACACTCCCGCCGGGGGCGACTCCCAGGCGTGCGTCAACGCGACGATGGACGTCGCGGTCGCCCGGGACGTGCTGCGCAACCTCGTCCACGCGGGCGGACTCCTCGGGACGGACCATGCCCGGTGGCGGCGGCTCCTGGACCGGCTCCCGGACTACCGGATCGCGCCGACCGGGGAGCTGGCCGAGTGGATCGGCGCGACGGGCTTCCGTACGGGCGACGCGGGGGGGCCCGGCGCGGACGGTCCGGCGGGTCCCGGTGCGGACAACCATGCTCACCGGCACGCCTCCCACCTGTATCCCCTCTGGTACGAGCGGGACCCGGCCTTCGCCGATCCCCGGCTGGAGGCCGCAGCGGCGCTCGCGGTCCGGCGGCGGCTGGAGTGGTGGCGGGGATCGGACAGCGACGAGATGGCGTTCGGGCTCGTCCAGCTCGGGCTGGCGGCGGCGGCGCTCGGGCTGGCCGAGGAGGCGTACGAGACGGTGACGCTGCTGGCCACCCGCTACTGGCGCGAGGAGAACCTGGTCTCCACCCACAACCGGGACGCGATCTTCAACGTGGACGTCTGCGGCGGGCTGCCCGCGGTGGTGGCCGCCATGCTCGTGCGGTCCTCGCTCCCGGCCTCCGGGTACGGCCGGCTGGACCTGCTGCCCGCCCTGCCGCGGGAGTGGCCGTACGGCGAGGCGCACGGGCTGGTCGTGCGCGGCGGCAGGGTCGAACGCCTGACCTGGGAACCGGGCCGGGCGGAGGCCGTGATCACGGCCTGGACGCCGCTCCTGGTCACCTGGGGTGCGCAGCGGGCCCGGGTGCTTCCGGGAGAGACGGTGCCATTGACGTTTGTTGGTTTGGACGCAAAACTAACTCGGGAACAGAAAGTCTGAGCGCTGGAGCCCCCATGCCCTACCGTCCCCCTCTGATCGCGCATGAGTACTTCGTCGCCGACCCGCCGGAACTGCCCGTGCGCGCGCACGGCGAGGGCGGTCTGTCTGCGCTGACCTCGGCGGAGCCGGTGGCGGCCGACGAGGCCGGAGTGACGTTGAAGGCCTCGACCTCGGCCGGTGAGACGCTGGTGGTCCAGGTGGGCGTGGCGGGCGAGGGGGTGATCCGGGTCCGGCTCGGCCAGGACGCCGACGCGCGGACCCGTTCGGCGCGGGCCATCTCCATGGTCACCCCGGGCGCCTTCGCCGGGGCGCGGGTGGAGCACCGGGGCCCGGCCGGGGACGGCGGCGGTGACGTGCTCGGGGTGAGCGTGAGCGTGAGCGGGAGCGCGCTCGGCGCGGGTGGCGGTCCGGACGGGAGCGGTGGCGCGCCCGGGACGATCCTCGTCGACGCGGGCCCGATCCGGGCGGAGATCACCCTGTCCCCGTGGCACCTGCGCTTCACCGACGCCTCCGGGGTGACGCTCCTGGAGCAGGACCCCGGCCACACCGACATCAGCGGCCGGCTGCGCACGCTCCCGTTCGGCCGCTCCCTGGCCGGCGGCGCGGTGGCCGGTTACCACGAGAGCTTCGCCGCCCCCGCCGACGAGGCGTTCACCGGCTTCGGCGAGTCCTTCACCCCGCTGAACAAGCGCGGCCAGCGGCCGCTGATGTGGAACTTCGACGCCTTCGGGGCCGAGTCCCAGCGCGCCTACAAGAACGTGCCGTTCTACCTGTCCAGCCGGGGGTACGGCGTGCTGGTCGACAGCGGGGCGCCGGTGGAGTTCGACGTCTGCCAGACCACCCACAGCTGCGTGCAGATCGTCGTCCCGGACGACCTGATCGACTACTACGTGATCGCCGGGCCGACCCCACCGGAGATCCTCGACCGGTTCGACCGGCTGACCTGCCGCCCCCTCCTCCCGCCGAAGTGGGCGTTCGGCACCTGGATCTCCTCCGGGTTCTTCGTGGACACCCAGGAGCGGGTGATGAACCGGGCGCGGACCATCCGCGAGCGCGGCATCCCGTGCGACGTGCTCCACCTGGACACCTACTGGCAGACCGACGGGCACTGGTCCGACCTGCGCTGGGACGAGGGCAACTTCCCCGACCCGGCCGGCATGCTGGCCGAGCTGAAGGAGATGGGCTTCAAGGTCTGCCTCTGGATGAACCCGTACATCTCCCACCTGAGCCCGGCCTTCCCCGCCGCCGCCGAAGCCGGATATTTCCTGAAGAAGCCGGATGGCGAGGTCTACGTGGCCGACTCCTGGCACGGCTCCTACCCGGCCTGCGGCATCGTCGACTTCACCAACCCGGACGCCGCCGAGTGGTTCCGCGGGCTGCTCCGCCCGCTGCTGGAGCAGGGCGTGCAGGTCTTCAAGACCGACTTCGCCGAGGGCGTCCCGCACGACGCCGTCGCCTTCAACGGGATGACCGGCACCGACCTGCACAACGTCTACACGCTGCTCTTCAACGACGTGGTCTCGGAGGTGACCCGCGAGGTCGCCGGGCACGGCATGGTCTGGGCGCGCTCGTCCTTCCTCGGCGGGCAGCGGCACTCGGCCCAGTGGAGCGGCGACACCTACACCGGCTATCCCGCGATGGGCAGCACGCTGCGCGGCGGCCTCGCCCACGGCCTGTCCGGCATCCCGTTCTGGAGCCACGACGCGGGCGGGTTCACCGGTCGCCCGACCGACGACCTGTACGTCCGCTGGACCCAGTTCGGCGCCCTCTCCCCGCTGCTGCGGCTGCACGGCACCACCAGTCGGGAGCCGTGGGAGTTCCCCGAGGTGGAGGCCGAGGCGGTGGCCGCGCTGAAGCTGCGCTACCGGCTCATGCCGTACCTCTACACCGCCGCCGTCGAGGCCGCCCGGACCGGCGCGCCGATGATGCGGGCCCTGTGCGTGGACTACCCGGACGACCCGGTCGCCTGGCAGGCCGACCTGGAGTACCTGCTCGGCCGCGACCTGCTGGTGGCCCCGATGATCTCGCCGGACGGGACCCGGAGGGTCTACCTCCCGGCCGGGGACTGGGTGGACCACTGGACCGGCGAGGTGCACGCGGGCGGGCGGTACGTCACGGTCTCGGCGCCGCTGGAGGAGATCCCGCTGTTCGTCCGGCACGGCGCGCTCATCCCGGTCCTCACCGAGCCCGGCGAGACCGTCGGCGACGGCCCGTTCGGGGAGATCACCCTCATCGGGTACGGCACCGCCACCGGCACCGCCGTGATCTCCGACGTCGACGGCGACACCACCGTCACCGTGACCGCCGGCGGAATCCGGGCGGACGGACCGGCGCGGATCACCGGCGTCGAGCGGGTCGGCGGCCGGTAGCCGCGCCTCCCGGCGCCCGGGGAGGACTCCCGGCGCCCGCAGGAAATCTCGGGGGATCCCACAGGAGAAGAGAGAACGATGTCCAAGGTGAGAACCGGCGCGGTCGCGCTGGTCACGGCGGCCGCGCTCGCGGCCCTGGCCGCCTGCGGGAACAGCGAGCCGGAGGCGGGCAAGCCCGCCGCCTCCGACGGTCCCCGCGTGCTGAAGCTCTGGCACTACGAGAGCGCCGACGGCGCGATGGGCAAGGCCTGGGCCGAGGCGATCAAGCAGTTCGAGGCCTCGCACCCCGGGGTCAGAGTCCAGTTCGAGGAGAAGGCGTTCGAGCAGATCCGCCAGTCGGCCGGCATGATCCTCAACTCGGACGAGGCGCCGGACGTGATGGAGTACAACAAGGGCAACGCCACCGCGGGTCTGCTCTCCCAGCAGGGGCTGCTGACCGACCTGACGCCCGAGGTGGCCAAGCGCGGCTGGGACAAGCTGCTCAGTCCGTCGCTGCAGACCACCGCGAAGTATGACGACCGGGGCATCATGGGCGCCGGCAAGTGGTTCGGCATCCCGAACTACGCCGAGTACGTGATGGTCTACTACAACAAGGACCTGTTCACCAAGCACAAGGTCGAGGTCCCGAAGACCTTCGACGAGTTCACCGCCGCCATGGACACCTTCGTCGAGGCCGGGGTGACCCCGCTGGCGGTCGGCGGCGCCGAGTACCCGGCCCAGCAGATCTTCTACCAGCTCGCCCTGTCCAAGGCGCAGCGCCCGTGGGTGGACAGCTTCCAGCTCTACAAGGGCAAGGTCGACTTCCGCGGACCCGAGTTCACCTACGCGGCCGAGACCATGGCCGACTGGGTGAAGAAGGGCTACATCGCCAAGGACTCGGCGGCCATCAAGGCCGAGGACATGGGCGTGTCGTTCATGGGCGGCAAGTACCCGATCGTGGTCACCGGCTCGTGGTGGTACGGCCGGTTCGCCTCCGAGATCAAGGACTTCGAGTGGGGCTCGTTCCTGTGGCCGGGCAACACCATGAGCGCCGGGTCGAGCGGGAACATCTGGGTGGTCCCGGAGAACGCCAAGAACAAGGACCTGGCCTACGACTTCATCGACATCACGATGAAGAAGGAGATCCAGAACCTGCTCGGCAACTCCGGCGGCGTCCCGGTGGCGGCCGACCCCGCCGCGATCACCGACCCGAAGAGCAAGGAACTGATCGAGAACTTCACGAAGCTCTCGTCCGGCGACGGGCTGGCGTTCTACCCCGACTGGCCCGCGCCGGGCTACTACGACGTGCTGGTCGCCGGGGTGCAGAACCTGATCAACGGCAGCAGGACGCCCGCCCAGGTGCTCGACGAGATCGCGGCGCCGTACGAGGAGAACCTCGCCGACATCGGCGGCTGACATCCCGGAGAGACAGATGGCAGTGCACGCTCCGGCCGCGCGGCCGAAGGCGGTCCGCGAGCCGGAGCCGCGCCCCCGGCGTCGCCGTACCGGTGGCTACTGGGTGTTCCTGCTGCCCAGCGCGGTGCTGTTCACCGCGGTGATCGTGGTGCCGTTCCTGATGAACATCGGGATCTCCTTCACCCGGTGGCGGGGGATCGGCGACCCGCGGTGGCTGGGCATCGACAACTACACGCGGCTCTTCGCCGACGAGCGGTTCTGGGCGTCGTTCCGCAACAACGTCGCGCTGATCGTGGCGATGGCGATCATCCCCACGATCATCGGGCTGGTCCTGGCGTCGACGCTCTTCGACTACGTGGGCAAGAAGTTCGGCCCCCGCACGGCCAGCGTGCTGCGGGCCGCCTACTACCTGCCGCAGGTGCTGCCGGTCGCGGTCGCCGGCATCGTCTGGGGGTGGATCATGCACCCCCGGTTCGGCGCGCTCAACGCCTTCCTCGGATTGTTCGGCGCGGAACCGCGCAGCTGGCTGGGCGACCCCGGCTGGGCGCTGCCGAGCGTGATGATGATCATGGTCTGGTTCCAGATCGGGTATCCCGTCGTCATCTTCATGGCGGGCCTGCAGCGGGTGGACCCCGCGCTGTACGAGGCCGCGGAGATGGACGGGGCGTCATGGTGGCGGCGGTTCGTGCACATCACGATCCCGCAGATCCGGCCGGAGATCTACGTCGTCCTGCTGACCTGCACGATCGCGGCGCTCAAGGTGTTCGGCCCGATCTTCGTGCTGACCCGCGGCGGCCCCGGTGGGGCCACGCTCGTGCCGTCGTACTTCAGCTACCAGAACTTCTTCGAGAAGGCCAACGTCGGGTACGGCGCCGCCATCGCCACCGTGCTCACCCTGCTGATCATCATGGTCACGGCGCTCTTCCTGCGGATCCAGGACAACGAGGACAGGCAATCATGATCCGGAAGTACTCGGTCCTGATCTCGCTGGCCGTGCTGGCCGTCGTGATGCTGGTGCCGTTCGCCGTCGTCACCCTCAACGCCGTGCGGTCCCCGGAGGACTACTCCGCCAACGGGCCGCTGAGCCTGCCCGACGGGCTCCACTTCGACGGGATCGTCGAGTTCTGGAACCGGGTCGACTTCGGCGGCAAGCT
The DNA here is from genome assembly GCF_014648175.1 of Planobispora rosea. GTDB lineage: Bacteria > Actinomycetota > Actinomycetes > Streptosporangiales > Streptosporangiaceae > Planobispora > Planobispora rosea. The sequence goes on from NZ_BMQP01000023.1 coordinate 118,493, forward strand.
CTGGAACAGCCTGCTGATCAGCGGCTCGGTGGCGGTGCTCGCGGTGGTCCTGTCGGTCCTCAACGCCTACGCGCTCGGCGTCGGCCGGGTACGCGGCCGTGTCTGGATCATGGTCGTCTTCCTGGTGGCCAACACGCTCCCGCAGGAGGCGCTGGTCTACCCGCTGTACTACCTGGCCAAGGAGGCCGGCCTCTACGACACCCGGCTCAGCATGATCATCATCTTCACGGTGATCCAGAGCGCGTTCGGGACCTACCTGCTCGCCTCGGTGCTCGGCCGGTTCCCGCACGAGATCCTGGAGGCCGCCGCGATCGACGGGGCCGGGAAGTGGCGGGCGCTGTGGCGGATCGTGGTCCCGGTCAGCCGCCCGACGCTCTCCGTACTGCTGATCTTCTTCTTCATCTGGACCTGGAACGAGTTCTTCCTCCCGCTGATCTTCCTGATCTCCAACGAGAACCAGACCGTCCCCGTCGCGCTGGGTGTCCTGCAGGGCGACAAGATGATGGACGCCACCATGTCCAGCGCCTCGGCGCTGCTCGGCGTGCTCCCGGCGGTCGTCTTCTTCCTGATCTTCCAGCGCACCCTGACCCGCGGCGTGACCGTGGGAGCGATCAAGTAAGGACGTCGAGCGATGCCCCTTCGCACACCCGCGGCGGCCGCCGCCGCACTGGCCCTGGCTCTGGGGCTGTGCGCGGCCCCGGCCCAGGCCCAGGCCCAGGCCCAGGCCCAGGCCCAGGCCGAGTACCCCTTCCGCGACCCCTCACTCCCGCTCCAGCAGCGGATCGACGACCTGCTCGGCCGGTTGACCCTGGCCGAGAAGGTCTCCTGGCTGCACCAGTACCAGCCCGCCGTGGACCGGCTCGGCATCGGGCTGTTCAAAACCGGCACCGAGGCGCTGCACGGTGTCGCCTGGTCCACCGACATCGACAACCGCGGCAACGTCGTCACCGCCCGGGGCACGGTCTTCCCGCAGGCCGTCGGTCTGGCCAGCACCTGGAACCCGGACCTGGTCAAGAGGATCGGCTCCGCCGTCGGCGACGAGGCCCGCGGATACCACTCCGAGAACCCGCGGGTGTGGGGCCTGCAGCTCTGGGCGCCCGTGGTCAACCTGCTGCGCGACCCGCGCTGGGGCCGCAACGAGGAGGGTTACTCCGAGGACCCGCTGCTCACCGGGGCGATCTCCACGGCGTACGGCCGGGGCCTGCAGGGCGACGATCCCGACCACCTCAAGACCGCCCCGGTGCTCAAGCACTACATGGCCAACAACAACGAGGTCCGCCGGGACACCGCCAACTCCAGCCTGCGGCCCCGGGTCATGAACGAGTACGAGATCCCGGCGTTCAGGACCGCGATCTCGGCCGACGCCGCCACCGGCGTGATGACCGCCTACAACCTCGTCAACGGCCGCCCCGCCACGGTCACCGACCTCAACGCGAGCGTGCGGACCTGGACGGACCGGACCCTGTTCACCGTCTCCGACGCCGGAGGTCCCAACAACCTGACCGGCTCCCAGCGCTACTTCGCCACCAAGCCCGAGGCCGCCGCGGCGATGGTCAAGGCGGGGGTGGACAGCTTCACGGTGGACGACACCAACGGCGCCCCGACCGTCGCCTCGGTCAACGCCGCCCTCGACCAAGGCCTGCTCACCGAGGCCGACATCGACCGGACGGTGCGCAACATCCTCAGCGTGCGCTTCCGGCTGGGCGAGTTCGATCCGGACGGCGGGCCGTACGGGAAGATCACCAAGGCGGTGGTGGACAGCCCCGGGCACCGCGCGCTGAACCGGCGCGCCGCCACCGAGGCGATGGTGCTCCTGAAGAACTCCCGATCCGGGAACGAGCCCCCGGCTCTCCCGCTGGACGCCACGGAGAAGGTCGCGGTCGTCGGCCCGCTGGCGGACACCCTCTACACGGACTGGTACTCCGGCAAACTGCCGTACCAGGTCACCCCGCTCGACGGGATCAGGGAGCGGGCCGCGGGCACGGTCGGCACCGAGGGCGTCGACCGGATCGCGCTCAAGGCCGACGGGAGGTACCTCACCGCCCAGGCCGGCGCGGGCGGCGACCTGAGGCTCTCGGCGACCACGGCGGGACAGGCCGAGCAGTTCGACGTCTTCGACTGGGGCGCGGGCATCGTGACGCTGCGCAGCGTCGCCAACGGCAAGTACGTCAGCCGCGCCAACTGGTCCACCCTGGCCAACACCCAGGACCAGCCCGCCGGCTGGTTCGTGCAGGAGCAGTTCAAACTGGAGGCCCAGGCCGACGGGGCGACGCTGCTGCGCTACGCGGGCTACGAGACCGCCGAGCCGTGGTTCGGCCCGGACGTCTACGTCAGGGCCGCCGCCGACGGCGCCCTCTCGCTCACCACCGCCGAGAACGCCACCCGCTTCACCAAGGAGACGGTGCGCAGCGGGATCGACGAGGCGGTCGCGGCGGCCAAGAGCGCCGACGTGGCGGTGGTCGTGGTCGGCAGCATGCCGTTCATCAACGGCCGCGAGGCCCACGACCGCACGGACCTGAACCTCGCCGAGGGCCAGCGGGCCCTGGTCGAGGCCGTGCACGCGGCCAACCCCCGCACCGTGGTGGTCCTGGAGAACAGCTACCCGACGACGATCGACCGCCTGGCGGAGAAGGTCCCGGCGATCCTGTGGACCACCCACGCGGGCGCCGAGACCGGCCACGCCCTGGCCGACATCCTGTACGGCACCGCCAACCCGGCCGGCCGCCTCACCCAGACCTGGCCCCGCGCCGGGACCGAGCTGCCGGACATCCTCGACTACGACATCATCAAGACCGGCTCGACGTATCTCTACTCCACCGACGAGCCGCTGTACGCCTTCGGCCACGGCCTGAGCTACACCACCTTCGGCTACCAGGGGCTGCGCGCGGTACGCGACGGCGACGGCCACCGGGTGAGCGTGAAGGTGACCAACACCGGATCGCGCGCCGGCGACGAGGTCGTGCAGCTCTACACCCGCCAGCACTCCTCCCGGGTGAAGCAGCCGGTCAGGCAGCTGCGCGGGTTCGAGCGGGTGAGCCTCGCCCCGGGCGCGTCGAAGACGGTGACGTTCCGGGTGAAGACCGCCGACCTGGCGCTGTGGGACGTGACCCGCAACCGTTTCGCGGTCGAGACGTCCACCCACGACGTGCTCGTCGGTTCGGCCTCCGACCACATCCGTCAGCGCACGACGATCCGGGTGGACGGCGAGCGCATCCCCGCACGCGACCTGACCCGGACCGTCCGGGCCGCCGACTTCGACGACTACGCCGGGGTGGAGCTGGTCGACGAGACCAAGGCGAGCGGGGACGCGGTCGAGGCGGCCCCCGGTGAGTGGATCGCCTTCTCCGGCGCCGACCTCGGCCGGGGCGTGACCGGGGTGACCCTCGGCGTCGCCACGGACACCGCCGCGTCGGTGGAGGTCCGCCTGGGCTCACCGACCGGCAGGCTCGTCGGCACGGTCGCGGTGCCCGCCACCGGCGGGATCTACCGGTGGTCCACCGCCACCGCCGCCCTCGCCCGGACCTCCGGCAGGCACGACGTCTACCTGGTGGCCAGGGGCGACCTGCGGATCAGGGATCTCGTCCTGACCCCGTGACGTCGTCCTCCGTACGGCCCGCACCCCGCAGCTGCGGAGTGCGGGCCGTACGTGTCCGTACCTGCTCATACAGGAACTGATGGGTCTGTACGGGAAGGGGCGGGTCCGTACGGGAACGCGGGGCGCGGCCGTACAAGATTTTTCCGGTGAAGACTTGCATCCGCGGCTGCCGATAACTTATAACTTCAGTAAGAGGTTTTCGAGAAGGCAGACCTGAGGAAACCTGCCTGTACATACGGAGGTGGTTCTCCATGCTGCTGACGTCGATCGACCCCTTCGTCCAGGAGTTCGACCGTCAGTTCGACCGGCTCGCGCGTCAGACCCTCGGGTGGCGTGAAGGCAACACGGGTGCCGCCATGCCTCTGGACGGCGTCCGCCGCAAGGACGACGTCCTCCTCAAGTTCGACCTGCCCGGCATCGACCCCGAGAGCATCGAGGTGACCGTCGACCGCGGCGTCCTGTCGGTGAGCGCCCGCCGCGAGGAGGAGTACGGCCAGGAGGACCGGCTGTTCGTCCGCGAGCGCCAGATGGGCACCTTCACCCGCCGCGTCTACCTGTCCGAGCACCTCGACAGCGAGAAGATCGACGCCGCCTACTCCAACGGGGTTCTCGCGGTCCGCATCCCGGTGATCGAGAAGGCCAGGCCCCGTAAGATCGAGATCCAGAAGGCCGAGCAGAGATCCATCAAGGCCTGAGGGGACGACAGTGAGGTGGGCGCCGGGAAACGCGGCGCCCACCTCGTCGTCTTCGGTGAAGGATCGTCAGAGAGGGAGGAACGATGGCCCGCCTGCCGTTCGACGACGAGCACGCGGCGCTGTACTCCGTGGGCCAGGTGGCCGAGATGCTCCAGGTCCAGCAGGCGTTCCTGCGCCGCCTCGACGAACACGACGTCGTGCGTCCCTCCCGCTCCTCCGGCGGGCAGCGCCGCTACAGCCGCCACGAGATCGGCGCGGTCCAGGACGCCGTCCGGCTCATCGGCGAGGGCATGAGCCTGGCCGCCGTCCGCCGGATCTTCGAGCTCCAGCAGCAGGTCCGGGAACTGAGGGCCGAACTCGCCCGCGAACGCGCCGCCCGCGCCCCCGAGGAGGAATGACCGCCGCGCGTGCAGGCGCTCTGAGATGACTCAGGGGATGCGAATGTCGCGCTGCTGGAGCTCGGTCATGACCGCCGAGACCGTGACGAAGTCGTTGTCGACATGAAGCAACGTGAGTCCGTGGTGGACGGCGGTGGCGCAGAGCAGGAGGTCGATTGCTCCTGCTGAGCGATGTTGCCCCTTCAGGGTGAGTTTGTACTGTGCCTGCTCAACCCAACGCCATGCGGTCTTGGGAACGGTGGCGAGCCGACATAGATCGTTCAGCTCCGTCTCCAGCTCATCCCGATGATCGGGGCCGGTCGCCGAGTAGAGGAATTCAGTCCGGGTGGGTTCGCAGATGTTCAGAGCTCTGGAGGTGATCCGGTCCGTCCAGGCTTCCTGTGTTTCCGGCGTGCGGAGCAGGTACCACAGCGCGGAGGCGTCGATGAGGTAACCCCTCAAGAGAAGGCGTCCTTCCGCGCCTGCTTTGCCTTCTCGTGGGCCGCGACGGCCTCGTCGAACTCCCCGCGTGCCGCCCGGGCGGAGAGCTTCTCCAAGGCCTCGATGCGCTTGACGCGGGCGACGTATTCCCGCAGCGCCGCATTCACGGTGTCCTTCTTCGTCGTGGTCCCGAGCATGCGCATGGCCTCGGCGAGGGCCTCGTCGTCGATGTCGATCTGGGTGACGCTCATGTCCGCCCTCCTTTGTTGGTTAACTATAAACACATTGTACATTGGCACCATTGGGTGGCGAGGGAAAGCGTAAGGCGGGTGCGCAGGTCATCGGGAGTTCAGCCCTTGACGGCGCCGATGATGACGCCCTTGGTGAAGTGGCGCTGGACGAACGGGTAGATGAACAGCACGGGCAGCAGTGCGAGCACCACGATGGCCATCTGGATCGCCAGGTTGGGCGGGAGCGCGCCGCCGGACGAGGTGTCCACCGCGGCGCCGAGGGTGAGCGACTGGCCCTGCTGGACGTACTGCCGCATCACCAGCTGGAGCGGCCACTTGGCGTTGTCGTTCAGGTACAGGATCGCGTTGAAGAAGGCGTTCCAGTAGCCCACGGCGTAGAACAGGCCGATGACCGCGATGACGCCCCTGGACATGGGCAGCACGATCCGGGTCAGGATGCGGAACTCGCTCGCCCCGTCGATGCGGGCGCTGTCCGGCACCTCCTCCGGGATGTTCATGAAGAAGGCCCGCATCACCACGAGGTTGAACGCGTTGATCGCGCCCGGCAGGATCAGCGACCAGTAGCTGTCGATCAGGCCGAGCGACTTGACCAGCAGGTAGCTGGGGATCATGCCCGGCGTGAACAGGAACGTCAGCAGGATCATGAACAGCAGCGGCCGGTGGAACAGCGAGCCCGGCCGGGACAGGCCGTAGGCTGCGAGCACCGTGCAGACCAGGCTCACCGCCGTGCCCACCGCGGTGATGCCGAGGCTCACCAGCACGGACTGGGTGACCACGCCGCCGGAGAACAGCTCCCGGTAGGCGGCGAGGGAGAACCCGTCGGGCACCACCACCAGGCCGCCGGCCTCGTTCACCGCGTCGGCGGGGGACAGGCTCGTGAGCGTCACGATGTAGATCGGGAAGAGGACGATGAGCGCGATGAAGGACAGGGTCAGGCCCTTGGCCAGCCTGCCCGGCAGGCTGGGCCGCTCCTCCCAGACGGGACGTGTACTCATGATCGTTTGTAGATTCCCTGTTCGCCGAACCGGTGGGCGACCTTGTTGGCCACGAGGATGAGGACCAGGCCGACCACGCCCTTGACCAGGCCGGCCGCGGCGCCGTAGCTCCACTCCCCGGTGACGAGCGTGCGCCAGAAGATGAACGTGTCCAGCACCTCGGCGGCCTCCCGGCCCACCGCGTCACGCTGGAGGAAGAACTGCTCGAAGCCGACGTTGAGCGCGTCGCCGAGGCGGAGGATCAACAGCAGCACGATGACCGGGCGCAGCCCGGGCAGGGTGATGTGCCACATCCGCCGCCACCGGCCGGCGCCGTCCACCGCCGCCGCCTCGTAGAGGTTCGGGTTGATCGCCGCCAGCGCGGCCAGGAAGATGATCGTCCCCCAGCCGGCGTCCTTCCACACCGACTCCGCCGTCACCAGCAGCAGGAAGGTGTCCGGGTTGGTCATGATGTCGATGCCGTCGTAGCCGTTGGCCCGGAGCAACTGGGAGATCAGGCCCGCGCCGCCCAGGATCTGCTGGAACAGCGTGACGACCAGCACCCAGGAGAAGAAGTGCGGCATGTAGACGATGCTCTGGACGAACAACCGGATCCGGGGGCTCATCACGCTGTCGAGCAGGATCGCCAGGAAGACCGGGATCGGGAAGTAGAACACCAGCTGGAACGCCGTGATGGTGAGCGTGTTCAGCGTGGCGTCCCAGAAGCTCTGGTCGGTGAGCAGCCACTGGAAGTTGGTCAAGCCGATCCAGGGGCTCTCCGCGATCCCGACGTGGGGGGAGTAGTCCTGGAAGGCGATGACGTTGCCGAGCAGCGGGACGTAGTGGAACAGCGCCAGCAGCCCGACCGCGGGCAGGGCCATCAGCAGCAGCTGCCAGTCGCGCAGCAGCCGCTGCCGTATCGGGGCGCGGGGCTTGCCGCCGGTGCGGGACTTGCCGCCGCCGCCGCGGAGCCCGCCACCGGTACGGCGGGCGGCGACCGGCGCGGCGGGCCGGGGCTGCGCAGCCGAGGCGGACTGCGTGGCCGGAGCGGACTGCGTGGCCGGAGCGGACCGCGTGGTCGGAGCGGGCTGCGTGGCCGAGGCGAGCGGGGTGGTGGTTCCCGACCCGGCGGGCGAGGACAGGTCGCCCGCCGGGACGTCGTCGGTGCGGTTCTCAGGCACGGCCGTTGTCCTGCAGCACCTTCATGTAGAACTCGCGGCTCTCGTCGCCGCCGTCCTTGCGCCACTCCTCGACGACCTGCTTCAGCTCGCTGAGCGGGCGGCGGCCGCGGACGACGTCCTGGATCTTGTCCTCGGTGGGCTGCTCCAGGGCGGCGTACTTGGCGGGCCGCTGGATGCGGATGCCCTCGTGCGGATTGGGCGCCCAGTGCTTGGCGGCCTCGTTGTACCAGGTGGCCGCGGTCTCCACGTACCTGGGGAGCTCGCTCTCGGTGATCGCGTCGGGCCGGCCGCTGAGGAAGAAGTAGGTCGGCGGGGCCTCCTTGAGGCCGAGGTCGGTCCGCTTGGGGGCCCCGGCGTCGGTCTTGGTGTAGTGCTTGCCCTCGACGCCGTAGACGGACAGCATGTTCTCCTGCGTGCCGAACGGCGCGGCCAGGTAGTTCAGCAGGGACAGGATCTCCTCGACCTTCTCCTTGCCCAGGCCCTTCTTGATGAAGGTGTACTGCCCCGGCTCCTCGTTCTTGTGGTAGCCGGGAGCGCCGCCGTCGTGGCCGAAGTGCGGCAGTCCCTCGATCCAGAAGTCGGGCTTGGTCGGGAGCATCTGCTCCAGCATCTCCTTCCAGCCGCCGAAGCCGTCCTGGGTGATGAGGATCTGGCCGGACTTGAACAGCTCCTTGGCGTTGGCGCCCTTGCTGCCGACGATGTCGGGGTGGATCAGCTTGCCCTCGTAGAGCTTGCGCATGAAGGCGACCGCGGCCTCGAACTCCGGTGTCTCGTACCGGTGGACCAGCTTGCCGCCGGACAGGGCCCACTCCTTGGGAGCGCGGAAGAGCTGGTAGGTCATCAGCTTGATGTCGCCGAAGGCCCAGCGCTTCTTCTTGGGGTCGGTGATCTCCTTGCCCAGGGCGAGCAGTTCGTCGGCGGTCTTGGGGGCGGTCCAGCCGCCTGCGTCGAAGAGGTCCTTGCGGTAGAGGAGGATCAGGCCCATCGGGAAGGTGTAGCTGCCGGGGATGCCGATCAGCTTGCCGTTGAAGACCCCCCACTTCCAGGCGTCGGTGGCGATGTTGGCCAGCATCGGGTACTTCTTGACGGCGTCGCCCTGCAGGTGGGGGGTGAGGTCCTCGAAGAGCTGGTCCACGGCCTCGCCGAACTGGGGGATCTGGTTGACGGTCCAGCTCGGGATCATCGTGATGTCGACGACGTCGCCGCCGGCGATGACCGCGTTCATCTTCTCGATGATCGTCATACCGTCGAGGATGTTGAACTCGATGGTCGCGCCGAGGTCGGCGTTGACGGCCTCGAAGTAGGAGTTCTTGCCCAGCGGCGGCGGGAGCGGGCCCCACAGCGGGGTCATGGCCTTGTAGTGGCCGCCCTTGCCGGGTTTGGCGGTGATCGCGTCGACGAGGGAGGCGGGGTATTTGGTGAAGCCTCCGGGTGCGCCGTTCTGCCCGACGATGTCGGGGGTGACGCCCGCGTAGGGGACGTGGGCCGGCGTCAGCGAGGTCAGCTTGTCGAGGGCGGCCGCGGTGGCGCCGCCGGAACCGGGCCGGGGGCCGGCCGGGGTGGAGCAGCCGGCCAGCAGGCCGCCGCTCGCGACGGCGACCGCGCTGAGTCCGACCAGGCCGAGGAAGCCCCGGCGGCTGGTGGTCGCGCCCTCGGGGGAGTTGTTCACGGCGCGTTCCCTTCGTAGGTCTTGGATCGGGGGTGTCGGTTGAGGACGGCTCGCGATAGAGTTAGTTCGTCTTTTGACCAAACAAATTAGTCGAGGGCGACTCCCGCCACAAGGGTCCGTCGATCGCGGGTACCGGGGCGGGTGGGGCATGATGGGGCCAGCCGGGGGCGTCCGCGGACATCACCTGGGCCGATCAGGACGGGACTGACCTTGATCACATCTACGACGAACCCGCAGCCGGCCGACTTCGCCGACGTGCGGGCGACCAACCTCGCCGTGGTGCTGAGGTTCGTGCGGGAGCACGCACCGTGTTCCCGTGCGGACATCGCGGCCTCCACCGGGCTCAACAAGGCGACCGTATCGAGTCTGGTCGCCGACCTTATCGATCGCCGCCTGGTCCGCGAGACCGGGCTGACCGAGAACCGCGTCGGCCGCCCGGCCACGATGCTGGTGCTCGACGGCTCGCCGTACGCCGCGATCGGGGTCGAGATCAACGTCGACTACGTCACCGCGGTCGCGGTGGACCTGTCGGGTGAGCGGCTGCTGTCCTGGCGGCGCTCCTTCCCCGGCACGACCAGCACGGTCAACCAGGCCGTCGCCGCCGTCGCGGCGCTCGTGCGCCGGGTGACGGGGCGGATGGCCAAGGAGGAGCGCCAGGTCCTCGGGCTGACCGTGGGCGTCCCCGGACTGGTCGGCACGGACGGCACCGTGCTCATCGCGCCCAACCTCGGCTGGCGCGACGTGGACCTGTCCGGCGACCTCGCCAAGGCGCTGCGCGACCCGGGCTTCCCCGTCCAGATCGACAACGACGCCAACCTCGCCGCCCTGGCCGAGCACCGCTTCGGCCCCCAGGCGGGCACGGCCAACCTGGTCTACCTCACCGGGGAGATCGGGGTCGGCGCCGGGGTCATCCTGGACGGGCGGCTGCGCCGGGGAGCCCGGGGATACAGCGGAGAGATCGGCCACATCCAGCTCGACCCGCTCGGCGCCGAGTGCCGCTGCGGGCGGCTCGGCTGCCTGGAGGCCGTCGCCGGGATCGGCGCGGTTCTCCAGCACTCGGCGCTCTCCCCGGCCGAGGTCGAGATCGAGCTGGAGGAGGTGGTACGGCTGGCCCGCTCCGGCGACGACCGCACCCTCGACCTGCTCGCCGGGGTCGGCCGCCACCTGGGCAAGGGCGTCTCCGTGATCGCCAACCTGCTCAACCCCGAGGTGGTCATCCTCGGCGGCTACTACGTGCCGCTGGCGCCGTGGCTGCTGCCCGCGGTCGCCGCGGAGATGAGCGGGCGGACCATCGCCCCGGACTCCGGCGGCTGCCAGGTCGTCGCCTCCGGCCTCGGATACGGCGCGGCGGCCCTGGGCGGCGCCGCCCGGGTGCTCGACTCGGTCGACTCGGGCCGCCTGCCCCGCGTCTCCTGACGCCGCTCTCCTCGTGATCTCCCGGTGCCGCTCTCCCCGTGATTCCCGGTGCCCCTCTCCTCGTGATCTCCCGGCGCCCCTCTCCCGCGTCTCCGCCGGGGTTCCCGCGGACGGCCCGGGACCGAAGAATGATCCGCGATTTTCCCCGCACCCCTTGACCCGGATCTCACATCCGGGCACCCTTCAGGAAAACTCCGCTTGAAACCTGCGCGTAACGGGCGGAGTTTTCCTGGACCGACTATCGAAGCGCTTCGACAGAGGCGCGTTCTCTCGCCCCGTTGTCGAAGCGCTTCGACGCTCACCCAGCGCTCATCCAGAGGGATGGTCCCCCCCATGAACGAACCGTTCCGCGACCCGCGGCTCCCACTCCCCGACCGCATCGCCGACCTGAGGGACAGGCTGACGCCGGAGGAGAAGATCGGGCTGCTCCACCAGTACCAGGCTCCGATCGAGCGGCTGGGCGTGGAGGCGTTCCGTACCGGCACCGAGGCCCTGCACGGCCTGGCCTGGCTCGGCCCGGCCACGGTCTTCCCGCAGGCGATCGGCCTGGCCAGCACGTGGGACCCCGACCTGGTCCGGAGGGTGGGGGAGGCGACGGGCGACGAGGTCCTCGCCTTCCACCACAAGGACCCCTCCGGGGCCGGGCGGAACGTGTGGGCCCCGGTGGTCAACCCGCTGCGCGACCCCCGCTGGGGCCGGAACGAGGAGGGCTACTCCGAGGACCCGTGGCTGACCGGCGTCATGGCGGCGGCGTACGCCTCCGGCCTCCGCGGGAGCGACCCCAGGATTCTGAAGACCGCACCGACCCTCAAGCACTTCCTCGGCTACAACAACGAGACCGACCGCTGCGTCACCTCCAGCAACCTGCCGCCCCGGGTCCTGCACGAGTACGAGCTGCCCGCCTACCGGCCCGCCCTGGAGCAGGGCGCGGCCGTGGCCGTGATGCCCTCCTACAACCTCGTCAACGGCCGCCCGGCGCACCTCAGCCCGCTGATCGGGGAGGTGCTCCGGGGCTGGGCCCCCGACGACATCCTCGTGGTCAGCGACGCCTACGCCCCCGGCAACCTCACCGGCCTGCAGGCCTACTACGACGACGACGCCGAGGCCTACGCCCACGCGATCAGGGCGGGGTTGGACAGCTTCACCCAGGACGACGACCGCACCGAGGCGACGCTCGGGCACATCCGCCGGGCGCTGGAGCGCGGCCTGCTGACGGAGGCGGACGTGGACGCGGCGGTGCGGCACGCGCTGTCCATCCGGTTCCGGCTCGGCGAGTTCGACCCCGCCACGCCGTACGACGACATCACCGAGGCCGTCGTCAACTGCCCCGAGCACCAGGCGCTGGCCCGCGAGGCCGCCCGCCGCTCGATCGTGCTCCTGGAGAACGACGGAATCCTCCCGCTCTCCGGTGTACGGCGGGTGGCGGTCATCGGACAGCTGGGCGACACCCTCATGGAGGACTGGTACTCCGGCACGCTGCCGTACGCCGTCACCGCCCGCGCCGGGATCGCCGAGCGGTGCGAGACCGTGTTCTGTGAGGCCGTGGACCGGATCTCGTTCTCCGTGGAGAACGGCCAGGAGAGCGGGTACAGCGGACACGTCGTCGCGGACCCCGGCGGAGGACCGCTCGCGGTCGGGACGGAGCCGGACCTGTTCGACCTGTTCGACTGGGGCGGCGGGTCCTACGCGCTGCGGGCGGTGACGACCGGCCGCTACCTGTCGATCGGCGAGGACGGCGTACTGGTCAACGACCAGCCGGGCCCGAACGGCTGGGAGGTCCGCCAGACGTTCCGGATGGAGGACCGGCCGCGCGGCACGGTCGCGCTCCGGCACATCTCCACCGGGCGCTACATCGGGCTGGCCGCCCCGGACCCCGGGGCGGACGGTCATCAGCCGGGCGCCGGGACGGACGACGGCGCTTCCCGGGGCGTCTTCCGGGGTGTCTTCCGGCTGGTGGACGACGCCGACCGCGCGGTCTGGCTGGGCATGGAGGTGGTCGCGAGCGGCGCGGAGAACGCCGCGGCCCTGGCGGCGACCGCCGACGTGGCGATCGTCGTGGTGGGGGACCACCCGCTGGTCAACGGGCGCGAGACCGAGGACCGGCTCGACATCGCGCTGCCCCCGGCGCAGGAGGCCGTGGTCAGGGCGGTGCGGGAGGCCAACCCCCGGACCGTCATGGTGATCAGCAGCGGGTACCCGATGGCCTGGACCGCCGAGGGACTGCCCGCGGTGCTGTGGTCCTCGCACGGCGGCCAGGAGTACGGCCACGCCCTCGCCGACGTGCTCTTCGGCGACGCCGACCCCGAGGGGCGCCTCACCCAGACGTGGTACCGCTCGGCGTGCGAGCTGCCCGACCTGCTCGACTACGACATCATCGCCGCCGACGCCACCTACCAGTACTACCGGGGCATGCCGCTGCACCCCTTCGGCCACGGCCTGTCCTACACGACCTTCGACTACTCCGGGCTGACCGTCACCGTGGACGACGGCGGCTCCGGAGAGGGGGGTACCGGAGCGGACGGCACCGGAGGGGGCGGCACCGGAGGGGGCGGCGCGGTCACCGTCTCGGCCACCGTGACCAACACCGGCTCCCGGCCCGGCGTGGAGGTCGTCCAGCTCTACACCCACCAGCAGCGCTCCCGGGTCAAGCAGCCGCTGCGCCGCCTGCGCGGCTTCACCAAGGTACGGCTGGCGCCCGGGGAGAGCGAGACGGTCACCTGGACCGTCGACGTGCGCGAGCTGGCCTTCTGGGACGTGACCCGCGACCGGTTCGTGGTCGAGGACGCGCCGCACAAGGTCATGGTCGGCCGCTCCGCCCGCGACATCCGACTGTGCGCGCCGTTCCACGTCTCCGGCGAACGCATCCCGCCGCGCGGCGCCCGGACCGGCCCGATCCCGGCGGTCAACCACGACGAGTACGACGGGGTGACGCTGGTGGACGCCGCCAAGGTCTCCGGCGACGCCGTGCGGTCCGCCGTGGACGGCGCGTGGATCCTGTTCCGCGAGGTCGACCTCGGGTCCGGCGCCGCGGCCTGCGCGATCGAGGCCACCAGCACCGAGGGCGGGGTGCTCACCCTTCGGCTGGACGACCCGCTGTACGGCCAGGCCGCCGCGACCTTCCCCGTCCCCCGCGCGGGCCGGTACGACCTCGACCGTGTCCGCGCCGTGCTTGCGGAGGCGCACGGCGTCCACGATCTTTATCTGGTGTTCGAGAACGCCGGAATCACCGTCTCCCGCCTCGCCTTCGAGCCCGTGGAGGGTGGTGCATGAGCGGCCGGGCCGTGACGATCGCCGAGGTCGCCCGGCACGCGGGGGTGGCGGTGAGCACCGTGTCGTACGTGCTCAGCGGGAAGCGGGCCATCTCCGCCGACACCCGGCGCCGGGTGCTCGACAGTGTCCAGATGCTCGGCTACCACCCCAACGCCGGAGCCAGGGCGCTGGCCAGCAGACGGGCGAACGTGATCGCGCTGGTGCTGCCCCTGCGCGCCGGGATGCACGTGCCGGTGCTGATGCAGTTCGCCACGTCGGTGGTGACCGCCGCCCGGCGGTACGACCACGACGTGCTGCTGCTCACCGCCGACGAGGGATCCGACGGCCTCCGCCGGGCCGCGGCCAGCGCGCTGGTGGACGGGCTGGTGCTCATGGACGTGGAACTCCACGACGACAGGGTGCCGTTCCTGCGCGAGCTGGCCGAACCGAGCGTGCTCATCGGGTTCCCCGCCGACCCCTCCGGCCTGACCTGCGTGGACCTCGACTTCACCCGGGCGGGCGCCCTCTGCGTCGAGCACCTGGCCGGACTCGGGCACCGGAAACTGGCGCTGCTCGGCGCCCCCTCGGTGGTCTACGAGCGCGGTACCGGTTTCGCCCGCCGTACCTGGGAGGGCTTCACCGAGGCCGTGGACCGGTACGGCCTGACCGGCGTCGCGCTGCCCTGCGAGGAGACCTTCGAGGAGGTGGCGGCGACCGTGGGCGGTCTGCTGGAGCACAACCCGGACCTGACCGCGCTGGTGGTGCACAACGAGACGGCGGTCAACCACGTGCTCGGGGCGCTGCGCCTGTACGGCAGGCGGGTCCCGGAGGACGTCGCGGTGGTGGCGATCTGCCCGGACGACATCGCGGAACGCTCCAGCCCTCCGCTCACCTCCGTGCTCGTCCCGGCCGAGGACGTCGGTCGCGAGGCGGTACGGCTGCTGATGGACAAGCTCGAAGGCCGCGCCGTACCCGAGGGCACCCTCCTGGAACCCCGCCTGACCACCCGCGGCAGCACCCGCCCCGACCCTGCCTGACGGCCTGCGCCAGCACCCGCCCCGGCCTCCCTTGACCGCCCCGCCTCTGCCCCCGGCGCCGACTCCGGCTCCCCGTGATCGCCACCGGCTTCCGCCCCGCACTACCGGCGCTTTCGATGGCGCCGGTACGGCGGGGTGGTGTGCGGTCGTTTCCGGCGCCGTCGTACGGCGAGCAAGGTTCGCTGGGGGTCAGTCGCGCTTGAGGGAGGCCGGAAGGTCCCAGACGCGTATCTGGCCGTCCCCGCCGCCGGTGACGATGACCGGCTCGCCGTTCAGCTCCGTCAGCGCCATCGCGTGGATCCCGCGGGCATGACCGGTCAGCGGCGGGGCGATCTCTTCCCGCGTGGCCAGGTCCCAGATCCGCACGGTCTTGTCATTGCTGCCGGAGATGGCGATCGGACGGCTGTCGACCTGCGTGACTGCTATTGACCCCACCACATCGGTGTGGCCCCTGAACGGCTGGCCGACGGGAGCCCTTGTGGTCAGGTCCCACACCCATACGGCACTTTCACGCTCGTATTGGCCACTCCCTGTGACGGCGACCGGCTTGCCGTCGAGTTCCGTCACCGCCACCGCGTTGACCGCCCGGGCGTGCCCGGTGTACAGCGCGCGGGAGGAACCCGTACCGGTGGACGGCGTCACCGAAGGGGTCGCGATGGACGGTGTCGTGGCGGAGCCGGGGCCGAGGAACGGAACGCGTGAGGGGAACACGAAGGCCACGGCGACTCCGGCCGCGAACACCGCCGCGACGACGGCGGGCCAGAGGAACCGGCGTCGGCGGCGCGGCACCGGAGGAGGCGGGAAGGCCGGTTGCACGGGCGGATCCGAGCCGTGGCCCCCGGCGAAGTCCGAGCCACGGCCCTCGGAGGAGCCCGAGCCGCGATCCCCGGAGGAGTCCGAGCCGTGGTCCCCAGGGAAGCCGTATCTGGTCACGTCACCGCCGCGGGCGGGGATCGTCGCGGCGGATTCCTGACCTCGTGAGGGCTCGGCGGACCGGTGGCCGTACGGAGCCTGCCGGAACGAACCGCGCGCGATCGCCGGGCCGGGAACGTCGTGTTCCGCCGCCCGTGACCCGTCCGCGTCACGGGGGACGGGAACGGTGCCGTGGCCGGTCAGGGTGGCCAGCACCTGCCCCGCCGTGGGCCGGGCGGCGGGATCCTTGGCGAGGCACGCCTCCAGCAGGGGGCGGAGCCCGTCCGGCACCCCGGTCAGATCCGGCAGGCCGCGGAGCACGACGTTCATCACCGCCGCCGGATGTTGCCCGGTGAAGGCCGCGTGCCCGGTCGCGGCGTACACCATGGTGGCGGCCCAGGAGAACATGTCGGAGGCCGGGCCGGCCGGTTGGTCGGAGAGCTGCTCGGGGGCCATGTACCCGGGGCTGCCGACCAGTGCCGAGCTGGTGACGCCGGCCTCCAGGATGCGGGCGATGCCGAAGTCGATCACCACCGGGCCTTCCGGCCCCATGATGACGTTGGACGGTTTGAAGTCGCGGTGCACGATCCCGACCCGGTGGATCGCCTCCAGCGCGGTCGCGGTGGTGACCGCCAGGCGCTCCAGTCCGCTGCCGGTACGGAGCCTCCGGCGGTGACCAACTGCTGCAGCGACGGTCCGGGGACGTACTCGCTCACCAGGTAGGGGCGGCCGTCGCTGATCCCGGCCTCCAGCACCTGGGCGGTGCAGAACACCGCCACCCGGCGGGCGAGGTCGGCCTCCCGCTCGAACCGTTCGCGGGCGGCGGCCTCACCGGCCATCCGGCCGTGCAGAACCTTGACGGCGACCCGCTGCCCGGAGGGGGACTCGCCGAGATAGACCGTGCCCTGACCGCCCTCGCCCAGCACTCCCAGCAGCCGGTATGCGCCGATCTGCCGTGGGTCACTCGCGTTCAGCCGACCGGAATCGGGCACCATCCGCCTCCCCACGCGTCACCGGGTGATCGACGAACCGATCGTCATCGTCGCACCGTCACACACACCGGTCCACCGTTTCCCGCTGTACCGAGTGAATCGGTTGTCCGAGTAGGGATAATTGCCGGGAGGCGACGGAAAAGTTTGAGGCCGTACGGATTCTGGCTGAGGAATCCGTACGGCCCCGCCGTACCTCGCGACTATGCGATTACCGGTGACTACCAGTCGCCTCCGCCGAAGTCACCGCCTCCACCGAAGTCTCCGCCGCCGAAGTCGCCCCAGCCGCCTCCGCCGAAGTCTCCGCCGCCCATGCCCATGTCGCCACCGGCGTCGGACATGCCTTCCTGATAGCCGGCGCCGTAGCCCATGCCGTAGCCGCCCATGCCCCAGCCGCCCATCATGCTGCCGAGCATGGTGCCGACGAGCATGCCGGTCATGACGTCGCCGAAGCCGCCGTAGTAGCCGTAGGCGTAGGGCTGGTAGGCGGGGCCCGCCTCGTAGTAGGGACGGTAACCGCCGTTGACCATGACCTGGCGCGTCTGCGGCTCGAAGCCGCGTTCGACGGCCTCGGCGTCGGCCGCGCAGGCCGGGACGTCGCGCACCGCACCGCCGGGCGGGGCCCAGCGCACGTCGCGGACCGATGGCCCGTGCTGGGGGTTGAAGAAGCACGGGGAACGGCGCTCGGGCAGCGGCTCGCGGTTGACGCGGGCCTTCACACAGGCCAGGGCGTAGCGTCCCTCCTCCAGCGCGGTGGTCACGCCCCGGAGATCGTCGGGGCGCCTGACCGCGTCGAGTTCCGCCTTGGCCCGCTCGTAGGCGTCGAGCGCACGGGTCCAGTCGTCCTGGTGGTCGCCGCCGTCGGCCATCATCCTGACGTCCATGTCCAGCGCGGTGATCTCCTCGCCGAGCTTGGTGACGTCCTCGTCCACGGTCTTCTTGACCGCGGCCAGTTCGGCGGCCTCGCGGGCCTCGCGGTCCTTCCGCTTCTTGCGGGAGTAGAGGAAGATGCCGGTGCCGCCCGCCAGAGCCAGCACCAGGATGCCGACCAGCACGCCGAGACCGCCACCGCCGGAGGAACCGGAGCTCGGCGCTGCCGCGCCGCCGGGGGTGTCGACGGCGGCGTCGGCCAGCCGCACGAAGTTGACGACACCCTCAGTCATGCCGGACGACTCTCTCTCGGCCTGCCGGAAGACCCGGTCCAGGTTCAGACCGGGGACGTCGGTGCTGTAGAGCAGCTGTTCCCTGCCGTTGACCACCGCCACGACGTCCTTGCCGTCGATCTCGCGATTCAACGCCTTGAGGAAGGTCCGGGCCTCGGACTGATTCTGGATCGATTCTGACGGCAGCACCGCCACGTAGACATTGGAAGCGCGCTGAACGGCCGAGCGCATGGCGTCCAACGAGGCGGCGGGCGCACCGGCGGCGGAATCAGCGTAGAAGCGGCCCCCGCTCTCCAACTGTGACGCGATCTTCCCGGGGTCGGGTGGCGCCGCGGCGTGGGCAGGGAGGACAGGAGCGATCAGGAAGACGGCCAGCACCCCGGCGATCAGCGCGGCGACCGCGGCACCGAGACGACCTGGCATGGTTTGTATGGTGGTCACGGCAGAAAGCCTCCTTCGCCCGATTAGGACGAATGAGTGGACATCGGAGTTCCCTCTTACCCGACCGTATCCCCTTCACCCCTGGATTTGGTGCTGAGCTTGACCATTGGGGTGGAACATCCCCGGAAACATTCATCCATTCGGAATGGACGTCTTTTGCTCTGGCGGGTACGGCACGGGACACGTCTGCGCACGGTGGGGAACCGATGAACACCTGTGATCGTCTGAAGGCTCCTTCACGGAGCTCCCAGGGGTCGTTCCGCGGCCCCTCGGGGGGCCCTCACCGGTCCTCCTGGCGGGAGACCGCGGGACAACGGGAGAGGCCGCGGAACGACAACGCGTACCCGGCCGCCGTCAGGCGTCCTTGATGTCGCAGATCGTGGCCCCGGCGGTGACGGTCTGGCCGACGACCGCCGTCAGCCCGGTGACCGTGCCGGCCTTGTGCGCGGCCAGCGGCTGCTCCATCTTCATCGCCTCCAGCACGACGACGGTGTCCCCGGCCGCGACGGTGTCCCCGTCGCCGGCGACGACCTTCACGATCGTGCCCTGCATCGGGCTGACCAGCGCGTCCCCGCTGGCCGCCGCCTTCTTCGCCGTCCCGCCGCCGCGCCGCCGGGGAGCCGCCGCCGTGGTGGTACGGCTCGCACCCGCCGCGCCGAGTTCGGCGGGGAGCACGACCTCCAGCCGCTTGCCGCCCACCTCGACCGTGATCCGCTCGCGCGCGGCGGGCTCGTCGGCGGCGCCGGCCTCCCCGGCGTACGGCGCGATGGTGTTGTCGAACTCGGTCTCGATCCACCGGGTGTGCACGGAGAACGGCTCGCCCTCGGCGGCCGGGGCGAAGGCGGGGTCCTCGACGACCACCCGGTGGAAGGGGAGGACCGTCGGCATTCCCTCGATCTCGAACTCGGCCAGCGCCCGCCGGGAACGCTCGAGTGCCTGCCGCCGGGAGGCCCCGGTCACGATCAGCTTGGCCACGAGCGAGTCGAACGACTGCGGCACGGTCATCCCGGTCTCGTAGCCGGAGTCCAGCCGTACACCCGGCCCCGAGGGGGTGGTCATGCGCGTGATGGTCCCGGGGGCGGGCAGGAAGCCGCGTCCGGCGTCCTCGGCGTTGATCCGGAACTCGATCGAGTGGCCGCGCAACACCGGATCGCCGTAGCCGAGCTCCTCCCCGGCGGCGATCCGGAACATCTCCCGGACCAGGTCGATCCCGGCGACCTCCTCGGTGACCGGATGCTCGACCTGCAGCCGGGTGTTGACCTCCAGGAAGGAGACCGTGCCGTCCTGGCCGACCAGGAACTCACACGTGCCCGCGCCCACGTACCCCGCCTCACGCAAGATCGCCTTGGAG
>NZ_BMQP01000024.1 GCF_014648175.1 Planobispora rosea
CGTCACGTGCTCGCTTCGCTGCGCGCGTTCCTCCGTTAGTTCACCGGCGCCCCCTCGCGGCCCGCGGGGTGATGAGACTCTTCGCACATGCCCAGAACTGGGGGTTTGCCACCTGGCGATGGAATGCGTGCGTTAGAGTTCGATGACCGGTGCGGATGTGTCCCAGGTGGTATGGGCCTCTGAGTGTCCCCCTTTGTCTGCCAGAGATGGATATGTCGCATCCGGGTATGACGCGGGGCACGCGGACAACGGAGGACGCAATGGTGGGGGTACCGCTGGCTCGTCGTACCAGGCGACGGGCCCATCCGAAACAGCAGATGATCACGTCCGTGCTGGAGTACGCCTCGCTCGGCTGGGCGAGCTGCCCGGGTGCGCGGCCGCTCGCCAAAGGCCCGCGCGCCTGCTCCTGTGACCGGATCGGCTGTCCCGACGTGGGCAACCACCCGATCTCGCGCGCCTGGCAGATGCAGGCCACCACCGACACCGCCCTGCTCTCCCGCTGGTGGCACAACGAGCCCGAGGCGAACGTGGTCCTGCCCACGGGACGCGTCTTCGACGTCTTCGACGTACCGGCGGCCGCGGGGCTCGCCGCCCTCGCGGCCATGGACTCCTCCGGAACCTCCTCGGGCCCGGTCGCTGTGAACGGCGACCGGGTTCTGTTCTATGTGGCCACCCGCAACACCTCCGCCGACGAGGACGAGTGGTGGTCCTGCCCCCTCGACTACGGTCCCTCGACCATCGAGGACATGCCCGGCCTGCGCTGGCACTGCCGCGACAGCTTCGTCCTGGCCCCGCCCTCCCTCCTGCCGACCGGCCGGCCCGCCTCCTGGCTGCGCCCCCCGGACGGCCGTCCGCTGCCCGACCCGCTGCGCGTCCTGGACGTCCTCGCCGACGTCTGCGAGTGACCTTCCCCCCACGCCGTCACCGCTGCCCCGTAATCTGGGACGGTGAGCCGTACTGATAACTCCGAGGACCTGTTCGCCCGCGCCCGCCAGATCGTTCCGGGAGGTGTGAACTCCCCGGTCCGCGCCTTCGGCGCCGTCGGCGGCACGCCCCGCTTCATGGCCTCCGGCCAGGGACCGTACATCACCGACGCCGACGGCAACCGCTACGTCGACCTGGTCTGCTCCTGGGGCCCGATGATCCTGGGGCACCGGCACCCGGCCGTGATCGAGGCCCTGCAGGAGGCGCTGGCGCACGGCACCTCGTTCGGTACGGCCACGGCCGGCGAGGTCGAGCTCGCCGAGGAGATCGTCGCCCGGATGGCCCCGGTGGAGAAGGTCCGCCTGGTCAGCTCGGGCACCGAGGCCACCATGTCCGCCGTACGGCTGGCGCGCGGCTTCACCGGCCGGTCCAAGGTCGTCAAGTTCGCCGGCTGCTACCACGGTCACGTGGACGCCCTGCTCGCCTCGGCCGGATCGGGCCTGGTCACCTTCGGCCTCCCCGACACCCCCGGGGTGACCGGCGCCTCGGCCGCCGACACCGTCGTCCTGCCGTACAACTCGGTCGAGGCCGTGACCGAGGCGTTCCGCGCGTTCGGCGACGAGATCGCCTGCGTGATCACCGAGGCGTGCCCGGCCAACATGGGCGTCGTCCCGCCGGCGGACGGCTTCAACGCGAAGCTCCGCGAGCTGTGCACCGCGCACGGCGCACTGCTGATCATCGATGAGGTGCTGACCGGCTTCCGCGTGTCGCGGTCGGGGTGGTACGGCCTCGACCCGGTGGACGCCGACCTGATGACCTTCGGCAAGGTCATGGGCGGCGGCCTGCCCGCCGCCGCGTTCGGCGGCCGGGCCGAGGTGATGGCCCATCTGGCCCCCGAGGGCCCGGTCTACCAGGCCGGCACCTTGTCCGGCAACCCGCTGGCCTGCGCCGCCGGCCTGGCCACGCTGCGCGCCTGCGACGACGAGGTCTACGACCGGGTGGACGCCTCCGCGCTGGTCATCGGCCGGGCCGCCGCCGACGCGCTGGCCGCCGCCGGGGTGCCGCACCGCCTGCAGCGCGCGGGCAGCCTGTTCTCCGTCTTCTTCACCGACGAGCGGGTGACCGACTTCGCCACCGCGCAGAAGCAGAACACCGCCGCCTACCGGGCCTTCTTCCACGCCATGCTCGACCAGGGCGTCTACCTGCCCCCGTCGGCCTACGAGGCGTGGTTCCTGTCGGCGGCCCACGATGACGAGGCCCTGTCCCGCGTCGCCGAGGCCCTCCCGATCGCCGCCAAGGCCGCCGCCCAGGCGGGCTGAAGATCAGCGGGGGAGCTTCTCCAGGTCGATGTCGATGGGGAAGGGGACCGGGACGGTCAGCCGGCCGTGGTGGATCCCGGTGAGGCCGTACGCGCGGGTGGCCGGGTCGAGTTCGTAGACGTAGACGACGGGCTTGCCGTCGTTGTTCTCGACCCGCCACAGGTGGGCGATCCCGGCCTCGGCGTAGCGGGCCGGCTTGGTCTTGCGGTCGCGCTCCTCCGACTCGGGGGAGACGACCTCGACGACGAGGTGGACCTCGTCGGGGGTGTAGCAGGTGCGCTCGTCGTCGTCGGCCGCCGCGGCGTCCACGATCAGCACGTCGGGACAGGGGCGCGTGCGATGGCCGAGCTTGACGTCCATCTGCATCATGGCCACGACGGACTCGGGCGCCTGTTCGTTCAGGGCGACACGGAGGCCGAACAGGAGGCGTTCATGAAAGCGCTTCTGGGGGGACATGAAGACGAGGGCTCCATCGATCAGTTCGACGTGCTTGAAGAAGTCAGGCTCGCCGTTCGGGCCCTCTGACGGGAGACGGTCCAGGTCGTCGGCGGTCCATCCCCACGGTGGCGGGGAGGGCCAGTACTCAAGCGCGCTGCTCACGTCGGTCACCGTAACGTCGTCCCCGTCACGCGGTGTGCTCATCCGGCTCATCTCCGTTGCTTTCCGCTCCATTGTCCATCAGGGCGACTGACACCGTGCGGCTCTATCAGTAATGTCCGGGAGCCTTTCGTCAATTCAGCATAAGGCGGATTTTCCGGGTTTCTCATTTAGAATCGCTACATGCTTGACCTCAACCGGCTGAAGGCCCTGCACGCCGTCGCGGTCTACGGATCGGTGGGCGCGGCGGCCGACGCGCTCATGGTGACCCCGTCGGCCGTCTCGCAGCAGCTCGCGAAACTGGAGCGGGAGACCGGCGCCACCCTGCTGGAGCGCAACGGGCGCGGAGTGCGGCTGACGGACGCGGCCGGGCTGCTGGCCGACCACGCCGGGCGCATCCTCGCCCTGGTGGAGACCGCCGAGGCCGACTTCGAGGCGCTGCGCGGCGAGGTGGTGGGCCGGCTGAGCATCGCGGCCTTCCCCACGGCCGCCCGGGGACTGCTCCCGGGAGCCCTGCTCCGCCTGCGCGAGCGACACCCCGACCTGAGGATCCAGCTGCACGAGCGGGAGCCGGAACGACAGGTCCGCGAGGTCACACGGGGCGAGCTGGACCTGGCGGTGATCCAGGACTGGATGAACCGGCCGATGGCCATCCCCGACGGACTGTCCCGGGTGACGCTCTTCGACGACGTGGCCGACGTGATCCTGCCCGCCGGCCATCCGCTGGCGGAGCGGCCGGAGATCGAGCTGTCCGAGCTGGCCGGGGAGCGCTGGATCAGCGGCTCGCCCGGCACGGTCTGCCACGACTGGCTGGTCTACACGCTCCGCGCGGCCGAGGTGGAACCCGACATCACCTGCATGGCGGACGAGTACCCGACCCAGCTCGCGCTCGTGGCCGCGGGGCAGGGCTGCGCGATCATCCCCCGGCTCGGGCGCGTCTCCTTCCCTGAGGGGGTGCGGGCCGTGGCGGTCCGGCCCCGGCCGATCCGCAGGATCTACGTGGTCTGGCGGGCCGACGCCGCCCGCCGTCCGGCGATCCGCGCCGCCGTCGACGCGCTCAAGGCGGTGTCGGCCGGTTTCCAGGCGCGTCACGCCTCCGGCGGCACGTACTCGCCGGACGGTCCGGACGGCACGTACCCGCCGGACGGCCCGGACGGCGCGCTCGCGCCGGAGCGTGCCGCCGGAGAGGTGCCCCCGCCGCGCCACGCTGCAGGGACGCCGGCCCGTGAGTCGGTCTTCCCTGCCGCTACCAGTCGGTAGGCTGACCGAATCATGGCTGAGACCACTGTCGTTCACCTCCTGCGCCACGGCGAGGTCCACAACCCCGCCAACGTTCTGTACGGCAGGCTGCCGGACTACCACCTGTCGGAGAACGGCAGGCGGATGGCCGAGACCGTCGCCGCCTCGATCGCCGGACGCGACGTCGTCGCGCTGTTCTCCTCCCCGCTGGAGCGGGCCCAGGAGACCGCCGCCCCGATCGCGAAGACCTTCGGCCTGGACGTCACGGTCGACGAGCGGCTCATCGAGGCGGGCAACGTCTTCGAGGGCGTCCGGGTGGGCAACGGCGACGGCGTGTTCCGCAACCCGCGCTACTACCGCCACCTGTGGAACCCGCTCCGCCCCTCCTGGGGCGAGCCCTACAACGAGGTGGTCGAGCGGATGCGGGGGGCGGTGCTGTCGGCCCGCGCCGCGGCCCGCGGGCACGAGGCGGTCCTGGTCAGCCACCAGCTCCCCATCTGGATCATCCGGTTGGCGGCCGAGGGCCGGCGACTGGCGCACGACCCGCGCCGCCGGCAGTGCGGGCTCGCCAGCCTCACCAGTTTCACCTTCGAGGGAGACCGGTTGGTGAGCGTGGGGTACGGCGAGCCGGCGGCCGCGCTCGTCCGGCGCCCCACTGTGCCGGGCGCCTGACCCCGCGGGTAGAGTGACTGCTCTACCGGCTGTAGTACAGGGAGATCCTTCCACCGATGCGCGCCAAACCCTTCGCCGCCGCCGCGCTGCTCGTCGTCGCCGCCACGGCCGGATGCACCGGAAGCCAGGCCTCGCAGCCGCAGGCGGGGGACACCCGCTTCGTGGCCGGGGACGGGAAGGTCACCTTCTTCGCGGCGGCCGAGCGCAAGGCCGCCCCCGCTGTGGAGGGGCCGACGCTCACCGACGGCACCGCCTCGCTCGCCGCGCACCGGGGCAAGGTCGTCGTGATCAACTTCTGGGCGTCCTGGTGCGCGCCCTGCCGGGCCGAGGCCCCGGTGCTCAAGGACATCGCGGCCAAGACCAAGGCCGACGGCGTGGAGTTCCTCGGCGTCGACTTCAAGGACCGCAAGGCCGACGCGCTCGCCTTCGAACGGACCCAGCAGCCCGGCTACCCGAGCATCTTCGACCAGCCCGGCAAGGTCGCGCTCGCCTTCCAGGGGACGGTCCCCCCGGCGGCCATCCCCGCGACCCTGATCATCGACCGCCAGGGCCGCATCGCCGCGCGCGCCCTCGGCGCGGTCAAGTACACCGACCTGTTCGACGCGGTCACCAAGGTCAGCGATGAGAAGTAGGCGCGTGACCCCGGAGCCCTCGCCATGAGCACCGACCTGGCGGGCACGGTGGCGAGCGGCTCGCTCGCCCTGGCGCTGCCGATCGCGGTCGCGGCGGGACTGGTGTCGTTCCTGTCGCCGTGCGTGCTGCCGCTGGTCCCCGGATACCTGTCGTATGTGACCGGGATGAGCGACGACCCCAGGCGGGGCCGCATGGTTGCGGGGATCGTGCTGTTCGTCCTCGGCTTCGCCGCGGTGTTCGTGGCCGGCGGGGCGCTCGCCGGAAGTGTCGGGGCGGTGCTGTTCGGCAACGCCGAGGCCATCACCCGGGTGCTCGGCGCGCTCACGATCGTGCTCGGTCTCGCCTTCATGGGCGTGATCCCCGGCCTGCAGCGCGACTTCCGCATCCACCGGCTCCCGGCCGCCGGGCTGGCCGGGGCGCCGCTGCTCGGCCTGGTGTTCGGCCTGGGCTGGACCCCCTGCATCGGCCCCACGCTCGCGGTGGTGCTCACCCTCGGCATGAACGAGGGCAGCGCCGGCCGCGGCGCGCTCCTCGCCTTCGCCTACGCGCTCGGCCTCGGTCTGCCGTTCGTGGCGGCCGGGATGGCCTACCGCAAGGCCCTGCACACGTTCAAGGCGGTCCGCCGCCACTCTCAGCTGATCACACGGGTGGGCGGGGCCATGCTGGTCGCCGTCGGCCTGCTGCTCGTCACCGGACTGTGGGGGAAGCTCATTGTGGCGATGCAGGTGTGGATCGGCGGATTCCAGCCGGTGATCTGATGACTGTGACCGACATCCCCGAGAAGGACGACCCGGAGAAGGCGGCCGAGGCGCGGCCCGCGAAGCTGGGCGCCGTGGGCTGGGCGCGCTGGTTCTGGCGCACGCTCACCTCGATGCGGACCGCCCTGATCCTGCTGTTCCTGTTCGCCCTGGCCTCGATCCCCGGGTCGATCTGGCCGCAGCGCGGCGTCTCCGACGCCATGGTCGGGCAGTACTACGCCGACGACCCCGAACTCGCCGAGTGGCTGGACCGGTTCTGGCTGTTCGACGTCTTCAAGGCGCCGTGGTTCGCCGCGATCTACCTGCTGCTGTTCCTCTCGCTGATCGGCTGCGTCCTTCCGCGCACCACGGCCCACCTGCGAGAGCTGCGCAGGAAGCCGCCCGCGGCGCCGCGCAACCTGTCGCGGCTGCCCCAGTACGCCGCGCTCGACGGTGACCTGACCGTCGAGGAGGCGGCCCGGCGGCTGCGGCGGCTGCGCTTCCGGGTCACCACCGGGGACGGCTGGGTGTCGGCGGAGAAGGGCTACCTGAAGGAGACCGGCAACCTGCTCTTCCACGTCGCGCTGCTCGGGCTGCTGGTGGCGATCGGCGCGGGCGCGCTGTACGGCTACCGCGGCAACGTGCTCGTGGTGGAGGGCGACGGGTTCGCCAACACCGTCGCCGCCTACGACCGCTACATGCCCGGCCAGCAGGTGAACGCCGAGTCGCTGGAGCCGTTCTCCTTCACTCTGGAGGACTTCCAGGCGACCTACATCGCCCAGGGCAGGAAACGCGGCCAGGCGCTCGACTACTCCGCGCGGCTGGCGGTGAGCGACCGGCCGGGGGCCCCCGAGCGGGCGTACGAGCTCAAGGTCAACGAGCCGCTCGACGTGAACGGCACCATGACCTACCTCATCGACCACGGATACGCGCCCACCTTCAAAATCACGGACGGCAAGGGCCAGGTGGCCTTCGAGGGACCGGTGCCCTGCCTGGTGGTCCAGCCGGCCACCTTCGCCTCCGAGTGCGTCATCAAGGTGCCGGACGCCCAGCCCGAGCAGCTCGGCGTCCTGGTGGCGTTCCTGCCCACCGCCGTCCCGGCCGAGGGCGGCGAGTGGACCTCGGTCTTCCCCGGCGCGGCCAACCCGACCGCGCAGGTGTACGGTGCCTTCTCCGGTGACCTCGGCATGCGCGACGGCGTCCCGCAGTCGGTCTACGAGATCCCCCCGGAGATCCTGAAGACGCTGAAGCCGCTGGTCATGAAGGCCGACCCGCTGGCCGTGAGCCAGAAACTCGACCTGCCGGGCGGGGTGGGCTCGATCGAGTTCACCGGGGTCAGGGAGTGGATCGCGCTCCAGATCACCTACGACCCCGGCCGCCTGCCCGCGCTGCTGGCCTCCGCCCTGGCCACCGTTGCCCTGGTGTTCTCCCTGACGGTCCGCCGCCGCCGCGTGTGGGTGCGGGTCGGGGAGGGCCCCGGAGCCCGCGCCGAGGCCGGCGGCCTCACCCGCACCGGGGGCGGCGACTTCGGCGAGGAGTTCGCGAGCATCGTCGTCGCCCTGAATCACGGTTCGAACCCTGGAGTCAAGGATGCCCGCTGAGGCCGATCCCGTCCTCGCAGCCCTGAGTGACCAGCTGATCCTGGTGACGGTGCTGCTCTACGTCCTCGCGATGCTCGCCTACGCGCTGGACCTCGCCTTCGGCCGCGACCGGGCCGAGACCTCCACGGCCCCGGCCGAGCCCGTGCTCGCCGCGGTCGGCGGTACGGCGGCCACCGCCGCGCAGCAGGGGGAGGACGGCGCCGCGGTGCGCTCCGGGGCGGACGAGGTTCCGGAGACCGCCGCCTCGGGAGCGGGCGAGGACACCGGCGGGACCGGCCCGGCGCCGAAGCCGCTGCCCGCGTGGGTGACGCGGGCGGGAACGGCCGCGCTGGTGCTGAGCTGGCTCGGCCTCGCCACGAACCTGGGCGCCCTCGTCACCCGCGGCCTGGCGGCGGGACGGTGGCCCTGGGGCAACATGTACGAGTTCGTGATCGCGATATGCATGGCGGCGATGGCCGCGTTCCTGCTGATGCAGTTGCGCTACCCGGTCCGCTTCCTGGGCGCGACCGTCTCGGCCGCGGCGGCCCTCGGGCTCGGCGCCGCCGTCCACTCCCTGCAGGTGGAGGCGGGACCCGCGATGGTCGCGCTGAACTCCTACTGGATCGCGATCCACGTGTCGGCGGCCATCGCCGCCAGCGGCCTGTTCATCGTCGCGGGCGCCTGCGGCGTCATCTACCTGATCAGGAACGACGCGGCGGTCCACCTGCCGACCCGGGAGGAGCTGGAGCGGGTCGCGCACCGGGCCATCGTGATCGGCTTCCCGATCTGGACCTTCGCCGTGATCGCCGGCGCGCTCTGGGCCGACAAGGCGTGGGGCCGCTACTGGGGCTGGGACCCCAAGGAGATCTGGGCGTTCATCACCTGGATCGTCTACGCCGGCTACCTGCACGCCCGCGCCACCGCCGGGTGGAAGGGCAGGTCGGCGACCATCGTGCAGCTCGTCGCCTTCGGCTGCCTGCTGTTCAACCTCATCGGCGTGAACATCTTCATCCCCGGCCTGCACTCCTACGCCGAGCTCCCCGGTCAGTAGATCTCCGCGAACTCCTCCTGTCCCCGGCGCGTCACAACCCCGGGGACAGGAGGAGCGGATGAGTTCTGGGCTGATCGACGGGGATCCGCAGCGGCTGGGCGGCTACTGGCTGGCCGGACGGCTGGGCGCCGGAGGCCAGGGGGTGGTCTACGAGGCGTACGACGCCGAGGGCCGCCGGGTCGCGGTCAAGGTGCTGCACGGGGACGCCGGCACCGACGCCGAGCTGCGCCAGCGGTTCGGCCGTGAGGCGACCGCCGCCCGGCAGGTCGCCTCGTTCTGCACCGCGGCCGTGATCGACGCCGACCTGGACGGCCCCCGGCCGTACATCGTCTCCGAGTACGTGGAGGGTCCCAGCCTGCGCAGGGCCGTGAGCGAGGGACGCCGATTCGGCGGCGGCGACCTGCACCGGCTGGCGACGGCGGTGGCCACGGCGTTGACCGCGATCCACGATGCGGGGGTGGTCCACCGGGATCTGAAGCCGGACAACGTGCTGCTGGGCCCGGACGGTCCCCGCGTGATCGACTTCGGGATCGCCCGCACCGCGGACATGTCGCTGACCGCGACCGGGATGGTCACGGGGACGCCCACCTACATGGCGCCCGAGGTGTTCTCGGGGGAGCGCGCCGGGACCGCGGCCGACGTGTTCGCCTGGGGCGGGATCATGGTGTTCGCGGCGACGGGCACGGACCCGTTCCAGGCCGAGACGCTCGGCGCGGTGATGCACCGGGTGCTCTCGCACGAGCCGCGGCTGGACGACCTGCCCGAGGGGCTGCGGACGCTGGTGTCCGCCGCGCTCGCCAAGGACCCCCGGGCCAGGCCGTCGGCCAGGGACCTGCTGCTCGCCCTGGTGAGCGGCGGCGGCGGGCTCGACACCGCGCGCCTGCTCGTGGCGGGCAGCGACGCCGGGGCCCGGATCCGCGGCGACTCCGACGATCCCGCGCTGGGCAGTCTCGCCGAGGACTGCTACGCCGCCCTGGGACCGGCCGAGCGGGAACTGGCTCCCCAGGTGTTCCTGCGGCTGGTGACGGTGACCGACGACGGCCAGCAGATCCCGCGGCGGGCGCAGTGGGCCGAGCTCGTCGACGGCCGGGACGAGCAGGAGGCCGCCGCCGTCCGGCGGCTGCTGGACGTCTTCGCCTACCTGGTCGGCCGGGACGACCGGGAGGTGTGGTTGTCGCGTCCGGCGCTCCCGCTGGCCTGGCCCCGGCTGCGCCAGTGGGTGCGGGCCAACTGGGAGGGGCTGCGGGCGCATCGGGAGATCCTCTCCGCCGCCTGGCGCTGGCACGCCCAGGGCCGCCGGGACGGGGACCTGTTCCAGGGCGGCAGCCTGCAGAGCGCGATGACCTGGGCCGCCACCGGACGGCGCGACATCACGCTCAGCACAGTGGAACGCGACTTCCTGGAGGCCGGCACCGCCCTCACCCGGCGCCGCGCCCGCCGCAACCGGTTGATCTTCTCGGCGCTGGTGGTCCTGCTGGTGGTGGCCCTGGTGGCGGGGGCGGTCGCCGTACAGCAGAGCAGGATGGCCGACGCGCGCGCCGTCACCATCACCGCCCAGCGCGACGAGGCCCAGGCCCGGCAGCTGGCCGCCACGGCCGAGTCGCTGCGGGTCTCCGACCCGCTGCGGGCGATGCTGCTGAGCGTGGCCGCCTGGCGGCTGGCCCGGGTGCCCGAGGCCCGGG
Organism: Planobispora rosea; assembly: GCF_014648175.1. Taxonomy (GTDB): domain Bacteria; phylum Actinomycetota; class Actinomycetes; order Streptosporangiales; family Streptosporangiaceae; genus Planobispora; species Planobispora rosea. The sequence goes on from NZ_BMQP01000024.1 coordinate 10,435, forward strand.
CGGCCCTGACAGGCTCGCTGACCCAGTGGGAGACCGCGACCTTCCGGGACCCGGCCGTCTCGGCGCGGACGGTGCGGGCGCTGAGCCGTGACGGGCGCGTCCTCGCCAGTGCGAGCGAGGGCCGGGTCAGCCTCTGGGACGTGCGGACCGGCCGGCAGATCACGAGCTTCTCCGGCGTGGAGAAGGACCTGCACGAGATCGAGCTCAGCCCGAGCGGCAGGCTGCTGGTCACGGTCGGCAGGGAGCGGATCCGGAGCTGGGACGTGACGACCGGCAAGCCCCACGGCCCGGGGCGCGCCTACCCGGGTCAGGGAGACTACGACCTCGCCGTCTCCTTCGGCCGGTCCGAGGACTGGGTGGCCGTCTACGGCGGGCAGGGGCTGGCGGGCGTCCTGCACACCGGGACCGGCGAGCAGCGGGACATGCCGGCGACCGTCTACGGGACGTGGGCCGACATCGCCCCCGACGGGCGGCGCCTCGTCAGCGGCGGTTTCGACAACCAGCCGGCGATCGTCGAACTCGACACGATGCGGGTCGTCCCGCTGGGCGCCGCGTGCACGTGCTCCTCTCCGGTCGCCTACAGCCCGGACGGCCGGACGATCGCCCTCGCCAAGGGTGAGAAGGTGGAGCTGTACGACGCGGCCACCGGGTCGACGACGGACCGGTTCTCCGGCGTCGACCAGGGGAAACCGGTGTTCAGCCCCGACGGACGGCTCCTGGCGTCGGTGGGGCCGGACGAGATCAGGGTCCGGCGGCTGGCGGACCGGCGGCTGCTGCTGTCGTACAAGCTCGACGCGGACCTGTGGCCCACGGTGGCGTTCGACCCGGACGGACGCACGCTCCGCTACCTCGCCGAGGACGGCGTCACGGCCCTCGACCTCTCCCCCGTGACCGGCTCCGGCACCCGCACGCCGGCGTTCGCCGACGGACAGTTCGACGTGCTCAGCCCCGACCTGCGCCTGGCTGCCGTCAAGGAGTACGAGGAGCGCCGGGTCCGGCTGGTGGACACCCGCCGGAACACCACCGTCGCCACCCTGGAGCTGGGAGCGGGCGCGGCGGACGAGTTCGCCCAGATGCTCTTCAGCGCCGACGGCCGCCGCCTGGTGGTCAGCACCGGCAAGGAGAGCGAGATCAGTGTCTGGGACACCGCGACCTTCCGGCGGGTCGCGCTCCTGTCCGCCGGAAGGGACAACACGGTGGGGCAGAACCTGGCGATCGACGCCACCGGGAGCACGGTGGCGGCCTACGTCAGCGCCCTCGACGGTGAGATGTCACACAACGAGCTCCGGTTGTGGGACGTGGCCACGGGGCGTCAGCGCTGGAGCCGCCGCGAACTGGACGGCGCGCTGATGTTCACGCCGGACGGCCGGGCCGTGGCGGTCACCTCCGGCGACCGGCGGCTGCTGGACGCGGCGACCGGCGAACCGTTCGGCGCGCCGTACGGCCCGCCGCACAGCCAGGGCAACATCGTCGTCGCCTTCGACCGGGACGGCTCCCGCTTCGCCGTCGCCGACTCCGTGGGGCGCGTCTCGGTGTGGGAGACCGCGAGCAGGCGCCGGGTGGGCACGGTGCTGCGGATCGGCACCGGGCTGGACTGGGGCACGATGGCCTTCTCCCCGAAGGGGGACGTGCTCGCGGTGGAGTCCGGCACCCGGACGGTGCGGTTGTGGGACATCGCCACCGGCCGGAGACTGGGCGGTCCTCTCCGCACGGGGAGCGGGCCGCTGCTCGGCGTGACGTTCACGGCGGACGGCTCCCGGCTCGTCACCGTGGACGGCGACGGCAGGCGGGTCGAGCATCCGGTCGATCCGGAGGCGACGGCCGTCGCGGTCTGCGCGCGGGCCGGACGGACGCTGACCCCGGCCGAGTGGCGGGAGCACCTTCCCGGGACGGCCTACCGGGACGTGTGCGGGGCCCGGCGGTGAGCCCGCGCGGGACCGGAGCCCCGCCGCGGAGCGGAGGCGGGGCCCCGCGGGGCGGCGGGGTCAGTCCTCGTCACGCAGGCGCCGGTCGAGGTCCTTGAGGAACTCCGGGTCGTCGTCGGGGCCCTTGGGGGCTTCCGGACGGGGTCTGGGTGGCCTGGGGCCCAGGGAGCCGCCGCCGTCGCGGAAGATCGTCCTCGGGGCCCGGGGGCCGAGAGGACGGCCGAGCAGCAGCCAGAACAGGCCGCCGACCGCGAACAGGAGCACCACGATGAGCACCCAGAGGATCTTCGGGAGGTTCCTGGCCTGCTCGTCCGGCGTGGTGATCACGTCGAACAGGCAGTACAGCCAGAAGGCCAGCAGTGCCAGGCCGAGAAGCACGGACATGCCCGAACTGTAAGCCATCACGGGAGCAGGTGCGTCGGGGACGGGTGTTCGGGATGACGCGCGGAGATCCACGACGTACGGTGTAACCCGTTGCCGCTTTCCCTGGGGGCGCAGTGAACACCGACAGAGGGCGCCATCGGCGACGCTGGTGGCAGCGGGGACCGTCGCACCGTGTGGACGGCGCCGTGAGGGAGGCTCCGCGTGAGGCCTCCCGTGATCCCGAGCGGCGGGCGCGGACGGTGGCGGCTCCCCCGGTCGACCGCCCGCAGTACACCTGGCAGGACTTCGAGCTGGCCGACGAGCGTCCCCGGGCCCAGCCCAACAGCCCGGACGCCCCGGGCCTGGGTGACGGACTGCGGCACTGCGGGCCGCTGGAGCGCATCCTGCACCGGCAGTGGGACGTCCGGAAGGGCCCGCCGCCCCCGGAGGTCGTGCGGGCGGTGGAGAGCCTGGCGCGGCTGCCCGACCGGTTGAAGGTCATGTTGACCACCGGGCTCGACGGCATCTACGTCGGCGCGGGCGGCGTGCCCGACCTGGACGACATGGGCTACCTGCGCGGCGCGCCGCTGCCGTCCGGCCGGGCGACGTGGGACATCTGCGCCGGAGCGTACGGCGACCGCAAGGTCGTGGTGGGGGACCGGCCCTCGCCCACCCCCGACGTGATGATGCACGAGATCGGTCACGCCCTGGACGACGTGGACGCCCCCTACGAGGGATGGGTCTCCGACTCCCCGGAGTTCGCGGCCCTCTACGAGCGCTGCGTCCCCCTGCTGACCTCGGCCTTCCACCGGCAGTCGGGCGGTCTGGGCCGCAAGGAGTTCTTCGCCGACGCCTTCGCGGCCATCGCCTCCAGGCAACGTCCCGCCCTCGTGGACATGCTGAGCGGGGACACGCGGCTGGCGCTCGATGTCATGTTGTTCTTCAACCGGCGTTACGGAATCTAGGTGATCTGGGATGTACGTCATCCGGCTCGCTGACGGGACCCTGCGCGTGCCGCAGAGCCTGTCCAGCGATGACGGGCGTCTGATCGGCAATGCCTACGTGGAGCTCTCTCCGGGCGATCCGGACTACGATCGCTGGCTGCCCGAGGCGCTCACCGAGGAGGAGATGGCCGAGCGGCGGCGCCGGTGGCGCGAGGAGAACGACGAGCTGGAACGGGAGTTCCTGGCGTTCAAGGCAGAGCAGGACGGCTAGGGAGTGCCGGACGCCGCCTGGGCGCCTGGACGGCGCAGAGGACAGCGTGAAGTGACTCCATGGTGACCCTGCGGCTTCCGGGTAAGGCGCGCAGGATCACCGATGGGGTGACGCCGTAGGTGTCAGACGCGGGGAGACTCGCCCGCCGGCCGTTCGGCCGTCAGGACGTCCTCGCCGCGCAGAAGGGCGTGCACTTCCGACTCGCGGAAGCGACGGTGCCCTCCGGGGGTACGGATGCTGCTGATGCGGCCTGCCGCGGCCCAGCGCGTCACCGTCTTTGGGTCGACCCGGAAGAGGGCGGCAACCTCTCCAGGTGTCAGCAGACGCTCGCTGCTACTCTCCACAATCTCTCCCCCTCGCATCCCGCTTCCTGCCAGCGGGCGGACAGGTAACCAGTGTGCCGAGCGAAGCCTGATTTATCCGTGCTTTTCATCAAAGATCACGGGTTGTTATCGACTGACTGCCCGATTGTTATATGATAGAGCCTCTTTGGGACTCTCGTGGGTGTTTCTTTACGTAACTGATGTGTTGGGCACACTAGCAGTGCTCGTGCCAGATGCGAAGAGCGCTCATGTCGGCGCCGTCCGTGCGCCGCCTCAAAGAGGTGGCGTAGCCTCGACATGTGCATCCCGCCATCGTCTACACCCTGTGCCGGATCCTGCTGCTTGCTGTGAGCGCCGGCGTTCTTTACCTTCTCGGCCTGCGCCACCCCCTCTACCTGATGGTCGGCGCGTTCCTCGTCAGCGGGGTGGCCAGCTATGTCCTGCTGTCCAAGCAGCGTGACGCGATGAGCGCGCGAATCGCCAGGAATCGGGAGTGATCACGGCAGCGGGAACATGCCGATCCGGGCATGGTACTCGCGGCCGAGCCGGATTGTGTCACTACCAACGAGTAGCCCTCCTCGATGGGCAAGAAAGGCCTTGACGCCGATTCCCCGTTCTCGCGTGGGATTCCACGCCAGGGCCTTGCCGGTGACCGGATGGATCGCGCCGATGCCCGGCCGTTCGACCGCTCCCGGCCCCGCCGAGTCGGATCCGCCGGGGTTGTCGAGCCAGCGCTGGTGCCCGCCCACGTAGACGGCCGCCCCCGTCACCGCGACCGAGTAGAGCGAGTCGCCGCCGGTGAAGTTCACCCAGGTGGGCGCGGTGTCGCCCCGGGAATAGGTCTCGAAGCGCGCGGCGCTGTCGCACAACCTCCGCGGCCCGCCGGGCCCACCGCTGGTGACGACCACGAAGTAGCTCCCGTCGGGGGCGAAGTCCAGTCCTCTGACATAACTGGGGAAGGCGGGCATGCAGGCCGCCGCGTAGGCGTCGGTCCGCCAGCCGGCGACCTTCGCGCGGGGGGCGGTGATGTCGATCAGGCCGAGCTGGGGACGCGAGTGCCCGTCGAGAGTGGTGAAGTTGCCGTCGACCGCCAGGCGGTCCCGGCCGAGCGCCAGCGCATACACCTTGACCCGGGAGCCTCTGGGGCTGCCCGGCCTGATCGTGAAATCCGGGCTCACGGCGCCGGTGGCGGCGTCCACCCGGGCGAGGGCCGTACGGGGGGTGCGGCCGATGTGGGTGAAGTCGCCCCCCAGGTAGAGCTGGGACCCCCGGCGGGCCATGGTGCCGACCGAGCCGCCGTGGGCCTGGGCGCGGAAACCGCTCACCGGAGAGCCGTCGGACAGCCGCAGCCGGGTCACCTTCGCGGCCGCGACCCCGCCCACCTCGGTGAACGCGCCGCCCGCGTAGACCGTGCCGCCGGTGCCGGAGGCCAGGGCGTTGACCGGCCCGTCGAGATAGGGGGCGAAATCCGGCAGGATCCGTCCGGTGGCCAGGTCGTAGGCGAAGATGTTGTCGCGCTCCAGGACCTGCGTGCTCCCGGCGTCGCGCACCTCGCTGAACGAGCCGCCGACCACCACCGTCCCGCCCACCAGGGCGATGGCGTTGACGATGCCGTCGAGCACGTGCGGAGTGGTGTTCACCGGGTCGGCCGAGACGACCCTGCTGTGCGTGACGGTGCCGGCGACGGCGATCCCGGCGGGAGCCAGAAGCACGATCGCCGCCAGTATCGGAACGGTTCGGGCAAGCATTCACCAAGTCCTAGCAGACTCAGGGTTATCGCGCGGCTACTTTCCGTGGATTATCCGGGCGGCCATAGGCTTGTCCCATGACGCGCGCTTCGCTGGACAAGCAACCGCACGAGGTCGCCTCGATGTTCGATCGCACGGCCCGGCGCTACGACCTGATGAACGACCTGATGTCCCTGGGGCAGGACCGGTTCTGGCGCAAGGCCACCGCCGCCGCGGTCGACGCGGGTCCCGGTGAGCTCGTGCTCGACCTGGGCGCGGGCACCGGCACCTCGACGGAGGCGTTCACCGCCCTCGGCGCCCGGGCGATCGCCTCGGACTTCTCCCTGGGCATGCTCCGGACCGGGGTCGAGCGGCTCGGCGGGTCGGGCCTGTCCGGCGGGGGCGTGAACGGGCTGACCTTCGTCGCGGGGGACGCGCTGCGGCTGCCGTTCGCCGACGACAGCTTCGACGCGGTGACGATCTCCTTCGCCATCCGCAACGTCAACGACACCGAGCAGGCGCTGCGGGAGATGCTCCGGGTGACCAAGCCCGGCGGGCGCCTGGTGGTCTGCGAGTTCTCCCGGCCGGTGGTCAAGTCTTTCGACTTCGTCTACAGCCGGTACCTGGTCAGCATGATCCCCGTCATGGCCAGGATGGTCAGCTCCAACCCCGACTCCTACGAGTACCTCGCCGAGTCGATCAAGGCGTGGCCCGGGCAGGCCGAGTTCGCGCGCGTCATCCAGCGGGCCGGATGGAGGAAGGTCGCCTGGCGCAACCTCTCGCTCGGCATCGTCGCCCTGCACCGCGCCTGCAAGCCCGCGTCCTGACCCGGAGCGCCGTTGCTCCGGGTCGTCCCGCCGGTCCCGGTCCCCGGCACGGCTACCGCCGGAGCTCCAGGACGACGATGTGCCCCCAGCGGTGATGGGGACGGACGGCCGCCCCGGTGGCGAAGCAGGCGACCCTGATCTCGGGGAGGTAGTCCTCGAAGAGTTCGGGGCTCATCCCGGATCTGCACCAGAGGTACATCTCCACCCGGCCGTCGCCGTACGGGACCGTCCCCGCCACCAGCGGCAGGCGGCCCTGCGGCGTCCGGAGCGAGGTCCTCAGGCACAGCCCCTGGAAACGGTGCCGGACGACCAGGGCGTGGAGCTGGTCCGCGGCCATCCGCCGGGCGGGCGCGTAACCGACCCCCGCGACGAGCGGCAGCAGGTAGGCGGCGAGCCAGACGGGGCGTTCGGCCAGCACCGGCACCGCGGCGGTGACGGCCGAGCCGGCGGCGAGCTCCACGCGCCAGCGGATGATCCTCCCCAGCCAGGCCAGCGGCCCCGCCGTGCGGGGGATCCGGGAGTGGCGCCGGGGGTGACCCGACCATCCGAGCGGTTCGCTAGCCACGGAGACCTCCCGGGGTCGGCGTCCCGCTCACGGTCACGGCGACGCGGGCGTCGGCGTCCTTCTCCCGGACCCTCCGGTCCGCCGCCTCGATGAGGCGTTCGCGTAACCCCTTGCGGGGTTGTGGTGATGGAGTAGCGTTGGACATGTTCCACGGCTCCTGTTCCCGTCTGCTGATGTGGTGAGGGGCTCTGCGGGACTCCGGGCGGATGGGTCGCAGCCATCCGCCCTTTCGCGTCTGCGGGCAGGTTCGGGGCGAGTCGGGACCGGCGGGCCTCGGCTGCGCGGCGGACGTGCCGCTCCCGAGGGTTGAGGTTTCCGGGCCCTCTCCGCCATGCGCACCTCTTGTGTCAGTCAGGGGGACTACTCTGAGAATGTTCCCGCGGGATGTTCGATGCAATTCCCGGAGGGATTACTTAAGAGATGCCCGATGGAAGTTGTTTCACCCTTGTAAGTGAGGGTTGCGCACTTTGCGGTTTGGGTACCACTTGATGACTGTTCGTGAGGAGAGCTGAGTGGCGCGCGACGTCAGCCCCACCGTCAGTCGGCGCAGGCTCGCCGCGGAGTTGCGCCGGCTCCGCGAGGATGCCCATCTCACCGGCGGTCAGGTGGCCAAAGCCCTGGGATGGTCCACATCCAAGATCTCCCGGATCGAGAACGCCCAGGTCGGAGCTCAGAAAGATGACGTCGCCACGCTGGTCTCCCACTACGGGGTGTCCGAGGAATGGCGTGATCTGCTCTTGGAGCTGTCGCGCGAATCCGAGGAGAAGGGCTGGTGGGAGGATTACGCGGACGTGCTGTCCGAATCGTATTCCACCTATATCGGCCTGGAGGCCGGTGCGTCCGAGCTGGTGACCTGGCAGGGGCTCGTCGTCCCCGGGCTGTTGCAGACCGCCGCGTACGCCAGGGCGACGATGCGGACGACGAGCCTCTTCCTTCCGGCGCTTCCGGGCAAGGCGGCCCGCTTGGTCCACGTCCGGATGCGGAGGCAGCGTCTACTCGATGAGGACCCTCCCCTTCGCTTCACCGCTCTGATCGACGAGGCGATTTTGCGCCGTCGGTTCGGCACCGCGGAGACCATGCAACAACAACTGCGTCACATCCTGAAGATTGCCGAGTTCCCGCACGTGGTGATCCGGGTTCTCCCGCTCCATGTCAATCATCCCTCTCTGCCCAGCAGTTTCGTGTTGCTGAAGTTCCCCGAGCGGGAGCGGCTGGGGAGGCTGCACGGTGACGTCCTGTATTTGGAGAACGCTCTGGACGCGACCTTCGAGGAGGGGGAGGAGACGACTTACGGGTTCGACATGTTCTTCCAGCAGATGGTGGAGGAGTCCCTGTCACCGGAAGAGTCGTTGGCTCTCATCGCCGAGGAGGCGCGCCTCGCAGACCCGGGCGGGAATGATTCATGACCTTTCCCGAAGGGTAAGACGACCTTGCTTCCAAGGGCAGGGTGGGGCGATGCGGTCGGCGGCCTCTATAGAGATCGTGTGGCGTAAGAGCAGTCTCAGCACCGCGAACAATGAATGTGTTGAGGTCGCCGTGCTACCGGACGGCCGAGTGGCCACCCGGGACTCGAAAGATCCAGCAGGGGCGATCCTGCTCTTCTCCGCCGGAGAGTGGCGTAACTTCCTCGTAGTGCTCCGAACTACTTCCTCACGGTGCTCCGAACTGGCCAGATCGGATCCATACGGTAAGTAGCGGGACAAATGGGCTGAGCGCGACATCTCATGGCCTGCCGCATGCGGATCCGTTGCTGATCCGTTGCGGTGTCTGTGGCTTGTTCCGTGGATACGGACGGCTGGATCCGCTACAACGGAAGGGTTTTTATCATTGCCGAACCCTTGCCGGACCGCGGCCTGATTGTCTGTGGAGCCCACGTGACCTCGTTCGATCCAGGCGACACCTTCTGGGTGAAGAGCAGCCTCAGCAGCGTGTCCAACGAATGCGTGGAGGTCGCCCGGCCCTCGGGCGGGCCGGTCCTGGTCCGGGACTCCAAGGATCTCTCCGGGCCGGTACTGGCCTTTACGCAGAGTGAGTGGCGAGCGTTCCTGGCTCGAGTGAGGAGCGATGGGTTCGGCTCCTGAGGGCCAGGGTCCCGATCGTCTCCACCCGCGAGTCGCCCTGATACGGCTCGCGGGTTTTCCTGTGCGCGGCCGGGGCAGCGGCCAGAAGGCAGGGGTGTGAGGGAAACGTGGGGAGAAGATCCATGTGATCGTCGCACCCGCCTGACATCGGGCCCCTGGAAAGCGTTAGACTGCGGGCCGACAAGTTTGTGAAGTCCTTCACAAAGGAACGAGAGGCCCCCACCCCGAGGCCGTCGAATCATGTAGGACAGGACAGGTCCCGTGACCGTGCCAGCCGCCCCACAGCGGAGTGTCGCTGAGGCTGACGCCGACGTCATCGTCGTCGGCGCCGGGCCCGCCGGATCGACAACCGCTTTCCACCTCGCACAGGCCGGACTCACCGTCCTGCTGCTCGAGAAGACCACGTTCCCCCGCGAGAAGGTCTGCGGCGACGGGCTGACGCCCCGTGCGGTCAAGCAGCTCATCGCCATGGGCATCGACATCGACGCTCCCGGCTGGATCAAGAACAAGGGCCTGCGGGTCGTCGGCGGCGGGCTCCGTTTCGAGCTGGACTGGCCGGAGCTGGCCAGCTACCCCGACTTCGGCCTGGTCCGCACCCGGCAGGACTTCGACGAGATCCTGGCGGCCAACGCGGTGCGCGCCGGGGTCCGCCTGCTGCAGGGCGTCAACGTCACCGGCCCGATCCTCGACGAGCGCAGCGGCCACGTCGTCGGCGTGACGGCGAAGAAGGGCGGCGAGGAGGTCGCCTACCGGTCCCGGCTGGTGGTGGCGGCCGACGGCAACTCCACCCGGATGTCCCTGGCGCTGGGGCTGCACAAGCGCGAGGACCGCCCGATGGGCGTGGCCGTGCGGACCTACTTCACCAGCCCGCGGCACGACGACGACTACCTGGAGACCTGGCTGGAGCTGTGGGACGGCGACCAGCTGCTGCCCGGCTACGGCTGGATCTTCGGGGTCGGCGACGGCACCTCCAACGTGGGCCTGGGACTGCTGAACACCAGCGAGTCCTTCAAGGGCATGGACTACCGTGACCTGCTCAAACGTTGGGTCAAGAACATGCCCGCCGAGTGGGGCTACACCGAGGAGAACATGACCGCCCCGATCAGGGGCGCCGCGCTGCCGATGGCCTTCAACCGCCAGCCGCACTACACGCGCGGGCTCGTGCTGGTCGGTGACGCGGGAGGGATGATCAACCCCTTCAACGGGGAGGGCATCGCGTATGCGATGGAGACCGGCCACATCGCCGCCGAGACCATCGTGCAGGCGCTGGGCAGGACCACCGCGGCCCAGCGGGAGCGGGTTCTGCGGGCCTATCCGCAGATCCTGAAGGACGCCTACGGCGGATACTTCACGCTCGGCCGGGGCTTCGTGGAGCTCATCGGACGACGCGGCGTGATGAACTTCGCCACCCGGCACGCACTGCCGCATCCCGGTCTGATGCGGTTCGCGTTGAAGCTCCTTGCTAATCTCACCGACCGACGAGGCGACGCATCCGACAGGATCATCAACGCTCTGTCCAAGGTCGCGCCACCGGCATGACCTCACAAAACACGTGGAACCCGGAGCGAGCCGAGATGATCGCCCTGCCTAGACTTGTGAAACACACCACTGTGACGAGCTACGCGCCGGCGCGCGTGGAGATGGGAGAGGAGGCGTAGCGATGGAGCTGTACGCACCCATCCTGGTGCTCGCCGTTCTCGCGGCGGGATTCGCGATCTTCTCGGTGACGATCGCACCCTTCACCGGTCCCAAGCGCTGGAACCGCGCGAAGCTCGACGCCTACGAGTGCGGCATCGAGCCCACCCCCCAGCCGGTCGGCGGCGGTCGTTTCCCGCTGAAGTACATGATCACCGCGATGCTCTTCATCGTGTTCGACATCGAGATCATCTTCCTCTACCCGTGGGCGGTCGCCTTCGACCAGCTCGGGCTGTTCGGGCTGGTCGAGATGGTGCTGTTCATCGTCACCGTGCTCGTCGCCTACGCGTACGTGTGGCGCCGCAAGGGTCTGGACTGGGATTAGGACTATGGGACTTGAAGAGAAACTCCCCAGTGGTTTCCTGCTGACCACGGTCGAGCAGGTGGCCGGCTGGGCGCGTAAGAACTCCGTCTGGCCGGCGACCTTCGGTCTGGCCTGCTGTGCGATCGAGCTGATGTCGACCGGCGGTCCCAAGCACGACCTGGCGCGCTTCGGCATGGAGCGTGCCTCGGCGTCTCCGCGCCAGGCCGACCTGATGATCGTCGCGGGCCGGCTGTCCCAGAAGATGGCCCCGGTCCTGCGCCAGATCTACGACCAGATGGCCGAGCCCAAGTGGGTCATCGCCATGGGCGTCTGCGCCTCCAGCGGAGGCATGTTCAACAACTACGCGATCGTGCAGGGCGTGGACCACGTCGTCCCCGTCGACATCTACCTGCCGGGCTGCCCGCCGCGGCCCGAGATGCTCATCGACTCGATCGTCAAGCTGCACGACAAGATCCAGAACATGAAGTTCGGCGCGCACCGCGCCAAGCAGATCGACGAGCTCGAACTGCAGGCGCTGCGGACGCTGCCGTTGATCGACCAGGGAACCGCCAAATGAGCGACCAGATGAGCAGCGGCGAACCCGACAACCTGCCCGAGGTACCGCAGGAGCCGATCGCCCGGATGGGCATGTTCGGCGCCCAGGACTCCGGCGACACCTCCGGCTACGGACGCCTGGTCGTACGGCGGGCGCCCCGGCTGTCGACCCCCCGCCCCTACGGCGGCTACTTCGACGCCATCGCGGACGAGCTGGAGCGCGCGCTCGGCGGCGACCTGGCCGACGCGGTCGAGCGCGTGGTCGTGGACCGGGGCGAGCTGACCTTCCACGTCAGGCGCGAGCGCCTGACCGAGGTCATGCGGCACCTGCGCGACGACCCCGCCCTGCGCTTCGAGCTCTCGCTGGGCGTCTCCGGCGTGCACTACCCCCACCTGGAGGGCGAGGAGCTGCACGCGGTCTACCACCTGTGCTCGATCACGCACAACCGGCGGCTGCGCGTCGAGGTGTCCTGCCCGGACGCCGACCCGCACATCCCGTCGACCGTGTCGATCTACCCGACGCACGACTGGCACGAGCGGGAGACCTGGGACTTCTTCGGGATCGTCTTCGACGGCCACCCGGCGCTGACCCGCATCATGATGCCGGACGACTGGGACGGCCACCCGCAGCGCAAGGACTACCCGCTCGGCGGCATCCCGGTCGACTACCGCGGCGCCCAGATCCCCCCGCCCGACCAGAGGAGGTCGTACAAGTGAGCGAGCGAAGCGAGCGAGCCGATAAGCGCAGCAGTTCACGAACGAGTGCGACGGAGGAGAGCTCGTGAGTGCTCCTTACGAGGAGGCCACCGAGGGCAAGGTGTACACCGTCTCGGGCAACGACTGGACCGAACTGGTCGCCACGCTCAGCGGGCAGCAGGACGAGCAGCTCGTCGTCAACATGGGCCCGCAGCACCCGTCCACGCACGGTGTGCTCCGCCTGATCCTGAACCTCGACGGCGAGACGGTCACCGAGGCCCGGACGGCCATCGGCTACCTGCACACCGGCATCGAGAAGACCTGCGAGTACCGCACCTGGACCCAGGGGACCACGCTGGTCACCCGCATGGACTACCTCTCGCCGATCTTCAACGAGACCGTCTACTGCATGGCCGTGGAGAAGCTGCTGGGCATCACCGAGCAGATCCCCGAGCGGGCGCAGGCCATCCGGGTGATGATGATGGAGCTGACCCGCATCTCCTCGCACATGGTGGCCATCGGCACCTTCGGCATGGAGCTGGGCGCGACCACGCCGTTCCTCTTCGGGACCCGCGAGCGCGAGATGGTGCTGGACGTGATGGAGTACATCACCGGCCTGCGGATGAACATGGCCTACGTCAGGCCCGGCGGCGTCGCCGTCGACCTGCCGGCCGGCGCCGTGGACAAGGTCGCCGAGCTGCTCAAGGAGATGCCCAAGCGCATCAAGGACATGCGCAAGCTGCTCGACGCGAACCCGGTCTACCTGGCCCGCACCAAGGACGTCGCCTACCTCGACCTGACCGGGTGCATGGCGCTGGGCGTCACCGGTCCGATGCTGCGGGCCGCGGGTCTGCCGTGGGACCTGCGCAAGTCGCAGCCGTACTGCGGGTACGAGACCTACGACTTCGAGGTCGCGACCCAGAAGACGGCCGACGTCTACGGCCGCTACCTGGTCCGGATGACCGAGATGGAGGAGTCGCTCAAGATCATTGAGCAGGCTCTGGACCGGCTGGCCGGCCCGCTCAAGGGCCAGCGCGTGATGGTGGACGACAAGAAGATCGGCTGGCCCGCGCAGCTCGCGCTCGGCCCCGACGGCTACGGCAACTCGCCCGACCACATCGCGCACATCATGGGCAGCTCGATGGAAGCGCTGATCCACCACTTCAAGCTGGTGACCGAGGGCTTCCGGGTCCCGGCCGGTCAGGCGTACGCGAGCGTCGAGGGCCCCCGCGGCGAGCTCGGCGCCCACGTGGTCAGCGACGGCGGCACCAAGCCGTACCGCGTGCACTTCCGCGACCCGTCCTTCACGAACCTGCAGGCCGTACCGGCGACGTGTGAGGGCGGCATGGTCGCCGACGTCATCTCCGCCGTGGCCTCGATCGACCCGGTCATGGGAGGCGTGGACCGATGAACGCGAGCAATGAGCCGAAGGGCGGCACGGGCTTTTCGAGCTCGGACTTCTCCAGCCACGAGGGGAGCGTGACCCTCAACCCCGCCGAGGAGGGGGTCGCGGTCGTGAGCCCCGGCGAGGAAGGGCGCCTGGCCACCGCGGGCGGGTCCTACTCGCCGGAGGTCCGCGCGCGTCTGGAGCAGGACGCCAAGGAGATCATCTCCCGCTATCCGAGGACGCGCTCGGCGCTGCTGCCCCTGCTGCACCTGGTGCAGTCGGAGGACGGCTACGTCTCCGACGCCGGCCAGGAGTTCTGCGCCGAGATGCTCGGCCTGACCAAGGCCGAGGTGGTGGGCGTGTCCACCTTCTACACGATGTACAAGCGCAGGCCGATGGGCGACTACCACGTCGGCGTGTGCGTCAACACGCTGTGCGCGATCATGGGCGGCGACCAGATCTGGGACGAGCTCTCCGAGCACGTCGGCGTCGGCCACGACGAGGCGACCCCGGACGGCAGGATCTCGCTGGAGCGGCTGGAGTGCAACGCCGCCTGCGACTTCGCGCCGGTGATGATGGTCAACTGGGAGTTCTTCGACAACCAGACGCCCGCCTCCGCCAAGCAGCTCGTCGACGACCTGCGCGCCGGCAAGGACGTCTCGCCGACCCGCGGTCCGAAGAAGCTCTGCACCTTCAAGGAAGCCTCCAGAGTGCTGGCCGGTCTGCCCGACGATCTGGCCGGTGACGGCCCCTCGGCGGCCGGCGCCTCCCTGGAGGGCCTGAAGATCGCCCAGGCCAACGGATGGAAGGCCCCCGAGGCATGACGACTCTCACCCCGGTCCTCACCGCGAACTGGGACCGGCCCGACTCCTTCACCCTGAACGGCTACGGGGAGTACAAGGCTGCCAAGAAGGCGCTGGGCATGGACCAGGACGCCGTCATCCAGGCGGTCAAGGACTCCGGCCTGCGCGGTCGCGGCGGCGCGGGCTTCCCCACCGGCATGAAGTGGGGCTTCATCCCGCAGGGCGACGGCAAGCCGCACTACCTGGTGGTCAACGCCGACGAGTCCGAGCCGGGCACGTGCAAGGACATCCCGCTGATGATGGCCAACCCGCACTCGCTGGTGGAAGGCGTGATCATCACGTCCTACGCCATCCGGGCGAACCAGGCCTTCATCTACGTGCGCGGCGAGGTCCTGCACGTCATCCGCCGCCTGCACGCGGCGGTCCGCGAGGCCTACGAGGCCGGCTATCTCGGCAAGGACATCTTCGGCAGCGGCTACGACCTGGAGCTGGTCGTGCACGCGGGCGCGGGCGCCTACATCTGCGGAGAGGAGACGGCTCTCCTCGACTCGCTGGAGGGTTATCGCGGCCAACCCCGTCTCAAGCCTCCGTTCCCGGCGGTGGCGGGCCTCTACGCCTGCCCCACTGTGATCAACAACGTCGAGTCGATCGCCAGTGTTCCCTCGATCATCGCCAACGGGGCCGACTGGTTCGCGGGCATGGGCACGGAGAAGTCGACCGGGTTCGGCATCTTCTCGCTCTCCGGCCACGTCACCCGTCCCGGCCAGTACGAGGCTCCGCTCGGCATCACGCTGCGCGAACTCCTCGACATGGCGGGCGGCATCCGCGCGGGCCACCGGCTGAAGTTCTGGACCCCCGGAGGGTCGAGCACGCCGATCTTCACCGACGAGCACCTGGACGTGCCGCTCGACTTCGAGTCGGTCGGCGCGAAGGGGTCCATGCTCGGCACCCGGGCTCTGCAGATCTTCGACGAGACGACCTGCGTGGTGCGCGCGGTGATGCGCTGGACCGAGTTCTACGCGCACGAGTCCTGCGGCAAGTGCACTCCCTGCCGGGAGGGCACCTACTGGCTCAAGCAGGTGCTCATCAGGCTGGAGAAGGGCCAGGGCACCGAGGACGACCTGACCACGATCACCGACATCGCCGACAACATCCTGGGCCGCTCCTTCTGCGCCCTGGGCGACGGCGCCACCAGCCCCATCCACTCGTCGGTGAAGTACTTCCGCGACGAGTACCTCAAGCACTTCGAGATCGGCGGCTGCCCGTTCGATCACGCTCCGTCCACGGTGTGGGGGAACGCATGACGGTTGAAGCGACCACCCCGGCGCAGGCGCCGGTGGACCTGGTGACCCTCACCATCGACGGGTTCCAGGTGAGCGTCCCCAAGGGGACCCTGATCATCCGGGCGGCGGAGCTGCTCGGCATCCAGATCCCGCGCTTCTGCGACCACCCGCTGCTGGATCCGGCCGCCAACTGCCGCCAGTGCCTGGTGGAGATCCCGGACGCGGGCAACGGCCGCGGCTTCCCGAAGCCGCAGCCCTCCTGCGCCATCGAGGTGGCCCCCGGCATGGTGGTGCAGACGCAGCTCACCTCCCCGGTCGCGGAGAAGGCGCAGCGCGGTGTCATGGAGCTGCTGCTCATGAACCACCCGCTCGACTGCCCGGTCTGCGACAAGGGCGGTGAGTGCCCGCTGCAGAACCAGGCCATGTCCAACGGCCAGGGCGAGAGCCGCTTCCAGGAGAAGAAGCGCGTCTTCGCCAAGCCGGTCCCGCTCTCCACCCAGGTGCTGCTGGACCGCGAGCGCTGCGTGCAGTGCGCGCGCTGCCTGCGCTTCGCCGACGAGATCGCCGGCGACCCGCTCATCGAGTTCTTCGAGCGCGGGGCCAAGGAGCAGGTCGGCACCGCCGACGGCGCGCCGTTCGAGTCCTACTACTCGGGCAACACCATCCAGATCTGCCCGGTGGGCGCGCTGACCGGCGCCGCCTACCGGTTCCAGGCCCGCCCGTTCGACCTGGTCTCCACGCCGTCCGCCTGCGAGCACTGCGCCAGCGGCTGCTCCCTGCGCACCGACCACCGCCGCGGCCGGGTCACCCGCCGCCTGGCCGGGGACGACCCCGAGGTCAACGAGGAGTGGAACTGCGACAAGGGGCGCTGGGCCTTCACCTACGCCACCCAGCCCGACCGGCTGAAGACCCCGCTCATCCGTGACGAGGAGGGCCGCCTGGTCCCGGCCTCCTGGCCCGAGGCGCTCGCGGTCGCAGCCAGGGGCCTGGCGGCGGCCCGCGGGCGCGCGGGCGTGCTGGTCGGCGGCCGGGTCACCGTCGAGGAGGCGTACGGCTACGCCAAGTTCGCCCGGATCGCCCTGGCGACCAACGACGTCGACTTCCGGTCCCGGCCCCACTCCGCGGAGGAGACGCAGTTCCTCGCGCACGCCGTCGCGGGCAGGGGCATCGAGGTCCGCTACCGCGACCTGGAGGCGGCCCCGGCGGTGTTCCTGGTGGGCTTCGAGCCCGAGGAGGAGTCGCCGATCGTCTTCCTCCGGCTGCGCAAGGCGTGGCGGAAGAAGGGGCTGAAGGTCTTCTCGGTCGCGCCGTTCACCACCCTTTCCCTGGCCAAGATGGGCGGCACGCTCATCCCGGCGGCGCCCGGCGCCGAGGCCGAGGTCCTGGAGGACCTGATCTCCGGCGGCTCTCCGGCCGCCGAGGCGGTCAGGCAGTCCGGCGCGATCATCCTCGCCGGTGAGCGGCTCGCCACCTCCCCGGGCGCGCTGTCCGCGCTGGTCAAGCTGGTCGAGGCGAGCGGCGCCCGGTTCGCCTGGGTCCCGCGCCGCGCCGGCGAGCGCGGCGCCGTCGAGGCCGGGGCGCTTCCGAACCTCCTGCCGATCGGCCGTCCGGTCGCCGACGAGGCCGCCCGCGCCGAGGTGGCCCGGGCGTGGAACGTCGCCTCGCTCCCGGAGACCCCGGGCCGCGACACCTCCGCCATCCTGGCGGCGGCGCTGCACGAGGACGTCGACGCCCTCCTCGTCGCCGGTGTCGACCCCTACGACCTGCCCGACCCCCAGGCCGCCCTGGAAGCCCTGGAGAACACTCCGTTCATCGTCAGCCTGGAGCAGCGCGCCAGCGCGGTCACCGACCGCGCCGACGTGGTGCTGCCGGTCGCCGCGGCGTCGGAGAAGTCGGGCACGTTCGTCAACTGGGAGGGCCGCGGCCGTACCTTCGAGGCGGCCCTGGGCGTCCCCGGCGTGATGAGCGACCTGCGGGTGATCTCCTCGATCGCCGACCACATGGACGTGCACCTGGGTCTGCCGGACCCGGCCGCCGCCCGCCGCGAGCTCGGCTCGATCGGCGCGTGGCGGGGCGCCAGGGTCGAAGCTCCCCGCGTGACCTTCCGGCAGGGCACCGCGCCGCAGGCCGGTGAGGCCCTCCTCGCCACCTGGCACCAGCTGCTCGACGACGGCCGCCTGCAGGCGGGCGAGCCGTACCTCGCGGGCACCGCGCGCGCGGCCGAGGCGCTGCTGTCCCCGGCCACCGCGGCCGAGGCGGGGGTCGCCGACGGCGACAAGATCACCATCACCGCCGCGCGGGGCTCGCTGAGCCTGCCGGTGCGCATCGCCGACCTGCCCGACCGGGTGGTGTGGCTGCCGGCCAACTCCGGCGGCTGCTCGGTGACCCGCGACCTGCGCGCCGCCGCCGGTGACCTCGTCAAGATCGGGAGCGCCTCATGAGCCTCATGAGCATGACCCTGCTCGCGGCCCCGGCCGCTGATCCGACCCTGGACGACTTCGGGAACGACCCGATCGGGATCGTGATCCTCAAGTCCGTCGTCATCTTCGTCGTCCTGATGCTGGGCGTCCTGTTCGGCGTGTGGTTCGAGCGCAAGCTCATCTCCCGCATGCAGAACCGGTACGGCCCCAACCGGGCCGGAAAGTTCGGCCTGCTCCAGTCGGTGGCCGACGGCCTGAAGATGGGTCTGAAGGAAGACCTGATGCCGCGGACCGTGGACAAGGTGATCTACTTCATCGCCCCGGTCGTGCTCGCGGTCCCCGCCTTCCTGGCCTTCTCGGTGATCCCGATGGGACCGAAGGTCAACATGTTCGGCGTCGAGACGCCGCTGCAGCTGACCGACCTGCCGGTCGCGGTGCTGCTGGTGCTGGCGATGGCCTCCATCGGCGTCTACGGCATCGTGCTGGCCGGGTGGGGCTCCCGCTCGCCGTACGCGATGCTGGGCGGTCTGCGCGCCAGCGCGCAGGTGGTCTCCTACGAGATCGCGATGGGCCTGTCGTTCGTGGGCGTGTTCCTGTTCGCGGGCACGCTGTCCACCTCGGGTATCGTCGCCGCGCAGGCGAACGGCGGCTCGTTCGCGCTGGGCGGCGTGGACATCCCGCTGCCCTCCTGGTACATGATCCTGCTGATCCCGTCCTTCGCGATCTACGTCATCACGATGCTGGGCGAGACCAACCGGGTCCCCTTCGACCTGCCCGAGGGCGAGGGCGAGCTGGTCGGCGGCTTCCAGACCGAGTACTCCAACTCGCTGAAGTTCGCGGTCATCATGCTCGCCGAGTACGTCAACGTCTTCGTCGTCTCGGCGGTGTCGATCACCCTGTTCATGGGCGGCTGGCGGGCCCCGTGGCCGATCTCCATGTGGGACGGGGCGAACACCGGCTACTGGCCGCTGCTGTGGTTCTTCCTGAAGATGGTGCTCGTCTTCGCCTTCTTCATCTGGGCCCGCGCCTCGCTGCCGCGCGTCCGCTACGACCAGCTCATGGCCCTCGGCTGGAAGATCCTGATCCCGCTCAACCTGGCCTGGATCCTGCTGGTCGCCACCATGCGCGCCATGCGGCTGGACAACGTCGACCGGACCCTCGTCCTGGTCCTGGGGGCCGTCATCCTCGCCGGCGCCCTGGCGATCTGGCTGCGCTTCGACACCACTCTGCAGCGGCGCAGAGAGGCCAAGGCCGCGCAGGTCGACGCCGAGTTCGAGCAGCTCCAGGCCGAACCGACCGCCGGCGGCTTCCCGGTGCCGCCACTCGACCTGCCGCACTACCACGGGGTGGCGCGCAAGGAGGTTCCCAGTGGGACTAACTGATTGGCTCAACCCCGTCAAGGGGTTCGGCGTGACCTTCCACACGATGTTCAAGAAGGTCGAGACGGTCAACTACCCCGAGGAGAAGCGGCCCACGGCCCCGCGTTTCCACGGCCGGCACCAGCTCAACCGCTGGCCCGACGGCCTGGAGAAGTGCGTCGGCTGCGAGCTGTGCGCCTGGGCGTGCCCGGCCGACGCGATCTACGTGGAGGGCGCGGACAACACCGAGACGGAGCGCTACTCCCCGGGTGAGCGCTACGGGCGCACCTACCAGATCAACTATCTGCGGTGCATCCTGTGCGGCCTGTGCATCGAGGCCTGCCCGACGCGCGCGCTGACCATGACCAACGAATACGAGCTCGCCGACTCGACTCGTGAGAGCCTCATCTACACCAAGGAGATGCTCCTCGCGCCGCTCGGCCCCGGCATGGAGGCCCCACCCCACGCGATGCGGCTCGGTGAGACCGAAGAGGACTACTACCGGCTGGGACGCAACAATGGGTGAGACCATCACGTTCTGGGTGCTGGCGGTCGTTTCCGTGGCCGCGGCGCTCGGACTCGTCTTCAGCCGCAAGGCGGTCTACTCCGCGCTCATGCTGGGCGTGGTCATGCTCTCCCTGGCCGTGCTCTACGCGGTCCAGGACGCGCCCTTCCTCGCCGCGGTGCAGATCATCGTCTACACCGGCGCCGTCATGATGCTCTTCCTGTTCGTGCTCATGCTCGTCGGCGTGGACTCCGCGGACTCCCTGGTGGAGACGATCAGGGGGCAGCGCTTCTGGGCGATCGTGGCGGGCCTCGGCTTCGCGGTTCTGCTGGCCCTGGCCATCGGCAACGTGGCCTTCAGC
Organism: Planobispora rosea; assembly: GCF_014648175.1. GTDB lineage: Bacteria > Actinomycetota > Actinomycetes > Streptosporangiales > Streptosporangiaceae > Planobispora > Planobispora rosea. The sequence continues at coordinate 30,828 of NZ_BMQP01000024.1, forward strand.
CCGGCGGCGGGCCTGGGCCGGGTGGTGAGCGGCCGGGACGGCAACGTCCCCGCGCTGGCCGCGGAGATCTTCACCCGGCACGTGTTCGCCTTCGAGGTCACCTCGGCCCTGCTGATCACCGCGGCGCTGGGCGCGATGGTGCTGGCCCACCGCGAGCGGGTCCGGCCCAAGGCCACCCAGCGGGACCTGGCCCGCACCCGCTTCGCCGGCCCGCAGCCCTCGCCGCTGCCCGGCCCGGGTACCTACGCCCTGCACAACGCCATCGACATGCCGGCCCTGCTGCCGGACGGCTCGGTCGCCGCCACCTCCATCAACCGGGTGCTCGCCCGGCACGAGATGGAGGAGGGCTACGCGCCGACCGACCCGGAGAAGGCCGCGCTCATCAAGCAGGTCCTGGAGAAGGACGCGGCCCGGGACGCCGAGCCGGTCGCGGGCGACACGCCCATCCAGGTGAAGGACGCGCTCCAGGACGAGGGCGAACTCCAGGGTGAGGGCGCGCCGCAGGCCGGGGTCGCATCCGGCAAGGAGAACGCGCCTCAGGAGGAGGACGGCAAGTGACCACCCACTACCTGGTGCTCTCCGCGCTGCTGTTCGCGATCGGCGGTGCCGGCGTCCTGATCCGGCGCAACGCGATCGTGGTCTTCATGTGCGTGGAGCTCATGCTCAACGCCTGCAACCTGGCGTTCGTCACCTTCGCCCGGCAGCACGGCAACCTGGACGGCCAGCTCATCGCGTTCTTCGTGATGGTGGTGGCCGCTGCGGAGGTCGTGATCGGCCTCGCCATCATCGTGATGATCTTCCGAACCCGCAGGTCGGCGTCCGTGGACAACGCCAACCTGCTGAAGTACTAAAGGGGTGCCAGGTGCAATCTCCTGCTGAGATCGTCCCGCACTCCGGTGGGGTGATCGGCGTCTCCTGGCTGATGATCGCGCTGCCGCTGCTCGGCGCCGCGATCCTGCTGCTGGGCGGTCGCCGTACCAACAAGTGGGGGCACTTCCTCGGTGTCGCCATGTCGCTGGGCGCCTTCGTGGTGGCCGTGCTCTCCTTCATGGAGCTGCTCGGCCTGGACCCGGACCAGCGCCGCCGGGGCTTCGAGCTGTTCGAGTTCATCCCCGGCATGGTGAACCTGGGGATGCTGATCGACCCGCTGTCGATCAGCTTCGCCCTGCTGATCACGGGTGTCGGGTCCCTGATCCACATCTACTCGGTCGGCTACATGTCGCACGACCGCGACCGCCGCCGGTTCTTCGCCTACCTCAACCTGTTCGTCGCGGCCATGCTCCTGCTGGTCCTGTCGGACAACTACGTCGGCCTGTTCATCGGCTGGGAGGGCGTGGGTCTCGCGTCCTACCTGCTGATCGGCTTCTGGCAGCACAAGCCCAGCGCGGCCACCGCCGCCCAGAAGGCGTTCATCGTCAACCGCGTCGGTGACTTCGGCCTGCTGATCGGCATCTTCACGATCTGGACGACGTTCGGCTCGCTGGCCTTCGGCGACCTCACCCACGAGGTGACGGGCCAGGCGTCGCAGGGCACGCTCACCGCGATCGGCCTGCTGCTCCTGCTCGGGGCCTGCGGCAAGTCCGCCCAGCTCCCGCTGCAGTCCTGGCTTCTGGACGCGATGGAGGGCCCGACCCCGGTCTCGGCCCTCATCCACGCCGCGACCATGGTCACCGCCGGTGTCTACCTGGTGGTCCGCTCCGGCGCCTTCTTCGAGGCCGCCCCGACCGCGCAGCTGGTCGTCACCATCGTCGGCGTCGCCACGCTGCTCGCCGGTGCGATCATCGGTTGCGCCAAGGACGACATCAAGAAGGGCCTGGCCGGTTCGACGATGTCGCAGATCGGCTACATGATGCTCGGCGCGGGCCTCGGCCCGGCGGGCTACGCCTTCGCGATCGGCCACCTGATCACGCACGGCTTCTTCAAGGCCAACATGTTCCTCGGCGCCGGCTCGGTCATGCACGCCATGAACGACGAGGTCGACATGCGCCGCTACGGCGCGCTGTTCCCGGTCATGAAGATCACCGCGGTCACCTTCATCGTCGGCTACCTCGCGATCATCGGCTTCCCGTTGCTCTCCGGTTACTACACCAAGGAGGGCATCATCGAGACGGCCATGCACCACAACGCGATCCTCGGCTGGCTCGCCGTGCTGGGTGCCGGTCTGACCGGCTTCTACATGTCGCGGATGGTCTTCATGACCTTCTTCGGCAAGAAGCGCTGGGCCGACGACGCGCACCCGCACGAGTCGCCCGCGGTGATGACCTGGCCGCTGATCATCCTGGCGATCGGCTCGATCGGCCTGGGCGCCTTCCTGGTCCTGGGCAACCGGTTCATGACCTTCCTGAGCCCGGCGGTCGGCCTGCCCGCGGACGTGCCCGAGCCCCACGTCTTCGGTGTGGGCCCCGCGGCCCTGGCCACGCTCGCCCTGGTCGCCGCCGGCGCCGCCTTCGCCTGGTTCCGGTACGGCGCCGCCCAGGTGCCCGCCCTGGCTCCGCGCGGTTCCTTCCTCACCACCTTCGCCCGCCGCGACCTGTACGGCGACGCCCTGAACGAGGCGCTGCTCATGCGCCCCGGCCAGTGGCTGACCCGGATCGCGGTGTTCTTCGACAACCGCGGCGTCGACGGCCTCGTCAACGGGCTGGCCGCGGGCATCGGCGGAACCTCCGGGCGGCTGCGCCGCGTGCAGACCGGTTACGTCCGGTCGTACGCGCTGTCCATCCTCTTCGGTGCCGCCGCCGTCGTTGGCGCGCTGCTCTACGTAGGGAACATCTGATGCCCTGGCTCTCGATACTGATGGCCGTGCCCGTGCTGGGCGCGGTCGGGGTGGCGCTGCTGCCCAAGGGCAGTGACAAGCTCGCCAAGCAACTGGCCCTGGCGGTCTCGCTGGTGGTGCTGGCGCTGACCGTCGCGATGGCGGTCCAGTTCAGCCCCAACGGCAACCGCTTCCAGTTCGAGGAGAAGTACGCGTGGATCCCCAGCTTCGGGGTCCACTACGGCGTCGCCGTGGACGGCATCGCGCTCGTGCTGATCGCGCTCTCGGCGATCCTCGTGCCGATCGTCGTCCTGGCGTCCTGGCACGACGCCGAGGGGGCGACGCGGCTCGACCTCAAGAGCGAGGCCGTGCCGCCCAAGCGCTCCGCGAAGACCTACTTCGCGCTGCTGCTGGTGCTGGAGGCGATGATGATCGGCGTCTTCGCGGCGACCGACATCTTCCTCTTCTACGTCTTCTTCGAGGCCATGCTGATCCCGATGTACTTCATGATCGGGTCGTACGGCGGCGTGCAGCGGTCCTACGCGGCCGTGAAGTTCCTGCTCTACTCGCTCTTCGGCGGCCTGCTCATGCTGGTCGCGGTGATCGCGCTCTACGTGGTCGCCGAGAAGAACACCTTCATGTTCCCCGAGCTGGTCGGGGCCATCCAGGACCCGACCACGCAGAAGTGGCTGTTCGCCGGCTTCTTCATCGCCTTCGCGATCAAGGCCCCGCTCTGGCCGTTCCACACCTGGCTGCCCGACGCCGCCGCGCAGGCCCCGGCCGGCGCCGCGGTCCTGCTGGTGGGCGTGCTGGACAAGGTCGGCACGTACGGCATGCTCCGCTTCTGCCTGGAGCTGTTCCCGGACGCGTCGAAGTTCTTCACCCCGCTGGTGATCGTGCTCTCGGTGGTCGGCATCATCTACGGCGCGATCGTGGCCATCGGCCAGACCGACATGAAGCGCCTGATCGCCTACACCTCGATCTCGCACTTCGGCTTCATCGCCATGGGCGTCTTCGCGATGACCCAGAACGCCCAGTCGGGCGCCACGCTCTACATGGTCAACCACGGCTTCTCGACCGGCGCGCTGTTCCTGGTCGCCGGGTTCCTGATCTACCGCCGCGGTTCCGCCCAGATCGCCGACTACGGCGGCGTGCAGAGCGTCGCCCCGCTGCTGGCGGGCGCCTTCCTGATCGCCGGCCTGTCCGGCCTCTCGCTGCCCGGCCTGGCGCCGTTCGTCAGCGAGTTCATGGTCCTGATCGGCACCTACGAGCGCTACGCGGTCCCGGCGATCATCGGCGCGACCGGCGTGATCCTGGCGGCCATCTACATCCTGTGGATGTACAAGCGCACCATGAACGGCCCCACCGCCGAGCCGGTCAAGGGCTTCACCGACCTCAACGGCCGGGAGAAGTGGGTCGTGGCCCCGCTCATCGCAATGATCGTCGCGCTCGGGTTCTTCCCCAAGCCGCTGCTCGACGTGATCAACCCGGCGGTGGACCAGACACTGACCAACGCCCAGGTGACGGACAAGCAGCCCGTCTCCACCGTCGCTGAGAAGAAGGGGGCCGGCCAGTGAACGGCGGCACCATCGAGGCGCCAACGATCGAATACGCCCTGCTCGCGCCGATGCTGCTGGTCTTCGGCGCGGCGGTCGTCGGCGTGCTGATCGAGGCGTTCGCGCCCCGGTACCTGCGCAAGTCGATCCATGTGCCGCTGACGCTGCTGGCGCTGGCCGGCGCGTTCCTGCTGACCATCCTCCAGGCCGTCCGGGAGGGCGTGCCCACGACTCCGGCGGCCATGGGCGCCGTCGCGGTGGACGGGCCCGCCCTGTTCATCTGGGCCATCATCCTCGTGCTGGCCTTCGTCAGCACGCTGCTGATCAACGACGACGAGCAGTTCGTCGCGCAGGCGGCGGCCGTACCGGGAAGCAGCGACGAGGAGGACGCGGTCCGCCACGGTTACGCGCAGACCGAGGTCTACCCGCTGCTGCTGTTCTCGGTCGGCGGCATGCTGCTCTTCCCGGCGGCCAACGACCTGCTGGTCATGTTCGTGGCCCTGGAGGTCCTGTCCCTGCCGCTGTACCTGCTGTGCGGCCTGGCCCGCCGGCGCCGCCTGCTGTCGCAGGAGGCCTCGGTCAAGTACTTCCTGCTCGGCTCCTTCTCCTCGGCCTTCTTCCTGTACGGCATGGCCCTGGTCTACGGCTACGCCGGCTCGATCGACCTGAGGGCCATCAGCTCCTCGCTCGGCACCGTCGTGGGCCAGGACACCCTGCTGTACGTCGGCATGGCGATGCTCGGCGTCGGCCTGCTGTTCAAGATCGGCGCCGCGCCGTTCCAGGCCTGGAAGCCCGACGTCTACCAGGGCGCGCCCACCGCGGTCACCGCCCTGATGGCCTCCACCGTCCTGGTGGCGGCCTTCGGCGCCGTGCTGCGGGTCTTCTGGGTCGCCCTGGGCAACCTGGACTGGGACTGGCGGCCGGTCATGTGGGGTGTGGCGATTCTCACCATGGTCGTCGGCGCGATCCTGGCCATCACCCAGACCGAGATCAAGCGCATGCTGGCCTACTCGTCGATCGCGCACGCGGGCTTCCTGCTCACCGGCGTGATCGCCACCGGCGGCGCCGAGCAGAACAAGGAGGCCCTGTCGGCGCTCCTGTTCTACCTCGTGGCGTACGGCTTCACCACGGTCGGAGCCTTCGCGGTGGTCACCATGGTCCGCGACGCGGGCGGCGAGGCCGGGCACCTGTCCCGGTGGGCCGGCCTCGGCAAGCGGGCTCCGCTCCTGGCGGGGATCTTCGCGTTCTTCCTGCTGGCCTTCGCGGGTATCCCGCTGACCAGCGGTTTCTTCGGGAAGTACGCCGTGTTCGCCGCCGCGGTCGCCGCCGACGCGCTGCCGCTGGTCGTCGTGGGAGTGGTCACCTCGGCCATCGCCGCGTTCTTCTACGTCCGCGTGATCGTGCTGATGTTCTTCAGCGAGCCCGCGGCCGACGGCCCGAGCATCGCGGTGCCGACCGTCGGGACCTCGGCTGTGGTGACCCTCGCCGCAGCGGCTACCGTAGTGCTGGGCGTCTTCCCCGAGCCGGTCCTGAACCTGGCTGACCAGGCCGCCTCCGCACTCTTCATCCGCTAGGGAGTTAACGCATGGCTGCGCCACCGGTTGTCGATCTACCGCTCGTCGATGAGCGGCTGGCGCAGGATCTCGCCGCCGGCCTGGCCGAAGTCGAGAAGGTGCTGCGGTCCTCGGTGGAGAGCGAGGACGCCTTCGTCACGGAGGCGTCCAAGCACCTCATCGAGGCCGGCGGCAAGCGCTTCCGGGCCATGCTGGTGCTGCTCGCCGCCCAGTTCGGCCAGGCCGACGCCCCGGGCGTGGTGCCCGGGGCCGTGGTCATCGAGCTGACCCACCTGGCCACGCTCTACCACGACGACGTCATGGACGAGGCCCCGGTCCGCCGGGGCTCCGCGTCGGTCAACGCCCGGTGGAACAACACCGTGGCCATCCTGACGGGTGACTATCTGTTCGCCCAGGCCTCGCTGATCCTGGCCGACCTCGGCGCCGACATCATCCGGATCCAGGCCGAGACGTTCTCCCGCCTGGTCCGCGGTCAGATCCGCGAGACCATCGGCCCCCGTGAGGGGGAGGACCCGGTGCGGCACTACATCGAGGTGCTGGCCGACAAGACCGGCTCCCTGATCGCCACCTCGGGCCGGTTCGGCGCGCTGCTGAGCGGCGCCTCGCCCGACGTCGTCGAGCGGCTGACCAGCGCCTGCGAGGCCATCGGCGTCGCCTGGCAGCTCAGCGACGACCTGCTGGACGTCGCCTCCGAGTCGGCCGAGTCCGGCAAGACGCCGGGGACGGACCTGCGCGAGGGCATCCGGACGCTCCCGGTGCTGTACGTCCTGTCCGGGACCGCCCCGGCCGACGCCCGCCTGCGTGAGCTGCTGGCCGGCCCGGTGGCCGAGGAGGACGTCGAGGAGACCCTGCGGCTGCTGCGCGCCAACTCCGCCATGGACCGGGCCCGAGCCGAGCTGGTCGCCTGGGCCGATCGTGCCCGCGACGAGCTGTCCGGCCTGCCGGACATCCCGGCCCGCGCGGCCTACCTGGCCATGTGCGACTACGTGGTGGAGCGCTCCGGTTGATCTTTGCTTGCGCGTGCAATTTTTGCATGCGCAGGTATACTTCGCGGCAGTAGTCCGTCGAAGGAGACTCACAATGACGTGGGATCTGTTCGCACTCCTCTACGCGCGGGTCGAGGCCGACCTGGGCAAGGCGCTGCAGCGCGGGCACGGGCTCGGGCTGTCGGAGTACCGCGCGCTCAGGCAGCTGGCCGGCGCCCCCGGCGGCGAGCTCCGGATGCAGGAACTGGCCGAGGCCGTGGGGCTGAACCAGAGCTCGGTGACCCGCCTCATCGCCCGTCTGGAGGAGGCGGGACTGACCCGGCGGACCCTCTGCTCGAACGACCGGCGCGGCGTCTACTCGGTGATCACGGAGGCGGGGCGGACGCGCCTGGCCGGAGCCACCCCGGCCTACGAGGACTGTCTGACGACCGCCCTGGACCGGGCCTGCACCGACCCGGTCCTGAGGCCGCTGGCCGAGGCCGTGCGGACCGCCGGGACCGGGTGAGTCCAGGGCGCGGGCGGCTCTGCCAGGCGGGCGCGGGCTGTGGGGCGGGCGCGGCCCTGTCAGGCGGCTGTGTCAGGCGGGGACGGGCTCCGGCTTCTCCACGGCCGCGCGGCGGGCCCGGTGGGCCGTGCGGAGGCTGTCCCAGGTGAAGACCGACAGGGCCAGCCAGACGATGGCGAACCCGGCCCAGCGGCTGGCGGGCATGACCTCACCGGCGATGAACACGCCGCACAGGAACTGCAGCACCGGGGCGATGTACTGCAGCAGGCCGATCGTGGTGAGCGGCACCCGGATCGCGGCGGCGGTGAAGCAGAGCAGCGGGACCGCGGTGATCACCCCGGCGCCCGCCAGCAGCAGCGCGTGCCCGGCGCCCGCCGTACCGAAGGTGCTCTGGCCCTGCCCGCCCAGATACAGCAGGTAGCCCAGTGCGGGCAGGAGCAGCACGAGCGTCTCGACGGCCATGCTCTCCGCGGCGCCGACCTGCGCCGTCTTCTTGACCAGGCCGTAGGTGCCGAAACTCATGGCCAGGACCAGCGCGATCCACGGCAGCCGCCCGTAGTCGAGGGTCAGCACGACCACGGCCAGAGCGCCCAGCCCGACCGCCGCCCACTGCGGGCGCCGCAGGCGCTCCTTGAGCAGGACCACCCCGAACAGCACGCTGACCAGCGGGTTGATGAAGTATCCCAGGGCGCTCTCGACGACGTGGCCGGTGTTGACGGCGTAGATGTAGACGCCCCAGTTGACCGTGATGATCAGCGCGGCCAGGGCCAGCAGGCCGAGCTTCCTCGGCGTGCGCAGCAGCTCGCGGATCCACGACCAGTGGCGCCGTACCGCGAGGATGACCAGGACGGCGACGAGCGACCACGCCATGCGGTGGGCCAGGATCTCCAGGGCGCCGGAGGGCTTCAGGAGCGGCCAGTACAGGGGGAACAGGCCCCACATGGAGTAGGCGGCGATGCCGTACAGGACTCCACGGCGCGATTCAGGCATGTCCCCTATTTTTGCTGCTTACTGGATTTAATACAAATTAGCAATGCTTGTCGCATTGTTAAGATTCGCTTGCGGGAATCGAGGAAGGCCGCGTGTGGTTGTGCACGTCTGAGGCATGCTTGCGCACGCCGCAGAAGGCGACAGGAGGAGGTCCGCAATGGGCTGGCTGTTCGGCAAGGACAAGACTTCCATGGTGTCCCCGGAGAACGCACTCCCGGGCCGCGACGCCACCATGCCCGTGCCCGGCCGTCACGCGATCCTCGACGCCCCCCTCGCCCCGCCGTACCCCGAAGGGACCGAGATCGCGGACTTCGGCCTGGGCTGCTTCTGGGGCGCCGAGCGCAAGTTCTGGCAGACCCCCGGCGTGGTGTCCACCTCGGTCGGCTACGCCGGCGGCTACACCCCCAACCCCACCTACGAGGAGGTCTGCACCGGCCTGACCGGACACACCGAGGTCGTCCGCGTCGTCTTCGACCCGGCGAAGATCTCCTACGAGGAACTGCTCCGCGTCTTCTGGGAGGCCCACGACCCGACGCAGGGCATGCGCCAGGGCAACGACGTCGGCACCCAGTACCGCTCGGCGGTCTACACCCACTCTCCCGAGCAGGAGAAGTCCGCCCTCGCCTCGCGCGACGCCTACCAGAAGGTGCTCACCGAGGCCGGCTACGGCTCGATCACCACCGAGATCGCCCCCGCCGGGGACTACTACTTCGCTGAGGAGTATCACCAGCAGTATTTGTACAAGAATCCCGGCGGCTACTGCGGCATCGGCGGGACCGGGGTCTCCTGCCCGGTCGGCCTCACGTCCGGTGACGCGTAGAACGCGTAGCGGCCGGTCCTCGCCAGGGCGAGGACCGGTATTTTGCTACTTCGAGTAGTAAACTGAGCTCATGAGCGTGCCAGAGCGAGACTTCGCCCCGGGAGACGGTCCGGCGGCCAAGGTCAGTGTGTCTCTGAGAACGGGCAACATTCGTGCCGTCCGAGAGCGAGTCGGAGCCCGCGGATTCTCCGCCTACGTTGACGCCGCTGTGGAGCGCCAGATCGAACGGGACCTCCTGGAGGAGGCCCTGCAGGCGAACGAGGCCGCTTCTGGGCCGATCCCGCAGTTCTTGCGCGACGAGGCGGCGGAATTGTTCCGCCGGGTCAAATCCGCGCCCGAACTCCAGGGGGAGGACGGATGGCGCGCACACGAAGCCGGTTGAGTGCGGGCACCGTTGTTCTCGATTGCGAGGGGCTCGTGAAGTGGTGCGAGGCCGACCAGCGGGTGACGGCGTTCGTGAGGGAGGCGCAGGACAACGACTTTCGGGTCGTGGTCAGCGCCATGACACCGATCGAGGCACAAGACGTCCGCGTCAGAAGCGATCGCCTCAGATGGCACCTGTCCCGGTTGAAGGTCGAGCCGGTGACCGAGGGCATCTCGTCGCGAGCCGTCGAGCTGCTTCGAGACGTTCGCCTGCACGGTCACAAGTACGCCATCGACGCTGTGGTCGCGGCCACCGCCCTGTGCTCGGTGCGTCCTGCCGTCGTTCTCACGTCTGACGAGGACGACATGAGCAGACTGTGCGGGAAAGCAGTGCAGGTGGTCCCTGTCTGAGACGGTTCGAGGGCCGAGCGGGATCTCCGGAACCATTGCGGGAGGTGAACCGCTACCACCAGCAGTATCTCCACAAAGTCCCCAACGGCTACTGCGGCATCGGTGGCACCAACGTCAAGCTGGGTGACCCATCCGAGTGGGCTTGTCAGACGGGCCTGACGAGCTCGGAGCGGTAGGCGCGGTAAGAGGGAGACCCCCAGACGGCCTCAGGGCTGTCTGGGGGTCTCGTTCGTTTTCCGGGCGTCGAGGGGCTGATGTCGAAGCGGTCGCGAGAGTCTGATCTCCTGTCTGTGCCCACCCATCGAGGCTCTGTCCGCAGCACTGGCTATTCTGTGTAGTTTTCTATATAGTTTTTGTATGACTGCTCTCCCTCATGCGGCCGAACTCTCCGTCACCGAGGCCACGCAACGCGGAGTAGCCCGCCTGGTGGCGGACGCAGAACAGGGAGCCGATCTGGTAGTGACCCGCCGCCATCAGCCGGTTGCCGCCGTCGTGAGCATGCGGCGTCTCAACGAGTTGGAGGAGGCCGCGGCGGACCTGCGTGATCTGGCGCTGGTTCTCGTGCGGGCGGCCACGGACACCGGACGGCGGACGCCGATCGACGACGTGCTCTCCGCCTTCGGTCACACCCGGGAGTCGCTGGCCGCGCTCCCGGATGAGGACGAGTGACGGTGTCCGACGTCGTATTCACCGATCCGGCCATCGACGATCTCCGTAGAATCGGCCCGGATGTCGCACCTAGAATCCTCAAAAAGATCCTCCTGCTGTTGGAGAACCCCGAGGCCGGTTACCCGCTCGGCGGGGAGCTGACTGGATTCCGCAAGCTCGTCGTCGGCCGGAACACCTGGCGGGTCGTCTATCGGATTACCGATGACAAGGTGATCGAGGTCTGCGAGATCTGGGCCGGCGGGGAGAGGGCCGACGCCGAGGTGTACGCCGAGGCCAAGGCGCGGGTTCGGGCAGCGGGTGGCTCACGCCCTGAAGTTGTCCGCCTCGGCGAGGTCGTCGACCGTCTCGGAGCCCTGACCGATCACCTTGATGTCGACGAGCCGCCCGCACGGGAGCCGGTTCCCGGCTGGCTCGCCGATCGGTTGATCTACACAGTGGGCATGACCCGCGAGGAGGTGGCGGCGCTCGATCTGGAGAAAGCCGTCGATCTCTGGGCGGAGTTCCGCTCGAACCCGCGGTAGCCGTACCCGTGCTCACAGGTCGGGACACGGTCTCGAAGCCGGTTGACACGGGCCGCTGCGGCATCGGCGGGACCGAGGCCGCGTGCCCGGTGGGCCCGACCTCCGGCGGGACCTGACAGATATGCCTCTCGTATGGCATCGCCTGCGATCGACGGCCTACGGCGACCTGGCGGTCCGACTGCGCATCGGTGATGCTGTGACGTGTGGAGTACGTGTCCAGAGTGCCGCGACCGCCGCTGGACGGGCTGATCGACGATCTCTATTACCTGGCGGGTGAGCCGCCGTACGCCCGGCTGACGCTGCCGCCGATGCCGTCGGCGCTGCTCATCGTCAACCTCGGGGCGCCGTTCCGCATCCGCGGCGGCACCGACATCGGGACGGCCGAGTACGTCGATGGCTGCGTGGTCACCATGCCCACCCGCGCGTTGGAGTTCGGTTACCCACCGGGGACCCGGTCGGTCGGGGTGCACTTCAAGCCGTGGGGGCTGGCGCCGTTCCTGCCGATGCCCGCGGCCGAGCTGTGCGACCGGCCGGTGACGGTGGAGCAGGTCTGGGGCTGCCGCACCATCGCCGAGCTGCGAGACCGGCTGGCCACGGCGGCCGGGCCGCACGAGATGCTGACGCTGCTCGAGGACGCGCTGATGCGACGACTCCGCGAGACCGCCGGCCTGGGGTTGGTCCGCCACGCGGGCAACGCCATCGCGGGGGCCGTGGGAGCGGTGGCGATCGGTGACCTGAGCGTGGCGGCCGGCGTCAGCAGCACCCATCTCGCGCAGCGGTTCAAGGAGCTCGTCGGCGTCACGCCGAAGCGGTTCGCCCGAACCTACCGTTTCGCCGCCACCGTGTTCGCGATCGACCCCGCCGGACCGGTCGACTGGGCCGGTCTCGCCGGTCGCGCCGGCTACTTCGACCAGGCCCACTTCGGCCACGAGTTCCGGGCGTTCACCGGGCTCACGCCGACCCGGTACGTCGAAGTCCGGCGGCGGTTCCTGCGCGAACATCCCGGCCACGCGCTGGACGGCTGGCCGCTGCCGGCCGATTGATTTCTTACAAGAGCGGCGGCTCACGACACGCTAATTTGAGGGCACCCCAAAGCAGAGGAGAGCCCGGTGGGCAAGGTGGTCATGTACAGCTCGGTGTCGGTGGACGGCTTCGTCGCGGACGAGAACGACCAGCCCGGACCGCTGTTCGACTGGTTGTCCAGCGGTGACGTCCCGTTGGACGAGAGTGGCGAGCTGAAGGTGTCGCAGACGTCCTACGACTACACCCGGGCGTACTGGGACCAGATCGGAGTCACGATCGTCGGCCGCCACGTCTTCGACCTGACGGAGGGCTGGGGCGGCAGGCCGCCGGGCGGCATCGATCACGTGGTCGTCGTGTCGCACCGGCCGATGCCCGAGGGCTGGGACCCCGAGGCGCCGTTCCACTTCGTCGACGGCGTCGAGGCAGCCATGGCCAAGGCACGGGAGCTCGCGGGCGACCGCATAGTCGAGGTCGCCGCCGGCGACGTCGGCGGCCAGATGCTGGCCGCGGGTCTGGTCGACGAGGTGCGCATGGACGTCGTGCCCGTGGTGTTCGGGTCCGGCAAGCGCTACTTCGGGTCTGTCGACGCGCAGCACCTGTTGGAGGACCCTGATGCGGTGATCCAGGGCGACCGGGTGCTCCACCTGCGCTATCGGGTGCGCCGGTGACCGATCTGAGGGGATCGTCGCTCATGTCAGGGTCACCTGGACGCACCGGCGTCTCCTGTCCGGTACGTCTCCTGCCCGGTCGGCATCGCACCCGCGGGTGAGTGAACCGGGAGCCTCCGGACCCGGGGGAGGGTTCGCTAGCCTCTTCGGATGATCTCCTACCGTGCGGTCGTCCCCGTGGATCTCGACCGCGTGACCTCCTGGGTCGTGACCGAGCCCGTCGGCTGGATTCCCGCCGAGCGTTACCTCGCGGAACTGGCCGAGAACATGTACCGGCCGGAGTGGACATGGATCGCCGAGGTCGATGACCGTGTCGTGGGGCGGGCGCTGTGGTGGGGGCCGGGGGACAACGCGTACCCGGTCGCGCTCGACTGCCTCGACGTGGATCCCGCCGTGGGTGATCGCGCCGCCGTCGGCGCCGAGCTGATCAGGGCTGCGCTGAGGGGGTTCCCGCGGCCGGTGCAGTACGCGATCAAGGTGTCGGGCGGCTGGCGTGACGATCCGGCCGCCTCGGCAGCCGTGGAATGGCGGCGGGCGGCGGCGCATGCGGCAGGTCTCACCCGGGAGGTGGAGCGGCTGCAGTTCGAGTGGACGCCGGCCGACGGGGTGCCTCCGGCGACCGGCGCGTTGCGGTTCGCCGAGGCATCCGATGAGGAGTTCCTGGCGGTGTTCACGAGAATCACCGAAGGCAGCCTGGACGCGCAGACCCGGGCGAGCGTGGCGGCCAAGGGCGCCGGCGCGACCGCTCGCGAAGAGATGGACTTCTATCTCGGGGCGCCGGGCAAGCGGGAGTGGTGGCGGATCGCCTATACACACGAGGGCGAGGTGGCGGGTATGGCGATCCCCTCGGCGACGCCGTACAACGTGAACGTGGGGTATCTCGGGGTGGTCCCGGAGCTGCGGGGGCGTGGGTACGTGGACGGGATTCTCGCCGAGATCACCCGCATCCACGCGGCCAGCGGAGAAACGCGCATCACCGCCACCACCGACCTGGGCAACGCGCCGATGGCGGCCGCGTTCCGCCGCGCCGGATACCGCAACACGGAAATCCGGATCAATCTCTCCAACGACCTGCGGTCCTGAGGCCTGTCGCCGGGAGCCGATACGTCTCCGCGGCCCCGAGGCTCGCCGCCACCCAGAAGTTCTCGCCGCCGCGATGACCCCGTACGGGTCCGTGCGCTGCCGTCTTCGGCGTTTTCGAGATGATGCAACATTCCGGGGGTCCTGGGGCGTCTCAGTCGGGATGAGCGAGAGGACCCTCACTTGTGGATGACGCATCGGATTTCGCGGACTTCGTCGCCAATCGGGCTGATGCGTTGTTCCGCTACGCCTACATGCTCACCGGCAACCCGCACGACGCCGCCGACCTGGTTCAGGAGGCGATGGTGCGGCTGCGCAGCGCGTGGCCGCGCGTGCAGCGCAAGCACAACCCGGAGAGCTACGTGAAAACCACGATCACCCGGCTGCACATCTCCATCTGGAGGCGGCGCAGGCGTGAACACCTGGCGTGGGAGGTTCCGGAACAGCCGCAACCGGTGGCGGAGTCACCGCTGGATCTATGGGATGAGCTGGCCGGACTGCCCAAGCGTCAGCGGGCCGTACTCGTGCTTCGTTACTACGAGGATCGGTCGGATGCCGAGATCGCCGAGATGCTCGGCATCTCTCCCGGAACCGTGCGGAGTCAGGCGTCCCGCGCTCTGGACAAACTGCGCGACACCGTCACCCAGCTGAGGAGCCTGCGATGAACGACGTCGAAGAGGTGCTGCGCCGTACGTTCGCCCGCGCGGAGGCGAGAGTCCCGGCCGCGCCACCGGAGCTGCTGCGTCAGGTGACCGTACGGCAGGCGCGGCGCAGCCGTCGTGGCCGGGTGCTGGTGACCGCGGTGGTCACCGGTCTCGTGATCGGGGTGACGTCGGTTGTGGTGTTGCGGGCTTCCGGGCCGCAGCCGGTCGTCACGCCACTACCCGTCACGACGGGGCCGACGCCGTCCATCGACGGACCGCGGATCGTGGAGGAGATCGCGCCGCCGCTGGAGCAGGCGCTGCCTTCGGTGATCGTGGAGGTCCCTCGGGAGGCCCCGAACGGCCAGGCCTTCACGCCGAGGCTGTTCATCGATCCACGCACCGTGCTCGGGTACGTGTCGAAGAAGGGCTACGATCCCGCGCCTGAACTGTGGGCCTACCGCCTGGAGTCGCGGACCTTCCGGCACCTGGCCACCCTCGACTATCCCATCGCACCGGTGGCCTCGATGGCGGTGGGTGAAGGCGTGATCGCCTTGTTCAAGGATGTGGACAGAGATATCCACATCATGACGATTCCGGTGACTGGCGGCGCTCCCCGCACGGTGGTCTCGTTCCCGGCCGAGCGGGACGTGGACACCGTGAACGGGGACTCCGTCCACGGTGTCAGCCTGGCCGTCGGGGACGGCAGGATCTTCTGGTCGTCGAACAAGTCGGGTGGTGTCAACCAGGTGCCGGTGGCGGGTGGCGAGCCGTCGTCCGTCCCGGGCACGGAGGGGCTGCATCTCTTCTCCTGGCCCTGGGCGGGGCGTGCCACCGGCGATCGGATGGGCGCGGTGAATCTGCTCAACCTCAGCACCGGGGAGCGACTCGACGATCCCGCGCAGGCACGGTGCGCCGTGACGTGGTGCCTCACCGGCAGCCAGGCGATGCGCCGCGACGGCAGCCGGGCTGTGGACCTGCCGGGCGACAACCCCCGGTCGCTCGTGGCCGACCGTTTCGTCGTCCTCAGTCAGGTCGACAGGAAGGGGCGGAAAGCCCAGGCGATCTTCGATCTCACCACGTCACGGGTCGGCAGGTGGTGGAGCCAGAGCGACCGCAAGGCCGCTCCCACTCTCTACACCGGCACGGAGATGCTCTACTTCAAGCGCGGCGACAAGTGGGTCGTCATCCACGACCCAGACCGTTAGGCGGAGAACCCGCGGCCCGGCGCGGAACGGGCGCGCACCCGGCGCAGCAAGATCCAAGTCGTTTGCAACCGCGGCCTGGGAACCTACCCGCTGCGGGCCGCGCCGGGCTGTCACGGACAAGCGCGATGCGCGGGGACAGGAGAGCGCCGGTGCGGCTCATACCGGGAATCGCGGAGACCGCAAGGCGTCCGGCGGGCCGCCGTACTTCCACCGCTTCTTCTGAGACCCGTCCGTAGGTCTCCGGCCAGAGAACGAGATGAGAAGGAGGCGGTGGGCATGAGCACCGTGCCGCTGTTTGGAATCGTGTTCGGAGTGGTGTTCACCGGCATCGGCGTCCGTGTTCTCACCGTGGGGCAGCGGTTGCGGCGGAGCGGGGTGCGGGTGCCGGGCTTCGTGGTGGGACTGCGCTGGTCCGGCGGTGACAACGGCGTGTACTACCCCACGCTGCAGTTCCAGACGGCGCAGGGCTTCATGGTGCAGACCGAGTCGGATCTGGGCTCCAACCCGTCGCCGGTCCGTCCGGGCCAGCAGGTCACGGTGGTCTACGACCCCGAGCGACCCCAGCGCGCCCGCCTGGACGGGGCAGGCGGCAGGGGCGTGCTTCACAGCGTGCTGTTCCTGACCTTCGGGGTGATCGTCCTGGTGGTCTCCCTGGTCGTCGTGGTCAGCTCCTGGCTGTGAGGACGGGTGGCGGCCCGCGCGGCTGACGGGCCCTCGCCGCGCACGTCCCGATCTCGCCGCGCACGCCCCGATGTCGCGGAAGGGGACTGGTAAGTTCGCGATGCCCTGGCGATGCGTACGGGATCGGAGTGGGGAGCATGGGGGTGCGGTTCACGGTCCTCGGCCCGGTCGAGGTCACCGTCGACGGGGTCCGGCTGGACGGGCTGGCACCCCGGCACCGGGCGGTGCTGGCCTATCTGCTGCTCCACGCCGGAACCGTGCTCGGCCGCGACCGCCTGATCGACGCCATGTGGGGGCCGACGCCCCCGGAGACGGCCCGCTCCCAGATCCACGCGGCCGTCACCGCGATCCGGCGGGTGCTCCGGCGGGCCGGGGCCGCGGACATGCTGCAGACCCGGGAAGCCGGATATGTGATCGTCCCGCGGGCGGGACAGCTCGACCTGGACGAGTTCACCGGGGCGCTGTCCACCGCCGGGGACCCGCAGCGGATCCGCGCCGCCCTCGCCCTCTGGCGTGGTGCCGCCCTCGCCCTCTGGCGTGGTGAGCCGTTCGCCGATGTCACCGCGGACTACGCCGCCGACGCCCGGGCTCTGCTGACGGAACGGCGCCTGTCGGCCTTCGAGCGGCTCGCCGAGCTCGAACTCGCCCTCGGCCGCCCCGAGGGTCTGATCGACGATCTGGCGGCACAGGTCGTCGCGCATCCGCTGCGTGAGAAGCTCACCTGCCAGCTCATGCGTGCTCTCCATCTCGCCGGGCGGCAGCCCGACGCGCTCGCCGCCGCCCGTGCCTTCCGCGCGAGGCTCGCCGACGAGCAGGGCCTCGACCCCAGCCGGGCCTTCGCCGCGCTGGAACAGGAGATCCTGACCGGCGACGCGGCCCGGCCGCCGGTGGAGCAGACGTCGTTCCTCCCCCGCGACCTCCCCGACTTCGCCGGTCGCGACGACGAACTCGGGCGCCTGACCCGCGAGACCCGCGATGGAATGATCTACGCGATCGACGGGATGGCCGGTATCGGCAAGACGACGCTGGCGGTCCACACCGCTCACCGGCTCGCCGGCCGCTACCCCGACGGCCGGCTCTTCGTCGACCTGCTCCGCGACCACGCCCGTGCCCTCGCCGCACCGGAGGAGACCTCTGACGCCCTGGGCCGCCTGTGCGATCACTACCTCGGCGTCGCGATCACGGCGATGGACCGGCTCTTCCCGTACTCCCGGCACCTGCGGCCGTCCGCGCCCTCTGCAGCCTCGGCGACGTCGCCTGGGACGCGGGAGACATCGACCAGGCCCACGCCGCCTACGATCGGTCCCTGTCCCTCTACCAGGAGACGGGCGAACGGCGGGGCGAGGCCATCGTCCTCGGCAACCTGGGTACGGCATACGAGCGGGAGGGCGACTACGTCCGGGCGGCAGATCACTTCACCCGGGCCCTGACCCTCTTCCAGGACCTCGGCCACCGCCCCGGCGAGGCCGAGATGCTGACGTCCATCGGCCGCGTCGAGTCGCGCGGGCGGGAGGTCGTGCGGCCGTGTCTCAGCGGCTGAACGGTGACGCGGTGACGCCTGCCGTGGAGACCTGGGCAGAGGCGTCCGGTACGGAGGTCTCTGCGGTGGGACGACGGAGCCGTGCCAGTGCGAGGACGCGGGTGGCCAGCACGCCGATGTTCATCGCGGCCGCGGTCGCCGTCCAGGTGACCAGTGCCACCGAGTAGTAGCAGAGCTGGACGAAGGTGATGTCGCGTCCGCCCCCGACGAGCAGGCCGAGCAGGTCCGGGAGCGTGATGAGCAGCGCGAAGGGGATGAGCCGGGGGAGCAGCCGCAGGGTGAGGCGCCGGGAGGGCCGGGTGTGCAGCCGGGTCGCCCAGGCCCGTGCGCGCCGGAGGTTCCGGACGCCGAGGAGCACGCTCAGCAGGGTGAGACCGCCCAGAACCAGGTCGATGATCAATCTCGTCGAGGCGCCGGGTGGCGGTTCGCCGCCGGTCAGGAGGGTGGCCAGCCGGTCCGCCAGCAGGCCGATGCCGTCGTTGCCCAGGCCGATGCCGCTGTTGCCGGCGACCGCGATGCCGTAGCCGCCGGGGAGCAGGAGCGCCTCGGCGGAGTAGGTGAACCATATGCCGCTGTGGTGCACCCGTCCCTTCCGGTCGGTGTCCCAGCCCATCCCGTACGTCCACCGCCGGTCCGACGAGGTGTGCATGGCCGCGACGCTCGCGGGGGAGACCAGCCGGACGCCGTTCGGGGCCAGGCCCGCGTTGCTCTGCACGATCAGCCATGCGGCCATGTCCGAGGCGGTGCTGATCACACCGTCGGACCCGCCGACGAACCGCTCCGGCTCCGCGGCGGGAACCGATGCCCCGTAGGCGTAGAGGTAACCCTCACGCACGTCGCGCGGCAGGTCGTGCGGGGTCCTGCCGATCGTGGTGGTCGCCCGCATGCCGATGGGCTCCAGCACGTGGCGCCGGAGATAGCCCGCGAACGGCTCACCGGAAACGGTCTCCACCAGCCGGGCGGCGAGGTGGTAGTTCGTGTTCGTGTAGAAGTGCTTCGTTCCGGGTGCGGCGGCCAGTGCCGTGCCGCGGGCCCGTGCCACGGCACCCGCCGGTGAGTCCGGCTGCGGCAGGCTCTTCTCCGGGAGCGTGGTGTCGTTGATGCCGGACGTCTGGTTCAGCAGTTCCCGGACCGTGATGCGCGTCCCCCGGGGATCGGCGGGCCGGAAATCGGGCAGGTAGTCGCGCACGGGAGCGTCCAGCCTGACCTTCCCGCCCTCGACGAGCTGCATCACGGCCAGGGCGGTGAACGACTTGCTCACCGACGCCACCGGCATCGGCGTCGCGGCGGTCACCGCGGCGCCCGACGAGTCGTGGCCGTATCCGCCCGTGTACAGCACGTCCTCGCCCTTGGTGATCGCGACGGTGATGCCCTGATAACCCGTCACGCCGGCGAAGTCGTCCACCACCCGCTCGATCGCCGCTGCGTCCGGGCCTGCGTCAGGTCCCCCGCCCGGGTCCCCCGTCGCGGAGGCCGGGGCGGCCACCGCCAGAACCGCCGAACCGGCGGCCGCCGCGGCCCCCAGACTCCGCCACCAGCTCTTGCCTCGCCTCACGACGCCCTCCGATCACCTTGCCGACGTCGGCAACGCTAGAGATCGCGGAAGCCCGGCACAGGATCCGAACGGAACCCGCCACCCCCGACTTTCGTCAGACTCCGGCGGGCGGGGAGGCGGGCACCGGGCCGGTTGGGAAGGCCGTCAGGAGCCGCACCTCAGGAGCGGGGGACGGCGGCGGCTCCGGGGAGGGCGTCGAGGAAGGCGCGGACCTGGGGGCGGTGATCGCCCTTGCGCCAGGAGACGGCCAGTTCCGCCGGGGCCAGCCCGCTCACCGGCCGGTACACCACGCCCGGCCGTTTGTAGAGCGAGGCGTTGCCCTCCGCGATCAGCACGATCCCGAGGCCGCTGGTGATCGCCTCGAAGGTCTCGTCCGCGGTGCTCGCCGTCACCGCGATGACCGGGTCGTCGTCCCTGGCGTCACGTGCCAGCCAGAAGTCCCGCAGGGGACCCGCCTCGGCGGGCAGCGCGATGAACGGCTCGTCCCGCAGCTCAGCGAAGGGGATCTCCTCCCTGGCGGCCAGCGGGTGGGAGTCCGGCAGGGCGACGAACCTGCGCTCGACGGACAACACGCGGGTCTCCAGGCCCGGCGCCGTGGGCAGCCAGACGAAGGCCAGATCGGAGCTGCCGTCGGCGAGCCCTCCGCTCGGGTCGGCCCAGCTGACCAGCCGCAGCGAGATCTCCCAGCCCGGCATGGCGGTCCGGAACCTCCGCAGGGCCTCCTGCTGGAGCCCCCGGCCCACGGCGGTCTGCATGCCGACGACCAGGGTGCCGCTGGGCACCGCCGCCCGCGCGGCCTCGACCCCGGTGTTCCATCGCTCCAGCAGCTCGCGGGCGAAGGGCAGCAGCGCCTCACCCTGCCGGGTGAGCGCCATCCCGCTGTGCACCCGGTCGAACAGCGGGAAGCCGAGCTGCCGCTCCAGCGCCGCGAGCTGTTTGGACAGCGCGGGTTGCGAGACGAACAGCCGCTGCGCGGCGCGGGTGACGTTGAGCTCCTCGGCGACGGTGACGAAGTAGCGGAGTTCGCGCAGATGAACGTCCATAGCCATGGGTTATCGCATGAGATCTTGGACGGCAAGAGAGAGCGGACCACATGATCGATACATGAAGACACGCGAACTCGGAAGCCTGAAGGTACCGGCGCTCGGATTCGGCGCCATGGTTCTCTCGCCGGGCATGTACGGCGACATCGACGACGGTCGAGCGGAGCGGGCGATCAACGCGGCGCTCGACGCGGGGGCGACCCACGTGGACACCAGTGACGCCTACGGTGCGGACGGGCACAACGAGCGCCTGGTCGGCCGGGCCGTCAAGGGGCGGCGCGAGGAGGTGGTCGTCGCCACGAAGTTCGGCCTGGCCGTACCGGAGGGGGAGGAGAGCAGGTCCTTCCCCGTCGGGTTCGCCTTCGGCGAGCTGCGGGTGAACGGCGAGGCCCGGCTGGTGCGCCGTTACGCGGAGCGGAGCCTGGCGAACCTGGGCATCGACGTGATCGACCTGTATTACCTGCACTACCCGGACCCCGGCGTGCCGATCGAGGAGACCGTCGGGGCGATGGCCGAGCTGGTCGGTGACGGCCTGGTCAGGCATCTCGGGCTGTCCAATGTGACCGCCGGGCAGCTCAGGAGGGCGCACGCGGTGCACCCGGTCGCGGCGGTGCAGAACGAGTGGTCGATGTGGCGGCCGGTCGACGCGGACCTGCTCGCCGCCGCCCGCGAGCTGGGGGTGGGCATCGTCGCCTGGAGCCCGCTGGGCAGCGGGTTCCTCACCGGGACGGTGGGGAGCCTGGGCGAGGGCGACTTCCGGCACAACGCGCCGCGCTTCTCCGCGGAGAACCTCGCGGCCAACAACGACCGGTACGCCCCGATCCGCGATCTGGCGGTCGAGCTGGGGATCACCCCGGCCCAGCTCGCGCTGGCCTGGCTGCTGCACCAGGACGAGCACGTCGTGGCGATCCCCGGCAGCCGTACGCCCGCCCACATCGAGGAGAACGCGGCGGCCGCCGACTTCACCCTGCACCCGGACACTCTCGCCCGGATCGACCGGGCCCTCACCAGGTTCGACGCCGTCGGGGGGACGCTGCTGTGAAAGCGGGCGTGAAGCACGGATACGACTTCACCGTGGCCCAGGGGAAGATCGTCAAGGCTGACCTGCAGTATGCCGACTGATGTCCGGTCCGGCGTAGAGGGCGGCGAGGCGGTGGGCGGTCCCGGCCATCGCCTCGCGCAGGCCGGCGGGCTCCAGGACCTCGATCTCGGCCCCGAGCTTGAGGAACTCGGTCCGGGCGTGGGTCGGCGACTCGATGGGCACGGTGGCGGTGATCCAGCCGAGGGCGTCGGGCGGGCCGGCCGTCTCGGTCACGGCGTCGACCACGGCCGAGCTCATCAGATCGGGGAGGCGTTCCCGCCCCGCCGGTGAGATCCGGATCACCGCGTGACCCTGGAACAGCCGCGACCGGAAGTCCGCCAGGTGCGCTCTCCAGTGCCCGGCCAGGTCGAAGTCGTCCGGGCGCTCGAACGTCTCGTCCGTCACCCGCAGGTCGAGGATCTGGTTGACCCGGTAGGTCCGCAGCGTGCCGTCGCAGCGGGCCACGAGGTACCACTTGCCGGCCTTGAGGACCAGCCCGTACGGTTCCAGCACCCTGGTGACCTCGCACGGCTCGGCCCACCGCCGGTAGAGCACCGTGACGACGCGCTTGTTCCAGACGGCGTCCGCCACCTGCGGGAGACGGGGGACGCGGTCGCCGTCGTGGTACCAGCCGGGCGCGTCCAGGTGGAAGTGCTCCCGTACGCACCGGGACCCCTCGCGCAGGTCGGGCGGGAGCGCGGCCTCGATCTTCAGCTCGGCCGCGGCGGCGAGCGCGCCGAGGCCGAGTTCGGCGGCGGGACCGGGCATCCCGGTGAGGAACACCGCCTGGGCCTCCTGTGCGGTCAGACCGGTGAGGCGGGTGCGGAAGCCGTCGAGGAGCTGGTAACCGCCCTGGTGGCCGGCCTCGCCGTACAGCGGGATGCCCGCGGTGTGCAGCGACTCGACGTCGCGGTAGATCGTGCGGACGCTGACCTCCAGCTCGCCGGCGAGCTGCCGGGCGGTCAGCCGGCCGCGGGACTGCAGCAGCAGGAGGATGGAGAGAAGCCGGGACGCTCGCATATCCACTGACAATACGTGTCAGTGGGTGGGCCGTACGGTCCGATCATGGCGTTCATCGAGAAGAACATGCGGCCGCTCGCCCCGATCGTCGTCGGCGGCCGTCCGTACAAGCGTTACCACGTCGACCGGCCCGAACGGCCGATCGAGCCGGAGGTCGAGAAGGCGGCCTACGAGTTTCTGCCGAAGCTCGTGCCCGCGCCCGCCGACGACTCCCCGGCCGGCTGGATCGTCCTCCACAGGGGCGGGGACACCGGCGCCTACCTGCTCGTCTACACCTGGGCCTGGGACAACGTGGTCGAGGTGCACACCGCCGCGGCCGGCCAGCCCGCCGTCGGCTGCCCCGACGAGGACCCCGCGAACTTCGTCCCCGAGACGCGGCGCTGGGCCGGATGCGTGTGGGAGTTGCCCGCCCTGGAGTACGAGCGCTCCGCCTGGGTCCGGCACATGTTCGTCAAGGACGATCCGGACCTCGACGGCTACCTCGCCGACGCGCGCCCGGAAGGCCCGGTGGGACGGTGAACGACTTCGACTTCTTCGTCGGCACCTGGGACGTCGTCAACCGCAGGCTGCGCGAGCGCAACGCCGGGAGCGACGACTGGGAGGAGTTCCCCGGCCGGAGCGTCGCGCACGGCTTCTTCGGCGGGGCGGGGAGCTTCGACGAGATCACCTTCCCGACCAAGGAGTTCGACGGCGCGACGGTCCGTGTCTACGACCCGGAACGCGAGGAGTGGTCCATCCACTGGATCAACAGCGTGCGGGGTCTCGACCCGGTCCCGATGGTGGGCCGGTTCACCGACGGGGTGGGCACGTTCTACGCCGACGACACCGATGACGGCCATCCCGTCCGGGTCCGGTTCATCTGGTCGCGCGTCACGCCGGAGTCGTGCCGGTGGGAGCAGGCGTTCTCCTATGACGGCGAGCGGACCTGGGAGACCAACTGGATCATGGACTTCACCAGGGTCTCCTGATCCCGGGGCTCACACCCTGTCGTACCAGGTGACGTAGGCGCCGTTGCTGAACGACCGCCGCTGGGCCGGGGTGAAGAGGGTGGGACGGAACTCCCCGCTGGAGGCCGGGATGCCGGAGCCCGCGACCACGGGGTAGCTCTTGACGATCATTTCGTCGATCTCCGGGAGCAGGGAGCCGGCGAGCTTCCCGCCTCCGCACAGCCAGATGTCCATGCCGTCCTCCTCCTTCAGCCGCCGCACCAGCCCGACGGGGTCGCCGGAGACCAGCTCGACCCCGGGGTCGGCGATCTCCGGGATCGAGGTGGAGACGACGTACTGCCTCAGGTGCGCGTAGGGGCTGGTGATGCCGATGTCGAGCGCGGGCTGGTAGGTGCCGCGGCCCATCACCAGGGTGTCGAACCGCTTGTTCGGCGCGTCGATGCCGGACTGCGCCCGGATGTGGGCGGGGACGGTCTCCGGATACTCGGTGTTGAACCACGCCGCCATGTCGTCGGCCACGGGGTAGAAGTCGAACTCGCCGCCGGGGCCGGCGATGTAGCCGTCGATGCTCACCGCGACGTAGTAGACGAGCTTTCGCATAAAACCACTCCATCCAAAGTGCTTCGTTCGTAGTGATTATGACTGTAGTACTACGAACAGAGTGGTGTCAACGGGTGAGTTGTGATCGATTGCGGTTCTGTACGGAGTGTCCCGGTGAGACGGGAGCGGCCCGGTGGGACGGAAACGGCCCGGGCGGAGATCCGTCCGGGCCGCTGTTCCCCTCCGGGGAGCCTCCCGCCCCGCTGAGAGGGTTCCGGGGCGCGGATGGCAGGCGAGGGGAAGCCTTCGGGTTCGGGGTGGCGGGGTGGCGGGGTGATCGTGGTCGTCAGGCCGCCGCGGTGGGCTGCGCCGCGCGGTCCGTGCCCCGGCCGAGATAGGTGAGCGGGCCGGGATCGGCCACCGGGATCTCGTGGAAGCCGAGGCGGTCGTAGAAGGCGCGGGCGGCGGTGTTGGCGGTGACCATGGCGAGGTGGACGGCCGGCACGCCCTTGCGGTGGAGCGCGTCCAGGAAGGCGTTCATCAGCTCCCGCCCGTGGCCCCTGCGCTGGTAGTCCGGGAGCAGGTCGATGTGGAGGTGGGCCGGGTACGCGGCGACCTCCGGGACGATCATCCGCTCCGGACGGTACATGAGATCGATCATCGTCTCGCTGGGGGTGGTCGGCGGACCGGCGAGGGCGGGGAAGCGCTCTCTCATCCGGGGCAGCCAGGACGCGCGGTAGGCCTCGACGAAGGCGGGGGTGTCCGCGGTGCCCAGGACGTAGCCGACCGCGCGCTCCCCGTCGTCGAGGACGAAGGTCAGGTCTGGTTCGAGTTCGGCGTACGGAGCAGCGAAAATGCTCGGCATGAGGTCGTGGTCGGGATAGATGTGCTGGGAGTCGCCACCCTCGTGGGCGGTGCGCACGCAGATGTCGTAGAGCGCGGCGCGGTCGTCGGGACGGTAGGGACGGACGGTCGTCATGAAGGTCATGATGCTTCACGTGGGAGCGCTCTCACAAGCGCTCCCGCGATTGGTCAGGAGCCGGTTCTCTCCGTCGCGGGCCGGACATGGAAGGCCACGTGTTCGTAGCGCCAGCCGTTGGCGACGGCCTCGTCCCGGGCAGCCGGCCCGACCGCGTAATGGTGATAAGCGCCCTTGAGCAGCCGGTACACCGCCACCGTGCCCGGGCCGGCCGACGGGGCGGCGTAGAAGGCGACGATCTCGGGCGCGTACCCGAGCCGGGAGATCGCGTTCTCGCGTTCGACCGCGCTGCGGATGAAGAGGCGGTCGCCCGTCGACGGATGACGCAGGCGGTAGATCGGCACGACTCCCGATGAGGACCTCCCCGCGGCCAGGAATCCGGTGTCCTGCGGCTCGTACCCGTACTGCACCGCCCGTCCGGCCTCCGCGCCGTTGAGCGTCATCAGAACATGGCCGGTCCGTGCGTGGATCATGTAGTGGACCCGTTCGCCGAGGACGGGGGACGAGGGCGGGGACGGAGATGCGGACGGTGACGGTGGAACGGTCTCGATGGGCCGGGGAGAGGCGGAGACCCTGCTCTGTGACGGTGACGGTGACGGGGACGCCGTCGGGTGGGTGACGCTCGGGATGGAGCTGGGCGAGGGAACCGGCGGTGACGGCAGACCGCCGTCCTCACCCGGCCACCGGAGGGCGCCCAGGGCGACCGGTACCCCGGCCGGTACGCCGACGGCGGCCGCCACGTCGGCGGGCAGCGGTCGTCCGGCGGTCTCCGCGGGGCTGTCGGGGACCACCTCCAGGTCCCTCTTCTCCGCGGAGAAGGCCGTGTCGCCGGCCTCCAGGTAGCGGCCGTTGGCCTCCCGCCCGGTTCTCCGGAAGTCGGCGAGGCTGGTGTAGGAGACGTCGCCGCCGTCGGCCCGGACCCACTTCACGAGGACGGTCCGGCCGTCCGGAGCGGAGGGCCGGTAGCCGTTGTTGTCCATCTGGCCCGCGGGGATCATGCGGTCGGCTCCGACCCGCCTGCCGGACGTCCTGTTGTTGGCGTCGACGGTGTCGACCAGCGGAGCCGTACCGGAGCGGGCCATGAAGATGTTGTTCACGATGGTCACGTCCGCCGTGTCCCAGGTGATCCCCCTGCTGAGCGCGTCCTGGCTGGGGCAGTTGTCCGCGCTGCACCTGTCGAGGTGAGGTCTGGGGTCCTCGGCGACGAGAAGGGGCTGGGCGTTGTCGGCAAGGGTGTTGTTGTAGACGCGGACATGGTTGGAACCACTGATCTTGATCCCGTTCTGGCCGTTGCCGACCAGCATGTTGGAGGCGATCAGGCCCCGGCCGGAGACCTCGTAGTAGAGGCCGTGCTTGGTGTTGGCCCTGGCCAGGTTGCGGACCACGGTCACGTTCTCGCAGGACAGGTCGCACCAGAAACCGGTACCGAGATTGTCCTCGAAGATGTTGTCCCTGATGACGGCGTTGCGTAGATAGGTGGCCTTCATGCCGGCTCCCGCCAGACTCGCGCTGGACTCCAGGCCGGTGCGCTCCTGGTTGTTGCCGATGATCCTGTTCCCGCTCATGATCAGGTTGCCGGCCTTGTGGGACAGGATCCCGTTGGAGCCGTTCGCCGTGACGTAGTTGCGGTTCAACCGCAGGCCCGTGGCGTGGGCGGCGACGCCGGCGGCCGCGTTGTGGGCGACGGTGCTGTCCTCGATCGTCACACCGGAGGCCTGGATGACGATCGCGGCGTGCGGCTTGCGGTAGTCCTGGCTGGTGGCGTAATGGGCGAAGCCCAGCCCGCGGATCACGGAGTTCTCGGAGCCCTTGAGGAAGTGCATCGCGTACCGCAGATGCGAGACCTCGATGGTGTGGGCACGGGGGTCGGTCCCCACCAGCAGCGTTCCATTCGCGCTGTCCCAGTGGAAGGATCCCGCCTTGACCTGGTCACGGGAGGACACCTGCCGGAGCGGCCGGCCGTCGGCGAAGGCCATCTCCGGGTCGCCTCCGAGCAGGTTGCCCTGGATGATGTCGGGCGGGTGGACGCAGGCCTTCCCGCCGGGGCCCGGGCGGCAGATGTCGGGGTTCCAGCCGTCCAGCCGCCAGGCCGAGCCGTCGCGGACGAACCTCGTCCCGGGCAGGGGCGTACTGCCCTTGAACCAGGCTTCTTCGCCGGGGTACGGCTGGAGGGAGATGGGCTTGTGGACGCTGCCGAGGGACTCGCGGTACTCCCCGCCGCGCAGCACGATCGTGGTCATGGTGCCGGAGGACGCACGCCGTACGGCCGCCGCGGCCGTGCGGAGGGGCTTTCCGACGGTGCCCGGGTTGGCGTCGTTCCCGGTGGTCGCCGAGACGTAGACGGCATTCGCCGGGAGGGAGGAAGAGTCCGCAGGCCGGGACGCGGAGGCCGTGAGAACGGGACCCGCAGTGATCATGAGCATTGTGCCTGTCGATATGACAAGCAGGCTGGAGATCACTCTTCCGTAACGAAGCGCCATGGGAAACTTCATACAGAGTTTCGAGGGGCGGTGTACACCAGAATCACAAATATTTTGGTTTGGAACGTTAGTAACTTCTGGTGACAATGGTCGAGTAACTTGCCCTGTGTGATCGAAGTGGAGCTCCGCAACTGGCGCCCGGATGACGTTCCCGCCGTGCTCGCGGCCTTCCGCGCGCCCGACATGGCCCGGCAGGCGGCCCGCCCGATCGACACGCCGGAGGCGGCGCTGGAGTGGATGGCGCTGTGGGGGTTCCGCGACGACGCGCGGGGCTTCGCCGTGGTGGCCGGCGGCGAGGTCGTCGGGAACGTCGCGGTGAGCAACATCGACGCGCACGACACCGGCTGGGTGTCCTACTGGACCTCGCCGCACGCGCGGGGAAGGGGTGTTGCGGTGGCCGCCGCGACCAAGCTGGCCGAGTGGGCGTTCAGGGAGCGGGGGCTGTTCCGGCTGGAGCTCGGGCATCGCCTGGACAATCCGGCCTCCTGCGCGGTGGCGACCCGGGCCGGATTCGCGGTCGAGGGCGTCGAACGGGCCAAGATCAGGTACGGAACCGTCCGCCACGACGTGGAGCGCCACGCCCGCCTGGCCACCGACTGAACAGGACGCCGCCGTCGGGCCGGATGATCCTCCGGGGCGTTCTCAAAGAGGTCCTTCAGAGGGCCCTGAGGCCGGAGAGGACGTCGCGGAGGAGGTCCTCGCGGGGGGTGGTGACGGAGGCGGGGGGAGTGCGGACGCTCAGCAACCCGGCGTCGAGCAGGTCACCGAGGAGCACCCGGACCACGCCGACGGCCAGCCCCGTTCCCGAGGCCGCCTCGGCCACGGAGATCGGCCGGCGGCAGGCGTCGAGGACCCGCAGGTGCTCGGGGGGCAGGTCCGGCGGGGCCGGCCCGGTCGCCACCACCGTGGCGAGCAGGTCGAACCGGTCGCCGGTGGGACGGGTCCGGCCCCGGGTGACCGTGTAGGGGCGGACGATCGGTCCGGCGTCCTGGTCGAGCCAGCGCTCCGTCATCGTTCGCCGTCCTCCTTCTCGCCGCGGCGCCACCCCGCGCGGAACGACGTCAGCACGCTGCCGGGGACGGCGGTCTCCACACCGGCGGCGTGCCGTACCCGCCGGGGCAGGCCGTTGCCGCCGGGCTCACCGGAGAGCGCGGACGGGGGCGCGGCGGTCTCGCCGGAGGTGATCTGGGCCGGGGGCGGCCCGGCGGGCGCGACCTGGACCTGGGAGATCCGCTGGGGCGCGGCCTGCCGGGTGCGCTTGGGAAGGCCGCTGCCCGTGACGGTCTGCTCGATCTCGACCGTGGGCAGGACCGGGAACTCCGGCGCCGGGGCGATCAGCTCGGCGGGGATGAGCACGATCGCCGTGGTCCCGCCGTACGGCGAGGGCCGCAGGGAGACGCGGATACCGTGGCGGGCGGCGAGCCTGCCGACCACGAACAGGCCGAGCCGGTCGCTGTCGGCCAGGTCGAACTCCGGCGGGTCGGCCAGCCGGGCGTTGTAGTGGTTCATCTCGGCCGCGCTCATGCCGAGGCCGCGGTCCTCCACCTCGATCGCGTAACCCCGGGCCACCGTCTCGCCGTACACGCGGACCGTCGTGGTGGGCGGGGAGAAGATCACGGCGTTCTCCACCAGCTCGGCGAGCAGGTGGATGACGTCGGTGACGACGGGGCCGACGAGCGCCGGGCCCTGCGGCACGGCGACCGTGACGCGGAGGTAGTCCTCGACCTCCTCGGTGGCGGCGCGGACCACGTCGTAGACCGCGACCGGCACCCGCCAGCCACGGCCCGGCGCCGCCCCGGACAGGATGATCAGACCCTCGGCGTGGCGGCGCATCCGGGTGGTCAGGTGGTCCAGGGCGAACAGTTCGTCGAGGGTCTCCGGGTCGCTGGCGCGCGTCTCCATCGCCTCCAGCATGGTGAGCTGCCGGTGCAGGAGCGTCTGGCTGCGCCTGGCCAGGTTCACGAAGACCTTGTTGACCCCCTTGCGCATCTCCGCCTGGCCGACGGCCGCCTCGACGGCCGTGCGCTGCACCGAGGAGAACGCCTCGCCGACCCGCACGATCTCGGTGGTGGTGCTGTCGCCGTTCCGCAGCGCGGGGGACTCGCTCTCCTGCTTGGTGCAGACCTCCTCCCCCCTGCGGAGCCGGGCGACCACGTCCGGCAGACGCCTGTCGGCGAGGTCGAGGGCCGCCTCCTGCAGGCCCACGAGCTCGGTGCCGATCCGGCGGCCGAACCGTACCGAGATGAAGATCGACACAATGACCGCGACCAGGCCGAGCCCGCCGACGACGCCGAGCCGCGTCAGGATCGCGGTGGCCAGAGGCGCGGAGCGCTCGTTGATGCGGCGGCTGACGTCGCCGCCGAACCGGTCGAAGGTGTCCGAGAGCGTCGTGGCCGCCGTCGCCCAGGAGGGGTCGGGCCGCGACGCCGTCGCGAACGCCCGCTCGATCTGCTCGAACGTCCGGTACGGGACGCTGGTCGCGAGACTCGCGTAGGGACCCCGGAGCTCCTCGTCGAGCTGGTTGAAGCCCAGGGAGTAGAGCAGCTTGCGGCCGGTGGCCAGTTCGGCGAAGGCCGCGCGGTCCTCGTCGCCGATGAACCCGGCGGCCACCACCCCGGAGATCAGCGCGGCCTGCCGGCTCAGCAGCTCGCGGCTGCGTCCCATCACGACGATGGCCAGGGTCTGGTCGACGAGCTCGGCCTCGTGGGTGCTGTACATCTTCTCGAAGGAGTCGAAGATCGACCAGACGATCGAGGAGTAGGCGTCGAGGGTCTGCTGCCGGGTGGCGGAGCGGGCGTCGACCCCGCTGCGGATCGCGGTGAGCCGGTCCAGCTCGGAACGGACCTGGAGCACGCGCACCCGCAGCTGCTCGGTCACGCCGTCGTCGTTCTCCTCGATGAGCCGGTCCAGCTCCTCCCGTGCCGTGTTGGTCCGGGCCCGCTGGGCGTCCAGCGCCGCCCTGGAGGATGTGGGGTCGCCCAGCAGCTTGAGGGAGAGCAGCCGCTCGTGCTGGAGGGCGGTGGTCAGCGTGCGGGTGGGGACGACGACGCTGTTGTAGAGGGAACCGGCCCTGAGCAGGTCCAGGCCGCCCTGTGCGGTGAGCGTCGCGGCGAACCCCCAGATAGCCACAAGCGAGACGAGAGGCACCAGGAGCAGGGTGAATATCTTCACCTTGATCGAATGCTTGCGGCCGACCATAGTACCTCGCATTGCGGATATGCGCGGTTAACAGTGGGCGAAACCCTAGCAATGCCCCACGAATCATGGCCAGAGAGGTGCACACTTAATTCGCGAAAACCCGAAAAGCTTTGTGTCCTCGCGGTGATACGGAACCTCCGGCCCCCCGGGCACGTCTGTAGATGACAAAAGGGGAGGCGTCCATGGTGAAGGTCGCGGAACTGGTCTGCTCGGAGCTGGGTCGTGCGACGGAGGCCGCCCTGACGGCGGGCGACGAACTGGAGCGCTCGGGTGTGGTGCAGCTGGTCACGTTCCGTCCGCTGCTGGTGATCGCCGAAGTGGGCGACGCCTCCGCGCGCGTGGAGTTCCGCATGGCCGGCGATCACCTGGAGTGGTATTGCACCTGCCCGGAGGGGCGGGAGGGCGCGTTCTGCGCCCACTGCGTGGCGACGGCTCAGTCGGTCAGGAGAAGGACGGACAAGAACGCCTCCTCCGGTGTGTCGTCGGTGACGGCCTCGGCGAGCACGGTCCGGATCGCCTCGTAGGCGGGCCGGTCGGCGCCGCGCAGGACCGACGGCTCCGACCAGACCAGCACGTGCTCACCCGCCGGCAGCCACGACAGGTCGGTCAGGCAGTCGTACAGCGCGTCGAGGTTGTGCCCGAAGCGGTCGGGGAATGACAGAGCCTTCGCGATCGCGGTCATGGCCTCGGCCGAGGTGGTGACCGTCGAGCCGTCGAGCCGGTGAGGCGTTCCCGTGCGGAGCATCTCCCCGAGGGACTCCGTCGAGCCCCGCTCGAACATTCCTCTGGACAACATGGCCACCCCCGTGTGGTTTCCCCGCCGATGTCGGCAGGTTATCCGCGCCCAGCTCGCAAAAGGGTTGTGGATCGTAAAAACGGAAGAAAAAGACACTTGCCCCAATAATGGGTGGACAGGCATTGTCTAGTTGTCAGACAATGCTGCTGTGTCTTCCATGAAGCTCGCCGTCGTCGGAGCCGCCGTGCTCTGGGGCACCGCTGGAACCGCCGGGCTCCTCGTCACCGGCGTCGATCCGGTCTCGCTCGCCGCGGCCCGCCTGGTGATCGGCGGCCTGGTGCTGGCCGTCGCGGCGGGCGCGGCCATCCGGGCGCTGCCCCGCCGCGGACTCCTCGTGGCGGCCGCCGTGGGCGTGGCCGCCTACCAGCTCTGCTACTTCGCCGCGGTCAGCCGGACCGGCGTGGCCATCGGCACCGTGGTCGCCATCGGCAGCGGCCCGGTCTTCACCGGCCTCCTCTCCTGGCTGGTGGACCGGGTGCCGCCCACCCGGCGCTGGGCGGGGGCGACCGCGGCGGCGGTCGCCGGCTGTGCCGTACTGACCGGAGGGGGCGGCGAGGCCCGCGCGGACGGGATCCTGCTGGCGCTCCTCGGCGGGTTGATCTACGCCTGCTACGCGGTGGCCGCGGCCCGGGTGATCGGCGCCGGAGCCTCCTCCGACGCGGTCATGGGCGCCATGTTCGGCGGGGCCGCGCTTGTGATGCTCCCGGTCCTGATCCACACCGGCGCCGGTTGGCTCGCCGACCCGCGCGGCCTGCTCGCCGCCCTCTACCTCGGCTGCGTCACCACCGCGCTGGCCTACTTCCTGTACGGCAGGGGCCTGCGCACCACCCCGGTTGCGACCGCCGCCACCCTCGCCCTCGCCGAGCCCGCCGTCGCGACCCTGCTCGGCGTCGCCGTCCTCGGCGAACACCTGACCCCGCTCTCGGCCGCCGGGCTGCTGCTGATCGGCGGGAGCCTGGCCGTGGTCGCCCTCCCCGGACGGGGCGGCGTCGCCGTCGCCCCGCCAGAGGGCACCGTCGAAGCAGTGGTGCGATCCCCTCAATAGGCTCCCCTCGTGACCATCCCTCTCCATCCCGTCTCCGCGGTCGCGGCCCTCGCCGACGCGCTCCGCCGCCGGATCCTGTCCGGCGAGATCGAGCCCGGCACGCCGCTGCCGGAGCAGGAACTCTCCGCGGCGTACGGCGTGGCCCGCCCGACTGTCCGGGAGGCGCTGGCGGTCCTGGTCCACGAGGGGCTGCTCCGCCGGGAGCGGCACCGCAGCGCCCAGGTGGCCGAGGTGACCGTGGCGGACCTGGAGGATCTGATGTTCGTCCGCCGCCCGCTGGAGGACCTGATGGCGGTCTCCCTGACCGGGCGGCGGGTGGCCGGTGCCGACGAGGCGCTGGCGCGGATGGGCGCGCTGTCCGCGGACGCCCCCTGGTCCGACGTCGTCGCCGAGCACATGGCGCTGCACCAGGAACTGATCGTCGCGGTGGGCAGTCCCCGGCTGGAGCGCCTCTACGCCGCCCTGGCGGCCGAGACCCGGCTCGGCCTGGTCCGGTTGCGCGCCGTCTACCCCGACCGGGACGTGCTGGTGGCCGAGCACCGCGACCTGCTCGACGTGATCGCCCGGGGCCCGGCCGAGGCCGCCCGCCGCGCGGTCGCCGCCCATCTCGACCACGGCTGGGGCGCTCACTGAGCGTTCCGGGCCCATGCCCGGAACGCACGTTCGCCGCCGTCCTCGCGTGGCTCTATTGCACGGGAAGCCCTTAAGTCGTCACAATCGCGGCCATGCACGGCAATTCCCCGCCGGATACCTACGTGTACGTCACCGAGGAAGGCGTGACCCGTCACTACGCGGACGGCAGTGTCGACGCCCTCGCTTGGGAGGACGTCGTCGAGGTCCGGGTGGTGGGGGACTCCGGGGAAGGCGTCGTGGGCGGCAAGGGGACAGAGATCCTGTACGTCCTGCTCGACCGCGACGGTCAGGGATGCGTCGTGCCCAAGTCGGCGACCGACGGGGCGTTCCTCACCCGGCTCCGTTACCTTCCGGACTTCGACCTCGACCGGCTGTCGGCGGCGGTGGACGCCGTCCGCGACTCCTACGTGGTCGTGTGGCGCAGCCCCGAGCCGCCCTCGGCCCTGCCGGACCTGGAGTACGACTGAACGCCCCTCGCCGGGCACCCGCCCGGGTCGCCGCGCGCGCCGTGCTCTACGGACGCCGGTTCAGGTAGGGGTCCGTGGCCGCGTTCGCGTAACCGCGCCAGCCCTCCGGAGTCAGCGCGTACTCCGCCGAGGGACGATCGAAGTAGAGAATCGCGCGGATCTTCGGCAGGCGCTTGAGGTCGGCCGCCAGGTTCCGGAAGTAGGCCTCCTGACACGCCTCCCCGAAGCCGAGCTCCATGATGCCGTAGGCCTTGTTCCGCGCGCCCTGCCCCAGGAGCCCGGCCTCCAGCCGGGCGTAGAACCGGTTGAGGACCGCGTGGGCGGAGCCGTAGGAGCACTGGTTGTCGTAGGGGTCCCAGGAGATCCAGTCCACGTACGCGTCCCCGGGGTAGGAGGCGGTGTAGATGGAGTCGTCACCGGAGAACCCGCCGACGACGTAGTTCCAGCGCACGTTGGTGACGCCCCGGGCGGTGAAGAGGTCGTGCACGTGCCGCCACATGCGCTTGTAGCCGGCCGTCCACGAGGCGCGTAGCTCGCGGTCGGTCATCCAGTCGACCTGCGTGTCGATCTCGCTGGAGAGGTCCAGGACGATCTGCCCGGGGAAGGCCTTCAGCCGGTCCGCGGCGGCGTTCAGCAGGGGGTCGAAACGTCCCTCGGCGACGTCGCCGGGCCGGATCCACTCGCCGGTGAAGTCCGGCGGCGTCTCGGGATCGTCGAAGGTGGCGGGTTCCGGCAGCGGGTGCCCGTTGAAGCTCGACGGGCACCCGCCGAAGCAGCGCCCGTCGATCTGCAGGAACAGGACCCGGTCACGGGCCAGTTCGGCGTCCCTGGCGGTGGGCCAGATGAGGGTCTGTTCCGGGGCCGTTCCGGTGAGCTGCGCGAGGCTGTAGTAGCGCCGGAAGGCGTCGAAGCGGCGGGGCACCGTGCTGTCGTCGAGCCGGTCGCCCTCGTGGGCGCTGACGTCGGCGTTGCCCGAGCGGTACAGGCCCCACCACGCGCCGCCGCAGGCGGGGGCGAGCCGGTCGTCCCGCCCTCCGTTCTCACGGCAGGGGTCCGCCCGGGGCTCCGGCGATGTCCGTGCCAGCACGAGGAGCCCCGCCGCGATCAGGGCGGCGAGGACGGCGAGAGCGGTAAGAACTGTGCGGGAGGTTCGCAAAGTAATAGTAGATCCTTTATGCGAACTATGGGGATATTGTCATGTCATGTCCAGTATAGAGGCTAACATTTATTTACGTAATCATTATGATCCTTTACGTCATATGGGATGAACCGGGCGGTTCGTGCCTGACGGGATCCTTGCGACACGTGGGGCGGTTGTGAGCGACGAAACG
Source organism: Planobispora rosea (assembly GCF_014648175.1). Lineage (GTDB taxonomy): Bacteria > Actinomycetota > Actinomycetes > Streptosporangiales > Streptosporangiaceae > Planobispora > Planobispora rosea. The sequence goes on from NZ_BMQP01000024.1 coordinate 65,931, forward strand.
GGGACGGACGTATGAGGGCGACCATGGTTGCTGCCACCGGCGACCGCCGCCCGCCGTCGTCTGGAACGTTCCCAATCGCGGGGAACGTGAACTGGGAGAAGGGCTACGTCCGCGGGGCCGTCCAGGGGGACGCCGCCTGCGGCCTGCTGGTGTTCGCCGGGCTGATCGCCGTGCGGTCGGCGGCCGGCGGTCTCTACCTGCCCGAGCTGGCCGTCGGGGCGTTGCTGGCCGTGCTGTGGCCGGTCGCCGTCTCGATCGCGGGCGGCTACCAGGCACACCGCGTCGGCGACGGACCCGACGAGTACCGCGCGGTGCTCCAGGCCGCGGCCGCACTGGCCTCCCTGGTCGCCATCGTCGCCTACGCCACCCAGACGCCCGTCGCCCGCAGCTACGTGATGGTCGGCTTCCCGCTCCTGGCCTTCGCCACCTTCTGCTTCCGGTACGGCTGGCGCAAGCGGCTGCACCGGCGCCGGGTACAGGGCGAAGGGCTGCGCCGGGTGGTCGCCGTCGGACATCCGGAGGCGGTGGCGGAACTGGTCTCCCAGCTGTGCCGCGAGCGCTACCACGGGATGAGGGTCGTGGCGGCCTGCCTGCCGCCGGCCCCCGCGGGGCTCCCCGCCGAGGTCGGAGGCGTCCCGGTGCTGGGCGACTTCGCCGATGTCGCGGAAGCGGTGACCAGGGTCTCCGGCGACGCCGTCGCGGTGCTCGCCTGCCCCGAGCTCGACGGTGCGGCGCTGCGCAGGATGAGCTGGCGGCTCGCCGAGAGCGACACGGATCTCTACGTCGCCTCCGCGCTGATGGAGGTGGCGGGTCCCCGTACGACCGTGCGCCCGGTGGCCGGCCTCCCGCTGCTGCACGTGGAGCACCCGGACCTGACGGGCCCCCGGCAGCTCGTCAAGAGCGCCTTCGACAAGGTCGCCGCCCTGGCCGCCCTGCTCGTCCTCTCGCCCCTCCTGGCCGGGATCTACGTGGCCATCCGCATGACGGACGGCGGCCCGGCGATCTTCACCCAGACCCGGGTCGGTAAGGACGGCCGAGAGTTCCGGGTCCTGAAGTTCAGGACCATGGTGGTCGGCGCCGAGACCCTCCGGACGGACCTGGGCGCGAACGACGGCAACGACGTCCTGTTCAAGCTCAGGAAGGACCCGCGGGTCACGCCGATCGGCTCCTGGCTGCGCCGCTACTCCCTGGACGAGCTGCCGCAGCTCGTCAACGTCCTCACCGGGGAGATGTCCCTGGTGGGCCCGCGGCCCCCGCTTCCGGCCGAGGTCGCCCGGTACGGCACCGACGTGCACCGGCGCCTGGTCGTCAAGCCCGGGATGACGGGGCTCTGGCAGGTGAGCGGGCGCTCCGACCTGTCGTGGGAGGAGTCGGTCCGGCTCGACCTGCGCTACGTGGAGAACTGGTCCCTGGCCCTGGACCTGCAGATCCTCTGGAAGACCTGGTCAGCGGTGGTCCGCGGAACAGGCGCCTACTGAGCCGGCCAGCGGCTCCCGACCATCACCGCCACACCATCGAAGGACTCCCTTTGCTCACGACGCTCGACGGTGGCCCGCACCCGGCCGCAGAGTCGTCCGAGGCCCTGCGCACGCTGATCACCCAGCTGTGGCGGCCGGCGGACGGCACAGCCACGGTCCGCGCCACCCTCGACCGCGCTCCCGCCGGTCACCGGGTCGTCGAGCGCTACGCGGTCGTTCCCGACCCGGCCCGCGCCCGGTTCCTCGTCCCCCTGACCAGCCGCGCGTCCGCGGCGGCCTCGGTCGGCCGGTACAACGGCCTGCGCCCGCCCCGGACGCGGGCCGCCCGCGCCCTGCTCGGCCTCGGCTTCCGCAGCGGCCTCGCGCCGCTCCTCATGCGGCGCACCCTCGTGATCTCGGTCCCCGAGGACCTGCCCGACGCCTCGATCGGTGATCACCTGCTGACCGCCCACCTCTCCGGGATCCTGGGCGGGGTGGCCGCGGGCATCAGCGTGCGCGAGCCCGATCCCAACCTCAAGCCGATCCTGCAGCTCTTCCGTCCGGACGGGCAGCCCGCCGGCTTCGCCAAGATCGGCTGGAACGAGGCGACCCGGCGGCTCGTCACCCGGGAGGCGCGGGCCACGACCGCGGTACGGCAGGCCGTGCCGGCACGCCTGCCCGAACTCCTGCACCACGGCTCGTGGCAGGGCCGGGAGGTCGTGGTCACCGCCCCGCTGCCGCCCGGCATCCGCCGTCACGCCGACCCCGACCGGCCGCTCGACCCCCGCATCCCGCTGAGCATCGCCGAGAGCACCGGAATCCGCACCCTGTCGCTGGCCGAGTCCGACCACTGGCGCAGGCTCGCGACCGAGGCCGGAGGCATGACGGGCGAGGCACCCGCCGCGATCCTCGCCGCGATGCGGCGGATCGAGGCCTCCCACGGCCGGACCCGGCTGCGTTTCGGACGCTGGCACGGCGACTGGACACCGTGGAACCTCGGCTGGGACGGCCAGGACCTGTGGATCTGGGACTGGGAGCACAGCACCGCCGAGGTGCCCGTCGGATTCGACCTGCTCCACTGGCGCTTCCAGGTCGCCGTGGCCATGCGGGACCTCCCCCTGTCCGACGGCGTCGAGGCCGTCCGCGCCGCGGCCCGGACCGAGCTGGACGGCGTCGGAGTGCCGTCCGGGGAGCGGGGGCTGCTCGCTGCCCTCTACCTGCTGGAGATGTTCGTGCGGACGTGCCGCCTCGAACAGGGGGGCGGGGGCTGGCACTCCCGCATCTTCCCCGACGTGATGCTCCCGGTGCTGCGTGAGATGGAGGCAATGGGATGAAAGTGCTCTTCGTGTGCTCGGGCGGAGGGCACCTGACCCAGTTGCACCGCCTCCGCGGCTGGTGGGGCGAGCACGAGCGGCACTGGGTGACATTCAAGCAGCCCGACGCGCTCTCCCTGCTCGACGGCGAGAGCGTCAGCTGGGCCTACCACCCGACGACCCGCAACATCCCCAACCTGATCCGCAACCTCGGGCTCGCGGTCCGGCTGCTGCCCCGCTTCCGGCCGGACGTCGTCGTCAGCACCGGCGCGGGCGTGGCGTTCCCGTTCTTCCTGCTCGCCAAGCTCTTCCGGTGCCGCACGGTGTACCTGGAGGTCTACGACCGCATCGACTCGGGAACCCTGACCGGCAAGCTCTGCTACCCGCTGTCCGACCTGTTCCTGCTCCAGTGGCCCGAGCAGCAGAAGGTCTACCCGCGGGGCGTCGTGGTCGGGCAGGTGCTGTGAGATGGGCGAGCGCGTGAACACCGACGCACGTCCCCTGGTGCTGGTCACGGTCGGCACCGACCACCACCCCTTCGACCGGCTCACCGGCTGGATCGAACGCTGGCTGGAGAGCCGGGGCGGCACGGTCCGCTGCGTGGTGCAGAACGGCACCTCCCGTGCCGTACGGGGTGCCGAGTGCCACACCATGCTGCCCCACGGCGAACTGCGGACCCTGATGGAACAGGCCGCCGCCATCGTCTGTCAGGGCGGCCCCGGCGGGATCACCGAGAGCCGGTCGGCGGGACGCCTCCCCATCGTGGTCCCCCGCACGGCCCGCCTGGGCGAGCACGTCGACGACCACCAGATCCGTTTCACGCAGGTCATGGCGGCCAGCGGCCGGATCGCCCTGGCCGGTTCGGAGGCGGAGCTCACCGCCCACCTCGACGCCGCGCTCGCCGGCCCGTCCCGGTACCGCGTGACCCCGGACGGCGGCACCAGCCCGGTGGCGACGACCCTGCTGTTCGGCGAACTCGTCGGCGACCTGGTGGCCCGCCCCCGCGGAAGGGCCCGCCTCCGCCGAGACTGACGACGCCGGTACGGCGCGCACCTACCCCAAGACACCGGCGCCGGTACGGCGAGATGTGGCACGGGCGTGGTCGGCGCCGCCTGTACGGTGCCCGGCCCGGGGTCTCGGGACGGGGGTCGGGCGCCGTCGCCTGCGGTCATCTGTCGTCTGGAGAGCTTGGGGGACCTGGGCTTCTTCACGGTCTTCTGGCACTGCGGCCTCCTCGGTTCGGCGACGTATCCGGATCCGGCTGGGAGGGCTGTGAGAGTCTGACCCTGTGGTGGTTGAGTGGTCCCGGCAGGAAATCCTCTCGGCGCTCAGAAAGCGCTTGCTGTGTGAGGGCGCCGTAACCGACGGGTACTCCGGCGCCGATGTCATCGCGGATTCGGACACCATGCTAGTGATCTTCCGCTGGAAGCGGGATCCGAACATGTACGCCGTCGAGGTCGGCTTTCCGGAGGAACCCGAAAGTCCGTGGACCGGCTTGCCGGTGACCTCGGCTGACGAATGGGCCGCAGAAGTCGGCTCCCGCCTCGCGGAGGAACTCGGCACCGGGCTGGTCTGCCGGGGCCGCCGGACGATCCGAGGCGGCTACGTCGTGTTGGACGCCTACGATGCGCCGGACGTCTCTCCCGCCGGATTCTTCGTCGGTCCGGTTCCTCTCGACAACGACATCGCTCTCCTCCGCGGCCCCGGGAGAAGGACGATCAGGACGTGGATTGCTGCGCTCCGGAGCGGGTTTCCCCGCCTGTACGCGGCGGCCGGCTCTCACCTGGCTGAGGCGGGAATGGATGTGACCGTCCCCAGACAGCTGATCATCGAGGGCAGACTCGCCTGCTGGGTTCAGGCCTACGCCGACAACGCCCACGGGGAACCTTTCGTCGGTCATGCAGTCGCCTCCTGGGAGGACGGGCAGCACACCATCGCCCGTCTCGACCTGGTGCACATCCAACCCGACGTCCCGTCGGAGGTGTGCGGTGCGCTGGTGCGTCTCGCGCTCTGCGAGGTCGCCGAGGCCGGTGCTCTGCACGTGGTCACCGCGATCCACATCCCCGAACTCCATGGGTTGGGGTTCCGGCCCGCGAACGGGGGTGGCCTGACCCTTCACCTGAGTAGCGCTGAACCACCACCGGGTGGACTCACGGACGGGAATGGCCGGCGCAGCTACGGGGCTCAGCCCTGAGCTCCGTCCCGCCCGTGCAGCACGACCATGCCAACAACAGAACACCCCGCCCCCACCACGACCCCCACCACCCCCGTCCCGAGACCCCGGGCCCGGCACCGTACCGGCGCCTTGAACGCAAGACGCCCGGCTGGAGGCCAGCCGGGCGTCTCGGGGGATATCGGCGCGGGGTTACCTGAGGGTCGCGTCGACGGTCAGCGCGAAGCTGAGGTCGGCGCTCCACCTGTCGTACTGGTGCATCTCCACCGCGATGGTGTTGTTCCCGGCCACCAGGACGTCGGCGGGCACGGTGAAGCGGACGGGGGTCCGTTCCTCGGCGTTGGTGGAGTAGCCGACCAGGGCGGTCGTGTCCGGGGTGATCGTGCCCTCGGGAAGGTTGGCCCGGCCGATCTCGGTGCCGTTGACGTAGACCACGGCGCCGTCGTCGCGGACGAGGTCGATCAGCAGGTTCCGGTAGGCGGCGGGGTCGGCGACCTTCAGAGTGGTGCGGAAGTAGGCGGTCGTGTGCCGGGGCGTGGTGCCCGCGGGCAGCAGGGTCGCCTCGTCGCCGTCGCCGTAGCCGAACTCGCCGGGGCCGGCGGACCAGGCGGAGTCGTCGAAGGACGGGGCGGTCCAGGACGCGCCGGGGTTCGTCCCGTCGTAGCGCCACTTCCAGGTCGCGTTCTTGGCCAGCAGGTTCGCGGTGGTGGTGGTGCCCTCCACCGGGAGCGCGGCGGTGCTGGCCGAGCGGTTGCCGGCGTCGTCCACGGCCCGTACCCAGTACTTGACGGCGCCCGGGGCGGTCGCGTCGGTGTAGGACGTGCCGGTCGTCGTGGCGATCACCCGGTCGCCGCGGAGGACCTCGTACTTGACCGAGCCGGAGTCGTCGGACGCGGCGGACCAGGCGAGCTGGTTGCCGCCCGTGGTCCCGGCCAGGCGGAGGCCGGACGGGGTGGACGGGGCCTTGGAGTCGGTGGAGCACAGCCGGCCGAAGCCGCCCATCCACTGGTAGGAGCCGGTGGCGCTGTTCCAGGAGCCGCGGTTCATGTCGCCGCCGAACCACAGGCAGCCGTTGTCGTCCGTGGTCATGGCCCAGGGGCCGTCACCGAGGCGCGAGTCGATCGACGGGGCGAAGTTCGGCAGGTACTCGCCGGTCTCGGCGTCCCAGGCGCCGATCCAGACGATCTGGTGGGCGTTGGACCAGCCGACGGGGTTCTCCCAGCTGGAGGCGCCGTTGAAGACGAACTCCGGGCAGTGGCAGGAGCCGTAGACGATGCCGTCCTTGACGACGGACGCCTGGATGTCGCCGCCCTTCTTCGTGATGTGGCCGGAGACCTTGGTCAGGTCGTCGCGGGTGTAGAGCTGGAAGTCGTGCTGGGAGCCGCCCATCCAGACGCCGTCGCCGTACTCGAGGACCGACTGGCGGTAGTCGCGGTTGGCGGTGGGGGTGCTCGGCGTCCAGGTGCCGAGACCGGGGACCAGGGCGGCCGGGGCCGCGGTGCTGATCACGGCGAAGCTGTTGGCGGGCTTGTCGTTGACGTTCTCGAAGTAGCCGCCGAAGTAGACGCGGTCGCCCTTCTCGCTGGCGTCGACGTCGACCACGGGCAGGTCGAAGCGGGGCGTCCACGTGTCGTCGGGGCGTCCGTCGGACACCCGCACGCGGGCCGCCATGACGGACCAGATCTTCGAGGAGAGCGGGTTGCCGCCGCTGACGTGGTTGAAGGCGCCGCCGACGTACAGCCAGCCGCCCTGCACGTCGAGGGCCTTGACCTTGACGGCGAGGCCGCTCGCGCGGGTGAACGTGGTCCGCCAGCCGGGGACGACCTTGCCGGTCGCGGGATCGAGGGCGGCCATGCCGGTGGTGTTGGGCTCGCCGTCGACGTTGGTGAACTCACCGGCGATAATGATCTTGTCGCCGAGCGGCTGGATGTCCCAGACCTGGCCGTCGAGCTTGGGCAGGAACGAGGGACGCCACTCGCCGGTCTTCACGTCGAAGGCGGCCAGGTACGGCTGCTCCTTCTTCGTCCCGGAGGCGCCCTGCTGGACGTACCGGAACCTGCCGCCCACGTAGATGGTGTCGTTCAGCACGCTGAGGGCCTGGACCTCCAGGAACTCCTCGCCGGTGCCGGTGCCCATCACGCCGGTCACGCCCCAGGGCAGGGGGGTGGTCTGGTTGGAGACCAGGGGGGTGACGGTGGAGGCGGAGGCGCCCGCGTCGGGGACGGCGGGGTAGGAGGCGCTGGTGATCTTCGGCCGGATGAAGACCTGGGTGAACGGGATCGGGCTGCCCTCGGTGCCCTTCTGCCACAGGTAGCTGGTGGAGCCGGTGGAACCGCCGGTCTGGCCGGCTCCGTAGCTGAAGCCCTTCTGCCAGCCGTGGCTCTGCCACTCGTAGGTGAAGACGCGGCGCGACCCGTTGTTGTTGTTCCAGTCGCGGGTGTTGCCGCCGGCGTAGGCGGTGCCGTTCACGACCACCGAGGAGAGCGGGTGGGAGGGGTTGGCGTCGAAGGTCCAGGACCAGTCGTCGCGGTTCTTGAACTTCCAGCGCATCTCCTGCCAGGAGGTCCCGGCCGCGTTGGCGGCGCGGCGCAGCCGCACCCCGTCGGCGAGGTCGTCCACCCGGGTGCCGTTCAGCAGGGCGTTGACGGTGTCGCCGGGGAGCGCGGCGGGCGCGAACGCGGCGGTCCCGGTCGGGGTGTTGCGGACGTTGCCGGCGGTGCGCTGGCCGGGGTAGTGGAACGTCCAGCCCTCGCGGCCCCGGCCGATGAGGACCCAGCCGCCGCCGTCGGTCGTCATGTCGCAGTAGAACTGCTGCGGGGCGACGAGCTTGGGCGTCTGCAGCCAGTAGACGCCGTCGGCGCTGCCCGGGTGGGCCTGCTTGATCGCCCAGCAGGACGGCGCGGCCTTGGCCGAGGCGGTGCCGTCGGGAGCCGCTGCCGCCGTGGTCCGAGCGGATGCCTGGGGCGCACCGGCGACGGCGGCGCCACCGAGCAGGGCGGCCAGCGCCAGGGCCGTCGTGGCATGGCGTGGAGATGACATGTGCTCTCCCGGGGGACGCAGGTGTGCAGGTGGTCGCCCGGACAGCAGCTGGTGACGGGCGTGAGGCCCCTCAGAGCCAATCTGGACACCAAAATATAAGGTTTCGGCCTTAACCGGCAAAACGGTATTAAAGGATATTGATCGCTTTGTAATGTGATCAAGGTGTCCAGGGGAACTTCCGGTCAAGCAGCCGGAAAAGCTCCTCGTTGTGCGGCCGGTAGAAGTCCGCGAGCTCCGCCGCCGTCTCCGGGTTCATCTTCGGCGCGGGCAGGTAGTTGTGCCGGTCGGCGACCGGGAGTTCCCACTCGGGGAGACCGAGGAAGCGGATGACCTCGGCGAAGGTCTCCTTCTCGTTCCGGTAGAGGTCCTCGGCCGCGATGATCAGGACGTTCTCGCGGGGGAACAGCTCCAGCCAGCGCCTCACCTGGGGGGCGTAGACGCCCCGGTCCCGGTAGGAGAAGAAGTCGTGCGCCTCGCTGTAGTAGTACGGGTCGGCCGCCATGCGCTCGGCCTCGCCCCGCAGCCGCTCCGGCTCGGCGGCCAGCGCCTCCTCGAAGCTCAGCTTCTCCGTCCCCGCGTCCACCCGCTCCCAGTAGTGGGAGTAGGCGCGCCGGACCGGGTCCCGCAGCGAGATGATGATCTTCGCCCTGGGCATGCGCTCCCGGACCCGCTCGGCGACCGGGGGGTAGTACATGTAGTAGGGGCAGGCCTCGCCGGTCAGCGGCCGGGTGCCGTACTTGTGCTCCAGCTGGTCCAGCCGACGCTCGGTGGCGAAGTGGGACCGGTACCACGCGTCACCCTTGGCGTAGTTCACGTAGAAGTACCACGGGCTCTTGATCTCCCGCGACTCCGGGAACATCGGCATGACCAGCGGGTGCTGGACCAGGTAGTTCCACAGGGACGTGGTGCCCCCGCGCTTGGAACCGATGATCAGGAAGTCGGGCAGGTGTCGCCGGTCCGCGGTGTGCACGGCGTACGCGCGCGTCGCGGCGTTCACCGCGTCCTTCATCCACCGGGGGGAGCGGTCTTTCATCCGGGCGAGCATGCTCCGGGCCATGACGGATTTCTCCTCTTTCAGCGCCGTCGAACGGTCTCGACGAGCAGATCCATGTGCAGGGCCGCGCGTCCTCGCCACAGGACCAGGCCGTATCCGGCGCAGGCCACCGTCAGGTATGCGGCGAAGGACAGGGCGGTGGGCTCGGCGACCAGGCGTGCCACCACACCGCCGCCGCCGAACCAGAACAGGGCCCAGAGCCCGGGGCCGGCCAGGCTGCGCAGGCCCAGCCGGAGACCGAGCCCGTAGCGGACCTGGAGCGCGGCGGCCACGGTGTCGACCAGTTCGGCGGCGGCCCAGGCGAGCGCGGCCCCGGCGATTCCCAGGTACGGCACCAGCAGCAGGTTGAGCACCACGTTGACGGCGAGCGCGGCGACCTTGTTGCCCAGGGCCCACGAGCTCTTGCCCCCCATGAGCAGGACGGTCTGCACGTTGCCCGCCGCCATCACCACCAGCATCGACGTGGCGAGGATCGCCAGGGCCGCGGCCCCCTCGGCGAAGCCGTCCCCGAAGAGGGTGAGCACGAACGGGCCGAAGCAGGCCAGCGCCAGGTACAGCGGCCAGGAGGCGATCATCACCCAGCCGGTCGCCATGCTGTTCAGCCGCTCGGCGGTGCGGTTGTCCCCCTTGGCCAGCAGGCCCGCGATCTGCGGCGCGACCGCGATCCGGGTGGCGGCCAGCACGAGGGTGCCGGTCGTGATGAACCGGCTGGCGGTGGCGTAGATCCCGGCGTCGTGGTTGGAGACCAGCGCGCCGACGATGAGCACGTCGAGCCAGACGATCAGGATCTCGATCATCGCCGCGACGCCCCGCGCACCGGAGAACAACCAGAACTCCCGGACCGCGCCCGGATCCCGCTCACCGCCGGTCCCCGCCCGCCGCACCATCCGCCACAGCAGTACGGCCGCCGCGGCGAAGGTCAGCCCGACCGGGAGCGACCACGCGAGCATCACGGCCCCGGAGCCGAGGCCGAGCCCCACCGCGGCCACGGCGAGCAGCGGGCGGGCGACCGGCATGGCCACGTTGACGAGCGTGTACGCGGTCAGGTCGCCGAGCCCGCGCATGCCGGACAGGACGACCATGCGGGCGGCGGACACGGCGAGGAAGGGGGCGGCGACCCGCAGGAAGAGGGTGGCCTCGTCGAGGTGGGCGGGATCGGCGAAGAAGGAGGCGACCCACGGCGCGCAGACGTACAGGACCACCGCCGTGACCGTGCTCACGGCCAGCACGGGGACCAGCGCCGCGACGGTCACCCGGCGCAGGTCCGCCATGCGCCCGAGCGCCCGCAGCCGGGCGGCCGACCGTACGAGCCCCGTGTCCGCGCCCAGTTCCGTGACCTCACTGAAGATCATGAACAGGGCCATCACGATGAAGAAGACACCCGCCTCGGCGGGGCCGAGCAGCCGGGCGACGACGACGGTCATCAGGAAGCCGGCCGCCGCCGAAGCGACGGAGCCCAGCAGGGTGACCACGCCGCCCTTGGCGAAGTTGCGCAGCTCCCCGCGGTCGTCGGTGTCCGGGGCGCTCATGCCCTCACCTCCGGCTGGTCCTGCCGCCGGAGGTCCCGCAGGTGGCGCAGGCCGAGCGCGGCGGCCATGAAGATGACGACGAGCTGGGTGCTGTCGAGCCCGTAGTAGAACATCATGAAGACCGCCATGACGGGCACGACGTGCAGCCAGACCAGCTCCAGCGGGAGTTTCCTGGTCCGCCAGGCGAGGCCGGCCAGGAAGAGCGTGAACAGCAGGAGCGCGGGGAAGCCGTACGAGAACATGACGTTCCAGAACTGGCCCTGGGTGCCGACCGAGACGCCGATGGTGGCGGAGGGGCGCGGGGCGCCGTAGCCCAGGATCGGGGACTCCAGGGTGCGCTCGAACGCCTCCAGGTAGATGCCCACCCGGTCGTCGTTGGAGCCGCTCACCGAGGTCCGCGAGGTGATGCCGTCGGCGACCCCGGTCAGGTAGGCCACCGTCACGCCGACCACCCCGGCCGCGACCATGGCCACCAGGCCCTTGAAGTGGCCCTTGGCCGCGTAGCGCAGCGCGGCGTAGGCGAGGGCGAAGGCCACCGCCAGCAGCATGCCGCGGTTGAGCGTGGCGAAGGCGGGGATCAGGGAGGCCGTCGCCAGCAGGCCCAGCAGCACGCCCTGCCGGATCGTTCCCTGGATCCGCATGAACAGCAGGACCAGCGGGAGCAGGAGCGCGTAGTGGCTGCCCCAGGCGTTGGTGTAGGGGAAGGGGGCGCTGGGGCGCACGAACGGCTCCGCGGCCCCCCAGGGGTGCTGCACCTCGGCGAACTTGGGGTGGACGAGCTCGCTCACCAGCTCGTTGGCGGCGATCGACGCCGGCATCACCTTCTCCATGGGAGTGGCGATCGACCCCTCGGGGAACAGCACGCCGAGGTATCCGCCGATGACGACCCAGATCCAGAAGGCGACGAGGAACCCGACCGCGGTGCCGACCGGGAGCCTCCGCGACGAGCAGTTGTAGACGTAGACGAAGATCACCGTGGCGCTGGCGTAGGCCGCCAGCCTGAACAGCAGGCCGACCAGGCGGGGCACGCTGTCGAGCTGGGAACCGGCGATGATCATGGCGAGCAGGAAGAGCAGCCAGATCCCGAAGCCCCGGGGCACGGCCACGCGCCCCCGCCGCACCAGGTTCGCCACCATGGGGAGCGCGAAGATCAGACCGGCGAACGGGGCGAGGCCGAGCACCCACCACAGGGGGTAGAACACGAACATGGCCCGGAGCGGCCAGACCGGCAGCTCGCGTGCCGTGCGGTTCGCGGCACCGGAGCGGAGTGGGCCGGTGCCGGTGCCGGTGCCGGTGCCGGTGCCGGTGCCGGAGCGGTGCGGGCTGGTGCCGGTGCCGGAGCGGTGCGGGCTGTTGCCGGTGCCGGAACGGTGGGGAGCCATGCTGGCCACGACGGGTCAGATCCCCCGGCCGCGCGCGTTGAGGAGGGCCAGGACACGCTGTCCGCTGGTCAGCCGGCTCGCGACCAGCAGGGCGAGGTAGGTGCGGCGCTCCCGCCAGTTGTGCCGGATCGACCGCCGGGCCCAGCGCCACGCCTCGCCGTACTGGCCGGCCGCCGCGCGGTAGAAGGCGATCTGCCCCTCGATCCTGGCGATCCCGATGGGGTCGGTGGCGAACTCGGGGTGCTTGGCCAGCAGGTGGGTGAGCGCGTCGGCGATCATCGGAAACCGGCGGGCGAAGAAGGAGCCCTGCCAGTTGATGGCCACCAGCGGCTGCCGTACGCAGTGGATCGGTCCCAGCTTCGCGATGCGCAGCAGGAGGTCGTAGTCCTCGGCGTAGCTGCCGGGCAGGTTCTCGTCGACCGGGCCGACGCGCTCGGTCAGCACCTTGCGGTCGATGAGCAGGTTCGAGCCGTTCAACGTGAAGACGCGGTCCCGGAGCAGGTCGCGGTGGGTGACCGGGCGCTCGGGCCCGGGGCGGGGGCTGACCGTGCCGCGGGAGCGGATCTCGATCCCGGTCCCGGCGGCGACGCCCCCCTCGGCGGCCAGGAGCTCCACCTGCGCGCGGAGCTTGCCGGGCAGCCACTCGTCGTCGTCGTCGCAGAAGGCGACGTAGTCGGTCCGGGCGAGGGCGATCCCGGTGTTCCTGGACCCCGCGAGCCCGGGGGTGCGGTCGTTGACCGTGACACGCAGGCTCCGGCCCGGGGGGCACTCGACACCGGGCTCGACCGGGTCCGACTGGTCGAAGACGACGACCACGTGGATCTCGCCGGGGTACTGCTGGCCGAGGATGGCCGTGACGGCCCGGCGCAGCAGGTACGGCCGGTCGCGCGTGGCCACGACCACCGTCACGGAGGGCGCGGAGACCAAGGGGGTGTTCAGGGCTTTTGTCCCTTCTACGGGGTGTTGCACCCTAGGGTAGGGTCGTTCCGAAATGGTTGTGCCTGTTTGATGGCCAGTGACTGTTTTTTCGCTTTTGCGATCTAAGTGATAGGTGGTTCGCCAGTGGCCAGGCGCACGGCTCTCATCCCCCTTCTGGCACTGGCGTGCGCGGGTCTCCTGTCACCGGCGGCCCACGCCGACACTCACTCCGTGCTCCCGCAACCGCCCGAGCCGCTCTTCCACGTCCTCGGCAACACCATCAACGAGGCCAGCGGGCTGGCGGTGAGCGCGGACGGGAAGCGTCACTACGCCGTCCCCGACGCGGGCAGGCCCGCCGAGGTGTACGCGCTCGACGGGACCGGGAAGACCCGGCTCACCCTGGCGCTGCCGCGGACCGAGCTGAACGAGGACTGGGAGGACGTCGCCGTGGCCCGCGCGGCGGACGGGACCGGTCAGCTGTACGTCGCCGACACCGGGGACGGCTTCGTCGCCCGGACCGCGAACGGTCTGCCGGAGCGGACCTCCTACCGCCTGATCCGCGTCACCGAGCCCGCGGCCTCGGCCACCGGCCGCATCACCCTCGCGGAGGAGCAGATCGCCGTCTTCCCCCTCGTCTACTCCGACGGGGCGCCGCACAACAGCGAGGCCATGCTCGTGCATCCGGCCACCGGCAGGGTGTTCCTGGTGGAGAAGGCCGAGAAGGCGGGCCGCAAGGCCGGTCTGTGGAGCGCTCCAGCCTCGCTCAGGGCGAACGCGGACAACGTCCTGCGTCAGGCGCTGCCCGATCTGAAGATCGTAGGTGTGTCCGGCGGGAGTTTCTCGCCGGACGGCGACCGGGTGGTGCTCCGCAACGCCACCACCGCGTACCTGTGGTGGATCAAGAACGACGACGTCGCGCAGTCGATGCGGGCCGAGCCGGTCGAGATCGAGCTGCCGCTGCAGCGGCAGGGGGAGGGTGTCGCCTTCGCTCCCGACGGGCGGGCCCTGCTGGTGAACTCCGAGGGGGCCAACCAGCCGGTGTGGCGGGTCCCGCTCCCGGCCGAGGCGGGCGGCGGGGACGCGCAGCAGGCGCTCCCCGGCCAGGACCCGGCCCTGCCGGCCGGGCCGCCCGTGGGCGGCGACGGCCTGATGTTCGCCGTCGCCGGGCTGGCGGGGCTGGCGGCGATCGGGGTGCTGGTGCTCGCCGTGGTACGGGGCCGGAGAGGACCGGTGGGCGGCGAACCGGTCGGCCCGCTCCCCGCGGACGGCGCGTGACCGGGGGCGGAGCGCTCAGCCCGCTCCCCGCAGGCGGCGCAGCCGGCCGGTGACCCGGGACAGGCCGGTCGCGACGAAGCCCCGGTCCGGGTCGAGCATGATCCGGCGGCCGTGGGTGCCGGGCGTGGTCGCGGCGTTCCAGCCGAACTCCGTGGTCAGGCCGTGGGAGTACCCCGCCTCGGCGGCGGCGTCCTCGGTGGCCCGGCTCACCGCGTCGGCCTGGCCGAACGGGTAGGCCACCGTCCGGATCGGCACGTCCAGCTCCCGCTCCAGGATCTGACGCGAGCGGCGCAGGTCCTCGGTCTGGTCCTCGGGCGTCTCCTGGGCGAGCGTCACATGCCGCATGGTGTGCGAGCCGACCGAGAAACCGCGCCGGACCAGCTCCCGCGCGCCGTCCCAGTCGAGGAAGAGCCGCCCGTCCCCGGGCGTCCCCTCCGGCACGAGCCGCTCCACCAGCTCCTCCAGCGCCACGGCCCGCTCGGCCGCCGTCATCACCCGCAGGCGGTCGGAGGCCCTGCCGTAGGCCGATCTGCCCGCCGGGCCGCGGGTGGCATAGGTCTCGCCGCGCCACTGGACCGTCTCCCGGCCGCTGCGGGCGAAGGCCCACCCGGCGATCTCCCACCAGGCGCGGTCGTCACCGGAGAGCAGGCCGGGCACGAGGAAGAAGGTGGCGGGCAGCTCCAGCTTCTCCAGCACGGGTACGGCGAGCTCCAGGTTGTCGCGGTACCCGTCGTCCCAGCAGAGCGCGACGGCGCGCGGGGGCAGCGGTTCCCCCGCGTGCAGGGCGTCGAGCGCCCGCTCCAGCGGGACGACGTTGGCCATGCGCCGCAGCCGCCGCAGCTGCCCCTCCAGCCCGGCGACGCCGGAGCCGGAGACGGGGAAGCACCAGGTGGACTCGACGTTGTGCCAACCGAAGATCGTCAGTCGGGATGTCATGATCGGTGTGCTCCGAAGCCGTATCGGCGGACGCGGTTGACGGCGTCGCGGGTCTCCCTGGCCCGCCGGCGCAGGTCCGGATGGCTCTTGATGTAGTTCCTGATGATCCGGGGCGGAACGTGCCGGGCGCGGTACAGCGCCGCGCGGGCGGAGGGCCGGGAGATCCACCCCTCCGCGAGCGGGATGTGGGAGCCGGCGAAGAACTCCTTGTACGGCTCGCTGCCCTTGCCCAGGTCGATGGTGCGGATCCCGTGCTCGGCCGCGGTCCGGGCGAAGCGCAGCATCATGACCAGTCCGGGGGAGTAGGCCCCGAACGCGTCCGCGTCGTAGGCGCCGAACCAGCGCTCGTAGACCGTTCCGGAACGCAGGCCGAACTCCACCGCCACCGGGGTGTCCCCGGCGTGGAGGGTGCTGAGCAGCCCGCCGTACTCCTCGGTGGCGGTCGCGAAGCTCTCCTCGACCAGTTGCCGCACCCAGGCCCAGCCGAACCGGTCGGCGGCTCCGGTGCGCCGGTAGTGCGCGGACTTCCAGCGCATCATGAGCCGGAGCATCTCCGGGTCGCGGCAGCCGTACTCCAGCCGGAGCTCGCCGTGCTCCCTGCCCAGCTTCCGGTCCTTGCGCTCGACCCCGCCGATCGCCGACCTGGTCAGGGCCCGGCGGGCGTCGCGGTAGCGGTCGTAGCCCTCGCCCAGGTCCATGACGGGGGAGCCCACGCGCGCGGCGTCGGGCGCGTGGCGGGGCAGCTGGACGGCGAGGAGGTGGTCGAACTCCCAGACCGCCAGCGAGGCCGCGGTCAGCACGGCCGGAATCGGAACCGGGGCGCCGGGCCGGTGGACCGCACCCTGGCAGTCGGAGACCCCCATGCCGACGGCCCTGCCCACCGCGCGGCCGTGCCGCTCGTAGGGCAGGAAACCGGCGATGCCCGAGCCGTCCTCGAACACCGCGATCTCGACGCGGACGTCCTTCCTGGCGCGGCCGATCGCCAGGGCGAAGTCCGGCGCCAGGAACGGGCTGTCCAGCCCGCTCCCCGGGATCTGCCACGAGCGCCACAGGGCGAGCTCGTCGGCGCCGAGCCCGTCCGGTCGCGTGATGGTCACACGCACTTAGCCTCACCTGTTGCTTCATGGGTCCGGAGAGGACCTGGTAGACGCCCGCCGCGGGTCCCGCAGAGGCCGGTGGAGGCTGTGAGGTCCTCCGCCCGCCCACCCGGGGAGACCGGGATTCCGGTCATATGCCATTTAAGGTCATAGTCGGGCAGAAAACGGAATTATGGCGGGTATTCTGTGCCACGTTACGTCAGGGGAGTTAAGGGGTGGACCAAGTGAGCTCGATGCCCCGCGCGGATGTCACAGAGGTCGCCGACTACGCGGCTCTGCTGGGACGGCGCTGGTGGATCATCGCGGTGAGCGCCATGCTCGGCGTGGCCCTGTCCGCCCTGGCGGTGGTGTATCTGCCGGACGTGTACACCGCCGAGGCGACCGTGCTGGTCACGGCTACTGACAGTAACACCCGCGACGACCAGGTCAACCTGGAGACCGAGGCGGGCCGGGTGCGCAGCGCCGAGGTGGTCGGGAAGGTCCGGCAGACGCTCAGGATCGACGACGACCCGGCGGACCTCGTCGAACGGCTCAGCGTCACCGCGCCCCAGGACGCGGGCCTGCTGGAGATCGGCTTCCAGGACTCCACCCCGGCCCGCGCCAGCGAGGGCGCGAACGCCTTCGCCACCGTCTACCTGAACGCCCGGCGCGCACGTGTGGAACAGCGGTACAAGCAGCAGATCCGCGCCCTCCAGGGACAGATCAAGTCGCTGTCCGAGCAGCTCAAGGTGGCGGGCGGCGGCGACCGGCAGTACATCGGCGGGCAGTTGCAGTCGTTCAGTTCCAAGCTCGCCGACATCCAGATCGAGGCCGTCGGGGTGTCGGTCGGAGAAGTGATCGACCAGGCGACGCCGCCCACGGCGGCGACCTTCCCCCGCCCGGTCATGTTCCTGCCCGGCGGCCTCCTGCTCGGCCTGATCCTGGGGATCATGGTGGCCGTCCTGGCCGACCGCTCCGACAAGCAGGTGCGCGCCGCGACCGACCTGCGGCGGGTGCTCGGTGTCGAGGCACTGCTCGACCTGCCCAGCAACGCCAAGACCGTCGCCCTCGGCCTGGAGTCGGCGCGCAGCCGCACCGGCCAGCGTTTCCACGAGCTCTCCCACGGGATCACCGCCCGCCTCGGCGGGGGACCGGCCAACCAGGTCGTGATGGTCACGGCCGCGGCCGAAGGACGGGGGACCGCCGTCGTGGCCGCCAACATCGCCGCCGCGCTCGCCCGGACGGGCTCCGACGTCATGCTGGTCAACGCCGATCTCGGCTCGTCGGTGAGCGGCGACCTGCTGGGCGTGCCCGCCGCGGCGGGACTCGCGGAGGTCCTGCTCGGCACCTCGACGCTGGCGGACGCGGAGACCCGCGCGGCGATGCCCCCCTCGCTCCGGGTCATCCCGCGAGGCAGGGAGACCGAGCAGGTCGTCGACATGATCCAGGGCGAGCGCATGGCCCGGGTGATCGATTCCCTGCGCGACCGGTGCCGCTACATCGTTATCGAGGCGCCCGCCACGACGTCGGGCGCCGACGCCCAGGCCCTCGCGCAGCACGCCGACCTCGTGCTGATGGTGGTCGAGGTGCCGAAGACCCGTTACGCGGAGATCGGTGACGGCATCCGCCAGCTTGAGCAGGTGGGCGCCGAGGTCCTCGGCGCCGTGGTGATCCCCTGGCAGGCCTCCGTCGCTCCCGGTACCTCCGTCGCTCCCGGTACCTCCGTCGCTCCCGGTGCCTCCGCCGCGGCCGGGCTCACGCCGCCGCGGCGGCAGGCGGACGCGCGCGTGGCCGAGAAGCCGGACCCGGCTGTGGAGGGCCTGGTGGGCGCGGACGAGGACGGGCTCGGCACCACGATGATCCCCGTCGTCAAGGACGAGCCGCTCGGTTTCTTCAAGTGATCGCACCGGCTGGTGGCGGCCGGCGAGGCGTCACCGCCCGGTGAGCCGGTGAGCCGGTGCGGGTCAGTGAGGCGGCGCAGACTGCTGGTGCGGCTGCCCCGTACGGGAACCTCGGGGACATGTCGGGTTGCTGACTACCAGGTGAATACGAGTGGTCTAACGTACATGTTTGGATCGTTCCGTCAAGTCTTCCCCGCCCTCCTATGTCGGCCGATAGCGGACAGGCGCTGCTGTTCCGTTCATCTATCTTGATCAATATGATTTTCACTTAGGCGCCGCTTCTGATGCTTATGAGAACTCTGTAAACCAATAACGCCCGTAGCACGTCTGGTAGCTGTTACTGCCGAGGCAGTTGGGTGGGGTGGTATGCGGGTGCGGACAGAGGAGCCCGCCGTCGTGCTCCTTGACGGTGCGGTGCGCTCCACTCCGAGCATATGGACACGGTCGTATGCCCGGATTCTGGTGGCAGGAGACCTCGCGTGCGCGGTGCTCGCCTACGAGGTGGTGCTGGGCATCCGGCTCTGGCGGGGCACCTTCGTCTCGACGGCGGAAAGCCTGTTCGGACTGGGGCTCGCGCTGGTCTGGCCGCTGGCCATGGCGCTGGGCGGCGCCTACCGCAGGCGCGCGCACGGCGAGGGGACGGAAGAGTTCCGGGCGGTCTTCGGGGGCGGCGTCGGCCTCACGGCAGCCGTGGCGATCGGCGCCTACACGACGCAGACGAGCATCGCCAGGAGCTTCGTCATGGCGATGCTCCCCGGCGCGCTGCTTCTCACGCTCTTCTTCCGGTACCGCATGCGCAAGAGTCTGCACCGGCGGCGCGCGGGCGGAGAGTACATGCGCCGCGTCGTGGCCGTCGGCCACCGGGAATCGGTGCTCGGCCTGGTGGTCCAGCTGCGGCGGCAGCCGTACCACGGGATGGCCGTGGTCGCGGCCTGCCTGCCGCCCGGCGCTCCGGGCTTCGACGTCGACGGGATCCCCGTCATCGGGGACTTCGCCGACGTCTCCCAGGCGGTGACCAAGATGAAGGCCGACGCCGTCGCGATCCTGGCCTGCCCCGAGCTGGACGGCATCGCGCTGCGCCGCCTGGCCTGGGAGCTGGAGGCCGACCGCGTCGACCTGTTCGTGGCGCCCGCGCTCATGGACGTCGCAGGCCCGCGCGTCAGCATCCGCCCGGTGGCGGGTATGCCGCTGCTCCACGTCGAGCACCCCGAGTTCTCCGGTACCCGCCACTGGGTGAAGAGCCTGTTCGACCGGTGCGGCGCCGGGCTCGCCCTGCTGCTGCTGGCCCTGCCCATGTTGCTGATCGCGGCGCTGATCCGGGCGACCAGCTCGGGTCCGGCCCTGTTCCGGCAGGTCAGAGTCGGCAGGGACGGCCGCGAGTTCCAGGTCGTGAAGTTCCGCACCATGGTCGTGGACGCCGAGCTTCTCAAAGCGCAGCTGCTGGGCGAGAACGAGTCCGACGGCGTGCTCTTCAAAATGCGGAACGATCCACGGGTCACCCGGGTGGGACTCTTCCTGCGCCGCTATTCCATGGACGAGCTGCCCCAGCTGCTCAACGTGCTCCGGGGCGAGATGTCGCTGGTCGGACCGCGTCCGCCGCTGCCCGAGGAGGTCGAGCAGTACGGCACGGACGTCCGCCGCCGCCTGGTCGTCAAGCCCGGCATGACCGGTCTGTGGCAGGTCAGCGGCCGTTCCGACCTGTCCTGGGAGGAGTCGGTCCGCCTGGATCTGCGCTACGTGGAGAACTGGTCTCTCTTCCTGGACCTGCAGATCCTCTGGAAGACCTGGAGAGCCGTCGTCATGGGAGAAGGAGCCTACTGATCGTGAAGGCGCTCGTGCTCGCCGGAGGTTCGGGAACCCGGCTCCGGCCGATCACCCATACCTCGGCCAAGCAGCTCGTCCCGGTGGCGAACAAACCCGTGCTCTTCTACGGGCTGGAGGCCATCGCCGCGGCCGGCGTCCGGGAGATCGGCATGGTCGTGGGTGACACCCACGCCGAGATCGAGGCCGCCGTGGGCGACGGCTCCGCGTTCGGCCTGCAGGTGACCTACCTGCGTCAGGAGGCGCCGCTGGGCCTGGCCCACGCAGTGCTGGTCGCCCGCGACTACCTCGGCGACGACGACTTCGTCATGTACCTCGGCGACAACTTCATCGTCGGCGGGATCAACGGCATCGTCGAGCGGTTCACCCGGGACCGGCCGACCGCCCAGATCATGCTCACCCGGGTGGGCGACCCCCGTCAGTTCGGCGTCGCCGAGCTCGACGCCTCCGGCCGTGTGGTCGGGCTGGAGGAGAAGCCGAGCGTGCCCAAGAGTGACCTCGCGCTCGTCGGCGTCTACCTGTTCACCCCGGCGATCCACGAGGCGGTGGCCGAGCTCAAACCCTCCTGGCGGGGGGAGCTGGAGATCACCGACGCGATCCAGTGGCTGATCGAGGCGGGCCTGCGGGTCGAGTCGGACGTCATCTCGGGTTACTGGAAGGACACCGGTAACGTCACCGACATGCTGGAGGTCAACCGGCTGGTCCTGGAGTCGCTGGAGCCCCGGATGGCGGGTGAGGTGGACACCGTGAGCGAGCTGATCGGCCGGGTCCTGGTCGATCCGGGAGCCAGGATCGTGCGCTCACGCATCGTCGGCCCCGCGGTGATCGGCCCCGGATCGGTGATCACCGACTCCTACGTCGGCCCGTCCACGTCGATCGCCGCCGACTGCGTGATCACCGGCAGCGAGATCGAGTACTCCATCGTCCTGCCGCGTTCCTCCATCATGGGCGTGCGCCGGATCGAGTCCTCCCTCATCGGCCAGGACGTCGAAGTGACCCCGGCCCCCACCACTCCCAGGGTTCACCGGCTGGTGCTGGGCGATCACAGCAAGGTGCAGATCAGCTCATGAGAGTCCTCGTCACCGGCGGTGCCGGCTTCATCGGCTCCCACTACGTGCGCACCCTCGTGAGCGGGGGCTACCCCGCGCTCGCGGGAGCCGCCGTGACCGTTCTCGACAAGCTCACCTACGCGGGCAATCTCGCCAACCTCGCCCCCGCCGAGGGAGGCTTCCGCTTCGTCCGGGGCGACATCTGCGACCCCGATCTGCTCTCCCGGGTCGTGCCCGGCCACGACCTGGTGGTCAACTTCGCGGCGGAGTCGCACGTCGACCGCTCCATCCACGGAGCGGCGGACTTCGTCCACACCAACGTGCTGGGCACCCAGACGTTGATGCAGGCCTGCCTGGACGCCGGAGTGGGGAAGGTCGTCCAGGTGTCCACCGACGAGGTCTACGGATCGATCGACATCGGTTCGTGGGACGAGGACGCGCCGATCCGCCCGCGTTCGCCGTACTCGGCGGCGAAGGCGGGAGGCGATCTGATCGCGCAGGCCTACGCCGTCACCCACGGACTGCCGGTCAGCATCACTCGGTGCGGGAACAACTACGGCCCCTACCAGTTCCCAGAGAAGATCATCCCGCTGTTCGTCACCAACCTCCTCGAAGGACGGAAGGTCCCGCTGTACGGCGACGGCGGGAACATACGCGACTGGATCCACGTGGACGACCACTGCGCGGGCATCCAGCTCGTCGCGGAGAAGGGCGAACCGGGCCAGGTCTACCACATCGCGGGTACGGCCGAGCTGACCAATCGCGAGCTCACCGACCGGTTGCTGCGGGCGTGCGGAGCGGACTGGGACAGCGTCGAGTACGTCGAGGACCGCAAGGGCCACGACCGCCGGTACTCCCTCGACGACGGAAGGCTGCGCGGCCTCGGTTACCGGCCCTCGACGGGATTCGACCGGGGGCTGGCCGAGACCGTCCGCTGGTACGCCGACAACCCCTCGTGGTGGAAGCCCCTCAGAGGGGGAAACTGATGCGCTGGCTGGTCACCGGAGCCCGGGGCCTGCTCGGCACCGACCTGGTGGCGCTGCTGCGTGCCCGGGGCGGGGACGTCGTCGCGGTCGGCAGGGAGGAGCTGGACGTCCGCGACATCGAGGCCGTTCGGGCCGTCCTGAAGGGCGCCGAACCTGACGTGGTGGTGAACTGCGCGGGCTGGACGGCGGTCGATGACGCCGAAACGAACGAGGACCGGGCGCTGGCGGTCAACGGCGACGGCCCCCGCTCCATCGCCGCGGCCTGCTCGGGCACGGGGATCCGGCTGCTCCATCTCTCGACCGACTACGTGTTCTCCGGCCGCAACTCCGAGCCGTATGCCGAGGACGCGCCGCCGGCGCCCCTCAACGCCTACGGCAGGACCAAGCTGGCGGGTGAGCGCGCGGTGCTGACCCTGCTGCCCGATACCGGTTACGTGGTCCGCACCGCCTGGTTGTACGGCGCCGCGGGGCCCAGCTTCGTCCGGACGATGATCCGCCTGGAGGCGGAGCGGGAGACGGTCGAGGTGGTGGACGACCAGCACGGGCAACCGACGTGGACGATGGACCTGGCACGGCAATTGGTGGCTCTCGGCCGCGCCGCTGCACCCGCGGGGGTCTACCACGCCACCAGTTCCGGGCAGACGACCTGGTACGGCCTGGCCCGTGAGGTGTTCACGCTGCTCGGAGCCGATCCGGGCCGGGTGCGCCCGGTGCCGACCTCGGCTTTCCCCCGCCCCGCCGTCCGCCCGGTCAGAGGCGTTCTGGCGCATGGCCGTTGGGCCGGGGCAGGGCTGTCCCCGATCCGGGACTGGCGGGAGGCACTGCGCGCCGCCTGGCCGTCGTTGTCGGGATGAAACCGCCGGGGTCCCGATCCCGGCGCCTCAGAGGTCCGCGGCCCGCTCGGCCGGGACGATCACGACGTCACGGGAGCCGTACCGCGGCAACGGCGCCTCGGCGGCCAGTTCCTCGTCGGTGATGCGGTGCAGCCCGCCGGTGCCGATGGCATGCACCTCGTAGTCCTGTGCCCGCAGGTCGCGCAGGACCTGGCGGAGCTCGGGAACGTTCCTGAGCACCTCGACGACGATCGTCGGGCGGATCTCCAGCAGCCTCGGCCAGGCCGCCCGGAGGACGTTCGCCTCATAGCCCTCGATGTCGAGCTTGATCAGATCGACGTCGTCGAGGAGCCCCGTCACCGGGACCGTCGGCACCGTGATCGTGCGCGACGCGGGCCGGCCGATGATGCCCTCGCCGCCCTCGACCAGGTAGGCGCCGGTCGGCGCGACATACTGCTCCTGGTCGGGCAGGGCGAGCTCCAGGACCTCGGGAGCGCCCTCGCCGACGACCGCCGCCTGGAGGACCTTGACGTTGTCCAACCCGTTGAGGGCGACGTTGCGCTCCACCAGCGCGGCCGACTCGGGATTGGCCTCCACGGCGACGTAGCTCGTGTGGCGGGCCGCGCTCGCCCCTTGCACGGTGTAGTAGCCGATGTTCGCCCCGAGCTCCAGAACACCCTTGGCCGAGCCGCACAGCCGCCGCCAGTATTCGGTCTCCGCCCCCTCGTAGCCGCGCTCGCCGTACCAGAAGAGCAGTCGCACCAGGCGTGACTCGACCGCCGCGAGGCGGATGGCCGGATTGTCGGGGAGAGTGAAGTCCTCGATGAAGTCCAGGGGACGGTGGCGAGCGATTCTCACGAACTGGCCGAGCGCTTTGTGAGAGAGCCCCGACGAATGGGAGAAACGGTCTCTAGCGGAAACGAAGAGACCACCGGGAAGCCATTCCAAAATGGTGGAGAGAGCGGATCTGGCCCGCATTCTGGCGCGCACGGTCGGGGGGAGCGAAGAACTCATGGCTTCTCTCGGTGAGGGTCTCTTAAAAAGAACATTAAAGCACGGGAGTGTTTCGGAGGGGAGGACGCGGCGGAACCGGGCCGATCCCCGCGGGTGCGGGTGGTCAGCGGGCGGTCAGCCGCAGGTCGAAACTCATGTCGCTGGACGTCGCCTGGGCCTGGTGGACTTCCACGGCGAGGGTGTTCCGGCCGGGGAGGAGCCGTCCCGGATCGATCGCGAGCGTCTGCCACACGTTCTCGTCCGCTCCGAAGATCGTGCTCGGCGCCAGGGTGCCCGCCGTCACCGTTCCGGCCGGCATGTTGCTGCGCATCACCTCCACGCCGTTGAGATACACCACGGCCCCGTCGTCGCGCAGGACGCTGAGCGCGACCTCGTTCAGGGTGCCGGGGTCGGTGACCGTGAACGCGTGCCGGAAGTAGTAGGTGACGTGCCCGGCTGCCAGCGGGGTGCGCTCGTCCCCGTCCCCGAACCCGAGCTGCGCCACCCCGGACGGCCACGCGGAGTCGTCGGCGTTCCCGCTTCGCCAGGCGGTGCCCAGGTCGGCGCCGTCGTCCCGGTAACGCCAGGCGGATCCCCCGGCCACCAGCGTCACGTCCTCCGACGGGGGCCGGACGGGGAACTCGGCGTAGTAGGGCAGGGACTGGTCGTTGACCCGGGAGTAGGCGCCCCCGGCGCGCAGCGCGTCGGGACCCGCGTCGAGCGCGAAGATCTGGCCGTTGGAGGTCGGCGCGAAGTCGCCGTCGACGGCACCGGTGGCCGCGTCGACGGCCGCGAAGTCGCAGCGCGTGAAACCGGCGAAGTCGGGGCAGAAGTGGCCACCGGCGAACACTTTCCCGTCGCGCACCGCCACCGACTCGACGTCCCCGTCGGCCCGCAGCTCCCAGCGGCGGGTTCCGGTCGCGAGGCTGTAGGCGGTGAGCCTGCCTCCCGGTCCCGCGATGGCGGCGTAGGCGGAACCGTCGTCGACCGCGAGGTCGAGGACGATGCACTGGTTGCTGGGGACGATGCAACCGGCCGGCGGACGCCAGGAGGTGACCGCCCCGGTGGCGGCGTTGACGCTGCCGAGGTAGTCGCGGGCCGTGCCGCTCAGGGTCCGGAACAGCCCGCCGACGAGGAGGCTGGCCCCGTCCGGGGCGGCGGCGAGCGTGTAGACCGTGGCGTCGGCGCCCGGCGCCCACCCGGCCCGCAGCGCGCCCGAGGCCAGGTCGACGGCTGCCAGCCGGGTGCGGGTCTGGCCGGACACGGAGGTGAACTGGCCTCCCGCGTAGAGGGTCGGGCCCATGGCGGCCAGCGCGCGCACCGAGCCGTTCGCGGCCGGCGCCCATCCGCCGACGACCCCGCCCGAGGCCAGGTCGAGCGCTGCCAGCCGGGTGCGGGCCTGACCGGACACGGTGGTGAAGTCACCCCCGACGAAGACGCGGCCGTCCCGCACCGCCAGCGCCCGGACGGGCCCGCTCGCCGATGGGGACCAGGTGCGGATGAGGTCGCCGGTGGCGGCGTCCAGCGCCGCGATACGGCCGCGCGCGACGCTCTCCCCCGTGGCCGGGTTGCGGAGGCTGGTGAAGTCGCCGCCTATGATCACGCGGTCGCCCGCGTGTGCGATGGCGAGGATCCGGGCGTTGGGGACCCAGCCGTCGCGCGGTGAGGTGGTGTAATCGGCGGCGTGCGCCGGGGCGGCCGTGGCGACGAGGAGAAGAAGGGTGAGGAGAAATCCTCCAGAGAAGGCTGTGACGCGCATTTCCGACCCCCTCATGGAGCATGATTGGAGCTCATTATGAGGTGACGTGGCGATCCGTGAGATTCAGTTTTCGCGTTGTGACACAAGCGCAACGGTGCTGTCGGACTCGGCGGAGGAGGCGAGCCGGGCACGCCGCCTGCGGGCCAGAGGGGCCAGCGCCGCGATGACGACCGCTCCGGCCAGCAACCCGCCGACCCAGAGCCATTCGGAGGGATAGGCCGTAGAGGTCTCCCCATCCGGCTGCCCGGCCGGGACCTCCGGCGGAGGGCTGGGGACGCGGACCGGGGCCGCGGCCAGCTCCTCCGGGAGCGGCAGGCGGAAGACCGCGCTCTTGGCTCCCTCGCTTCCCGCGAACAGCGAACGTCCGTCGGCGCCGATCGTCAGCGACTCACCCTGCGGCTGCTTGGGAGCGGGGATCGTCTCCAGCAGTTTGCCGGTTATGTCGCTGAAGACCCGGACCTTGTTGTACCCCCTGAGGAACATCTGGCCGCCGGCGTTGAGCACACCGTCGGAGATCACATGCGGGACGGGGGCGATGTGCTCCATGCGGTTCGTCACGCCGGGCACCAGAGCCGTCGGTGCGGCGTAGACGGCACCGCCCGACGGGCTTTTCGTCACGATGTAGAGGTTGCCGGTCTGCGGGTGGACGAGCAGGGCCTCGGCATCGTGCGGGCCGTCAGGGTAGACGAGCTGGTAGCTCTCCGCTTTCGCCTTCGTGGACGACAGCGAGGAGGGCTCCGGGAGCGCGAAGATCGTCACACCCTTGACCCGGGTCTTCTCGTTGTCGCCGATGTCAGCCAGGAAGAGCATCGCGTTGCCGCGGGAGTCGACGAAGCCGCCGATGGCCTCGGTGTCGATCGCGGTGGCTCCCTCAAGCCGTATCGCGGCCTCGGTGATGCCCTTCTCGTTCACGGCGTAGATGACGGGTTCCCCGGGCCCGTCGTTGTGGGTCCAGAAGACGCCGGGGTGCAACCGGCTCGCGTAGAGTCCGCTCGACTCGGTGATCTCGTTGCTGGGGATGGAGAACTCCTTGACCCAGGGGGCGGCGGGGACCGGGGTGGGTCTCGGGGCGGCGTGCGCCGCTCCCGCCGGGAGGACCGTCGCCAGAGCCGTCGCCAGTGTCGCGACGAGCGTCCGCCCGGAGTGGAGGTCAGATCGCATGGGGTTCTCTCTCGGGGTGCGATGTGCTGTGCTGTGCGTGGTTCCGGAGGCGGCGCAGGTGCCACCAGAGAAGCAGCCCGGACGCGATTCCCCCCAGACCGATGCAGTAGGGGACGAGATTCGCCAGGTCGGGCCTGAGGAGGAGCAGGATGAGCATCGCCGCCACGCCGACCGCCGTCTCCACCGCGCGCACGACGAACACCAGCCGGGACAGCCGGTAGGCCGTGGCCATGCAGGCCAGGGGGAGCGTCGCGGAGAAGCTCACCGCGTAGGCGGCCCAGCCGCCGACCGTGACGGCGTCCAAGGCGAACGCGCCGCCGGTGATCACCGGGCCCACGAGTCCGGTCGCGGCGACCGCCAGCAGGCCGCAGGCCAGTGATCCGGCGATGAGGACCGCCGACGCCACCAGGGCGTTGCGCGGGCGGAGGGGTGTTCCCGCATCGCGCTGCCGTACGAAGGTGGGAAGGAGATAGCCGCCCGCTCCGGCGATGACGGTGAGCGCGGGAGCCATCATCAGGCGGCCCGCCTCCACGGCGGCGAGGACGGTGCGCGAGGCGAAGACGTCGATGGCGACCCTGGTCGCCAGCAGCGTGAGCGGGCGCAGGCTGCTCTGCGCGGAACGCCACGCGGCGAAGGCGCTGAGCGCGCGCATGCCGCCGAGGCGCGGCCTGGTGAGGCGGTACTCCTCCCGCGGCAGCAGGCGCAGGACGAGCACCAGTGAGGCCAGGGATCCGGCGCACATCGCCGCGAGGATCGTCTCCAGGCGGAGCTCGCCGGCCGGCACGCTCGCGAGGCCGAGCACCGAGAGCGTCACCAGGACGTAGGTGACGTCGCAGAGGACCAGGCGGTTGAAGTCCAGCCGGGCGTGGAGCAGGCGTCGGCAGGTCTCCTGGGGCAGCCAGAGGGCGGTCAGCAGTGCGAACAGCACGGCTCCCGCCGGGGTGGTCAGCCGCAGGGCCAGCGCGAAGGCCGAGCCGCCGACCGCGGAGACCGACACGGAGACGAGGATGGAGGTGGCGAGGGCGGAGCGGATCTCCGGGTCGAAACGGTCGAGTACGTTCAGGGAGTCGCCGACCCACGAGGTGTAGATGCTGGTCACCGTCACCAGTACGGCGGTGAGCAGGGCGAAGGCTCCGAAAGCGGAAGGGCCGAGGAAGCGGACGGCGATGAACTGGAGCGCCAGGCTCCCCGCCGCCGTGACGAACTGGGAGGTGACCGATCCGCCCGCCGATACGGCGAGTCTGCGCAGGCGTGACGGGGAGGACGAACTTGTGCCCACGGGTCAACCCGCGTTTTTCGGCCGGCCCGCGCTGGACTCGACGATGACCACCGCTTCGTTGTCCAGGGGCTTCGCGGGCGCGGGGGTGTAGGACAGCAGTTCGTCCTTGTCGTACACGACCGTCGAGTCATCGATCGAGTCATCGGAGTGCGCGGACCGCGCGGACTGCGCGGACTGCGCGGATCGTGTGGGTTGCGCGGACCGCACGGGCTGCTCGGGGTCGTGGTCGTGGTCGTGCTCGGGGTCGTGCTCGGGGTCGGGTTTCGGCGAGGGCCGGAATTCGGGCCGGGGCGCCGGTGACCGGGACAGCCGGACGGGCAGCGTGTTCCTGCGCGCGGCCCGCTGACCCGCTCCGGTGGTGACGCGCTGCACGCCGGCGATCGGGTTCGTCGCCCGGAGGAAGGAGATGACAGTAGCGATCATGACGCCTACGGCGAGGCCGATGGCGACGTTCTTGGGGAGCTGGGTGGGAGTGATCCGGAGCGGGTTCGCCTGGTCGACGAAGCGCACTCCTGAGCTGTACTGGGCCAGGTCGATCGCCGCGTCGCTCTCCTTGAGCTGGAGCTGGACGAGGGCTTCGGCCAGGGACGTGGCCGTGGCGCCGCCCGGGGGCACGCGCTTCATCTCGCTCTGAATGCGGATCCGGGTGCTGCGTACGCTTTTGAGTAGCTTGTCCTGCTCGCGCTGGGCATCGGCCTCGGTGAGGATCTGGTAGGCGGCCACGACGGCGTTGGCGATCTGGGCCGCTTTCATGTCGGTGCGGGCGGTGGCGGTGACCTCGATGATGCCGCCGCCGGTGCCGGCCTTGACCTCTACGGCCTCGCGCAGTTCCTCCAGCTTGACCTGGATGGACTGCTCTGTGGCGAGCAGTTGCCGGGCTTTGTCCAGGACCCCCGCGGACTCGGCGAACGCGGCGCGCTGCGCGGTGTAGGCGATGTAGCTGCTGTCGGAGGAGACGCCCTGGCGCAGGAAGGTCGTGCTGCGCGGGTCGGTGACCGCGAACCGGGCGGTCGCCGTGACGCCGGTCAGGAGGAAGAGGGAGGCCGCTGCCGCCAGCGCTCCGGCCAGGAGGATGAGGACGAGTGAGGACCACCGGTATCGCCACAAGGCCTCGAGGAGGCCTATCTGGGGAGGATCCGAGATGTCTTCGTATCGCTCCTGTGCCACCAATGTCCCACTTTCAACCAATTTGGCGCCATTTGCCGTCTTGCGACCGTTGAGAGGTAATGTTTAGTGCAACGATTCTATGGAGAGAAGCTTCATCTGAATACTGCCTGGCATATCTCCTGCCGGTACCGGTCGAGGCCGAAACGCTTCTGCGCCGAAACTCGGCCCCGTTCGGCCATCTCCAGCGCGCGCGGCCAGTCGTCCAGCAGTGCCTCGACGGCCTCCGCCAGCGCCGCCGGGTCGCTGGGCCGGACCAGCGTGCCCACGCCCTCCTCCGACATGATCTCGGCGAGGCCCTGGACCGAGCTGGCGATCACCGGCCGGCCCGCCAGCATGCCCTCCACGGCGACGTTGCCGAAGGACTCTCCCAGGGAGGGGACCAGCACGATGTCGGCCTCGGCGAAACGTGGCCAGACCTCGTCCTGGAAACCGGCGAAGGTGATCGCCCCGTCCTCGCCGGCCAAGGCTCGCAGTTCCTCCTCGAACCACTCGTAGCCGGGGAAGACCGCCCCCACCAGGGTGAGGGAGACGTCCCGTCCCCGGTTCCTGAGTTCGTGCACGGCCCGGATCGCCACGTCGGAGCCCTTGCGCGGCGACAGCCGCCCGGTCAGCAGCAGCCTGCCCGCCGGGGCCGCCCGGCCCGGCGTGGCCGCGTCGGGACCGGGGACTCCGTTGTGGACGACGCTGATGCGGCCGGGCCGGACCCCTCCCTCCAGCAGAGTCCTGCGGCACGTGCCGCTGTTGGCGATGACCCGGTGCGCCAGCCGTACCGGCAGGATCAGCAGCCGGCGCAGCAGCGGGGGGATTCCTTCCTCGGCCTCGTGCACGTGGCAGATCACCCGCACCCCGGTCAGCCGGCCCGCCACCAGCCACAGCGGGAGGGTGACGGTGTTGACGTACAGTGCGGCCGGCCGGATCCGCCGCAGGAGCGAGACCGTCCCGGGCAGTGTGCGGATCACCTGGGCGATGAGCTCGAACAGGCCGCGGGGGGAGAGCAGGCTCCTGCGCAGCACGAGCGTCGGCAGCAGCCGCACCTCGGCGCCCCGCTCGCGGAGCCGGGCGCACAGCGGTCCTTCCTCGGGGAGAAAAACCGTGACTTTCGCGGCGGAGAGCAGTGCGCTGACGGACTCCAGCAGCATTCGGTCAGATCCGTAAAGGTCCGGCGACGGATGGGCGATAATTACCTGCTTCATCCTCTGTTGGCCCCAACTTTCGGTATCTTTTGAAAAGATTTTGCCACCTTATCTCTGTGTCCGGGATCGGACCTGGCAGCGGCATCGGCCGTCGTTGGAGGGCAGCTTGAGAATCGCCATGATTGGCACTCGCGGTGTGCCGGCTCGTTACGGTGGTTTCGAGACGGCGGTGGAAGAAATCGGATCGCGGCTGGCGGCCGCCGGCCACGAGGTCCGGGTCTACTGCCGGTCCGCCGAGGAGCGCCTGGCGATCTACAAGGAGATGCGGCTGGTCCACCTGCCGGCCGTGCGGCACAAGGTCCTGGAGACCCTCAGCCACACCGCGGTCTCGGTCGGCCACCTGATGGGGCGGAGGACCGATGTCGCGCTGGTCTTCAACGCGGCCAACGCCCCGCTGCTGCCGCTGATCCGCGCCGCGCGCATCCCGGTCGCCACGCATGTGGACGGCCTTGAGTGGAAGCGCGCGAAATGGAACGGTCTAGGGCAGCGCTACTACCTCGCCGCCGAGCGGCTCTCGGTGCGCTGGTCGGACCGGATCATCGCCGACGCCCAGGCCATCCAGGACTACTACCGCGAGCGGTACGGCGTCCCGAGCGTCATGATCCCGTACGGGGCGCCGATCCAGGAGCGGTGCGACGAGGGCCTCCTGCGCGGCGAGGGGTACGAACCCGGGGGGTTCCACCTCGTGGTGGCCCGATTCGAACCCGAGAACCACGTGGACCTGATCGTCGAGGGTTACGCCCGCAGCGCCGCGCGGCTCCCCCTCGTGGTCGTCGGCTCGGCCCCCTACGCGGAGGAGTACAGCCGCCGGATCGCCCGGACCGCGGACGGCGACGAACGGATCCGCCTGGTCGGAGGAGTCTGGAACCAGGATCTCCTGGACGCGATGTACGCCGGTTGCGCGACCTACCTGCACGGTCACTCCGTGGGCGGTACCAACCCCTCCCTGCTCCGCGCGATGGGAGCGGGCGCTCCCGTCATCGCCTTCGACGTCGTCTTCAACCGCGAGGTGCTCGGCGGGAGCGGCGTCTTCTTCGGCGACGCCGAGACACTGGCCGAGGCCGTGGAGAACGCGGAGAAGCAGCCCGACCGCGAACGGGAGAGAGGCGTCGCCGGGCGTGAGCGCGCCCGGCACGAGTACACCTGGGATGACGTGGCTGCCCGGTACGAGCGCCTCTGCCAGGACCTCCGGGCGCGGACGCCCCGATGAGGGGGAACCACGTGCGCTACCCCCCGGGCAGGGGGAACGTGTGGATCCCGGTGGGGGACGCCCGGTCGGCGGCGGCCGGTCTGTCGCTGCTCACCTTCTCCCGGCCGCTGCCGCTGGCCGCGCAGCGTCTGCTGCACACCGCCGCTCTCCGGGTGGGGCCCTGGGTCCTGCCGGGACGCCGGGAACCCTGGAGCCCGCCCGTGGCCGAGCATCTCTGGTCGGCCGTGCTGGAGCAGGCCACCGCGGTGGCGGGACCGGCCGACGGATGCGCCGTCTACCTGAGACCCCAGGCATCCCGGACCGGTGCCGCGGTGCTCCTCCTGCGAGCGGGCCGGCCGGTCGGGTTCCTCAAGATCCGTGAGGACGCGGACGAGCTCGACCGCGAGGCCGCGGTGCTTGAGCTGCTCGACGGCGGATGCGGCACGGGATGCCGTGTACCGGAGATGCTGGGCCGGGGGACGGCGGCCGGTCTGTCCTGGATGATGATCTCTCCGATGGAGCCCGTGCCCGCCCGTCCGGCCAGGGACGTACGGATCGACGAGCTGACGGCCCGGATCCGGGAGCGCCTGGCGGATCTGCCCAGGCCGCGGGACGTGCCCGCGCACTGGGAGCCGATGCACGGCGACCTGACGCCCTGGAACCTCCGGCGTACGCGCGGGAAGGTTCCCTGGTTGATCGACTGGGAGGACACCGGGTACGGCCCGCCGGGCGCCGACGAGGTCTACTACCTCGCGACCCGGGCGGCGGTGTACGGAGGCACGGTGGCCGCCACCGGATACGGCGAGGCGGCGGCCCACTGGCATGCGGTGGTGACCCGGCGCAGGGCCGACGACGAGGAGCTCTCGGAGCGGTTGCTGAGGGCCCTCGCCGTGCTGGGCCGCCCGGCGGCGGGATCGGAACGTTCCCGCGGCACCCGTGAGGGCCGTCGTTAGGGCTTCGTCCAGTCGGGGAACCCGCGACCGAGCAGGCGCTCCAGGTCGGCGTTGTGCGGGGCGAAGTGCTCGGCCAGGCGTCGCCGTACGTCCTCGTCCAGGTCGGCCCTGGGCGCGGGGTTCCATACGCGGCTCGCCGAGTGCAGCACCGCGGGGGGCAGCCCGAGGAACGCCACGGCCTCGTCGCAGGCCCGTTGCGGGTCGCGGTAGAACTCCTCGCTGGTCAGGACGTGGACCTGGGACGGCGGGAAGTGCTCCAGCCAGCGGCGCAGGCAGCGGGCGTACTCGCTCTGCGCGACGTACGACTGCTGCTCGTGCGCGTAGCTGGTGGCAGACGGGTCGGCGAGCAGCCGCTCCTCCTCCCCGGCGGTCCGCTCCTTCTCCGCGGCGAGGGCGTCCTCGAAGGAGAGATCCTCCGCGCCGCTGCGCACCCGCTCGCGGTAGTGAGAGAACGTCCGCTCGATCGGGTCGCGCAGGATGAGCAGGATCCGCGCGTCCGGCACGTGCCTGGCGGCGCGTTCGGCGGCCAGCGGGTGATGGAGGTAGTACGGGGACCCCTCGCCCGTCAGCACGGGACCGCCCGCCCGTCGCGAGGCCCGGGCACGGCTGTACCGGCTGGGCAGGTGGGAGCGGTACCAGCGCATGCCCCGCCCGTAGTGGGAGTCGAAGAAGTGCACGCCCTTGGTGTGGTTGGCCTTGGGCAGGAATCCCGCGGCGGGGAAGAGCGGGACGATGCGCGGATGCTCCAGCAGGGCGTAGTAGAAAGACGTGGAACCGCCCCGTTTGGCACCGATCAGCAGGAAGTCAGGATCCGGGCGGAAATGAGCCGTGGCCATTCCGTACAGACGGAAAGCCTTCCGCCCCATGTCGATCACCGGTTCAGGCAGCAGGTCGCGCGCGCCCATCCGCAGGCCTCTTCCTGTCGACGTCTGGTAAAGGAATGGCAATACGGTCGTATGCTGGCACATGTTGAACCCACCGGCGGCCCGACACGGGGGACGAAGGTGAACAGAGCACGTCACCGGCGAGCACGAGCCGCATGGTGGCCCACCCTGATACCGATCGGCCTGATTCTCGCCAGCGAGTACAAGTTCCGATCGCGGGGGATCGGAGAGGCTATCGGGGGCGGTATCGACGCCACGATCGCCATCGAGATCGGATCGTACGGCCTCGCCGTGCTCTACCTCTACCGCAGGTTCGGCATCCGTCCGCCGCGCCGGGTCCCGTCTCCCGTGCTCCTTCTGGCCTGGTTGTTTGTGTTCTATATGGCGATGTCCGTGCTGTGGACGCCGTTCCCCCAGTTCGCAGCGGTCAGAGCCGCCCAGTTGCTGGTCACCGCGGCAGTCTGCCAGGTCCTGGCCACCCGGGCGGAGCGCGAGGACCTCTACCGGATGGCCCATGTCTTCATCGGTGTCGTCGTCGTCTCGGTCGGCATCGGCGTGGCGCTGCCGCTGCCGCGCACGCCCAACACGCAGGACCGGTTCAACTGGCTCTACGTGCATCCGGTGACGGCGGGGATCTTCCTGGGGATCGCCCTTCTCCTGGCGCTCTCCTTCGTGCTGCCGGGCGGGCTGCCGCGCCGGTGGAGGCTCCCCGTCTACCTGGTCGTCATCGTCGTCCTCGGCACGGCTCTCGTCGCCACCGGAACGCGGGGAGCCGCGGCCGGCTGCCTGGCCGGGGTGGCGATGTTCCTGCTGACGGCCCGGGGGGCGCGCGGACGGGCGGAGTTCCTGCTGATGGCGATCCCCGGTGCGGTCGTGGCCGTGCTGGCCTTCGGCGACTGGCTGATCGATTTCGCCACGCGCGGTGAGAGCGTGCAGCGACTGGAGACGCTCAACTCCCGCACCGACCTGTGGTCGTTCGCGTTCGACGCCGTCTCGGAGAAGCCGATCTTCGGTAATGGCATGTCCGCGGCCCGGGGACTGTTCCTGGAGTCGATCGGACTCGGCGGCGGCCACAACGTCTTCGTCAACATCCTCGTCGAGGGCGGGATCGTGGGGACGGCCCTCTTCTGTCTGCTCTGCTTCGTCACGATGACCATCCAGCTGGCGCTCACCCGGGTGCGGGCGATCCGCACGGACGCGGCCCTTCTCCTGGGACTGATGACATTCCTCCTGGTGGATGGCCTTACGGCAGACATGATGGCAGGTGCTGCCAACGTTGCTTCAATCTGGCTTTTCCTGATCGTTGCATGGACGTCAGTGATTTTCCGTAAACCAGTGGGTCCTGAGGTGCGTCATGGTGACGACCGGACTCCCGTTGCCACGGTGAGCGAGATCTCGTAACGGGGGAGTGACCGCCCCGCCGTTCAGCGACTCCCATAAGCGGTCGTGCCCTGGAGGGGGCTTATGCGCAGGAAACATCTGGCAGCGGGAGCGCTCGGCGCCGGCCTTGCGGTCCTGTTATCGCTGTCACCCACAGCCGTCGCCGACACGGCTCCGGCTCCGGGCGAGCCGGCGACGGTTACCGCCGACCCGCAGCCCACCTGGCAGACCGACGGTGTCGTCCTCGCGATGGAGATCGTCAACGGTGTCGCGTACGTGGGCGGCAACTTCGACCACGTCCGCCCGCCCGGCGTCCCCCGCGGAGGGGCGGGCGAGGTGGCCCGCACCGGCCTGGCGGCCTTCGACGCCGCGACGGGCGAACTGCTCCCGTGGGCGCCGGTCGTCACCGGCCCGGTCTTCACGGACACCGACGACCAGATCGAGTGCGACAACGTCGGCCCCGACCAATGGCGCTGCGACACGGTCTGGGAGATCAAGGCCGCGCCGGACGGGTCGAAGCTCTATGTGGCGGGCGACTTCGCCAAGGTGAACGGCGAGCGGAGGTACCGCATCGCGGCCTTCGACACGGCGACCGGCGCGCTGGACGACGCCTTCGCGCCCTCGCCCAACAGTCGTGTGCGGGCGTTGGCGGTTTCGGACACGACGGTCTTCGCGGGAGGCCACTTCACCGCCGTCGGCGACGCGACGCGCACCCGCCTGGCGGCGTTCAACCGGGCCGACGGCGCGCTGCTGCCGTGGGCGCCGACCGCCGACAAGCGCGTCATGGCGATGGTCCTGGCGCCGAGCGGCACCCGGGTCATCGTGGGCGGTGACTTCAACCGCATCAACGGCGTCTGGCAGCACGGCCTGTCGGCGGTGAACGTCAGCAACGGCTCCAAAGGAACGTTCCTCAGCAACGACATCCCCTACAACAACTCCAACAACCGCTCCTGGGTGACCGATCTGGTCACCGACGGCACACGGGTCTACGCCAGCGCCGACGGCGTCGGGACGTTCGACGGGCGCCTCGCGGTGAACCCGGAGAACGGCGCCAGGATCTGGATCAACAACTGCCTGGGCGCCACCCAGGCCATCTCCGTCATGGACGGAGTGCTCTACAGCGGCTCCCACGCCCACCGTTGCGACATGCAGAACTACTACGAGGGCAAGGGCTTCCCGGAGGTCCGCCCGCACCGCCGCTTCCTGGCCGAGCCCGCCGGCACTCCGGCCGGAGCCAGGCAGCAGATCCTCCACTGGTTCCCGAACGCGCAGCCTGGAACGGTCTACCCGTTCGTCCAGGGTCCGTGGACGATGGCCAACGACGGCGTCAACCTGTGGACGGGCGGTGACTTCACCCAGGTGAACGACAAGCCGCAGGAAGGCCTGACCCGTTTCACCACACACGCCGTCAGCCCCGACGTGAACGGTCCGGTGCAGACGGACTTCAAGGCCCCGACCGCGGTGGCGAACGGCGGCGGCGCCGTCACCGTCACCTGGAAGGCCACCTGGGACCTGGACAACCGCAAGGTCCGCTACGAGGTCGTGCGCAGTGACGGTGCGGTCGCCTGTACCGCGGAGGCGAACACCGTCTTCTGGAACCTGCCGACCCTGTCGTGCACGGACACCGGCCTGACCGCGGGATCGGTCTACAAGTACCGGATCCGCGCGATCGATCCGTACAACAACCGGATCTCCAGTCCGAGTTCACCGGACATCACGGTCAGCTGACCGGCCGCCGTCAGCGTGCCGCGGGCGGGCCGCCCGCCCGCGGCACCGGACAGCCGGCTTCCCGGGCCTGTCCACCATCGGGCCGAATCGTTGTCCGGCCCCCGGAATCCGAGTCCGACGCCTATGGATCATCCATGATCCACTCCATTAGTCTCGCTTCAGCACGGCCCCGTACGGGCCACGAAAAGTGAAGAGATGTAGGTGCCCGTGATCACTCGATCGCTGCTGTCAACGGCATCGAAACGCGTACTCATCGCCATGGCCGCCCTGCTGACGGTGACGCTCTCGGAGGCGCCCGCCCCGGCGCGCGCGGACATCGATCCCGCCCCGGGAGTCCCCGAGACGGTCACCGCGGACGCCCTGCCGACCTGGCAGATCAACGGTGTCGTGTGGAAGATGGCGACTGTCGGCTCCACCGTCTACGCGGTCGGCAGCTTCTCCAAGGCCCGCCCGCCGGGCACAGCCCCGGGCAACGCCCAGGAGGTGAACCGGTCGAACATCCTGGCCTTCGACATCACCACCGGCAGCCTGCTGCCCTTCGCCCCCGTACTGAACGCCCAAGCGCGGACCATCGCGGTCTCCCCGGACCAGAAGAAGATTTACGTCGGCGGCGACTTCACCACGGTGAACGGCCAGACCCGTAACCGCGTCGCCGCGTTCGACGTCGCCACCGGAGCGCTGGAGGCGGGCTTCGCCCCGTCTGTCGGCAACATCGTGCGGGCGCTGACGGTCTCCGACACCACCGTCTACATCGGCGGAAACTTCTTCAATGTCAACGGCTCGTCCCGGACCCGCCTGGCGGCGGTCGCCCGGGGCAACGGCGCCCTCCAGCCATGGGCGCCGACCACGGACGACGAGGTCTTCGCCCTGCTGATGTCGCCGGACGGCAGCCGGGTCATCGTGGGCGGCAAGTTCCAGGCCCTCAACGGAGCGACGCGCGTCGGCATCGGCGCGCTCGACCCCGCCAGCGGAGCCTCCCTGCCGTGGAGCAGCAACCCGATCCCGGCGCGCCAGGGCACCAACTACTCCATGACCTACGACCTGGCCACGGACGGCACGAACGTCTACGCCGCGGCCGACGGCGAGGGCTGGCACTGGTTCGACGGCCGCTTCGCCGTCGAACCGAACACCGGCGACCTCATCTGGCTGGACAACTGCTACGGCGCGTCGTACGGGGTGTTCCCGATCGGCCAGGTCCTCTACAGCGTGGGGCACGCGCATGACTGCGCCTCGCTCGGAGGCTTCCCGGAGGCGTCGCCCACCCGCTGGCAGCGGGCGCTCGCGGAGACGATCTACCCCACCGGCACCGACCAGGGGCCGCCGTCGAACAACAGCCAGTACAGCGGTCAGCCGGTCCCGACCCTGCTGCACTGGTTCCCGACCGTGAACGCCGGCAGCTACACCGGCATGAACCAGGGCGGATGGTCGCTCACCGGCAACTCGCAGTACCTGGTGATGGGCGGCGAGTTCACCACCGTGAACGGCGCCGCCCAGCAGGGTCTGACCCGTTTCGCCCTCAAGGGCGCCGCTCCCCGGGACTCGGGGCCGATCCCCTCCGCCGCCCTGACCCCGACCGCCGTCTCGCTGGCCTCGGGGACCGCCCGGGTCAGCTGGAAGACCACCTGGGACCGCGACCACGAGAAGCTCACGTACCAGGTGCTGCGCGGCGGCGGGACCACTCCGGTGGGAGAGGTGGAGGTCGCCTCGAACTTCTGGACCCTGCCCGCCGCGGGGTTCATCGACACCGGACTGCAGCCCGGAACGACCCACACCTACCGGATCCGGGTCGTCGACCCGTCCGGTAACACGGTGGGCAGCGGCACATCCGCTCCCGTGACGATCTCCTCGGCCGGCTCACCGAGTCCCTACGCCGAGAAGGTGATCGAGGACGCCGACCACTACTGGCGGCTCGGAGAGAGCAGCGGCGCCGTCGTCTACGACCATGCCGGCTTCCTCGACTCCTCCAGGGAGGCGGGCGCCGGTCGCGGCTCCGCCGGTGCGATCAACGGTGACGCCGACGGCTCCTCGCCGTTCAGCGGGACCGCCGACGGGTTCGTGAAGACCGGGACCACGGTGAAGGCCCCCGCGATCTTCAGCATCGAGGCGTGGGTGAAGACCACCTCCACCAGCGGCGGCAAGATCGTCGGCTATGGGAACGCGGCGACGGGCAACAGTTCGAGCTACGACCGCCACATCTACATGGACGACTCCGGTCGGATCTGGTTCGGCGTCTATCCGAACGCGGTCCGTACGGTCAACAGCGCCGCCTCCTACAACGACGGCCAGTGGCACCACGTGGTCGCCGCACAGGGAGCGGGCGGCATGGCGCTCTACGTGGACGGGCGACGGGTCGGGCAGAACACCGTGACGACCACCGCCCAGGTCTACGACGGCCACTGGCGCATCGGCGGCGACAACCTCAACGGGTGGCCGTCCCAGCCCACGAGCCCGTACCTCGCGGGCGACATCGACGAGGTGGCGATCTACTCCTCGGCTCTGTCGCTGACCACGGTGAACGAGCACTACACCGCGAGCGGCCGGACCAGCACCATCCCGCCGCGTCCCGCCGACCCCTACGGCAGGGCGGTCTACGACGACGAGCCGAGCCTGTACTGGCGTCTCGGGGAGGCGAGCGGGAGCGTCGCGGCGGACTCGGGCCAGAACGGCACCCCCGGCACCTACACCGCGACCGGAGTGACCTACGGGCAGACCGGCGCGGTCGCCGGGACGACCGACCCGGCCATCGCCGTCGGCAACGGCCGGGTCATCTCGACCGGGGCCGTCGCCAACCCGGGGACCTACTCCGCCGAAGTGTGGTTCAAGACGACCACGACGAGCGGCGGCAAGATCATGGGGTTCGGCAACGCGAGCAGCGGGACGAGCTCGAACTACGACCGCCACATCTACATGCAGAACGACGGGAAGCTCAACTTCGGCACCTACACCGGCGCGATCAACCTCATCACCACGGCGAACGCCTACAACGACGGCCAGTGGCACCACGTGGTCGCCACGCAGGGGCCGGGCGGCATGGCGCTCTACGTCGACGGCACACCGGCGGGCACCAACCCGCAGGTCAACGCTGAGGGCTACACCGGTTACTGGAGGATCGGCGGAGACAACCTGAACGGCTGGCCGTCCCGTCCCTCCAGTGACGACTTCGCCGGCTCCCTCGACGAGGCCGCGGTCTACTCCACGGTGCTCACCGCGGCCCAGGTGGCCGAGCACTGGCAGAAGGGGTCGGGCTCCGGCCCCGCGAACCAGGCGCCGGCGGCGTCCTTCACGGTGAGCTGCGAGGCCCTCGACTGCACCTTCGAC
The DNA here is from genome assembly GCF_014648175.1 of Planobispora rosea. Lineage (GTDB taxonomy): Bacteria > Actinomycetota > Actinomycetes > Streptosporangiales > Streptosporangiaceae > Planobispora > Planobispora rosea. The sequence goes on from NZ_BMQP01000024.1 coordinate 105,677, forward strand.
GGTTCGGGGTCCAGCGACCCCGACGGCACGGTCGAGTCCTACGCCTGGGAGTTCGGCGACGGCACGACGGGCACCGGCGCCACCGCCACCCACACCTATCCCGCGGCCGGTGACTACACGGTCAAGATCACGGTGACCGATGACGACGCGGCGACCGGCTCGGCCACCGAGGTCGTTGCCCCGCGCCCGGCGGCCAACCCGGCCACCTCGCTGGCCGCGGATGCCTTCGGGCGGAGCGTGACGGGAGGGCTCGGCAGCGCCGACACCGGCGGTCCGTGGACGCTGTCCGGCGCCGCGGCCGGCTTCTCGGTGGACGGGTCGGCGGCGAAGCTGGGACTCCCGTCCGCCGGCGCCAACCGTCGCGCCTACCTGAACGGCGTCTCCACCACCGACGCCGACGTCACCTTGTCCGTCTCCAGTGACAAGGCGGGGACCGGCAACGGCGTCTACATCTGGAACATCGGCCGCCGGATCAGCGGGGTGGGCGACTACCGCGGACGCGCCCGCCTGCTCTCCTCCGGGGAGGTACGCCTGATGCTCAGCAGGACGGACGCGGCCAACGCCGATACCGTGCTCGCCGCCGAACAGACGGTGCCGGGCCTCACCTACACGCCGGGGACCGTGCTGAAGCTCCGGGTCCGGGCGACCGGCACCTCGCCGACGACTCTGTCGGCCAAGGTGTGGCCCGCCTCGGGGGCCGAGCCCGCCGGCTGGCAGCTCACCGCGACCGACGCCACGGCGGAACTGCAGGCCGCGGGCGGTGTCGGCTTCGGCGCGTTCCTGTCCGGGACCGCGACCAACGCCCCCGTCACGGTGACCGTCGACGACTTCACCGCCCAGAGCACGGCCACGGCGCCCGCCGCGGACTTCTCGGCCTCATGCGCCGGGCTGGACTGCTCGGTGGACGCCACGGCCTCCGCACCCGGCACGTCCCCCATCGCCTCCTACACCTGGAGCTATGGGGACGGGGTCGTCGGCACCGGCGCCACTGCCTCGCACACGTACGCGGCGGCGGGCACCTACCGCATCACGCTCACGGTCACGGCCGGCGACGGCCAGACCAGCGTGACGACCCGGACGGTGACGGTGCCATGAGGTCCGAGCAGGTACGGGAGCTGTCGATCGAGGGGGCTTGGACGTTCACTCCCGCCGTCCACGCCGACGAACGCGGGGCGTTCCTCGAGTGGTACAAGGCCGGTCCCGCGACCGCCGCGGCGGGCCACCCGCTCCGCCTGGCACAGGCCAACTGCTCGGTGTCGCGACGCGGGGTGCTGCGGGGCGTGCACTTCGCCGACGTGCCTCCCGGGCAGGCCAAGTACGTGACATGCGTCAGCGGCGAGATCCTCGATGTGGTGGTCGACCTGCGCGTGGGCTCCCCGGCCTTCGGGCGGTGGGAGAGCGTGCCGCTGGACGACAGGTCACGGCGCGGGCTCTACATCGCGGAGGGCTTGGGGCACGCCTTCATGGCCCTGAGCGATGAGGCCACCGTGGTCTATCTCTGCTCCGAGCCGTACGCCCCGGCCCGGGAGCACGGGATCCACCCGCTCGACCCCGAGCTCGGCATCGCCTGGCCCGAGGGGGTCGATCCCCTGCTCTCGCCCAAGGACGCCGCGGCCCCCACGCTCGCCGAGGCGCGTGCCGCGGGCCTGCTGCCCCACCACGCGGAGTGCCTGGCTCACTACGACAAGCTCCGCGGTACATGAGCACGAGAGGGCGCCGGTCAGATGACCGGCGCCCTCTCGTGACGACTGCGGCGGATCAGCCGATGCGCCAGGTGTCCCCGGCCAGCAGCAGGTCGTCCAGGCTGCCCGGACCCCGCTGCGCCACGGCCTCCTCCAGCTGCGCCGCCATCTGCTCGTCGTAGGACGGGCGGTCGACGCTGCGGAAGATCCCGATCGGGACGTGCTCGAACGCGGGCTCGTCCAGCCGCGACAGCGCGAAGGCCAGCGACGGGTCGGCGCGGTGCGCGTCGTGGACGAGGATCTCCTCCTCGCGCACCGACGCCCGGTCGACGACCTCGATGCCGCCGTCGGCCGACCGCCGCACCGCCTTGGAGGCCGAGACGATGGGCTGCCCGTGCTCCAGGCGCAGCGTGATGTCGTCACGCTGCTCGGGGTCCTTGAGCTGGTCGAAGGCGCCGTCGTTGAAGATGTTGCAGTTCTGGTAGATCTCCACCAGGGAGGTGCCGTTGTGCTCGGCGGCCTCGCGCAGCACCGACTGCAGGTGCTTGCGGTCGGAGTCGATGGTCCGGGCCACGAAGGAGGCCTCGGCGCCGAGCGCCAGCGAGATCGGGTTGAACGGCTTGTCCAGCGAGCCCATCGGAGTGGACTTCGTGATCTTGCCGACCTCGGAGGTGGGGGAGTACTGGCCCTTGGTCAGACCGTAGATCCTGTTGTTGAACAGCAGGATGTTCAGGTTGACGTTGCGGCGCAGCGCGTGGATCAGGTGGTTGCCGCCGATGGAGAGCGAGTCGCCGTCACCGGTGATCACCCACACGCTCAGGTCGGGGCGCGAGGTGGCCAGGCCGGTGGCGATCGCCGGGGCGCGGCCGTGGATGGAGTGGAACCCGTAGGTGTTCATGTAGTACGGGAACCGGGAGGAGCAGCCGATGCCCGAGACGAACACCATGTTCTCGCGCTTGAGGCCGAGCTCCGGGACGAAGGACTGCACCGCGGCCAGGATCGCGTAGTCACCGCAGCCCGGGCACCAGCGCACCTCCTGGTCGGACTTGTAGTCCTTCATGGTCTGCTTGGCGTCGGACTTGGGGACCAGGGACAGGCCCCTGCCGTTCAGAAGCTCACTCACTGTCGATCACGTCCTGGATCACGCCGGCCAGTTCCTCGGCCTTGAACGGAAGCCCGCGCACACGGTTGTAGCTGATGATGTCGACCAGGAAGCGGGCGCGCAGCAGCAGCGCGAGCTGGCCGAGGTTGATCTCCGGGAGCAGCACCTTGTCGTAGGACTTCAGCACCTCGCCGGTGTTGGCCGGCAGCGGGTTGAGGTGCCGCAGGTGCGCCTGGGCGACCTTCCCGCCGGACTTGCGGATGCGCCGTACGGCCGCCGCGATCGGGCCGTAGGTCGAGCCCCAGCCCAGCACGAGCACGCGGGCGTCACCGTCGGGGTCGTCGACCTCCAGCGCCGGGATGTCCTTGGCGATCCCGTCGATCTTGGCCTGACGGAGCCGGACCATGCGGTCGTGGTTGTCGGGGTCGTAGGAGATGTTGCCGGTGCCGTCGGCCTTCTCGATGCCGCCGATGCGGTGCTCCAGGCCCGCGGTGCCCGGGACGGCCCAGGGACGGGCCAGTGTCTCGGGGTCGCGCTTGAACGGCAGGAACGCCTCGCCGTCGTTCGGCTCGGTGGCGAACGGGACGGAGATGTCCGGCAGCTCGGCGGCGCTGGGCACCTTCCACGGCTCGGAGCCGTTGGCCAGGTAGCCGTCGGACAGCAGCATGACCGGGGTGCGGTACTTCACCGCGAGCCGGGCCGCCTCGACGGCCGCGTCGAAGCAGTCGCTCGGCGACATCGCGGCGACGACCGGGAGCGGCGACTCGCCGTTGCGGCCGTACATCGCCATCAGCAGGTCGGTCTGCTCGGTCTTGGTCGGCATGCCGGTCGACGGGCCCGCGCGCTGCACGTCCACCACGATCAGCGGCAGCTCGGTGGTGACGGCCAGGCCGACGGTCTCGGCCTTCAGCGCCACACCGGGGCCGGAGGTCGTGGTGACGCCCAGCGCCCCGCCGAAGGACGCGCCGAGCGCCGCGCCGACGCCCGCGATCTCGTCCTCGGCCTGGAAGGTACGGATGCCGAACCGCTTGTGCTTGGAGAGCTCGTGCAGGATGTCGGAGGCCGGGGTGATCGGGTAGGACCCGAGGAACAGCGGGAGCTTCGACTGCACGCTCGCGGCGATCAGGCCGTAGGCCAGGGCCTGGTTGCCGGAGATGTTGCGGTAGACGCCCGGGGGCAGCTGCGCGGGCTTGACCTCGTAGGAGACCGAGAAGGACTCGGTGGTCTCGCCGTAGTTCCAGCCCGCGGTGAAGGCCGCGATGTTGGCCTTGGCGATGTCGGGCTTCTTGGCGAACTTGGTCTCCAGGAACGAGATCGTCGCCTCGGTGGGCCGGTGGTAGAGCCAGCTCAGCAGCCCGAGGGCGAACATGTTCTTGGCGCGCTCGGCGTCCTTCTTGGAGATGTCGAAGTCCTCGAGCGCCTTGACCGTCAGCGAGGTCAGCGGCACCGGGTGGACCCGCCACTCGGCCAGCGAACCGTCCTCCAGCGGGTTGGCGTCGTAGCCGACCTTCTGCAGGTTGCGCTTGGTGAACTCGTCGGTGTTGGCGATGACGTCGGCCCCGCGCGGCAGGTCGCCGAGGTTGGCCTTGAGCGCGGCGGGGTTCATCGCGACCAGGACGTTCGGGGCGTCGCCCGGGGTCAGGATGTCGTGGTCGGCGAAGTGGAGCTGGAAGCTCGACACGCCCGGCAGGGTGCCTGCGGGGGCGCGGATCTCCGCGGGGAAGTTGGGGAGGGTGGAGAGGTCGTTGCCGAACTCCGCCGTTCCGGCAGTGAAGCGATCACCCGTCAGCTGCATGCCGTCGCCGGAGTCGCCGGCGAAACGGATGATCACGCGGTCGAGTTGCTGAACCTGCTTGGTCACAGCTCAGTCCTCCTCGACGCGCCAGGGCGCCGTTGCTGGTGGCACGTTCTTCATTTCCATGCTAGATCCCTCGGGGTCACGCGGCGGTCTTCGCGTTCCACTCGGCGGAGGAGTGTGACGTATGTCGCATATCCTCAGCGGGCCGCTGCGGTGTGGACGTGGGGCGCGGGTCGTCCGTCCCGTGGCGTGGGGACGCCGGGGCGGGTCACGGACGCGGGTGGTCGGCCCGACACAGCCCGGAGGCAAGCCGGCACAGATCCACGTGCAGGCGGCCGAAGAGGACGATGGGGGTCACGATGCCCAACTATATGTCCCGCCGGGAGACGCTCCTCATCCCCTCCGGCTATGGGGTCATAGCCCCTGGTTATGTCCCGGTCACGGCGTCGTCGCCGGCGCCGGGCCGGAGTCGTGGATCTTTCCCGGCCGCATCCCGGCGGAGCCATACAACTCGGGCACCGTGACGAAAGCGTAGCCCCGCTCGGTGAGGGTCCGCAGGATTTCGGGAGTCGCGGCGGCGGCCGTACTCCGGACGTCGTGCATGAGGATGATCGATCCGGGTTCCGCCGCGGCGACGACCCGGCGGGCGACGCTCCCGGCGTCATGATCTTTCACGTCGCCCGCGTCGACGCTCCAGCGGACCACCGGCAGACCCAGTTCCGCCGCGGCCTCCATGACCTTCTCGTCGACCGCGCCGTACGGCGGGCGCACCAGGGTGGGGGTCTGCCCCGTCGCCCGGGTGATCGCCTCCTGGGCCCTGCCGAGCTGGTGTGCGATCTTGCTGGTGGGCAGGGAGCCGAGGTCGCGGTGGGACCAGGTGTGGTTGGCCACCAGATGCCCCTCCCGGCTCATCCGCAGCAGCAGCCCGGGCTGGGCGGCCGCGTTCGTGCCGACGGTGAAGAAGGTGGCCCGGGCCCCGTGCTCGGCCAGGACGTCCAGCAGCTCGCCGGTGCCGGGCCCGGGGCCGTCGTCGTAGGTCAGCGCGACGCACTTGATCCGCGTGCAGTCCACGGTGCCCGCCCGGGGGCTGCGGGCCTCGGGGCGGTCGGCGGTCGCGGCCTCGATCTCCGCGGCGGAGGGGGCCTGCGACTGGGCCTTCCGCGCCGAGACGGCGGCCGAGCGCGCCCGCACCCCGGCGGGGGACAGCAGGCCCGCCACCTTCTCCTCCGGTACGGCCACCGCCACCCGGCCCAGTGACCCGGCGGCCACCTGGTAGTCGTCGAACTCCACGACGAGGTCGCCGTCGCGGTTGAAGGAGAGGGAGTCGAAGAAGTCCTCGCCGGCCTTGACGGCGTCCACATCCACGACCTGCTTCCGGCCCGCCAGCTCCACCCGGGTCAGGGCGGCCAGCGCGGTCAGCGCCGCGGAGTCCTTGAGCAGGCCGGTGGAGTCCATCGCCCGCTTCTCCACGCGGTCGTACCAGACCGTGGTCCTGGAGGTGGCCCACCCGGTCCCGGTGAACTCGCCGACGCTCAGCCGTACCCCGACGACCTGGTCGGAGACGGCCGCGAGCTGCCAGTCGACGTTGAGCTCGGAGGACGGCGGGGCGGCGCCCTCCCCGGACCGGTCCGTATGCCCGCCGACCACCGCGCGGAGCTTCTCGGTCAGGCGGGGAGCGCCGTCCACGACCGGGTAGACGGCGTGAACGCGGCGACCACCGCCGTCACCCTCCGTGACGGTCTCCGTACTCAGGCCGGGCACCGTGGACGGGTCCACGTAGTCGATCAGAGTGGACTGCGAGGGCAGGAGTTCCTTCGCGGACAGCGAGGGAGTGGTGACCGCACCGCAACCGATGACGGTCGCGGTGACGAGGGCGATCCCTCCGGCAAGGCGCGCTTTGGGCATAAATGAACGGTAGACGGAGAGTTATCCTATTTACCCTCCCTTGGGGTGACTGGGAAGCATGCTTTGTCATATCCAGGTTTAACGGATTCAGAGGGTGATTGATCCTGCGTGCACAGTCACCAAAAAGGTCCGGCTCTCTGACCGCCCTCGCCGTCCCCCGGTACGGGAACGGGCCGGGCGCCCGCCCCGTTCCTGTGCCGGAGGACGGCCTGCGGTTACGATCGGTCCGTGGACGAGTATTTCGGCTCGTATGCCGTGGTCGTCGTGCTCTTCGCGATCGGCGTCGTCATCTTCGCGGGGGCGCTGTTCGCCAACCGGATGCTGCGCCCGAACCGGCCGACCCCCGACAAGCTGACCACCTACGAGTGCGGCGTCGACCCGGTCGGCGACGGCTGGGCCCAGTCCCAGGTCCGCTACTACGTGTTCACCTATCTCTATGTGGTGTTCGCGGTCGACGCGGTCTTCCTCTTCCCCTGGTCGACGATCTTCGACGCGCCCGGGTTCGGGATGACCACCCTGGTCGAGATGTTCGTCTTCCTGGGCTTCATCGCGCTGGGAATCCTCTACGCCTGGCGCAAGCGCGTACTCGCCTGGACCTGACCGGCAGAGGAGAATGCGGGTTATGGCGGATCTCCCGATGCCCACCCTGGGGCCGGTCGCGCGACTGGCTCCCAAGCCCATGCGCTTCATCCTCAACTGGGGACGGCGCTACTCGCTCTGGGCGTTCAACTTCGGCCTGGCCTGCTGCGCGATCGAGTTCATCGCGACCACGATGAGCAGGCACGACTTCATCAGGTTCGGGGTGATCCCGTTCGCGAACGGCCCCAGGCAGGCCGACCTGATGATCGTCTCGGGCACGGTGACCGACAAGATGGCCCCGGCCGTGAAACGGCTCTACGAGCAGATGCCCGACCCGAAGTACGTGATCTCCTTCGGCGCCTGCTCCAACACCGGCGGGCCGTACTGGGACTCCTACTGCGTGACCAAGGGCGTCGACCAGATCATCCCGGTGGACGTCTACGTCCCCGGCTGCCCGCCCCGGCCCGAGGCGCTGCTCTACGGCATCATGCAGCTCCAGGAGAAGATCGCCGCCGAGTCCCTGGGCGACCGCTACGCCCCCGGGGGGGAGGGCGCGTGAGCTCCGTCGAGACTCTCATCGAGGAGCGGTACGGCTCCCGCGTGCAGGTGTCGCACGCCTTCGGCCAGACCACCGCGGACGTTCCGGCCGGCGACTGGCTGGGACTGCTGGAGGCCGTCCGCGACGCGGGCTACGTCTACTTCGACTGGCTGACCGGCGTCGACGACCCTCCGGACGGGTTCCAGGTCGTCGCGCACCTCTACGACCCCGTGGAGCGGGCCCGCCTGCTGCTGCGCACCCGGGTGCCCCGGGAGGACCCCCGGCTGCCCAGTGCGGTCGGCGTGTTCCGGGGCGCGAACTGGCACGAACGCGAGACCTTCGAGATGTTCGGCGTGATCTTCGAGGGCCATCCGAACCTGGTCCCGCTGCTGCTGCCCGACGGGTTCGAGGGCTTCCCGCTCCGCAAGGACTTCGTGCTGGCCTCCCGGGTCGCCAAGGCCTGGCCGGGGGCGAAGGAACCCGGCGAGTCCGATCACGGCTCGCCGAGCCGGCGCAAGACGCTTCCCCCCGGGGTCCCGGCCGACTGGGCGCGGGAGGCCGCCCGTCCGGGTGTCGTGGGCCCCGATCTCGGCCCCGGGGACGAGACCCCCCGGCGGGAGGCGTGATGGCCGAAGTGCTCGACGTCGCCGTCCGGCTCGTCGCGATCGTCGCGGTCTTCCTCGTGCTGCCGCTGGTCGCCGGCCAGATGGAGCACAAGGCCATGGCGCACATGCAGTCCCGTCTCGGCCCGATGTACGCCGGGGGCTTCCACGGCTGGGCCCAGCTGATCGCCGACGGGGTCAAGTTCGCCCAGAAGGAGGACGTGATCCCGGCCGCGGCCGACCGCCGGGTCTTCGGCCTGGCCCCCGCCGTCGCGCTGGTGCCGTACCTGGTGGTGATGGTCGTCATCCCGATCGGCCCCGGTCTGGTCGGGGTGGACCTGGACGCCGGCCTGTTCTTCGTGCTCGCGGTGATGGGCGTCGGCGTGCTCGGCTCGATCATGGCCGGCTGGTCATCCGGGAACAAATACTCCCTGATGGGCGGGATGCGCTCGGCCGCCCAGCTCATGTCCTACGAGCTGCCGCTGGTGCTGGCGGCCTCCAGCGTCGCGATGGCGGCGGGCACGCTCTCCCTGCCGGGCATCGTGGAGGCCTGGCAGTGGTGGTGGCTGCCCTGGCAGGCGATCGGCGGCGTGGTGTTCTTCATGGCGGGACTCGCCGAGCTCCGCCGCCCCCCGTTCGACATGCCGATCGCCGAGTCCGAGATCATCATGGGCCCCATGACGGAGTACACCGGGATCAGGTTCGCCCTGTTCATGCTGGCCGAGTACGCCGGGATCATCGTGCTCTCCGCGCTCACCAGCGTGCTCTTCCTGGGCGGCTGGCACGGGCCCCTGCTGCCCGGGCCCGTGTGGATGCTCATCAAGGTGTTCGCCCTGGTGTTCGTGGTGATCTGGGTCAGGGTGAGCTACCCCCGGCTCCGCGAGGACCAGCTGCAGAAGCTCGCCTGGGCCGGGCTGGTCCCGCTGGCCCTGGTCCAGCTCGCGCTCACCGGGGTCGTCAAGGTCCTCACCGTCTGAGAAGCCGCCGCGGGGCTACTGGACGATGCGCAACATGATGTCGGCCGCCGTGGGCCGCCTGGCCGGGTCCTTCTCCAGGCAGGCGGCGGCCAGCGGGCGCAGCGACGACGGCAGCGGAGACAGGTCCGGCTGGTGGTTGAGCACCCGGTTGAGGATGGCGGGGATGGTGTCCGAGCCGAAGGCGACGCGGCCCGAGGCGGCGAAGATCATGGTGGACGCCCAGCTGAAGACGTCGGACTCCGGGCCGACGTGTCCTCCGCCGAGTTGCTCGGGGGACATGTAGGCGGGGGTGCCCATCACGCTGGAGGTCGCGGTGACCTGGTCGAGGGCGCGGGCGATACCGAAGTCGATCACCCGGGGCCCGTCGGACCCGATCAGCACGTTGGCCGGTTTGAAGTCCCGGTGGACGACCCCCGCCCGGTGGATGGCGGCCAGCGCGCCCGCCGTGGCCAGGGCCAGCCGGGTCAGCCCGTCCTCGTCCCGGGGCCCCTTGTCGCGGACGAGCTGCTCCAGCGAGACGCCGTCCACGTACTCGCTGACGACGTAGGCCTGGTCGTCGTTGATGTTGACGTCCAGCACCCGGGCGGTGGAGAAGGTCGCGACCTTGCGCGTGGCCTCCACCTCCCGCAGGAACCGGTCGCGCGCGGCCTTGTTCCCGGCGAAGTGCTCGTGCAGGACCTTGATCGCCACCTTCTGTCCCTGCGGGGTGAGGGCCAGGTGAACCGTTCCCTGGCCGCCCCGGCCGAGCGTGTCGATCACCCGGTACGGCCCGATCCACTCCTGGGGCCGGCCGGACTGCGTGAACTGCATGTGCGTACGGGGAGGCTGGTCGCTGTACAACGTGTTCTTCAGATAAGGCGGCTGGCTGGGGTGCGGGATGGGAGTCGGGATGGGAGTGTGGTGCGCGGAGGACGGGCCGGGCGACGGATACGTGGGGGTGGGCGCGGTTGAGGGCGGGGGCGGATAGAGCCCGGCGGGCGGGCCGGCCGGGGAGTACTGGGGCTGCGGGAAGACCCGGCTCCGGATGATCAGAGCGTGGCCCGTCCCGCCCAGCCAGCTGCCGACCAGCCCGATCGTGAGCAGGACGTCCAGCCAGGTGGGAATCAGGTCGGAGTCTCCGTAGGTGCCCGCTCCGATGACGAACACGCCCATTCCGAGGGTGTACAGGGCGGTCGTGAAGACGAGCGGCACGCTCCGCAGCCGCGATGCGGCGAATCCCATGACGAACGGAGTTCCGAACCCGCAGGTGAACAGGGGGATGAACGCCCACAGCACGGTTAAGGCGGTGTTGGAGGACGCGGGCTGCGGCCCGTGGGGCTGCTGCGGGTGGTGAGGGTTCCAGGCGGAGCCGTACTGCTGGGACATGGCGCGAACAATACGTATATCCGGTGACTCTTGCAGTCCCCTTCGCGATGGATTTCCACGACGGACACGGAAGTCGAACACACAGACTGTGGATAACCGCTGTGGATAACGTGTGGATTCTGGGGATGACGTCTTCCTTCGGACCGCCGCATTCCCGAGCGCCGTGCCGTACGCCATGATGTTGAAGTGGCGCGGATACCAGGAGTAGGACTGGCGAAGGGACTGTCCGTCACCCTTCGCCACATGTTGCGCAGGTCGGTGACCCAGCAGTACCCCGAGGTACGGCCTGACCTGCCTGCCCGGAGCCGGGGGGTGATCGCGCTGGTCGAGGAGAACTGCACGGTGTGCATGCTCTGCGCCCGTGAGTGTCCCGACTGGTGCATCTACATCGACTCGCACAAGGAGACCCTCCCCGCCCCGGAAGGCGGGCGCCCGCGCGCCCGTAACGTGCTCGACCGCTTCGCGATCGACTTCTCCCTGTGCATGTACTGCGGGATCTGCATCGAGGTCTGTCCCTTCGACGCCCTGTTCTGGTCCCCGGAGTTCGAGTACGCCGAGGGCGACATCCGCAACCTCGTCCACGAGAAGGACCGGCTGGCGGCCTGGGTTCAGACGGTTCCCCCGCCCCCCGCCCACGAGCCCAACGCCGACCCGCCCAAGGAACTCGCCGCGGCCTCCCGACCCACCCGCCCGGCCCCCGGCCCCACCGGCGCCCGCCCCGCCCGGTCGGCTCCCGCCTCCGCCGATACCCGTTCCGCCCGTCCTGCCCACCCGGCCTCCGGTCCCGCCGACGCCCACCCCGCCCCCGCCACCCCCAGCCGGGACCGCAGCGCGGAGGGAGCCCAAGCCGGAGGCGAGGGTGAGCAGTCCAGCGGTGACGTCACCTCGTCGAGTGCCACTCGCCCCGATGCTTCCGCTCAGCCGGAGGCCGTCCCACGGCCGGACACCGCCGCCTCCGGCCGGGACCGCGGTGCGGAGGAAGCCCGAGCCGGAGGCGAGGGTGAACAGCCCGGCCCCTCCGGCCAGCCCCGCGCGGCCCGTCCGGAGCGTCCGGAGCGTCCGGTACGGCGGGCGTCGGCCGGACACGCCAACGTCCGGGCGATCAAGCCACCGGGCTCGCTTCCGAAGAAGAGCGACCCGCCCGCGGCGCGGTCTGTTTCCAGAGAGCCGGTCACAGATCGGCCGCCCGCGGACCACCCGTCGTCCGCGGACCACCCGTCTTCCACGGGCCAGCCGTCCACGGGCCAACCGCCCACGGGCCAACCGCCCGCCGAGAAGCCGGATGCGGAGCGGCAGCTCGGTGAGAAGCCAGACGCCGATCAGGCGTCCGCCGGGAAGGCGGGCGCGGGCCGGTCGTGGTCATCCGGGGAAGAAGCATCCACAGGCCGTTCGACTTCCGCGAAGTTTTCCACAGGTGAGAGCGGCGCGCCCCCCGGTGGCGGCCCAGCGGAGCAGACTTCTGCCACGGACCCCACTGGAGCACCCGAGGAGGAGTCGTGACGGAAGCGGTGCCGTCCTATCTGTCACCGACCGGACAAGAGATCATTTTTCTTCTCCTGGGAGCCGTGGCGGTCGGATCGGGCCTGCTCGTCGTCACCACCAGGCAGCTCGTTCACGCCGCGCTCTGGCTGGTCGTCTGCTTCGGTGCGCTGGCCGGCTGCTATCTGGTGCTGACGGCTGAGTTCGTCGCATGGGTCCAGGTGCTGATCTATGTCGGAGCCGTCGTCGTCCTGCTCCTGTTCGGCATCATGCTCACCCGCGCCCCCATCGGCAGGTCCGCCGACCTCGACAGCGGCAACAAGATCGTCGCTGCCGTCGTGGCGGTCGCGACCGCCGCCGTGCTGGTGACCGTCGTCATCGACGGTTTCCGTACGGCGTACACCCCCCTCGATCCCGGCGCGGGTGCGGCCAAGGAGCTCGGTTCCGCCATCTTCCGGAACTGGGTCCTCCCCTTCGAGGCGCTCTCGGTCCTCCTGCTCGCCGCTCTGATCGGAGCCATCGTCATCTCCCGCACCGATATCCGGGGGAGGGACTGACGTGCACGTCGTCTACCCGGCGATCGTCTCGGCGCTGCTGTTCTCCATCGGGGTGTACGGCGTGCTCGCCCGCCGCAACACCATCCTCGTTCTCATGTCCGTCGAGCTGATGCTCAACGCGGTCAACCTCAACCTGGTCGTCTTCGATGTGTGGCTGCGTGACCGTCTCCACGGCGGGCAGGTCCTCACGCTCTTCGTCATCGTGATAGCCGCCGCAGAGATCGGTCTCGGCCTGGCGATCGTCCTCGCTCTCTACCGCAACCGCCAGACCGTGGACCTCGACCACCTCCGTGCTCTGGCCGAACCATCGCCCCCCGGCGTCACCGCGACCTCCGACGCCACCCCCGGCACTGATCCCGCGATCCCCGGCACCGCCCTCGCCCACGCCACCTCCGGCGACGAGACAGCCCCGTCGGCCGCCGGGCCGGAACGGACGTCCGGGCGGAGGGAGGATTCGTGATCATTTTTGCCGCACTCGCGGTTCTGCTGCCGTTCCTGTCCGCGGCCGCCGGCCTGCTCGGTTCCCGGTGGCCGGGACACGCCCGAGACGAGCAGGGCGACGAGAGGGCGAACCGCCGGGCCGCCTGGGTCGCCGTCGTGCCGACCGGGATCTCGGCCGTTCTCGCGGGCTGGCTGGCCGCCACCCATGGGGCGGGGTTCGGCGGAGGAGAAGTCCTGACCTCGTCCCCCTCCGGGGGCACCGGCAACGGCGGCCCCGGGACCGACGGCGTCACGGGCACGCTCACCGTCGTCGACACGGGCTCGATCCCCATCTCCGTCGGGCTTGTCGTCGACGACCTCGCGGCGACGGCCGGAGTGCTGGTCACGGTGGTCGCGCTCGCCGTGCAGATCTACTCCGTCGGTTACCTGCGCGGAGACCGCCGCTACCCCTCCTACAGCGCGTTCATCAGCCTTTTCACCAGCGCCATGCTCCTGGTCGTCTACGCGGCCGACCTCCTCGTCCTCTACGTGGGCTGGGAGATCATGGGGCTGTGCTCCTACCTCCTCATCGGGCACTGGTGGGAAGACCGGGCCAACTCCCGGGCCGCGGTCAAGGCCTTCCTGGTCACCCGGCTCGGTGACGTCGGCTTCCTGTTCGGGATCTTCGTTCTCGGTGCGGCGGCGGACAGCTTCAAGATCAACGACGTCCTGGCCGCGGTCCCGCAGATGTCCTCCGGCACGCTCATCGCCGCGACCCTGCTTCTCCTGGCCGGGGTGGCCGGGAAGAGCGCCCAGGTTCCGCTGCACACCTGGCTCCCGGACGCGATGGCCGGTCCGACCCCGATCAGCGCCCTCATCCACGCCGCCACGATGGTCGCCGCCGGAATCTTCATCGTCGCCCGCCTCTACCCGGCCTTCCTCGCCGCCGGACCCACCCTGGACGTGCTCGCCGTCCTGGCCGCGCTCGGCATGCTCGGCGCCGCGCTCGCCGCCCTCGCCCAGGACGACCTCAAGCGCGTCCTCGCCTACTCCACGATCAGCCAGCTCGCCTACATGGCGGCGGCACTGGCCGCGGGCTCCGACAGTGCGGCGATCTTCCACCTGGTCACTCACGGGGCCTTCAAGGCACTGCTCTTCCTCTGCGCCGGAGCGGTCATCCACGCGGTCGGTTCCAACCTGATGAGCATGATGGGAGGCCTCCGCAAGGAGCTCCCCATCACCTTCGTCACGATGACGATCGGCTTCGCCGCCCTGATGGGGCTCCCTCCGGCCAGCGGTTTCTTCAGCAAGGACGAGGTGCTCGCAGCCGTCGAACAGGCCGTCTCACAGGGGCCGCTCACCGACGCCGCCGCCCTGCTGCTGTACGGCAGCGCCCTCGCCACGGTCGCGGTGACCGGTGCCTACTCCACCCGCGCGTGGTTGCGGACCTTCTTCGGCACACGCCCGATCGTCGCGCTCCCCGAGCCCGCTCCCGGCACCGCCCGCGTGATCGAGACCCACGAGGCCCCGGCCACCATGAAGTGGCCGATCATCGTCCTCGCCGTGCCGGCCCTGCTCCTCGGGCTCGTCCGGATCGCCGACGTCCACTGGGGTACGGCCGGGCTGAGCGTCGCCGTGGCGCTCCTGGGCGCGGGGGCGGTTTACGCGGTGTGGCGGAGCGACCCCCTGAGTGACCCCGCGCGGATGCTCGGCCCCCTCCGCGCCCCCTGCGAGCGGGCCTTCTACGTCGACTCCGTCTACCAGTGGGTGTTCGCTCGCCCGGTCCTCGCTCTCGCCCGCCTGGTCGTCCGTACCGACGACCGGGTGGTGGACGGCGCGGTGCGCGGCTCCGGCCGGGTGACGCTGGGCCTGTCCGGCCTGGTGCGTCTCACACAGAACGGCAACGCACAGCTCTACGTAACCGGTCTGCTGGCGGGTGTGCTCCTCATCTCGGTCGGAGCGGTGATGTTCGGATGACCTCTCTCATGAACTGGCTGCCGATCATGCTGCTCGGGGTGCCCCTGGCCGGGGCCGTCGCGCTCATCGTGCCGTCCCGGCCGGACGGTGCCGCCGGGGGGCGGTCGCTCCGTGTCCACGGGCTCGCCGTATCGGGGATCACGTTCGCGCTGTCCGTGGTGCTCGCGGTCGCCTTCGACTACGGTGACGCGGCCCGGGTGCAGTTCGAGACCGACATGGCGTGGATCCCCGGCCTGGACCTCAGGTTCCACCTCGGCGTCGACGGGATCTCGCTCCCGCTGGTCGTGCTGACCGCACTGCTGACCTTCCTCTGCTTCGTCTACCTGAGCTGGGGGAAGGCCGACGGTCCCGGGCAGCTGCTCCGGCCCGCGCCGGCCGGCACCAGGCCGCGTGCCCTGGTCTTCACCCTGCTCGTCCTCGAAGTCGGCATGATCGGTACGTTCCTCGCGCTCGATCTGCTGCTGTTCTTCGTGTTCTTCGAAATCGTCCTCATCCCCATGTACTTCGTGATCGCCATCTGGGGAGGCCGTGCGCGGCGGACGGCGGCGATCAAGTTCATTCTCTACACCCTGCTCGGCTCGGTCGTGCTCCTGCTCGGTCTCCTGCTCATCTGGGCGCAGACCGGCACCCTGGACGTGATCGCCCTCGCCCGTGCGCAGGGCACCGGCATGTCCCGTTCGGTGCAGATCATCGCCTTCGTGGCCGTCGGCATCGGTCTGGCGGTCAAGACCCCGATGTGGCCGCTGCACACCTGGCTGCCCGACGCGCACACCGAGGCGCCCACCGTCGGCTCCGTGCTGCTGGCGGGCGTGCTGCTCAAGATGGGGACCTACGGTTTCGCGCGCATCGCCATCCCCGTCCTGCCCGACGGCGCCGCCGCCGTGGCCCCCTGGCTCGGGGCGTTCGCGGTGGTCGGCATCATCTACGGCGCCCTCGCCTGCCTGGCCCAGCGCGATCTCAAACGGATGATCGCCTACTCCTCGATCGGGCACATGGGCTTCGTGCTGCTCGGTTTCGCCACGCTCACCCCGGTCGGCGTCAACGCCGCGCTGTTCGGGAACATCGCCCACGGACTGATCACCGGCCTGCTGTTCTTCGTCGCGGGAGCGGTCAAGGAGCGCTACGGCACCGCCGACATGCCCGCCCTCGGCGGGGGCATGTTGTCCCGCCTGCCGCACCTCGGCTCCCTGCTGACCTTCGCCTGCATCGCCTCCCTCGGCCTGCCGGGACTGGCGGGTTTCTGGGGAGAGATGCTCGCTCTCCTGGGTGCCTTCGAACCGGCACCCGGCCTTTCCCGCCCGCTCTTCCTGACCTTCATGGCCGTCGGCGGCATCGGCGCCGTGCTGACCGCCGCCTACTTCCTGGTCATGCTCTCCCGGGTCACCCACGGCCGGCCCGTCGACACCGTCCACGTTCCCGCGCTCGCCGGGTCCGGCCCGGCGGAGGAAGCCGTTGCAGCCGATTACGGCACACTGCCCCTCACCGGGACGTCCGGAGCCGGTGCCGGGGGTTCCGCGGACGAAGACGATTCCGGCCGGAGGGATGGGCAGCCCGGACCCCGTGCCGCCGGAGACGCGGCCGGATTCCGCGATGTCATGAGACACGAACTGGTCGCCTGGACGCCGCTGGTCGGGCTGATCCTGCTGTTCGGTCTCTGGCCGAAGGCACTTCTCCTCGTCACCGACCCGGTGGTCCGGACCCTGGTGGGAGCGCCATGATCCAGCAGATCGACTACTACGCGATAGCGCCGCCGCTGATCCTCGCGCTGACCGCCGGGCTCGTCCTGCTCCTGGACGCCTTCCTGCCCCGCAGGCCCTACGCGCGCCCCGTGCTGGACGCGGTCACGCTGGCCGGTGTGTTCGGGTCTCTCGGTTTCGTCGTTTCCCAGGCGCTGCGGGACGGGCCTCCGATACAGACGTTCTGCGTCCCCGAAGGCCTCGCCGGGCCCGCGCGGGCCGGGCTCGGCGCGCTCACCCCCGCAGGCGGGGGAATCGTGGCGGGCAGGCCACTCGGTGCGGTGGCGGGCCCCTCGTGCTCGTTCGCGGTGGACGGCTTCACGCTGATCTTCGCCGGTCTCGCGCTGGTGGCCGGGGCGGTCGTGGTGCTGCTGTCCATGACGGAGCTGTCCTCCAAGGACATCCCCGTCGGGGAGTGGTACTTCCTGCTGCTCTGCGTCCTCGTCGGTGCGGTCACCCTGCCCGCCGCCCGGGACCTGATCATGCTGGTGGTGGCGCTGGAACTGGTCTCGCTGCCGGTGTTCGCGCTCACCGCGCTCAGACGGTACGACGGCCGCGGCTCCGAGGCCGCGGTCAAGCTCTTCCTGGTCTCGGTGGTCTCCACGGCGGTGATGCTCTTCGGGGTCTCCCTGCTGTACGGCATGACCGGGACCGTCTACCTCGACCGGCTGGCCCAGGCGCTCAGGGAGGCTCCCCGGGCCCTCGACGGTCCCGGCATGGATCCGGTGAGCACCGACGGCGGTGCCATGGAGACCATCGCCCGGATCGGTGATCAGTGGTCCTCCGTCCCGGAGTACACCTCGCTCCAGCTCGTCTACGATCTGCCGCCGGTGATTCCCGTGGCGGTGGTGCTGGTCATCGCCGGGTTCGCCTTCAAGGTCGCGGCGGTGCCGTTCCACGCCTGGGCGGCCGACGTCTACCAGGGGGCTCCGCTCCCGGTCGCGGCGCTGCTCTCGGTGATCTCCAAGGCCGCGGGGTTCGCCGGGCTCATCCTCGTCCTGGTCGCCGCGTTGCACAGCCAGATCGCCACCTGGGCCCCGATCATCGCGATCGTCGCCGCACTCACCATGACCGCCGGCAACCTGCTGGCCCTCCGGCAGCGCAACGCCGTACGCCTGCTCGCCTGGTCCTCGGTCGCCCAGTCCGGTTACATCCTCGCCCCGCTCGGCGTCGAGACCCCCGAGGCGGTGGGAGCATCCATCACCTATCTGGTCTTCTACGCCGCGATGAACCTCGGGGCGTTCACCGTGGTCATGCTGGTATCGCGGAGGAGGGAGCGGGGGGAGCTCGACGACTACCGGGGATTGGTGTTCCGGAACCCGGCGGCCGGGCTGGCCCTGGCGTTCTTCCTGATCTGCCTGGCCGGACTGCCGCCCGGACTCGCCGGGCTGTTCGCCAAGATCGTGGTATTCCGGGAGATCGTCGACGGCGGCGGGGCGTGGCTGGCAATCGTGATGGCGGTCAACACCGTCATCGGCCTCTACTACTACGTCGCCTGGGCCGCGCGGATCTTCACTCCCGTCCGTGCGGCAGCGGACGGCACTGCGGCAGCGGACGGCACTGCAGCACGCGAGGCAGACCCCGCTGCCGCGGGGGAGAGCGGCACGGGAGCGGTTCCCGGAGTGGGCGGTGCGCGCGGCGGGTGGCTTCCCGTGGGGGCGGCGATCGTGTTGACGGGAGTCGTCGCGCTGGCGTTCTCGGTGGCGCCGCAACTGGTGCTCGATCTGGTTCCCGCGTTCTTCACCGCCTCTCGGTAGAGCCGCGCGGGAGAGGCGCTCGCCGGGTGACCGTCCAGGAGGCGCTCGCTGGAGAGGGCCGCCCGGGAAGCGTCAGCCGGGCTCAGCCCTGGGCGAGATCAGCGGTGATCCGGGTTCCGTGGGAACGTTCGACCAGGCCGGAGACGTTGGCACTGTGTAGCGGCAGTAACCGAGAGGGGTGTGCAGTGCACCACAATGGTCTGCGTACCGCACTCCTTCTGGGCACCCTGTCCGCGGTGATCGTGGCGGTGGGGGCGTGGCTGGGAGACGGCGCCGGCGTGCGGATCGCTGTTCTGATCGCCGTTCTCGCCAACGGTGCCGCCTACTTCTTCTCCGACCGTATCGCTCTGTCCGCGATGCGGGCCCGCCCCGTCGGAGAGGTCGAGCAGCCGGTGCTCTACCGGATCGTGCGCGAACTCTCCACCGAGGCCCGCCAGCCCATGCCCCGGCTCTACGTCTCGCCGACCATGCAGCCCAACGCCTTCGCGACCGGCCGCAACCCCCGTAACGCCGCGGTCTGCGTGACCTACGGCATCACCCAGCTGCTCGACGAGCGCGAGCTGCGCGGTGTCATCGGGCATGAGCTGTCCCACGTCTACAACCGGGACATCCTGATCTCCTCGGTGGCCGGCGCCCTCGCCTCGATGATCACTTATCTCGGCTACGTCGGGCTGTTCTTCGGAGGCGGTGACGACGACGAAGGGCCGGGCTTCCTCGGCGTGCTTCTCATGATGGTGCTCGGCCCGGTCGCCGCGGGGATGATCCAGATGGCGATCTCCCGTTCCCGCGAGTTCCAGGCGGACGAGTCGGGGGCCAGGCTGACCGGTGACCCGCTGGCCCTCGCCTCGGCGCTACGGAAGATCGAGATGGGCACGCGGCAGCTGCCGCTCCCGGAGAACGGACGCCTGGCCTCCGCCTCCCACCTCATGATCGCAAATCCTTTCCGTGGTGCGGGCATCGGCCGGATGTTCTCCACCCACCCGCCCACCGCCGAGCGCGTCGCCCGTCTGGAGCGGATGGCCGGTTACCGCCGCTGATGACGGCTACGGCCCGCGCCGGAGCGCGGGCCGTACTCATCACATGACGGTTCACATGACGATGCCGGGGATCAGAATGTGGGGAAACGGCGGATGGCTGTCCAGTTCGCGGGCCTCGCCGGTCATGACGTTCACCGCGTAGACGGCCGTCCTGTCCTGCTGCGCGGGACGGTCGCCCGACACGACGGCGGTCAGGGCCATGGCCTCGGTGGCGTTGAGCCAGCTTCCCAGGCGGGTGACGGCGGTGCCCTCGGGCAGTCCCCGGACCCGGACCCGGGCTCTGTCCCGGTCCTTCCCCTCCAGCGCGTCGAAGCGGACGAGCGTGCCGTCCTCGCGCACGTACCCGTCCTCCTCGCGCAACATGCCGACCTTGGCCATCGTCCGCCCGTCGGGTGCGAGCGCGCTGAACTGCCGGTGTAGTAGGCCATGGCGCGGCCGTCCGGAGTGATCGCCAACGGGCCGGAGGCCACCTCCCCCTGCAACCTCCCCGATTCCTCTGATCCTTCCAAGATGCTGAGCCCCGACGCCTGGGGCATGTCGTAGGTCTCGCCGTCCCGGGTCACCACCCGCCATGTGCCGTCCCCGCAGTCCGGCGGCACGCCCTTGCCGATGCACGAGGTGAGGTACGCGTAGGCCGGCGGGCCCACCCCGGTGGCCGGCAACGGCGACGACTCGATCTCCCAATCCCGGGGCGGCGAGGGTGAGGCGACCGTGTCGTTCCCGCCGCGGGCCGGTGGCAGGCCGGTGCCCAGGCCCCCAACCAGATTCACGACCACCACCGTGGTGACGACCGTGGTGGCGGCTACCAGCAGCGCCCGTGCCCGCACCCTCCGCCTGCGCCGGTTTCCCAGGATCGCCCGCTCGGCGAGATCCATCGTCGGGGCCTCGCCCGCGATCTCGTTCAGAGTGTCACGGAGCCGGGTCATCGCTTCATCTCCAGGATTTCGGTCCCGACGAGAAGGCCGGCCAGTTCGGGCGCGAGCACGCGCAGGCGCCCCAGCGCGTGGTGGGTCTGGCCCTTGACGGTGCCGAGTGAGCAGTTCAGCAGCTCGGCGGTCTCGCGTTCGGTAGGTCCTCGTAGAAGCGCAGGACGATCACGGCGCGTTGCCGGGGAATCAGCCGGGCGAGGGCCTGGCGGAGGACGATCCGGTCGACCGTGGAATCGTCGTGGGAGTGGCCGTACTCGGGCGGATCGGCACTGGGCAGCTCTTTCCGCACCCGGCGCCGCCAGGAGATGTGCTGGTTGATCAGCGCCTTGCGGGTGTACGCCTCGGGATTGCCGTCGTGCAGGAGCTTGGGCCACTGGCCGGCGACCTTGATCAGAACGCTCTGCAGCACGTCTTCGGCGAGGTGGGCGTCCCCCGTGAGCAGGTACGCGGTTCGGATCAGCGACTGCTGGCGGGCCCGGACGAACTCACGGAAGCCGTCATAACGGTCCAATGCGGTCTCCTCTCGCCCGTTATCAACGCGGGTGAGGGCCGCCGGGGTTGGAACACCCTTCCTCGGAAGCTTCGGGAACCTCGGGAACCTCTTCTCGGGGACTTCTCCTTCTCGGGGAGTCCCGGCTCAGGAGCGCTGGGCGACCGGGTCGGTCTCACCGGGGGAGAGGCCGGGGATGCCGTCGATGCTCTCACGGTTGTGCTTGGCCCGGTAGGCGCGCTTGGCCTGGGCGTCCTTGCGCTGCGCCCACTCGTCCAGGAGCGTGCGGTCCTGGTCGAAGGACATGAACGGTACGGAGAATCCGCAGGAGTCGGCGATGCGGTCGCAGTCGACAACGATGATCGATCGGACGCCCGGGTGCGGGCCGAACCTCGCGAGCAGCGCGGCGAACTCCGGGTCCTCCGGGACGACCACCCGGCCGGTGCCGTACAACCGCACGATGTTGGGCGGCCCGGAGAAGGCGCAGAACATGATCGTTATGCGGCCGTTCTGGCGGAGGTGCGCGATGGTCTCCACGCCGCTGCCGTCCAGGTCGAGGTAGGCGACCGTGGTGTCGTCGATCACGCTGAAGGTGTCGGCGTATCCCTTGGGAGAGACGTTGACATGTCCGCCCTGCTCAGGAGCGGTGGCGACGAAGTAGACCGGCTGCGCGCCGATGAACTCACGCAGCCGGTCGTCGATCTTTTCATGAATTTTCCCCATGAAAGGGAAGATAGTCGGCGGCTACTCGCCGGGCAGCCACCAGGTCCACGTCTCGCCTCTGACCTTGTAGGAGTCCACCTTCCGAGCGGCCCCGGTCTCGGCGTTCACGGTGCGCTTCACGGCGAAGACGGGGTTCTCGTTCTCGTCGTCCCGGGAGGTCCAGAGCGTGAGCGCACCGGCGGAGTCCCAGAAGAGGCGCTGTGCGTTCTCGTTCCTGGGGATGCCGAGCGCGACCGGGTCGGAGACGGTGTCGGCGGCGAGATCGTAGGTGTGCAGGCGGTGCTTCCTCGATGCCCCGGTGACGATCACCGCCACCGTGTTGCCGTCGTCGGCCAGCGCGACCGGGGCGTTGTTGGACACGATCTGCGGGACGACCTGACTCGCGGTCTTGTGCCCGTCGGTGTCGAAGACCGCGAACTCGGTGGTGTTGTCATCGGTGAACCGGCTGGTGAGCAGGTGGGTGCCGGTCGCGCTGAAGCTCAGCACGTTGTTGGCGGCCGACAGCTTGACGACCTTCCCGGTCCTCATGTCGGCGACGAGGCTCGGAAGCGTACCGGCCTCGTCGTAGTAGTCGACCACGACGATCGAGCCGTCGTGGGAGATCGTCGTGTCGACCTCATTCATGCCCAGCCCCTTGGGCAAGGTGGCGGCCTTGCCCGGCAGCGGGCGGACCTTACCGCTGCTCACATCGCGGACGACGAGCTTGTCGCCCTTGAAGTAGTTCACGAAGCGGCCGTCACCGCTGATCGCGAACAGGGCGGCGCCGTCCTTGTCCACCTTGCCGTTCGCGTTCTCGGGGTTGACGCGGGCGTCGGTCAGCTTGATGGTCTTCCCGCTGCGCATGGTCAGCGTCCAGCGGCCGCAGGGGATCGTGTAGTCCTTCTTGGGACAGCTCTTCACCCAGGCGTACCGGACGCTGTCGGGCGAGGACGCGGCGGAGGCGGCTCCCGTATGCGCCTGCGCCGGAGTGATGACCAGTGCGGGGGCCGCTGCGGCGGCGAGGGCGAGCACGGCGAGGCCGCGCAGGGGTGTGCTCGGGGTCATCGATGACTCCTTTCGTCACCTGGTAGATGCCGGGCGGCGACGAAAGGTTGCGTCACAGATCAGCCACGATGGGATTCGCGTATGAACCCGGACCCGCGCGGTCCGGACGCCGACGGGCGAGGCCCGGGGCACAGGAGAACGCGCACGCGGTTCACGGCGTGTCCTCGGCCATGTGCCCCGGATAGGCCGCCAGGGCGGGCGAATGCCTGAACACCCGGCTCGGAGCCGTGCTGTTACCATTCCGCAGCGAATGGCCACGTGACCATTCCGTCTGATCGCTCGTCTAGGGTGACGTGACCATTCAGCGACCACGGAGGCCGTCATCATCGAGGAGCTCTATCGCGAGCATTGGCCGCTCGTGTGCGGGTTCCTCCTACGGCGTACCCGCGACCCGCATCTGGCGGAGGACCTGGCCCAAGAGACCTTCGTCAAAGCGACTCGGGCCCTGCTCGGCTGGCGAGGTGACAACGCTGCCGCATGGCTGC
Source organism: Planobispora rosea (assembly GCF_014648175.1). Taxonomy (GTDB): domain Bacteria; phylum Actinomycetota; class Actinomycetes; order Streptosporangiales; family Streptosporangiaceae; genus Planobispora; species Planobispora rosea. The sequence goes on from NZ_BMQP01000024.1 coordinate 128,859, forward strand.
TCACCATCGCCCGGCACGTGCTCATTGATCATGCCCGGCGTAAGCGGCTCGAAATCCCCTTGCCCAGTGCGGACGAGATCGGCGCGCCCGAATTTCCCGCGGATGCCCTCACCGTACGCCAAGTACTCAAAGATCTGCCCGAACAGCACCGCAAACTGCTCGTCGCCGTTTACTACGAGGGTTTCTCGCTCGCTGAGGTGGCTGCCATGACAGGGCGCTCGCCCGCTGCGGTCAAAACCGCTGTGTGGCGTGCCCGTACCGCCTTCGCTGACAGTTATGGAGCCTTCCAGTGCTAGAAATCCCCGACTTCGATCCCAAGAAGATGCGCAGCGCGATCCGGCGTGGTTACTTCCGGGTTGCCTTGGTCCTTCTGCTAGTGGCCAGCTCCGGCATCGTATCGAGTTACTTGGCTACCGGCTTGCTGCAGCGACGCCACCCATTGACCGATTCACTGCTGATCGTCATCGAAGGATCGCTGCGGATGAGTGACCCTGCTTTCGAAGTGAGCTACCGCGACTCTCGCCGCGGATCGTTGACCACCACCTACCTCTACGACCGTCGGCCGCTTCGGGCCGCTGGAACCTTTGTGGAAGAAGCGGCGGACCAGGTTGAGGTAGACGTCGGTCTCTTCGGCGACATCGAGTCCCCGCCACGTCTGCCGTACATCCGCTCCCGCCTCGCCGACGTCCTGGAGAAGCTCGGCACCGGCAAACCGACGAAGGCTTCAGCGGAAGCCGCGCTGAGCATCCTCCCAGAGGACATGACAGCGCTGGCCGTGGTCGAGTTCGCCCAGCCGCTCACAGCAGACCAGGCTCGCGCGTTTGTGGAAGAGCACAACGCCCTCCCGACCCGGGTGGTGTATGGCGTACAGCAGGGCTCTGCCCCGATCGTCTCGGGGCCCGAGATGTTCCCCGACCTGAAAGCGGTGCTCACCAACACGGGGAAGCCGGGCACCACCGTTGAAAGGGTGGTGACCGGCCCCGTCTGCCTGGCCGAGGGATTGGCGGAGCTGCGGCGGTGGGTGGGCACGCTGGGTGATGACGACGCGTCAACTCTGGCCGTGTTCAACCTAGATCTGCCACGGTTGAAACAGGCAGCCTCGCAGGGTCTCGCGTACGCCTACATAGATGAAGTCCGGACAGTCAAGGAGCTGCGCACCCTGCTCAAAGACCCGCAGGTGCGCAGTGTGCAGGTGGCCGACCTCGCCTACAACCTCGACATCGAGGTCGTAGATCCCTGACGGGCCAGCTCGCACTTGGCGGCCTCGCAAGACTGTGCCACGAGCCGTGTCCCAGTAACCGAAGTACCCCAAACGTGAATCGTGTCCGACTTCTGTATACGGTTTTCAAACTTCCGCACGCCGTACTGTCACCAACTGCTCGATGGCCGGTAACGCGCCCAGAGCACACGAAAGGCCGACGCTCCGCAGGTCGGAGCGGTCGGCCATGTGCCGTGGATGTGTCCTCCAGGCGAGATCGAACCACTGAGGCCCGGCTCAGAGCCTCAGAAGACCCCGATCTCAGCGGTAGTTCGTGAATCGAAAGCTGTCGTCGGGCAACCTGCGGAGATCCAGAGATCATGGCTCTGAGCTGATGGTCTTCTCTTCGTTGGTTGCCGTTGTTTTCGGTTGCCTCTCGGTGCGGTGTGCCCTCGTTGTGCCCTGTTCCGGCTCGCCTGCACTCTGTTCGGGAGATTCGGGAGGTGCCTGCAGTGGGGCACGCGCCAGGAAGCGATTGAGGGGCTGTGCTCTCTTAACCTCGATCTTTCGCGATCTCCGTGTGGTCGGTTGGAACATTCGGCTGAGGGTTGATTTCG
>NZ_BMQP01000025.1 GCF_014648175.1 Planobispora rosea
TGCTTCATGCACTGGCTTTTAACACACTGTTGAGTTCTCAAGAAACGGACGCGTACACCGTCCGAGCCGATCATTTCCTTGATCGTCCCGATCCGGGGCGTTTTGTTCGCTTCGTTGTGACTTTATTCTTTCAGATCCGCTTTTCCGTGTCAATTTGACCGGTTCGAGCTGATCTTTCGGGAATTCGGCCCACCTCGTCTCCGAGGCAACCCCTCTAATTTAGCCACGCATTCGATTCGTGTCGAATCGAACGAGGCGATCAGAGGGAGTCCCGAGCACGCGGTGTCACCACCGGCCTGCGTCGGGCCCAGAAAGGCTACGAACCCTCGCCGGGCTCGTCAAATCAGCCCGGCGACCTGGATCGAAAACCCTTTGCCACCAAGGCCGGCGGAGCGCACGCTTGATTGGTGACCATCCTTCAGGCCACCATGCTGACGAAGCGGTTCGGGCCGGTGACGGCCGTCGACGGCATCAGCCTCGACGTGGGCCCCGGAGAGATCATCGGGTTGCTCGGCCCCAACGGCGCCGGCAAGTCCACCACCCTGCACATGCTCCTGGGACTCATCACCCCCGATTCCGGAAGCATCCGTATGTTCGGCAAGGAACTGGGCAGGCACCGCGTCGAGGCTCTCAGCCGTATCAACTTCGCGGCGAGCTACGTCGACCTGCCGGGTGTGCTGCACGTCCGCGAGGTCCTGGATGTGTTCGCCCGCCTGTACGGCGTGCGTGACCCGAAGGCCCGCGTCGCGGAGCTCGTCGACCTCCTCGAACTCGGCCCGCTGCGCAGGCGACGGGTGATGGAGCTCTCCTCCGGTCAGCGCACCCGCGTCCAGCTCGCCAAGGCCCTCGTCAACGAGCCGAGCCTGCTCATCCTCGACGAGCCGACGGCGAACCTCGACCCGGACGCCGGTGACCGCATCCGCAACCTCCTGGTCCGGCTGGCCCGGGAGAACGGCCGCGCGATGCTGATCACCTCGCACAACATGCAGGAGGTGGAGCGGATGTGCGACCGCATCCACTTCATGTCCGCCGGGAGGATCGTGGCGAGCGGCAGCGCCGCCGAGCTCGCCGGCGTCTACGGCGCCGAGACCCTGGAAGAGGTCTTCCTCAAGGTGGCCCGATCGTGAAGGTGACCCGAGCATGACCATCACCCACCCTCCGCTGAGCCTCGCCGCCCGCGCGACCCGCGTCGGCGGCGTGGTCCGCCGCGACTTCGCCGCGCTGCGCCGCAGCCCGATCCGGATGTTCGAGATCGTCTTCTGGCCCACGGTCGAACTGCTCGTCTGGGGATTCGTGACACTGTTCCTGCAGTCGCAGCGGGTGCCGTTCGTCGCCGCCTTCCTGCTCGGCGCCGTACTGCTCTGGCAGGTGCTGCAGAAGGCCAGCAACGAGATCTCGATCGCGTTCCTGGAGGACATCTGGAGCAGGAATCTCCTGAACGTTCAGGTGAGCCCGCTCTCCACCGTCGAGTACGTGATCGGCCTCATCGTGTTCTCCTTCGGCAAGGTGGTCTTCGCCATAGCGGTCATGGCGGGCCTGGCCCTGGCCTTCTACGGGTTCGGCATCACCGTCTTCGGCGCGGGCCTGATCCCGTTCATGGTCCTGCTGCTGGTGATGGGCTGGTCCCTCGGCCTGGTCGGAATCTCGGCGGTGCTCCGTTTCGGGGAGAACGCCCAGGTGATCGCATGGTCCCTGGTCTTCATCGTGCAGCCGCTGGCCGGGATCTTCTATCCGGTCGACGTCCTGCCCGCCCCGCTCCAGGCCATCGCCTCGTTCCTCCCGGCCACCCATGTCTTCACCGGCATGCGGACCGTCCTGAACGGCGGCGCCGTACCGTGGGACAGTCTGGCCCTGGCCGCGGCGCTGGACGTCGTCTACCTGGCGGCGACGCTGGGGCTGTTCGTGTGGGCCCTCCGTTATGCCCGCGCCCGCGGAAAGCTGTCCCGCTTCGGCGAGTAGCGCGCCTAGCCGGAGAACCGCTTCGCGAGGTCCCGGACCCGTTCCACGGCCTCGGCCGCCTGTTCGCCGGTGATGGGCGCCCCGGGCATCCGGCTCAGGTGCTCCACCTGCTCGGCGAAGCGCAGGCACTCCCGGTGGGCGTGCTCCCGGCAGGCGAGGCAGGTGACGCTCTCCGGACGGGGCGAGGTCATCGCATAGGGCACCTGGAGCCCGCAACCGGTGGTGACGACGCTGGGCGCGTCGGGGGCGCGGCCCAGCATCGACGCGATCACATTGCGGTAGGCCGCACCGGCCTGCATCACCTTCTGCTCGACGTGGATGTGCGGATCGGTCTCGCTCATCTGCGTCCGTACCTCCATCCGGGTCGTCCCGGGACCAGGCTAGTGCGTTGACCGCCCGGGTTCACCGGGTGGCCGGGCCGCTCGCCGAAAACCCCGCCGGTCCGTCGGCCGGAACCTCGCGGGCCGGTCAGCTGAAACCCCGCGGACCGGTCAGCGGAGCCGTCGCGGAGGACATCGCCGCCACGATCACACCGACCAGGCTCTCCACGACCTCGGTACGGTCCACCTCGGGATGCTCCAGCCACCAGTCGCCGGTGGCCTGGACCATGCCGACGAAAGCGTGTCCGAGCACCTGGGCGCGGACCGGGTCGAGGCCGTCCGAGGCGGCCGCGATCACCTCGCCGAGTTCCTCGCCCAGGCTGCGGACGATCGCGGTCATCTGGGAATGGGTCCGGCTGTCCTCCGCTCCCGCCCGGTGGAACAGGAACCGGTAGAGGCTCAGGTTGGCCGCGATCATGTCGAGGTAGGCGGTGATCGTCGATCGGGCCCGGCCGCGCAGGTCGGTGCCGGTCTGTTCGAACTGCTGCCGCAGCAGGTCGACCACGGTACGGACGTGCCGGTTGGCCAGAGCCTGGTAGAGCCCGCTCTTGTCGCCGAAGTGCCGGTAGAGGATGGGCTTGGTGATCCCGGCCTCGGCGGCGATCGCCGCCATCGACGCCTCCGGGCCCTCGCGCCGGATCACCCGGTCCGCGGCGTCCAGGAGTGTCCTTCGGCGGTCTGGATCCCGTCCACTCACGATTCTCTTCCCCTCACCTCTCAGAAGAGATCAGAAGAGAACAGCATAGGCACCCGGGCGCTTTACGATCTCGCCGATGTTCCCGGTATCCGCGGCGGTCGTTCAAACAGGAGTTCAAGCGGGATGAAAGCGAAGTTCCGGTAATCTTGCCGGTCTCTCCAGGAGGTGGCAGGTGTCCGAAGCGGGTGCCGTGGCGGTGCCGGGCTACGAGGTGTCCGGCATCCTCGGGCAGGGCGGTTTCGGGATCGTCTACCGGGCCCGGCAGCTCGCCGTGGACCGCGAGGTGGCGCTCAAGATCGACAATCGGGTGCTCGTCTCGGAGCGCGACCGGCGCCGGTTCATGCGCGAGGTCACCTCTGCCGGGGCGCTCTCCGGTCATCCCCACGTCGCCCATGTCTACGACGCGGGGGTGTTGCCCGACGGCAGGCCGTACATGGTGCTGGAGCTCTGTCCGGGCGGGTCGCTGCTGGACCGGTTGCGCGCCGAGGGCCGGCTGGACCCGGCCGAGGTGGCCGACATCGGCATCCGCATCGCCGACGCGCTGGCGGCCGCCCACGCCGCCGGGGTGCTGCACCGCGACATCAAGCCCGCCAACATCCTGGTCAACCGCTACGGCAACGTGGTGCTGTCGGACTTCGGGCTGGCCACCATGCCGTCGGCGGGCGGGGAGGTGTCGGTGACCCGCGAGTCGCTCACCCCCGCCTACGCCCCGCCGGAGGCGTTCGAGCTGGCCGAACCCAGCGCCGCCGGGGACGTCTACTCCCTGGCCGCCACGCTCTACGCGCTGCTGTCGGGCCGCCCGCCGCGCTTCCCGGAGAGCGGCGTGGTCAACATCGCGGTCATCATGGCCCTGCACCGCCGTCCCGTCCCGGAGATCCCGGGCGTGCCGCCGGAGCTGACCGAGGTGCTCCGCCAGGCCATGGCCACCGATCCGGCCCGGCGCACGGCCTCGGTGGCGGCCCTGCGCGACGCCCTCACCGACCTGCGCCTGACGCGTCACGCCCCGGCGTCCCGGCCGCTCCCCCCGCGCCCGGCGGCTCACCCGTCCGGTCCCGCCCCATTCGGCCATGAGACGCCGTCCGGTTACGCGTCGTCCGGTTACGCGTCGTCCGGTCACGGGGCGCTGTCCGGCCCCGGCAGGCCGTTCGCCCCCGCTCCGTCCGGTTCCGCGGCGCCGTTCCCGGCCGGGCCCTCGCCGTACGGCATGCCGCCCGCGCACCCCGCTCCGCCCGTCGCGGGCAGGGAGGCGGCGCGCACGCACCTGACCTCCCCCGGCCTGCGCGGCCTGGCGAGCACCCAGGCGCCCGCGGCGGTCACGCCCTCCGGCGGGTCGAACGGCAGGGTGTTCGTCGCGGTGGCGGTGGCGTTCGTGATCCTGCTGCTGGCCGGGGCCGGACTCATGTACTTCGAGAACCGCGACCCCGGAACCGGCTCACCGTCCGTTCCCTCCGCCGAGGAACCGGCCGTGGCCGCGAAGCCCGGCACGACGGGCGGCGCGAACGCGTCCGGAGCCGAGGACGCCCCTCCCTCGAAGGTGGCGGAGATCGCGGGAGTCGACACGGTCACCGCGTCGTGCCCCGCCGCGAGGGTCTCCGGGGCGGGCGCCGCGTGTGTGGCCGAGGCCGAGTGCTGGAGCGGGCTGCTGGTCGTGTCGGGCGACGCGAGCGCCACGACGGTCGGTTGCGAGGAGGCCCACTACTGGGAGACCTACGCGATCGCCACGTTGCCGCAGGACGTCACCACCTACCGGCAGCAGGTCGTGAAGAAGCACCCGGTCATCAAGAAGGTGTGCTCGGCGCGGGTCATGCTCGCCTCCCGGTCCGGGGACGCGCGCAAGGTCGCGGCCGGGAAGTGGCGCTCGACGGTGCTGCCCCCGTCGAAGGAGCAGTTCGATCAGGGCGAGCGCACCTATCGCTGTCTCGGCGGGATCCTCGGCCCCGAGGCCAACGGCACTGTTTTCCGCCCTTACTAGGGTGAACCCGGCTGCTCCCCGGCATCGTGGAGGTGAAGAGGGTGCGTTCATCTCCTGTGAGACGCCCGAACAGCTCGTCTCCGCCCTGGAGCGCCCCCGGCGCATCCTGATCATGGTCGAGGCGGGCGCGCCGGCCGCGATCCGGCGGGGCGGCTGCATCATCCGGGCCGCGCGGCGTCCTCCGGCGGCGGTCCCGCCGTCCGGCAGGATGGCAGGGTGCGCATACGCCCCATATCCCCGTCGTCGCTGGCCGAGGAGATCGCCGACCGGATCGCCGAGAGACCCCAGGACGCCTGGACGCGGGTCGCCTTCGACGGTGCGCCCGCCGCGCGGCCGGACGAGCTCGCCGACGCGCTGGCCGAGCCGCTCCGGCTGCGCGGCCGCGCGGTCCTGCGCGTGTCCGCCCGGGACTTCCTGCGCCCGGCGTCGCTCCGGTTCGAGTACGGCAAGACCGACCCGGACGCCTTCTACGACGACTGGCTCGACACGGGAGGGCTGACCCGCGAGGTCCTGGCGCGGCTGGACCCCGGCGGCTCCGGCGAGGTCCTGCCCTCCCTGTGGGACACCAGGACGGACCGGGCCACCCGCGCGCCGTACGTCACCGTGCCGGCGGGCGGCGTGCTGCTGCTGGACGGGGCGCTGCTGCTGGGCCGGTGGCTCCCGTTCGACCTGACCGTGCACCTGCGGCTCTCCCCGGCCGCGCTGGCCCGCCGCACTCCGCCGGAGCTGCACTGGACCCTGCCCGCCTACGAGCGTTACGAGCACGAGGCCGAACCCTCGGAGACCGCCGACCTCGTCGTCCGGATGGACGACCCGAAGCACCCGGCGATCGTGATCCGATAGGCGTCAGCTCGGAGCCGGCGATGCCTCCCCCGGAGCGGGGATGTCGTAGACGTCGGACAGGCCGCACACCTCCGCCAGGCCGGCCGCCGCGGCCACGAGCCGGCGGGCGTGGGCGGCGGCCTCCGCGCTTCCCGCCTCGGCGCCCGTGTACGCCTCCGCCGCCGTGATGCCCCGCTGGATGTGCCGCAGCGTCGGCTCGACCGCGCCGGGAGCGGCGTCGAGCAGGAGGGTGAGCCAGCGGGAGACCGGGGCGCCGGGCTTCAGGCCGCGTTCGTCCGAGTGGTGCCGTGCGACCTCGCCGAGGAAGGCCCGCAGGTCCGTGTCGTCGCAGACCGACCCCGGTCCGGTGGCCGGAACCTGCGTTGGCGTCGGGGCGGGGGGCGGCAGCGCGGTGGGCGTGACCGGCGCCTCGGTCGGGGTCGGGGCGGGGGCCGGGGAGCCGGAACAGCTGCCCGCGGAGAGAGCGAGGGCGGCGAGCGCGATGACCCGGAATGTCACGTAGAGCTTTCGAGACGACACATAGAGTAGACGCAGTACGGCGCCGCCAGGTTGCCTCACCGGCACCGGAGCGGCGCGAACGCCTCACCCGTCCCCCGCCGCCCGACGCCCGCGCCCGTGACCCTCCGTACCGGCCCGGTCCTTCTTCCCGGGGAGTTTGCGCAGCGACCCGGCGTGCGCCCGCTCCTCCGGGTGCCGCCGTACCCGCCGGAGACTCGCGACGACGGTGACCAGCAGCACGAGGAGGATCACACCGAGCGACACGGGGGTGGGGATCTCCGGGATCGAGGAGGAGACGTCCTCGTGCAGGAAGACCAGGATGAGCTTGACGCCGATGAACCCGAGGATCACTGAGAGCCCGATCGACAGGTAGACCAGCCGTTCGAGCAGGCCCTCGATGAGGAAGTACAGGGCCCGCAGCCCGAGCAGCGCGAAGGCGTTGGCGGAGAAGACGAGCAGCGGGTGCTGGGTGATCCCGAAGATCGCCGGGATCGAGTCGAGGGCGAAGAGCAGGTCGGTGCTGCCGATGGCGACGAAGACGAGGAACAGGGGCGTGATCACGCGCCTGCCGTTCTCCGCGGCGACCAGCTTCCCGCCGTGGAAGTCGTCGCTGACCGGGAAGATCCGGCCGACCCATCGGATCAGCGGGTTGTCGCCGACGTCCGGGTCGTCGTTCCGGTGACGGGCCAGCTGCACCGCGGTCCAGAGCAGGAGCAGACCGAAGAGCAGGAACGTCGGCGAGAACACGGTGATGGCCGTGGCGCCCACGGTGATGAGCACCGCCCGCATCACGAGCGCGGCCGCGATGCCGAACAGCAGCGCCTTCTGCTGGTACTCGTCGGGCACCGCGAACTGGCTCATGATGATGACGAAGACGAAGAGGTTGTCCACCGACAGGCTCTTCTCCACCAGCCATCCGGCGAAGTACTCGGTCGCGATGTCCGCGCCCGCCAGCGGCCACAGCACGAGCCCGAAGACGATCGCCACCGCGATGTAGAACACCGACCAGAGCGCCGCCTCCCGCAGGCCCACGGCGTGCGGGCGTCGGGAGGCGACCACGAAGTCGAGGACCAGCAGGGCCACCACGATCCCCACGACGACGGCCCAGGCCCCCAGCGAATCGATGATCACCTTTTGCTCCACCCTGACGTGCGGCTGCGACGCGGCATGATCACCTGCGTATACCCGGCGGGCACCCTCTTATCCGGCTGCGAGAGCAATATCCGCCTGGTGCACGACCGCGGCCGGAACTACCCTCGGGACGACGGGGACGACATCTCTGGAGCCGCCATGCGCTACCCCGACTGGGGCGAACGGTCACCCCGCTGGGCCGGAATCCGCAGTGAGACGCTCGACCTGCGGGGCACACCCGTCCATCTGCTCAGAAAGCCCGCCGCCCCCGGCGCGCCGCCCGGCGCCCCGGTCCACCTCCTCATCCACCCGATGGCCGGCAGCGGGACCGCGTGGCTGGACACCGTCGGACCGCTCAGCGCGTACGGCACGGTGATCGCCCCCGACCTGCCGGGCACCCTGTTCGGCCACACCGGATCCCCGCGCCGCAACGCCGCCCGCGCCGAGGTGAACGCCCGTTTCCTGCGCGCCTTCACCTCCGAGCTGGGCCTGGAGCGCGTCGTGCTGCACGGCTGGTCGATGGGCGGCCTGGTGGCGCTGCTCTTCACCGACCTCGCGCCCCGGCGCGTCGAACGCCTCGTCCTGGCCGCCCCGACCCTGCCCGGTCCCATGACCGCGGCGGAGCGGGCGTGGTGGCAGACGCTCGGACGGCTCGCGCTGCTCGCCGGCCCGCCGATCGTCCGCGGCCTGCTGAGCGTGCTGGGCCCGAAAGCGCTGGCCGTGAAGCTCGACGCCCTCGCGAACCCGGAGGCATGGGTCGCCCGCGGACGCGACAGCACCGGGGGCGACATCCTCCGCCTGTCCCCGGAGATGACGGCGCTGCTGACCGACCAGCTCAAGGAAGCCCGGTCCCGGCCGCGGCGGCTGAGCGGCGCCGTGACGGCCTTCGCCTCCGCGTCCTCGACGATGTTCGTGAACCGCCGTCCCGTCGAGACGGCGATCGGCCGGATCTCCCCGCCCACGCTCCTGGCCTGGGGAGACCGGGATCCGGTGATCTCCCGTGTCGTGATCGACCACCTGATGACGCAGCGGCCCGACTGGGACCTGCACGTGTTCGAGGGGGCCGGGCACGTGATACCGGCGGCGATCCCGGACGCCTACGCCGAGGCGGTCGCCGCGTGGCTCACGAAACACCGCACGGTCGGCTCGCGTGGTTGACCCACACGGTCGACTCGCGCGGTCGACTCGTCGCCGGACAGGACCCATTCGGGAGGGGCTTTCCCGAGAAAGACCCTCCCAGCGAGGAGCCCGCGCAAGAGGCGGGTCACAACGGAATGAACGGTGATCGAGCCGGTTCAGCGGACCCGGTCGTAGACCAGGGCGATCTCGCCCAGCTCACCGGTCTCCTGGTGGGTGAGCTTCCACTTCGAAGCCGGCAGGCCGTCGTCGAACAGCCGCTGGCCGCCCCCGGCGATCTCGGGGAAGATCATGAGATAGAGCCGGTCGAGCAGGTCCGCCGACAGGAGCGGCTTGATGAGGCTCGCACTGCTGTTGACCAGGATGTCGCCCTCGCCGGTGGTCTTGAGTTCGGCGACGACGTCCGCGACGGGGGCGTTCACCACGCGGGTGCGCTCCCACGGCGCCTCGGTCAAGGTGGTTGAGAAGACCACCTTTTCCGCGCCGACCAGCCACTTCGCATATCCGCGGTCACGCGGGTCGGCGTTGCCGTCTTCGGCGACCGACGGCCAGTACCCCATGAACCCCTCGGCGTTGATCCGGCCCAGCAGCGCCGTCGTCGCGCTCTCCCAGATGCGGGTCATGTGCTCCCGTGCCACCTCGCTGGTTACATACGGGGCGAATGCACTGAAATCACCCGGCCCGCCGGGACCGTTGTAACGCCCGTCGAGGGTGAGGCTCAGGTTCGCGGTCACCTTGCGGCCGGTCAAGTCGATCACTTGGCACTCCTTGTGTCGGTGTTGTGCGGGTCGATGTTGTGCGGGTCGGTGAAGGTCGCGGCGAGCTTGTCGAGGCTCTGGCCGAAGCCGATCTCGATGCCCGCGATGAAGTCCGCGGAGTCAACGGTGCTGCCGGTGATCCGCCAGCGGACGTCGAGGTCGGTGCCGACGCCGGTGGGCCGGAGGTCGATGTCGACGTGGGCGGTGAAGGCGAGGGCGCCGTCGGGAAGCAGCGGGGAGAGCCGGTAGGCGAGGCGCCTGCCGGGAAGCGCCTCGTCGACGACCCCCTCCGCGCGCCCGGCGACCGGATCGGAGCCGTCGGCGTCGTCGGCGTCGCGGTACTCGTGGACGATCCGCCCGCCGGGCCGCGCCTCGAAGACGAGCTCGGAGACACGCAGGTCGTCGGGCGTCCACCAGCGGGTGAGCAGAGAGGCCTCGGTCAGGTGGCGCCAGACCAGCTCGGGGCGCGCCGTCAGCGCCCGGTGGAATCCGAACGAGCGGCCGTCGGCCCAGCCCGGTTCCCCGGCGGCGAGCCGCTCCGCGTGGAGGCTGAGCCCGTAGCGCTCATAGGTCTCGTACGGGCCGCCGCCCTGGTCCGCGGTGTCGGCGAGCCGGGTGAGCGCGGCCGCCAGCTCCCGCAGGGTATCGGGCCGCAGCGCGTAGACGCGGCGCTGACCGGTGCGCCGGGAGATGACGACACCGGCGCGCTCCAGGGTCTGCAGGTGCTTGGTCGTCTGCGGCTGACGCGCCCCGGCGAGCTGGGCGAGGACGCCGACCGAGCGGGGCCGTTCGGCCAGCAGGTTCACGAGCCGCCAGCGGGCCTGGTCGGCCAGCGCGGCGAGGAGTTCGTCCACGAAGGGAAGTATTCGCCATGGAGAATATTCGTGTCAAGTAATATGTAGGGCGGGCAGGAGCCGGCGGTGGCAGACACCGCCGGGCAACCGCCGTTCGAGCCGCAGGGGCCGGGGAGTCGTTGCCGTCACCCGGCACGCCGCCGGCCCTCGCGCCCCCGGTCGGCGCGGGCCTCCGCCGGGTCGTTGCCGGCGCTCGTCCGGGGCAGCCATCGGAAGGCGAGAACCCCCAGCCCCAGATGGAGCAGGCTCGCCACCACGGCGACGAGGTGCAGGCCCGCGACGAAGGCCGCCCTCGCCTCGGCGGCGACCGCGGGTGCGAGAGCCGGAAGCTGGAGGGTCTCCTCCAGGGTGGAGGCCGCATCCGGCCCCTGGAGCCGGAACACCAGGACAGCGAGCGAACCCAGGAGCGCGATGCCGAGGGCGTTGCCGATCTCGTTACTGGTCTCGGCGACCGCGCCCGCCGCGCCGGCCCGGTCCACCGGGACCGCGCCCACGGCGGTGTCGGCGACGACGCTGAAGCAGATGCCGTACCCGATGCCCGCGACGACCGTGGAGGCGACGTACCAGCCGGCCCCGGCGGTCTCGGAGAGCGGGAAGAGCAGCAGCAGCCCACCGGCGATGGACAGGTGGCAGACGACGAGGGCCGCCCGCTTCCCGGCGCGGTCGACCACGAAGGGCGTGACGACGCAGGTGACGGTGAGCACGGCGGCGCCGGGCAGCGCGAGCAGCGCCGCGTCCAGCACCGGCAGGCCGAGGACGGACTGCAGGTAGACGCCCGCCAGGTAGGCCGTCGCCGACCATGCCGCCAGAGGCAGCAACCCGGTGATGATCGAGACCGTGAAGACCCGGTCGCGGAAGAGTGAGAGGTCGATCAGCGGATGCGGCAGGTTCCGCTGCCTGAGGACGAACCATGCCAGCACGGCGAGTCCCGCGACTCCCAGCAGGACCGGGACCGGCTGCGGCCCTTCGGCGGCGGTGTGCTTGAGCGCGTAGACCGTGAGCAGCAACCCGGCCGCCGAACTCGCGACGCTCCGCGCGTCGATCTTGCCCGCGCGGGCCGCGCGCACCTCCCGGAGGAGGAAAGGCGCGAGGAACAGGAACAGGCCGACGACAGGCAGATTGATCAGGAAGACCGTCCCCCACCAGAACCGTTCCAGCAGGACCCCGCCGATCACCGGCCCGATCGCGAACCCCGCCGCGAACACGGCGGCGAAGACGCCGATGGCCTGAGCCCGCCGCCGCGGCTCGGTGAACAACTCGCCGAGTACCGCCAGTGCCGACGGCAGCAGGGTCGCGCCCGCCACTCCCATCAGCGCGCGGGCGGCGATCAGCAGCTCGGGGCTCGGGGCGAACGCCGCCGCCGCCGAACCGGCTCCGAACACCGCCGCGCCGATCATCAGCAGCCGCAGTCTGCCGTACCGGTCACCGACGTTGCCGAAAGTGATCAGCAGCGAGCCGACGGCGAAGCCGTAGGCGTCGAGGATCCACAGGGCCTGGTCGGCGGTCGGCGTGAGCGCCTGGCTGATCCGCGGCATCGCCAGGAACAGGATCGATCCGTCCATGGAGACCAGCAGGACGGGTCCCAGGACCACCATCAGGCCGAGCCAGGCGCGCAGACCCGGCGGCCGGTGCGTGAGCCGTCGAGACGCCTGGTCTGTCAGTTGTCGAGACGTCTGGTGTGTGAGTTCTCGAGACATGGTGCCGACCCTCTGCCGGGACGGGCCCGCCAGCCATCCCCCTGCCGTGGGTGCACCCGGCAGGTACACCCACCCGCGTACGGCGCGGCCTACGCTCGAAGCCGTGGAAGGACTTGGAGCATTTCTGAAGAGCCGCCGCGATCGAGTCACACCCGAGCAGGTCGGGCTGCGGACCTTCGGGACCGCACGCCGGGTTCCCGGCCTGCGCCGCGAGGAGCTCGCCCATCTGGCGGGGGTGAGCGCCGGGTACTACACCCGGCTGGAGCAGGGCCAGGCGGGCACCGCCTCCGCGCAGGTGCTCGACGCCCTGGCCCGGGTGCTGCAGCTGGACCGGGTCGAGACCGCCCACCTGCACAACCTCGCCGGGCAACCGGCCGTCCCGCGCCTGTCCGCACCGCCTGCGGAGGAACCGCACCCACGAGTCCTCGTGCTCCTGGCGGCTCTGGGTGAGTCGATCCCGGCGCTGGTCCTCGGCCGCCGTGGAGACGTGCTGGCGTGGAACCGTACCGGCCATGCGCTGTTCGCCGAGCACCTTCCCTTCGACGCGCCGTCCCGGCCGCACGGCCGCCCGTCCGTGCCGCGGATGTTCTTCCTCGATCCGTTCACCCGCGACCTGCACCGCAACTGGGAGGAACTGGCCCGCATCCATGTCGCCTACCTCCGGCTCACCGCGGGCCGGTTCCCGACCGACGCGCGCTTGGCGGAACTCATCGGCGAACTCACGATGCGCAGCGACGAGTTCGCGACGATGTGGGCCGGCGGAGAGGTCTCCGACTGCACTGTCGGGACGATGCACCTGCGGCATCCCACGGTCGGCGCCCTGAGCGTGAACTACCAGGTCTGGCTGCAGCCCGACAGCCCCGACCATCGGCTGGAGGTGTACACCCCGGACGGTCCGGGCTCGGCCGACGCGCTGCGCATCCTCACGCAGGCCGGGCCGGATCACCCGCTCTGAGACTCCGGTTCGCTTCGGTTCACTTCGGGGTGAAGACCCTCGGGTCATCCCGCGGAACGGACGGCGTAGCCGCCGAGGGCGGGCTCCAGGAAGCCGAAGGCGGTGTCGATGTAGCCGGTGAGGACCGCCGCGATCTCCGCGTTGTCCTGCCCCGCGATGGTACGGCGGAGCGTCTCGTCGAACAGCAGCCGGTGGACGCCGCCGAGCTGGGCGGCGGCCACGCGGGGCAGGATGTCGCCGGGGCCGGCGCCGGTCTCCGCGGCGAGCGCGCCGGCCAGGGCCTTCTCGCGCTCGTCGTGGAACTCCCGCAGCCGGGCCGTCAGGGCCGGGCTGTCGTGGACCATCCGGGCGAAGGCCGGACCGGAGAAGCCGATGACCGGATCGTGCTCGGCGACCGCGGCCAGGTAGGCGCGGCGGAGCGCGGCCAGGGCGGACTCGCCGGGCGCCCTGTCGCGGACGGTCCGGGCCAGCGCCTGCACGAACTCCTCGCTCAGGTCGAAGACCAGGTCCTCCTTGCGCGGGAAGTAGTTCGTGACCGTCATCTTGGCCACCTGCGCGGCCTCCGCCACCTCGGCGATCGTCACCTTGTCGAAGCCGCGTTCCAGGAACAGCCGGGTGGCCCGGTCGGAGATGTTCTCCCTGGTCTGCTGCTTCTTCAGCTCTCTGAGACCCGTCTTCTGCGTGCTCACATCCTCATCATATATGGGATAGACACAAATTTGTCTTTGACATCTTTCTATGTTCGACACACATATTTGCCATACGGTCGTCCGACCTCCCGCTCCCGCCCACGAGCGGGAGCGCGGGTGACCGATCGCTACCGGCTATACGCCGGATGGAGAGGGGCACGGGTTCCTTCGTGCGGTCACGACGTACCGGAGGACTCCATACCGGAGCCGTCATGACCCCTTTAGGGGTGACCGAAGAAGGCGCCGGCCTTCCACCGCAACCGCTCCCTCGCTACGCGGGGGTGAGCTTCTGAGTCGTCAGGCGGCCAGGTCCAAGGGGATGACCTGGGCGGCTGTGCGGCGGAGGCGGTAACTCAGGGCGTCGGGGCGGGAGACCACCACGACCTCGACGCCGCGGCGGCGGAGCCAGTCGGCCAGGTCGGTGAAGATGCCGTCGCCGGAGCCGATGATCACGCGTTCGAAGCGGTCGTCGAGGTGGTCGAGGCGGATCACCTCGCACAGCGCCTCGTCGGCGCCGTCGGGGCCGGAGCGGACCAGGAGCTGGATGCCGGCCAGGGCCAGGCCGACCGCCAGGAGGGCGCCGTGGTTGACGGCCGCGACGTACTGGTCGGTGAAACCCGCGGGGACGCGGCGGCGGTAGTGGCCCATCAGGGTGACGACCTCGGCGGTCGCCGGGCGGGGGGTGCCGACGAGGTTCTCGACGTCCAGCAGGTGAACGGATCGGCCGCACGAAAGGTTACGCATAGCGATGCCCCCTTGCCCCTGAGTTACCTTTGCATGGCCGCCACTTTAATGCTGGAAATCGCTGGAACTCAAGGGAGACACGTGGAACTCCTGTTACGATCCGGGCCGTGAGTGAATCACTGGACGCGCTGGAGCGGCGGATCGCCGAACTCCGTGCCGAGGTGCGGCGGGCGGTGAAAGCGCGTGACGGCATGCGGGCCCGCCAGCTCCGCGCCGATCTGCGCCGGGCCGAGCTGGCCTGGGACGAGGCGATCATGGCCGAGGACCCGGCGGCGATCGTGCCCGGCCTGCGGGAGCTGCAGGAGCCCGCGACCTCGTTGCTGCCGATCCGCGAGCAGGTGCACCAGGCGCTCCTCCTGCTGGGCGTGCCCTCGGCGGCCCGGATGGTCGTGGCGGTGAACGCGGCGTTCTTCTCCGGGGCCCTGCGGGGACCGCAGCTCACCAGCCTCCGCCGGGACGAGGAGCGTTCCTTCCGCAGCGATCCCTACGCCAGGCCGTACTACCTGTGCGCCGCGCTGACCGACCGCCTCTCCCCCGCCCGGGGCCTGCTCGCCGACAGCACCTGGCCGCTGGAGGCGCGGGTGGTGGGGCCGCTGAGCCCGCGCGTCGATTACCTCACCGCCGCCGTGCGCATCGCCGAGCACCTGGAGCGGCTGGCGGATCCGCCGCCGGGCGCGGTCCGGCTGCTGTCGCGGATGGCCCAGAACATCCCCGGCGCCGCCGAGGGTTTCGCGCCGACCGACCCGACGACCGTGATCCGTGCGGCCCGGGCCGAGCTGGAGGTGCACCTCGCCGCCGACGCCGCGCAGCGGGCCGAGGTCGCGGCGCGGGCGGGTGAGCAACTGACCGACGTGGAGCGCCTGTTCGGCGCGTCCACGCTGAGCACCCTGAGAGGGGCCTGTTGACCATGAGCGGGCACACACCGGCACGGCCTGCCCGGGCGGGCGGGCGGCGTGGCGGAGTCGTCACGAGCGTGCGCGATGGGGGCGTGCGGTGAACCGGCTGGACAGGTTGCGCGGGCCGGTGCCGCCGCGCGCGCACGACGCGCGGGCCCTGGCGGCCCTGGCCGCCAACCCGGGGTGCGCCCGGCGGGCGCTGATGGACGCGGCCGGGGTGGACAAGGACGGTACGGCACGGCATCTGGGCTTCCCCGCGCCCTTCGGCCAGTCACAGTTCGCGATCACCCGGGGGAACGTGTTCGAGGCCCTGGTGAAGGAGAACGGCTGCGCGGAGCTGCTGCGGCTGCTGCGCGAGCTGCTCGGGCTCCCCATCGACCAGGTGGGTTACCAGGACGTGGAGACCGTTGGCTCGCACCTGCGGGCCTCGCACACCCGGACGCTGATCGACCGGGCCGCGCGGGAGCTGGACGCGGCGGTCTTCTACGACCATCCGATGCTCAGCCTCCAGATCGCCGGGCACACCGCCTATCTGGAGCCGGACGTGCTCGCCTTCCAGCTGGGCGGGCGCTTCCACATCGTGGAGATCAAGTCGTTCTCGGTGATCGACGGGCAGGCGGAGCCCGAGAAGGTGGCGGCGGCGGCCCGGCAGGCGGCGGTGTACGTGCTCGCGTTGCGCGCGCTCATGGCCGATCTCGGGCACGATCCGGAGCGGGTCTCCCACGACGTGGTGCTCGTCTGCCCGGAGAACTTCGCCAACCGGCCGACCGCGTCGCTGGTGGACGTGCGCAGGCAGCTGGCGGTGCTCAAGCGGCAGCTGGTACGGATGACCCGGGTGGACCGGCTGCTGGAGGGGCTCCCCCCGGAGCTGACCTTCTCCCTGGAACCGGATGACGAGGGCGTGCCGACGCGCTCGGCGCGTGAGCTGGCCGAGGCGCTGGGCCGGGTGCCGGCCCGGTACGCGCCGGACTGCCTGTCGACGTGTGACATGTGCATGTTCTGCCGCGACGAGGCGCGTGCCTGCGGTTCGACGGACCTGCTCGGCCGTCAGGTCCGCGACCAGCTCGGCGGCGTGTCGGGGGCGGCCGAGGCGCTGGGACTGGCCGAGGGGACGATCGTCCCCGGCGAGGGCCAGGAGGAGATCGCCCGGGTGCTCCGGCTGGCCAACCGCCTGCGGGAGGAGTGCCTCAGGTGAGCGAGCGGAGCGAGCGGGCCGTGGACGCGGCAGCGTCGCGGACGCGGCCGGCGGAGGAGGTCGCGTGAGCACTCTGCTGGCGCTGGCGCGGTTGCGGGCGATGCGGGACGGGACGGCGCAGCGGATCACCACGGTCCGGCACTGCCATGTCGCGGAGCGGCCGATGGTGTTCATCCCGCTGAAGCTCGCCGGTGAGGCCGCGGCGCCGCTGGGGGCGATGGTGGGCACCGATCCGGGGCATCCGCGGCTCCTGGTCGTGCCGCAGCCGCGCAACCGTGATCTGCGTTTCGCCTTCGCCGGGGAGCTGGCCGAGGTGCTGCTGCCGTACATCGAGAGCTTCCAGAAGGCCACCGAGACGGTGGAGAAGAAGGGCGGCGAGCCGTACGAGCGGTGCCTGGACGCGCCGCAGATCGTCGTGCCGAACCGCCCGGCGGTGGCGTTCACCGGGCTGCTGGGGCGCTCCACCCGCTTCCGGCGGGTGGACGGGCCCCATCCGGTGCATCCGTCGGTGCCGCTGCTGGGCCGGTGGCTGACGTATTTCGCGGACCGGGCCGCGCAGCCGGGGTCGTCGCTGCTGCTGGCGGCGACGGAGGCGCTGGGCGCACACTGGGCGACGGGGCAGAGCGGCCTGGAGGACGCGAACCTGGCGGCGCTGATGGGCTGGATCGATCCGCCGGCCGGGATGAGCGGACGGCGGGCGGCGGAGGAGGCGGAGGATCCGCTGCTGTGGCCGCCGGCCGGTCCGGCGACCGATCCGGGGTTCGACAACGAGGTGCTGGGCCCGGCGATCCGGGCCTACGAGGACGCTCCGACGGCGCGGGCTGTGGAGCGGATCACGCAGGCTCTGCGGACCCAGCTGGAGCCGACCTGGCGGCTGATGTGGCGGGCGGTGGAGCTGCTGCGGGCGCTGCCGGAGGGCTCGCGGGTGCGGGACCGGTGGGAGGCGGACCGGGGGTCGTTCACCCGGTTCGTGGAGCGGCTCGCCGAGGGCGGGCCCCCGCAGGCGCGCAGGGACGGCGCGGTGAGCGCGGCGGCGCGGCTGGCCGGGCTGGAGCGGGCGCGGGCCGGTTACGACGTGCAGCGGGCCTATGACGACCCGCTCGTCATGGCGGAGTACCGGCTGACCGGTGAGGCGTTCGCCGGGGTGGTCACGAGTGCCGAGCCGGAGCATTTCGAGGGCGAGGGCCGCTCGCGCAAGCTCCGGCCGCTGATCACGGTCCGGACGGAGGATCCGGTACGGCTGGCGCCGGGCACCGTGCTGGGCAGCCCGGACCGGAAGGGCCACGGCGCCGAGGTGGTCGGGCTGGCCGGCGACGAGATCACCTTGAAGATCGTCAAGGGGATGGGACGGGGGAGGACGCCTGCTCCGGGCGCGGTGCCCGAACCGGGCGAGCGGGTCTGCTACACCTCGCTGACCGATGACTTCCAGACCTCGGCGGCGCTGCCGGATCCCGAGCAGACGCCGTGGACCCACGGCGGACCGCCCGAGGAGTACGTGCCCAGCGACGATGACGCGCGGGAGGAATGGGAGTGAGGAGCGGTCATGGCGCTTGAGATCGTGCGGACCCCGACCCCGCAGCAGGAGGCGGCGGCCGTCGTGGCGGGCGTGCTGGCGGACCTGCCGCGCCACCGCGGCGTGGTGGTGGACTCCCCGCCCGGGGCGGGCAAGTCGACACTGGTGGTCAGAGCCGCCGGGCACGTCGCGGAGACCGGCGAACCGCTGATGATCGTCGCGCAGACCAACGAGCAGGTCGACGACCTGGTGGAGCGGCTGGCGACCGAGCATCCGGACCTGGCGGTCGGCCGCCTGTCGGCGAGCGGGTACACCGCGCCGTCCCGGATCCGCGGGCACTCCAACGTCTCGATCGCGAGCAAACTGCCCGACCTGGGCGATCCGGCGGTGGTGGTGGCCACGGCGGACAAGTGGGCCTGGGTCGGTGACCGTACCTGGCCGTGGGCGATCGTCGACGAGGCGTACCAGATGCGCTCGGACAAGCTGCTGCGCATCGCGTCGTTGTTCGAGCGCGCGTTGTTCGTGGGCGACCCGGGGCAGCTGGACCCGTTCTCGATCGTGGACGGCGACCGCTGGGCGGGCCTGTCGTGGGATCCGGTGCAGAGCGCCGTCTCGGTGCTGCTGCGCCACAATCCGGACCTTCCGGTGCACCGGCTCCCGGTCTCGTGGCGGCTGCCGGCGTCGGCGGCGCCGGTGGTGTCGGAGGCGTTCTACCCGTTCACCGGGTTCCGGTCGGGGACCGGGCACGCGGACCGGTCGCTGGAGCTGACGGTGAACGGCATGCGGACCTCCTACGACCGGGCGCTGGAGACGGCGGCGGCCTCGGGCTGGGCGCTGTACGAGCTGCCGAGCCGGCACACGGTGCGCACCGACGCCGAGGCGGTGCAGGCGGTGGCGCTGCTGGCGGTACGGCTGCTGCAGCGGGCGCCGGTGGCGCACTCGGAGCGGGGCAGCCACCCGGTCACGGCGGACCGGATCGCGATCGGCGCGGCGCACCGCGACCAGGTGGCGGCGATCCGCGCGGCCGGGGTGCCGGACGAGATCACGGTGGACACCGCCAACCGGCTGCAGGGCCGGGAGTACGACGTGACGATCGTGCTGCATCCGCTCTCGGGGCGGCGGGACGCCACCGCGTTCCATCTGGAGTCGGGGCGGCTGTGCGTGCTCACCTCGCGGCACCGGCACGCGTGCATCGTGGTGGCGCGGGCGGGCATCCCGGAGCTGCTGGACGCCCATCCGTCGGCCGAACCGGTGCAGCTGGGCGTGCCGGTGAAGTTCCCGGACGGCTGGGAGGCCAACCAGGCCGTGATGGCCCACCTGGCCGGTCACCGGGTGACGCCCTGAGCGCCGGGTGACGCCCCGAAAACCGGATGACGCCGAACACCGGGTGAGGCCGCCCTGCCCGTACCGGGCGGATCAGTGGACGTGGTCGGGGACCGAGTCCTCCGGGTGCGCGCGGAGCCAGGCGATGCGCTCGCGGCTCTCGTCGTCGGCGGGCGTGTAGACCACCAGGCGGGTCTCCGGCGGTGAGGCCAGGGTCATGCTCGTCGAGACGGTGCGGATCAGCCCGGCGGCGCTGTGCTGGAAGATCTTCATGCGGCTGCCGGGCCTGGCCACGTCGTGGGTGGCCCACATCCGGGCGAACTCGGGGCTGGCCGCCGACAGACGGCGGACGAAGTCGGTCCAGGCGGGTTCGCCGAGGTGGCGGCCGAACCCGGCGCGCAGGGTGGCCACCATCTGCGGCAGTTCCTCCTCCCGGTTGACCACCGGGTTGCAGCAGTCGCGGCCGGTGAACAGCTGCCAGAGCGCGTTGCGGGTGGCGGGCGGCTGCGTCGTCAGGATGGGGAACATCGACTCGTAGGTCGCGTTCCAGGCCAGCAGGTCGTAGCGGGCGTTGTAGACCGCGGCGGGGATCGGGTCAAGCTGGTCGAGGATGAGCTGCGTCTCGGGTTCCAGGCTGAGGCATCCCCCGGTCTCGGTCACCTCGGGCACGTCGGCGAGCCGGTAGAGGTGCTCGTGCTCGGCCGGGTCCAGCCCGAGGGTGCGGGAGATCGCGTCGAGCACCTGCACGCTGACGTTGATCGGCCGTCCCTGCTCCAGCCAGGTGTACCAGGTGACGCCGACCCCGGCGAGCTGGGCGACCTCCTCGCGGCGCAGACCGGGGGTGCGGCGGCGCAGGCCGGGCGGGAGGCCGACGTCCGACGGGGTGATGCGCTCCCGGCGGCTGCGCAGGAAGGCGGCGAGCTCCGTCCGGCGGGCTCGGGCGTTCCGGCGGCTTCCGGTACGGCTGTCCGGCTGGATCACGGTCACCCTCCCATGCTGGCCGACGTGTGATCCGCTTGCCAGGTGTTACCGATACCAGGATCGGCAGGCTCTCACTACCCGTATCCGGCCGGCCGCAGAGTCGTCCCATGACCGCTGTCTCCACAAGCCCCACGAGGGCTCCGGCCCTGCGCTCCCCCTGGCTGCTGACGATCATCCTGACCGGGCAGTTCATGGCCGTACTCGATGTCTCGATCGTCAACGTCGCCGCCCCCGTGATCCGTTCCGATCTCGGCGCGTCGGGTTCCGCCCTCCAGATGATCATCTCTGGGTACACCGTCGCCTACGCCATGCTGCTGGTCACCGGTGCCCGCCTCGGCGGCCGGTACGGCGGACGCCGGTTGTTCCTGTCCGGCCTGGCGCTGTTCACCGCCGCTTCCCTGGCCTGCGGGCTGGCCTCCTCCGCGGGACAGCTGATCGTTTTCCGGCTGCTGCAGGGCGCGGGGGCGGCGCTGATGGTCCCGCAGGTCCTGATCATGATTCAGACGAACTTCGCGGGGGCGGCGCGGGCCCGGGCGCTCAGCCTCTACGCCGCGGTGATCTCCGGGGCGGCGATCGCCGGGCAGGTGCTGGGCGGCCTGCTGGTCTCGGCCGACCTGCTGGGTACCGCGTGGCGGCCGGTGTTCCTGGTGAACGTGCCGATCGGGCTGGGCCTGCTCGTCGCCGGACGGCGGCTGCTGCCCGCCTCCGAGCCCGGTGCCCGGCGGCCCCTGGACCTGCCTGGCCTGGTCACGCTCTCGGCGGCGGTGAGCCTGCTGGTGGTGCCGCTGGTGCTGGGACACGAGCAGCACTGGCCGCTGTGGGGCTGGGTGACGATGGCCGGGAGCGCGGTCCTGGCGGGGGTGTTCGTGGCGGTGGAGCGGCGGGCCGCCGCGCCGCTGGCGCCGGCTCGGGTGCTGCGTGCCCCGGGGGTGGTCCCGTCGATGCTGGCGGTCCTCGGGGTGATGGCGACCTACGGGGGGTTCCTGTTCACCGTCGCGCTGCACCTGCAGGGCCCGCTGGGTGACAGCCCGGTCGAGGCGGGCCTGACATTCCTGCCGATGGCGGCGGCCTTCGCCGCGGTCAGCCTCAACTGGCGGCGGGTCCCCGAGCGGCTGCAGCGCCGGGTGATCGTCGCTTCGTTCGGCGTCGCCGGGCTCGGCTACCTCGCCCTGGCGGCGGCGTTCGGCGGGGGCGGGCACGGGCAGCCGCTGCTGGCCGTCACCCTGGCGGTGACGGGGGCGGCGCTGGCCGGGACGTTCAGCCCGGTGCTCGGGGTGGCCCTCACGCATGTCGCCCCCGCCGACGCCTCCGACGCCGGCGGGCTGTTCGTGATGGTGATGCAGCTCGGCCAGGTGGCGGGCGTGGCGACGTTCGGCACGCTGTACCTGGCCCAGGGGTCGATCACGGCCACCGCGGTGGCGCTGGGCGTCACCGCGGCGGCGGCGGGGCTGTGCGCGCTGCCCCTGCTGCGGGTACGGTCCCCGCGCTGAGCCGCCCCCGGTGCCCGGAGCCGGGCACGGTCCCCGCGCCGGGTCTCCCTGGCGCCCGGGAGCGGGTACGGCCCTCGCGCTGGGCCGTACCCGCTCCCGGGAGTCAGACCGTGCGCCGCCAGACGTCGATGGCCAGCACCTGGCGCATGCCCACCGACAGGTACAGGTCCAGGGCGGGAGTGCTGTTGCCCGCGTCGACGTGCAGGTAGGTGCCGGCCCGGCCGCGCCGGGCGTCGGCGGCGAAGGCCGTGCGGAGCATGAGACGGCCCAGGCCGCGACTGCGGAAGGCGGGCAGGACGGCGAGCTGGCGGACGTAGCCGCAGTTCTCGTCGCCGGCGAACATGTCCGTGCCGAGCAGCATCGCCGCGGGCTCGCCGTCGACGGAGGCGACGAGCAGCTGGGACCAGTCGGTGGTGCTGGAGGAGTCCAGCTCGGCGAACCACTCGTCGAAGCCCTTGGGGACGAACCCGAAGTGCTCGGCGAAGCCCGCCTGCTGGACGGCGTGGCCCTGGCGGCGCGCCTCGTCGGTGTCGCCGGCACGGAGGGTGACCCCCGCCGGGAGGGCGGGCTCGGTGACCGGCCCCTCGTGGTCGATCAGGAGCCGGATGAAGCTGGCGGCGGGCGTGAAACCGCGGGCGGCGGCGACGGCGCGCTTGCCGCTGTCCTCGCGGTAGAGGCCGATGTCCAGGACGGCGCGGTCGTGGCCCAGCTCGGCGGTGATCTGCCTGGCCCGCTCGGTCACGGTGTCCCACAGGCGGCCGGTGAGGGCCTGGGCGTCGGGGTGGGTCACCACGTCGACGTCCACGTTGTCGCTGGTGCCCTTGCGGCGGGCCCACGCCCAGGCGACCAGACGGCCGCCGGTGTCGTGGACGAGCCAGCCGTCCCTGTCCCTGTCGAAGTCGGGCTCGTTGAGTTCGTCCGTGACGTCGTCCAGGGTCATGTCCGCCTTGCCGATGACCTGCGTGTCGCACAGCGAGATCAGCTCGTGGATGGCCTGGGCGTCGTCGGCGGTGGGCCGCCGGGTGACGTACCCGGCGGCGGTTGCGGTGCTGTCCATGGGATCGAGTGTGACCCGGCCGACTTGGCTCTGACTGGGTCACGGCTTGGCCGCCGCGTGCTCACCGACCGCCGCATGCTCACCGGCGGGCCCCGATGTGGCCGCGGTTCAGTCCAGGGCGGCCGGGACCGGGGGCGCGGCCTCCGCGTCCGGCCCGTCCCCCTGACCGGGGCCGCCGCGCAGCGGGATCTCCTTGACGAACGCGGCCAGCAGCGGGACCACGACCGCGAACAGGATCGCCCACCAGAACACGTCGGCGATGGAGGCGGCCAGCACCTCCAGGAATCCGCTCTTGACGGGGGCGGGCAGCTCCTCCAGGGCGGCGGGGTCGAACTGGCCGCCTCCTGAGGCGAGTTTCTCCCCCTCCGCGCCGAACCTGGCGGTCATGCCGTCGGTCAGCTGGTTGTTGAAGACGGCGCCGAACAGGGAGACGCCGAACGAGCCGCCGATGGAGCGGAAGAAGGTGGAGGTGCTGCTGGCGACGCCCAGGTCCTTCTGCTCCACGCTGTTCTGCGCGATCAGCATGGTGGTCTGCATCAGGAAGCCCATTCCCGCGCCGAGCACCGCGATGAAGACTCCGGTCTGCCAGGAGGGGGTGGTGACGTCCATCAGTGACAGCAGCCACATGCCGATCGCCATCACGACGCCGCCGGCGATCGGGTAGGTCTTGTACTTCCCCGTGGTGGTGATGGCGCGGCCGACGAAGAGGGAGATCACCATGGCGGCGCCCATCATCGGCAGCATGAGCAGGCCGGAGTCGGTGGCCGAGGCACCTTGGACGATCTGCTGGAACAGCGGAAGGAAGTTGATCGCACCGAACATGGCGAAGCCGAGCAGGAAGCCGATCAGCGAGATCAGCGTGAAGTTGCGGTTGGCGAACAGGCCGAGCGGCAGGATCGGCTCGGCGGCGCGGCGCTCGACCGGGACGAACAGGGCCAGGGTCGCCACGGCGAGCCCGGCCAGGCCGAGGATCTGCGGCGAGGTCCAGTCGTACTCGTTCCCGCCCCAGGTGGTGATGAGGACCAGCGCGGTGATGCCGATCGAGAGCAGGGTCGCGCCGAGCCAGTCGATGCGGTGCTCGGTGCGGAGCCTGGGCAGCTTGAGCCTGGCGGCGAGCAGGGCCAGGGCGACGAACCCGATGGGCAGGTTCACGTAGAAGGCCCAGCGCCAGTCGAGGTGGTCGGTGATGAACCCGCCGACGAGCGGGCCGGCGATCATGGAAAGTGACATCACCCCGGCCATCAGGCCCTGGTACTGTCCCCGCTCACGGGGCGGGACCAGGTCGCCGATGATCGCCATGGCGTTGACCATCAGGCCACCCGCGCCCAGCCCCTGGAAGGCGCGGAAGGCGATGAGCTGGGTCATGCCTCCCTCGGGACCGCCGAGCGGCTCGGACCCGGCCATGCCGCACAGGGCCGATCCGACCATGAAGATGACGATGGAGATCAGGAAGATGTTCTTCCGGCCGTACAGGTCGCCGATCTTCCCCCAGATGGGGGTGGAGACGGTCGTGCCGAGGACATATGCCGTGACCACCCAGGAGAGGTGGGAGATGCCGCCGAGCTCGCCGACGATGCGGGGCATCGCGGTCCCGACGATCATGTTGTCGAGCATGGCCAGCACCATCGCGAGCATCAGGCCCGGCAGCACGACCATGACTTCGCGCCGCCGCCCCGGTGCCGGTGCGGTTTCCTTCACTTCCGTCGCCCCCAGGGATGGTCACCAGTTAGTCGATCTTGCTTACTTGCCGACCGGCAAGTGTCCGATATGCTAAGAAGGTAGGCACTTACTTGCCGGCCGTCAAGCAGATTTCCGAGCAGAGAGATCCGAGCAGAGAGAAGCGTGCGAGCGTCATGAGGGACCAGGCCGACACCCGTACCCGAATCCAGGACATCGCCCTGAAACTCTTCACCGATCAGGGGTACGAGGCGACCTCGCTCCGCGAGATCGCCGAGGCCCTCGGCGTGACCAAGGCCGCCCTCTACTACCACTTCAAGACCAAGGACGACATCGTCACCAGCCTGGCCGAGGACCGGCTGCGCAGCGTCGAGGAGCTGGCGGCCTGGGCCGCTGCCCAGCCGCGCACCGACGAGACGCGGCGCGAGCTTATCCGCCGCTACGCCGACGAGCTGCACCGCAGCCGGCACCGGGAGATCATGCGGTTCTTCGAGCGCAACCAGACCTCATTGAAGAACCACCCGGTGATGGAGAAGGCCCGCGCGAAGATGTTGGACCTCCTCGCCTTCCTCGTCGACCCCGGCGACCCCGCGACCGTCCGGCTGCGGAGCTCCATGGCCCTGTTCGCCCTGCACGCGGCCTGGTTCCTGCTCAAGGACGACGACATGACCGACGAGGAACGCCAGACCGCCGGCCTGGAGGTCGCACTGGAGCTCGCCCGGCGGTGAGCGTACTCATCGATCCGCCCAACTGGCCGGGCCCGCGCGGGCTGCTCTGGTCCCATCTGGTCAGCGACGTCTCCGTCGAGGAGCTGCACGCCTTCGCCGCCGCGCTGGGCGTGCCGCCCCGGGCCTTCGACCGCGACCACTACGACGTGCCCGAGACCGTCTACGAACGGGCGATCGCGCTGGGCGCCGAGGCGGTGTCCTCGCGCGAGCTTGTCACCCGCCTCACCGCCGCGGGCCTGCGCAGGCGCAGAATCCGTCCCTCAACCCACCGCTGGTAAAGTTCGTCCTTAAATCGTTATGCATCCGCATGGGTGTCTCCACCACGGGAAGGGCTATGAGCCAGCCGTGAAGGAGGGGACTGTGGAAGCCACGATCGCACTGCGCCTGCCGCGCGACGCCGCCAGTGTTCCGGTCATCAGGCAGATGCTGGACTCGGCGCTGGACGCTCTGGGCGTGCAGCGGCAGATCCGCGAGGACATCCAGCTCATGCTCTCGGAGGCGTGCTCCAATGTGATCAAACACGCCGCCTCCAGCGACGACTACACCGTGCGGACCGAGCTCTGCCACGACCGCTGCGTGATCAAGGTCGTGGACGAGGGGAAGGGGTTCGACTTCACCGGAGCCCGTCAGGCCCCTCCGAACGCCGAGTCGGGCCGCGGTTTGATGATCATGGAAGCGCTGGCCGACAACATCCGCTTCGACAAGCGCGAGGAGAAGGGCTCCATCGTCTGCCTGGAGAAGGAACTCCGGTTCGACGAGGACGCCCCCGGCGAGTCACTGCTGCTCAGCGATGAGCTTGAGCTCCGATAGGGCGTCGCGGAGATAGTCGGTGATCGTCCACACGTCGGGAACCATCTCCCGGCAGGCGATCACGCCGACGTCCAGCGAGCCGTCGTAGGAGAAGACGGTGATGTTGAGACCGCCGCTGCCGTCGGTGATCACCGAGACGGGATAGTAGGACAGCAGCCGCGAACGGCAGACGTAGAGGGGGATCTGCGGGCCGGGGACGTTGGAGATGATCAAGTTGATCGGCCCGGCGGTCTCGGCGAACAGGTTGAAGGCGGCCCTGGCCGCCAGCCCCGTCAGGGCTGAGGGCATCACGTCGCTGACCTGCTGCAGCCAGCGGGCCGGGGCGAGCGACGAGCGGGCCTTGATCATTGCCATCGCGTCCCGCACGGCGTTCAGCCGCTCCACCGGATCGGCGATCTGCGTCGCCAGCTGAGCGATCATGATCGTGACCTGGTTGCCCGCGCTCTCGTCCCCCGGGGTGCGCAGGGAGAACGGCACACCGGCGATGAGCGGCCGGTCCGGCAGGGCGTCGTGCTTGAGCATCCACTGCCGCAGCGCCCCCGCGCAGATGGTCATCACCACGTCGTTCACCGTCACGCCGAAGGCGTTCTTGATCTGCTTGACCTCGTCGAGCGAGAGCGCGGCGAAGGCGAACCTGCGGTGAGCGCTGATCCGCCCGCTGAACGGGGTGCGCGGCACGCTCATCCTGGGCAGCGCGGGCACCGGGACCCTGCCGGTCAGGCGGTGGGCCAGGCCGCGGGTGACGCGAGAGACCAGGCCCGCGCCGGGCACCTGGGAGACGACGGGGATCTCGTCGAGGTGGGGGACCGCGTCGACGAGGAACCTGAACGTGTTCGCCGGGTTGACGACGGCCTTGGCCACGCCCCGGGCGATCATCTCGGATGCGCCGACGCGCTCGGGCGGCCCGGCCGCCGGCTGCGCGGGCGGGAGCTGCGCGGGCTCGGGTGAGGTGTCCAGCAGCGAGGCGAGCACGCCGGCACCGGTGACGCCGTCGACCGCGGCGTGGTGGACCTTGATGTAGAGGGCCATCCTGTCGCCCGCGAGGCCATGGATCAGGTACATCTCCCACAGCGGGCGGCGCCGGTCGAGCCGGCGGGCGTGCAACCGGGACACCTGCTCCCCCAGCTGCTCGTCGCTGCCCGGCGCGGGCAGCGCGAGCTCGCGCACGTGGTAGTCGAGGTCGATCTTGTCATCCTCGGTCCAGTACGGATGGTCCAGGCCGAAGGGGACCGAGACGAGCCGCTGCCGGAAGGGCTCGGCCACGTGGAGCCGGCCGGCCATCAGGGAGAGCAGGTCCCCCCGGGTCAGCCCGCCCTCCAGGATCGCCAGACCGGCGATGTTCGCGACGTTCGTCGCGGTCTCGAGGTTCAGGAACTGCGTGTCCAGCGCGCTGAGCTGACGCATGGCCTACCTCCCGGGGGTCTGTGCTCCGTCTTTCTCCCGTCCGGTGAACACGGCCGTCACCACGAGGACGATCAGCCCGATCGCCGCGATGGCCAGCACTGCCAGACCGATGAGCCCGAACGCGATCAGGATGGTGAAGATCTCGCCGATCAACTGACGCACCGGAGAGCACTGCCCGGATTATCCGCTTCGTACACCGGGTTCCCGCGCACGGGAGAAAGTTCTCACCCCCGGGTGCCATCCCGGAACGCCTCCCCCGGCAGGGACAGCAGGGCCGTGTGCAGCCGGGCCGCGTTCGCGGGGTCGAACTCCGGACGGTCGAGGCGCACCGGCCGGCCCCGGAGGAACGCGCTGAGCGGTTCCGTCGGCGGGTCGTCCAGGAGGGCGGCGACCGGGCCCACGGCCCTGTCCACCGGCTGGGCGAACAGGGCTGCCATCGCCTTCGTCAGACCGCGCATGGGCTGCCGGAGCGACTGCGTCATCCCGGTCGCGACGAACCCGGGGTTGTAGAGGACGTAGCGGGTCCGCCCGCCCGCGTGCCGCTCCGCGAACGACACGCCCAGCAGGTCGTTCGCCCGGGCGCCCTGCATGGTCACCCTTCCGGCCCGGTACGGCGCCCGCTCGTGCTGCAGGTCGTCCCAGCGCATCGTCCCGGCCGTGATCCCGCCCACCCCGCACAGGCTGAGGATCACCGGGGTGCCGGGGGCGCGTTCCAGGGATCCGCGCAGCCCTTCGGCCAGCAGGTGGCGGCTGAGGACGTAGAGGGCGAAGGTCTGCTCCAGCCCTTCGGCGGTCCGGATCCGGCGGGGGTTGTAGCGGTAGGCCCCCAGGACGAGGGCGTCCAGGACCGGATGCCGGTCGGCGAGCTCGGCGGCGACGGCCCGCGACCGGGCGGCCGAGCCGAGGTCGGCCTGGACGAACTCGGCCCGTTCGCCGGCGCCGAGCCGTACGGCCTCCCGCAGGAGGCGCCCGCCCTTGCCGGGGTCGCTGCCCACGGCGACGACCCGCTCCCCTCCCGCCAGGTAGCGCAGGGCGAGTCCCCGGCCGATGCCGTCGGTGCCGCCCGTGATGACGATCGTTCTCATCGGTCCTCCACAAGTTGAGGTCTTCCTCAGATTAAGGGGAAGTTGAGGGTGCCCTCAAGTAGGTAGGCTGCGGATATGGCGAAACCGCTGCGCAAGGACGCCCAGCGCAACCGCGACCTGCTCGTCGCGGCGGCCCGGGAGCTCTTCGCCGAACGGGGGCTCGACGTCCCACTGGAGGAGATCGCCCGCTGCGCGGGGGTGAGCATCGGCACGCTCTACAACCGCTTCCCGGGCAGGGCCGACCTGATCGACGCGGTTTTCGCCGACCGCGTGGCGGCCACGCGCGTGCTCGCGGAGGAGGCGCTGGACATGCCGGACGCGTGGGACGGCCTGGTCCGCTTCCTGACGGGAGTGTGCGAGATGCAGGCCGCCGACCTGGGCTACAACGCCCTGGCCTCCGAGCGCGGGCCCTACGCCGCCGCGAGCGAGGAGGCCGTGGCCGAGGGCTACGCGCTCATGCGGCGGATCGTCGCACGGGCGCAGGAGAGCGGCACGTTACGTCCCGATGTGACGCTGGAGGACATGGTCTTCGTGGTCTGGGGCCACGCCCGTACCGTCGAGGCCACGGCGGCGATCGCGCCCCGCCTCTGGCGCCGCCACCTCGCCCTGCTCCTGGACGGTCTGCGGACCCCCGAACCCAGCCCGCTGCCCGAACCCCCGCTCAGCCCGGAGCAAGCCCGGCGGGCGATGTCCCCGTAGTCCTCGCGGTCACAGCTCCCCGCGGATCCGGGTGAGGATCTCTCCGCTCTTCGCGGCGGGCTCGGCGTCGATGCACAGGCGCTCCATCACCTCGAGGTAGCGATCCACCTCGTTGCGCTTCTCCAGGTAGACGGCGCTGGTGAGCTGCTCCATGTAGACCACGTCGGGCAGGTCGGGCTGGGAGAAGCGCAGGATGCTGAAGGGGCCCCCGGCGGCGGCGTGACCGCCCATGCTGAACGGCGCGATCTGGATGGTCACGTTGGGCAGGTCGAGCATCTGCAGGAGGTGGTCGAGCTGGTCGCGCATCACCTCGGGGCCGCCGAGCGGACGGCGCAGCGCCGCCTCGTCCAGCACCACCCACAGGTGGGGCGGGTCGGCGGCGTACAGGAGCCGCTGGCGCGCCATGCGCAGCCGCACCCGCTGCCGGAGCTCCTCCTCGGAGGCGTCCGGGAAGCCGAGCAGGATCACCGCCCGCGCGTACTCCTCGGTCTGCAGCAGGCCGGGGACGAACTGGACCTCGTAGTTGCGGATGATGGCGGCGGACTGCTCCAGGCCGACGTAGGTCTCGAACCAGGACGGCAGGACATCGCTGTAGTTGTGCCACCAGCCGGGCCGGTTGGCCCGCTCGACGAGTGACAGCAGCGCGGAGCGCTCGCCCTCGCCCTCCACGCCGTACAGCGTGAGGAGGTCGGCCACGTCCCTGACCCGGAAGCTCACGCGGCCGTGCTCCATCCGGCTGACCTTCGAGTGGGACGCGCGGATCGCGCGGCCCGCCTCGTCGAGGGTGATGTGCCGCTCCTCGCGCAGGCGGCGGAGCTGCGTTCCGATCACGATCCTCAGCACCGTCGAGCTGCCCTGCATCTGGGTCATCGAGACGGGGGTGGTCGGGTCCTGCCGGGCGGGGGATGCGATCATTGAGCAGTCCTTCGTGCGCGGATTGCGAACCTCTGCCCACTCATCGTGGTCGTCGCGACCCCTTACGGTACTCCGATCACTCGGAATCGACCAGATAGAACTTTATTCTTCAATCATTTCAGTCCGCCAGATCGTCGAATTCCCCGTTCTTCACACCGTGAATGAAGGCCTCGACATCACCACGCGTGTAGATCAGCGCGGGCCCCTGAGGATCACGCGAGTTCCGCATGGCGATCCCGTCACCGGGGAGGCGCGCCAGTTCCACGCAGTTGCCGCTGGGGTTGCTGAAACGGCTTTTCCGCCAGGCGACCGCCCCGAGCAGAGACGCCGGCACCCCGTTGCCGAGCCGATCCATCCTCACCCTCCCGAGCCAGCAGGAAACGTTGTGATCAGCATAGGCTTTGTGCAGCTGCACGTGCATCCGTACTTGCGTCTCCATAGCCGCACGTGCAAGATAACTAAGCGAACACCCCGTTACGCGATCGCCGTCTCCCCCCAGGGTCGCTGATGACTGGTTTCCAGAGGCATGAGCTCGCTTCCGTCCCGGCCGAGATCGGCGACTGGGAGCGATGGTTGTCGCTGCTCGACCAGGCACTCCTGCCGAACGGGGTTCCGGATGAGCCCGGTGAGGACGATCGCCCCGGACACCTGCAGCTGGCGGTGCGCAACCTCCACCACGACCAGTACGCCGCCCGGGCCGCCCGCGAGTTCACCTCCACGTCGCTGCGGGCCTGGGCGCTGGAACACCTGATAGGCGACACCGCCGTCGTCGTCTCCGAACTGGTCACCAACGCCGTGCGCCACGGCGTGGACGACGCGGACGACGCGGACGACGCGGACGATCCGGCCTCCGTACGCTCCGCCGAGCCGGTCAAGGTGATGATCTGCCGCACGGAGCGCTCCGTGGTCTGCGCGGTCACCGACCCCAGCCCGCGGGGCCCTCAGCTCCGGGACCCCGACTACGAGGCGGAGAACGGCCGCGGCCTCCAGGTCATCCAGGGGATCAGCCACACGTGGGGCTGGTCCCCCCTCCAGACGCGGGGCAAGGCCGTGTGGGCGGCGTTCACCATCTCTCCCTCCTCTCCCGCGCGCGAGCGGCGGCTGGAACCCTGCCCCTGACCACCGCCCCTGGCCACCGCCCCTGGCCGCATCCCCTCCAGGGCCTCCGCACCCTCGATCACCACACGGTTTCCGGGGCGTCACCGTACGTATTCCCGGAAAGACCGTTCGGCCCAATCCTTTCCAAGTCCCACCATGAATGATGTGAAAACGGATATTCTCCGCTGAGACCTGAAGTCGGTTGAACGGAGAACGCGATGGCGGCTCTGGAGCCGGAGCGTGCGAAGCTTGACACCACGATTCCGAACGAGAGCCGGATCGCCGACTATTTCCTCGGCGGGAAGGACAATTTCGCCGCCGACCGGGCAGCCGCCGAACACGCCCTGACCATCGCCCCGGAACTGCCCGCGCTGTCGCGGGAGGGCCGGCGTTTCCTCCGCCGGGCGGTGCGCTTCCTCGCCGGTGAGGCGGGAATCCGGCAGTTCGTCGACATCGGCTGCGGGCTGCCGACCCAGGGCAACGTGCACGAGATCGCCCACTCCGTCGCGCCCGACGCCCGGGTGGTCTACGTCGACCACGACCCGATGACCGTGGTCCACGGTCAGGCGCTGCTCCAGGACAACGAGCGGACGGTGGTCATCGAGGCCGACGCCAGGGATCCCGCGGCGCTGCTGACCCACCCCGGCCTCACCTCGGTGATCGACCTCGACCGGCCCGTGGCGATCCTGCTGTTCGCCGTCCTGCACTGCGTCCCCGACGACGATCTGGCCACGCACATCGTCACCCACCTGCGCAAGGCGATCGCGCCGGGCAGCTACCTGGCGCTCTCCCACCCGGTCTCGGACCTGTGCCCCGAGAAGACGGCGAAGCTCGCCGCCGTCTACCAGGCGCAGGGCACGATCACC
This sequence comes from Planobispora rosea, assembly GCF_014648175.1. Lineage (GTDB taxonomy): Bacteria > Actinomycetota > Actinomycetes > Streptosporangiales > Streptosporangiaceae > Planobispora > Planobispora rosea. The sequence continues at coordinate 32,052 of NZ_BMQP01000025.1, forward strand.
GGGGGAAGGCGCGGCAACCTCCGGACGAAGGCCGAGGTCGAGCGTTTCTTCGACGGCCTCGATCTCGTCGAGCCCGGGGTCGTCTACACCCCCCTGTGGCGCCCCGGCGAGGAGACCCCCCACCGGCCCGACGCCACGTGGGTGGTCGGCGGCGTCGGCCGCAAGCCCCGCCGCCCGCGGGAGCACCCGGCGCTCACGTGATCTTTACGGTGATCTCCCCGCCGAGCCGGAAACCGCCCTGCAGTTCGAGATCGTCCCCGCTCCAGAAGCGGCCCGGGTCGTACCAGTTCGGGCGGCGACCGCCGGGCAGCAGCCCCATCTCCTCGTAGGTGACGGCCACGACCTCGGCGCAGTAGGCGCTCTCCAGAGCGCTCTCCTCGGCGCTGCGCCTCAGGAGCCTGGGCGCCCGGCCGCGCAGCCACCGGCCGGCGAGCCGGGCCGTGGAGGGGAAAGGCGTGCCGTCCAGCCGGGCGATCGTCCGCAGGACGGCGTCCTCCATCTCCGCGGTGACCTGTGGTTCGAGCTGGCGCAGCCAGCCGCGCTGGCCGTACCTGGTGGCCCAGACGCAGACCGCCTCGCGCAGGTCGTGCAGCTGGACGCCGCGCTGGTGCGTCCCCGCCCACATGTCGGGAAGCGAACGGCCCAGCTCGGCGTGCCACATCAGCGGGGGCATGTCCTCGATCACGACGGACATGCCGACGTGGTTGACCGGGCTGTTGGTCACGGTCTGGATCGCCCGGTCGGGCACCGAACGCCCGCGGAACAGCCACACGTCACCGGTCCGCGTCAGGTTCAGCGCCTCGTCCAGGCTGATGCTCGTAGCGGGCATTCCTCTACTCTAGGGATATGCGGTGGTGGAAGATACTCGGTCTGGCGGGAGTCGCGGGTGTGGCGGCGACCGGTGTGGTGATCGCCCGGGCGGAGCGCCGCCGCCGTGCCTACACACCCGACGAGATCCGGGAGCGGCTCCGCGCCCGCCTGGCCGAGGCCGGGTCGACGGACGCGGAGGGGAACACGGAGCCCGGCAGCGGAACGCCCCAGTAGCGGAACGTCTCAGTAGCGGAACGAGGAGACGATCTCCTGCAGGGCACCGGACATCGCCGCCAGCTCCGACGAGGCGTGCCGGGTCGCGTTGGCCTCGCCGGTCGTGGACGCGGCCGTCTCCGCGACGTCGGTGATGGTGGTGGCGATCCGCTCGGAGCCCCCGGCCAGCTCGGTGACGCTTCGGTTGATCTCCTTGCTGGTGGCCGACTGCTCCTCGACCGCGGCGGCGATCGTCGCCTGGATCTCGGACACCCGCTCGACGATCTCGGAGATCTCCGCGATCGCCGCCGTCGCCCGCGAGGTCTCCTCCTGGATCGCGGCGATCTTGGAGATGATGTCTCCCGAGGCCCGCGCCGTCTCCTGGGCCAGGTCCTTGACCTCACCGGCCACCACCGCGAAACCCTTGCCGGCGTCACCCGCGCGGGCCGCCTCGATGGTGGCGTTCAGTGCCAGCAGGTTCGTCTGCTCGGCGATCGAAGTGATCGTCTTGACGATCTGCCCGATCTCCTCGCTCGCCTCACTGAGGTGTCCCACCGTCCGGGAGGTGGCCCGGGCGCTGCTGACGGCGTCGCCCGCCACGCCCGCCGCCACGCTGGTGTTGCGGGCGATCTCGTCGATGGCGGCGTTCATCTGCTCCGCGGCCGCGGCGAGGGTGGTGACGTTGGCCGACACCTCCCTGGCCGAGCGGGACACCTCGTCCGCCTTCCCGCTGGTGTCGGTCGCCTGGGTGTCCAGCCGCTCCGACAGCGAGGCCAGCTGGTTGCCGGAGGCGGTCAGGGTGTCGGTGCGCTCCCCGACGCCGGTCAGCGCCTCACGGATCGCGGCGGTCGCCCGGTTGAGCGCCCGCGCCATCTGCGCCAGCTCGTCCTTGCCCTGCTCCGGCAGGCACTGTGAGAGGTCGCGCCGGGCCACGGTGCGCAGCCCCTCGACGACCTCCCGCGCCGGGTGCACCACGCTCGCGGTGATGAGCAGGGCCAGCGCCACGGCGGCGACCAGCGCCAGGGCCACGCCCACCAGCATCGTGGTACGGGAGTCCGCGGCGGCGTTCCCGGCCTCGTTGTGGGCCGCGTCCGCACGGGTCTTCACCGAGCCGATGAGCTTGTCGGTCGCCTCCAGGATCTTGTAGTAGGCGTTGTAGCCCTCACCCAGGATGATCGCGTTGCCCTCCTTCATCCCGGCCTCGGTGTCCTTCCGGAACGCCTTCACGACCTCGGCGTCATGGTCGAGGAAGATCCGGAACTGCTCGGCGATCTCCTCGAACAGCGCCTCCTCACCCGGTGACATGTACTCCGTGTGGACCCGGGCCAGGTCTTTCTCCAGGGCGGCGGCCGAGTCGAGGAAGCCCTTGCGGTTGACCGAGCTCGCCTCGGTCGCGGCCCTGCCTCCGATGAGCGGGACGTCCCACGCGTAGGCGACCTGCCAGCCGCTGACGTCGGCGTCACGGAACTTCAGCTCCATGACTTCACGGGTGAGGGTCTGCAACCGCCCCATGCGCTCGGTGACCTGCCGCTGTGAGTCGGCCTGGTGGGCGCCTACGGCCGCCATCGTGGCCAGCATGGCGAACAGGACTCCGAAGGCGGCGAGCAGACGGGTGCGGAGCCTGACTCTGCGGAGCAGTGTGATCATGATTGTGTCCTTCATCCGGGTTTACCGTTCCCTCCATCGGTGGCAGAGCGGCGCGGTTGAGGAATCACGACACATATCTGTAACATTTCTCTCACGTACTGTTATCACACGACTCGTGAGCACGCGGCTCAGGGTGGGGGCGGTGGTCCCGGCTCAGCCGGAGGGTGGGGCGACCGCGCGAGCGTAGCGACCGGCCAGACCACGGATGATCTCGACGAGTTCAGGGGGTCCGGTGACCTCGAAGTCGGCCTCCAGCATGCCGAGATAGAGGGCGAGCATGTGCGGGGTGTCGGATCCGGCGATGACCACGCAGGTGTGCTCGTCGACCGGCTCCACCGTGACCGACGGCGGCACCCGCGCCGCGATCACCTCGGCGGGCGCGCGGACCGTCACCCGGACGGAGTACTTCCAGACGGCCGCCTCCAGACCCTTGGCCACGTGACCGGCGAAGCCTCCCTCCGGGGGCTCGCGCGGGGCGAAGCGGGGGCCGTTGGGCGTGCGCAGCCGGATCCGGTCGGCCCGGAAGGTGCGCCAATCGGCCCGCCCGACATCCCACGCCACGAGATACCAGCGGCCGCGCGCGTGCACGAGGCGGTGGGGCTCGGCCTCGCGCGGACCGCTCGTTCCGTCGTGGCCGACGTAGTCGAACCGGAGCCGCTCGCGGTCCCGGGACGCCCCGGCGATGGCGGCCAGGAGGTCCGCCCCGACGGTGGGTCCCGCGCCGGAGAGCGGCACCGTGTAGCCGGCCAGGGCACCGACCCGGTGACGCAGCCGCGAGGGCAGCACCCGTTCCAGCTTGGCCAGGGCGCGCAGCGACGTCTCCTCGATGCCCGCGACCGACCCTCCGGCGGCCGTACGGAGCCCGACCGCCACCGCCACGGCCTCCTCGTCGTCGAGCAGCAGCGGCGGCAGGGACGCGCCCGCGCCCAGCCGGTAGCCGCCCGCGGCGCCCGGAGTCGCGTGGACGGGGTAGCCCAGGCCGCGCAGCCGTTCCACGTCGTTGCGGATGGTCCGGGTGGTCACACCGAGCCGCTCGGCCAGTTGGGGGCCCGACCAGTCACGCGGGGTCTGGAGCAGGGAGAGCAGGCGCAGCAGGCGCGCCGAGGTGTCCGCCATCACCCAAGAATGTCACGCGCAGCGGAACGTTTCCTTCCGCATCGGATCGTCCATCTCCAGTGGACGGCCCGTCCCGGAGTCGCTTCCCCATCGCGCGGTGAACCACCCATCGCGAAACCGGCGCGCCCCGCGGAATCCGATGAATCCGGGTATGTAGCGTTTCCCGGGACTTCCCCGGGTCACTTCCCCGGGACGAGGTAAGGAGATTCCGATGACGCACGAGCGTGCCGGGCAGCCCGCCCGGCCGTCCGACCTGGTGGACGTGGCCCGGCTGGTGACCGCCTACTACGCCCTGCATCCCGACCCGTCCGATCCGGCCCAGCGGGTGACGTTCGGCACCTCGGGGCACCGCGGCTCGGCGCTGAACGCCGCCTTCAACGAGGACCACATCGTCGCCACCAGCCAGGCCATCGTGGAGTACCGCGCGGCACGGGGTGTGGACGGGCCGCTGTTCCTGGGGGCCGACACGCACGCGCTGTCGGAGCCTGCCCGGGTGTCGGCGCTGGAGGTGTTCGCGGCCAACGGGGTGACAGTCATGATCGATTCCCGTGACGGCTACACCCCGACCCCGGCGGTCTCGCACGCCATCCTGAGCCGCAACCGGGGCCGTACGGCCGGACTCGCCGACGGCGTGGTCGTCACACCCTCGCACAACCCGCCCGGCGACGGCGGCTTCAAGTACAACCCGCCGCACGGCGGGCCGGCCGACACCGACGCCACCTCCTGGATCCAGGACCGGGCCAACGCGCTGATCGCGGGCGGGCTGAAGGAGGTCCGGCGCATCCCGCTGGCCAGGGCGCTGGCCGCGGAGACGACCGTCCGCCACGACTTCCTGGCCGCCTACGTGGACGACCTGCCCTCGGTGCTGGACCTCGACGCGATCCGGGCCGCGGGGGTGCGGGTGGGCGCCGACCCGCTGGGAGGGGCGAGCGTGGCCTACTGGGCGGAGATCGCCGAGCGGCACCGGATCGACCTGACGGTGGTCAACCCGCTGACCGATCCGACGTGGCGGTTCATGACGCTCGACTGGGACGGCAAGATCCGCATGGACTGCTCGTCCCCGTACGCCATGGCCTCCCTGATCGCCGGCCGCGACGCCTTCGCCGTCTCCACCGGCAACGACGCCGACGCCGACCGGCACGGCATCGTCACCCCCGACGGCGGCCTGATGAACCCCAACCACTACCTGGCCGTGGCGATCTCCTACCTCTACTCCCACCGGCCCGGCTGGCCCGCCGGGGCCGGGATCGGCAAGACCCTGGTGAGCAGCGGCATGATCGACCGGGTCGCCGCCGATCTGGGCCGGCCGCTGGCCGAGGTGCCCGTCGGGTTCAAGTGGTTCGTACCGGGGCTGCTGGACGGCTCGCTCGGCTTCGGCGGCGAGGAGAGCGCGGGCGCGTCGTTCCTGCGCCGCGACGGCTCGGTGTGGACCACCGACAAGGACGGCATCATCCTGGCCCTGCTCGCCGCGGAGATCATCGCGGCCACGGGCCGCTCCCCCAGCGAGCATTACGCGGATCTGGTGTCCCGGTTCGGCGACCCGGCCTACGCCCGGGTCGACGCCCCGGCGACCCGCGAGGAGAAGGCGGTGCTCGCCCGGCTCTCGGCCGAGCAGGTCACCGCCGGCACGCTGGCCGGGGAGCCGATCACGCAGGTTCTCACCTCCGCACCCGGCAACGGCGCGCCCATCGGCGGACTCAAGGTCTGCACCGACAACGCCTGGTTCGCCGCCCGCCCCTCGGGCACCGAGGACGTCTACAAGATCTACGCCGAGTCGTTCAGGGGCCCGGAGCACCTGGCCGAGGTGCAGAAGGCGGCCAGGGAACTGGTGTCGGCGTCACTCGGCTGAGAACGTCACCGGTGGAGGGCGTCCCTTCCGGCCGCGGCCTCATCCGGCCGGGCTCCCCTCCGGGTGAGGCGGAGCCGGGCCGGAGCCTGCCGTACGGGCTCCGGCAGGCGCAGCGGCCCGCGGCCGGGGATGATCGCGCCCAGCACACGCGGCCCCGAGGCGCCCGTGCAGCCGGGCACCGTCGCGGGCAGCCCGTGCGCGGTCATCCAGCCGAGGAACGAGAAGGCGATCGCCTCCTTCGCGTCGGACGGCACCCCGACCTCGTCGCTCGGGACCGTTCGCGCCGTCCCGGCCCGCTCGCGCAGCATGCCCATGACGACCGGGTTGCGGACTCCGCCGCCCGACACGACGACCGTGTCCAGCCGGTGCCGCCGGATCTCGGCGGCCGCGGTCTCGGCGGTCAGCGCGGCCAGCGTCGCCAGCAGGTCCTCCAGGCCGAGGCCGTACGGCGCGGCGAACCGGTCGAGGTAGCCGAGGTGGAACAGCTCCTTGCCGGTGCTCTTCGGCGGGGAGCGGCGGTAGTACGGCTCGGCGAGCAGCTCCGCCAGCAGCGGCTCGCAGACCTTCCCCCGCGCGGCGAGACGGCCGTCCTCGTCGTACGGCCTGCCGGTGGCGGCGAGCACCGCGGCGTCCATCAGCGCGGAGGCGGGGCCGGTGTCGTAGGCCGCCGCGGACGCGCCATGGGGGATCGCGGGGCCGTGCTCCCCGTCCGGCACGCCGGGCGCGTTCCGGTCGGCGGGCGCGTTCCGGTCGGCGGGCACGGTCAGGTTGGCGATTCCGCCGAGGTTGAGCGCGCCGGTCCGGCCCGGGAGCCCGGCCAGCAGGAGCAGGTCGAAGGCGGAGACCAGCGGCGCGCCCTGTCCGCCCGCGCTGACGTCCCGCGCGCGCAGGTCGGAGACCACCGGCACGCCGAGCCGCTCGGCGATCCACGCGGGCTGGCCGAGCTGGAGGGTGCCGTGCGCGCGGCCGTCCTCCACCCAGTGGAAGAGGGTCTGCCCGTGCGAGCAGACCAGATCGGCCGCCGGGCACCGCGCCGCCGCGTCGGCGAACGCCCGCCCGATCAGCGTGTCCAGCCGGCAGACCTCGTCCATGCCGGTCCGGTTCGGCGGCAGCGCGGCGACGATGCGCCCGCGGAGCGCGGGATCGTACGGCGCCGCGCCGGTGTGCTCGACGACGCCGGTGAGAACACCGCCGGAGAGCGACCAGTCCACGACCGCGCTGTCGATGCCGTCGTGGGACGTCCCCGAGATCAGGCCCAGCACCCGCATGCCCGCTCCTTGTAGAAAACCTTCACACGAATATAGTCGGCCGGAGGATATCTACCGAGACGGGGCCCGCGGCGTGTGCCGTCCGCGAGAATGGGGCCCGGCCGGCTCTCCGGGCCCGGAGCGCGATCTCTCGAAGCCGTCCCGGGCCGGGGCGGAGAACGGAGCGGGTGTGACGACACTGGTCATCGGCGTGGACGGGGGCGGGACGAGCACCCGGTGCGTGGTCGCGACGGAGTCCGGGGAGGTGGCGGGGCGGGGGTACGGCGCGGGAGCCAACATCCTGTCGGCCGCCGATCCCGGAGAGAGCCTGCGCACGGCGCTCCTGGCCGCGCTGGAGGGACTCTCCCCCGGCGCGGTGGCGGCCGGGGTGTTCGCTCTGGCGGGCTCGGAGTCGGCGCGCGAACGGGCCGGGATCCTGGCCGCCGAGGCATGGCGGGCCTGCGGGCTGGCCGGGCGGGTCGAGATCGTCCCCGACCCGCTCGCCGCCTTCGCCGGGGCCACCGAGGAACCGTCGGGAACGGTCCTGATCGCGGGCACCGGGGCCGTGGCCGCCCGGATCACCGGCCGTCGCCTCGCCCGCCGGGCCGACGGGCACGGGTGGCTCCTGGGGGACGCGGGGTCGGGGGTGTGGATCGGGCGGCGGGCCGTACAGGCCGTGCTGGCCTTCCTCGACGGCCGTGCCGGGCCGACGGCGCTCCTCGACGCGGTGGCCGGGCACGTCGCCCTCCGGGAGGAGCCCGATCGCGAGGCCGCGGCCGGGCACGGTGGTGCGGCCGCCCCCATGACCACTCAGCGGGTCGTCCAGGCGGTCCACGGAGGCATCGCCGAGGTGGGACCCGCCTGGCTGGGACGGCTGGCCCCGGCGGTGGAGGCGGCGGCCGGGGAGGGGGACGCGGCGGCCCTGGAGATCGTGCGGGAGGCGGCCGGCCGGCTCGTCTCCACCACGCTCTCGCTCGGCCCCGGTCCCGGGCCGCTGGTACTGGCGGGTTCCCTGCTGACGGAGCCGACGCTGCTGGCCGCACGGGTCCGCGCCGATCTCGGCGGCACCCTCCTGACGGCCCGCGACAGCGCCGCCGGTGCCGCCGCCCTCGCCCTCCACGGCACCGTCCCGGACGCCCTGCCCGCCCACCGCAAACTGATCGCCTGACCCTGACCCGGGCGCGGGCGGGGCGGGGCGGGGTCAGACGATCACTCGGCGGCCGCCGCCGGGAGGGCTCTGGCGGCTGACGCGGTCGACGGCCGTCACGTAGTAGTACGCGCCCCTGGCGCCCTGCGGGTCCACCCAGCGGACGTGGCGGCCGGCGGGGACGACGGCGGCCAGGTGGCGGGCGTCGGCGAAGTCGCCGGGGCGGGCCTTCCGGTCCAGACGGAAGATCGCGAACTGGAACGGGAGGGTCCGGCCGGTGGCGACGATGCTCAGCTCCACTCCCCCGTCGGTCATGTGCGCCGATGCCAGGACCGGCCGGCGCGGGGCCGGGCCGTCCGCCAGGCGGGGCAGGAGCGGCGGGAGCGCGGGCCGGGTGTAGTGGTCGGCCACGACGGTGCTGATCGAGCCGATCCGGTCGGCCCGCAGGTCGCCGGAGTTGTACCAGATGTCGCCGCCGACCACCGGGTGGTCCCGGTTGAGCGTCAGGTGCCGGGTGAGTTCGTCCGGCTGGAACCACGGGGCCGGCTGCCCGGCCGCGCCCGCCTTGTAGGCCGCCTGGCCGATCCAGAGCTGCACGCCGGTGCCCGCCGCCACGTCGGACCACCAGGGGACCAGCTTGGCGTAGTCGGCGTTGGACTGGCCGATGTACCAGTACAGCTGCGGGGCGATGTAGTCCAGCCAGCCCTTCTTGACCCAGCCCCGGGTGTCGGCGTGCAGGTTGTCGTAGGACTGGCCGCCGTCGGTGTCCGAGCCGAGCGGGTCGGTGGACCTGTTGCGCCAGATGCCGGAGGGGCTGATGCCCCAGGCGACCTCCGGCTTGGCCCGCCGTACCCGCTGCTGCATCTCCTGGACCAGCAGGTCCACGTTGTTGCGCCGCCAGGCCGCCAGGTCGGGGAAGCCCTGGCCGTACCGGGTGAACGCGGCGCTGTCGTCGAAGGCCGGGGTGTTGACCGGGTAGAAGTAGTCGTCGAAGTGCAGGCCGTCGATGTCGTATCGGGTGACCGCGTCCATCATGGCGTCCTGCACGAACGCGCGGACCTCGGGCATGCCGGGGTTGTAGTAGAGCCTGCCGCCGTAGGCGACGATCCAGTCGGGGTGCCGGCGGCCGGGGTGGTCGGGGTGGAGTCTGGCCGGGTCACCCTGCATCGACACGCGGTAGGGGTTGAACCAGGCGTGGAAGGCCAGGCCCCGGCGGTGTGTCTGCTCCACCAGGAAGGCCAGCGGGTCGTAGCCGGGGTCCTGCCCCTGTGTGCCGGTCAGGTACTGCGACCAGGGCTCGTACGGCGAGGGCCAGAAGGCGTCGGCGGTCGGCCGGATCTGCACGAAGACCGAGTTGAGCCTGCGCGCCTGGGCGAGATCGAGCCAGGCGAGGTATTCGGCCTTCTGCTCGTCGGCGGTGAGACCCGGCTTGGACGGCCAGTTGATGTTGAGCACCGAGGCGATCCACATGCCGCGCATCTGGCGCAGCGGCGGGACGTACCCGGCGGGGTCCGGGGAGGGCGAGGAGGCGCGGCCGGGAAGCGGCGAGGCGAGGGCGGGCAGCGGAACGGCCGACGCGGTGGCGGCCAGGGCCAGACCGCGCAGGATGGTACGCCGGGTGGGTGGGCAGCTCATGCGGACTCCTGGGGGGGGCGAAGACGAGGGCGCCGATGCCGGCGGTGACAGAAAATTACATTCACATCAATGCCGATGAAAGAAAGCGTCATCGATGTGTAACCTGCTGCCAGACGCCCGGCCCGCGGCGTCGTACGACACCGGAGGCGGGAAGGCGCCCCGCCGCGAGGCGACCGCCGGGGAGACGACCGCCGGGAAGGCGACCGATGCCGCACAGCAGTCCCGATCTGGCCCGGCTGGCCATGACCGTGCTCCAGCCCGGCTTCGACGGCACCGCCCCGCCCGGCTGGCTGCGCCGCGCCCTGGGCGAGGGCCTCGGCGGGGTCGTGCTGTTCGCCAGGAACCTGGTCGATCCCGCCCAGACGGCCGGGCTCGTCGCGGCACTGCGAGCGGAGAGCCCGGCCATGGTCGTCGCGGTCGACGAGGAGGGCGGGTCGGTCACCCGGCTGGAGGCCGGGACCGGCAGCTCGTTCCCGGGCAACCGGGCGCTGGGCGTGGCCGACGACACCGGGCGGACCGAGGGGGTCGCCCGGGCGATCGGCCGCCTCCTGGCCGCCGCGGACATCACCCTGGACTACGCCCCCGTCGCGGACGTCAACGCGAACCCGGCCAACCCGGTGATCGGCGTGCGCTCCTTCGGCCCCGACCCGGCGCTCGCCGCCCGCCACACCGCCGCATGGGTACGGGGACTGCAGGGCGCGGGGGTGGCCGCCTGCGCCAAGCACTTCCCCGGCCACGGCGACACCGTCACCGACTCCCACCTCGCCCTGCCGGCCGTGCACGCCTCCCTCGACGTGCTCCGCGAGCGCGACCTGCCGCCGTTCCGCGCGGCGCTGGCGGCCGGGGTCCGGGCGGTGATGTGCGGCCACCTGCTGGTCCCCGCGCTCGACCCGGACGCCCCCGCCACGCTGAGCCGCCGGATCCTGACCGGCCTGCTCCGCGAGGAGCTGGGCTTCGACGGCATGCTGGTCACCGACGCCATCGAGATGCGCGCCGTGGCCGCCCTCCACCCGCCCGGCGAGATCGCGGTCCGCGCGCTGGCCGCAGGCGCGGACGCGATCTGCACGGGGGTCTCCTCCCCCGGCGGTGAGAACGTCCACGAGCTGCGCGACGCGATCGTCGAGGCGGTGCACGCGGGACGGCTCCCCGAGGAGCGCCTGGCCGAGGCCGCCTCCCGCGTCCTGGCCCTGGCCGCCTGGCACGCCGGGCGGGCGGACCTCCGCAGCGCCCCGGGCTCCGGCTCCGAGGACGGGGCGGAGGGGGTGGCCCTCGGCCTGGAGGCCGCCCGCGCGGCCGTGCGGATCGTCGTCCCCGGGCCTGCCGCGACCGCGGCCACCGCCAGGACCACCGTGATGACTGAGACCATTGAGATCGCTGAGACCGCTGAGACCGCTGGGACTACGGGGACCCCGGCGACCGCGGAAGCGGACGGCGCGTTCCGGGGAGCGGAGCCGGGGATCGACGGGTCTCCCCCTCCCCCTCCCCCTCCCCCGCTCCCGGCTCCGCCGTTCGTCGTCGACATCGCCCCCCGTCCCAACCTCGCCGCCGATCCGGCCACTCCCACCGGCCTGCTGGGCGCGCTGCGCGAGACGCTGCCCGGCACGGCCGGGCACACCGTCACCGCCCGGGAGCCCGAGCTGCCCGCCCTGCCGGACGGCCGGCCGGTCGTGCTGGTCGTCCACGACGCCGGGCGGCGCCCTTGGGTCCGGGAGGCGCTGGCCCGGGCCGTACGGCTCCGGCCCGACGCGATCGTTGTGGAGACCGGGATTCCCGATGAGCCGGTCGGAGCGGTATATGTCACCACGCATGGTGTCTCCCGGGCTTCCGCCCGTGTGGTCGCGCGCTGGCTGACCGGTGGCAAATAAGCTGATCCCTACATGGAAGGGTGGAATCGGTGGACCAGCACGGCGTTCCCGCCGGGCGCCACGCTTCCACGACCGGAGACCATCGTCACGAGGGTTGCGCATGACTGAGAACGAAGGCCCCAGCCCGACGAACCTCGTGGCGACGATCCGGGCGGTCCTGCCCTCGCTCACCCCCGCCGCCCAGGCCATCGCCGCCCGCATCCTCGACGATCCGGGAATGGTGGCCCGCAGCACCATCACCGAGTTCAGCGCGGTCTCCGGGACCAGCGAGGCCACCATCGTGCGCACCGCCCGGGCCCTCGGCTTCGCCGGATACTCCCAGCTGCGCTTCGCGCTGGCCGCGGCGGTCGCCAGCCGGGCCCCCGAACGGCTGGTCCCCGGCGACCTGGCGCCCGACGACCCGCTCACCGACGTGATCGCGAAGGTGACGCGGGCCGAGTCGGAGGCGCTGGCCGACACCGCCGCGCAACTCTCCCCCGACACGCTGGACGCCGTCGTGGGGGCGGTGTCCGCCGCCCGGCGGGTGGACGTCTACGGGGTCGGCGCGTCGGGCCTGGTGGCGATCGACATGGCGCAGAAGCTCATGCGCATCGGCCTGTCCGGTCACGCCTTCACGGACGCGCACCTGGCGGTCACCAGCGCCGCGCTGGTCCGGGAGGGCGACGTGGTGGTCGGCGTGAGCTGCACCGGCGAGACCTCCGACGTGCTGGGACCGGTACGCGTCGCGCGCAAGGCCGGGGCCACGACCGTGGCGATCACCAACAACCCGCGCTCGTCCCTGGCCGAGCTGGCCGACCACGTCCTCATCTCCGCGGGCCGGGAGACCGCCTTCCGCCCCGGCGCGCTGGCCAGCCGGATCAGCCAGCTGCTGATCGTCGACTGCGTCTTCGTCGGGGTCGCCCAGCGCACCTTCGAGACCTCGGACGCCGCCCTGCGGGCCACCCGTGACGCCCTGGACGGGTTTCTGGCCGACTCTCCCCGCCGGGGCCGGTCCTCCTGAACCGCCCCCGCCGTACTGCCCCGGGAGGAATCCGGGACCGCCGGCGGTCAGCCCCGCCGCGCGTGCCACCAGGCGAACGCCTCGGGCAGCACGACGGGCGCCCAGCGGGGCAGCTTCAGGCCCGCCATCTCGGCTTCGTGCATGAAGCGCGCCTCGCTGACCTCCTCACCGTCCGGGACGATCTCGCCGCCCAGGAGCGCGCAACCGTACACCGTGATCACGTAGGAGGTCTGGTCGCCGTTCAGATAGTGGACCCGGAACTCCGGCCCGCCGTGGACGCCGATGATACCGAGCGGCTCCACCGCGAGGCCGACCTCCTCGCGGACCTCGCGGACCAGGGCGTCGGCGGGGTGCTCGTCCGGCTCGACCAGGCCGCCCGGGGGAGCCCACACGCCGCTCTCGTGGCACGCCATGAGGAGGCGGCCGTCGTCGTCGAACACGCAGGCGCTCACCGACGGGAGGACCATGAGGTCGTGCCCGACGCGGGCACGCAGCGAGGCGAGATACTCGGGGATCGGCATGCTACCGGCGGGGGCTCGGGAAACGGATCACAGGCCCAGCCTAGCGGTGTCCGGCCCGGCGGACGGGCGGGATCCGGCGAGCAGGCCCGCCGGCCTCACACTCCGGCGCCCTGTCTCGTCGGACAGATGAAGGCGGTTGCGACGGAGGGAAGACGGCACACCATGACCACCCCATCCGAGCCGGGCCACCCCCGGCTCGATCCGAGCCTGAGCGCGGTCGTCAGCGAGCGGCGCCAGCTGACCAATCTCGCCTACCGGCTCCTCGGTTCCCTGTCCGACGCCGAGGATGTCGTCCAGGAGACCTACGCCCGCTGGTACGCCATGTCCCGGCAGCAGCAGGAGGCCATCGAGTCCCCCGGCGCCTGGCTGACGACGGTCGCCAGCCGCGTCTGCCTCGACCTGCTCGGTTCGGCCCGCGCCCGGCGCGAGCGCTACGTGGGCGAATGGATCCCCGAGCCGCTGCCCGACCGCACGGAGTGGATCACCGGGCGTCCGGGCGGCTCCACGGCCGACCCGGCCGACCCGGCTGACCGCGTCACCCTCGACGAGTCGATCAGCATGGCCTTCCTCGTCGTGCTGGAGTCGATGACCCCGGCCGAGCGCGTGGCGTTCGTCCTGCACGATGTCTTCCGCTACTCCTTCGCCGAGGTGGCCGAGATCGTCGGCCGTACCCCGGCGGCCTGCCGCCAGCTGGCCTCCTCGGCCCGCCGGCGCATCCGCGCATCCCGGGCCTCCCCGGCTCCGGCGGCCCGGCGCGCCGACGTCATCAGGGACTTCAGGCAGGCGTGGGAGACCAAGGACGTCGGCGCCCTCATCGGCCTGCTCGCCCCCGACGTCACGATGATCTCCGACGGCGGCGGTCTCGCCGGCGCCGCCCTCCACCCAATCGAAGGCGGCGAGCAGATCGTGCGCTACGCCCTGGCCATCGCGGGCATGGCGCCCGACCTGACGCTCCTGGAGCGTACGGTCAACGGCCAGCCCGGTCTGGTGGCCCAGCGCAACGGCGTCACCGTGTCGGTGATGGCGTTCGAGATCGCAGACGACCGGATCACACGCATCTGGACGGTACGCAACCCCGACAAGCTCAGGCCGTGGACGGCCGGGCCGCAGGACATCCCGTAGTTCCGCCCCGGACGGCGGAACGGCGCGGCCGGGGATGCGGGGGCGGCGCGTCGCCTCACATTCCCGGCGGCTGTTCCGTCGGACTACCGGGACACCCTCCGGCGCACAGCCCGCCGCCGTCCCCAGCCGTCCGCACCAGTCAAGGAGTCACCCGTGTTCCTCCGTGCCGCGATCGCCCTGCAGACCCTGGCCCTCTTCTCCACTCCGGTCACCGCCGGGCTGCTGCTGTCCACGCCCAGCGGGCACACGTTGCACAGCGCGTCGTCGTACGGGGTGTTCGTCGCGACGGTGCTGCACCTGGTCACCGCGGTCCTGGTGTGGCGGCCGGGCGGCGGCTCGCCCAGGCCCATCCTGCACGCGGCCGGGTTCCTGGGGCTCGTCCTGGCGCAGGTGGCGCTGGGCATCGCGGGTCTGAAGACCCTGCACATCCCCCTGGGCGTGCTGCTGTTCGGCCTGAGCCTCCTTCAGCTCAGCCGGGTCTGGGCCGGCCGCCGCGTCGAGGCGCCCGCCGCGGACCGGAGGGACGACGAGGTTCACGCGATGTCCGGCCGACCTGACCGCCCGTGAGCTGAGCACGGCGTCCAGGGGCCGGATGCGGCGACGCGCCCATCGTGATCAGGCCCCATCGCGATCAGGCGTCCCCGGGTGCCCGCTCAGTGCGCCGCGTCCAGGCGGGCGCGCTGGTCCTCCGTCAGCTCCAGCTCCACCGCGGCCAGGTTCTCCTCCAGCTGCGCCACCGAGGACATCCCGACCAGCGGGATCACCGGCAGCTCCCCGCCGATCTGCCAGGCCAGCACCACCTGGTTCGCGGTCGCCCCCGTCTCCTCCGCGACCTCGCGCAGCACCGCCAGCCGGGCGGGCGTGCCCGGGTGGTCGTAGTCCGGCGGGAGCTGCTTGTCCCGGCGGGTGTAGACGCCGTGGAGCAGCGGCGAGTAGGCCACCAGGGTCAGGCCGGGCTCGGCCCGCAGGTAGCTCCGGAGCTCGGCTCCGGCGTGGCCGAGGCTGCCGTCGGGGAAGAGCGGCTCGGGCATGTCGGAGCGTGCCCGGAGGTAGCTGTGCTGGTACTGCAGGACCTCGTAACCGGGCAGCCCGGCCGCCACGGCGAGGGCGCGGGCCCGCTCCACCCGCCAGATCGCGTGGTTGCTCACCCCGAGCAGGCCGACCGTCCCCTCCGCCACCAGTTCGGCGAAGCCCTCGACGGTCTCGCCCGGCGGGACCGTCCGGTCCTCGATGTGCGCGTACAGCAGGTCGATCTTGTCCACCCCGAGCCGCTCCCGGCTGCGCTCGGCGGACTCCCGGATGACCTTGGCCGACAACCCCTCCGCGTTGTCGACGTAGCTGGTCCCGGGCGCGAGCGGCCGCGCCCCCAGCTTGGTCGCGATGACGACCTCGTCGCCGACGCCGCGGCTCCGCCGCCACCGGCCGAGCAGTTCCTCACTCTGCCCGCCCTGACCGCCGTCGACCCAGAAGGCGTAGTTGTCGGAGGTGTCGATGAACGTCCCGCCGGCCTCGACGTAGCGGTCGAGGATGGCGAAGGACGTCTTCTCGTCGGTCACCGACCCGAACAGCATCGCGCCGAGGGCGAGCACGCTCACCTCGCGGCGGGTCTTCGGATCGGTGCCAATAGTGCGATATTTCATTGTTTACTCCCGTTCGCGCCCGTCGTCTCCGGGCCTCGGACAGGAGTCTGGGACGTGGAGCGCGCTCCAGGTCAAGCCCCGGAGCCGGTGGCGCCTCCGTTCAGGGACGGGCGGAGGAGACGACCTCCGCGATGGCGCCGACCACCAGGTCCCGCCGGGCGAGGTGGACGTAGTGCTCGTCGGTGTCGGCGAGCACGTACCGGCCCCGGCCGGACAGCTCCGCCAGGGACTCGTGAACCCCCGGCGGGCCCCCGGCGCGGGCGGCGATCACCACGACGGGCATGTCCCCCCACGCTCCGGGGCGCTCGGTGGCGTGGACCTGGCGGGTGCTGGCGGGCAACGACTCCGCCTCCCGGGCCGCCGCCGCCAGCGAGCCGGGTCCGTAGACGACCGGCGCGTGCTCGCGGCCCGGCCCCGTGGCGGTGTCCGGCAGCAACCAGCCCCTGGCCCAGCGGACGAGGCCGAGCCGGGCGGCCAGGCCGTACAGGCGCGTCTGGGCGGTCATCAGCGGGACGCTCGCCTCGATGGCGGCGTCCGACGTCCCGGACGCGTCGCTGACGTCCACCAGGACCATTCCCGCGACCTTGCCGGGGTGACGGTCGGCGAGCAGGCGCACGACGTGGCCCCCGTAGGAGTGGGCGGCCAGGACGAACGGCCCGCTCTCACCGCTGCGTTCCAGCAGGGTGTGCAGTTCGCCGGCCGCCCGGCTCGCGTCCCGGGGCCCGGGGCCGGGCTCGCTCCAGGCGTACCCGGCGCGGTCGTAGGCGCACGCCCGGACCGAACGGGCGGCCAGGGCGGAGCGCACGCCCGCCCAGGTGGTGGAGGACTCGCCCCATCCGGCGTCGAGCAGGACGGTCGGACCGCCCGATCGGGGGCCCTCGCAGTGCAGGTGGAGCCGGTGGCCGCCGACGTCGACGAGCCTGCCGGGCATCGGATGCCGGGTGCCGTCCCCCGCCGCCGCGACGGTCTCGGCCCCGCATCCGGCCCCCGCCAGGAGGAGCAGTACGGCCGCCGCCCCGCCCGCGATCCGGGCCGCCCTGCGCAGCCGTCCCTTCCCTCCGGACCGTTTCCGGCCGCCGGTTTTCCTCGTCCCCATGTATCCGATCCCCGTGTGATGTCGGCTGACGGTGGAGGGAGCCGGCGCCCGCCGTGGCGGGGTGCCGTCCCTCCCGGCGATCAGGTTTCCATCGGGGCCCCGCCGGGCGGATCGGCCCTCGGACCGACCTCGCGGGCCCGCCGGACCGGGAGCGCGGAGATCCGGGATGCGACCCGGGGATGACCCGCCTCCACCGGAAGGACGATCGGGGGGGCCGTGCTCAGGTCAGGCGCAGGGCCTCGGCGGCGACGGCGTGGCGCAGGGCCCGGATGCCGGGACGGCCGCGCAGGGGGTGGACGTTGTTGGTCAGCAGGACGACGGTCAGCGCGCGGGCGGGATCGACGACGAGGGAGGTGCCGGTGAAGCCGGAGTGGCCGTAGGCGCCGGGCAGCGGGCCGGTGATGGCGGGGTCGCCGATCCGCACACCGAGCCCGTGGCGGAAGCCGTCGCCCTCGATCCCCTGGTCGCGGGTCATCTCCGCGACGGTGTCCGGGCGCAGGACGGGCTCTCCCCCGGTGCGCAGCGTCTCGGCGAAGCGGAGCAGGTCTCCCGCCGTGGAGAAGATCCCGGCGTGCCCGGCGACGCCGCCCAGGCCGTACGCGGTCTCGTCGTGGACCTCGCCCCGCACGCACCCGGGGCGGGAACGCTCGGCCTTGTACTCGGTGGCGACGGTCCGGGACAGCAGCGGCCCGCCGGGCCGGTAGACGGTGTCGGCCAGGCCCAGCGGACCGGTGACGCGGGAGCGGACCAGCACATCGAGGGGCGCTCCCCCGGCGAGCTCGGCCACCCGGCCCACGGTGATCATCCCGACGTCGGAGTAGAGGTAGCGCTCTCCGGCGGCGTGCAGCGGCGCGGTGGACAGCACGCACTCCATGCGGGCGGCGTGGACCTCGGGCCCCTCCCCGGGGATCTCCCGGTCGGCCCGGCGGCCGGGCGGCAGGCCCGCCGTGTGGGTGAGCAGGTGCCGGAGGGTGATCTCCGGGTGCCCGCCGTAGCAGGCGGGCAGCAGGCCGGCGACGGGCTCGTCGAGGCCGACGAGCCCGTCCTCGGCCAGGGACAGCACGACGGCCGTCGTGAACAGTTTGGTGACCGAGGCGAGGTCGAAGAGCGAGTCGTGCCGGACGGGCGGGCGCTCGGGCAGGAGCTCCTCCGACACCCCGGCATACCGTACGGCCTCGCCCACCGCGGCGACGGCGGCCACCCGCCCGCCCACGGCGACCGCCGCCACCGCGGCCGAGCACACCCCGGGCACGGCGTCCGCCAGGACGCGCTCCAGCGCGGAACAGGCCGCGGGCGGATCAGCCACCGCGCACCCCCTCGGCGGCCAGGGCGGCCTCGAGGTTGTCGCCGTGAGCCGCCAGCAGGGTGCGGGCGCCCTCGCTGTCCAGACCCTGCTCGACCATGAGCACCGCGACCTTCACGTTCCAGTCCGCCGACTCCAGCGCGGAGCGGGCGGCGGGCAGGCCGCTCCCGGTGATGTCGCTGACCATCCGCGTGGCCCGGTCGGCGAGCTTGGCGTTGGCCGCCGACACCTCGATCATGTTGTTGCCGTAGGTACGGCCCAGCCCGATCATCGCGATCGTGGAGATCATGTTGAGGACCAGCTTCTGCGCGGTCCCCGCTTTGAGCCGGGTCGATCCGGTCACCACCTCGGCGCCGACGACGACCTCGATCGGGTGCCGCGCCGCCGCCGCGATGGGGGTGCCGGCGTTGCAGGTCAGCGCCAGGGTCAGCGCGTCCCTGCGCGCCGCCTCGCGCAGGGCTCCCACGACGAACGCCGCCCGGCCGCTGGCGGAGACGCCCACCACCGAGTCGAGGGCGCCCACCTGCCGCTCCTCCATGGCGGCGGCCCCGGCCGGGGCGTCGTCCTCGGCCCCCTCGACCGAGCGGGTCAGCGCCGGCTCGCCGCCCGCGATGACACCCTGCACCAGCTCCGGGTCGGTGCCGAAGGTCGGCGGGCACTCGGAGGCGTCCAGCACGGCCAGCCGGCCCGAGGTGCCCGCGCCCACGTAGATCAGGCGCCCGCCCCGCTTCATCCGGTCGACGATCGCGTCGATCGCGGCGGCGATCTCCGGGATCGCCTCGGCCACCGCCGCGGGCACGGTCGCGTCGGCGGCGTTCATCAGCCGGGCCACCTGCTCGGTCGAGAGCCGGTCGATCTCCCGGTAGCGCGGATCACTCTGTTCGGTGGACAGCCCGGCGAGTGAATCAGTCATGACGCCCCATGTCGCTAATTTTCATCAAGACCTTCTCTTGTGTAAATTATCTTCTAAGACGAGACATGTCACTCATCCGTCCCGGAGTCGCGCGGCCTGTTCCGGCGGCCGTTCCCGCCTCCGTCTCCTCCCCCGCCTCCTCCGCTGTCTCCGTCCCGCCGGTCACCGCAGGCTGCGGCGGTAGAGCCAGAAGACCCGCTCGGCGCGCGCGCCGACCGCCCGCGAGTAGAAGCCCAGCGGGCCCACCCAGGAGATCTGCGCGCTCACCGTCCCGGCCGCCCGCATCTCGGCCAGGCAGCGGCGCAGCAGCACCCGCCCGAGACCCAGGCCCCGGGCGGCCGGGACGGTGCCCATCGGGCCGAACCAGGAGGGCCGGGCGCCCCAGGCCGCGAAGGCGAGGATCTCCCCGTCGCGCGCGGCGTAGTGGCAGCCGCTCGCCTGCTCCGCCTCCCAGGCCCAGGTGTCCTTCCAGTGGGCGCGCACGAAGGCGGCCACGGCGGCGCGGTCTCCCCCGTCCGCCGGAGCGGAGGCCGTGGCGCGTTCCAGCGGCGGCCCGGCGGCGTGCACGGCGTCGTCCCGTCCGGCGGCGTGCACGGTGACGCCCCGCTCCGCCAGGCGTTCCACGTCGGCCTCGGTGGACAGATCCGCGGCGGCCAGGTCGACCGTCATGTTCCAGGCGGTGTGGTAACGCTCGTAGCCGAGACTCTCGGCCAGGCAGGCGGCCGGGGTGTAGCGCACGTCGATACCCGGCCAGGCGTAGCAGGGCGGGTTCCCGGCGAAGCGGGCCTCGGCCGCCCCCTCGGCCCGCAGCCACGCCTCGGCCGCGCCGACGAGCGCCCGGCCGTACCCCCGGCCCCGGGCGCCGGGGTGGACGGCCAGCAGGTCGATGTGCCCGACGGCGGCGTCGCG
Source organism: Planobispora rosea (assembly GCF_014648175.1). Lineage (GTDB taxonomy): Bacteria > Actinomycetota > Actinomycetes > Streptosporangiales > Streptosporangiaceae > Planobispora > Planobispora rosea. The sequence continues at coordinate 52,085 of NZ_BMQP01000025.1, forward strand.
CCCGGAGACCGAGACGAAGACGGCGCCGTCGAGACCGGGAGTCGTCAGCGCGGTCCAGCGGCGTTCCGGGGGCGGAGCGGCGAGCCGGGAGACCAGCGCCTGCCCCTCCCCGGGGTCGAGGGTGAGCGCGGCCCCGGCGGTCTCGCCGAGCGCGGCCAGCTCTGCGGCGGACGCCTCCCGGATCTCCCCCGGCGCGGGATCTCCCGCGCCGGGCTTGCCAGGGGTCTGCCGGGCCGCCCGGTCTCCGCCCACCGGGTTCACGCCCGGCCTGCCGGCATGGCGACGACGCCGCGGCGTTCGGGGTGCAGGCAGGCGTGCTCCTGCGGGATGTCGCCGGTGCGGCCGAGGACCGGGACCTCGGCGGTGCAGCGCCCGGTGGCGAACGGGCAGCGCCGGGCGAACAGGCAGCCCGCGTCGTGCTTGTCCTCCTCCAGCGCCCCGACCGGCGTCACCGCCTGCCCTCCCGGCACCTCCAGGCCGTGCAGCACCGGGATCGCCGACAGCAGCGCCTGGGTGTACGGGTGGACGGGGGCGGAGATGATCGTCTCCACGGGGCCGCGCTCGACGACCTGTCCCCGGTAGATGACGTACAGCTCGCCGTCGCCGCCGATGTAGCGGGCGGTCGCCACGTCGTGGGTGATGAACAGCACGCTCACGCCGAGCCGCTCGCGCAGGTCCCGAAGCAGCGCCAGGATGCCCAGCCGGAGCGAGACGTCGATCATCGAGACGGCCTCGTCGGCGACGAGCACCTCCGGATCCACGGTCAGGGCCCGGGCGATGACGACGCGCTGGCGCATGCCGCCGGAGAGCTGGTGCGGGTAGCGCGGCAGCGCGTAGCCGGGGTCGAGGCCGACCAGCCCGAGCAGTTCCGCGGCCCGCTCGTCGATCCATCCCTTCGGCCGGCCGGTCTGCCGGGCCCGCAGCGCCAGGGGCGCGGTCAGCGCCTGGTGCACCGTGCGGGTCGGGTTGAGCGCCGAGTAGGGGTCCTGGTGGATGAGCTGGATCCGGCGGAAGTACGGCCGGCGCGCCCGCGGGCGCAGCGACGCCATGGAGACGCCGTCGATGGTGATCTCACCGGAGTCGTGGCTCTCCAGCCCGGCGAGGATCCGGCCCAGGGTCGTCTTCCCGCAGCCGGACTCGCCGATGAACGAGACCGCCCCGCCCCTGGCGATGGCGACGTCGACACCGCGCAGCGCCCTCACCTCCCGGCCGCCGAGCACGCCGCCCCGCTGCCTGAAGGTCTTGGTGATGCCCTGTCCCGTGATCACGCCTGCTCCTTCCGCGCTCCGGCGGTGACCGCCTCGACGGCATGGCACGACACGAGCCGCGCCCCGTGCGCGACCGCGGGCGGGTGCTCGCTCTCGCAGACGTCCATGCGCAGCGGGCACCGTTCCCGGAACACACATCCCCGTGCCGGGATCGTGGCGAGCGTCGGCGGGCGGCCGGGCAGCGCCCTGGCCTCGCCGATGTCGCCGACCAGGCGCGGGATGGCCTGGATGAGGCCCCGGGTGTAGGGATGGCGGGGGTCGCCCAGCACCTGGCGGGTGGGGCCCTGCTCGACCAGGCGCCCGCCGTACATGACGGCCAACCGGTCGGCGACCTCCGCCACCACGCCGAGGTCGTGGGTGATGACCAGGGTGGTGAGCCCGCGCTCCTCGTGGACCTCCCGGATGATCCGCAGGATCGTCGCCTGGGTGATCATGTCCAGCGCGGTGGTGGGCTCGTCCAGCACGACGAGGTGGGCGTTGAGGACCAGCGCGAACATGATGCCGACGCGCTGGCGCATGCCGCCGGACAACTCGTGCTGGTAGGAGTCCAGCACGCGGGCGCCGTCCAGGCCCATCCGGCCGAGCAGGTCCCCGGCCTCGCGCACCAGGGCGCGCAGGTCCCCCACCCCGTGTGAGCGGCCGAGGTCGAGCAGTTGCCTCCCGACTGTCTTGAGGGGGTTGAGAGAGTTCTGGGCGGCCTGGAAGACGTAGCCGACGTGCCGTCCCCGGGCCCTGCGCAGGTCCTCGCCGCGCAGGGCCACGACGTCGCCGAGGCCGTCGATCTCCACGCTGCCGGCGCTGATCCGGCCGGGCGGCTGGACGGCGTTGAGCAGCGAGAGCGCCAGGGTGGACTTGCCGGAGCCCGACTCGCCGACCACGCCGGTGATCGTCCCGGGTGGCAGGTCCAGGTCGACTCCGGAGACGGCGGGCAGCTCGCCGGCCGGGGTCCGGTAGACGACGGTCAGCCCGCCGATCCGAACGCCGGGAGCGGTCCTCTCGCCGGAGGCGGTCTTCCCGCCGGGGATGGCCGATGGGGTCGCAGGCACCCGTCACTCCTCACGCAGGCGGGGGTTGAAGATCTCGTCCATGGCGTCCACCACGAGCACGATGCCCAGGGTCAGCAGCAGGATCGCCAGCAGCGGCGCCAGCATGTACGGCAGCGCCGCGGTGGTGGTCAGCGCGCCCCCGCCGAACACCGAGAGGTTGAGCATGACGCCCCAGTTGTCCGCCTCGTACGGCAGCACGCCCAGGAAGAACAGGCCCACCTGCGCGTAGACGGCGCCGGTGACCGTGATGAGCATGCTCATCGCGATGTACGGCGCCATGCTGGGCAGCAGCTCCCTGCCCACGATGTGGGTGGTGGGCAGTCCCAGGCCGCGGACCGCCTCGATGAAGCCGCGCTCGCGCAGCGACAGCGTCTGCGCGCGCACCGCCCGCGCCACGGTGCCCCAGCCGAGCAGGCCCAGCACCAGCCCCATCTCCACCGCGCTGCCGAACGACCACACCGTCGACAGCACCAGCAGCAGCGGCAGACCGGGGATCGTCAGCTTCATGTCGGTCAGCCGCATGAGCACGGTGTCCCAGCGGCCCCGCTTGAAGCCGGAGAACAGCCCGATCGCGGTGCCGAGCACCACCGTGATGACGGCGGTGACCAGGGCACTCAGCAGCACGTACCGCGAGCCGGTGACGACCTGCGCGAGCACGTCCCGCCCCTGCCCGTCGGTGCCGAACCAGTGCTCGGCGCTCATCGGCGCGTAGATCTCGTCCGGGTCGCGCGGGAGCGGCTCGGGATGGAACATCGGCCCGAACACGCCCATGAACGCGAAGCCGAGCAGGATGACGGCCCCGGCCAGGCGGCTGGGCTTGCGCCGCATCACCCGCCACACGCCGCGCCAGAAGTCGCGGCGCATGGCCGCCGTCGTGCCGCCGGTCTCCAGGATGGCGCTGCTCATGCCGCCGCCTCCGCGCCGGAACGGACCCGCGGGTCGATGACCGTGTAGAACAGGTCGGCCAGGATGTTGGCCACCACGATCGCCACCGTGATGATCAGGAACGCGCCGCCCATCAGGGCGTAGTCGCGGTTGGTGACGCTCTCGATGAGCAGGAAGCCCAGTCCCGGGTAGTTGAAGATCTTCTCGATGAAGATCGCGCCGCCGAACAGCAGGCCCAGCGAGATCGCCAGGATCGTGAACAGCGGCAGGATCGCGTTGCGCATGATGTACCGGAAGATGATCGAGCGTTTCATCCCGCGCAGTTCCGCGGCCAGGATGAAGTCGTCGCCGAGCACCGTGACCACGCTCGACTTCATCGCCAGGATCCAGCCGCCGTAGCCCGCCAGCGCGTACGTCACCACCGGCAGCGTGGCGTGCTCGATCAGCGAGCCGATGTAGCCGGCGTTGAACCCGGGCTCGAACAGGATGTCGGCGGTGCCGCCCGGCGGCAGGACCGGGATCAGCGTGGTGAAGATCGCGCCCATCAGCAGCGCCAGCACGTACTGCGGCACCCCGTGCAGCAGCGAGCCGGAGATCGCCAGGAGGTCGCCCAGCACGCCCGAGCGCTTGATGGCGGCGTACACGCCCATGGTCACGCCGAGCAGGAAGCTCAGCAGCGTGCCGGTCAGCACCGGCAGGACGGTCCACTTGGCCGCCTCGCCCAGCACCGTCGTCACCGGGGTGCCGGGGTTGGTGACCGAGACGCCCAGGTCGAAGCGGAACAGGCCGCCCATGTAGTCGACGTACTGCTCCCAGAGCGTGCCGCTGGGCAGGAATCCGTACATGACGGCCGTGGCACGCTCGGCCGCCTCCGGTGACATGCCCTGCTCCACCAGCTTCTGGTAGCGCGCCGCGATGGGGTCGCCGGGGATGTTGCGGATGATGAAGAAACTGATCGTGGCGACCACGAGGACCATGGCGATCCCGCGGGCCAGGTGGCCCGCGAGACGCCGTGCGATAACCGTCATGCCTACCGAGTCTTCTCCTGGGTCTTCTTCCGGGTCTTCTTCCGGGCGTTCTCCCGCCGGACCTTCCTACTGGGCCTTCTTCACCATGCCCAGCTGGATCCACACCCCGGCGGGCAGGCGCAGCAGGTCGCTGTCCTGCTCCGGCCAGCCGGTGAACCGGCCGGTGTTGGTGAACTGGGTGTTGACGTAGTCCCAGAGCTGGATGACCGGCAGGTCCTGGTTGGCGGCCTTGGCGAGCTGGAGCATGATCGGCTTGGCCGCCTCGGCGTCGGCCGCGTTCAGCCTGCCGGTCAGCTCGCCGGGGTTGATCCTGCCGACGCCCTCGACGTCGATCTCCTCGGCGCCGCCCATCCAGTTGCCGCCCTTGCCCGGGGCCGCGTGCCGGATCTCGCCGGCCACGTTGGTCCAGCCGTTGGAGGCTCCGTACAGGCGCTGGTAGATGTCGTACGGCGCGGGGCCGAGCGCGATCAGCCAGAAGCCCGTGTCGTACTTGCCGGCCGCGATCTCCTCCAGGTAGAGCGGGTAGTCGGCGACGGTGACGACCTCGGCGTCCACGCCGTTCTCGGCGAGCTGGCCCTTGATGTTCTCCTGCGCGGAGATCCAGTCGGAGAAACCCGCCGGGGCGTGCATGGTGACCTTCCACGGCGTGCCGTCGGCCAGCGTCCACCTGCCGTCCTTCTTCTGCAGCCCCGCGGCCTTGAACTCCTCCTCGGCCCTGGCCACGTCGTACCGGTACGGCTCCAGCTCGGCGAGGCCGGCGCCCAGCCACTCCTGGGCGGGCTTCTGGTGGATGCCGGAGGTGGTCACGGCCGGGGTGCCGCCCTCGGGTGAGGCGACCTTGACGACCTGCTCGCGGTCGATCAGGTAGGCCAGGCCGCGGCGCACGTGCACGTTGTCGTAGGGCTTCCTGGACTGGTTGAACGCCAGGCCGACGGCCACCGGCGAGTAGCCCTTGATGATGTTGCTGCCGGGCGCCTGCTTGATCTTGTTCATCACGTCGGCGGGAGCCGCGGTGAAACCGGCGTGGTCGAGCTTGCCGGAGATCAGGTAGTTCCAGATCTGCTCGTTGCCGGTGTAGTTGAGGAACTTCACCTGGTCGGGGGCGACGTTCGCGGCGTTGTAGAAGTTCTTGTTCTTCAGCAGCAGCGCCTCGCCCGGGTTCGCCCGCTCCAGCACGAACGGGCCGGCGGAGACGTCCTTCGGCGGCGCGAAGGCGATGATCTTCTCGCCCAGTGCCGTGATCTCCTCACGGGCCTTCTCGGCGTCGCCGCCGGTGCCGCGCGAGAGCTTCAGCTTGTCCCAGAAGTCGGCCGGCAGCACGCCGCCCCACACGTGCGCGGGCGCCACGTAGGTGTCGAGCACGCCGCGGGCGAACTTGGCGCTCGGGTTGGTCATGTCCTGCGTGACCTTGACCGTCGTGTCGTCGACGACCTGCACGTCCGCCGCCGCGCCCGCCGCGCCCGGTGTGATCGCGAAGGCGGTGCTGCCCTGGGTGTAGGCGATGCCGATGGAGAGCCGGACGTCCTCGGCGGTCACCGGTTTGCCGTCGGACCACTTGTTGCCAGGGTGCAGCTTGATGGTGATCGAGGAGTTGTCGGGGGCGATCTCCCAGCTCGCGGCGATGCCCGGATAGAACTGGTTCGGGTCGGTCAGGTGGTTCTTGATCCAGGCCAGCTTCATCGCGTTGTACCCCAGGAAGGAGTTGCCCTTGGGGTTGTACGGGTTCGCGGGCGCGTTCGGGTCGATGCCCGGCCTGTTGACGTCGATCGTGGTGAAGAGCCCGCCACCGCCGCCGGCGGACCCGTTCTCCGTGGTGCCGCTGCCGCATGCCGTGACGGCGGCAAGGCTGAGCAGCACCGCTGCCGCTGCTAGACGCTTCATGAACCGCTCCGGTGGGGGGTCTCGTCGATGCCGAAAGGCGGGACTTTGACCGGACCCTACGGGCGCACGGAAGCTCCGTCAATAATTTCCACGAGGCGTGAAGCTTCTGTAATTTTTCTTCATCACCGTCGCGGCGGAGCCCCGTGTCGTGATCGCGGCGGGCCCGGCTCAGGCCACCGGGACGGGATGTCCGAGGGAGGACGACTCCACGCGGGCGGCACTGTGTCAGAAAGACAGGGATCCCAAGTTTCCGGACCTCTCCGGTCCCTTCCGTTGGCCCCCGGACGGCGGGACGGCACCGTTTGTGTCATGACTCCGACCCGAACCCCGGAAACCATCCAGACCGCGACGCCGGCCACGCCGGGTGTGACGCCTCAGGCCACCGCGCCCCGGCGCCGGTGGCTCCGGTTCACCTGGCACTACGTCGAGATGGTCATCGCGATGTTCGCCGGCATGGCCGTCCTCGGCCTGCTCCTGGACGCCGTCGGCCTCGGCCTCTCCTACGCGCGGGACCCCGAGCTCGCCTACCTGGTGATGGCGTTCAACATGTCCGTCGGCATGGCCGTCGCGATGCGCCTGCGCGGTCACGGCTGGGCGGGCACCCTGGAGATGTGCGCCGCCATGTTCGTCCCCGTCGTGCCGCTCTTCCCGCTGCTGTGGCTGGGCGTCATCGACGGCGGCGTGCTGATGATCGTCTCGCACGTGGCCATGTTCCCGCTCATGCTGGCCGTCATGTTCCGGCGGCTCGACGAGTACGCGGGGTGCGCGCACTGAACGACACCGGGCACGCGCCTGCCGTACGGTCACGGTAGAACGCCGACAGAAAGGCCGGTCCGTGTCCGCTCTCCCCCGTGATCACGCCGCCCTCCCGGACACCATGCTGCGGGATCTGGAGGAACTCGTCACCTGCGAGTCCTTCTCCGCCGACCTCGGCGCGGTGGCGCGCAGCGCCGGGGTCGTCGCCGCGCAGGGGACGCGCCTGCTGGGGGTCCCGCCCGAGACGATCGTGATCGACGGCGTCACCCACCTGCGCTGGACCTTCGGCGCCCCCCGGGTGCTCGTCCTCGGCCACCACGACACGGTCTGGCCGATCGGCTCCCTGCTGACCCACCCCTGGTCGGTGGCCGGCGGGATCGCCCGGGGACCGGGCGTGTTCGACATGAAGGCCGGGCTGGTCCAGGCGTTCCACGCGCTGGCCTCGCTGCCGTCCCCGGACGGGGTGTGCCTGCTGGTCACCGGGGACGAGGAGGTCGGCTCGCCGTCCTCGCGCGCCCTGGTGGAGGAGGCGGCCCGCCGGTGCTCGGCCGCGTTCGTGCTGGAGGGGAGCGCCGAGGGCGGCGCGCTGAAGACGGCGCGCAAGGGCACGTCGAACTACGAGGTGGTGGTGCACGGCCGGGCGGCGCACGCGGGGCTCGAACCCCGCAAGGGTGCGAACGCCGCGGTCGAGCTGGCCCACCAGGTCCTCGCGATCACGGACGTCGCCGCCCTGGCGGACGCGGACGGCACGGCCTCGCCGGCGCTCGCCGGCCCGGACACCGCCGTCCTCACGGAGCCGGACGCCGAAACCACCGTCACCCCCACCGTCCTGACCGGCGGCACCGCGCCCAACACCGTGCCCGCGCTGGCCCGTGTGGCCGTGGACGTCCGGGTGCCGACCCTCGCCGCGCAGGAACGGGTTGACGCGCTGATCCGCGCCCTGTCCCCCCGGCTCTCCGGGACCCGGCTGGAGATCCTCGGCGGTCCGAACCGGCCTCCGATGGAGGCGTCCTCCTCCGCCGGGCTGCTCGCGCTGGCCCAGCGGGTCGCCGCCGGTCTGGGCCTGGACCCGCTCGGCGGGGTCGGGGTGGGCGGGGCCTCCGACGGCAACTTCACCGCCGGGGTGGGCTGTCCCACCCTCGACGGGCTGGGCGCGGTCGGGGGCGGCGCCCACGCCGACGACGAGCACGTGGTCGTGGCCGCGCTGCCGGGCCGTACGGCACTGCTGGCCGGACTGATCAGGGCGGTGCTGGCCGGGGAGCGGGGCGAGGCCGGGAACGGGCACGGCGCCGTGGACGGAGCGGTGCCGCGGTGAACGGTGCCGCCCGCGACGTCGTCGTGCGCGAGCTCCACTCCCTGGCGGAGTTCCAGGAGGTCGCCCGGTTGTTCGACGGCATCTGGCGGCCCGCCCCGGGCGGCGAGCCGGTCACGGTCGAGCTGATGCGGGCGCTGTCGCACGCGGGCAACTACGTGGCCGGCGCCTACGGCGGGGACGGGACGCTGGCCGGCGCGTCGGTCGGGTTCCTGGCCGCCCCCGCGGGCGAGGCCCTGCACTCCCACGTCACCGGGGCCCTGCCCGGGCGGGGGGCCGGGCTCGCGCTCAAGCTCCACCAGCGCGCGTGGGCGCTGGCCCGCGGCCTGGAGCGGATCACCTGGACCTACGACCCCCTGGTACGGCGCAACGCCCACTTCAACCTGGTCAAGCTCGGCGCCCTGCCCGAGGAGTACCTGCCGTCGTTCTACGGCGTCATGGGAGACGCGATCAACGCCGGTGACGAGTCGGACCGGGTGCTCGCCGTCTGGCGCCTGACGGAACCGCGGGTGACGGCCGCCGTACGGGGAGAGCCGGTCCCGGCCGAGGTCCCGCCGGACGCGGCGGCCGGGCTGGAGGATCGGGACGGGCACCCGGCCCCCGGCCGGGCCGACGCCCGGGTCGTGCTGGTGGCGGTGCCGGGCGACATCGAGACCCTGCGGCGGCGGGACCCGGGGGCGGCCAAGGCGTGGCGGCACGCCGTACGGGATGTGCTGGGCGGGCTCATGAACGAGGGCGCGCAAGTCATCGGTTTTCACCAGAAATCGTGTTATGTCGTGGAACGGCGCATCTGAGCACCGGTGAACGCCGGTGGCCGCCGCTGAGGGCCGCTGAGGGCCACTGAGGGCCGCTGAGGGCCGAGATCCGCAGAACCGAGGAGAGCCGATGAAGATCACCGGGGTCGAGCTGCGGCGGATCGCGATGCCGCTGGTCACACCGTTCCGCACCTCGTTCGGGACCGAGACGACACGTGAGGTGGTCCTGGTCCGGGTCGTCACCCCGGACGCCGAGGGCTGGGGCGAGTGCGTGGCCATGGCCGAGCCCCGCTACTCCTCCGAGTACGCCGACGGCGCCGCCGACGTGCTGCGCCGCTTCCTCATCCCGGCTCTCTCCCGGTACGCCGCGGAGCTCGCGGAGCCCGCGGAGTTCGACGCCCAGGCGGCGGAGCGGGCGATGGAGCCGTTCAAGGGCCACCGGATGGCCAAGGCCGCGCTGGAGACCGCCGTCCTGGACGCCCGGCTCCGCGCGCGCGGCGAGTCCTTCGGCTCCTTCCTCGGCGCCGCACGGGACCGCGTGCCCTGCGGCGTCTCGGTCGGCATCATGGACTCCGTCCCCCGGCTCCTCGACGCCGTCGCCGGATACGTCGAGGAGGGCTACGTCCGGATCAAGCTGAAGATCGAGCCGGGCTGGGACGTCGCCCCGGTCCGGGCCGTGCGCGAGCGCTTCGGCGACGACCTGCTGCTCCAGGTCGACGCCAACGCCGCCTACGGCCTCGCCGACGCCCACCATCTCGCCCGGCTGGACGCCTTCGGCCTGCTGCTCGTCGAGCAGCCCCTGGCGGACGACGACCTGGTCCAGCACGCCCGGCTGGCGAAGCTGCTGCGCACTCCGATCTGCCTGGACGAGTCGATCGGGTCCGCCGCGCACGCCGCCGCCGCGATCTCCCTGGGCTCCTGCTCCATCGTCAACGTCAAGCCCGGCCGGGTCGGCGGCTACCTGGAGGCCCGCCGCATCCACGACCTGTGCCGGGCCCACGGTGTCGCCGTCTGGTGCGGCGGGATGCTGGAGACCGGCCTCGGCCGGGCCGCCAACGTCGCCCTGGCCGCCCTGCCCGGCTTCACCCTGCCCGGCGACACCTCCGGCTCCGGCCGTTACTACGCGACCGACATCACGCCCCCGTTCGTCCTGGACGGCGGCCACCTGACCGTCCCCACCGGCCCCGGCCTGGGCGTGAGCCCCGTCCCGGAGATCCTGGACGAGGTCACCGTCACCACCGAGTGGATCCCCCTCTGACTCTGACGCGCCCGCCTGCGGGAACCGCCCGTCTTGTTTCGGAGCTGGACCGGAGGCACACGGCTCAGCGACGAATCTTCCCAGGCCACCGGTGTCGGGACAGCGTTCCCGACACCGGTGGTGTTCCGGGTGGACGCCTGGCGCGCTCCGCTCGCCCCCGGGGCCGGTCAGGTTCTGCGGTTGTAGAGCCTGAGCGCGATCGGGGCGAACACGACCGTCATCGCCCCGGAGAGGGCGAGGACGAGCGCGAGGTCCCCGGCGTCGGGCACGCCGTCGAGGAGGCCGCGCGCCGCCTCGACGAGGAGGGTCACGGGGTTGACGGCCACGAAATCCTGCACCCAGGCCGGCATGGTCTCCGGTGGCGCGAACGCCGGGCTCACGAAGGTCAGCGGGAAGAGGATCATGGTGGACGCCCCCATGACGGCGGCCGGGGTCCGTACGGTGAGACCGATGATCAGCCAGAGCCAGCTCAGCGCGGAGCAGAAGACCAGGAGCAGCACGACGGCCCCGGCGACGCCCCCGAGGCCGCCGGGCGCCCGGTATCCGATCAGCGTCGCGATGCCGAACACGAACGCGGAGGCGATGCCGTAGCGCAGCGTGTCGCCCACCAGCGCGCCGACGAGCGGCGCCGGACGCCAGATCGGCTGCGAGCGGAAGCGGTCGAAGGCTCCCCGCTCGATGTCGGTGTTGAGGGTCACGGCCGTGTACATCGTCATGAAGACGACCGTCTGGGCGAGGATCCCCGGCAGCGCGTAGCCCAGATACGCCTCCGGCGATCCGATCACCGCCCCGCCGAACACGTACGTGAACATCAGCGTGAACATGATCGGGAACAGCGTGGCGTCGAGGAGCTGCTCGGGGACATGCCTGATCTTCAGCAGGGCGCGCCACGCGAAGGTCAGCGTCGCGCGCAGCGCGCCGGCGCCCGTGTCCGGCGGCGGCGCGCCGGCGACGGCGGAGATCAGCCGGGTGTCGAGTTCGAACGCCGGGCGTCCGGTCGTCTGGTGGATGGTCACGTCGATGCCTCCTCGCGGCTCGGCGCGGGGCCGTCGGCCGGTTCTCCGGTGAGGGCCAGGAACACCTCGTCGAGACTCGGCTGGGCCAGCGCGTACTCGCTGACGCCGAGCCCGCGTTCGGTGATGGCCGCGAGCGCGCCCGCGACCGCGGCCGGTTCGTCCACCCGCAGGGAGAGCGCGACGGGATCCGGCTCCAGGACGGGGGCGGCGCCGAGCATGACCGCGAGGAGCCGGGCGACCTCCGGGCGGTCGGCGCCGTCGGCGACCCGCACGCGCAGCGCGCCCGCGCCGACCAGGGCTTTGAGCCGGCCGCTCGTGCCCTCGGCGATGACGCGGCCGTGGTTGACGACGGCGATGCGGTCGGCGAGCTGATCGGCCTCTTCGAGGTACTGCGTGGTCAGCAGGACGGTGGTGCCGGCGCCGACGAGCGCTCGCACGCTCTCCCACACCTGGCCGCGGCTGCGCGGATCCAGGCCGGTCGTCGGCTCGTCGAGCATCAGCAGGTCGGGACGGGCGACGAGGGAGCCGGCGATGTCGAGCCGGCGCCGCATGCCGCCGGAGTAGGTCTTCACCTCCCGCCTGGCGGCCGCGCTCAGGTCGAAGGCCTCCAGCAGGTCGGTGGCGCGCCTCCTGGCCGCCTTTCCCCGGTGCCCGCGCAGGCGGGCGAGCAGGATGAGGTTCTCGAGCCCGGTCAGGTCCTCGTCGAGGGACGCGAACTGCCCGGTGAGCGCGAGACGCGCCCTGACCCGGGCCGCCTCGGCGGTGACGTCGTGACCCAGCACCCGGGCGGTGCCGCCGTCGGGGCGGATCAGCGTGGCGATCATCCGGATCATGGTCGTCTTCCCCGCCCCGTTGGGCCCGAGCACGGAGTAGACGCACCCCGCGGGCACCTCCAGGTCGACGCCGTCGACCGCCCGGTCGGCGCCGAAGGCCTTGACCAGGCCGCGGGTCTCGATCGCCCATGTCTCGCGGCTCATGCCGCGGTGCCTTCCGGCCGGTGCGCCGGTTCTTCGGTAAGCGATGTCATGGGGGCAGCCTGCCCGGCACCGCGGTCGCCGGTATTGGACGAATGTCCAGGCGGTGCTGTTCAGACGGCGCTGTTCAGACGGCGCGTGCGAGCGTCCAGGCCGTGCTGTCGACCGTCCACAGCGGGTCGGAGGCGATCGCGCCCGGGGTGCGGCCGGTGAACCTGAGCACCTCACGGTGGAGGTGGGACTGGTCGGCGTAGCCGATCTCCGCGGCGACCTCGGCGACGCTGGCGGTCGTGCCGAGCCTGCGGAGCGCCCGGTCGAATCTGACGATCATCGCCGCCCGTTTCGGTGTGACGCCGATCTGCGACTTGAACCGGCTCCAGAATCGCGTGCGGCTCCAGCCGTACCGGCCGGGCAGGTCGCCGATCGGCACCCGCCCGTGCCCGGCCCTGATCCGCCGCCACGCGTCGGCCACCTCGGGGTCGATGCGGAACGAGGAACGGCGGGGACAGGCGAACGCCTCGCGGATCAGCGCGAACCGGTCGTCCCAGGATCGCGCCTCGATCAACCGCGCGCGCAGCCTGCCGGCGTCACGCCCCCAGATCTCGGCCAGGTCCAGCGGCGCGCCGTTGAGCTCCGCCGGGGACACCCCGAGAAGGCCCGGCGCCGCCGGCAGATCCACCTGCAGTTCGACGCAGTCGACGGCGCGCCCGGCCATCCGGGCGGCCTGCGGGGAGATACCGGCGACGATGCCGCCCTCGAAGGCGCCGCCTCCGAGGGGTTCGAGGCTGCCCGGGGCGCAGTCGATCACGATCGCGATCGCCGGACCGGGCGGAATGCGCTCCTCGAACACCCCTCCGGAGCGATCGCGGAAGCCGACCATCGTGACGCCCGGGATCACGTGCCCCTCGGCTGGGGCCGCCACCTCCCAGCCACCCTGGCCCTGAGGCGCCGGCGCGGTCTCGGTGTCCGCTCGCATGGACGGGAGCATATCCCCGCGTGTCGCTCCTTCACCGGCCGGGGACGCCGCGCCGGCCGGGCCCGTACGGAGGGAGGACGGGAGACCGCCGGGCCGGCGTGATCACCGTGAGTCGGCGAAGAAGGCCTGGAGGTGGCGGTTGACCGGTTCCGGGCAGTCCAGCTGGGGGACGTGTCCGCAGCCGTCCAGGATCTGGAGCCGGGCGTCGGGCAGCAACTCGGCGAAGCGGTGGGCGCGCTCGACGGGCTGGACGGTGTCCTGTCTGCCCCACAGCACCAGAGCCGGGGTCCTGGTGGTGGGCAGGGCGCGTTCGGTCTGTGCCCAGTCCAGGCGGCGTTCCAGCAGGTAGGTGGCGCGGATGTTGTCGTGGAAGGTCATCGGAGCCCACCACTCGTCCAGCAGCTGGTCGGTGACACGCTGCTTGTTGACCATCATGCCCTCGGCCATGCCGCGGACGGTGGACTTGCCGGTGGACAGCTTGACCGCCAGTTCGCCGACGACGGGAATCTTCAGCGATTCCCACATCCAGGTTCCGGGCAGGTCCAGTCCGGTGGCGTCGAGCAGGGCGAGCCTGGTGACACGGTCGGGGTGGCGCTGGGCGAAGGCCAGGGCCCAGCCGCCGCTCCAGGAGTTGCCCGCCAGGGCTGCCCGCCGTACGCCGACGGCGTCCATGAACGCCCCGACGGCGGTGGTCATGGCGTCCAGGTCGAAGGCGAAGGCGGGATCCTTGAGCCGGGTGTAGCCCTGGCCGGGAAGGTCGACCACGTACACGGTGTGGTCGCGGGCCAGTACCGGCACCTGTTCCTTCCAGCCGATGACGGAGGTGCCGCCGGGTGAGAGCAGGATCACCGGGCTGCCGGAGCCGGCCTTGACGTAGTGGAAGCGGGCGATCGGGGTCTCGGCGTAGCGGGATCCGGCCTGGGCCAGGTACGGCGAGCGGAAAGCGCGGCCGTCCTCGGGCGGCTGCCAGCCGTACGCGCCGAACAGCACCGCGGCCACCAGCGGGACGATCACGGCAGCCGACCGGCGGAGCCGGCGCCGCCCCTTGCGTACCGGCTGCCGGGCGGAGGTCCGGGGAATGTCGTCAAGGCGGGTCATGGTCATCCTCGGTCATGGTCGTCGAGTCGTTTCACGCATCCGGACGCACAGGGCCTGGGCCTCCGTGACAGTCGCGGTGTGTGATCCGGCTCACGCGCCGACCGGCGGGTCCGTCCCCATGACCGTGCCCGGCCTCGGCTCCGGGCCCTCAAGGGCCCGCCGGACGGGCGCGCGGTCCGCCGGTCATGCGACCTTCGGGGTGGCCCGGACGCCGAAGTGGACGTACGGCGAGCCGTCGGCCAGCTCGTAGAAGACCACCGGGATCCAGCTCGGCTCGTCCTCGGGGCGGCCCACGAAGGTCGTCTCGTCCACCGGGACGAGGTCGAACTCCATCGGCGGGCGCAGTCCGGCGAGCGATCCCGTGGCCTCGCTGTGCAGCCGGAGCCGCCCGCCCCGGACCGTCAGCGTCACCCGGTTCCCGGTCCGCTCGTAGACGCCGGCGTACCGCGCGACGTCCACCTCGGCGGGCGTGGCGGGCGGGCCCAGCGGCGGCGGGACCTCCAGGCCGAGCAGCTCGGCGAAGAGCTCGGTGGCCAGGGCGCGCTGGAAGGCCGCGGTGTGCCCGCCGTTGGCCAGCACGCACACGGCGGTCTCGGCGTCCGGCACCGCCCAGAGCATGGCGGCCTGGCCGATGGTGTTGCCGCCGTGGGAGAGGATCCGGCGGCCTCCCCACTCGTCCAGGATCCATCCGATCCCCCACTGCCTGCCCACGGCGTGCGGGTTGGGGATGTCCACCTGCGGTTCCCACATCGCCTTCGGGTCGGCGAGCAGGGCCGTACCGAAGTGGGCGCGGGCGAAGGCGACGACGTCGGCGGGGCGCGAGCAGATCAGCCCGGCCGGGCCGACGGAGCGCATCAGCCCCCACATCGGGCTGGGCTCGCCGTCGAAGTGGCCGGTGGCGGCGCGGAAGCGGATCACGTCCTCCGGCAGGGTCCAGGTGTGGGTCAGGCCGAGCGGTTCGATGATCTGCTCGCGCAACGCGGCGTCCCATACCTTCCCGGTCAGGCGCTCGATGACGCGCCCGGCGATGACGAACCCGGAGTTGCCGTACGACTGGGTGACGCCGAGCGGATGGTTGCGGGCGAGATCCGCGCAGGCCGCGACGTACTTCTCCAGGCAGTCGTCGCCGCGGCCGGTGTCGAGGAACAGGTCGCCGTCGATCCCTGAGGTGTGCGACAGCAGGTGCCGGAGCGTGACCTCCCGGGTCAGCCCGGCGTCGGCGACGCGGAACTCCGGCAGGATCTCGGCGACCCGGGTGTCCAGGGTGAGCCTCCCCTGCTCCACCAGGATCATGATCTGGGTCGCGGTCCACACCTTGGTGATCGATCCGATCTGGAACAGCGAGTCCGGGGTGGCCTCGACCCCCGTCGCGCTGCTGAGCACCCCGGCGGCGAACTCGTGCACCCGCCCCTCGTGGAGGAAGGCGAGGTTCGCTCCGGGGACCTCGAACCGGGTGATCAGCTCGGCCAGCCTGGCCTGCCAGCGGCCGGGGTCCGCCGCTCCGGTTCCCTTTCCAGCGGTTGTTCCAGCCACGTGGGACTCCTCTCCTCAGACCCGTCCGTCTCCATGGATCCGCCCATTGGAGCGATCATCCATGGGGAGGGGGAGGAAGGGAACCCGCGGTCCGCGGCGGGCTGATCTTCACCGGCCGGGGTAGGGGCGGGGCCATGGAAACCACGACCTCCGCCGCCTCCCGCGCGGATGCCCGTACGGGGAACACGGCGCGGACCCGCCGGAAGACCCGCTCGAAGACCCTCGCCGCGACCCTGCTCGCCGTGACCGCGACGGCCGTCACCGGGAGCCTGGCGACCAGGAGCGTCTCCTCCCCCTGGTACCGGAACCTGCGCAAGCCGTCCTGGCAGCCCCCGTCCCCGGTGTTCGGCCTCGTGTGGACCCCGCTGTACGGCCTGATCGCCGTGGGCGCGGCCCGCGCGCTGGACCGCCGGGAGGGCGGTGACCGTACGGCGTTCGCCGGCCGGTTCGCGACCAACCTCGTCCTCAACGCCGGATGGAGCCTGGCCTTCTTCGGCGCCCGCTCCCCCCGGCTGGCGCTCGCCGAGATCTTCCTGCTCAACGCCTCGAACGCGGCGCTGATCCGGCAGGCGTGGCGGACCGACAGGGCCGCGGGGGCGATCCTGCTCCCCTACGGCGCGTGGACGTTGTTCGCCACCGCCCTCAACACCGCGATCGTCCGGCGCAACCCCGCGGACGGCTGACCCCGGAGCGGGTCCGGGACCCGGCCCCGGCGGCTCCGGGCAGAGGGAATCAACTTACCCATTGACCATATGTTGACTGACAGTGATTGATCTTTTACTGTTAGTGACTAAGACGGAAAACGGTTATCTTTTCTAAGCCTTCCGTCCGGCCGCGGACGAAACGGGCCCGCTTGCGTTCACGGCCGCCGACCGCCCCCGGGCAGACACGGACGCAGCCTGAGGCGCCACCCCCACGCCCCGCTTCCCCCCGCGAAAGGAGCCGGTCATGCCGCTCGTCAGCGCCCTGCCCACCGGATCGGTGATGATGGTCCACCACGTCACCGGCACCTACTTCATGTGCAACGACTTCCACGACAACGTCGGCAACCACGTCCAGACCTGGGCTCAGGACCCCTTCGCCGACACCACCAGCCACCGCTGGACCCTGACACGCAACCCCGACGGCACCGTCGTCATCCGCTCCGCCGCCCACGGCCGCGCCCTGAGCGTCGGCGCCAACCCCGCCGACGTGGTGACCCTGAAGGAGAGCAACGACAGCCTGCACCAGAACTGGCGCTTCGAGCCCGCCGACGTCAGCGGCGACAGCTACGTCATCGCCTCGGTCGTCCACCCCAGCTACGCCCTGTCCATCGCCTCCCACCTGCAGGCCAACGACCAGCTCCTCGGCCTGACCCGCATGTGGGGCGGCCCGAGCCTGTCGCAGGTGTGGAAGGTCTTCGCCCACGGCGCCTGACCCCCCAGCACGCCGCGGCCCGAGAGCGCAGCCGGCGCGCTCTGCGCCCTCGGGCCGTAGTCCAGGCAGGTCGTGATCACCGCCACGGACCCGACCTCCGGACGGCCGCTGCGCCGGGACCTGCGGCCGGTGCCTCCCGGGGAGCTCCGCCGCGGCCCGTGACCGGTGCGGATCACGACGTGCCGGGTGCCGCCAGGTTCTTGCGGATCTCCGCCAGCAGGCCGGGGACGGCGGCCTCGATCAGGTCGCGGACCTCCTCGAAGTCGGTCTTGCCGCCGTAGTACGGGTCGGGCACGTCCAGGTCGTCGGCGTCGGCGTCCGGGTCGAACTCGCGGAGCAGCCGGACCTTCTCCCTCGCCTCCCCGTCGGGCGCCATCCCGCGCAGGTCCCGGTAGTGGCCCCGGTCGAGGGCGATGATCAGGTCGTAGCGGTCGAACCACAGCGCCTGGAACTGCTGGGCGGCGTGCGCGGAGGTGTAGCCGTACCGGCGGAGGGTCGCGACCGTGCGGTGGTCGGCCGGGTCGCCGACGTGCCACCCGCCGGTCCCCGAGCTGTCCACCTCGACGTCCAGGCCCTCGTCCTCGACGTGCCGCCGGAGGATGTGCTCCGCCATCGGCGATCGGCAGATGTTCCCCGTGCATACAAAGGTCACCCGATAGCTCATGCGCTCAAGTTTCCCGTATCGGCCGCTGTCCGGAGGCCACGAGGGCGGGCGCCGCTCACACCGGGGCCACGAGGGGTGGATCCGCTCACTTCCTGCGGGAGACGGCCACCCCGGCCAGGCAGAGCAGGCCTCCGGCGAAGGTCAGCCAGCCGGGGACCTCGCCCAGCACCGTCCAGGACATCAGCACCACCAGGGCCGGGACGATGTAGGTGGTGGCGCCCATCTTCCCCGCGGTCGTGCGGGCGAGCGCGTAGGCCCAGGTGGTGAAGGCCAGCGCGGTCGGGAAGACGCCCAGGTAGACGACGTTCAGCAGCGCGGGCAGCGGGGCGGCGGCCGCCTCCTGGACCAGTCGCCCGGCGAACGGCAGGCAGGCCGCCGTACCGATGAAGCAGCTGAAGGCGGTGACCTGCAGCGCCGAGGCGTGCCGGAGCGCGGGCTTCTGGCAGATGACGCCCGCGGCGTACGACACGGCCGCCACCAGGCACAGCAGCACGCCCAGGATCGACGACCGGCCGCCGTCCGACATGGAGATCCCCACCACCACGGCGCCCGCGAACGACACCGCCATCCCCGCCATCAGGTTGCGCGGGAAGCCCTCCTTCAGCAGCCAGCCGCCCAGGAGCGCGATCAGCACCGGCCCGACGTTCACGACCATCGCCGCGGTCCCCGCGTCCACCTCCCGCTCGCCCCAGTTCAGGACGACCATGTAGAGGCCGAACCAGAGCACCCCCGCCCCGGCGATCCCCGGCCACGCTCCCCGCGGCGGCCACCCCTCCCGCCGTGCCAGCAGGATCGCGCAGAGCACGGCCGAGCCCGCCAGCAGCCGCCCCAGGGCCAGGGCGCCGGGAGAGAAGTACGGCGCGGCGGCGCGGATGGAGACGAAGGCCGAGGCCCACAGCACCACCGTGACCCCCGCCGCGGCGAGTGCCCGGCGGTCGGGACGGGATTCCACCAAAGTGTTCTGGTCCATGAGCGGCAACCCTAGGCGCGGCATCCTTCGGCTCTCACCGAATTATGCTCGACATGCGTTTTCGCACCGCGTTGCGGTGGGATGTCCGGGGCGGCAGGATCGGACCCTGCGGTTTTCAGGATCTTCGACGAGCGAGCGGGCTTTCCCGGGAGGCAGTGGTGTCGGACGAGTTCGACGTGATCGTGATCGGCGCCGGTCCCGCCGGGGAGAACGTCGCGGGCAGGGCCGTACGGGGCGGGCTGAGCGCCGTCGTCGTGGAGGAGAACCTGGCGGGCGGCGAGTGCTCCTACTGGGCGTGCGTGCCCAGCAAGGCGCTGCTGCGCCCGATCGACCTGGCCGGTGAGGTCGGGCGGGTGCCCGGGATGAGTCTCGGCCCGATCGACACCGCCGCGGTGCTGGTCCGGCGCGACGAGGCCGTCTCCCACATGGACGACGCCGGCCAGGTGGAGTGGATCACCGGACTGCCCGCGGAGTTCGTCCGCGGGCGCGGGCGGCTCGACGGCCCCAAGCGGGTCCGGGTATCCCTGCCGGACGGTTCCGAGCGGCTGCTGACGGCCCGGCACGCCGTCGTGCTGGCCACCGGGAGCCGCGCGGTCGTCCCACCGGTCCCGGGCCTGGCCGAGGCCGGGCCGTGGACCAGCCGCGAGGTGACCGCCGCCGAGGCCGTGCCCGGGAGGCTCGTGGTGATCGGCGGTGGCGTGGTGGCCTGCGAGATGGCCCAGGCCATGCACGGTCTCGGCGCGGCCGAGACCACGGTCCTGGTACGCGGCGAGGGGCTGCTGGAGCGGGTGGAGCCGTTCGCCGGGCGGCTGGTGGCCGAGTCGTTCGCCGCCTCCGGGATCACCGTGCGCACCGGTGTCGAGGTGGTCCGGGTGGAGCGTTCCGAGCCGGGCGGGCCGGTCACCGTGCACCTGTCCGAGGGAGCGCCGGTCGAGGCCGACGAGCTGCTGGTGGCCACCGGCCGCCGCCCCGCCACCGACGGACTGGGCCTGGAGTCGGTCGGATTGCCCGCCGGTGAGCCCGTGCGGGTCGACGACAGCATGCGCGCGACCGGCGTGGAGGACGGCTGGCTGTACGCTGTGGGCGATGTCAACGGCCGCGACCTGATCACCCACATGGGCAAGTACCAGGCGCGGGTCTGCGGGGACGTCATCGCGGCACGGGCCAGGGGTGAGAAGGACGACCGCCCCGGGCTGCGCGACGTGGCCGGCGGGTACGGCGCGCCGCAGGTGGTCTTCACCGACCCGCAGGTGTGCGCGGTCGGCCGTACCGAGGCCCAGGCCCGGTCGGAGGGCTTCAATGTGCGCGCGGTCGAATACGACCTGGGCTCGGTGACCGGCGCCTACCTTCTCGGCGACGACTACCGGGGCCGGGCCAAGGCCGTGGTGGACGAGGACCGCAAGGTGCTGCTGGGGGTGACCTTCGCCGGCCCGGGGGCGGCCGAGCTGCTGCACGCGGCGACGATCGCGGTCACCGCCGAGGTGCCGCTGGAGCGGCTGTGGCACGCGGTCCCGTCGTTCCCGACGGTGAGCGAGATCTGGCTCCGCCTGCTGGAGACCTACGGCCTGTGACATCAAATACTCTCAATTACCTCAATAGGCCCACAAAAGCCCTAAAGCGTAATTTTCCCTAACGCTCCATGCAGTTGAGGTCTTGCACTAAGCAGGCTTGCCACCGCTATGCTCTGTCCTCAGTTCACTTCGAGTAATCACCGGGCAGACGTTTCATTCTCTGATGGAATTTTGCCCGTATTTTCTCGCTGAATTGTTAACAGTTCGTCAGCAAGGAGCGTCGTTGTGTCCTGCCCTCTCACCGTTGAGGTGGGCTTCCCGTTAAAAGGCCTCAGCGGGGGGCGGGGGACGGGCGGGACGTGCGACCAGGGCCAGGAGAAGGGCAGGGGGCTCACCGCTCTCCGCAGGAGCGGGTGGGCCCTCCAGGAGACGGGGTGATGACGCCACCGGCCACCCAGACGGGGACCGCCGCACCATCGATCGCCGGCGGTTCACCGCGCGCCGGCGGCGCGGCGTCGGCGAAAGCCGACACGGCGTCTCCCTCGGGAACGGGCGGATCGCGCGAGCGGTCCGGGCAGGGTCTCCTCCACGTCTACACGAGTCTGACGCTTTCGACGGTGGCGGCTCGGATGCTGGGCATCACCTATCCCCTTCTCGCGCTCTTCCTGACCGGCTCGCCGGTCGAGGTCGGCTGGGTCGGCTTCGCGCTCACTCTGCCGACCCTGCTCTTCTACATCCCGGCGGGCGTCCTGGTCGACCGCGTCGCTCCGCGTCCGCTCATGCTCGTCACGGAAGCCGGGCGAGCACTGGCAGCGTTCAGCGTGGCCCTTGCGGTGATCTTCGAGGTGGCCGGCATGCCGTACATCCTGCTGACCGCCTTCGTCGAGGGGACGTTGTGGGTCGTCTACTCCCTGGCAGAGATGGCCCTGATCCGTTCTCTCGCCCCCCAGAACGACCTCACGGAAATGCTCGCCATGAGCGAGACCGGCTCCCACATCGCGGTGATGACAGCCAGACCCGTCGGCGGCCTGCTGTTCGGGATGATACCCGGGATACCGTTCCTGCCGTTCCTGGCGAATTCCCTCATGTTCGCCGTGTCGTTCCGTTCCATGGCCGCACTCACGGGAAAGGAGGGGGACCGGGCCTGGAGGTTACCCGGGCGCAGCGAGGTGGCCGATACCGCCAGGGCGATGTTCGGCAGTTCCTCTCGCGGCGAGATCGTCGACGGAATCCGGGAGCTGAGACGGCATCCGTTCCTCTGCATGGCCATGGCACTGACCGCGACCACCAATCTCATGGTCAACGCTCTCATCGTGGTCTTCATCTCGGGATCCTCGGCCTTCGAACCGGTGACCGTCGGGCTGGTGCTGGCGGCCGGAGGGATCGGAGGCGTGCTGGGCTCAAGCCTGGCACCCGGGCTCCGGAGGTCGCCCCGGCTCGCCCGGGTGAGATCGGGGAAGCTCATGCTGTTCGCTCAGATGTGGATCTCGGTGCTCGCTCTGTCCGTCGCCGCCTTCGGCCCGCACCTGGCCTTCGTCGGGGTCGCCACCCTCCTGACGGGCTGCGCCGGGGCACTCAGCAACGTGACCATCCGGGCCTATGAGATCAACGAGGTCGGCGAGGGGAAACTCGCCCGCGTCGTCAGCGTGCACCGGCTCGCGGTGCACGGCGCCGTCTGCCTCGCGGCCCCGCTCGGCGGCTTCCTCGCGTCCGTGAACGGGGTGACGGCGGCGCCCATGAGCCTGTTCTCCACCATGGCCGTCCTGGCACTGCTGTTCTCGCTCGGATGGCTTCTCCGGTATACGTGGAAGAAGCTCACCCGCCATCCGGAAGACGCGTGATCACTCCTCTCCGGCCAGCAGATCCGCCTCCGCGACCAGGTGCGTCGGGAGCGCCGGGAGCCGCCCGGCCTTCGCCCGGCGAGCCAGGCTGGTCGCCGAGGCGTCGTCGCCCGCGAGTTTCCTGACCTTCGCCGCGTACAGCAGTGCGGGACCGTGGTCCTCCGCTTCCGGCAGAACCTCCGTGATCTCCTGCTCCGCCTCGGAGATCTGCCCCATGGCCGCCAGAGCGAGGGCGTACGCAGCTCTGGTCGACGGCCACTGCAACGGCCGGATCCTCTCCAGATCTCGCAACGCGGCGGACGTCCGGCCGAGGTCCACCAGGATCTCGCCGCGGGCCCGTAACGCCTCGGTGGCGTTCCCCTCCCGGGCCAGCACATCGTCGAGCACGTCCCCCGCCGCATGTGGATGACCGTTGTACCAGAGTGCCCAGGCGAGCTCGGTCTGGATGGCCGCGTCATGGGGAAGCCGGCGGACCGCGGAGTGCAGTTCCCGGACCGCGGCCGCAGGGCGCCCTTGCGCCAGTTCGAGACGGCCGATCGCGGCGAGCAGACGGCCGACGGCCGCGGTCGCCCCCAGCGTCTGGAACAGGACCGCGGCGCTGCGGTAGTGAGAGATGGCCTTCTCGTAGTTCTCTCCCCGGTGGGCCACGTTCCCGAGGAAAGACTCGATCTCCGCGCGGAGCCGCGTGTTGTCGCCGCACTGCTCCAGGGCTTCCTGCGCCTGTTTGCCCGCCAGCCCGAACTCCCCGTCCCGCAAGGCGAGCTCGGCCGCGCGCAGGTACTCCTCGGAGGCGATGCGGCGGTCCTCCCGCCCGACGGTGCGGTCGTTCTGCAGGATCGGCTGGATGAGACGGTCATGGGACAGCTCGCACCACCGCGTACCCGCTTTGATCTCCTCGCGGAGGATGTGGCGCTCCACCAGTGCCCTGACCACGTAGTTGGGTTCTCCGGCCGTGAGCATCTCCCCCTGGTAGACGATCTCCCGCGTGCCGAGCTCGGTGATGAAGTTGCGGCGCAGCCACGCCCTCAGTCTGTCGGTGTCCCCGTCGTAGTGGTCGCGGGCCACCTCCGCGATCATCCGCTCCGAGAAGTCGCTGAGGGACCGGTCCGCGTTGGCGAAGCGCCGTACGTGGTCGAGCGTGATGAGCCGGACGCCGGCGGGGAGGGAGTTCCACATCGCCGAGCACACCACCTGGAGCTGGACGGGCTCGACCACCTTGACGTCAGCGACGACCTCCTGGTCGAGCATCCGGCCCACTTTGACCATCCGCAGGCCCTCGACCAGTCTGTCCGCCGCTCCGGGGACGAACGAGCGTCCCGTCGCCTCCAGCGGGCCCTCGGTCGCGCGCACCGCGGCAGCCGTGTCCAGGAATCCGAGGAGGACCCGGCTTCTGGACATACCGGCCAGCTTGGGCTCGTGGGGCAGGATCGCAGCCAGGTGGTCCTCCCTGATCGCCACCAGCAGGCGCAGGTTGGGGTCATCGTCCAGGGCGTCGACCAGCTGCCCGATGAACCACTCACGGTACGGCTGGCGGTGGGCGAGACCTCCGAACAACTCCTCCGCCTGGTCGATCGCGACCAGGCGGAGGACGGGATCACCGTACGGGTCGTATCGGGGCGGGCGTCTGCGCAGATATCCGCGGAGCGTCAGGCCGGCAAGCCGGGTGGGCGTCTCGTCGGGGGCCCACGACGACAACAGGGCGAACACGTGGGGGTTGTGCTGGGAGAGCGCGGCGGAGGGGAAGGCCGACCCGTGGGACACACGGCCGACCGGCAGGACATCGGTCATGCCGGGATTCAGCAGCGGGAGCACGCCGGCGTGGATGAGCGAGGTCTTTCCCGCCCCCGACGGCCCGTAGAGAATGGTCAGGCGGTTGGCCTGCCAGAGATCTGCGAGCTCGTGAGACTCCCTGTCCCGGCCGAAGAACTTCGCACTGTCCTCACGCCGGAACGCCCGGAGTCCGACATAGGGCTGTACCTGCGGATCCGGACGACCGCCGTCCTGGCTCATCATGACACCGTCCCCATCCGCCGCCGCAGTTCGGCGCAGAACTCCCGGGCGGTCCCCCAGAAAATGGAGATCCGCCACTCTTCGTAATATCGCGCGATCTGCCGCTGCATCTCCCGCGCATCCGCCCGCGAGAGGCCGACCGACGGGGGGAGCTGGACGCTCACGTGCCTACGCCGGTTGATCCCCGGCACCGCCCTGATCAGGGCGCCGAACAGAACCCGGAATGTCCAGTCCTGAAGGCTGTACCCGATGAAGAGCAACGGACGTTTGGTGAGCGCCGCCAGAATCGTCGGGGGCAGCATCCGCGGGTCGGCCGCCCCTCCCTCCAGAGCCAGGCTCGTGAGGAACTCCAGGTAGTCGTCCTCGGTCAGAACGAGGGACCGGGGGTCCTGAAGACTGCCGTGCAGGTGATAGACGAGAGGGGTCTCCGGCTGGGGGTTCCATCCGGCCTCGCTGCCGAACAGCTTACCGTCGTACTCCATGCCGTCGTTCCACGGGCACAGCGCCACGTTGGGGCGCTTCCCCACCGCTTTCAGTGATCTGACGATGAAGTCGTCGTAGTTAGTCGTCAAATACACCGGGAGCCGGAAACTCGCGAGCAGACCGTGCGGCTCCAGCGGATCACGGAAATCCGGCGGGCCCACGGTTCCGAGCTCACTGCAGATCTGCTCCTTGATGTATACGGCCTCGCCGTACTTCATCGCCCCGAACTGCGCCACCCGCGGCAGTTCCCGACCGTCGTCATAGGGGTAGCCCCACTTCTCCGCCATCCGCCGGCTGAGCGCCCGCCCCGTGGGCAGCGTGCCCGCGCACGCACCGGCCCCCAGGAAAGGGGTGCAGTCACCAGCCGTCAACTGGTTGATTAGTCGCTCCCAACCAGCATCGTCCATGTAGCCCACGTACGGCACCGCCTCCTCGCCTCCGGGCTGTGACGGAGCACGCACCCGGTGCCGTACGACACTATTAAACAAACCAATCTCTTGCCGAGAGAACGCGCTATACGGACCGTCCGGGAGGAAAGGGGGCGTGGACACCGCAGCTCCACCTTTCTCTCATGACGCCCCGGAGGACATGAACGGCGCTCAGAGGGTCGACGAGAAGCCCGCAGACGTCATCGGGTTCCCGCCGGTCCCGGGGAACAGCTCCTCCAGTATCCTGCGGAACGGCGCGCTGTCGACTTTCGCGAGATCTCTCATCGACAGCCCACCGACATCGATGTGCGGGGCGAACCCGAACTCGTTTTCATGCATTGGCGCTCCCTGAATGACGGTGCTCCCGGTAACGGTCATGCCGGCTGCGGTTTCCGGTCTTCCCTAAACTCGAAAACACGCGGCAGCCTTCCGATACGACACGAAAATCCCTTCATCAGCGATTTTGAGGTGCCACGTCTATGGAATCAACCTCTAGGATGACCAGAAGAGCTTTCCGGACCCACCGGGGGAGGCCACATTGGCGGAGCTTTCACGCACGGCACACGCGGTGCCGGACCGGCAGCCCGACGTGTGGGAGAGGGTGCCGGCCCGCAACAGAAACTTCACCGGCCGTGAAGACCTCCTCGTCAAGCTGCGTCAGGGCATCAGCACCGTAACCGCCGTCGTCCCCCAGCCGCAGGCCCTGCAGGGACTGGGTGGCGTCGGCAAGACCCAGCTCGCGGTCGAGTACGCCCACCGCTACCGCTCGCACTACGACCTCGTCTGGTGGATCCCCTCCGACCAGCGCGTCCTCGTGCCGCCCGCGCTCGCGATGATGGCACCGGTCCTCGGCCTGCCCCCGGCCTCGGCCACGGGTGTCGAGGAGGCGGCCGAGGCCGTGCGCAGGGCACTGCAGAGCGGTGAACCGTACCACCGCTGGTTGCTGATCTTCGACAACGCCGAGGAGCCCGGCGACATCGAGGCGTTCATCCCCCGCGGTCCCGGCCACGTCCTGATCACCTCGCGCAACCCCCAGTGGGAGAATCACTTCGAGACGCTCCAGGTCGACGTCTTCAGCCGCGAAGAGAGCGTGGACTTCCTCAGGAAGCGGCTGAACCGCGAGCTCCCCGAGCGGGACGCCTCCCTGCTCGCCGACAAACTCGGTGACCTCCCCCTGGCGCTGGAACAGGCGGGGGCGCTGCAGTACGAGACTGGAATGTCCGTCGACGAGTACATCGAGCAGCTGGAGCAGGAGACCAGACGCCTGCTGAACGTGAACCGGGCCTCGGCGTATCCGATGTCGATGACCGCCGCCTGGCGGGTCTCGGTCACGCAACTGGAGGACCGTCTCCCTGAGGCGATCAAAGTCCTGCGGTGCTGCGCCTTCTTCGGTCCTGAGCCGATCCCCCGCGACGTCTTCCGCAAGGGCAGCAGGATCCTGCCTCAGGACGAGAACACCACCGACCTCCCCCTGAGCGCGATCCTGTCCGACCCCATCACCCTGAGCAAGGCCCTGGGCGAGTTGCGGCGTTTCGCGCTGGCACGCATCGACCCGCAGAGCCGCACGATCCAGGTCCACCGTCTCGTCCAGGCCCTTCTCCGCGACGACCTGACGGAGGCGGACAAGCAGAGGACCCGCCACGAGGTCCACCTGCTGCTGGCGGGCGCGGTCCCGCCCAGGCCCGAGCTCACAGGCCGGTGGGAGGAGTTCGAAGAACTGGTGGCCCACATCGTGCCCTCGGGACTGGCCGAGTGCTCCGCCTCCCAGGTCCGGGAGTTCGCCCTCAACTGTGTCCGCTACCTCTACGAGCGGGGCAACTACCAACCCGCCCTGGACTTCGTCGACGGCTTCATCGAGATGTGGAGCACCGCCGACGGACCGCTGCACAAGGACGTCCTGGTGGCCCAGACCCACCGCTGCAACATCCTCCGCGCGCTCGGCCGCTACACCGAGGACTACGAGACCGGCAGGGACACCCTCGGGAAGATGCGGGAATCACTCGGCTGGGAACATCCCGACACCCTCTGGGCGGCCAACGGCCACGGGGGCGCGCTCCGTGCCCGCGGTGACTTCCGCGCCGCCCGGGAGCTCGACGAGAGCACCATGGCCGCCTATCAGAAGACTCGCGGCCCGGCGCACCCGGACACACTGCGAGCCATGCACAACCTCTCCCATGACTACGCTCTCACCAGCAACTACACCAGAGCGCGCGAGCTGCACCAGAAGACGTTCAGGGAGCAGAGCGCCGCGAACGAGGGGGTCGGCAGGAACGCCCTGCTGCTGTCGTGGACCGGTCTGGCCCGGGCGTTGCGGCTCTCCGGTTACTACGCCGAGGCGTGCGACTTCGGGCAGGAGGCGTTCGAGTACGGCATGCAGCAGCTCTCCCTCGACCACCTGGCGACGCTGCTGGCCGCCAAGGACCTGTCCATCGCCCACCGCAGAGCCGGTGACCTCGCCGAGGCGCTGGACCTCGCGCGGGGAACGCATGCCCGGTTCCAGCGCATCTTCGGTGACGGTCACCCCGACACCATGGCCGCGGCCGTCAACCTCTCCAACACCCTGCGCACCGTCGGAGAGACCGACCAGGCGTTCGAGATCGCGCAGGAGGTCGTGCCCCGATACCCCCTCGTGTTCGGCGAGAGGCATCCCTTCACCCACGCCTGCCGGAGCAACCTCGCGATCCTGCACCGGCTGCGCGGGAACGCCGACAAGGCCAGGGCGCTCGATGAGGCCGCGCTGGCGGGCCTGGACGAGACGATCGGACGCAACCACCACTACTCTCTGGCCTGCGCCGTCAACCTGGCCAATGACCTCGCCGTCCTGGAAGAGCCCGCCCGCGCCAGGAAACTGGGTGAGGAGACCCTCGACCAGCTCCGCAAGGTTCTCGGCGAGGAGCACCACCTGACCCTGGCCTGCGCCGCCAACCTCGCTCTCGACCTGCGGGCCGTGGGCGCGGACAAGGAAGCCGACCTGCTGCGCGCCGACACGCTCAGTCGCTTCGAGCAGCCCGGCGTGTCGGCGACGGATCCGCCTGACTTCGTCGCCATCTACGAAGGGCGGCGGGTGAACGCCGACTTCGACCCGCCGCCGATCTGACCGCCCCGTGCGGAAGCCGGGTCAGGCGCCGCGCCGCACCCACTCCGGATTGCGCCTGACCCACGCTTCACGGTGCGCGGCGGCCTCCTGCCGGGCCTGCTCCGTCGCGGTCGGATCGACCGGCCGCGCCAGCAGGGACTCCAGGGTGCGCCGCATGCCGGTGACGAACTCCTCTCCGCGTTCCGTCAGCCGCCCGCTTCCCAGCAGTGTGCCGGTGACCGCGTAGGCGCCTTCCCGCCAGCGGACGAATTCCGTCTGCGCCCGGACGGCTCCGTCGTCCTGTTCGAAGCCGTGCTGCCGGTCCCAGAAGGCCGCCACCCCGAGGAAGGCGTAGGCGCCCTGCAGCAAGCCGGAGACCGGCCGGGGATCCGGCCGCCATGGGGCATATCCCCGCCACCCGTCGTCCGGCAGAGTCAGGCCTATCACGTCCAACAGCGCCGTGAGCTTGGCGTGTTGTGTCTCGTGGGCCAGCGTTTCGGCGAGTCTGACGCCGCTGGGGGGGTCGGAGAGTGCGACGGTTCCGAAGGTCTCCTGTCCTGTCGCACTGTTGTGTCCGCGGGTGGGCGCCTTGATGGGGGTGAGCACAGAGATCATCGAGGAGACCTCCTCTGCGACCACCTGGTGATGCGCAGCCAGGAGGTGCCACGCCTCATCCAGACGCGACCGCCAGATCCGGCGTCGATCGGTTGTCAGCCTCGGTTCCAGATCGTCGTCCGACGACCACCGGTAAGGGTCGAGATCGTCGATGACCGGTGCGAAGCCCGGAGCCACCGGGAGACGGTGCAGGACCCGCCATCCCGGCCCGTCAGCGGACGGGTCCACCCGGACGACGCTCCCCCCGGCGACGAGTTCGGCCCCTGTCCCGTCCGGCCGTACGGAGACGTCCGTCATTCCGCCCGGCCCGGCGGGGAGCGTCGCCTCCCCCAGCGACGGGATCATGAGCGTCCCCTCGGCGGCGGGCAGCCGCATCTCACAGGCGACCCCCGCCCTGATCGCGGCCGCCGCGGCCAGCAGGCCCAACCTCTCCGGGGCGCCGTCGCCCTTCTCCGCCAGCGACCGGTAGGTCCGCCATGCCCACGCCCCCGCCGCCGGGTACCGCAGCACGGTGTCGACCGCGCCGGCCGCGCGTTCCTCCAGGTCCGCAAGCAGGCCGTAGGCGTCGGCCGCCACACCGGCATGCGGGTGACCTGCGGTCCTGGCCTCCTCCACCACGCCTCGGACCAGCAGCCTGTTCCTGACCCGCTGTACGGCGCACAGCTCGGCCGCCGCCTCACTCCCCCCTCCTCCGGTCGCCAGCTCAGTGAAGACCCTGCCGGAGATCCGGTGCGACAGGAGCGTCATCGGCGTCCCTTCAGGCGTGCGACATCACGAGCGACCTTTGCATGGATGTGGGTGATGAGCCGGTAAAGATCCGGGCAGTAGACCGAGGGACCCATGAACCCGTCGGTGAGGTTGTAGCGGTGCGCGTACAGCCCGCCGCCGCAGACGGAGACGAGATCACAGGCATGGCAGGTCGGAGCGAGCGCGAGTTCCCCGATCTGGCGGGCCGCGATCGCGGGATGGCGGAGCACGGCATCGAACGGGTCGCTCAGAACGTGCATCCGGGTCGCGCCGGCCCCGTGGTAACTAGATTTCAGGATGTCCGACTGCTCGATGCCGCCGTCGGTCTCGACGACGACCATGCGCGCGGGTGACAGCCCGACGACTTCGCTGCGGGAGGGGCCTCCCATCAGCAGGCGCAGGATCTCGGCGAAAAGCCTGATCTCCGGTTCCTGCGACGGCGAGCCGTACCAGCGGTCGAAGACCGGGATGAGCCAGTCGGCGTACGGCGTGGCGGGCGAGTCCGGCTCGCGGAAGGGCGGGGGCGTGACCCAGTTGCCGTGCGGGAGCAGGAAATCGATCGCCGGGGGATCGAAGGCGGTGAGCGCCTCGTAGGTCGCCAGCGGGTCGTTGCGGATGTCGATCGTGCACAGCAGCCCGCTGAACAGGTGGTGGAACGGGCCGAAGGCCAGGCGGCGCAGCGAGGCCGAGACCGTCGCGTGACTCCCCTTCCCGTCGCGGAACCGCCGGTGCCGGTCCTGCGCCTGCTCATCACCGTCCAGGCTCACCCCGACCCGGATCTCCAGCCGGTCGAAGAGCCTCAGGAAGTCGTCGTCGAGGCGGAGGCCGTTGGTCTGCATGCCCACGCGGACACGCGTGCCGGCGTCGGCCGCCGCCGCCCTGATCACGCGTACGGCGTGGGAGATGAAGTCCGGACCCGCCAGCAGCGGTTCCCCGCCGTGCAGGACCACCTCCACCTCGGC
Source organism: Planobispora rosea (assembly GCF_014648175.1). Lineage (GTDB taxonomy): Bacteria > Actinomycetota > Actinomycetes > Streptosporangiales > Streptosporangiaceae > Planobispora > Planobispora rosea. The sequence continues at coordinate 82,594 of NZ_BMQP01000025.1, forward strand.
CAACTCGTGCGCGGCGGCGTGCTCGGCGATGCGCTGCGCCGTGCGGTTCACGACCACCTCGGACATGCGGCGTGGCCGGGCACGCCATGACTGGTCAGCCATCTCGTACATGTAGCAGTAGGTGCAGGCCAGATCGCAGCGGCTGTGAATCTTCAGGATGAACTGCTGGAAAGCCAGGGGCTGCCATCCCGAGGCCAGGAGACCATCCACATCGAGCGTGGCCGGAAAGGCATTTTCGGGTGGCAGATCTGAAGGTTCCGGATTCTCCGACAAAAGCGGCACACCTCTCTTGCGCCATCCCCTATATCGCACCATTTTGCACCGATAGTCAAGTTTCAGCATCATCGCGGTACGCCAGCGTGCGACGCGTCCTTCCGGCACGTCCGCAAATCTAGGCCCGCCGGTGTTTCTCCCCTATTCTGGGATGCACTTTCGGACGTGACATAACGCGGTCCATATGGAGGCTGATGGTGCGCGAGTGGCCGTCGAACCTCGACGTCGGGGAACTGGTGGACGGCGGCTGGCGACCGACCCCGTTCCGGCAGTTCATCCTGAAGATTCACAGTCGGTGCGACCTGGCGTGCACTTACTGCTACATGTACGAGATGGCCGACTCCAGCTGGCGGACCCGGCCGAAACAGATGGCGCCGGAAACCGCCTCCGCCACGGTCACGCGGATCGCGGAGCACGTCCATTCCCACAGCATCGACGCGATCGAGGTCATCCTGCACGGCGGAGAGCCGCTATTGGCCGGCCGGGAGGCGATCCGGGACATCGTCACCGGGGTCCGTTCGGCCGTCGGCGGCACGCGTGTAAAGGTCAGCCTGCAGACCAACGCCACGCTGCTCGATCTTCCGTATCTCCGGCTCTTCGACGAGCTGGACGTCCACGTCGGAGTGAGTCTCGACGGCGACGCGGCGATGCACGATCGCAGCCGCCGCCGGGCCAACGGCCAGGGCAGTCACTCCGCCGTCATGACGGCGCTCGGCCTGCTGACCTCACCCGCCTACCGGCACCTCTTCGGTGGGCTGCTGTGCACGATCGACCTCAGGAACGATCCCCTCGGCGCCTACGAGGCCCTTCTGGCGTTCGGCCCTCCCGCGATCGACTTCCTGCTCCCGCACGGCAACTGGTCGGCACCCCCGCCCGGCCGAGATCCGGAGTCCGGCGCGACGCCGTATGCCGACTGGCTGATCCCGATCTTCGACCGCTGGTACGACGCGGCCCACCGTCCCACCCGCATCCGGTTCTTCAGCGAGATCATCCGCCTTCTCCTCGGCGGCTCGTCCGCGACCGAGCAGGTCGGCCTCTCTCCCGCCGCCATGGTGGTCGTGGAGACCGATGGGAGCATCGAGCAGTCGGACTTCCTGAAGTCCGCCTACCAGGGGGCGGCCGAGACCGGACTGCACGTGACACGCAGCTCTTTCGACGATGTCCTGCGGCACCCCGCGATCGTCGCGCGGCAGATCGGCGAACGGGCGCTCTCCGCCACCTGCCGGCGCTGCCCCATCGCGAAGGTGTGCGGGGGCGGACTGTACGCGCACCGCTACCGGGAGGGCCACGGGTTCGCCAACCCATCCGTCTACTGCCCCGACCTGTTCACGCTCGTCACCCACATCAAGCACGCCGTCGAGGCTCGTCCCCGAGCCCGTGGCGAGGAACGCCGCAGCCGATCCACAGGCCCCGGCCGAGGAGCACCGATGCACCTAGGTGAGCACCGCATCCCCGCGAGGACGTTCTCGGAACTGGCCGCCGGACAGGGCGGCGCCTCCGCCGTCGCCCAGCTCGCCGCCGCGCAGCGCAGCAAACACATCCTGCTTGTCCGAGGCGTTCTGGAGACCGCACGGCAGGTCGGTCACCCGCGCGCGGCGTCCGTCCGCCGCGCCTACGATCTCCTGGCCGCCGTCCAGCGCGACCATCCCGAGGCGGTCGACGCCGTCCTGCGCCATCCCTCGGTGGGAGCCTGGGCACGGCACACGGTTACCGCGCTCGTAACCGGGCGCGAGGACGCGGCGCCGGAGCAGCTCGCCGGGCTGGCCGCCGCCGCGGCGATCCGGTCCGGAACGGTCTGCGAGATCGACGTCCCCGCGGTGGAGGGCGTGGTGACCCTGCCCTCACTGGGCCAGGCGGTCCTGGCGCCGACCCTCTCCGGGGCGACCGCGCACTGCTTCGCGGACGGGGCAGACGTCATGGCCGACGGCACGGTCGTGCGCGTCCCGCGCGACCCGCGACAGGATGCCCCCGGCTGGAGAGGCCTACGTACCTTGTCCGCCGAGGCGGAGGAGACTCCGCTGCGCGTCGTGATCGACGACCTCGATCCCTACCGCATGCCCGGGACGGCGAACATGGGCGGACGGCTCACCCCGGCCGAGGTGCGGCGCTGGCAGTCCACACTGGATGGGGCGTGGAGCCTCCTCGTGCGGCACCATCCGGTCGTGGCCGGGGAGGTGGCCGCCGCGATCACTGTGTTCACCCCTCTGGTCCCGCCCGAGCAGGGGCAGTCGAGCGCGACCTCCCGCGAGACGTTCGGCTGCGTGGCCCTGTCAACCCCTCCGGACGCCACAACCCTCGCGGTCACGCTGGCCCACGAGACACAGCATGCCAAGCTCTCGGCCCTGCTGGACATCGTGCCCCTGACCAAGCCCGACGACGGCTCCCGTCACTACGCTCCCTGGCGCCCGGACCCCCGGCCGGTTCCCGGCCTGCTTCAGGGGGCCTACGCTTACCTGGGGGTGGCCGACTTCTGGCGGCGCCAGCGCCACCTGGAGACCGGTGAGGCGGCGGTGGAGGCCGGCGCCGAGTTCGCCCGTTGGCGGGCGGGCGCCCGCATGGTCACCGAGACCATACTCGGCAGCGGGCTCCTGACCGAGCCGGGGACGGCGTTCGTCGCGGAGATGGCCGACCAGCTGGACCGCTGGGCCGACGAGCCGGTCCCCGCCGCCTCCAGGGCCCTGGCCCGCGAACGCGCGGAGCACCATCTGGCCGTCTGGCACGCGACCAACAGCTGACGACCGGCAGCCAGCGGCATCAGGCGTCCCGCCGGGTGGTCAGAGGGCGGGCGGGTCGAAGTCGAAGTCGAGTCGCTCTCCCTGCACGGCCACCCGGACATCGGGGTGGTCGTCGCCCAGCACCTCCCGGTAGCGGTTGAAGGTGTCGGCCGCCAGCGTGTCGGCCTCCTCTTCCGCGCCCGCGGCGCGCAGGTCCACGATCAGGTTGCTCCCCGCGGCCAGGGTCAGCGGGTGGTTCTCTCCCAGCAGCAACCGCAGCCTGGCCAGGGTGTCCTCGCCCAGCCGCCGGGCGGCGTCGGAGTCTCCCAACGCGGCCAGGTCGTTGGCCAGGTTGATGGCGCAGGTGAGGGAGTAGTGGTGCGACCTGCCAAGCCTGTCGTCGAGACCGTCGAGGGACTTCCGGTCGAGCCTGCGAGCCCCCTCCACGTCGCCGCTGACCCGCAGGAGCAGTGCGAGGTTCATGTCGCAGCCGTACTTGAAGGGATGATCGTCGGGGAACACCTCCGGATATCGGTCGGCGGTGTCCCGGAGCAGTTCGAGCGCCTCGGCGACCTCCCCCCTGGTACGGAGGACGTTCGCCAGGCACAGGGCGGCGGCGAGGGTGTCGGGATGGCCGCGGCCGAACAGGCGCTCCTCCCGTTCGAGCGTCAGCTGAGCAAGGTCGAACGCCTCGTCGATCAACCCGGCCCGGCGTTTGGCGATGGATAGATCCTTGGCCGTCCGCAGGGTCCAGGGATGATCGGGACCCAGCCACTGGACCCCGTACTCGTACGCCTCCTCGCCGACGTCGCAGGCCTCGAAGTAGTCACCCCGCAGACGCACGATGCGGGCCAGGCCGTTCCATGCGATGAGTACCTCCTGCCTGCCCGACCCCGGATTGCGGCGGTGCTGGATGTAGGCCTCCTGCTGGAACTCGAAGGCCCGAGCGTAATCACCCACCAGCATGTAGTCGACGGCAAGGTTGTTCACGGCGCGCAGGGTCTGCACATGGTCGTTTCCGAACACCTCCCGGTGCAGCCGCAGTGACTCCTGGTCGTGCTCCAAGGCGGTGGTGAAATCTCCCAGGGTCCGGAAGTCCGCGCCGTGGATGTTGGTGACGCGCAGGGTCTCCTCGTGGTCGGTTCCGAGGACCTCCCGCATCCGCGCGAGGGTCGCCCGGTTGAGCTCGAAGGCTGCCTGGTGATCACCCAGCTCTCGCAGGACGATTCCGAGATGTCCCTGAGCGGAGAGCACGTCCGGATCGTCGTCCCCGGTGGAGGTCCGCCATTCGTCGATGAGCTCCCCGGCAAGCTCCCGGGCCGTCTCGTAGTCACCCGAGGAGAACAGGTAACGCACCATGTCGATGGCGAACTTCCGGACGAGCGGGTCCCGTGAGAGCTTCAGACGAGCCGGGGTCACGTGGGGGAGCAGTTCCGCGTAACGAGGCCAGCGGCTGGTCGCGTCGGGCATGCCGGGCGCCGCCGCCGCGAGGAGGAGGTGCACCTCGTTCTGAAACGCTTTGCACTCCTCTGGGGGCACCTCGTTGCGGAGCAGGGCCTGCACCAGCCGGTGCACCTGGATGGTCCGGCTCTCCGAGTCGATCAGGGCGAGCGCGTAGCGTCCCAGTTCCTTGATGGCCTTGCTGAGCAGAATGGGGCTGGCGAGCAGGCCGCTCAGCCGGGAACGGGCCATGAGCTCCTCGCTCATGGCCCCGAACACGTCGCGCGGAATGGGTTCGGGACCGAAGAACGCGCAGCAGCGCAGGAGCTCCACCGCCTCGGGCAGTTTCGTCTCCAGCTGCGACACCGACAACGACCACGCCGCCGTCATGGACAGCGGATAGTCCGGCGCCTTGTTGGCGTCGAGGAGCTGAGCCGTGTGGTCTTCCAGCAGCCGGAGGTAATCCTCCACCGACATGCCGGTCTCGGCCTGCAAAGCGCCCGCCTGCTCCAGCGCCAGCGGAAGGTCGCCTAGATGATCGGCCAGCCGGTCGGCGTCCTCATCGGTGATGCCTCTGGGCACGCGCCTTTTGAGGAACTCGACGCTCTCCGCCCGGTCGAAGACGTCGACGGACAGGGTGTCGACCACTCCCTGCCAGGCTTGGTTGCGGGAGGTGATCAGAACGTGCCCCGGCCCCCTGGGAACGACCTCGTTGATCTCCTCCGGGTTCTCGGCGTTGTCGAAGACGAGAAGCCATCGGGAGTACGGCTCGCCTCTCCGCAACGCGTCCAGCACAGCTTCCACGGTGTCCTCGATACCGGCTACGGAGGAGGACAGGCCCAACCGCGGTGCCAGGCCCGCCAGGGCCGAGCCCACCAGCATCGGCTGGTCAGCCGGAATCCACCAGACCACGTCGTACTCGTGCCGGTACCGATAGGCGTACTCGATGGCCACGTGGGTCTTGCCGACCCCACCGAACCCGTGCAGGGCGTGCGGCACAACCGCCGTCACCTTGGATGTGACACCGGCGTGCAACTTCTCCAGAAGCTCTTCCCGGCCGGTGAAGTTCTTGTTCCGCTGAGGTACCCTGCCCCAAACCTGCGGCTGGCGCTCCGCGGCTCGCGACGCCTCGTGGGACTGGGAAACCGACATGCGACCGCCTCCGCTCACTGACTGCGATCAGACTAGGCTGATGGCCCCGCTCAAGGCATTGTTCAGGAGGCCAGAGTCCCATGGCGAGGCCCCGCGAACCCTAAATCCGCTGAATCATCCTTATTTCGCCAATTCGGACGACCGTCAACGAGACCGGAAGCACGTTCGAAGGTTAGAAAAGATGGCGGCGCGGAAAGAAGGTGGGTATGCTTACGCGCGCGGAGTCACCGCACGTCGGCATCGATGCCATACCAGGATAGCGCGGGGGAATGCATGAACGGGGAGTCTCTCGCACCGGCCGACGAGTATCACGGCTTGGTCGACGTTTCCGACCTCAGCCTAAGAGACCTCGACACCATCGACGTCGGTGCCGCACTACACAGAATGCTCGGCGAGGAAAACGCCGGCCCAGTGGCGGGTTTCTCCGCGACCGTTTGAACACGTATATGCGAAAAACGCCTTGACTTGGCATCATCGGCGTGCCACATAGAGTGTTCAAGGGATTTGTTCCCCGGCACTCGGGATGGCGTAGTGGACAACGCCGACTGGCAGAGGTTGATCAACCAGCTCCGCAGAGGCGACTGCACACCCTTCCTCGGCGCGGGGGCCTGCCTGACGCTCCCCACCGGCTCCGAGCTGAGCGAGGAGTTCGCCACCCGCTACGGTTACCCGTTCACCGACGGCCACAACCTCGCCCGGGTCATGCAATACGCCGAGTCGGTCGTCAAGGATCCGGTGGACCTCAAGGAGGAGGTCTGCCGGCGGCTCCGCTCGTGCAGGCGCCCGCCTCCGGGCGACCCCGCCGACCCGCACGCGCTGCTGGCGGGTTTCCCGATGCGGACCTTCCTCACCACGAACTACGACGACTTCCTCCTCAGGGCGTTGCGCGCGACGGGCAAGGAGCCGTACAGCGCCATCTCCCCCTGGGACAGGGATCCGACCGGCGCCCTCGTCGTTCCGGAGCCCACCCCGGACAAACCCCTCGTCTACCACCTGCACGGTGCGTGGACCCGCCCCTCGTCGCTGGTGCTGACCGAGCACGACTACCTGACCTACCTCGTCAACCTGGTGGACACGGCGGCCTCCGAGGCGTGGCGCCTGATCCCGATGCCGGTCCTGCGGGCCATGACCTCCCAGCCTCTGCTCTTCATCGGCTACAGCCTGCAGGACTGGACCTTCCGCGTGCTCTTCCACGGCCTGGCGCGGAACATCCCGCGCAGCAACAAGCGCAGGCACGTGAGCGTGCAGCTGATGCCCAGAATCAGTGATCTGGCAGGGGACGCGGAGGCCAAGGCGCGGCAGTACCTCACCCACTACCTCAACGGTTGGAATATCTCGATCTACCTCGGCACCGCGTCGGACTTCTGTGACGAGCTCCGGCGGAGAATGGGGTGAGCACGTGACACATCAGACCGCGGGCACAGCAGGGGATGTCCGGCCGTACGTCGGGCTGCGCCCCTACCGCGAGAGCGAGCACGGGCTGTTCTTCGGACGCGAGCGGGAGTCGCGCGACATCGCCACCATCTGGCAGGCCACCGGGCTCACCGTGCTGTACGGCACGTCGGGCGTGGGGAAGACCTCCCTGCTGCACGCGGGGATCCTGCCGCGCATCGAAGCGGAGCGCGCCGACGTGCTGCCCGTCGCGCGCGTGTCCCCCCGCAGGATCACGGCGTCCTCGCCCCGGGTGCCGGGCAACCCCTACGTCCTGGCGCTGCTGTCGGCCTGGTCTCCGGGGGATCATCCGTCCGCGCTGGTGGACCTGACGGTCACGGAGTTCCTCCGGCGCCGTCCCGAGCGGATCGACCGCTACGGCGACCCGCTCCCGGTGCTGGCCGCCATCGACCAGGCCGAGGAGCTGTTCAGCGGGCCCGTCCAGCAGGAGGAGGAACGGGAGGCCCTGCTGGAGCAGCTGGCCCGGGCGGTGGAGGATCACGACGGGCTTCACCTGCTGCTGTCGCTGCGCGAGGAGCACCTGGCGGCGGTGCTGCCGCACGAGCGCCCCCTCGGCCATGGCTCGCGGGCCAGGTTCCACCTGCGCCCGCTCAGCCGTACCGCCGCGCTCGACGCCACCACCAAGCCGCTGGAGCGCACCGGCCGCTCCTTCGCCCCCGGCGCCGCCGAACTGCTCGTCGACGATCTGCGTATCGTGACGATCGTCGACGACGAGGGGCACACGACCACGCTGGCACTGGACGCGGTCGAGCCGGTCCAGCTCCAGGTCGTCTGCTCCGCGCTGTGGGAGTCGCTGCCGGAGCACCTCACCGAGATCAGTACGGAACACGTCAGCCTGCACGTGGACGTCGACCGGTTCCTGACCGGCTTCTGCGAGCGGGTGCTCGCCCGCGTCTCGGCAGAGCACGGCGTGTCCGCGAGCGAGATCCGGCACTGGTTGCGCAGCGCCCTCGTCACCGAGCACGGCACGCGCAACCTGGTCTACGAGGGCCTCCAGGGGACGGCGGGGATGCCCAATGTCGTCGCCAGGGCGCTGGAGGACTGCCACCTGCTCAAAGCGGAGCAGCGCCTGGGCATCCGCTGGTACGAACTGCAGCACGACCGCCTGATCGCGGCCGTGCGCAGCCCTGGGCACCCCGGTGCCTATCTGGCGGACGCACGGGCGGCGCTGTCCAGAGGGGATGGCCAGGCGGCGCACACGCTCGCCAAGGAGGCGGCGCGCCTGTCCTCCCCCGACGAGGCGTGGGTCCGGGCCGAGGCGTGCGAGATCCTGGGGGAGGCCGCGGTCCTGCGCGGGGATCTCGACGAGGCCGGCCGTCTTTTCGAGGAGGCGACGGAGTCCTTCGCCATGCTCCAGCAGTTCAACGCGGTGGCCCGGACGCTGACCGCGAGCGGCCGGCTCCACCTGGCGCAGGGTGACCCCGGCCGGGCCGTGGAGTTGCTGAAGTCCGCCCTCGGATGGGCGCCCAACGGCCTGCCCGCGCGGCTGGCCCTCGGTCAGGCCCTCTGGTGGTCGGGACAGCCGCGCGCCGCTCTCACCTTCCTCAACAGCACCGTGGCGCTCGCGGACCGGCCGCCGGCCGAGGCGCTCGCGCTGCGCGGTGAGATCCACGCGGACATGGACCTGGCCTCGGAGGCCCTGCGGGATCTGAACCGGGTGCGGGAGAGCCAGGAGCCCGGCACGGTCGCGGCCCGGGCGCTGGCGCTCGCCCTGGCGGGACGGTTCGACGCGGCCGAGCAGGAGATGCTCGACGCCCTGGCCGCGGAGTCCGGCAGCGGGCCGGTCCTGCTCCGGGCCGCCCGCGTCAACGCCCTGCTCGGCCGGGATGCCAGGGCTGCGGAGCTGGCCTCGCGGGCGCTCGGTGCGCTGAACCCTGCGCTCCCGCCGCATCTGCGCAAGCAGGCCGAGGAACTGGCCGGTCGGGGATCGGGGTGACCTCCGCCGCCCGCGGCATCGCAGCCGGCGCGACGCGTGCCGTCGCACGTCATTAAATACGACATTTCAGGAAATACGGCCATTCCGCGATAAATCCTACTTATAGATATACACACCCTTTATCGGGATATGCCCTGTGCGGGACGCCTGCTTCCGGAGATGATGCGATCACCATTAGAAAGCGTGAGGAGGCATCGTGCGCCTGGGATTCAGCATCGGCACCTTGGGACCTGTCGCGGCGGGACCGGACGAGCAGCTGAGACTGGTCAGCGAGGCGGAACGGCTGGGATACGAGTCGGCCTGGGCCTCCGAGGGGTACGGCGCCGACCCGGCGACGACGCTGGCCTGGCTGGCGGCCGGGACCGGACGCATCGAGCTGGGCAGCGGGATCATCCAGGTCTCCGGCCGCACCGCCGTCGCGACCGCCATGGCCGCGGCGACCGTCGACCGCCTGTCCGGCGGCCGGTTCCGGCTGGGCCTCGGTGTCTCCGGCCCGCAGGTGACGGAAGGGTGGCACGGGCGCCGCTACGAGCGGCCCCTGACCCACCTGCGCGACTACGTGCGGGTCGTCCGTACCGCGCTGGCCGGGGAGCCGGTGCGTCACGCCGGTCCCACCCTGGAGCTGCCCCTGCCGGACAGCCGCGGCAAGGCGCTGAGCCTGGCCATCGAGCCGGTACGGCAGCCGCTCCCGATCCACCTGGCGGCGATGGGCCCCAAGGCGATCGCCCTCGCCGGTGAGATCGCCGACGGCTGGCTGCCGATCCACTTCCCGCCCGAGCACGTGGCGGACTCACTGGAGCACCTGCGCGCGGGCGCCTGCCTGGCCGGGCGCGACCCGGCGGAGATCTCCGTCTCCCCCATGGTGATGGCGATGGTGGACGACGACGCCGACTACGCCCGGGACATGGTGCGGCCGATGCTCGCGCTGTACCTGGGCGGCATGGGCAGCCGGGAGGTCAACTTCTACAACCGGCTGGCGCACCGCCTGGGGTTCGCCGCCGCGGCGGCCCGCGTCCAGGACGCCTACCTCGACGGGGGGATGGGCGAGGCGATGGAGGAGCTGCCCGACGACATGGTGGACGCCCTGACGCTCTGCGGTACCCCGGACCGGGTGCGCGAGCGGCTGGACGCCTACCGGAAGGCGGGGGCGACGACCCTCATCGTCGGGTTGAACGCCCCCACCGTGGACGACCGCCTCGAACAGCTCGGCTGGCTGGCGGAGCTCGCCTCCTGACCGACCACGTCTCAGGCTCGTCTCCTGTCACCCACGCCCCGGCCTCCGCCTCCCGGGCCGCTTCCGGGTCCCGGGGAACGCCACGCGGAGCGTCCCCGGAACCCGGCGGAAGCCGGAACCGAGCCCGGAGGCGGGACCCGCCGGGCTCGGCTTGCCGGGCTCAGTTCGCCGAGGTGGTGCGGGGCTGGCGGACGATGGTCGTCGAGCCTGCCGGAGCCTCGTCTCCGGCGGCGGCCTTCCCGCGCATCTCCTCGACCAGGGCGGCCATCCCCGTCACCGTGGGAACCCGGAACAGGGTGCGCATGGGCAGCCGTACCCCGGCCTTCTTCCGCAGCAGCGCGATGAGCTGGACCGCGACGAGCGAGTTCCCGCCGAGCTCGAAGAAGTCGTCCTCCACGCCGACCCGGCTCGCGCCGAGCACCTCGCCCCAGAGACCGGCGAGCATGCTCTCGGTCTCGTTGCGGGGCGCGACGTAGCCGTCCGCGCTCCCGGCGGCGTCACCGGCCGCCAGGTCGAGCTGCTCGGCGACGGTCTCCTGGGTCAGCTCGCGCACACCCGCCACGAACTCCGTCAGGTCGGTGGCGTTGACGACCACCTGCGTGCCGAACTCCCCGGAGCCGGCGGCCAGCAGGCGCCGGAAGGCGTCGGCCCCGGCGGCGGGCGAGATCCCGCGCTGGGTTCCCTCCAGGTCCACCGCCGCCCCGGCCGCGGCGGACCCCTCGGCCACGACGGGCTGCTCGGACGTCTCCCTGGCGCCCTCGCCGACCGTCGCGGCGACGGCGCCCTTGTCGACCCGGCGGAGCACGAAGTCGGAGATCTCGACGAGCACGCGGCCGTCGTCGTCGTAGAGGGCGAGGTCGACGGCGATGACCTCGCCTCCCCCGGTGTCACGGTGCTGGGCGTGGCTCCAGAACCGGGCCGGGAGCGGCGCGTGCACGGTGATCCGGCCGTAGCCGAGCGGCAGGTAGCTGTGCTCGCCCGCGGCGCTGACGAACGCGGTCGCCTCGTCGAGCAGGGCGGGGTGGAGCGTGAACCGGCCGAGCTCGTCCGCGGCCTCGGGGGCCGCCTCCAGCCGGGCGAGTTCCTCCTCCTGCCCGAGGTGCACGGCGCGCAGGCTCCTCCAGCGGGGGCCGAAGGTGACCAGGCCGGAGGCGGAGGCGAACAGGTCCGCCGCCCCCTCGCGGGAGCCGTACGAGCACCGCTCGCGCAGCTCGGCCAGGTCGGCGGCCTGCCCGTCCGCCGGCACCCACGCCGCGCCGCCCCTGGCGTGCGACCGGGTCGTCCCGCCGACGACGCTCACCACCTCGAAGTCCACGCCGTCCCCGCCGGGCGAGAACAGCACCCGCAGCTCGGCCGTGGCGCCCTCGGCGACCGCCAGCGGCGCCACGAAGGCGACGTCGCGCAGTTCGACGGCGTGGTCGGGGCCGGGGGCGGGCACGGTCGCCTCGAAGGCGTGGCGGACCGTCTCCAGGTAACCGGTGCCGGGCAGCACCGGTTCACCGGCGACGCGGTGCTCGGCCAGCAGCCAGTGGGTGTCCGGGGAGATCGTCCCGGAGGTCCAGGGCAGCCGGTCGTCGGATTCGTGCCGGTGGGTGAGGACGGGGTGGTCCAGCGGGCTGACCCGGTCACCGCGCTGCAGCGCCCGGAAGGCCACCGGCGCGGCGACCTCGGCGGCCATGCCGACCTCCAGCCAGGCGCCCCAGTTGACCGACAGGACCCGTCCGGGCCAGGTCTGGGCGTAGGCGTCGAGGAAGTTGTTGGCGGCGCAGTAGTCGACCTGGCCGAAACCGCCCGCCACCGCGGTCACCGAGGAGCACAGCGCCACGAAGTCCAGGTCCAGGTCGCCGAACGCCTCGCGGAGCGCGATCGTGCCGGCCAGCTTGGGCGCCATCACCCGTTCGGCCTCCGCGCGTTCCTTGACCTCGGCCATGCCGCCGCCGGGCAGGCCCGCGGCGTGCACGATCCCGTCGATGCGGCCGAACCGCGCGAGCGCCTCCTCTCGGGTACGGCGCACGTCCGCCGGGTCGGTCACGTCCGTGGCCAGCACGAGCACCTCGGCTCCCGCCGCCTCCATCCGGCGCACCGCCGCGATCGCCCGCGCGGTCCGGTCCGTCCCGCCGCCGAGCGCGTCCCACTCCTCCCGCGGGGGCAGGCCCGACCTGCCGAGCAGGACGAGCCTGGCCCGGACGCGCCGGGCGAGGTCCTCGGCCAGGGTGAGCCCGATCCCGCCGAGGCCGCCGGTGACGAGGTAGACACCGCCCTCGCGCAGCCCGGCGGGCGGGCCGTCCCCGTCGGCCGGGGCGGCCACCGGCACCGGCTCGTAGCCGCGCACCCAGCGCCGCCCGGAGCGCAGCACCACCGGCGAGGGCGGCGTGCCCTCCTCGGGAGTGTCGAGCGCGGGGTCGCGGGCCAGTTCGGTCAGGACGGCGCCGAACGCGTACGGCACCGCGCCCTCGGGACCGTCCGAACCGCGCGCGGTCCCGGCCTCCAGGTCGATGTGGCGGACCGACAGCCAGGGCGCCTCCAGCGGGACGACCTTGGCGATCCCGGCCACCGTCGCGTGCTCGGGACGGGTCAGGTCGGGGCCGAGCACCCCCTGCGTCCCGGCGGTCAGCACGTCCAGGTGCACGCCGGCCTCCCGCTCGGCCGCCGCCAGCGCCTGGACCAGGGTGAGCAGGCTGAAGAAGCCGAGGTCCTGGGCGGCCAGGGTGCCGGCCGCGTCATGGGCGGGCACGCCGTCGAGCGTCCAGGCGTGGACGATCCGCTCCGGCACGCCGGTCTCGGCGATCAGGGCCTCGTAGTCCTCGCGGACCCCGGGGCGGATCGTGAACCCGCCGTCCGCGCGGCCGTACTCCTCGCCGGGGGCGACGGTCAGCGCCTCGGTCCCGGCCGCGCGCAGCGCCGCCACCAGCGGGGCGGCGGACGGCCCGGCGAAGACCAGGCAGCGGTCCGGCGAAGAGGAGCCGGCGGCGGGCGGGACGGGCTCCTGCCGCCAGGCCGGGAGGCTGAACCACTCCTCCACGGGGAGCGCCCCGGTGCGCGGCGGGAGCGGATAGACCAGCTGCGGGTCGGGAAGGATCGGCACCCAGTGGCGCGAGCGCTCGAAGGGGTAGCCGGGCAGCGGGACGCGCCGCCCGGGGGCGCCCAGGGCGTCGGCGTCGAGCGGGGCCCCCGCGGCCCACAGGGCTCCCGCGGCGGCGTAGAGCACCTCCGGGTCGGTCTTGGGGTCGGCCGGGCCGGGCAGGCTCGCCAGCGGCGCGGGCGCCCCCTGCGGCAGCTGGGTCCGGGCCAGTCCGGCCAGCTGGCGGCCGGGGCCGCACTCGACGAGCCGCCACTCCCCCTCCGCCAGGAGGGTCGCCACGCAGTCGCCGAACCGGACCGCCTCCCGCAGGTGGCGGGTCCAGTAGGCGGGGTCGGCGGCGTCCTCGGCGGTGATCCAGGCGCCGGTGACGTTGGACAGGAAGGGCAGGGCGGGGACGGCCCGGGGGACGGAGGCGACGATCTGGTGGAACTCGGCGAGGACGGGCTCCATCATGGCCGAGTGGAAGGCGTGCGAGGTGCGCAGCATCGTGCGTCCCACGCCCTGCTCCGCCAGGCGCTCGGCGTACTCCTCGACCAGGCCGGTGGGGCCGGCCACGACGCAGGTCCCGGGCCCGTTGACGGTCGCGATCGACAGGCCGTCGGGGAGGTTCCCGCGGACCTCGGCCTCGTCCAGGCGGACGGCGAGCATCGAGCCCGGCGGCATGCTCTGCATCAGCCTGCCGCGGGCGGCGACCAGGCGCAGCGCGCCGGGCAGGTCGAAGACCCCGGCCACGGTCGCCGCGACGTACTCGCCGATGCTGTGGCCGATCATCGCGTCCGGTTCGACGCCCCAGGAGCGCCACAGACGGGTCAGCGCGTACTCGACGGTGAACAGGGCGGGCTGGGTGAGGGCGGTCTGCCGGAGCCGCTCGTCGGCGGCCTCCCGCTCGTCGTCCGGCGGGAAGAGCAGCTCGCGCAGGTCGAGGCCGAGTTCGTCGCGGAGGAGGGCGGCGCACTCGTCCACGGCCTCCCGGAAGACCGGCTCGGTGCGGTAGAGCCCGGCGCCCATCCCGGCGTACTGCGCGCCCTGGCCGGAGAAGAGCCACGCCACGCGCGGGGCCGTACCTGCCGTGTCCCGGAGCAGGCGGCGGGGGTCGGCCAGGGCGGCGGCCGCGTCGGCGACGTCGGAGGCGACCACCGCGGCGCGGTGCTTCATCTGCTTGCGCCCGGTGCGCAGGGTGAAGGCGACGTCCGCCAGGTCCAGGTCCGCCGCGCCCGCCAGCCGGTCGGCGAGCCTGCCCGCCATGGCCTCCAGCGCGGAGGAGGTGCGGGCCGACAGCTGCAGCAGGTGGACCGGGCGCTCCTCTCGGGGGGCGGGGTCCGCAGGCGGGGCCTGTTCGAGTACGGCGTGCGCGTTGGTGCCGCCGATGCCGAAGGAGCTGACGCCCGCCCTGCGCGGGAGGTCCCCGGTCTCCCACTTGGTGAGGGTGGACACGACGTGGAAGGGGTTCTCGCCGAAGCCGATCCGGGGGTTGGGCTTCTCGTAGTTGAGGTTGGGCGGGATCATGCCGTGCTCGATCGACAGGACCGTCTTGATGAACCCGGCGATGCCCGCGGCGGGGCCGAGGTGCCCGATGTTGGTCTTGACCGAGCCGATCCCGCACCAGCCGGCCTCGTCGGTCTCCCTGGAGAACACGCTCGACAGGGCCGCCACCTCGATCGGGTCGCCCAGGGAGGTGCCGGTGCCGTGCGCCTCCACGTAGGTGATGGTCCGGGGATCGACGCCGGCCAGGTCGAGGGCCTGGGAGACCGCGGCGGCCTGTCCCTCGACGCTCGGCGCCGAGAAGCCCACCTTGGTGGCCCCGTCGTTGTTGATGGCGTTGCCGATCACGATGGCCCGGACGTGGTCGCCGTCGGCGAGGGCGTCGGAGAGCCTCTTGAGCACGGCGATGCCTCCGCCGCCGCCCCAGATCGTGCCCGCCGCGGAGGCGTCGAACGCCCGGCAGTGCCCGTCGGGGGCGTAGATGCCGTCCTGGTGGTACTGGTAGCCCCACTCGGGCGGCATCTCGATCGACACGCCGCCGCTGAGCGCCATGTCGCACTCGCCGGACCGCAGCGCCTCGCAGGCCACGTGGATGGCGACGAGCGAGGAGGAGCAGGCGGTGTGCAGGGTCAGGCTGGGACCGCGCAGGTCGAGCTTGTAGGAGACGAGGGTGGACAGGTAGTCGGGATGGTTGCCGGTGTAGATGGCGAGGTTGCCGACGGAGGCGTGCGTCTTGCGGTCCCGGCGGATGAACATCCACTGGTACTCGTCGGAGCCGATCGCCCCGTAGACGCCGATCGCCCCCGGGTAGCGCGCGGGATCGTACCCGGCGTCCTCCAGCGCGCTGTGGGACAGCTCCAGGAACATCCGCTGCTGCGGATCGCGCAGCTGGGCCTCGCGCGGCGACATGCCGAAGAAGGCGGCGTCCAGCGCGCCGTAGTCGTCGGCGATGGAGGCCGCGCGCACGAAACTCGGATCGTCGAGGAGATAGTCGGGCACGCCGAGCGCGGCCTGCTCCTCCCGGGTGTAGAACCTGACCGACTCCACGCCGTCGACGAGGTTGCGCCAGAACGACGGGACGTCCGGGGCGCCCGGCATACGGCAGGCGAGCCCGACGACCGCGATCGGCTCGACCGCATATTCCTCGGTCATTCCTCATTCTCCTGTCTCCCGGCCTGGTACGGCCGGCGGGATGGTGCCCTGCGGGACGGGGTCCGGGCCTGCCTCGCGGCGATCCGCCGGGAGGCCCGCTCCGGGCCCTGGGTGCGCTCCGCGCCGTCGAGGTGCGCGGCGAGGGCGCGGACTGTGGGAAAACGGAACAGGTCCACGATGGGCACGGTGCGGCCGAGCAACGTGGCCAGACGGGCCTGGACCTCGGCGGTGGCGAGCGAGTGCCCGCCGATCTCGAAGAAGTTCTCTCCGGCGGAGATCCTCGGCAGGCCGAGGACCTCCCGCCAGACGCCTGCGACGAGACGTTCGGTGGCGCCGGCCGGTTCGTCGGCGCGGGTGCCGGCCGGGCGGGGCGCGGGCTCGGGCAGCGCGGCCCGGTCGACCTTCCCGTTCGGGGTGAGGGGCAGCGCGGGCAGCAGGATCACGTCGGCGGGCAGGGCGTGGGCGGGCAGCCGCTCACCGAGGTGGCGGCGGAGGTCGGCCGTCCGCAGGCCCGGCCCGGCGGCGACGGCGTAGGCGCGCAGCACCGGCCCGCCCGGCCGGTCGGCGACGGCCGCGGCGGCGGCCCGGACCTCCGGATGCTCCAGGAGGGCGCCCTCGATCTCACCCAGCTCGACGCGGTAGCCGCGGATCTTCACCTGCCCGTCGGCCCTCCCGGCGAGCACCGCCCGCCCCTCGGGGTCGTAGCGGCCCAGGTCCCCCGTCCGGTAGCGGCCCGTCCCGCCGTCCGCCTCCACGGCGAAGCGCTCCTTGGTGAGCCTCTCGTCGAGGTAGCCCTCGGCCAGCCTGCGGCTGCGGACCACCACCTCGCCCAGCTCCCCGACGGCGGCCGGCAGCCCGTTCCCGCCGAGGACGAGCAGTTCCGCGCCGTCGATCCCGTGTCCGACCGGGACGGGATCCCCGTGATCACCGTGATCACCGTGATCACCGTGGCCGGCGCGGGCGCCGTCCGCGATCTCGAAGACCGCCTGGATCTGGGGTGTCTCGGTGGTGCCGTAGGCGTTCACCAGACGCGCGCCGGGTGCGGCCCGCCGGAACCGGGCGGCCTGCGCCCAGGTGAGCCGGTCCCCGCCGAACACGGCCAGCCGCAGGTCCGGCAGCCTGATCCCGGCGGCGGCGACGAGCATGGCCAGCTGCGGGGTGAGGTGGGCGACGGTGACCGCGCGGTCGCGCAGCCACGCGGCCAGGCGGGCGGGGTCGCGGATGTCGTCCTGGTGGGGGACGTGGAGCGAGCCGCCCAGGACGAGCGGGGTGAAGACGTCGCGGAGCAGGGGGTCGTGGGCGAGCCCGGCGAGCAGGGCGAACCGGTCCTGGGGGGTCAGGCCGTACGCTCCGGGATACCAGCGGAGGAAGCGGGCGAGCGGTTCCTCCGCCGCCCGCACGGGCTTGGGGTCGCCCGTGCTGCCGGAGGTGAAGGCCAGGTATCCGCGCTCCCGCGCCGGGACGATCGGCCCGGGTCCCGCCACCGGAGTCCCCTCCGGCGGGAGGGCCCGCACCGGCGGGAGCCCGGCCAGTTCGGGGGGCGGAGCCGTGCCGGGGCAGCACAGCAGCGCGCGGGCGTCCACGGCCGCCGCCTGGGCGGCCAGCCGGGCGGGCGGGAGGGCCGGATCGAGTACGGCCCAGCGGGCTCCGGCGGCCAGCACTCCGAGCAGCAGGGCGGGCAGCTCGCACCGCCGGTCGGCCAGGACCGCGACGGCCCGGCCGGGAGCGGCCTCGGCGGCGGTCGCGGCGGCGGTCCACCTCACCAGGGCGGCCAGCTCGCCGTAGGTCAGCTCGCCGCCCGCTCCGGTGACCGCGACCCGGTCCGGGTGCTCAGCCGCCCTCGCCAGGACACGTTCCACGACGCCCTCGACGCCCTCGACGCCGGCGTCGGAACCGGCGGACGGGGCGGTCGCACCGCCGGACGGGTGGACCGCGCCGTCGCCGGGCAGCCGAGTGCCCGGCGGGCGCATCGACGCGAGCCGTACGGGCGCCTCCGGCTCGGCGACCAGTTCACCGAGCAGGTGGACGTATCCGGCCAGCAGCGCCTCGATCCGCTCGGAACGGAACAACCGGGGGTTGTACACGGCCTGGAACACGTAGCCGCCGCCGTGCTCGCCGACGTAGAGCGTGAGGTCGAACAGGGAGCCCGGCAGTCCGGGCGGGAGCGGGCGGGCGGTGGTCCCGGCCAGGTCCAGGCCGGGTCCGGTGAGGTCGTACATGTTGAACAGGACCTGGATCAGGGGGTTGCGCGACAGGTCGCGCCCCGCCCCCAGCCGGTCGACGAGACGTTCCAGGCGGAGGTCCAGGTGGGCGAAGACGTCGGACAGCTCCTGGCGGCACGCGGCCACGTGGCCGGCGAACGCCTCGTCGTCCCGCACCGCCAGCCGTACCGGGAGCACCTGCACGAGGCAGCCGATGAGCTGCTCGAACGCGGGATCGCGACGGTCGGCGACCGGCGTCCCGACGACCATCTCGGCCTGGCCGGTGAGCCTCCGCATGACCTGGGCGAACGCGGCGAGCAGCACGGCGTACGGCGTCGTGCCCAGCCGGGCGGCCAGCTCGCGGACCCGGGCGCCGGTCTCCGCGCCCGCCTCGGTCCGGGCCGCCGCGCCCTCGAAGGTCTGCACGGCGGGCCGCGGCAGGTCACGCGGCAGATCCAGTACGGCGGGCGCCCCGGCGAGGTGATCCGCCCACCAGTCGAGCGACGCGGAGTCCTCCCGCCCGGCGAGCCAGGCGGCGTAGTCGCCGAAGGCGGTGGTGAGCGGGGCCAGGGGCTCGCCCCGGTAGGCGCGGGCGAGATCGGCGCGGAGCACCTCCTGCGACCAGCCGTCGAACACGATGTGGTGGGCCGTGACGGCCAGCACGTGATCGTCGGGTGCGAGCCGGAGCAGCCGCGCCCGCCACAGCGGCCCCGCCGCGAGGTCGAAGGGCGTGCGGGCCTCCGCCTCCAGCCACGCCGCGACCTCCTCCGGCACGTCGCCGTCCGGCCACGCCCCGGCGAGCGTCCCCGGGCCGCCGTCCGCCTGCGGCGCCTCCCCCGGGGAGGGATCGGCCGGGTCGCTGACCGGCAGCGGCACCTCGCCGGGAGGGTCCACGGCCACGCGCGGGACGCCCCCCGACTCCTCGATCCGCCAGCGGAGCACCTCGTGCCGGGCGGCGACCGCCGTCAGCGCCGCGCGCAGGGCCCCGGTGTCGAGCGGACCGGTCAGCCGCTGGGCCATCGCGATGTTGTGCACCGGGGTGCCGGGGGCCAGCCGCTCCACGAACCACATCCGCCGCTGGGTGGCGGACAGCTCGGGAGCGGTCCCGGCGGGGATGTCCGCGACCGGCGGGGCCTGCGCCACCCGGCGGGCGAGGCCCTCGACCGTGCGGCCGGCCAGCACGTCCTCGACGGCGATCTCCCTGCGCAGCTCGGCCCGGAGCCCGGCCACCAGGTGCATGGCGAGTAGGGAGTGGCCGCCGGAGGCGAAGAAGTCGTCGTCGAGGCCGGGCTCGCGCGTCTCGAACGTCCTCGCCCAGACCGCGGCGACCGCCTTCTCGGTCTCGCTCCGGGGCGCCCGCACCGGGCCGTCCCCGTCGTCGCGGGAGCGCAGGCGGTCCAGGTCCACCTTGCCCGCCACGGTCAGCGGCAGCAGCGGCAGGCGGACCACCCGGGTGGGGACCATGTAGGACGGGAGCCTGGCCAGGCAGTGGTCGCGGACGCCGTCGAGGCCGGGGGCGGACTCGGGCGCCAGGTAGGCGGTCAGCTCGGCCAGCCCGCCGGGGCCCGCGGCCAGGTCCACCACCGCGTGGCGGACGTCCGGGTGGGCGCGGAGCACCGACTCGATCTCTCCGATCTCCACCCGCTGGCCCTGCACCTTGACCTGCCGGTCCAGCCGTCCGAGGAATCCGATCCGGCCGTCCGGCTCCAGCACGACGCGGTCGCCGGTCCGGTAGAGCCGGGAGCCGGGCGGGCCGTAGGGGTCGGCGACGAACCGTTCGGCGGTCAGGCCGGGCCGGTCGAGGTAGCCCCGGGCGAGCTGGGGGCCGCCGATGCACAGCTCGCCGGGGGTGCCCGGCGGACAGGGGGCGAGCCGGTCGTCGAGGATGTGCGCGGTGCAACCGGGCAGCGCGTGGCCGATCGGCAGCGGCCGGTCCCAGGTGCCGGTCAGCTCGCCGCCGACCACGCAGACCGTGGTCTCGGTGGGGCCGTACCAGTTGTGGAAGCGCCGCAGTCCCGGCCGCGCCCAGCGGGCCACCTGCTCGGGGCCCGCCGGTTCCCCCGCGGTGAGCAGGTCGCGCAGCAGGGGCAGGCGGTCCGGGTCGAGCAGCGGGAGCAGCGCGGGCGGGACGGTCCCCCAGGTCACCTCGTGGCGTTCCAGGAACCGCTGGAGGCGGACCGGATCGACCCGGTCCCCGTCGGGGACGAACATCACCGAGCCGCCCCTGGCCAGCGGGGCGAAGACGTCGAGGACCGACACGTCGAACCCGAGCGCGGCGAAGCCGATGCTGCGGCACGAGGCGTCCAGGCCGAACAGGTCGCCGGCCATCCGGACGAAGGACACGGCGGCGGCGTGGGAGACCACGACGCCCTTGGGCCGCCCGGTGGACCCGGAGGTGTACAGGACGTAGGCGGCGTGCCCCGGCAGGGTCCGGGGAGGGCCGCCGGGCGCTCCGGCCGGGCCGCCGGATGCCGCCGGACCCTCCGCGCCGCCCGGACCGCCTGAACCGCCCAGGCCACCCGAGCCGCTCGGGCCGGTGTCGCGCGCTCCCAGCAGCCGTACCGGGACCCCGGCGAGCAGCTCGTGCCCGGCGGCGTCGGCGACGACCGTGCCGATGCCCGCGTCCTCGATGATCGTCCGCAGCCTGGCGGGCGGGTGCGACGGGTCCAGCGGCACGTAGGCCCCGCCCGCCATCATGATCCCCAGCACCGACACGAGGAGGTCGGGCGTGCGGCGCCCGCAGACGCCGACCCTGGTCTCCGGGCCGACGCCCGCCTCGCGCAGGCGGCCGGCCAGCGTGCCCGCGGCGTCCGTCAGCTCGCGGTAGGTCAGTGTACGGTCCCACTGCCGGACGGCCGTCGCGTCCGGGGTGCGGGCGGCCTGTTCCACGACGAGGTCGTGCAGGAGCTGCCCCGAGGTCATCCGCCCACCCTTTCCGTCACCGCTTCTCATCGCCCGGTCCGGATGTCGGCTCTCAGCCGCATCCGGCCGCGCGGCGCGGCGATCGCCGCGACCGCCTCGCCCAGCGGCGTGGGCAGGGACAGATGGGTGATCCACCAGTCGCCGCCCACGTGCCACGGCCCCGGGGCGGCCAGGTCCGGGAACCCGCTCGCGGCCAGGTCCCGCGCGCCCGCGTGGAGCAGCGCCCGCCTGGCCGTCTGGGCGCGGAGCGCCAGCCAGGGCCGGTCCTCCTCGGCCGCGTCCGCTATCTGCTCCCACTCCCCCGGCCCGAGCCCGCCGCCGGAAGAGGGTTCCCGCAGTTCTTCGGCTCCGTCGTCCGGGGACCGCGTCTCCAGCCGTCCCACGGCCACCCCGACGGCGCCGCCCCGGATGACCGCCTCGGCCACCAGGCCGTCCGCCCGGTCCACGGAGCGGGAGAGCCGTCCCGCTCCGCCGCCGGGCACCCCCGGGTAGCCGTCCACGGGCCCGTCCTCATCTCTGGGGGGCGGCGCGGAGCGGTCCCCGGCGGGGGCCACGCGTATGCGGATCTCGTCGTCCTCCGCGGACGGCGGTCCCGAGGCGGGATCCGACGGGCCGGAGAGGTCCTCGGCGATCAACCGGGCGAGCTCCGCGGGCGCGTCCCTGAGGAAGAAGTGGCCGCCGCGCAGGGTCCGCAGCCCGAATCCGGCGCGGGTGTGCCGGGCCCAGCCCAGCATGTCGCCCGGCGGCACCTCGCCGTCGTCGAGGCCCGCGAACGCCACCACGGGAACCTCCAGCGGCGGCCCGGGCACGTAGCGGTACCTCTTGATCCAGGCGAAGTCCGCCCGCAGCACGGGCAGGAGCAGCTCCCGCAGCTCCGGTATGTCCTTGAGCTCCGCCGGAGCCCCCGCGCGCCGTACGAGCTGGTCCACGAACGCGTCGTCGGGCAGGTCCGCCGCGGCGGCCAGCGGCACCCTCCGGTCCGGGGGGTGGGCGGCCGCGGCGTAGAGCCTCAGGGGCGGGGGCAGCCCTCTGCGGCGCAGCTCGCGGGCGACCTCGAAGGCGATCCGCGCCCCCATGCTGTGCCCGTAGAGGGCGTACGGCCGCCCCGTGCGCGGGGCGATCTCGTCCGCGATCTCCGGCACGGAGAACTCCGGCGGCTCGGCGATCCGGTTCTCCCGGCCGGGGAGCTGGATGGGGACGACCTCAACGGTGTCCGAAACACCGCGGAGGCCGTAGTAGGCGCCGGCCGCTCCTCCCGCGTAGGGAAGGCAGAACAGCGTGGGAGGGGCGGGCGGGGAGGGGAGTGGTCGCGTCATCGAGAGGGGCTCGATCGCCATCTAACGGGCGCTCCTCTGCGGGGCCGTACTGCATCGGACGGGTTCAGAGAGAGACAGGTTCACAGGAGGGATTCAAGCGCAAGGAGGCTCAGAGGGGGGGTTAATCCATATGACAAATCCCCTTATATCTACCGCTCCAAGACGGCGTCAACATAAATTACGGTCGTAAATATTGCCTATTTCGGACATCCTAATTCACAAATGATTCATTTGTGACAGTCTTCCCATCTCGACTCAGCACGGGCGGATATGCATGAATGTCCTTCATCAGGTGTAACGCGCCACCCACCCGAAAGTGAACTTGGTGTGACATCGTCGCCCGGTCTGTCATCGAGCAACGTCCAACTCTCCGGCGCCAAGCGCGCCCTCCTCGAGCAGCGCCTGCGCCGCCGGGCCTCCGCGCCGGTCCGCGCCATCCCGGCGCGCCCTCCGGACCGGCCGGTCCCGCTCTCGTTCGGGCAGGAGCGGCTGTGGTTCATGGACCAGTTCGCCCCGGGGAACGCCGCCTACACGATCCCGGTCTCCCTCCGGCTGCGCGGCTCCCTCGACCCCGACCGGCTGGAGCTCGCCCTGCGCGCCGTCGTGGCCCGGCACGAGAGCCTGCGGATGCGCTTCCCCTGCGACGAGGACGGCCGCCCGTACGTCGTCGTCGGCGAGGAGGCCGAGATCGAGCTGCGCCGCGCCGCGGCCGACGGCGAGGCGGCCGCCGTGGAGATCCTGAGCGCCGAGATGGCCCGCCCCTTCGACCTCGCCGCCGGCCCGCCGATCCGCTCGACGCTCGTCCGGCTGGCCGAGGACGACCACGCGCTGCTGGTGGCCGTCCACCACATCGTGGCCGACGGCTGGTCCGTCGAGATCCTCACCGAGGAGCTGCGCGCGCTCTACAGCGGCGCCGACCTGCCCGAACCGGAGATCCAGTACGGCGACTACGCTCTGTGGCAGCGTGAGCGCCCGGTCGCCGAGACGGATCTGGACTACTGGCGGGAGCGACTGGCCGGTGTCCCGCCGCTGGAGCTGCCCGCCGACGGCAGGCGCGCCGCCGAGCAGACCTACGCCGGCGCCTCCCACGTCTTCCTCCTGGACCGCGAGCTGGTGGACGCGGTGGCCGGGCTCGCCAGGCGGGAGGATGCCACGCTGCACATGGCGATGCTCGCGGCGTTCCAGGCCCTTCTCGGCCGCTACTCGGGTCAGGACGACTTCGCGGTCGGCTCCCCGGTGGGCGGGCGCCCGCGCCGCGAGCTGGAGGGCGTGATCGGCCTGTTCATCAACGTCCTGGCGGTCCGCGCCGACCTGGGCGGCGACCCGGCCTTCCGGGAGCTGCTGGACCGGGTCCGCAGGAGCACCACGGACGCCTACGCCCACCAGGAACTGCCCTTCGAACGGCTGGTCGGGGAGCTGGGGATCGCCCGGGACGTGTCCCGGCCGCCGGTCTTCCAGGTCGGCCTCGCCTTCCAGAGCTACCGCGGCGCGCAGCGCCCGCCCTGGCCGGGCCTGACCGCCGAGCCGCTCGGCCTCGACGCCCCCGCCGCCCGCTTCGACCTCGAACTCTTCCTGGAGGAGGAGCCGGAGGGGCTGCGCGGGACCCTCGTCTACAACCGCGATCTCTTCGCCGCGGACACGGTCGCGGGCCTGGCCGCGCACTTCGGGACGCTGCTGCGCGCGGCCGTCGCGGAGCCGGACATCCCTCTGTCCCGGCTGGAGATCCTCTCACCGGACGAGCGGGAGCTGATCCTCGCACGGGCCGCCGGGCCGCGGGTGCCGTACGACCGGGAGGCCACGCTCGGCGCGCTGTTCGAGGCGCAGGCCGCGCGGACCCCGGACGCCGTGGCCGTGGAGTTCGAGGACGTGCGGCTGACCTACGCCGAGCTCGACGCGCGGGCCGGCCGGCTCGCCCACCGGCTGCGCGAGCTGGGCACAGGTCCCGGCTCCCGGGTGGCGATCTGCGCCGAACGCTCCCCCGAGCTGGTCACCGGTCTGCTGGCGGTGCTGAAGGCGGGCGCGGCCTACGTCCCGCTGGACCCGGACTACCCCGCCGACCGGCTGGCCTTCATGCTCTCCGACGCCGGGGCCGCGGTCCTGCTCGTCCAGGAGGCCGTCAGGGACCGCCTGCCGGCGGCGGACGCGGTCACCGTGTCGCTGGAGGAGGATCCGCCGGACTGCCCCTGCGCGGCGTCGTCCTCCCCGGCGCTCCCCCGCTCCGCGACCTCCGGTGACATCGCCTACATGATCTACACCTCGGGTTCGACGGGCCGCCCCAAGGGGGTGCCGAACACGCACGCGGGCATCGTCAACCGGCTCGACTGGATGCAGCGGGCCTACCGCCTGACCTCCGGCGACGTCGTCCTGCAGAAGACCCCGGCGGGGTTCGACGTGTCGGTGTGGGAGTTCTTCTGGCCGCTGATCACCGGGGCCCGGCTCCTGCTGGCCCGCCCCGGCGGCCACCGGGACGCCGCCTACCTGCGCGATCTGATCGCCTCGCGAGGCGTCACGACGATGCACTTCGTGCCGTCGATGCTGGCGGCGTTCCTGGCCGAGGAGGAGATCGAGCGCTGCTCCTCGCTGCGGCGGGTCGTGTGCAGCGGCGAGGAGCTGCCCGCGCACGTGGCCGAGCGGTTCTTCGCGCGGCTGCCGGGCACCGAGCTGTACAACCTGTACGGTCCGACCGAGGCGGCCGTGGACGTCACCCTGTGGCGCTGCGTCCCGGGGGACGCGGCGGTGCCCATCGGGCGCCCGGTGCAGAACACCGAGCTGTACGTCCTCGACCGGCACCTGCGGCCCGTGCCCTTCGGGGTCCCGGGCGAGCTGCACATCGGCGGGGTCCAGCTGGCCACCGGCTACCACGGGCGGCCCGGCCTGACCGCCGAGCGCTTCGTTCCCGACCCGTTCGGCCCTGCGGGCGCGCGGCTGTACAAGACCGGGGACCTCGTACGGCTCCGCCGGGACGGGTCGATCCTCTTCCTGGGCCGGATCGACACCCAGGTCAAGATCCGTGGTCAGCGGATCGAACTGGGCGAGATCGAGTCGGTCCTGCGCGAGCAGCCGGGCGTGGGCGAGGCGGTGGCGGTCGTCCGGGAGGACGGCGCGCCCGGCGACCGGCGGCTGGTGGCCTACGTCGTCCCGGACGCGGAGCTCGCGGGGCCCGACACGGCCGCGCTGCGGGCGGCGCTCAGAGCCGCCCTGCCCGACGCCATGGTGCCCTCCGCGATCGTGGTGCTGGACGCGCTGCCGCTGAGCCCCAACGGCAAGCTGGACCGGGCGGCGCTGCCGGCCCCGCCGCGGCCCGGGGAGACCGGCGGGCGGGGCGCGGAACCGGCCACGCCCGCCGAACGCGCCATCGCCGGGGTGTGGCGGGAACTGCTGGACGTGGAGAGCGTCGGGGCCGACGACGACTTCTTCGAACTCGGCGGCCACTCCCTGGTGGCCATCCAGGTGGTCGCCCGCCTGCGCAAGGCGCTGCCCGATCTGGGGGGAGGGCGCGCCATCGGGGTCATGGACCTGTTCAAGAACCCGACGGTGCGCGCCCTGGCGGAGCTGGTGGAGCGGCCCGACGCGCCGCAGGGGCCCCGCTCCCTGCTGTACGAGCTGACCCGGCCGGGTCCGCAGCGGAGCATCACTTATGTCTGCATCCCGTACGGCGGCGGCCAGGCCATGGTCTTCCAGCCGCTGGCGGACGCGCTGCCCGAGGAGTGCGCGCTGTACGCCATGGCCTTCCCCGGGCACGACCCCGGTCTGCCCGACGAGGAGACCAAGCCCCTGGACGAGATCGCCGACCAGTGCGTCACGGAGATCCTGGAGGGCATCGACGGCCCGCTGGCGATCTACGGTCACTGCGGCATCGGCGGCGCGCTCGCCGTGGAGGTCGCCAGGCGGCTGGAGGCGCGCGGCCGGGAGCTGGAGGCCGTCTACATCGGCGCGATCTTCCCGTTCGCCCGGCCCACGGGCCGCATCGCCGGCCCGCTCGGGCGGCTGCTCCGGACGGACCGGCTGCGCGGCGACCGGGCCTACGAGAACCGGATGAAGTCGATGGGCAACGACGTCTCCGGGCTCGACGAGGAACAGATCAGGTTCATGGTCCGCAACCAGCGCCAGGACACCCTGATCGCCGAGGAGACCTTCACCCGGCTGCTGCGGGAGGAGATCACCCCGCTCCGCGCGCCGGTCGTCTCGGTGGTGGGAGAGCAGGACCCCGCGACGGACTACTACCGCGAGCGCTACCGGGAGTGGCACTTCCTCAGCCCCGAGACGGCGCTGGTCATCCTCGACGAGGCCGGGCACTACTTCCTGAAGTACCGGGCCGAGGACCTGGCGGAGATCCTGACCAACACCCACATCGCGATGGGCTACGGCGCCGCGCACACACTCGACCGGACCTCGCGGGGCCCGGCCGCGGGCTGGTGGATCGAGGAGACCTCCGTCCTGTCCCGCGGGACCCCGGAGTCCGGGGCCGAGGGGTCCTGGGCCGGGGAGCCCGCGGGCGGCCGTACGGCACCGGAGACCCGCACGCGGGAACGCCGGACGGGCGGGCGGCCCGCGCCGGACCCCAGCATGCGGCGGTTCATGGTCGTCGCCCTGGCCCAGCTGGTCTCGATGACGGGGACCGCGGTGACGGACTTCGCCATCCCCGTCTGGATCTACCTGACGACCGGGTCGCTGGTGGACTTCGCGCTGTTCACCGCCCTGTCGATCATGCCGGGTGTGGTGGCCGCGCCGCTGATCGGCGCATTGGTGGACCGGGCGGGCAAGCGCCGGATGATGGTCACGGGCGCCTGCCTGGCCGGCGGGGTGCAGCTCGTCCTGGGCGCGCTGCTGTGGAGCGGGAGCCTGCAGATCTGGCACTTCTACCCGCTGACCGCCTGCCTGTCGATCGCCCTGATCTTCCAGCGCCTGGCCTTCACCACCGCCCTGCCCCAGCTGGTGCCCAAGCAGTACCTGGGCCACGCGGCCGGTGTCGTGCAGATGGTGATGGGCACCTCGCAGTTCGTCGCGCCGCTGGTGGCCGTGGCGCTGCTGTCCTCGATCGGCCTGAGCGGCATCCTCGTCGTCGACGTGGCCAGTTTCGGGGTGCTGCTGGGCGTGCTCGCGCTCGTCCGCTTCCCCGCCACGATGGCGCACGTGCGCCGGGAGACGCTGACGGCGGAGATCGCCAACGGTTTCCGGATGTCGTTCGGGAACCGCCACCTGCGGGCCGCCCTGCTGTACTTCGCGGCTCTGAACGTGATGCTGGCGGCGCTGCTGCTGTCGATCTCGCCGCTGGTGCTGTCCTTCGCCCCGCTCTCCACCGCCGGGCAGATCTCCTTCGCCGGCGGCGTGGGCGCCACCCTGGGCGGCCTGGTGGTCGCGCTGTGGGGCGGCCCGCGCCGGCGCCGGATGCGCGGGGTGCTCCTGGCCACGCTGCTGCTGAGCTTCTTCGCGGTCGTCACCGGCCTGCACGCCTCCCCCCTGGTCGTGGGGGTCGGCGCCTTCGGCCTGTGGTGCAGCCTGTCGATCGTCAACGGCATCTTCATGACGATCGTGCACGTGAAGGTGCCGCAGCGCTTCCACGGGCGGGTCATGGCGGTCAACCAGATGATCTCCTGGTCCACGCTGCCGCTGGGCATGGCGGTGGTCGCGCCGTTGGGCGAGCGCCTGCTGGAGCCGCTGCTGGTCCCGGGGGGCGCGCTGGCCCCGACCGTGGGCGCCGTGATCGGCGTGGGCGAGGGCCGGGGCATCGCCCTCATGTACATCGTGCTCGGCCTCGGCATCGCCGTACACGTGCTCGTCTCGATGCGGATCCCGGTTCTCGCCCGGTTCGACGACGAGGTCCCCGAGGCCGTGCCCGACGACCTGGTCGGGGCCCAGGCCCTGCGCGAACGCGCAGGCAACCGCGTCAGCCTGGCCTGGAGCGCGCCCGCGTTCGCCAAGGCGCTCACCATGCCGCTGCCGGCGGAGAAGGCCTCCGAGCTGCTGGACACCGAGGTCGAGCGGGTCGTGCTGCGCACCGGCGGGGAGATCAGCGCGGTCTACGAGGTCCGCTGCGCCGACCGGAGCCTGCCGCACCCGGACCTGATCGTGAAGATCTACCCCGATCTGTTCACCGCCAGGCTCCACAAGGAGATGCTCGTCTACGACCTGCTGCGCGGCAGCGGCGTCCCGGCGCCCGAGGTGGTGAAGTGGGACGAGTCCAGGCGCGAGCTGCCCCGCGCCTACCTGGTCATGACGAAGGTGGAGGGACGGCCGCTGTCGGAGGTGTCCGGCTCCCTGCCCGAGGCGGCCGTCGCCGGCCTGTACCGGGAGATGGGGACCGCGCTGCGCGCCCTGCACGGGGTGGAGCTGCGGGAGTTCGGCCCGCTCGACGGGGTGCGCGAGCCGTCCAACGAGGCCTATCTGGGCGGCCAGCTCGACCTGCGGACGGCCCAGCTCGCCGAGTTCGGCGGCGACCCGGCCCTGCACGCCGAGATCGTGGAGTACGTCGCGGCCCGGCGGCACCTGCTCGCCCGCTGCCGCACCCCCGTGCTGTGCCACCACGACTTCCACGAGCGGAACGTGATGGTCGCCGAGCGCGACGGGTCGTGGCACCTGACCGGCGTCATCGACATGGAGAACGCCCTGGGCGGCGACCCGCTCATGGACCTGGCGAAGACCGACTACTTCGCGGTCCGGGGCGACCCGGTGCGCCGCCGGGAGCTGCTGGCCGGGTACGGCGAGCTGCCCGCCGACTGGGCCGAGCGCGTCGCCCTCTACCGGCTCTACCACGCGCTGGACCAGTGGGGCTGGCTGGCCACCATCGGTGAGACCGACGCGCTGGTCCCCATCACCGGAGAGATCCGCGAATGCCTGAAGGACCCCGTGAAGGAGGGCCGTTGACCGGCGACGTCTTCCCCGCCTCGTTCGCGCAGGAGAGGATCTGGTTCCTCACCTCGCTCCAGCCCGGCCTCGCGGTCTACAACATCGCGACCTGCTCCTCCCTGCCGCTGATCCGGCCGGTGGACCCGGAGCTGCTGGAACGGGCGCTCGGCCTGCTGGTGCGCCGGCACGAGCCGTTGCGCACCGCGCTCGCCTTCCGGGACGGGCAGGTCGTCCAGGTGATCGCCGCCGACGTCCCGGTGGTCCTCGCCCGCAGCGACGTCTCGGGCGCGGCCGACCCCGGGGCGGAGTTCGACCGGATCGCCGCCGAGGAGACGTCCGCGCCGTTCTCCCTCGACCGTGCCCCGCTCTGGCGGGCCCGGCTGGTGCGCCTGGGGCCGGACGAGTGGCGGCTGCTCTTCGTCGCCCACCACACGGTCTACGACGCCTGGTCCGCGCAGATCTTCGCCGAGGAGCTGACCGAGCTCTGCGCGGCGCTGCGCGAGGAGCGGCCGCCGCGTCTGCCGGAACTGACGATCCAGTACGCCGACTACGCCGTCTGGCAGCGCGACCGGCTCACCGGCGGGACGCTCGACGCCGACCTGGACTACTGGCGCAAGCAGCTGGCCGGGAGCGTCCCGGTGGAGCTTCCCGCGGACCGTCCCCGCCCGGCCGAGCTCGGTTACGCGGGAGCCACCGTCGGATTCTCCGTGCCGGACGGCACGGCCGAGCGGGTCGCCGATCTCGCCAGGCGGACGGGCACCACGCCGTTCATGGTGCTGCTGACCGCGTTCGCGGCGCTGGTGGCCCGCTGGACGGGCCGGTCCGACATCGTCGTGGGCTCCCCGGTGGCCGGTCGCGAGCTGCCGGAGCTGAACCCGCTGATCGGCATGTTCGTCAACACCCTGCCGCTCCGCGTGGACCTGGGCGGCGACCCGGCGTTCGGCGAGGCGCTGGAGCGGGTGCGCGCCACCGTGCTGGAGGCCCTCGACCACCAGGAGGTGCCGTTCGCCAAGCTGGTGGAGGCGCTCCGGCCGCCGCGCGACCCCGGCCGGACCCCGCTCTACCAGATCGGGTTCAACCAGCTGCCGATCGAGGCGCACGGCCGCCAGCTGGCCACCGGGACGGCCAAGACCGATCTCACCCTGGAGGTGCAGAACCCCGGCGGCGGCAGCCTGAGCGGCTGGGTCGAGTACAGCACCGACCTGTTCGAGGAGGCGACCGTCCGCCGCCTCGTCTCCGGCTTCCTGACCCTCCTGGAGGCGGCCCTCGGCGACCCCGGCCTGCCGGTCTCCCGGCTTCCCCTGATGCGGGAGGAGGAGCGCGCCCTGGCGCTGGCCGCGGGGCACGGCCCGGCGACACCGTACCCGCGGCGCCCGCTGCACGAGCTGGTCGCCGAGCAGGCGGCGCGGACGCCGGACGCCCCCGCGGTCGTGGCGGGCGGAGCGTCCGGGACGGTGACGCTGACCTACGCCCGGCTGGAGGAGCGGGCCGACGCCCTGGCCCGCCGGCTGCGCCAGCGCGGGGTCCGCGCGCAGACGCCGGTGGCGGTGTGCCTGCCGAGGGACCCCGACCTGATCGTGGCCCTGCTGGCGGTGCTGAAGGCCGGGGGCTGCTACGTGCCGCTGGACCCGGACTACCCGGCCGAACGGCTCCGCTTCATGCTCGCCGACTCGGGCGCCACCCTGCTGCTGACCCGCTCGACGCTCGTGGAGCGCCTGCCGAGCGACCACCCGCCCGCGATCCTGCTGGACGCGCTCCTGCCGGGGGCCCTGCCGCCGCTGCCCCCGCAGGACGTCTCCCCCGACGCCCTCGCCTACGTGATCTACACCTCCGGGTCGACGGGCACGCCCAAGGGGGTGATGGTCCCGCACCGGGGCGTGGTGAACCTGGTCACCGGCCTGGGCTTCACCGCGGAGGAGCGGATGCTGCTGCTGACCTCGCTCTCCTTCGACATCGCCGCGCTGGAGATCTTCGGGCCGCTGCTGGCGGGCGGGACCGTGGTGCTCGCCCCGCCGTACGGCACGGGCGGGCTCAGTGCGCTGGTCACCGAGGCGGGGGTGACCACGGTGCAGGCGCCGCCGTCGGTGCTGGCGGAGATCGCCGACCATCTGCCCGCCGGGCTGCCCCGGGTCTTCAGCGGCGGCGAGCCGCTCCCGGCCCACCTGGCCGGACGGCTCCACGAGATCGCCGGGGAGGTGTGGAACCTCTACGGGCCGACGGAGACGACGATCTGGTCGACCGCCTGCCGGGTGCCCCGGGAGGCCGGGACCGTCTCCATCGGCCCGCCGGTGGCCAACACCGCGGCCCACGTCCTGGACGCGGCGCTGGAGCCGGTCCCGCCGGGGGTGGCGGGCGAGCTCTACCTGGGCGGCGACGGCGTCGCCCGCGGCTACCACGGCCGTCCCGGCCTGACCGCGACGCGCTTCGTCGCCGACCCCTTCGGCACCGGCTCCCGGCTCTACCGGACCGGCGACCTCGTACGGCGGGCGCCCGACGGCACGCTGGAGTTCCTGGGACGCGTCGACGACCAGGTCAAGGTCCGGGGCGTGCGGATCGAGCTCGGCGAGGTGGAGGCGGCGCTGGCGGCCCATCCCGGCGTGCGCCGGGCGGTCGCGGCGGTGCGGGACGACGCCCCCGGAGGCCGGGCGCTGGTCGCCTACCTCGACACCGGCGGCCCCGGCGGCCCCGAGATCCCCGCCGCGGAGCTCCGGGCGTTCCTGCACAACCGCCTGCCCGCCACGATGACGCCCAGCCTGTACGTACAGGTCGGCGACTTCCCCCGGCTGCCCAACGGCAAGCTGGACCGCGCCGCCCTGCCCGCGCCGCGGGCGGGCGGCGAGGCGTCCCCGGCGGCCCGGCCGTCCACCGCGAGCGAGGAGCTGGTGCACGAGATCTGGTGCGAGGTCCTGGGCCGGCCGGAGGTGGGCGTCGACGACGACTTCTTCGACGTCGGCGGCCACTCTCTGCTCGGCACCAAGGTCGTCGCCCGGATCTGCTCCGAGGTCGGCATCGACCTGCCGATGAACATCCTGTTCGGCACCCGTACGATCCGCCTGCTCGCGGCCGCCGTCGAGGAGCACCTGGCTGCCGAGATCGACCGGCTCTCCGAGGAGGAGGCGGCGTCACTGATCGACGGGCGCGCCTGAAACACCCGGGCCGGGCGCCCGCCTCGCCGAACCGGCCTGGCCCCGCTCCCCCGCCGGAGGCGGGCATGCACACCCCCGGCACCCGGAGGCCGCGCCGGGGGTGATCGGTCTCCACGTCCACCCGTCACGGCCGCACGCCTTGACAGGCAGCCATCCGGCTGCATAATTTAAAGGCAGCTAGTTGGCTGCACATCCACTGACGGCAACCCTGATACGAGGGCGGACATGGACGAGGTGTTCAAGGCGCTGGCCGATCCGAGCCGCCGCGCGCTGCTCGACTCGCTCAACGCCCGCAACGGGCAGACGCTGCGCGAGCTGTGTGCCGGGCTCGACATGGCCAGGCAGTCCGTCAGCAAGCACCTCGCGGTACTGGAGGAGGCCGGACTCGTCACCACCGTGCGGCGGGGGCGGGAGAAGCTGCACTACCTCAACGCCGCGCCCGTGCACGAGATCGCCCATCGGTGGATCAGCCGTTACGACCGGGCCAGGGCGCAAGCCCTGGCGGACCTGAAACTCGCCCTGGAGGAGACCCCGATGGACGCGCCGACCTTCGTCTACACCACCTACATCCGCACCACCCCGCAGAAGCTCTGGCAGGCGCTGACCGAGCCCGCCTTCACCCGCCGCTACTGGGCCACGGAGTTCACCACGGACTGGTCCGCCGGCTCGCCGATGACCTGGGACAACCACGGCGTGCTGATCAGCGACCCGGAGCAGGTCGTGCTGGAGGCCGAGCCCTACAACCGGCTCTCCTACACCTGGCACGCCATCACCCCGGAGCTCGCCAAGCGCTTCGGCTGGGACGAGGGGCTGCTCTCCCGGTTGTCCGCCGAACCCCGTTCGAAGGTCACCTTCACGATCGAAGAGGCCGCCGCGCAGGTCGTGAAGCTCACCGTCGTGCACGACGGCTTCGAGCCCGGATCGGATCTGGCCGAGATGGTCAGCCACGGCTGGCCGAACGTGGTGGCGAGCCTGAAGTCGCTGCTGGAGACCGGCGAACCGCTGCCGGACGACGCGTGACCCCGATCGAGTCCCGGCTACGCGACCGCGCCCATCCCGGCCCGTGATGCCATGAGACCCGGATGCGGGGGTAGACGGGTCCCATGGTGTCTTCCTCATCTCGATCTTCCCGGACACACCCGGACTCTTCCCGGACCCACCCGGACTCTTCCCGGACCCACCCGGACTCTTCCCGGACCCACCCGGGCTCCTCTCGGCCTCAGCGGTCCGGAGTCCTGCACACGCTGGCCCGGACCGTCGCGGCGCTGCGCCGCGGACGCGCCCTGCACACCCGCGGGCGGTCCTTCGCCGCGACCTTCCGGGTCCTCAACCATCCCGACATCTACCTGGGCATCCCCGTCCTCGACGAACCGGGAGAGCACGAGGTGCAGGTGCGCCTGTCGAAAGGGGCCTCCCTGCCGGGACGGCTGCCCGACGCGCTCGGCCTGGCGATCCGCCTGCCCTGCGACTCGGCGCCCCACGGCAGCCTCGACCTGCTGCTGACCACGACCGCGTGGCCGAAGTCCGTGCCCTTCCCCAGCACCGGGTTCACCTCCGGCGTCTTCTCCAGCCTGGTCTCCTACCGGCACGCGGCCGGGCGGCTCCGGTTCCTGGCCGTCGCGACGGACCGCGGCCGGGCCACCTCCCCCGACCCCGGCGAACTCGTCCCGGTCGTCGAGGCCGCGCCGCTCCGCTTCGCCCTGGGCATCGAGGGGTTCCACAACCGGCCCCTGGCGCTCCTGAGCGTGCACACCCCGCTCCCCGAGGCGGAGGAGACGGCGTTCGACCCGGTGGTCAACAGCCATCCGGCCCTGCAGCTGCACGGCCTGCTGCGGTGGGCGCGCGCGACCGCCTACGCGGGCTCACGGCGCGGGCGCGGGCATCCGGAGCCCGGCCGCCCATGACCAGCCGAGAACACGGATTTTAAGAAAACACACAAGTTCACCAGCCGTCAGGCCACCTACCGAGGCCCTGAGTCATACCATTGCGTGACCTGCCCAGGTTGTAGAGATGCAATGGTGCACATGTCTGAGACCGCCGCCTCCGTGGCAAAACGCACCTCCACGAAGGCCGGAGGCGTCGAAGAACTGGACCTGCGCCAGCTCCTGGCCGGGCTGACGGCCGTACGCGACGGTGACTTCGGCACCCGTCTGCCGGACGAGGGCGACGGGCTGCTGAAGGAGATCGCCACCGTGTTCAACGGCATGGTGGACCAGCTCTCCCTGTTCACCTCCGAGGTCACCCGCGTGGCGCGCGAGGTCGGCACCGAGGGTCAGCTCGGCGGCCAGGCCGACGTGCCCGGCGTCTCGGGCACCTGGAAGGACCTCACCGACTCCGTCAACGCCATGGCCGGCAACCTCACCGACCAGGTCCGCGACATCGCGCAGGTCGCGACCGCGGTGGCCACCGGAGACCTCTCCCGGAAGATCACCGTGGACGTCCGGGGCGAGATCCTGGAGCTGAAGAACACGCTGAACACCATGGTGGACCAGCTGTCGTCCTTCGCCGCCGAGGTGACCCGGGTGGCCCGCGAGGTCGGCACCGAGGGCCGGCTGGGCGGCCAGGCCGACGTCAAGGGCGTCTCGGGCACCTGGCGCGATCTGACCGACTCGGTCAACTACATGGCCGGCAACCTCACCGACCAGGTCCGCAGCATCGCCCAGGTCACCACCGCGGTGGCCAAGGGCGACCTGTCACAGAAGATCACCGTGGACGCCCGCGGCGAGATCCTGGAGCTCAAGACCACCATCAACACCATGGTGGACCAGCTGTCGAGCTTCGCCGACGAGGTCACCCGGGTGGCCCGCGAGGTCGGCACCGATGGGCGCCTGGGCGGCCAGGCCGACGTCAAGGGCGTCTCGGGCACCTGGCGGGACCTGACCGACTCGGTCAACTAC
>NZ_BMQP01000026.1 GCF_014648175.1 Planobispora rosea
ACCAACACCTGGCTGCGGAGGGCGTAGGCACACGACCCTTCCCGGCCCTACACGCGTTCCCCCAGGTCAACCTTCAATTCCGGGCTCACGTGTGACTACCAACTGCGGAACCCGGGTGAGAGCGTGGTGGGAGTGCTGGAGAGGCGGGACGCCCGGGGTGAGCGTGCCGTTGCCGCACCTGCCTGAAGGAGGCCATCAGGGTCGTCACGCCTAGCCGGGGCGACGCTGACGACGCATCCGGCGCGGCAGGTATCTGCCTGGGCGCCCGACCGAGGTCTACCACGGCAGGGGGCGCTTGTGGAGGCAGGCCGCTGCGCGGTCGCCTCCGGCGAGCCTCCACAAGCGCCCCCTGCCGTGGTCTGAGGCCCTCGGGACGCCCCGGCATCGGCTCTGCGCCACGGCGTCCCGATCGCAGCCGTGGGCCGAGATCCGCCTGAAGCTGACGCACGGATGCTCCCCGAGGTGGATCGATCCGGGAGGCATCCTGGTCCCGATGTAAGCCGACAGGAAGCTCTTGCGGTGTTTTGGCTGCTCAGTGCAGTCTCTTTTGGAGCCGGTCCCTGGCGCACCTTAATTTAGCCCTGGGGGTAATAAAGTCTCGACATTCATTACCCCCAGGGCTAATATTGGGTCATCGGAACAACCACACTCCGGAGGCCGCAGTGCTCGACGCGCTCACCCATACCGACTACGACGTCATCGCCGCCTACCTGGCAAAGACCGCTCCCCGGGCCCGCCTCCTGGAGGAGATCACCGCCTACCTGGATGCGGACTATCACACCGTCTGGCTGTCGGGAGAGAGCCTCTGGCATGCCTGGCGCGAGCCCGGCGAAGAACTGTGGCACCTCGATCAGGAAAGCGCTGCCGCCGCGCTGGCGTGGCTGCGCCAGCAGTTGGACGGTCAGGGGGTCTTCGACCGGCTGGCCGACCCGGCCCGCTACGCCGAATCGATCGAGGCCCGCCTGCTGGACCCCGACGAGGCGGCCATGGCCGAGTTCTACGACGTGGAACTGGCCGCGCTGGGCGCCGGAACCACGGAGAGTGCCTCGCCGCGCGAGGTCGACCAGATGATCCAATCCAAGATTGCGCGAGCCCGGGCGGAGGTGGCCCGGCTGGCCAGCCTGCGCGCCCACCACGTGCGAGCCGCCTTTCAGGGCGACGGCGCCCGCGGATGGAAGGCAAACGCTGCTCGGGGCCTGGCGATCACGCCGGTGTCGCTCGGCGACATCCTGGCCGATGACGAGGCCCGCGCCGCACGCCGGCGCAAGGTCGCCGCGACCGCTGATGCGACGGCGAACCCGGCGGATCTCACCTGAGCCAGGGGTGCCGCTGGCCGTTGTCCATCAGTAGTCAGTAGAAGGACCTCATCACCCCTTCGAGGGGATGCCCGCCCCGCTTCGGGATGGGCTCGCCAACCGATACCCCCAAGGAGGGGACCATGTACAGCTTCGCCGTTCTCGACCCCCGCCCCCACGCCCAGCACGCCAATACCGCCACCCTCGCCGGGCCGGTGCTCGGCGTGGAGGTCACCGTTCCCGCACTTGCCCAGGCGTGCAGCCTGGGCAACATCGACCCGCAGCACTTGGGCGCCGACGCCGCCACGGCGGCGATCGAGGCCGCCCTCGCCTGGCCGCTCCCGCCCGCCGGCGCCACGCTGGCCACCGTGCGGGCCGACGCCGACGCCCTGGGCGCGATGGCCGTCCTGCTGCTGCGCGCAAACGGCTCCCCGCTGCTGGCCGGGGCCATCGAGCGGATCCAGATCATCGCGGAGGCGGACAAGGAGGCGGCCGGGCCTTGGCCTGGCCCGCGCCCGGCCCCGACCCCCGAAGACCTCCTCGGCCCGGCCACACCGGTCATGCACTTGGCCGCGGACCACACCCGCCCCCTGAAGGAGCGGGTGGAGCTGATCGCCGAGTGGATCGGGCACGGAAAAGACGCTGCGGCCGAGGCGATCCTGGCCGGCTACCAGGAGCGGGCGCTGGCCGAGGCCCGCGAGGCGTTGGAGTCGCTGACCGTGCAGGCCGGTCCTGTCGCGGTTGTCACCGGCTCGCACCGGCTGGCCATGGGGCTGGGTTACCGGTACGCGCCGGTCGTGGTGGCCTGCAACCCCGCATTCCGGTTCGCCGGAGGCGAGCCGCACCGCAAGCACACCGTGGCCCGCTGGAACAGCGTCACCATCGTGGAGCTGGAATGGGCCGCCATGGTGGAGGAGCTGAACGCCGCGGACCCGGCCGCTACCGATACCGCCCGCTGGGGCGGCTCCACCAGCATCGTCGGCTCCCCCATGGGCATCGCCTCGGGCCTGTCGGCAGAGCAGGTGGCCGCCATCGTGCGGGAGCACGTGCGCAGCGGCCTGCTGGACATGTGCCGCGAACTGGTGCGCTACATGGATCACTACGACGTACTGCAGCAGCGCGGCGAGTCCTACGACGCTGCGGATGCCGCGACCGTCCGGGCGCAGCACCAGTGGGCCCGCGCCGCCCTCGCCGAACTGGACGGGGAGCACTCCTGATCCATACCGGCCCGCCCACCCTGAGGCGGGCCACACCCCACAGCTTCACTCCACCGTCAAGGAGTTGAAATGAACAGCATCGCCGCTATCTACGGCTCGGCCGCCAACCCCGCCACGGCGGAGAAGGCTCGGGACATCGACGTGGCCTACACCGGGCCGCGGGAGCCGGTTGAGGCCCTGGTCACCGCCTGGGCCGCCGAGCACGGGCTAGCTCACCTGCCCATCGACTGGCATCCCGCCCGGCTGCAGCAGGGCGTCATCATCCTGCCCGCCCCGTGCGGGATCCGGGGCCACGCCATCCCGCTCACGCCGCACACGGACGTGGCGTGGAATGCGGTCTACGGGCTGGCCTCGACGGTCCGCGCCTACGGCAACGGCGACCTGGCCGCCCACCTGGAGCAGACGGTCCGCCTCACCGTCATCCCCAGACCCGACAGCCGGGACGAGGATGAGTACGTGGAGGGCCTGACCGCGCTGCGCAGCGCAGTGGCCAAGACCCTCGCCCCGGAGCGCACCGCCGCGCTCCTGGCCCAGGAGTACGGGCTGCTGCTGGCCCGGCTGCTGGCCCAGGACCCCCGCCCCACCCCGCAGGGCCTGGAGTACCTTCAGTACCGCTCCCCGTGGGCGGCCGACGGAGCCGTGCTCGTGCTGCTCCGCAGGAGGGAGCAGGGCACGCTGCTCCGCCGGGGCACGCAAGGGACGGCGACGCTGGAGTACGAGCGCCTGGCCGAGCAGGAGGTGGAGGCCCTGCTGTACCCCGCATGATGCTGAAGGGACGCGACGCCCCTGCCCGAGAGGGCGGGGGCGTTATCGCGCTCGGTCTGTCTCCCCGGCACGCATCTCGACGCGCCCCACGGTCCGGCCGTACCGCCTGAGGGTGTCACCGGCGGACGATCGCCGATCCGAGCTCGAACCGGCTCGCGTCCCGCCGGGTGACGTTGACCTCAACGACTCTTCCCGCTACCGGGCCCGTGGTCGCCGTCGTCGTCCGGGTGACGCACAAGACGGGCACGCCAGGCGCCAGGCTGAGCAGGCGCACCTCATCCGGGGAGGCGGCATGGGAGGAGACACCGAGGCGCCACTGCAGCGGTCCCCACCCCAGATCGCGTTCCATCCGGTCGTAGATGCCCCCCGGCCCGGTATCGGCCGCGGCCAGCACGGTGCCGGCCGCGAGGTCGGCAGGCAGGTAGGAGGTGGCCACCTGCATGACCTCACGCGTTTCGGGATCGCCCATGACGCGGTCGCGGATCACGACTGGGGCCCCGGGCTGCACGTCCAGGACCTGGGCGAGGTCCGGCGGGCACGGCTCCTCGGTGACCGCCGGCGTCTCCAGCGCTCGCCACGGCTGGGTGGCGGTGCCGAAGTAGTAGCCCCGCTCGTCGCGGCCCACGGTGAAGTCGAGCGTGATCGGTTGCCGGGCCAGGCGCCGCTGAACCTTGGTTCCTCCGCGGCGGACCGGCTGCAGGAGGCCTTCGGCGGTGAGCGCGGCCACGGCCTGGCGGACGGGGGTCCGGGAGCAGGTGAACTCCACCTGCAGGTCCTTTTCCTTGGGGATCGTGTCGCCGGGCCGGTAGTGCCCGGTCCGGATGCGCTCACGCAGGACGGCGGCGATCTCCTCCCAGCGGGCCATGGCGTCCACCCCCTTTCGGTCCTCCATTACATCACTACCTATTGACGAACGCTCGTCTCCCCTTTGACACTCTGAATAGGTCATTACCTATTCGGATCGATATCGGTGAGGACAACCGATCGTGACGACAGCCGACGCACTACTACCGTGTCGCGCACGCGGCCCGCCAGCGCGCCGCAGTCCCACCGACCACTTCGCATCTGGGAGAAACCGCTGTGACACCGACGACCTGGACCATGCTGGAGCACCCCGGCTGGGAGCTGGGCCCCGCACCGGCCCGCGCCCTGCGCACCCCCACCGGCACCTGGCTCATCCACACCCGCCCGGCCTACACCGCCACGCTGATCACCGGCACCGGCCCCGCCCCCCACCGGGACGTCCACGATCCGGCCGCCCTGGACGCTCTCGCCCTGCCCGCCGGGCTGCACGCCGCGCTGCGGCGGCTCGGCCGCATCCAGCGGCTGCGCACCGCCGACCTGTGGGAGGCCCTGGCCACCGCGATCATCCGGCAGGTCATCCGCGCTGGTCAGGCCCGCACCATGCACCACGCTTTGCGCACCGCAGCCGGCCAGCGCGCGGGAACCTGCGCGCTGATGCCCACCCCCGAGCAGGTCCTGGCCCTGAGCGATGCCGCCTTCGCCGCGCTCGGGATGGCGTTCAAGCGGCGGCCGCTGCGCGCCGCGGCCGAGGCCTACCTGCTCCACCGTGACGAGTGGGCGGAACTGCCCGCCGACGTGCTGGTCAAGGCCCTGCAGGCGGTACCGCGCATCGGCCCGTGGACCGCCGGCGCCGCCGTCGCCGACCACACCGGCGATTTTTCCCTCTACCCCCACGCCGACCTGGCGGTGCGCACCTGGGCGGCCAAGGCCGACCCCGCCACCGCCTGGCCCGCCGACGAGGGCGCCTTCGCCGCGCTCTGGCGCGCCCTGGCCGGCCCCCACCTATCCACCCTGACCGTGCTCACACTCGCCTGGGGAGACCACCATGCCCATCACCGGCCCGACCCCGCTGATCAAGGGAGTACCGCCCACCACTGAGCACCACCGCACCCCGCAGCT
This sequence comes from Planobispora rosea, assembly GCF_014648175.1. GTDB lineage: Bacteria > Actinomycetota > Actinomycetes > Streptosporangiales > Streptosporangiaceae > Planobispora > Planobispora rosea. The sequence continues at coordinate 5,201 of NZ_BMQP01000026.1, forward strand.
CGACCTGCTGCTCGTCAACGCCCCTTTGCGTGACTACGCCCTGCGGCCCCGCGTCAACGACTACACCCTGCCGGTGCTCGGGATGGGCTACATCGCCACCTACGCCGCCGCCCAGGGCTTCACCGTCGGGGTCCTGGACGCCGAGGCCGCGGGCCTGCCGGTCGCCGACACCCTCGCCGCCGTCAACGCCGCCGCCCCGCGCTGGGCCGGATTCAACCTCCTGGCCCCCACCTATGAGATCAGCGCCGCCATCGCCGCCGGCCTCGATGACGGCATCCGCCTCATGGTCGGCGGCCACCACGCCAAGGCCATGCCCACGCGGATCCTCACCGACCCGCGCCTGGCCCGCGCCACCCTGATCCTCGGCGAGGCCGAGACCCGCGTGGCCGCCCTGCTGGCCGACCACCGCACCCGCGCGGATCTGCCCGGCGTCATGTGGATCGACCCTATCCTGAACACCCCGGTCACCGGCGGCCGCCCCGGCACCGGCCACCACCTGGCCCCCGACATCGACGCACTGCCGTTCGTCGACCGCACCTACCTCGCCCAGGACCCCTACCTCGCCGACGACGGCCGCATCGAGGCCAACATGGTCGGCGCCCGTGGGTGCCCGTACGACTGCAGCTTCTGCGGGGCGGCGGTCTCGGCGAACCCCGATGTGAGCATCCGGGTCCGAACACCGGCCAACATCCTGGCCGAGATGCACCAGCTGCGCGACGAGCGCGGGGTGACGGCCTTCCGCTTCGTCGACGACCTGTTCCTCGGCGCCCGCCGCGTCATCACCTCGATGATGGACGCCTTCGCCGCCGAACGCGTCGGCGACTGGGCGGTGTGGGACGCCACCGGCCGCATCAACGTCTTGCACCGGGTCCCGGACGCGACGCTGGACCTGCTGGCCGCCTGCGGGCTGCGCGAGGTCGCCCTGGGCATCGAATCGGGTTCTGAGCGGATGCTCGAATACATCGACAAGCGCATCACCCGCGACATGATCACCTCGGTGGTGGAGCGGCTCACCGCCCGCGGCATCCGCGTCAAGGGCTACTTCATCCTCGGCTTCCCCGGAGAGACCCGCGCCGAGCTGGCCCAGACCGTCGACCTCATTCACCGGCTGTGGGAGTCGACCGACGCCTGTCCTGGAGCGTTCCGCGCCTCGGTGTTCCAGTTCCGGCCCTACCCCGGCACCCCGGAATGGGACCGGCTCATGGCCAGTGGCCGCTACACCGCCGAGCAGCTGCTCGCCTACGCGCCCGTCGACCTCGGCAGCACCGAAGAGGCGCTGCGCGGCCGCGATGAGTTCAACTTCTCCTCCGGCCTGCAGTTCGGCGAGGCCAGCGAGACCGAGATCCACCGGCACCTGGCGGAGCTGGCCCGCGCCCAGCACGCCCGAAGGAGCATGTGATGCCCGGTTTGTTCGTGACCCTCGACGGCCCCGGCGGCGCCGGCAAGTCCACCCTCACCCGGCTGCTCGGCGAGCGGCTGGCGGCCGCCGGCCACCCCGTACACATCACCCGCCAGCCGTCCGACGGCCCGCTCGGCACCCTCGCCCGCCACCAGACGGCCACCTACTCCGGCACCGCGCTGGCCTGCCTGGTCGCCGCCGACCGCTACCACCACCTGGACACCGAGATCGGCCCCGCGCTGACCACGGGCGCGGTGGTGGTGTGCGACCGGTACGTAGCCGCCTCCTACGTGCTGCAGACCCGTGACGGCGTCCCGCTGGACTACCTGCGCCACCTCAACGCCCGCGCCACCCGGCCCGACCTGGCCGTGCTGGTCACCGCCGACCCAAGGCTGCTGGAGGAGCGGCTCACCACGCGGGGCGCGCACTCGCGCTTCGAGCACACCGGATCCAGCGCCATCGAGGCCCGGCTGTACGAGGAGACGGCCGCCGTCCTCATCGAGGACGGCTTCCCGCCGTACCACCGGATCGACACCGGCACGGTCGCCCCCGAGGTTGCAGCAGCGGCCATCATCGACCGCATCAGTCGGCTATCGTCACGCGGGTAACACCGGCACCACCCGGAGGCCCCGTCATGGCAGCAGAGCGGTACCAGGTCACCGTCGACGTCCACGTCATCCTGGAACGCGACGAGCAGATCCTGCTGTGCCTGCGCCAGAACACCGGCTACCGAGACGGCTGGTACTGCCTGCCGTCGGGCCACCTGGAGGCCGACGAGACGATCGTGGACTGCGCCATCCGCGAGGCCCGCGAAGAGGTCGGCATCACCCTCGACCCGACGATGCTGCGGCCGGCCACGGTCGTGCACCACCTGTCGCCCGAAGGGCGGCCGCGGCTCGGGGTGTTTTTTGCCGCCTCAGTCTGGGAGGGCGAGCCGGTCAACGCTGAGCCGCACAAGTGCGGCCGGATCGACTGGGTGCCGGTCGACCGGCTGCCGGACACCACCGTGCCCTACACGGTTGCGGGCATCGCCCTGTACCGCGACGGGGTGGGCATCGGCCTGCACGGCTGGCCTGAGTTCGCTGCGGCGCGGTAACCACCACATTCCATCGCAGCGCCCCTGTCTTGAGCGAGGCTACGGCGTCGCGTGGTGAGTGTCAGACCGGATGCGACGAAACAGTCTGCGCGTCGCTGGAGCCCACCGAGCACGTGATAGACCGCACGCGATGAGAGCTCCATGCCACAACGGCAGCCGGTCAGCGATCTCCTGAATCTCGGCCTCCATCATGATGCGTTGTCGCCCTCCGATCACACCTCACCGGCCTACCTCCGTGTCGCGGCCGCCAGTCTGGCTGACACCCGCACGGGGGCCGTGGCCCAGTGCGGCTCGAGCCTCGGTGGTGCGCACACCGCACGCCTGCGTGATGTCGGCCCAGCAGACGCCGGCGGCGCGCAAGGTCTGCACCGCCTGGCGCAAGGCCGTTTCGTAGCCCAGGCGTGCCGCGGCGAGCGCGTCGAGTTCAGCCGACTGCGGACATACCTGCACGGGCGGTGCCGCGGGGGCGCCGAGACGCAGCGCCAGCGCCTGTTGCGCGCTGGCCTGAAGCTCCCGCAGCGTCCGGCCGTGCACGACAATGCCGCGGGCGTCGGCGCGGGTGATCCAGCGCCGTTCCAGGCGCACGGCCGTCACGACGACGGCACCCTCGTCTGGCGCGAGCTTGGCGGCCCGCTCGGTGCCGGTCATGTGATTGTCTTCAGCAGAGTGATCACCTCGTCGGCCACCGCGGCGGGCAGAGCTCCGCGGGGCAGCACGATCTGCCAGCCGGCGGCCTCGTACAGGACGTGGGTCTCACTCTCCCGTACCGTCGTGAGCTCGATCCCGCGCTGGGCGGCAGCTGCGGTCACGCGTTCCCATCCCGGCACCTGCCGCTCGCATAGGTACGCGGTCACCAGCTGCGTCTCACGCCACTCCTCCAGTGGCACGATCACCGGGTGGGCCTGCTGACGCGACCACACCCACTGGTCGATTGGATTGCTGCGGCCGTGGTTGGTGCGCGCCGCCCGCCGGTTGAACACCTGATACCCGCTGTATTTGGGCTGGCAGAGCATCCGGCGGATGCGTTGCCCGGCCCACCGCACCTGCCCGTCGGCCAGCGGATGCCGCTCCAGGTCGGCGGCCAGAATCCGGGCGATCTCGCCGTCGCTCAGCCGGTCGACGCGGCGCAGCTGGAACGCCAGCTGCACGGTGGCGGCGCGGCGCGCATCCGGATGCAGCGCCAGACGCATTTTGGGGCGGCCGCCCCCGAAGCGGTTGGCGGCCATCGGGGCATCCGGATCGACCACGGCGATGTAGCCGTAGCAGGGCGGACCGTGCCGGTAGCCGGCGGCGGCGTGCTGGTGCTGACCGCGCCGGGACATCTCCCCCAGCTCGTAACGGTAGATCTCGGCACGCACCTGTTCGGAGCGGCGCAGCCCCAACCGCCCGGTGGTCATGCCGCCGCGCGGTTCATTGGCACACTCCAGTGCCACACCGCGGGAGGCCAGGTGGTTCTCAACTTGCAGGCTGGGCAGCATGTCACGGGCGACGCGACTGATGCGCTCACACACCACCCGGTCAATCTGGCCGAGCTCGGCCCACTCCAGTAGCTCGCGCAGCCCGCCGTCGCGCGGCACGGGCACGCCCAGGCGCGCATAGTCGGCCGCCGAGCCCTGGCTGCGCTCCTCCAGGCCGAGCATGCCCGACTCCACATCCCAAAAATGTGCGGTGAAGGCCTCTCCCGGTGCCAGCAGCGCAGAGGCCTCGGCGAGCTGTCCGGTGATCGATGAGCGCGGATCTTGATTGTCTTTGGTGGAGCAGCGGCCGAGAAACGCGGTCCTAGCCGGGCGCGTGCGGGCGGCGGCGTGGTAGCCGGGCAGGTCGCTGAGGTCAATCGGGGGCTCGAACATGACCCGTCCTTGGTCACAGGGGACACCGAACGCGAGCCACCGTTTCGATGATGGCTCTACCCCACGGATGTGGGGAGCATCCCCGCAGATGCGGGGCCGACCGGCGGCCCAGGCAACGACCGCGGTACTTGCGGACATCCCTCCCCGCAGGCGGGAAGGGGCCGCGCGAAACGAGCCCTACGGTGCCATGCGCGCTGTCGCGCGGCAAGCGCCGCCGACACCTGGTACCCCCGATGCCACAGGACGGCCCCCATCGCCTTAAAGGTACCCTTTAAAAAATCTTAAAGTTGTACTTGTAATAAGTTGAAAGGAGTGGTTTCCTGTGGATATGCGCGTCATCGAATCCTCATGGCAGTACACCGCCACCGACCTCGGGCAGTTGACCCCCGAGCATCAGGAGAAAATCCTCGAAGCTCTCGAAGCGAGCGCCACCCTGCGCTCCTCGACCGCCCGCGATGAGCATGGCCAGGCCATGCGCACCATCACGCTGGTGGAATACACCAGCCCGCTCGGCATCCCCCGCCGCGCCGTCGTCCACCACGCGATGGAAGGCTCCGAGATCGTCGACTTCGACGACGACGCCGAAGCCGAGGCGCACTACGAGACCGAGGTGCGCGCCATCGCCACCGCCGCCGGGGAACCGGCCTGGGATGAGTGCGACGTTGCGGGCCTGGCCCTGATCCCCTACACCTGGACCCGCTTCACCCGCAGCCCAGAGGGCGAATGGCAGCTCGCCGAGCGCGGGTGCGGACGGCTGGGCGAGGAAATCGACGACCGCTGGGCCCGCGTGAACACCGTGGCCGAGGCCGCCGATGTCCTGCTGGATGTGGCCGCCGACCGGCAGGGCCGCGACAACGTCGACGCCGCCTTGTGCGCGGCGATCGGCAGCCCCGCGCCGGAGGCGGCCGACGCGGTCCGCATCGAGGTCACCGGCGATGACGGGCACGGCGAGCACACCACCGTCGTGCAGCGAAAGGTGCCGCTGCACACCCCCACCGACCAGGAGATCGCCGACTTCCGCCAGATGATGCAGCGCATCGACGACGCCCAGCGGCGCGAGGCCGAGGAGGAGTTCTATGCCTACTCCGACTGACTCGGCCGACGCGATCTCGGCGATCGGCGATCCGGCCCGCCGCGCCCGCGCCGCCAAGGCCGCCGCCGAGGACGCCGCCCGCCTGTACGGCGAGCTGTATCGGGACGCGGTGCGGGCATTGGTCGCCGCGCACGGCGGCAACCGCTCCCGCGCGGCTCGGGAGCTGGGCCTCTCCCCGCAGCGGGTCTCGCAGATCCTGGGCGAGGATGAAGCACCGCCCCCCGCAGCCGGCGTCGTCTACGGTGAGCCCGCCCTGTACTTCGGGGACGGCGCAGACGCCGAAGAGGCCGCCGAGGACGCCCTGCGCGACTGGGCCCTGGCCCACACCGAGCTGATCGACCGGCGCGATGTGCTGGTACGCGGTGCCTGGATGGCCGGGCTGCCGGCGCGGCAGATCCGCGAGCTGACCGACCTGCCGCTGGAGACCATCGAGCGTTTGTGCGCCGGCGACATCGTCGTGGCGGTGGAGGTGGGCTGGCAGACGTGGGAGGCCGCCGTCGAGCACTTCGCCGACCTGGCCGCCGCCGCCACCGACCCGATGGCCACCCACGCCTACCGCAGCACCGGCCGCGCGCTGGCCGGCGCGATCGGCATGGTCATCGACGACTCCGGTCGCGCCCCCGCGGCCGATCCGGACTGGGCGGACCTCAGCCCGGAGGACAAGATCGAACGGATGATGACCACCCCGGTCGCCGGGGACATCCCGGAGATCTCTGCCGAGCACAGGCTGTTGTCCTGGGATGCCTGGGTCGCGCTGTATTGCGTGCAGCTTGAGCGCGGCGCCGCCGAGGCCACCGATTCGCTGGCCGAGGCGATGCGCCACTGCGCCGCGATTTTGCGCCACATCCGCACCCACGGGGCCCTGCCGGAGCCCGGCACCGTGTGATCCCCGATGTCCATCTGATCAAGGGAGGCATGATGGGTGAACTCACCGTCGATGACCTGTACGCGCTGGCGATCAAGTGGGGTGAGAACGAAGAGCAGGCCCGCGCGCACCTGGGGTGCATAAACGCCCCGGGCTGGACAGTGCCCTACCGGCTGCATCCGGCCTACAACAGCTTCGGCTTCGGCTTCGCCCTGCTGGGCCGCGCCAGCCGCACCTGCCCGACCCTGGAACCAGAGCGGGCGCAGATCGCCGCGCTGCGGCTGGCCATGGCGATCGGCCGCAACGCACTGGGCCGCGCCAGCTGGGCGGACGGATATGTGGGCACGCCGCTGCTGGCCGCCCGCCTGACCGCCCAGGCGATGCACGCCGTTTTGCGCACCAACTTCGGCGAGCACGCGCCCTTCCTGGGAGACCTGGAGGACTACATCGCCTCATTGTGGCCGGCCCCGGATCGGGCATGCCGCCCGCGGAATGTGCATCTAGCGCTGGCGCTGGACCGGCAGCTGCGGTCCCTCGACACCTACGAGCAGATGCCGGGCCTGGCTGAGCTGGTCAAGGCGGGGATGAATTCCGACAGCAAGCCGTACTCGATTGCGGTGGGGCATCTGCTGCGCCGGGTGCTGGGGGATTTTTCGTCCGCGCGCTGCCAGCTGGACGGGCCGGTGCTGGAAGACCTGCTGAAGGCAGCCGAACAGGCAGCTTCATCGGCGGGCGCTTGATTCCGCCGGTGAGGAGTCCGGTGCCGGGGTGCACAATCCGCTCGGTCTGGATCTGCACGACTCCGCGCACCTTGCGAAGCTCACCGCCAGTATGAGCGCCTAGGGCTGGAACGGCGCTCCCGTCGTCGCCCGCACCGACTGGGCGCAGGCCATCACCGGCTCCCACCGCATCGCCGCCGCCCGCGGTGGACATCTTTGACCTGACGCAGGGCGCCGGGGCCGATTTGGAAGAGCTGATCAACGCGTACGGCACGCTTGAAGACGCCCTTCCCGCATACTGCGCCCAGGTGCCCCCACCTGAGCCAGGCATACGGTCTCGACATCGAGTAGCCCTTTGCGCACCCGCCGAGCTCGCCCGATCAGGATGAGGAGCACCACGACGGCATCGGTCCCCGACCAGAGCCCGCTTGCGAAGCGGCTGGCCGTGGGCACCAGCGAAGTGCAGATCGGTGCCGAATGCTACGGTCTCCGCGCTGACAGGCTTCTGTAATTGGAATCCGAGTAGCGTTGATCAGTCACACCCCCTCGCATTCCATCCCAACTGCATTCCATCCCACCCGAAGGAGAACCTGATGCCCCTCGCCTACACCACCCACCAGCCGTTGGAGATCCCCGCTGACGCATACAACGACGACGACATCGCCACGATTGTTGTCCAAGGCGCTCGCTACGGCGGCCAATGGATGCTGACTGCCGTCTGGTTTCGCAGTAACGGGTCCAGCGACCTGATCGGAAAAATCCAGACTGTCCCCTCTACCGACCCTGACCTGGTAGTCAATACCGCTTTCGTCTGGGTGAACGACGCGTGCATGACCTCGGGCGTGAAGTTGGCGCACTACGAGAACAGGAACAACGCCTACGGCCCTGAGGAGGCTCCGTACCGCGCCGCTGCGGTATTCCTCATCGACCGGCGAACTGAGAGCTGACGGTAGTGCGTCCCGCAGATGCCGGTAACACCTGCGGGACCTTCCGACAGCATAACCACGAGCGTGATCTGGGCTCGCGCACCTGCGAGTGCCGCTGACCGCCGGAAGGACCAAGTTCACGATCTACGCCAGTGACCGTCAGGTCGATAGTGAATCACGTACGCGCCTACCAGGAGGCCGACGGGTCGGTTCAGCCGGGCGGCCACGTCGCGGACTGGACCTTCGCGACCAAGAGGATAGTCGCCGGTCGGCTGCTCGACGTCGTCCTTCTCGTCGGTCCTGAATACCATCCCCGCTGGCAGGAGATCCGCGATGCATGGGAGGCGACCGATGCGTGGGAGCGGGCACGTTCCAACCCCGACCGGCCCGGCCACCTGACACCGGAGACGCACCGGTAGCGACCCGACTGCCACAAAGGGCTGCTGCGGGAGATCGCGACTGAGGAGGCCCCGGCCGACAACCGCACCTGGGATGCCGCCAGCACGCTGACCGCTCCTGCACGGACACAGCGCCCTGATCGGGTCAGGCGCCGTTGACCTTCAGCGCGCTGTACCAGTCGCCCACAATCCGTGCGCGTTGATCACCGGCGGGTGGCAGCACCGCGCAAAACCATCCCGCGCTGATCAGGTGCGCCTGCTGTGAAAAGGCGCGGCCGCCAGCCAGCGTGGCTGCCTGGGCGCGGCCGAACTCCAGCGGCGGCGCCCCGGAATCGACAGCGGTGAAAATCTGCTGCTCGCGCAGCGCGTACCACACCAGCGCACCACCATCGGCGGTGCGCAGCGCGTAGATGGGCCCCCAGGGCCGGGAGGTGATGCGCAGCCTCCAGCGGCCGGCCAGCGCGCGGCGCTCGGCGCGTACGGCGGCGGCCGCCTGGCTGGTGTAGGGGCCCGGGGCGATCAGGCGGCGGGCGCGAGCGTCGCTGTCGGCGCTGGACAGGGAGGCGGCATGGGCGCGCGCCAGCGCCGACGGGCTGACCGGCAGGCCGGTGGCGTGCGCGGGCACCGCTTGCGCCTCCCCCTGCCCGGTGGTGGCCAGACGGGGCAGCACCTGATCAGCAGGGGTGGCTGAGCCGGCCACCACACGCCAGCCCCCGACCTGTTCGCCCTCGGCGCTCTCGGCGAATATCAGATGGACGACGTCGTCGCGGTCGGCGTAGCGCACCTCGGCGGCGAACCAGCGCGGCTGGCCGCTCGGCAGCCGCGGGATGATCATGCGTGTGGAGACGACGCGGGCCGGCGGCGCAGGCGGCTGCCCCCGCAGCCGGCGCAGGCGTTCCTGGGCGCGGCTGAGCTCCAGCGCCAGACCGGCCTCGGCGTGCTGCAGCCCGGCGCCGTCGGCGGCGCGGGCGCGCGCCAGCTGCCGCCGGTACTGCTCGTGGATGCGGCGGGCCTGGGCCACGGTGAGTGCCGGTGCCGGTGCCGGTGCCGGTGTCGGTTCCAGCGTCCGGGTGCTGGGCACCGGAGCGGGTGAGGACACGGCGGCGGGAGGAGCCGCCGCCGGTGGCGTGCTCATGCCGCAGCCGCCGGCCAGCAGCAGGAGCGCCGTACCGGCGAGGAGGCGGCTGCGGCCCCGGGTGCGTGGCATGGCTGCCGGGCAGCCGGCCGATGCTGAGAGCGCCGGGGACGGAGACGGGGCGGAAGGCTCGGCGGTGGACATGGTCATGAGGTGCTCCCTGGTGAGCGAGCGGCGCAGCCGGCCGGCGGCGCATCGAGCGCGGCCGTCAGGTAACGGGTCTGGCCGATGGCCAGCGTCCACAGGTCCTCAGGCGCCTGGCCGCTGCGGGCCCAGGCGGCGCGGGTCTCGGTCAGCGGCGCCAGCAGCGGCTCGCTGCCAAGGACGAAGGTGCCCCAGTGGATGGGCACCAGGGCCCGGGCGCCGACATCAAGCACGGCCTGCACGGCCTCGGCCGGATCGACGTGGCCGCTGCGCTGAAACCAGCGCGGGGCGTAGGAGCCGGTGGGCATCAGCGCCACGTCGATGCCGGGAAAGCGCTGCCCGATCTCGGTGAAGCATGGCCCGTAGGCGGTGTCACCGGCGAAGTAGATCCGCGTTCCGGTGGCCGGATCGGTGATGACCCAGCCGCACCACAGGCTGCGCCACAGCCCCCAGGGGGTGCGGCCGCTCCAGTGGTGGGCGGGCACGCAGGTGATCTGCAGGCCGCCGAGCTGAAGGTGCTGCCACCAGTCCAGCTCGGCCGCCGCGGCCAGGCCGCGGCGGCGCAGCCAGGTACCCATGCCGGCCGGGGCGAGGATCGGTGTGCCGGGCGGCAGGCGGCGCAACGTTTCCGGGTCGGTGTGGTCGCTGTGGTCGTGGCTGAGCAGCACCGCGTCGATCGGCGGCAGATGGTGCCAGGCGATGCCGGGCGGGGTCAGCCGGGGCCGTACCCCGAAGATCTTGTGTGTCCAGACCGGGTCGCACAAGATCGTGCGCTCGCCGAGCTGGATGATGACGCTGGAGTGCCCGGCCCAGGTGATGGCCGCCTGGTGCGGCGGCGGCACCGGCAGCGGCCCGGATCGGGCGGCGATGGGGATGCGGTCGGCGTCGCTGAGGTCGCGCAGGGTGTAGCCGCCCTGCAGCTGCACCCGGACCAGGTCGGCCAGGCTGGGCAGGTCATGGGTGCGGCGGGAGTGAAACGAGCGCGGCCAGCGCCGCGGCGCCGTCGAGGCGAGCGGCGCGGCCGGGGCGCGCGGCTCAGATGCTCGCATGGCGGTTGGGGCGGCGCGCGGTGAGCACCCGGGCGGGCGGCAGGTTGCGCCAGATCGTTGGGGAGACGGTGATCTCATCGAACTGCTCGGTCAGCAGGCGCCGGAAGACCCGCGCCGAGGGCGCCAGCCCGGCCGGGTGCGCGGCGATGGTCGACAGCGCCGCATCCGGCCGCAAGAGCGCGGTGACCTCGGCGAGGATCTGCGCCTGGGTGCCGCGCGGCAACAGGCTCCAGGGCAGCGCGCTGACCACCGCATCCACACGTTGGAGACCGCGCTCGGCCAGCAGGGCGCGCAGCTGAGCGGCATCGCCGCAGATGACCTCCAGATGCGGGCGGCTGGTGCGCAGGTGCTCAGCCAGAGGGGGATCGATCTCGACGGCCACCTGGCGGCTGCCAGAGACGAGCCGCTGGCTGATGGCGTCGCTGACCACTCCGGTGCCCGCGCCCAGCTCGACGACGACCGCGGGCCGGGTGCGGGGCACGATCTGGGCCAGCAGCCGGGCCAGCGGGGCGCGGGTGGGGGCGATGGCGCCGATCGTGGCCGGGCGGCGCAGCGCGGCGGAGATGAATGCGCCCAGGTCCCCGGGACGAGACACCGGGGATACCGGAGCCGGCGGGGCCGGATGGGAGGCGGTGGGACTCAGGGCCATGGTGGTGCTCCTTCAAAAAGAGGTGGTGCAGCCGCGCGGGCGGAAACGGGGGGCCGTGCTCTCCCCCCGCAGCATGGGAGAGCACGGCCGTCGAAGGAGCCGCCGAGCGGGCTCCTTCGAGTCATGGGCGTCCGCTGGCGCCGGCGAGCTCGGCGGCGGACACGGGCGGGGGATAGCGGTGCAGGAAGGCCTGGCACAGATCGTTCAGGTGCACCAGGGCGGGGCGCAGGCCGCCGTCGTGCGGGTGCGGCGGCACAGCGGCGGCGAAGACCGGTGCGGCCAGCGGCACCGGGGCCGGGGCCGGGGCGGGTCCTGCCGCCCGGCCGGACGGGCGCGCGTGCGAGCGCCGGTGGCGTCCGGCGTGCAGGGAGCCGATGGCCACGGCGAAGACGCCGGCGCCGGCCAGCGTGCCGGCGGCCAGCGCGGCAAAGGCGCCGCTGCCCAGCGCGCTGTGGGCGGCGATGCCCACGGCCGGCCCGAGCAGGTAGCCGCCGTCGCCCAGGGCGCCGAAGAGGCCGAAGGCCCGCCCGGAGGAGTCGCTGTAGCGGGCCAGGCCGTCGCGCGCCACCAGGTAGGCCAGCGCCTGGATCACCGTGAAGGTGATCATGGAGGGGATCGAGACGAGCAGATGGGCGGGTTCGGCCAGGCCCAGCAGCGGCAGCGCCATCGCCGCCAGCGCGGCCACGCCCCAGCTGGGAGTGCGGTAGCGCGCGGGCAGGCGGCCCAGCACCGGGGTGGCGATCACGAACGCGACCAGACCGGCGGTCAGCACCCCGGAGGCCAGGGCCGGGGAGTGAGCGGTGGTGCTCAGCGGCACTAGCGGCTCGATGGCCGCCCAGGAGGCGTTGACCAGCAGGTCGAACCCCCCGAAGACCAGCACCGGGGTCCAGTACGGCCAGCGGCCTTTGCGATCGGCGCTTGCTGCTGCGGCGGCGGCTGCGGCTGGTGGCGTGGCGGCGGCCGCCGGGGCCGGGGCCGGCAGGCGCAGCCAGATCAGTGCGGCTGTCACCCCGACCACTCCCAGGACGATCGCGCCGGCCAGCACGTGCCGATAGCCGGCGAAGGCACTGATGGCACCGGCGATCGGCGGCCCGGCGGCCATCGCGGCGGTCGCCCCGGCGGCGAACCAGGAAAACAACTGCGCCTCGGGCACGCCCGAGCGCCCGGCCAGCAGGCTGGCGATGCGGTAGGCCGCCGGGGTGGCGGCCCCGGTCCCGGCGCCCCAGAGCGCGCGGGCGGCGATCGCCGCATACGGATCATGGGTGAACAGCAGCGCCGCCACTCCGGCGGTGGAGATCGCCATCGAGACCGGCAGCACGGCATAGGGGCCCCAGCGGTCGACGGCGCGGCCGCCGACCGGCTGCAGGGCGATCTTCGCCAGCGGGTCGATCATCAGGAAGGTCGCCAGCAGCGCCGGAGACAGATGCCAGTCGGCGGCCAGCTCCGGCAGGAAAACGATCAGTGCGGTGTGGGTGGCGTTCGGGCAGGCGATGGCGAGGATCAGCACGCTCAGGCGCCCGCCGTAGCCGGGCCGTAGCGGTGCGGCGGGGCGGTTCATGCCGCCTGCTCGGCCGCGATGAAGGCGCGCAGGCCCTGATCCATCGCCGCCAGCAGCTGGCGGCGGCGTGCGTCCGGGCGCGGCAGGTACACCAGCGTGTGCAGCGGGCGGCTGCTCAGGCCGAGCCGGCGCTTGTAGCTGTAGTTGCCGCGGCCGGCATCCAGGACGCGCATGCCCGAGCGGGCGGCGTGCACGATCGATTCGGCCATCAAAAACGCATACGTGTGCAAGGCCGGCAGGCGGGCGTAGTGCAGTCCCGCGGTCCACAGATACAAGGTGCCGCCGTAGGCGAAGCAGAAGAAGCCGCCCGCCAGGCCGTGCTCATGCTGGGCCAGCAGCAGCCGGGCGCCGGGCACCTCGGCCAGCGCCCGAAACAGATCGTCGCCGTAGGTGTTGCAGCCGTGCGCCAGCGCGGCCTCGATGGCCAGGTGCGTGAAGTCCTCCAGGGCGAAATCCATGTCGCGGCCGTGCAGCAGGTGGGCGCGCACGCCGGCCTCGCGCGCGCGTTTCCACTGACGCACCAGGTCACGGGCGATGCGGCGGGCGGGAATCAGCCGATACAGCACCTGACGCAGGTAGGCCTCCTCCGCCGCCTCGCCAGTGGCTCCCGCAGCGGCGCCCGCGCCGGCGGCCGGGGCGGAGGAGAGGATCGGCAGCGGCGCGTGGTGGGTCAGATCACACAAGATCGCCGCATCGGCCGGGCGCACCTGCTGCCAGCGCGCGGCCTCGGCCGCGCCCAGATTAGGGATGACCAAGGCCTGGGCGTCCCAGGCGCGCATCAGCTCCCGCCCGCCGTCGACGGCGGCCGCCAGCTGCGCGGCCGTGGCCCCCACGCCCAGGCCGCCGTATTCGGCATACATGCTCGGCCCGTAGATCACCGGGCCGTCCCAGACGGGGGCCATGCCCAGGGGCTGTTCGTAGGAGGTCCAAAACGGTGAGCCGTCGATCAGATAGAACGACAGCAGCCGCTCCGGGGCGCCGGAGGGGGCGCTCAGCAGCAGGTGGCGGTGGGCCAGCACCGGCTCGGTGCGCAGGCGCTCCCAGGCCGACGCCCAGGCCGGGGTCTGGTGGATGTGCTCGGGCAGCGGCAGCGCGGCCGGGGCGTCGGCGGCGTGCTCCAGCCAGCGGCCGAAGGCCGCCGCGGTGGTGCGCAGACGGACGTCAGCGGGAACGGAGAGCATGAGCATGATCTTTCTGGCTGCGGAAAAAGGCCCGGATTCCTCCGGGGGAGGGGCGCGGGGGTCTTACTGATCGGTGCTGGGAAACTGGCCGGTGGCGGCGAGGGCGCTCAGCCGGGCGTGCTCATACGGCAACAGGTGCGAGCCCATCTGGGCCAGCAGCAGCTGGGCGTGGCGCTGGTTGTGGGATCGGGTATGGGCGGGGCTCCAGCCGCTCGGCGGGCGCAGCAGCAGGCTCCACAGCCACACCGGGCGGCCGCCGCGCCGCAGTTTCTGCTCCGTGCCGCCCAGCCCCAGATCGATCTCGTCGATGCCGTGGGCGTAGGCGTGCCGCAGCGGGGCGCGGATCATGAGGTTGAAGTACTCCCCGCTGGTGCAGCGTGCGTAGTCCAGGCCGACGGCGCGCACCGCCAGGGTGGAGCGGTGCCGCAGCGCCAGGTGGTAGCCGATCGCCGCATTGTCGTGCCAGCAGGTGAACACCCGCGCGGCCGCAGCCAGGTCGGCGCGGTAGCGCTCGAGCTCTTCGGTCAGCTCCGCCAGCGGCGCGTGGCTGCCGTGGTGGGCCTCGGTCAGTTGCTGCAGGCGCGCCCAGGTGGGGATCATCGGCGCGCTCAGTCCGGTGAGCGTGATGCGCCGCCCGGCCGCAGCCAGGCCGCTTTCCTCGATGCGGGCCAAGCGGCGCTTGCGGCTGGGCAGGTGCGCGTAGTAGTCCTCGGCGCTGGTGCCGGCCAGCAGCAGCCGGGTGCGCGCCCCGGTCAGCACCAGCGGCGCCTCCGGCATCAGCGTCTGCAGCCGGCCGGCGACGTCCTCATCCAGGTGCACGGTCGCCACCGTGCCCTCGGCGTGTGCGGCGGCGTGCGCGGCGGCGCGCAGCCAGTCGGCCTCGTGCCCGGGCCGGCAGATCGGGGCCGTCTCATAGCCGGCCGTGCTGCCCAGCAGCGTGATCGGCCCCCACGCCGAGGCGGGCAGGCCGGCATCGGCCAGCAGACGGCGGGGGTCCAGCAGGGCGCGGGCCGGGCCGGTGGGGTAGTGGTAGACCGGCACCACCGCGGCCAGCTGCCCGGCCGCCGCCCGGGTCCGGTGGGCCAGCACCGCGCCGGTGCGGGCGGCGCCCATCAGGGGGGCGTTGGCCAGATGCCAGGCGCGCGTGGCATACAGGGCCGGGCCGCTGTCGCCCAGCAGGTGATCCCAGGCCGGGGCCTGCTCCAACGGCGCCGTGGCCACGGCCAGGACCTCGGCGTCGGTTCCGCGCGCGCGGGCCGGCATGGCGCGCTCGACGGCAGCGGCGCTCATGCGGGCACCTGCGCGGCGGTCATCTCGACCCTCAGCCCGGCGCGCAGGCGCGCCAGCAGCTGCGCGCACTGGTCGGGAGCGCGCCCGGTGACGATCATTCGGGCCAGCCGCGGCGGCAGCTGACCGGCCGCATAACCGATCTCCTGGCCTTCGGTGACGTCCCAGCCCAGATGCTGCACCCCGGTCATGCCGGCCAGCCGGTCGGCCACGGCCAGGCGGGTGATGCGGCCCGGGGCCAGGGCGTGGACGTAGCCTGCGGCCGCGCACCGGGCCTGCACCTCAGGCAGGTGAGCGCCCTGCCCGCGAGCGATGGCGGCGGCCTCGGCCACCAGATCCAGTCCCGTCGCCAGGCGCACCAGCTGCCGTTCGTCTCCGGGGCCCAGCCCGGCGGCCAGCCCGGCCAGCACCGGCCGGCCATGGGCATCCAGACGCACCTGCAAACGCGTGATGCCATCGCCCACGCCCACGGCGGTCAAGGCCTGCTCGGCCAGGTGTACCAGGGCCGGTGCGGTGCGCAGCTCATCGCCGGCATCGACCATCTGGCTGCACACCAGCGCGCGCGGGGCATAAGCCAGCTCGGCGCGCACCAGGGCCAGTATCTGGTGCTGGCCGTGCTGGCTGGCGCAGATGGCGGTCAGCACCTGCTCGGCGGCACCGGCCTCGACCACGACCGCTTCGGCGGCGGCCTGCACAGCCAGCACCACATCCACCGGCTCGTCGGCGCGCCAGGCTCCGCCGCCGTGACCGGGGCGGATGGTGACCGGATAGCCCAGGCGCGCGGCCGCCGCCAGCGCCTGCTCCAGGTCCTCGGCGACCTGGGCGCGCACCAGCGCACAGCCGCGCCCGGCCAGCAGCGCCCGGATGCGCCCAAGGTCGCTGGCGGCCGCCGCGGCCGCCATCCGGCCATAACTGGGCCGGTGCAGCTGCTCGGCGACCTCGGCGGTCAGGCCCACCAGGCGCTCGTCCCAGGTGAGCGCCCCGGCCACCGGCCGAGACTGGGCGCGCAGGACGCGCAGCACCTGAAAGGCGCTCAGGTGCGGGACCTGGCCGCCGCCGCTCAGGTACAGCCGCTGCCAGGTCAACGGCTCAGCCGGTGTGCCGTCGCGCTCGGCCAGGTGGTCGACGGCCAGCACCGGGCCGGTCGCGGCCAAGGCGGCCAGCAGCGGCTCGATGCGGGCGCGCGGGCCGCGCAGGCCGCCCAGCAGCAGCACCGGCGCAGCCTCCCTAGCCACGACGGCCTCCGGGCGGCGGGAAGCAGAAACCGGGCCGAGCTGGTTGGGGCCGAGCCGGTCCAGGAATCGAAAGTTCATCAATGCCTCGCTGCGGGGCCCAGTCCGCCCTGCAATGGGATTACTGGGCATGTGACTGGATGAAGTGAATGAAGTCAGAAAGTAAGCAAAAGGCGGGTGTCGCGCTATGGGGTCGTTGTGACGTCTGTGTAGTTGTAATGCATTTGTAATCTACTGGCGGCAATGAGGGCGCCCCTGCAGTGCTGGCCGCCGGTGTGGGGCGGCGCTCGGCGCATCAGTTCTCTCATGCGACAGGGGAGGCCTTTGAGCCTTAGTGCGACCTTTGTCGTTGTTGATGGCTGCTTCTCTGCCCTCTCTTGGTTACAAAACGGACACGATCACCGTTGTGCACACCAGCCCCATGGAGGAGATCGCGTCTGCCTGGCTACATTTTTCAGCCGCATTTACCTGCAGTTCTGGCGTTAGTCAGGTGATGAAGGAGCATGGATGCCCCCTCGCCCCCGGGGACGACCCCCCTACGCGGCCGACACTCCCCCGCCCGCCCCGCCGACCGCCTCCGGGCCGCCGGGCACCGCCCGCACCCCCCCTACGGTCCCGGCTGATCGCCCCGCCCGACGGCGAGCCGCGCACAGCGCCCCCGCCCGCGGACATCGCCTGGCCCGCACCATGGCGATGACCGCAGCCTGCACGCTGGCCTGCACCCTGATCATGCTCGTGGTACGGGAGAGCCTGGCCCAGCGGCCACAGCCGCCCACCCGGGCCAGCGTCCATAGCGCCGCGACCTACGTCGTGACCGAGGACGCGCCCAGCGAGGACCCCGTGCTGTTCGCCAGCCCTCCGCCGCTGCCCAGCCCTCCCCCCAGCGTCTTACCGCCGCCGGTCTCACCGGCGGTCCCGCCGCTGTCGGCAGCGCCGCCCCGCCGGCCCCGGGCGCCCACGACCGACACGCCCGCTCCCCGGCCGACGGCCGCCCACCCCACCCCGAAAACGATCCTTGATGGG
This sequence comes from Planobispora rosea, assembly GCF_014648175.1. Classification (GTDB taxonomy): domain Bacteria; phylum Actinomycetota; class Actinomycetes; order Streptosporangiales; family Streptosporangiaceae; genus Planobispora; species Planobispora rosea. Next base: position 22,805 of record NZ_BMQP01000026.1, read on the forward strand.
AATCCGGCACCCCCACGCGGCCAGCGCCCGACCCGCCCGGCCGACCCGCCCTCACCCGACCCGCGCAGCACGATCTTGCCCACCGCGGCTCCGCGCTCCGTCCTGTCGTCCGTTCCCTCCGCCGATCCCCCGCCGGCAGCCCAGCTGAACGTCGCAGCCTCCCGCCTGACGCTGAACCCGGCCCGGCCCGCAACGCTGACGCTGACCGCCACCGGCGGCGAGCTGCGCTGGCAGACCGCCACCGACGCCGCACCACACCTGCGCCTCAGCCCGCCCAGCGGCACACTGCAGCCCGGCCAGCAGACGAGCATCACCGTGCAGCACGACGGCCCGGCCCCGCCGCGCACGACCGGCTCCTGCGTGCCGCGCCGCCTCGGCACGCTGACCCTCACCTGGTCAGCCGCGGCATCGAGCACCGGCAGCGGCAGCGCCCGCGTCGAGCTGTCCCTCAACCCGTGCGACCTCTGAACATGGAGCACACATGATCCAATGGATTCACCGACGCCGGGGATGGCTCATCCCCGCCGTCTTCGCCGCTGCCCTGGCCATCGGCTTGGTCTCGGGCAACGCGATCGCGGCCCCCGCCGCCCCGGTCGACCACTGCGCCCAGAGCTATCTGCCGGGATCCTCCGACTACAAAGCCTGCCGCTTCTTGGACGGCTCCAGCCTGGAAAACATCAACTCCATCCCAGGTCATCCCGCCGGCGCCGAAAACGGCTATCTCATTCCGCAGCCGGTCAAGTTCTGCCTGAGCGGCAAGAACTCGGGCAAGCGTGCTGGCAAGAAACCCTCCACCGCGACCGCCACCAGCCTCGCCGCCGGCTGCCAGCGAGAGATCACCTGCCGCTGGAACACCTCCACCGGCAAATACCACTGCACTGACGCCGCCGGCCGCCCAGCCAACCCACCCGGTCGCATCTGCGCGGAAAACGCCAACTACGCCTGCGGCCCCACAACCCCTCCGGCACCAGATGACCCAACAGTCATCGTCCCGACCGGCAAACCGGTGCCCACGGCTCAGGCCGACCCCAGCCCGGACCCGCAGGTGCAGCAGCCGACCACGCCCGACGCCAGCGCCGGCCCGATCAGCATCGACCCGCCGACCCCAGCCCCCACCGCGAGCACGAGCCCAGCTCCGACGCCCTCCCCGTCGGCGAGCGCAGTGAGTGATCCGGCCGACCCGACCGCTCAGGCCATCCGGCACGCCCAGGGCCTGGGCCTGCGCATCTGGCTGGAGACCGACCTGGTCGCCGCCTGGCAGGCCGGTCCCGACCAGCTCAAGGCGACCGCGGCCCGCCTGGCCCAGCAGGCCAACCAGCCCAACGTGCTCGGCGTGAAATTCGCCGCCGAACTCGGCCTGCGCGGCACCTTCACCAGCCCGGAGGAAGTGCACCGGTTCGTCAGCGAGGCCTCGGCCGCGCTGCGCGCCACCATGCCCCCGGGACGGCGCCTCGCCGTCGACGTCGTAATCCCCGAACTCGGCTGCGGCCGCACCACCCAGTGCCTGACCACCATGGGCACCAGATATCCGCTGCTGACGCGGGCCAACGTGCAGCAGTACGTGCTGACCGGCGCCGTGGACGCGATCAACGTCGCCAGCCCGCTGTTTCAGCCGTTCCTCGACATCTACAAGCAGGCCGGAATCAGCCCCGAGCGGGTCTTGCAGCAGCAGTGGATGGCGTTGCGGATCCTCGGCTGGAACCGCGAAGTTCCCGGCCTGGACATCGGTGCCCGGGATCTGGGCCTGGCCCATCCCGACAACAAGCCGGCCCTGGCCGGCGCTGATGCGGAAACCGCGGTCAAGGCCCGCGTCGACGGCCCTTTGCGCCTGGGTGCCGAGCACGTGGTGCTGTGGACGTGGAAGCAGACCTGGAACAACGTCGCCTGGCGGCTCAACGACGCCGGTCTGCGCACCAACGGCATCTGGGAGGCCCTGGCCAAGCGCAAGGACCTGGACTTCACCGGAATCGTGTTCAACCCCCGCGAGACCGAAGACAGCATCGCCCGGGACCTGGAGGAGATCGCCAAGGTCGCCTCCACGGTCTACCTGATCACCCAGTAACACCGGAGCACAGCGCGGGGGAGTGACACCGTCCCGGCAATCTCCCCCTCCTGACATGAGCAAGGGCGCGGATCCGAAGGAGGATCCGCGCCCCTTTGGCGTCTCGGCATTTCTGACAGAAACGCGCGGTGCTATGCCGCGTTCTTGTCGGGGTAGCCAAACCGGTCCAGCACACCGTTGATCGTGGCGACGAACGGCACGCTGGGATCCCAGATCGCCACCGGTTCCTGTGCGCCGTAGGCCTCGGGGATGCGGACGCTGAGGCGCATGAGCGGCAGGAGCCGGTCGCCGAACATCTCCTCGGCCTCGCGCTGGATCTCCAGATAGACGGCGCCTTGGCCCTGGTGCACCTTGGCCTCGTTCATCAAGTAGTACGAGGCGCGGGCGGTGGCCCCGAACTCGGCTGCGGCCGCAACGCCCAGTGCGTCACCACCATGCGCACCAACCACCCCCTGCTGACCCTGGCCGAGGTCGAGCAGTACGTGCTGACCGGCGCGGTCGACGCGGTCACCGTGGTCACCCCGCGGTTCAACCCATTCCTGGCCGTTTACAAGCAGACCGGCATCAGCCCCGACAAGGTGCTGCAGCAGCGGTGGATGGCCCTGCGCATCCGCAGCTGGGACAGCCGGGTGCCGGGCCTGTACATCGGCGCCCGCGAGCTCGGCCTGGCTCACCCCGATAACCGGCCGGCCCTGACCGGAGCCGACGCCGAGAACGCGGTCAAGGCCCGCCTGGACGGGCCGCTGCGCCTGGGCGTCGGCCACGTGGTGCTGTGGACCTGGAAGCAGAACTGGTCCGGGACGGCCTGGCGGCTCAACGACGCCGGGCTGCGCTCCAACAGCGTCTGGGACGCCCTGAAGGCCCGTAAGGCGCTGCGCCGCACCGGCATTACCTTCAACCCGCGTGAGGTGGAGGTCGGCATCGCCGAGGACCTGCGGGAAATAGCCCAGGTCGCCTCCACGGTCTACCTCACCACCCAGTAAATAACCGGCTCCCGCGTACCTGGGCGGTGCACGGGAGCCGGTTCAACGACGGGCGTGGTCTTGGGCCACGCCCGTTTCGGGTTTCTGGCAGAAACGCGCCAGCTACGCGACTCTCTTGTCGGGGTAGCCGAGTCGGTCCAGCGTCTCGTTGATAGCGCCAACGAACGGGATCTGCGGGTCCCAGATGGCCACGGGCTCTTGGGCGTCGTATGCCTCAGGGATGCGCACGTTGGGGCGGATGAACGGCAGTAGCCTGTCACCGAACAGCTCGTTCGCTTCGCGCTGTATCTCCAGATAGAACGCCCCCTGATTCTTCTGGGTCTTGGCTTCGTTCATCAGGTAGTACGACGCGCGGGCCGTGGCCCCGAAGTCGTCTGCGTATTCGGCACGGATCTCCTCGATCATCGCTGCTAGGGCGGCGGCACCGCGGAGTTCCTTGCGGGTCGGTTTCATGCAGATCACGACATCGGTGGCGGCCAGGAGCAGCGACACCGACAGGCGGCCGAGCGATGCTGGGGCGTCGATGTAGATCAAATCGATTTCGCTTGCGGCGATCTGGTTCTTCAGGGCGAGTTGCAGCCAGAAGACGCCCTTGGGATCAGAGGTGAGCTCGCCGTCGGCCTGGCTCATCTTGTTGTCGCCGCGAACCAGGGAGAAGCGTGGGATGGCCTCGAAAGCCTCATCGCCGTCGCCTGGTCCAATGCGGGTGCGGCCGGGGACGATGGCGTCGGCCAGCTTGGCCTGGCCCAGCATGACATCGTGAACGGTGGCTGTGCCCGCAGGCACGAAGTCGCCGTCGTAGCCGTTCCAATACGAAAAGTCGGACTGCAGGTCAGCGTCGATGCCCAGGACGTTGTAGCCGCGCATCGCGGCTTGGGCGCACACGGCGTGCCCGAAGGTGGTCTTCCCGACCGAGCCGGCGCGGTTCATGCCGACGAGGACTGGGGGCAGATGAGGGGCATAGCGCGGCCGCTGCAGTGCGGCGCTGAGTGAAGCCATGGGATCTCCTCGGGGGAAGTCGAGTCGAGGGAGTTGTCAGGACAGGGGAGCCATCCCGAGTTGTTGGCGTTCCCAATCGGAAGCCGGCGTGTAACCGGCGGCGGTGATGAGGTGCCGGACGTGGGCGATGGTGCTCGCATCCCACTTGCGGCGTCGGTCCGCAGCACGGGCCTCTGCCTCGGCCAGTGCGATCGCATACGCCAGACGCAACTGCTTGGCGGCATCGCCAGAGGTGAGGGTAAGCGCAGCGTAGTTCTTCGCATCCAGCGGTGCAGCCTCCTGATCCCTGAGGTCCACCAGCCATCGGTGAGCCAGGGTCAATGCGGGCTTGGATGCGTTACTCACTACGGTGACGGCGATCCGTGCGGTGGCGAGGTCATCGCTCGCTGGCTGGTACTGCTCGATGAGCGCCTTGCAGCGGCTGTCGCGTTCGGCGGCGGCCACCGCGCGTTCCCGATCTCCGTCGTCGGTCCGGACCGGCTCCGCGTGCTGAGCAGAGGCTGGAGTCGGCTTCTCGTGGTCGGGGGTCGGTGTGGCATCGTCGGCCGAGGTCCGGGGCGCATCGCTCTGGGCCAGCTCGGCGTGCTGAGCAGAGGCCGGGGGAGTGGCAGGAGAGCCGGGCGGCGTTTCTGACAGAAACGAGGGCGATGGTTCTGCGGTAGCCATCGGCAGTGATTCCTCGCTGCCGTCATGCGGAGCGATGAGAACGCGCTGCGCGGCCTCCTTGGCCGAGATCTCTTGGCCGCGCATTAGCTCCCACGCAGGAAGCACCAGATCACTACGGTCTCCCAGCGCAGACAAGAGGTTGTAGGCCGTATCGATGCTCATCTCCCCCGACAGCACCACCTCGCGGGCTTCAGGGCTCAGTGCCAGGAGGCGTAGCCGCTTGGAGACATGGCTTTTGCTCTTACTGTTGCGCTCGGCGATGTCAGCGAGTGTCAAGCCATCGTCGACCTGCAAGCGGCGATAGCCCTCCGCTTCCTGGAAGGGGTTGAGGTCGACGCGGCGCCCGTTCTCGTGGAGGAAGACCTCATTCATCGTGCGAAGAAGATCGTTTCGGATCTCGGCCTTGATGGTCGACCAGCCAGCATCCTGGGCGCCTAGGAGCCGTCGCTCGCCGGCGAGCATGACGTATTTGATCTCCGGGGCGAGCGTCTGCTCGAGATCAGGATGGACCTTGGCGTATTCGGTCCGCTCACACACCACCACCGGGTGGATCAGTCCGACGGTCTGCAGGGAGGTGACCATCTCCTGCCGCCGCTCCGCCGAGTTCAACGCGTCATCACGCAGGTTCTTCGGATTCGGCGCGATCTCGGTGAGGGGAAGAGGCTGAGCGGTCTCACGTGTACGGCCTGCGCCAAAGAGGGGTTTCTCCTGCAAGATGACCTCGGCTGGGACCGTCTTCGGGGCAAAAGTCGATCCGCCAGCCTTGGACCCTCGGGGCATAGGGCTCCTCCAACTTGCTCTTCGCTGGGGTAGATGTCTCGGCTGAGACTAGCGTTTCTGGCAGAAACGATGGGCGCGGGGCACGAGATCGACACGTGTTTCTGGCAGAAACGACAGAGATCATTAGGGTCTCCCAGGTGATTCTGTACGCCTGACAGCGCGAACCCAGGGCGGCCATCATCTTCCCCAGACTCAGCCTGACCTCGACCCCCAGGGACAGCAGCCGGTGTTCGATCCGATCCAGGCGGCCGGGCAGGGCGAGAACCGCGCGGCGCCCGTACTCCAGCAAGATCAGCACGTTCAGCACGTCTCGGCGGACGCGCGCCAGTGCGCGGCGACGTCGGCGGTCACCTTCAGCGGCCCGTCAGGCAGCGCCTTCAGGCCAGGGTCGCCACGAGCTCGCGGCGAGCGGTCCCTCGCGGGTCCACGAGCGGACAGTCAGCGCTCGTCGTACTGGGCGGCTCTCTGCTCGGCGGCCAATTGCGCCAACCGGGGGAGGAGGTCATCCAGCTCTTGGCGGAAGACGACGTAGCGGTCCTCGGCGAGGTCCTCCAGGAGTAGCCGAACCCGAGCGGCGATGATCCGCATCACGGGGAATCCCTCGGGTGACAACGGCCAGCGCATCACATTCACCTTCTGCTGCAGCTCTAGCAGGCTCTCAGCCAGCTCATCATCGATGAGCACGTCGTACTCCCGCCGGGAGTCGGCCAGTTTAGCTGCGGCCTCCCACAGCTTCAGGGCGTTGCGGTCATACCAGCGGGCCTCCCGGCTGCCCGTCCGGGTAGGAGGCCTACGGCGGTCGGCACGCTCGGCGCGCTCGCTGCGGGGCAGGCCGCGCTGAGCGGCGCGGGCGCGCAGGATGCGCTGCTCCACCGCCTGGGCAGAGGCCACGCCGAGCGGGCCAGCCAGGTCCTTCAGCGCGATTCCGTGAGCTCGTCCGCGTTCCAGCAGCTGGTGCTCGAGGGTCTCCAGGCGGTCGCGGAGGTAGACCGCCAGGTGCAATGCGTCGAAGATGTCGTCGCACTGCACCCCGTCCGGAACCTCGCGGCATGTCAGGACATGCTCTATGACGGCCAGGGGGTTACCGTTGTCCAGCCGCTCCAGGTCAGGATCCTCACAAGCGACTCGCCGGTCGGTGATCCGGTTGATCGCGTTCTCTGCCTCACGTGGAGTGATCTGCGGTCGTTTCCTTCCTGGCACGTTTCAATACTATATTGAAACGCTTTGGAGTGGGACCGATATATCCGCTGTGACCTGCGGCGATGAGTCGTGTTTGATGTCCTGTCTCAAGCCTCCTCGGTGGCCAGCGACCGGGCCATGCCGAGGACGTTGTGGCCCGAGTCAACGACCTCATTGACCACTCGAGCATGATGAACGGTATGGCTGCCACCGTCGTTGAGATCCATGTCCCGCTGCAGGAGACTCCTGGTCTCGCCCCGACCGACTACCCCTTCCCGTGGATCGAACAGGTAGAGGACTTCATCTTCCAACTGCAGGAACAGGGCGTGGCCGGGGAGTTCAACGACGGCGAGGAGTTCGGAGACGTCTACATCTTCTTCATCACCGGTGCCGGCGAAGACACCCTGCTGGCCGTCGCCTCCCGGGTGGCGGCTTTGGACGGGGTGCCCGACGGCGTCTTCGCCATGGTCACCGATGATAGGGCCGAGGAGTTCGGTTTGGGGCGTCGGGTGGATCTGCCGCTGCATGAAGTGAAGCAGGGGTAAGCAGTCCTCAACTGCGGACCGCCGGTCCTACTCAAGTCGAATGAGACGGACAACCGCCTCGCGCTCCGACGCGCTTCCCCAACCGACCCCTATCAGCTCATCTCAGAGCAGACTCATTGAGACAATCTCCCGATTCCATCCTCCGCGGAGCAGATTGAGTGAGACGAGCTGGACCGGTCGTCTCACTCAATCTGCTAAACGCCCAAGCCGTGATTCCCCTGACGTTGCAGGTTCGCTGAGACGGGACACCCGGGTGCGGGGCGGTTCTGGGATCAGCTACTGGCTCCGCCGGGCCGCAGCCAGATCCTGCTCGGCCAGTTCGCTCGCGGTCACCGTCACGTATTCGTCCGGCTCTACCGCCCATGGCAGAAAATCCCATGCCTCCAACTCGCCCGTCTCGGCACCATCCCATACGCCGGGCTCGATGATGCTGCCGGTCAGGTGGTGATTGCGCCAGTCCTCCAGATCCTCTTCATCGGCGTCGTCGCCGGGGTAGGTCACCACCGCAGCGGCCAGGTCCTTGCGCAGACTGGTGTACAGGTTTCCCAAGATCTTCGAGCGGTCGGCGTCGACGGCCTCGGCCATCTCGGAGACCAGACGCTCGGCGTCGCCGATCGTAGTGTCGTCGTCGACCTCGATGGAGAACCAGGTGACCTCGGCCCACTCGCCGCAGTCGTGCATGCGGTCGAACTCCTCCAGCTCGCCGGTGCTGCTCGTGGTGACGATGGTGCCCGCGGTCCAGACGGGCTCGTCGTTGTCGCGGTTCCACGGCTCCCCGCACCTCAAGCAGGCGCCCGACAGTTGGCAGGCCACGACCAGGTGAACGCGATCCTCGTTGGTGGTGAGGTCGCGGCCGCTGATGAGGGCGGCCGTCATGTGCGGGCGGACCGGCGTGAAGTCGGTGACCCATTGCTCAGCGGCGAACACAAGGACATCCGTTCTCGCCAGAGGCCGGTGACGTGGTGCGCGCTACGCCAGGCCCCTGGCGATCAGTCGAAGCTCCTGGCAGGGGCAGTGCTTCACCGTTCCTGTCAGGTCATTGGTGGGATGTCGATACCCGCTCACTGTCAATCAACCACTGGCCGAGCGCTCCCAGGACTATTCGCCAGGAGAATCGTCGATCTCCCGAATGTGCAGGGGTTCCTCAAGCGCGACCGAGACGGCTTCCCACTTGGCCCGGTCAAGCGTGAGGACCGGTAGGATCGCCACGCTGGCGATGGCGGCCACGTGCGCGTCATGCGCATCGAGCCCGGTGCGGGCCATCACGGCGGCCAGGGCGAGCGCCTGCGCGGTATCACCCAGAGGCGCGACCTCAACTTCGTCGAACAGCTCCAGGCCGCTGAGCAGGTCGTCGGCTTCTTCGCTGCGGGCGTCCAGGGACGCCCCGGCCAGCGCGAGCGCCGGCAGCACCATAGGCTGTTTGCCGGAGTCCCAGAGCTGGACGAGGCGGATCAGGTCCCCGTCGCCGCGGGCGATCTCGGTGAGGACTCCGGTGTCGAACAGCAGGGGGATGCGGTTGGTCACTGGGCGGCCTGGGCCTGCCGCTCGATGTTGTTCATGATGCGGCGGACGCGGTCCTCGTCGGCTTCGGCGGCCAGGGCGAGCAGCTTCGCCCGGCGGCGCCGGTCCTGCTGCACTTTGGCCGCGAGGGCGTCGTTGACGTAAGCGGACAGTGAACGGGCGTCGCCTCCGCCGATTTGGCTGCGGGCGTACTTGACCAGCTCAGGGTCCAGAGTGACGGTGATCGTTTCCTTTGCGGCCATACCCGAATCCTAATACCGCAATAAGATCACTTGGAGTCCACGCGGCTGGACTCGAACTGTTTCCTGAGGTTCACACTCCGCCGTGCTGGCCAGATGTTGCTCAGCGTTAACAAGCTCGTATGCGGGTTCGTCGCCTGGCTGAGCCTGGCATCTGTTTGCGTAGCGCGCCAGGTCGTTCGTCCTCGCTGCGCTCGGGCGCTCCACCTGGCGCGCTACGCAAACAGATGCTTCATCGGCTCAGACGACGAACCCTCTCACCCGGCCTTGCGCAAGCCCGCATACCTCGACTGATCACCGCCACATGCTGAGGAGCGCTACCGTCGCATCATCGCTGCGTTTGAAACGGGGCCAGCGCCGTCCTTCAGGATCACACTCTTCCAACTCCCGCACGTAGGCGATCAGCCGTCGCGGACCGTGCTCACTCAGGAAGTCCAGGCACCCTTGCCAATCCATCTCACCGAACATGTCGACCACACGCGAGGCACCATCGGTAAAGACCGCCGCCCGCTGGACCTTGGTCAGCGGGATCTCTCCGCGGATAGCGTTGTCGGCCGCAGCTCGATCAGTTGAGGCTACCCAGTAACCACCGGTGACGTTACGTCGGGCAAGTTGCTCGACCGACATGAGCGCCACAGCTTCAGCATGTTCAGGTGTGCCGATCTCTTCGCGCCGGGTGCGGGCGGTTGCCTCCGGCGCGGCGCGCTCTACCCGGTCGTCGGAAATGACCTGGATGCCCGTCACTGCGTCGATGACAATCGCGGTGTCGGCAAGTACTAGGTACTCCAGGAGTTCGTTACGGCGACGCAGGATCGCTACAGCAGCTGCCGGGGTACCAGAGCTGGCCAGGTCGCATTTGCGATGTAGGTCGTTGACCTGATCGATCGCTTTCGCCAGTGCGGTTCCGATGTCGTGTTCACACTGCAGAAGGAGCAGGAGTCGAACGCCCAGGTTCTGGGTGTACCACGTGACCGAGTGCGAGCAGCCTCGGATGGTGACCCGTGGTGGGGTGACTCCGTCGAGCACGACCAGTGAATCCGGAGTCGCCGCGACCCAGTCCTCGTTCGGTCGCCCCGCCACGCCGCCCTGGGTCTCGAAGGCGATGCTCAATCCTTATCCTTCGTGCTTGTAGGTCGGGGTGATCTGTTCCGACGAAATGATCTGGTGAGTGTCCGGATCGTATCGGCAGGAGATCAGCATGGAGAAGCGGCGGGTCCGCACTTGCTGATACAGCGGGACCAGTGCGGTTTCGAGGTAGTGGATGACGCCGGCGGCGCCAGCCGCATGGATGCCGGCGAGATAGAGAAAGGTCCCCTTGCCGTCCGGGCGGGGCAGTCGGCCGAAGTAGGCGATATCCCCAGGCTCGCCCTGATCTTCGGGTGAGCGGTAGACCTGTCCGGTGATGCGGTCTACTAGATGCCAGCCGCCTGGGTCCTGGGCGAAGGCAAGGTGGTCGTCGGCCTCCAGTACCTGGGCGATCAGTGGAGAATGACGAGGTCCGCAGATGAGTACCAAGCCATCACGATTGAGTCGGACTTCGCCGGGCGGCTGCACGATCTCATAGGTACTCTTGAGTTTGAGATCTTCGAGCAGACGTCGAAGCCGGTCGTAGGCCTGCAGGTCGTCTATGGATACCACCGGCCCAGGCCGGGCCTTGCCTGCTTCCTGCTTCTCGGCGACCGCGGTGATCACCATACCGTCCCGGGCACCGAAGAAGGCGCGTTCCCGTGGCGGACCTCCCTTACGGAGCTGACTGATACGGGCGCTACTCAGGTTGGTCTGGCGACCGATCTCATTTTGGGACATGCCGCGGCTGGTCAGGGTCTCGATGTCCTCCAGGCGGATTCGGCCCAGCTCCGCGGTCAAAACATCGATCTCACTCAGCACATCGCCAACGCGTCGAATCCGCTGGATGAGGTCAGTTTCCCGGTGGATCTCAGCCAAGACGGCTGACACGTCAATGTGCATACTTCAGATCATCCTCCACTCACCGCGCTTAATCCGAACGCTAAGGTCCCTAAACAAACCCCGCTAATAGCTATTGACGAAGCCACTTAGGGGTCTTAGCGTCAGGAGTAGACATTAACAGGCCTGAGCGGGTATAGCCGGACGCCTTGAGGCTCCACATGGGAGAACTCAAGGGGGTCCCAATTCCGGGCAAGGAGAGCTGCACCCTTCGATCCGGATCATGCTCAGTAGCCCGAATTAAGCTCTCCAAGAAAGAAGGTTCACCCTCTAAAAAGATCAAATAGCTCTCTACCAGGGAAAACTCATGTCGCCTCGATGACTCCACCATCGAGGCGACATCCCCGCAAAGTCATGGGGGCCTCGGTCCGGACTCCACCCGGCCGAGGCCCCGCCACCGGGTCCTCACGAAAGGAAACCCCCGGATGCGCACCATGCTCTCATTGCCGTGCCAGAAACCGAATGGCCCGGCCATCACTGACCTGTCATCGCTGGTCAGCAAGTTCGGAACCTGCGTCGGTGCTCTCAATCCCGACGCCTGGTTCCCGCCCGAGCCGAACCCAAGCGGTGGCGAGTCGCCCGAGGCCCTGGCGATCCGCCGGGCCGACTACGAGAACACCGCCCGCCAGCTGTGCGGGCCCTGCCCCGTGCGCACCCAGTGCCTGGAGCTCGCGCTGCGCGAGGAGCACGACCTGCCACAGACCTGGTTCCACGGCATCCGCGGTGGCAAGGCCCCCTGGCAGCGGCGGAGCATGGTCCGCCGCCGTCGCCAGGCCGCTGCCCGCCAGATCACTGAGACCTCAGAGGCGGTGGCCTGATGACCATCACCGCCACCCGCCCCGCTTACCCGGCGCTGACCGAGCTCGCCAGCGGGAGCCCGCTGGGCCACCTCGCGCTCACCATCGACCTGGGGCGACCGACCTACCACGGCCACACCAAGGTCACCGTCCGGCCGGGCGTCGTCGACAGCGAGGCGATCGAGCTGTTCGGCTACGCCCACTGCCACCGCCTGGCCTGGGCCATGCACCAGCGCACCGGCTGGCCGTTCGGCGTCGTCGAACAGGACGACCTGCCGGGCCGCTGGGTCCACGTCGGCCTGCTCACCCCCACCGGGACCTTCCTCGACATCCACGGCCTGCGCCCCGTCGCACAGGTCGTGGCTGACATCCGAAGCGAGCACGGCCTGGACGTGCGCGTGCGCGCCGTGGACACACCTGCGGAGCTGTTTTCGATCATCGCCTCATCCGGCGAGCGGACGGCTGAGGAGTGGCTCGCCGAGTTGTGCCCGCTCAGCGCCGAGGTCATCGCCGTGTTCGCCGACGTCCTGATCACTCGCGCCAAGGAGGCTGGCCGATGAACAGCTCCGAGACCTTCCCCCAGGACCAGGCCGTCACCGGCCTGCCCTACGTCGAGCAGGCCCGGCAGCGTCTGGAGGCCGCCGGCAAGGCCGACTGCACCCCCCGCTCCTTCGCCGGCAACGCCACTTTCAACTACGCCGAGGGCCTGGGCGCGCTGCGCGATGCCCAGGTCGGCACCGGCCAGGCCCTGATGGCCATGGGCGCCGAGCTCGCGCGGATCCGCCACGAGCTGTTCCTGCGCCGCGGCGACATCGCCGCCGTGCACAAGGAGATCGGCGGTCTGGCTGATGCCGTACGCGACCTGGTCCGCGCGGTGGAGGACGGCACCGGCCAGCTCGCCGACGGCACCCGCACCTGGCCGACATCGCTGATGGGATCGGTGACATCGCCGCCGTGGGCGGGCGCATGTCCGAGGTCGCCGAGGCGATCGACGCTCTGGCCGATGACCTGGTCACCTCCCGCCGTCCCTGGTGGAGGCGCTGGCGCGGCCGCCGCTCGGAGACCGGGGCCTTCCCGGCCGACAGCGGCGCGAGCGTCGCCCTTCCCGCCCCGGCCCCGCAGGAGAGCGCCTGCCGGTGCGTCTGGCAGGGCGGCACCTGCGTGGAGTCCTGCCCGGCGCACACCCCGGAGGCGTTCCTCGCCGGGGTGGATGCCCGCCTGGAGACCTACAACCAGCAGATGCGGCGCTGGTGGCGGTGGGGCCGATGAGCGTCCTTCCCCACTTCATCATCCCGGTGTGCGTCTTCCTGGCGATCATCTTCCTGGCCGCCCTGTGGGGTGAGCGATGAGCACCTCCCGCATCCGCACCACGCTGCAGGTCTGCCTCGCCGACCAGCCGAACCGGGTGTTCACGGCCCGCGCGTTCTACGAGCTGACCGACCCCTACGCCGTCCACATCGATTTTCCGCCCCCGCCCGGGGCCCCAGACAACGTGTGGACCTTCGACCGGGAGCTGCTGGCCACGGCCCTGGACCCGACCCGCAAGGGCGTGGTCGGTGCGGGCAACATCCGCTTCACCGAGGCCGAGGCCACCGACTACCTGGCGATCATCCTGCACCCGGGACCGCAGGCCTGCCGCCTGTATGCCCGCCGAGACGAGCTGACCTCCTTCCTGGCCCAGACCACCCGGCGCATCCCCTTGGGGTCCGAGGCCGACTGGGCCGAGGCCGACTGGGACCGGGCGCTGATCCGGCTCACCACGCAGATGCGGAGGGACGCATCATGATCCTCAACCCGCTGATGGGTCGCGAGACCTTCATCGACGGCCTGCTGCTGTGGCCGGTGGGCGCCCCGGACCGGCACCTGGGCGCCGTCGTCGCCTACCGCGCCGACCAGCCTGACCGGCTGCAGCTGACGTTCATGTCCACCGATATGCGCCGCACCTTCGACTACACCCTCTCCCTGCGCCTGCTGGAGCAGGCGCTGGCCCCCGGCGCGCCCGGTCCGGACGGTGCCGAGGAAGAGCTCGACACCGAGGGCCTGCAGCAGGTCGACTTCGCCCCGGCCCCCGGCCCCGAGCATCTGGTGATCCGGCTGTGGATGGGCGAGGACGACGGTGCCGACGGCGAGACCGGCGAGTGGTTCCCGCTGTATGCGGCCCGGGCCCGGCTGAACGCCATCACCGAGCGGATCCGCCTGCTGCACGCCGACGTCGACGCCGCCATCACCGCGATCTTCTCGGAGGCGACCCCGTGAACATCCCCGACATAGCGCAGTCCCTGCTCACCACCGACACGCTGCTGGGCACGCTGGCGTTCCTGCTGGCCGTCGCCGTGGTCGTCATCTGGCGCCTGCTGCGGGCGCGGCATCGCCTGAACAAGGTACCTGTGCCGGATCACTCGGGGAAGGAGGAGCCGAAGGAACCGCTGTCGTGGGCCGATCGGCTCACCTACGCGTCAGCGTTCGCTGCCTCGGGCATCGCCGCGCAGGGCATGTTCATGTGGCTGAAGGACGTCTTGGGCTTCCACCCGGTTTTCGCGTTCATCACCTGCACGTTCGTCGAGGTGGCGATGCTGGCCTCGGCGCTGCGCGCCCGCGACAACCTGAGGAAGGTTCCGTTCACTACGGGGCCGGACGGCAAGGCCGTGTGGGTGTTCGCGGCCCTGTCCGGCATGCTGTCGGCCTCCCACGCCTCGACCGTGTCGGAGGCAAGCGGCCGGCTCGCGGTCACCCTGATGGCCGGCTGGCTGTGGGAGCGCAGCCTGCAGATTGAGCGCCAGAGGCTAACCGGCAAGATCTCCGGCATCCGCTGGACGATAACCCTGAGCCGGCTGCTGATCCGCCTCGGCTGGGCTGATCCGACCAGCCGTGACGACGACGAGATCGCCCGCGAGCGGCGTATCGACGAGTACGTCCGTGCGATCTACAGACTCCACTTGGCCAACGTCAGCGGCGACGACAAGGAGATCCGCAAGGCGACCAAGGTGTGGGAGAAGGCATACCGGCGTGCGGTCGAATACGCCCGCATCGACGTCGACCCCGAGACCGCGCAGATCGTGGCGGTCAAGGTCGACGCGATCCGTGAGCGGCGCGCCCTGGTGGACCGGGTCACCGTCGCGCCGCCCCGCATAGACGAGAAGGCGATCGAGGGCGAAGTGGATGAGATTCTCGCCTCCGTGCGGCAGGCCCGCGCGGAGACGGTCCGCATTGTCCAGGACGAGGCGCACGAGATCCTCGCCGCTGCGCGGCAGGCCCGCACGGAGCTGACCCGCACGGCCGCCGATGAGATGGACGGCGTTCTCGCCAGCGTGCGGACGACCTACATGGAGCTGACCCGCACGGCCGCGCAGGAGGCGAGCGGCATTCTCGCCACGGTGCGGCGGGCCCGTGCGGAGCTGGCCCGCACGCTCCAGGCCCGCACGATCGCGGACCGTGCAGTGGCCGAGGCCCGCACAGTCACGCCGAACGGGAGCGCGCCGCCGTCCCCGGCGCGCTCCCGCACGAAGAGCATGCGGGAGGATCCTGCAGGAGGTGGCGACGGCCTGGCACAACGGTGGAAGCAGAGGCCGGGCGAGGAGCAGGCCGCCTACCGGGCCCGCGTCGTCGAGGACCATCGCGAGGAGATCCGCAGCTACATCACCGCCGGTGAGAAGTGCCCTCTCACCTGGCGCGATGTGCACCAGCGGACCGGCTACAAGCAGCGCTGGTGCGAGGGTGTCCTGGCCGATGCTCGGCGCGGCCTGTTGCCTCCAGCGGCCGCCAGCGACACCGCAGACGGCCCGCCTGAGCAGACCCGCGAAGCCGGGGAGCACATGGACCGCACGCACGACCGTACGGACGCCAGCGGTGCGGGGCTGATCGTGCGGGCGCAGGAGCGCATCAGCGGCCAGCATGCGGGTCACGTGGACGGAGACCGCACGAACCACTCCAACAAACGTGCGGACGCCGACACCCGCACGCAGGTCCGCACGGCCACCGGCCATGCGGACCGCATCAAGAACGGCGAGGAGTTCCGCACGGAAGACCCCCGCACGGACACCACCGAGACGGAACCCGAGTTGGTCCGCACGCAGGTCGAGGAGCCCCGCACGGAAGACCCCCGCACGGACACCGCAGAGACGGAGGTCGCAGCATGAGCATCACCGCCCCCGACCGCCGTGCCTCGGCTCGGCCGGTCACCCGCCAGGATCTGGTCCTGATCGCCACCGAGTATGGCGAGCTGCTGGCGGCTGCCCGCGCCACCATCGCCGCCGCCGAGCTCGGCGAGCCCAACCCGCTGGAGCACCTGCGCCACGCACTGAAGGCACATGGTCAGCTTCCGCCCGCCGGTGCCCGCCCGGTGCTGCTGCTGGCCCAGTGCGCAGTCCCGATCACTGGCTGGGCGGAGGTGACCCGGTGACGACCCCCACCATGGCGGCCGTGAGCGCACAGCGCCGCTTCCCCGGCGAGTCGGAGCAGGTCAGCCAGGTGCGGACCTGGGTGGACGGGTTGCTGCCCGGCGACTGCCCGCGCCGCGCCGACGTCGCCGTGGTCGTCTCCGAGCTGGTCACCAACGCGCTTGTGCACTCGGTCTCGGGGATGGGCGGCAGCTTCGCTGTGCGCGCCGCGATCGACGCCACCTCGGTGGAGCTCAGCGTGGCCGACCAGGGCCCGCGCCCAATCCCGGCCGCCCGCGAGCCGGACGCCTCCGGCTGGGGCTTGGCCGTCATCGTGGCTGAGCTGGTCGACGAGATCCGCACCACCATCACGCCGGCCGGGCGCACCACCTGGTGCCGCCTGACCTGGCCGAATGGCCGGTCGTGACCTGCTGAAAGAGAAAGGAGCCCTCTGATGAGTGCACCTGAGTGGTCCGGGGACATGCTGGACCGCCCGGAGATGATGGCCGCGTTCGCCGCTCAGCTGCGGCGGAGCCTGGCGGAGTCCGCCGAGTTCGTGGCGTACATCCGGCGGGACGCCGAGGCCATGTGGAAGGAGAACCCGCCAGAGGGTTACGGCAGTTTCGAGGCGTGGTGGCGGCACCGGTGGGTGACCAGCCCGTTTGCCGAGATCCAGGAGCACCTGGAGGCCGCGGCGGCGCTGACGTTTCGTCTGGAGGCCCGCTACCGGCGCGGCCGCCACGAGATCCCCCAGACGCGTCAGGCCCGCCGGGAGGCTGCCCAGGGCCGCCAGGCCCCGGCGCTGCCGCATGCCCGGGACTACGTCGGCCGCCCGCCTGCGCCGAAGCAGGCGCGGCCGTCGGCGGCCGCGCCGGACGGGGACTTCCTGGACCTGGTCCACGATCACGGAAAGAAGCCGGCATGAGCGCCACCCCAGCTGAAATGTCACCTGAGGCGACCAAGCGGCTGAACAACATCGCGAAGTTCTGGAGCGACAAGCTCCGAGCCGCCACCACCGACGCCGACCTGGCGCGGGTCTGCTTCGATCGGGCCCGCTCCGCCGCGGTCAAAGCCGAGCGCGGCGGCGGCAACAAGCGGGCGATGCACGAGCTGGCGCAGCTGCTGGCCGCCTGGGCCGAACAGCAAGAACAAGCCGAGATCGTCCGCCGGACCCGTCACAGCGCGTGATGTTCATCTTCATGTTCATCCGCCGGATCCGGGCTTTGCGGATCGGCAACGGCGCGGCGCGCGTACGCGCGACGCGCAAGTGTCCCCGATCCGGTCACTGACTGTCAACACTGCGAGAGGAGCCGATCATGAGCAACGACGACCGGGAGGACCGCGGCTCGGTGCTGCCGTTCATCCCGCGCGTGGTCCTGCCGGGCTCCCTGGACCACCCCGACGACGAGGACGAGCCGGACGTCGACGGCGAGGCCGCCAGCACCGAGACCGATGACGAGGCACCCGCCCCGGGTTGGCCCTCGCTGCCGAAGGTCGCCGCGATGGGCCCGCCGTTGCACCTGACCGTGCCGGGCGTGCCAGCGCCCGAGCCTGCCAGGAAGGACGACAGCGGCGCGTTCACCCCGCCGGCTCCGAAGGACCCCGAGGCCCCGACCGCGCGGGACACGCTGGCCACCTGCCTGGCGCTGCTGACGGCGCTGGGGGTGGCTGCGGCCCAGGGCCTGTGGCAGCGGGCCCGGCACCGCCAGGCGCTGGCCGACCAGGCCCGCGCAGGCGCCGACAAGGCGGCGGTGAAGGCAGCGGCCGCCAGCCCCCGAAGCAGGCAGACAGGAGACAGCGGCAAAGGCCCCAAGGGGTCGTCGCTGCTGCGCTCGCCCGCAGGCCCGAAGGGCGGGCGTGCCTTCGGCCGCCGGACGGGTGGCGGCGACGGCAAGCGCAGGCCGGCCAAGGCCGACAAGGATTCCCGCGGCCCGCGCAGCAGACCGCCCAAGGACCGGAACAAATCGCGGCGCTCCCGACGCGACCGCCCAGACGAGGACGGCCGACGGCGCAAGCGCCGCTGGAAGCGCAAGGGCCAAGACGAGCTCGGCGGTCCCAAGAACCGCAGAAAGCGGCGCCGAACCGGCGGCGAGAGCCAAGACGAGGCCAAGGCGAAGCCGAAGAACCGCTGGAAGCGCCGACGGGATAAGAACGGCGGGGACCGGGACACACCGAAGGCCAAGCCCAAAAGTCGCTGGAAGCGCCGGTGGAAGGGCCGGCGGGACAAAAGCGACGACAAGGCCAAGCAAGCCAAGAAGTCAGCTCGGTGGCGCTGGCGCAGCCGCCGCGCCAAGGGCGGTGAAAGCGACGACAGCAAGCCCAAGCGCCGCCGGTGGGACCGAGACCGCCGGCACAACAGCAAGGGCAAGACCAAGCCCAAGCACCACTGGAAGCGCCGCATCCGCGACAAGAGCGGCAAGGAGGAGGCCACATCAGCGCGATGGCGCTGGCGCGGCCACCGGGACAAAAGCAGCAAGAGCAGACGGCCGAAGTGGCGCTGGCGCAGTTCCCGCACCGAGGAGAAGGCCAAGGAGGCGCGCTGGCACGGGAAGAAGGGCCGCTGGCGGTGGTGGAGCGGCGAGACCGAAGAGACCGAGCCTAAGTCGCGCTGGCGCTGGAAGAAGAGACGCCGACGCCGTCAGCACACCGGTGGCCAGAGCGAGAGCGAATACAACTCCGGCCACAACACCGACGGCCGATCCGGTCCGGATACGGGCCGGGCTGAAGAGCCGCACTTCTTCGACAACTGGGATGACTTCAAGACCTGGGCGCAGGCACAGGCGCGGGCCTGGGAGGGGCGGGACAGGCCAGATGCGCCTTCACCGCCGCCGGGACCCGGGGGGATGCGGCCGCCGCCGGGCGCCGACCGGCGGACCCGGGTGCGCGTCGAGCGTGTCGACGAACCGTCCCGTCAGGCCCGGCCCGAACCGTCGACACCTGCGGCGCCGGTCCTCACCGGGACGCCGGGGCGGCCCGCGCTGCCCGCCGGCCCCGCCCGCACGACCGAGCCTCGCCGCCCTGCGCCGCCGGCGGGTGAGGAAAGTCCGACTGCCCCGGCCAGCGCAGGCCAGACCACGGGAGGCCCGATGAACCGGCCCATGACCCCGGCCGTGCCCGCGCCGCGTCCGTCCGCCATGGGGGCCATGGCGGTGCACGGCACGCAATACGACGACGATGCCGAGCTGACCATCCGGGACGTGATCGAAGCCGCCGAGGACGCGGCCCAGGAGATCACCGAGGGCGTGGAGGCGGCCCGCGCCACCGCGGCCGGCGCGGAACGCATGGCAGGCCGGCTGCAGGCCCTGCACGGCGAGATCGTCGATCTGAAGGTGCCTGGATGGCTGGAGGCCCTCTGGGGGCGGCTGGTCGCCAAGGCCCTGCATGTGAAGGCGTGCGCGGACGGCCTGGCCGAAGGGCTGCCCGCCGCCGCCGAGGCGATCGCCACGGCGGCCGCCAACGCCGCCGCCCGTGATCTGGGCGTGGCCGACACCACCCGCGACCACGGGCACATCCGCCCGGCCGAGCGCGAGTACCACGACGAATAGGAGACCCCTGGTGAACGAATTGGCCACCACCACGACCGGTGAGGCGCTGGAGGAGGGCGGCGGCGTCCTATCCCGGCTCATCCGCTATGGCGTCCTGCTGGTCCAGCTCGGCTATGCCGCGGTGCGGCTGAGCGGGCTGGGTGAGCAGATCCGCGCCACCTACGCCTACGTCGAAGGATGCGCCGCGAGCGTCGTTCAGACCGCTGAGCAGATGGCGCGCCTGGAGGTCGATGACGACACCGTGGGTGAGTTTCGCGACGCGGCCGCGGTCGCGACGGGCGTGCTGGATGACGCCGCCGCGATGGCGCAGGCGACCGAGGAGATGTCGATCTTGTTTGAAGAGGTCCGCGACGCCCACCAAAGCGACTACGGCGGCGTGGTGGAGGCCATCCACACCAAGGACGGCCGTATGGCCAAGTCCGAGTTCTACAGCAACCGCTGACCAGGCAAAAAGGAGGCCGCTCTTATGGCTATGACCCGCCGGGCCGCCAAGGCACCCGCCGTGCCCGCCTTGGCGCCCCTGGCTGTTGAGGTGCCGCCCTGGCCCGTGCTGGATCGGTGGCGGCGCCGCCTGGTGGCCGTGCGCAGCGCCACCGGACGCTTGGCCACCCTGGCCGGGGCGTGCGCCGCCGCGACCGGCCTGTTCACCGGCGAGCTGACCGGGCTGTGCCTGCTGGCCGATGCCGCGCTCAGCCTCGGCGGTCTGGCCACGCTGCGGCTGTGGAAACCGAACGGCCACCAGAAGGCAACCGCCAGCGTGCTGTATGTGCTGCCCGGCACCAGCCTGGCCGCCCTGCTGATCGCCCAGCAGCTGACCCCCGGCATCCACCCGGTGGCCACCCCGATCGAAGCCGCCGCGCTGACGGCCTGGACGGTCGGCACCTGGGTGCTGCGCCCGGCCGAGATCGGCCGACGCATGCTCACCCCGCCGCCTCCGGCCGCCGTCGAGCTGGCCCCGGCCGGGCCGGTGGTGAGCGAGCATCCGGCCGCGGCGTGGTGGGCGGCCAAGGCCGCCGTCGTCGGCGGGGTCGCCCCGGCTACGGTGCTGGAGGCCATCGAGTCGACCGGCCCCCGCGCCATGCGGGCCATCATCCGCTCCGCCCTGCCGGGCGAGCCGGTCCCGGACATCTCCATCCGCCGCCTGTCGGCGCTGATGGACATCGCCGAAGACGAGATCACGATCACTGCGGTGTCCGGCCGGGGCGCGGGCGTGCGCCGGCTGACGGTCGGCCGCCCGGAGCAGGCCGACGACCTGGCCACCCGATGGGCCACGCAGGTCGCCCCGAGCGCGATGCCCGGCACCGTGCTGAAGGAGGTCCAGATCGGCACTCCGGGCGGGCAGGTGCGCACCATCCCCATCGGCAGGGATGACGCATGAGCACCGCCATGACCCGCCCCGCTGATGGCCTGCTGACGGTGTTCAAGGTCGAGCACCCCGAGGGCAAAGCGATCACCTACGACCGGGACGCGCTGTGCAAGAAGCTCGGCGTCGACGACCCGGGCCGCCTGATCGTGGAGACCCAGGGCTACCACGGGCTGGTCATGGTCTACCCGCACAACCCGCTGGCCCAGGTGCGCGCCGTCACCCGTGAAGACCTGATCATGGACCGGCACGGCCGCTACACCGCCGGGTTCTACCACAACGGCCAGCCCGTGCGGAAACGGCTGTTCGACCCCTCCACCGGCTCGGCGCAGCGGTTCGTGCTGATCGGCACCACCGGCGCCGGCAAGTCCAAGACGCTGCAGCTGCAGCTGATCGCCGAGAAGATCAACGGCATCTGCACGTGGCTGGCCGACCTCAAAGAGGGCCAGTCGGTGCCCGAAGCCGCCGGCAACGTGGATTGGCGGGTCACCAGCCTCGAAGGCGCCGTCCTGATGCTGATGGCGGGCGTGGAGGTCGCCAAGGCGCGGATGCGCCGCTACAGCGCTCTGGGCCGCAACGCCTTCGTGCTCGGCGATGACCCGCTGTTGCATATCCACATTGACGAGGTCAACCGGCTGCTGGAGCGCGGCAGCCCGTATCGCGCGCTGGCCACGCGATTGATCAAAGAGCTGTCGCGGACCGGCCGGTCGGTGGGCGTGGGCATCGGCCTGGCCGCCCAGGCATTCCACCTGGAAGAACTCGGCGGATCCGACACCTTGCGGGCGATGATGAAGACCGGCGAAGTCACGCTGCTGCGCTGGACCAGCAGCATGATGCGCCAGCTGGTGGCCGACGGCATCTTGCAGATCGGATCGCAGCTGTTGCCGATCCCCGAGACGCTGGCTCCGACCGTGCTGCGCTCGCCCTTCGATGTGGCCGGCGACGACAGCGACGTCCCGGGCACCCAGGGCATGGCCTACTACGTGTCCGGGCCGCGCCCGACCTCCCTCATGCGCCACCTGCGGGTGGGCTCCATCGCCCCGCTGCCCGGTCTCGATCCCGAGATCCTCGCCCTGTACGGGCCGGAGGAGCCCCGCCGCCTGGAGGAGGCCTCGCTGCAGGCGCTCGACGGCGACGGCATCGAGTACATGGCCTATGCGCTGCGCAACGACGACGGCGCCATGGCTGCCTTGTGCGCCCAGTTCGCCGACGCCGTGCGCACGAGCAAGACCAAGGCCGGGCGAGGCCCAACGGCCCCGGCTGATGCCGACGCCGACGATCACGCCAACGACGACCACAACAGCGAAGATGGCGAGGACGACGGCGGCGGCGACGCCACTTTGCCGCCCGCCTCCCTGCCCGAGCGCATCCTGGCCGTCCTGAAGGCCGCCACGGCCCCGATGAGCGCCGCCGCCATCTGCGAGGCCGTCAACGCCGATGGCGGCCGGCAGGTAGGGCTCGGCGCCGTGCGCAACGTCCTGACGCGACTGTCCGCGCCCGAGAACGGCCCGGTCACCCGCCCCGGGCACGGCCTGTACGCCCTCGCCTGACCCCCACCATTCCCTGATCGACAAGGACCCGCCCATCATGACCATCCCGGCCCCGGCCCTCAGGACCGCCCCGAGCGTGGAGATCACCTCCTTCGGGTACGGCCACGCCCCGGCACCGACCGCGGACATCGTCATCGACGCCCGCCGCCGCTTCCGCAACCCCCACCACGACCCCCGGATGCGGGAGCTGACCGGCCTGAACGACCGGGTCCACGGCCACGTCATGACCACCCCGGGCGTGGCCGCCGCCGTCGCGCACACCGCCCAGCTCGCCGCCGAGCTGACCACCACCACCGGCGCCCCGGTCACCGTCGCGATCGGCTGCGCCGGCGGCCGCCACCGCTCGGTGGCCATGGCCGAAGATCTCGCCGACGAGCTGGACGGCGCGGGCGTGCACGTCACCGTGACCCACCGGGACGTGGCCAAGCCCGTGCTGCCCGCCGCCGCGGCGGCACACGCCCCCGAGGATCCGCAGGCCCCTGCGGACCGGCGACCGGAAGCCCGCACCAAGGGCCCGCTGAGCGGCCGCCGCCTGCTGATGGCCCGGCTGGCGATCATCGATGCCGTCGCCGTCACCGTGGCGCTGCCGCTGCTGGCCGAGCGGCTGATGGCCATGTTCGCGCTGCCGCTCCTGGTCGCGCTGGCCGCCTACACCGTGGTGCTGGCCGCCGCCGGCACCGTCGCCTGGCGCGGCTGGCGAGGCCGGTCGACCCCGCTGCCTGTCCGCCTAGTGGTGGACGCCGCCGCGGCGCTCGCCCTGGCCGCCATCGTCACCGCGTTCCTGACCACCTGACCCGTCCGAGCTCCACACCGTTCCCACCGAAGGAGAACCCGATGGTCAACACCGACCTGTCCCCGACCGGCCACCGCGTCCTGATCCCGGCCTACACCGGCCACAGCTACGCCGTCGACGACGACCAAGCCGCCGCCGTCCTGAACCACGCGCTGGGCTACATCGCCGACGGCCGGCCGTTCACGCCCGCCGCGCTGGCCGACGTCCTGGACGTCACCGGCCAGAGCCGTTCCTGGCTGCTGCAGCAACTGGCCAGCAAGGTCCGCGACGACCTGCTGGAGCGCGACCCCAGCCAGGGCACCTACACCGTCATCGACCCCACCCGGGTGCTGGCCGACGCCCACCGCGCCGAACTCGAGCTCGCCGGCGAACTCGACGACCCGCCCGCCACCGCCAGCCGGCGCCACTCGCTGCGGCTGCTGACCTTCGATGCGCGCACCGAGGCCGCGGCCGCCATGAGCGAGCTGACCGCCTTGGCCGCGGTCCTGGCCCGGGCCGCTGAGATACCCGCGATCACGCTGAGCATCGGCCGCCAGAACGAGGCGGTGACCGGCGAGCGCGATGCGGCGACCGGCACCCTGGTCCTCGGCGTGGACGAGATGCTGCTGTACGGCGACGCCACCACCGCCGACGGCCAGGCGGCCGCCGGAGCGATGGCCTACCAGATCACCGCCGCCACCTGGCGGCCGCCGCGCATCCTGAGCCTGATCGGCCACGTCTTCGGCCTGGCCGTGCTCGCGCTGATGGTCGCCGCCATCACCTCTGCCCCCGCAGAGCTCATGTCCGCCCTCATCGGGGCAACCCTGGGCGTGGGCCTGGCCCACCAGCACCGCGCCCACCACCAGATCCACGCCCTCGACGCCGCCGCCGCCCGCGCCCTGGATGAGGCCGGGCTGGACGGGCGGGCCTGCCTGGAGGCGATGTTCACCGACCTGGAGCGCACCGAGGGCCGCATCTACCGGTGGATCACCTGGCACCTGGAGGGCTTCCCGCCCGCCCGCAAGCGCCGCCAGCAGCTCACCCGCCACTACGCCGCGGCCGCCTGAGCGCCCCACCTCGGCACCGATCCCACCACCGGAAGGACGACCAACGATGATCCCCACCACTGAGCAGATCGGCACCTTCGACCTGGACACCTGGCACCTCGTGCCCACCGAGGCCAACCCCGAGGACCACGAGCACGGCGGCTGGGCCATCGCCGGCGGCGACGATGACGAATACGACCTGTTCATCGAGATCGCCGACGCCGAATACCCCCGCACAGTCGCCGAGTTCGTCCTGGCGGCCGTCCAACAGCACGCCACCCGGCTGCGCCTGGGCGCGGCCGCAGACGACGCCCTGGCCGCCCGGGAGCGGCTGCTGGCTGATGAATGCGACGCGGTGCTGATCAACGAGTCATCGCCCCGGCGGGTGATGGACCTCATCGGCCGCATCGGCCAGCTGGCCACCGAACTCGCCGGCGCCCGCCCGCCGGTGCACAACACCGAGCGCATGGTGCGGATGTACGACCAGGTCGCCGAGATCACCGCCATCGCCCTGGCCTGGATGGAGGCCATCTGCGCCCACCACGACGTGCCCCGCCGCCAGGCCCTCTGACCCGTCGGGACGGGCGCGCACCACCGTGGCCAATCCGCCAAGACAACCCACGTCGGGCGCGCCCGCTCACCCCAGTTCCTCTGATCGAGACCAGGAGTAGCTCCATGATGCCAACCCCCTCCACCCGCTCCGTCCCGGCCGGTACCGGCCTACAACCCCAGGACCGGCAGGCGATCTTGCAGGCTGAGGCTGAGGCCGCCTGCACCGAGCTCGGACGCATCGACATCAAGGCCACCGCACTGCTGAGCATGGCGGGCACGATGTTCGCGATCGCATCGGCCGCCATCACGGTGAAGGTTCCGCCGCCCGCGGAGCTGAGCGCCGTCGGCCTCGGCACCGTCTTCCTGGCGGCCGCGATCGTGATGCTGCTGATCGTCATCCGCCCCGCCCTGCCCCGCCGCGGCCAGAACGGGTACGGCTTCGCTGCCCACGCTGAGGCCACCGGTCCCGATGAGTTGGTCACCGCGCTGACCGCCGACCCCGAACACCGCCTAGCCACCGAGGTACTGCGCCTGTCACTGCTGGCCCGCGCCAAGTACACCCGGCTGCGCCGGGGCGTGCACCTGCTGCTGGCTGCCCTGGCCGTTCTGGTCGCGGCGCTGCCGCTGGGGGTACTGGCATGACCGGCATCAGCAAGATCGAGTGGACTGACGTCACCTGGAACCCGGTTCGCGGCTGCAGCAAGGTCAGCCGCGGCTGTGACCACTGCTACGCCGAGGCGATCTCCACCCACTGGAACGGCCCCGGCTCCTTCGACGTGGTCCGGCTCGTGCCCGAGGTGCTGGAGGCGCCGCTGCGCTGGCACCGGCCTCGCCGCGTCTTCATCAACTCCATGAGCGACGCGCTGCACGAGGCCGTGCCTGACGACTTCGTCATCCAGATGTTCGCCACCATGGCCGCCGCATCGCAGCACACCTTCCAGTTGCTGACCAAACGGCACGCCCGGCTGCGCACGCTGCTGGCCAGTCCCGACTTCGCCGACG
Source organism: Planobispora rosea (assembly GCF_014648175.1). GTDB lineage: Bacteria > Actinomycetota > Actinomycetes > Streptosporangiales > Streptosporangiaceae > Planobispora > Planobispora rosea. Next base: position 48,747 of record NZ_BMQP01000026.1, read on the forward strand.
CGGTGCTGCAGGAGGCCACCGGCCGCTACGGCGCCGCCGTCCGCACCCCCTGGCCGCTGCCCAACCTGTGGGCCGGCGTGTCGGTCGAAGACCAGCGCTGGGCCGACATCCGCATCCCTGCCCTGCTCAAGACCCCCGCCATGGTGCGATTTCTCAGCGTCGAGCCCATGTTGGGGCCGGTCGACCTGTCGCGCTGGCTTGGCATCGAGTACATGGAGTCCTTTGAGGGCTGGGGCGAAGAGCTGTTTGCGTCCCTGGCCGGATGGGTCGGCCCGGCCGCAGGCCTGCACTGGGTCATCGCCGGCGGCGAGTCCGGGCCCCGGGCCCGTCCGCCGCACCCTGACTGGTTCCGGACCCTGCGTGACCAGTGCGCCGCATCAGGCACCGCTTTTTTCTTCAAGCAATTCGGTCAATGGAGTCCGGACCTGGACGGGCCCGGCCGCCTGGTCGGCGTGCTGCCTGATGGCACCGTCGTCGAGCCCTCGCCCGACGATTTCGCCGAAGGCTCCGCCACGATGCGCCGCTGCCGCAGCAAGCACGCCGCCGGCCGCGAGCTCGACGGCCGTACCCACGACGCCTTCCCCGCCACTTCCGGCCAGGAGCCCCCCCATGCTGCCTGAGACCTCCACCCCGCCCCCGGACCACCATGACCCCCGCCCGGCCGCTACCGGCCTGGACGTGACCGCCTGGCGGGCGATCCCGCTCGGTGACCCCACCCGCAACCCGCGCTGCCCGTGGGGCATCGTCGCCGGCGACGTCACCGACCCGGGCGGCCCCGCCCTGTGGATCAAGATCTCTGCCGCCGACCGGCCCGCCGATGTCGCCGCCGTGCTGCTGGCCGCGACCCGTGCCTACCTCGGAGCCGGCCCGCAGGACGCCGGCGACGGGCCGGTCCCGGCGCCGGAGCGCTCCGAGTCCGAGGCGATCGCCATCGTGCAGACCCACGTCGCCTATGCCGAGGCGGGCGAGCTGCTGGAGTTGGCCCGCACCTGCCCGGCCCCCGCCGTCCGGGCCGCGGGGGTGCGGATCACCGCCTCGGTGGAGCGGCTGCGCGAGCGCCTGGCCGCCGTGCTCGCCGACGCCCGCCGCCAGGTCGACGCCGAGACGGCTCCCGTAGCGGAGCCCGCGCCGGTCGACGAGCACTTCCAGGAGATCCCCGCGGCCGCCGAGGAAAGCGCCGTCGACCAGACCGCTCCGCTCCCGGCTCCGGTACGGCCCGCCGCCCGCCGCCGCGGCGGCGGTGCAGGCCGCCCGGCCCCGGCCACCCCACGCCGCGCCGCGGCCAAGACCCGCCCGGCCGCACGTCGCAGCGACGCCGACAACGGCCTGGCCCACGGGGTCAGCGACCGCGGCATGTTCGCCGTGGTCTACCCGCCCACCGAGGCCGAAGCAGCCGTCGTGCGGTCCCTGTGTGCGCGCTACGGCACCACCGCAGCCGAGACCGCCGAGCTGATCGACATGCTCGGCCTCGACGCCCAAGAGTCCCAGGAGGCGATCGCCGGATGACCACCATGACCATGACCACCGGCCCGGCGGCGGCCGTCTTGCCCGAGACGCCGTTCATCGTCGGCACCGCCCACCGCGGCACCTTCCACGCCATCCCCCGCGACTACGCGCTGCGCGCCCTGGCCCCGGGCGGCGGCGACAGCTGCGGGGCTCTATGCGGCACCTGGGCCCAGGTGGCCACCCGCATCGGCACCGGCGCTTTCGACCGGGCCCACCTCCCGGCCTGGATGCGGCTGTGCCCCGCCTGTACCTGGACCATCGCCCTGCAGGCCGGGAGCGCGGCCATCGCCGCCGAGCTGGAGGCCTTGACGCCTGCGGTTGAGGACCTGGCCGCGCTGGAGCAGCTGGTGCCCGACCCGCTGATCACCCGGCGGGTATGCGAAGCGATCCTCGCCACGGCAGGCGACCTCACCGACGGCTCCGGACGCCAGGACGTCGTCGAGCTGCTGGCCCACGCGGCCGCTCACGCCCCGGTGCTGCTGCGGGACGAGGACTGCGTCGACACCAGCATCGACTGCGGCCACCCCGGCCCGAACTGCCCCGCCGCCCCGGCCTGCCCGGCCTGCAGCGTGCGGGCCGGCGACTGGGCACAGGACCGGGAGGGCTTCTACCGCGACGCCTGCACCATCGCCGCGCCCTGCCAGGTGATCGGCGCGATGGCCGCCTTCTACGGGGTGGAGGTGACCGCCTGATGACCCCCTCCACCGGCACCGTCTACCTGCTGCACTTCACCACGCGCCTTGCGGCTGAGCAGGCCCTGGCTGCAGCCGGTGCCCCGCACTCACCGACGACAGCCGCCCAGTGACCATCCACGCGGCCGACACCCGCCCCATCCGGATCCTCAACATCCCCCTGGAGGACTCATGACCACCCCGACCCTTGCCGCCCTGACCGCGCTCATCGGCCCGGCCGCCTCCGACGAGCTCATCGAGCAGCTCGCCCAGAGCGTGCGCGACCGCGCCGCCCACGCCCATCCCCCCTCCGGCGCCGACCTGCACTGCCTCAACCTCGCCGCCTCCATGGGCGAGCGCATGGGTCCCGTCCTGGTACGGCTGCGTGATGCCGAGGCAGGCCACGAGGAGGACGAGCCGGTCTGCCGGATCTGCGGTTGCAGCGAAAACCGTGCCTGTGAAGGTGGTTGCGCATGGGTGCCCAACCCGCTCGGCGTCGATGTGTGCAGCGCCTGCACCTACGCCATCACCGCGACCGTGATGGCCGAAGAAGACCTGATCATCCTGGAGCGGCCGACCGAACTCGGCATCACCGCAGACGACGGCGAGGACTTGCTCGCCCTCACCCTCGGCAAGATCCGCTTCAGCCTGCCGGAAACGGTCGACCTGACCCCGGATGAGGCCCGGATATGGGCCGCGCAGCTGGCGGCGATGGCCGAAGCCAGCGAGGCCGCCCAGAGCGGGACGTACCGCTGATGGCCACCGCGACCGGCGAAAAGACCATGCCCCGGCGCGGTACGGTGGTGGGCCTTCGTCCTGTCCTTGGCCGGGCTCGCCTGGTCCGCCCCCGCAGGGATCACCGCACGACGGCTCCCAGCCGCGGGGCCATCGTGCGGGTCCTGCGGACCGATGCCGCAGATCTCAGATGGTCACCTCACGCCGCAGCGCCGCGCGCAGGAGGCACAGGAGCGGAAAGCACCGCTTGGCCGGGCTGCACGGCGGGCTGTGGACCAGCCGGCCGCGGGTGATGGTCGTGGCTGATAGGAACGCCCAGCCGCCGCCCGGCGCACGCGCACCCCAGCCCGGACGGGAGGTGGTCGCCAGCGCGGTCATCGATGGCCCCTACCGCTACGACCTGCGGCGCATCTGGGATGCGGGCCGCACGCCGACGATCTGCGCCTGGGTCATGTTGAACCCCTCCCGCGCCGACGAGAACACCGATGATCCGACCGTTCGCCGCTACATCGCCTATGCCCAGCGCTGGGGCTTCGGCGGCATCGTCGTGCGCAACCTGTTCGCGCTGCGCGCCACCGACCCGGCCGCGCTGCTGAGCGCCGACGATCCCATCGGCCCGGACAACGATGCCTGGCTGAGTGAGCGGCTGGCCGGTGTGGCGTGCGTCGTGGTGGCCTGGGGATGCGGCCGCTACCCGCGCCTGGCCGAAGAGCGCTGGCGCCGGGTGGCGCAGCTGCTGGCCGGCCACCGCCTGCTGTGCCTGCGCACCGGCCGCGACGGCCAGCCGGTGCATCCGCTCTACCAGCCCGCCGGCCTGGTCCCGAGGCCCTGGACGGCGCCATGGCGGTGACCGCGCAGGCTCCTGCAGTCCGGATCGGGCGCGCCGCCTGGGCCAGGCGCCAGCTGTGCCTGCCGGACCGCCGGCGGTGCCGCTCGCCCTGAGGCGCCGCCGGCACATGATCGGGCGCCCTCCCCGCCGAACCGCCAAGCCCGCGCCGGAGGGCGCCCACCCCCAGCAACCACGCGATGGGAGATCTCCATCATGCCGCACGCCCCCGACAAAACCGCCTCCCGCGACCCGGGCCCGCGGCCGGTACGCCGGTGAGCCGCACCGGCCCGCTCGCCCCGCCGCCCCGGGCCGGCGCGCCCGGCAGGCCGCCGCCCGCTGCGTCTGCGCGCCCGCGCCTTGCTGCCCGGCCTGGGCGGCCGGGCGCGCGCCGCCCCCGCACGTCGGCTCCCTCCGTCCCCGGCCAGGCCACCTGGTGGTCGCCGCGGCGCCTGCAGGTGTTCACCGCCGTCCCGGCGGCCTCGGCGCGAGCCCGCTCCCAGGCCGCCTGGCTCACCGCCGTCGACGCCCACCCCGCCACCGCAGCGTTGCGCGCCGACGCCCACGACAACCTCACCGCGATCGCTACCGTGCTGGCCCGGCACGCCACCTGGAGCCTGCTGACCACCCGCCCCACCTGGGCGCTGCTGATGCGCCGCACCGGCCTGAGCCGCTCCAGCGTCGCCAAGTGGGTCGCCTGGCTGCATGCCCACGGCCTTTTGGGCACCGTGATGCCCGGCTCGCTGCCGCGCTATCGGGTCGGCGGCGCCGGGGACGCGCGGGGCGCGGTGGCCGCCGAGTACGTGCTGACCGTCCCGGCCGTCACAGACGTCACACAACCCGTTTCTGAATCACAGCAGTCCCCTGATCCGCTTGTGCATCAATGTCGGACCCCTACAAGGTTTCTCTCCGTAGGAGAGAAACCCGCCCTTCCCGCGCGCGCGAGCGGCCCCGGCATCGCGGGCGCGCACCGCGGATCCGCCCGGCGCCTGGTCGCTGGCCGTCACGCCGGGCAGCAAAACCGACGCCCTGGCCGCGGCCGCGGCGCTGCGGGCGGTGAGCGTGGACCTGCGCCGCATCTCGGCCCGGCACCTGCGTCACCTGCTGGCGCCGTGGTTTGCCGCCGGGTGGACGCCCGCCGATGTGCTGCACGCCCTGGATCACCTGCCTGATGGCCGCCCCTGGACCTTTGCCGGCCGGGTACGGCACGTGCCCGGCTGGATCGGCCACCGGCTGGCCGCCTGGCGCGATGCCGACGGCCGGCCGGTGATCTCCAAATCCCAGCGTCTGGCCGCGGCCGCGGCCGCCGAGCGCGCCCGCCAGGCCGCCCGCCGGCGCGAGAGCGAAGAGCGCTACGCGCGCAGTCTCGGCGGCCCGCGGCGCTGGGCTCCGCAGATGCCGCGGGCCGAGGCCCTGGCCCCCGCCCCGGCGGTGCCGGCCGAGCCCAGCCCGCCGACCGCGGCCTGGCGCGCGGCGCGCGCCGCGCTGGCGGCCCGTCTGGCGGCCCGGCCCTGACCGTGTGAAAGCGAGTGCTTTTCGATGACCTCCTCCCCCGAGCGTCCGCGATTTGGCAGCGTCGCCGAGGCCGCTGCGCATGCCCGGCAGATCCTGGCCGAGGCCTCGCCCCGCGCCGCCGCCGTCATCCGCCAGCGCTCCGCCGAGCAGCGGCAGGGCAGGAACGAGCAGGACGCCAGGCGCTGGGCCGACATCGAGACCCGGGCCGCCGCGGCAATCGAGCACGCCCCACGCCTGCAGGAAAGCTGGATGCCGCCGATCGACGATGAGCAGGCCGATGCACGTCAGCGCAACTTGGCGCGGGCGCGGGCCCGGGCCCGCCAGGAGCGCGCCCAGCGCCTCATCCAATGATCATCTTGGGGTGCCGGGCGCGGCCCGAGACCGCAGGGCACGCCCGTAGCGGGGCGGCTGCCGCGTTTTCGGGTGTCCTGAGCCCCGGGCTGCCGGCGACGCCCGCGCCGTGGCCCCGGAGCGGGAGTGGGTCACTGCGGTTGAGACGACGGCGGGTCGTCGGGCGGCGTGATGCCCTGGGCCTTCAGGTGCTGCAGGGCGACCTCTTTGAGCAATTGCAGCACCTGGCGCTCCCGTTCGTGCTGGCGCATGAACTCCTTCATGCGCCCGACGAACACCCATCCCTCATAGTCGCGGCCGCCCCAAAATGAGACCAGCTTGCGCCGGTGGCCCTCCAGGTCGTCATCGGCATAGCGCGTCAGGTCCCAGCCGGTGCGTGCCAGCAACTCCTCCAGCGTGATCTCTCCGTGGTGCCAGGCCTGCACCGTCTGCAGCTGGGTGGCCACTACGAAGCCGGGGATATCACCCGGCAGCTGGCGCGCCAGCCCCAGCGCGGTCACGTGCTCTTCGACGCTGAGCTCTCTCCACATTCCGGATATTCGATCACACGAGTGGTCCGACCTGGGCCGTCCCGTACAGATGTCAGCGCGGGAGCGGGATCGGGCCGCACCGCTCGTCGCGAGACGATGGCTGCGGCCTGGGCCGCCTGCCGTGCCGCTCAGAGGCGATGGCTGTAGGACCACAGAAAGCGGTGCCCGGCATAGACCAGGCGCGCGTGCTCGAGGGCGTGGCCGTTGTGGCCGCGGGCGATGCGGCACACCTCCATGACCGGCTCAGCGCCGGCCAGCTGCAGCAGCGTGCGCTCGGCGTCGGTGGGCGAGCGCGTCAGCAACTGCTCGGTGACGGCCGCGGGGGCAAGACCGTGCGCGGCCAGCACCTCGAAGGCGTGCTCGCGCTCGCCGTTGTTCTCCAGCGCGGCCGCCAGGGCGGTGCCGGCCAGGTGTTCGGGCCGGTAGTGGGTGATAAGGAGGCAGGCCGGCGCGCCCTGGTGCGTGAGGAGCGCGGTGCGCTCGTATACCGGGGCGCCGACGGGGAGGGCGAAGACGGCGGCCAGGTGCGTCTCGGCCGGCGCCGTGCGCGCGCCGCGGAAGCCGGCGGCGCGCGGCGGGCGGTCGTTGGGCGCGGGCGGGCCCGGGGATGCGGCCTCTTGCCGGGAGACGCGGCTGTAGCGGTCCGGGCTCAGCGGCAGCCGCTCGGCACGCGGGCGCACGTAGGTGCCCGAGCCGGGGCGGGCCATGGCCAGGCCGTCGGCCACCAGCAGGCCCAAGGCCCGGCTGGCGGTCTCGCGCGCGACGTGGTGCTGGACCTGCAGCTGGCGCACCGAGGGCAGGCGCGTGCCCGGGGCCAGGCGGCCGGCGGTGATGGCGGCGCGCAGGCCCGCGGCGATCTGCTGGGCGCGGCCGTCGGGCACGATGCGGGCGTCGGGCATGGCCTCCACCTTAGCGAAAGTGTCCTAGGACGTTGACGATCAGCGGAATGCCTCCTAAGGTCAAGTGTCCTAGGACGCTTGATCGTTAAGGAGTGACATGACTGCGATCCTTGAGCGGCTCGTGGCGCGCTCTCCCCAGGGCGGCGTCTACGAGGCCCGGGCCTTCTTCGACTCCGGTGACCCGTTCGCCGTGCAGCTGCACTTCCGCCTGCCCTCCGATGCTGATGATCACGGCGGGCGCCCCGAGCCGGCCGATCCCGATGCGGCCGAGACTTCCTGGACGGTCTGGCTGCTGGCGCGGGATCTGCTGGCGCTCAGCCTGAGCCGGCACCTGCGCGCCCTGGACGCGCCGGTCGGCGACGGCCAGATCAGCCTGGGGCCGGCAGAAGATGACGCCTACCTGGCCGTGGTGCTGTATCCGGCCGATCCGCGTCTGCGGGCCGAGGTGCACATCCGGCGGGCCGAGCTGGTGACCTTCCTGACGCGCAGCGCGCACCTGGTGGCCTTCGGCGCCGAAAGCCAATACCTGGACTTCGATGCGATGGTCCGGGCGCTGCTGAAGGAATCGGCCTAACGGCCCCGGCCGCCTCCCGCACCGGCCAGGACCGGCCGGGCGCCGGCCCCGCGCGCTGCCATCACTAGCGCCGATCCCCGCCCCGGCGCCGCTGCCGCACCCTGGGCGAGGCCGGGCCGAGCGCGGCAGCGGCCGCTGCCGCGCTCCTGGGGAGCACGATGCCCGTGCGCGGCCCCCACCCCTTAGTGACTAAAGTTGTCAAAGTCTTCCATGACAGGAGACAAGTAGCTATAACTGGCGCATGATCTCATCTGACGGCGCATCCTTCACCGTAGAGGGCGAGCTGGCCCAGGCCGTGGCCGCGGTGGCCGACGACGGGCTCAGCGCCTCTCCCTTCCGGCTGACCACCGCCGACGGCGCCAGCGCGGTGGTCATCTCCGAGGAGCTGCTGCTCATTCTGATGCGCGCCGGTGACCAGCTCGCCGAGCACGGGCCACCGCTGACGATCGAAGAGCTGACGGCCTTGGTCAACCAGCCGTCTGGACCGCCGGCGGCGGGCGATGGCTGAGGACCAGGGGCGCGAGGTCGGCCCGTGGCAGCACACTGCGGAGCGCACCTGGGGGGATGGCACCCCGGATCTGTTCGCCCGTCCGGAGCGGCGGGAGATCGATCCGGACGCACGCCAGTTCCGCGAAGAGTCCATCGTCGCCGACCGCAGCTATCGCCCCCCGCCTGTCAGCGTCGAAGCGCGCGGGCCGCGCCGCGACCTGCTGGTGGAACGCGCGGCCTTGGCCGACATCAACCAGCTGCCGTCTGAGGACCGGTTACGGGTCGTGCAGCACCTGCAGGCCCTGGCCTGGGATCTGCCCGGCAGCCACGGCCTGCCGGTCCCCGGCCTGCCGACGATCGGCCGAAGCTGGCGGGACTCGCCGTTCGCGCTCATCACCCGCGGCCCAGACGATCAGCAGCGGGATGTGTTCCAGCGGCGGCTGCGCGCGGCGCTCAGCCCCGCCCCGCACAACGACATCACCGTCGTCACCCAGGTCGAAGCCGACCTACGCGCGCTGCCCCGCGAGCTGAAGACCCCGGCTCTGCAAGCGATCGATGCCCTGGCCCAGGCCCCGGCTGAGAAATTGAAGACCCACGAGCGCGTCCATGCCCACGCCGACGGATTGACCGGCAGGGTGCGCCTGCTGCCCCTGGGCGAGCACCACAGCCTGCTCTACCACCACCAGCCGCCGGCCTGGGGCGCCGGCCCGGCCCCTGCCGAGCTGCCCGACAAGACGCTCGGCGCGTTTTCCGCCCCGCGCCGCCCGGCCGAGGCCCTGCCCGGCCGCGGCACCGTGCAGCTGCTGGCGGTGTGCGCCAACCGCGCCGAGGACGGCCCGACCGAGTTCGCCCGGCTGGCCGAACAGCGTGCCACCCCGCTGCCGCACGGGCATCTGATCTACCGCACGGTGGCCGACTACGCCTCCCCCACCGGATGCGAGGCCGTGCAGGTGCTGGCCGTGCAGACGGGCGCGCGTGTGGATGCCGATGCGCTGGCCCAGCGGGTGGATGCCCTGCAGGCCAGCATCAGCGCCCACCAGCAGCGCACCGGCGCCGCCGTACGGCTGCCGTATGCCCCCGACGCCGCGGTGGTGCCCGTGGCCAGCCGGCACGCCGCCGATGACGGCACCGCGCCGCAGCGCCCGGCCCGGCTGGCCGCTCCTGCCGCGGCGGCCACCGAGGGCTTCGACAACAACCTCGCCCGTGCCCTTCCCGCCGGGCGCCGCTGGGACTTCGTCGTGCACCCGCGGGCTGTGGAGGAGCTGCGCGCGCTGCCTGCACAGGCCAAGGCGGCGGCCTTTCGCCAGCTGCAGGACCTGGCCGTCTACGGTCCCAGCGACCGCGACGTCAAACGCCGCCCGCCCGGCCAGCCGAGCCCGCCCAGCCCTGCCAGCCTCCAGGCCGCCCGCGACTTCGACCTGTCTGGCTTTCGCCCCCGCTATGTGCCCGGAGACGACGGCACCCCCACCCACCAGATCATCTACCGGGCCATGCCCCAGCCGCCCATCTCCCGCCAGCGCGGCCGCCGCGACGGCCGGCCCCAGCGCGTCACCGGCGCCGGCGAACGCATCGCGGTGCCGCTGAGCATCCCCGACCCCGGCAAGAACGCCGACCTGGAAAAGATCCTGGCCTTCCACAAGCCGCCCGCGCCTCTGGACGGCAGCCGCGATCCCGACTCGCGCCCGCTCATCGTCATCGCCGCGGTACGGCCCTGGCCCCACGACCCGGACGCGATCGCGGTCGTCGCCGATCGCTCGCCCAAACTCAACCGGGAATTCCTGGCCAGCAAGCAGGCCCGTCCCCCCCGTGCCGAGCCGGTCGAGCCCGGCCCCGCCTACCAGGTCACCGCCCCGGCCCCGGCACGCGACAGCGGCACCTTCCAGCAGCAGGCCGAACGCGTAGACGAACTGCGCGAAGCGGAGTGGAAACGCCGAGGCCAGCAACGACCCGGCGGCCCCGGGCGCCAGCAGGCCGCCACGCGGCGCTCGGCCACCGCCGCGGCGGCCCCGGCGCCGATCCCGCCCCAGCAGCGGCCCACCCCCGCCCCGGCCGTCCCGCAAGCGCCCACCCGCTCGGCACCCCAGCGCGGACGCTAACGATCCGACCACCCACTCCCGTGATCCGATCCGGCGGCCGGTGCCCCCTTTTCGGGGGCACCGGCCGCCGGATCAGGCAAGGAGGCAGGGGGGACGCTGCGGTGGAGGGGGTTGTCGTCCCGACTGCTTGCAGGATGCGGCCCCGGCATCGGGCCGCAAGGCGGGCGGAACCCCCCGCCCGCTCATGATCTTTTGCGCCCTGCGCCGTTGACACCCTCTCCCGGGCGGTGACGGGCGCAAAACATCATGACCGGGCGGCCGCCCACCATGCCCCCCGAGCCTTCCGGGGCCGCTGCCAGCAGTCGTTCGGGACGACAACCCACCGCCACCCCGGCGGTGAACCCGAGAACTGGAAAGGTGCGCATCATGGCCGCTGGAGACACCTCGATCACCATCGTCGGCAACCTCGTCGACAACCCGGAGCTGCGCTTCACCCCCTCGGGGCAGGCGGTGGCCCGCTTCCGCGTCGCATCCACTTCGCGCTTCCTGGACAAGACCACCAACAAGTGGGAGGACGGCGACAGCCTGTTTTTGACCTGCAACGTCTGGCGGCAGCAGGCCGAAAACGCGGCCGAGACCCTGCAGCGCGGCATGCGGGTCATCGTCTCGGGCCGTCTCAAGCAGCGCTCGTATGAGACCAAGGAAGGCGACAAGCGCACCGTCTACGAGGTCGAGGTCGACGAGGTCGGTGTCTCGCTCCGTAACGCCACCGCCAAGGTTAACAAGACCGTCCGCCAGGGCGGCAGCTTCGGCCCGCCGGAGTGGAACGCCGCCACCCCGCAGCGGCCGTCGGCCGCCCCGGCCGGTGAGGCTCCGGCCGAGGACCCGTGGGCCACGGGCAGCAGCGCCGTCGCAGGGCCGGACGACTTCAGCGACCAGCCGCCGTTCTAAGCCCGCGGCCCTGCCCCTGAAGGGGCAGGGCCGCGCTTGTTTCACCCCCGATCAAGGGCTGTGCCGCAGATCCCTCCGGTACAGCCCTTTTGCCATGTCGCCTGCTGGCCACCGTTGATCTGCTGGAGTCGCCATGACCTTCCGCCCCCCACCTGCGCGTGAACAGTGCATCACCGCGCTGTCGCAGTTGGCCGCCCTGCTGCAGACCTGCCCCGACCTGCCCGCCCCGGCCTGCATCATCGTCACCCTGCCCTGCCGGAGCGTCGTCGACGCCGTCGCCGCCACGCTGGAGGAGCGCGGACTGGGCTACCTCGATTACCCCACCGCGAGCGGCCGGGCGATCACCGTCTACCGCGAAGGCGGCTTCGCCATCCGCTGGCAGTCCCCGCCCGATCACCGCCTCATCGCCGACGCCGTCGCGCCCGCCGCCTGCACCGACGGACCGGGCAACTGCCCTCCGGCCCCGCCCTTCGACGGCGCCGGTCTGTTCTGGGACAACTGCGACAACTACGCCATCACCACCAGTGTGGAAGCCGACGGTAGCGGTCTGTCCAGCAAGGACCTGCACTGCTGCAGCGAGTTCGGTGACGTCACCGGCGCCAGTGTCCTGATCGCGATCTCCAAGGGCGGCCGCTGGCAATGGCAGTGCATCGGCTGCCGAAAGGAGATCACGAGCTTCGGCCACTGTGATCCCTGCGCGCAAAACGATTCCTGGCTGAGCACCCCACCCCCACCCCAGTAACCGCAGATCACGCTCTGCCCCTTCACCCGCTGGCAGCCCGGATCCGCAAGGGCTTTTCCCTGGAGACCGGGCCGCCAGCGCGGCGCGTTGCCCGCGCTGACAGCCTGCTCCCCTGCCACCGTCCAGTGCGCAGCCCCGGCGCCGAAGGAACACGGCGGGCCACCCTAGCCCGTCGTACCGCTAGCTATCGCCTATGGGCGTCGTTTCGGAATCCGCCCTCCACCCTCGGTCACCTCGCTTGACGGACGTGCCCTGGTCACCCGGCATCGCCTGGGACCAGGAACCGGCCTATCGCTCACGGACACGTTACCCCGCCGACCTTTCCCCGGAGGATTTCGCATGAACACCACCGTGGTCACCCACCCTCTGCTCAACCAGATCGCCCGGCTGCGCCCGGTACCGGCCGCCACGCTCGATCTGATGCGCCAGGAGGCGCTGAACACTCCCACCCCCGGCGTCATCTCCTACAGCGACTACCAGTCCGGCGGCTGGTGGACCGCCTCCCTGCTGAATCATTCGGGCGACCCGCACGACACCATCATCGGCGACGGCACCCCGCAGCCCACCACGTTGCTGGAGCACATGCCCACCACCGCCGCATTCCTGCGCGAGCTGGGCCTGCGGTACATGTACGTGCGGCTGGCCCGGCTGGAGCCCAACGGCTGGCTGTGGGAACACCGCGACTACGCCGAGCTCACCGATGTGCCCCGCCACCGCCTGCACATCCCGCTGGCCACCAACGCCTCCGCGGTGCTGGTGACCGCCGGAGCCCGGGTGCACATGCGCACCGGCTGGCTGTGGCGCCTGACCCCCACCGTCGCCCACGGCGTGTGCAACGAGCTGGGTCCTGAGCGGCTGCACCTGATCGCCGACGTCTACGTCGATGACGCCTACCGCGCCCTGGCCGAGCACCCCGATCTGGACCTGGATGACATCACCGAGCTGACGCCGCTGTCCGAGCAGGCATGCCAGCAGGCCCTGAGCCAAGCGGCCGACCTAGCCCGGCTGGGCTTTGTCCGCGCGGCCGAGCAGCACCTGCTGCGCCTGTACTACCGCCACGCGCTGCCCGAAGGCGGCGCCTACGACCTCATCGCCCAGATGCACCAGGTGCTCGGTGATGAGGCGCGCGCCGAGCGCTGGCGCCGCGACAAGACCATCCTGCTGGCCCGCGACTGACCCGCCCACTGTTGCCTGAACGGAGAGGACCCGATGACCACCATCACCTTGGACCAGCTCGCCCACGACAACCGGCCCACCCAGTTCGCCCTGCTGAACGAGCTGGTTGAGCTGTTTACCGGCAGCCCGGCCATCACCCACCTGCTCGTGCGCGGCTCGCTGGCCAGCGGCACCTCCGACCGACTGTCCGACATCGACCTGGTGGTCGGCGTGCACGATCGGCAGCTGCCGCTGCTGGCCGAGAACCTGGATGCGCTGCTGAGCAGCAGCCTCGGCACCCTGCTGCCGGGCTGGCCTGACACCATCGTGGCCGCCCTGGGCGGCTGTGGCTGGGTCTACCTCATCCCGCACAGCGGCCACCTGCTGCAGCTCGATCTCTACCTGGCCCCCAGCACCGCGATCGCGTCCCTGCAGCAGCGCACCGGCGCCCGCCTGCTGCTGCAGCGCGACGGCGCCCCCTGCACCGCCGCCGACACCCGCGCCAGCACCACCTACCTGCGCGCGGCCGCCACCAGCTCACCTGATGCCCGCACCCTGCTGGTGCAGTCCCTCATCATCCACGCGATGCTGCGCAAGCGGCTGCTGCGCAACCAGCCGTTCATCGCCTATGACCTGCTGGGCCAGCTGCACACCACCCTCAGGGATCTGATCAAGATCACGCTGGCCCCGCAATCGCGCCACCACGGCTGGTATCACCTGCCCGATGAGGTCGGTCGCTCCCCGCTGGGCCGAGGTTGCCTGGCCGAGCTGGAAGCCGCCCTGGCCGAGCCGTCCATCCCCACCCGCGCCCAGGCCGATGCCACCGTCGAGCGCATCTGGCGCCTGGCCGCCGACCTCGTCCCGCACGCGGTCGCCGCGCTGGCCGAGGCCCACGCCAGTTACCTCACTTACCAGGAGTTAGCGTGAGCAGCTTTTCTCGTCGTGCCGCCTTCTTCGGCGGCGTGATCCCCGGCGCGGGCGAAGAAGACCTCGCCCGCGCCGCGGGCGCGATCTTGGCCCGGGCCGGCTACCAGCTGCTGCACGGTGGCTACAACGGTGCCATGGAGGCCGCCGCCGCCGGCGCGGCCGCGCACGGCGCCCCCATCACCGCCATCACCCTGGCGGGCAAAGCCGAATGGGGCCCGCTCAACCCCTATGTCACCGCCACCTTCTACGCCTCCGACCAGGGCAGCCGCCTCAACGCTTTCCTTGAGCACACCGATCTGGTCATCGCCATGGGCGGCGGGGTCGGCACCTTGCACGAGCTGACCGCCGCCTTGTGGTACGCCGGAAACATCCGATCGATCCCGGTGTGGCTACTGGGCCCCAGCGCCTGCCGCCTGGAGGCCTTCTTGCGCACCGAGCACTGGCTGATCGAAACCCCCACCCGGCCGCTGGGCTTCCTGCGCACGGTGCCCGATGCCGGTGCGCTTGAGGCCGACCTGGCTGCGCTGACGACGTCGCAGCGGTGGCGATGAGCACCCGGCCCCCCGACCCGCAGGGGTCCTACCGCGCCCGCCTGGCCCAGGCCGCCTACCGGCCCGGCCCCTATCAGCTGTCCGACGGCACGGTATTGCCGCACTACTTCGACCCGTTCCTGCTCACCAGCGATCCGCAGCTGCTGCGGCTGACCGCGAACCGGATGGCCGCGCTGCTGCCTTCGGACACCCAGGTGCTGGCCGCGCCCGTGCTGGCCGCAGTGGCCCTGGCCACCGCGGTCTCGACCCTCACCGATCTGCCAGTCAGCTACATCCGCTCCCAGCCCAAGGCCTACGGCAGCCGCCGTCAGCTGGAGGGCGCCGACCCCGTCGGCCGCTACGTGGCCATCATCGATGACACCCTGCGCTCCGGCCGCAGCCTGCTGCACACCGCGCAGCTGCTGCGCGGGGTCGGCGCCCAGGTACACACCGCGGTATGCGTGCTGGATCGCGGTCTGGACGGCCTTCGTCTGTTGGCCGCCGCAGGCATCACCGTGCACGCCCTGATTGATGAGCCCATCCTCCCGCAGCAGGCGCCCTGATGCGCCCGGCTGCGCTGTTGGACCTCGACGGCGTGCTGCTGGACTCGGCGGCCGCGCACCGCAATACCCTGGCGGCCGTGGCCACCTGTGCCACCGGCCAGAGGGTGACCGCGGCCGACCTGCCCGCCGATGCGCTGGCCCGGCCACGATGTGCGGTCTTGGCCGAGCTCGGCGTCGATGACCCCGACCAGGCGTGTGAACGCTGGTGGGATGCGGCCCTGGCTGCCGCCTCCCAGCGCAGCCGTCTGTTTCCCGGCGTGCTGGCCGGCCTGGCGGCCCTGCGCCGTGCCGGCGTCGCGCTGGCGGTGGTCACCGTGCAAGAGCGCCACCGCCTGCCCTGGCTCCTACCTGCTGATCTGGCGGCGCTGCTGGAGGTGACCGTCACCCGCCACGACGCGCCGCCCAAGCCCGCCCCCGACGGCCTGCACCTGGCCCTGCGGCGCCTGGGCGTCGCCCACCACCGAGCGCTCTTCGTGGGCGATTCCATCACCGACATCCACAGCGGGCACGCCGCCGGAGTCTTCACCCTGGGGGCCGCCTGGGGGTATGCCGGAGCCGAACGGTTGCAGGCTGCCGGCGCGCATGCCATCGTGCGCCGTCCCCGACACCTGGCCTGGACCATCGCCCGGCTGCTGATCCGCTGCGATCCGCCGCCAGCTCGACGATGACTTCCCGGCTACAGTGATGCAGGAGGGAACCGATCGGCTCCCTCCTGCATCCCGCCTGAACGGACACCCTCATGACCAGTTTTCCCGCCAGCGTGATGTGGCGAGCTATCGGCGCCGCGCTGGAGATCTGACGACCCTCAGCTATCCGCAGGTCCTCAGCCCAGCTCGGCGTGTGCCGGTCCCCGTCACCCCACCAGCGCAAAGGCTCACCTGCCATGAGGTCACCGCAGCAGGCCCCCTCCTCCCACCGCATGCAATGGAGCGACCTGCCCACGACGGTAAATGCCCGCATCGCCGCCGACTTCGGCGCTCACATCCAGCACATCCACACCCCGCCCGGCGGATTCGGCCACCAACTGGCCGCCGCGCTCACCCTGCACGACGGCCAGCGCCTGTTCGTCAAGGCCGCGCCCCGCGATGATCGGCTCACCCGCGACAATCTGCGCGAAGCGGCCATCTTGGCCAGCCTGCCTGCTGAGGCTCCCGCCGCTGACCTGCTGGGCATCCTCCACATCGAGGACTGGACGCTGATCATCATCAGTCACCTGAGCGGCACCCATCCCGCTTTTCATCCCGGCTCCCCGGCCGTCGATGAAGTGCTGGAGCGACTAAGCAGGCTGACAGCCACCACCGCGCCGCAACGCTACCGGCAGGCGATCGCCACCCCCACCGCCACGACCGCCTTGCACCTTCACGGCTGGGCCAGCCTGAACACCCAACGCCCCGATGACCTCGATACCTGGGCCGCAGATCACCTTGCGCACCTGGTTGCGCTGGAGAGCGCCTGGCTGGCGCAGGCGCACGGTGACTACATCGTTCATGCCGATCTCCGCGCCGACAACATGATCGACGATCCGCAGCAGGGCATCGTCTTTGTCGACTGGACGCATGCAAGCCTCGGCCCCGCCTTTGCCGACGCGGCATCCCTGGCCCCGCAATGGGTCATGGCCGGACACTGCCCGCAGGCTGTCGCCGACCTGCTGGCCCGCCATCCCCTGACCTGCCACGACCGTCAGGGCGTCGACAGCTTCCTGGCGGCGCTGACCGGTCACTGGGAACGCAACAGCCGCTACCCCAGCCCGCCGCGCGCTCCCGGCCTGCGCACCTACCAGCGCCGTGCCGCCGCGGCAGGACGCGCGCTGCTGGCGGCCAGGCTCAGCTAGCCGCACCACCAGCTCTCGCATCGGTCCTCACCCAGGCGGCAGTTGGTGGGATCCCGCGGACCGGGCCGATCCCGGCTCCTTCCAGCCTGCGACACCGGCGCCCGGGGTCAAGGCGGGCCCACCCCAGCCCGCCTTGACCCCGGGATCCCGCCGACGCCGCCTGCCGGTCGTCGCTCGGGACCGGATCCCGCGCCGCCGCCGGCGGCCCCGGTCCCCGTACCGGGAGGCGAGAAGGTGTGCTGATACTCGAAAAACCGCGGGTGCTGATCTGCGGCAGCCGCTACTGGCGCTGGCCGCATGCGGTCCAGGCCGTATGCGAGCGCCTACAGGCCCGCTACGGCGAGGCCCTGATCCTCATCGAGGGGGCCGCGGCGGGAGCCGATCGCGCCTGCCACGACTGGTGCCAGACCCGCGGCTGGGACACCTGGCGGCATCGCTGTTTCCCGGTCGACTGGGCCGCGGAGAAGGCCGCCCGCCCGCGCGAGTACAAGGTCGCCGGGCATGAGCGCAACATCCGCATGCTCGCCGAGGCCGACCCCCGCCTGATCATCGCCTTCCACGAGGACCTCGCCTACCAGCGCGGCGGCACCTCCGACATGATCTTGCGTGGCCTGCTGACCGGCGTGCCGGTGTGGCTGGTGCCCGGCCCCGATCCCGCGCGCGGCCGGTGGCTGCACCCGCAGGAGCACCTGCCGAGATTCCCTCGTAGGCGGGTGACGGCGGCCGCCGACCTGATGCGCCGCATGTACCCGCAGTTGCAGCAGAAGATCCGCCTCGCTGCCTGATCCTGCTCGCGCCTTACGGCACGCGGCAGGTGACCTCATCCCCTCTACGCGGCCCTTCGGGCTCGGCCTGGCTCCTGCAGTCAGGCCGGGCCCGGGGCCGCTGCCATCCCCTGTGTCGGAGGACCCTCTCGTGCTGACCGCTGTCGAGCCGCTGTCGCTGAGTAGTACCGCCGTGTACCTGGCCGATCCCGATGCCGCCCTGTCTTTGGTCCGGCGCCTGTTCGGCAGCCATCCGCGCCACAGCGTGGTGGCTCTGGGCTTTTCCGGCCCGCGACCGATCGTGGTGGTCAGCGCCCGCCTGCCTGCCGCGGTGACGGAGCTTGTCGCCCTGGCCGAGCAGACGACGTACCTGCTGGGCCAGTACCGCAGCACCGATGCCGTCCTCGTCGGCTACGGCGCCGGTGCGCCGGTGGGCGCGACCCTGATCGGCCTGCACCGTGCCCTGGAGTCCGACCGCATCATCCCCGCGGCCGCCGTGCACTACCAGCAGGGGCACTACCAGCTGCCGCTATGCCCGGAGCCGGGAGAGTGCTGCCCCACCGAGGCCACCATGTGGGACTCCAGCTGCGGTGATGCGGCCGCCACCGCGCTGCTGCAGACGCACGTCCCGGCCATCCACACGATCTACCCGGCCCGGGGGTTCCTGCGCAGCATCCGCCGGCCCCGCGAGTGAAACACGACCACCCCCTTCCCCCGTCGGCGCCGCCCGCCGGGCCGTGCCCAGCTGCAGCCCCCGATCCCCCTTGACCGTGTCACCCGGCCCCGTGGCCCGGCCCGGTACGCCGGGCGGCGGGGCCGCGCCCGTTTTCCCAAGGACTTCACCATGCCCTGCTGCACCACCATAAGCCCGTTCCCTCCGCCGGAGATCACCCTGGCCATCGCCGCCCAGTACCTCGGTGATCTCAACGACAGCATCGCCATCGTGGGATTTGGCCCCGACCAGCAGCTGACCGCAGTGATCAGCGCCGCGCTGCCCGAGTACTCCCCGGATCTTCCCGGCCAACTGCAGCGTCTGACGAAGGACCTGAAGGCCCTGGGCATCGACTCCACGGCCGTCATCGGATACGGGGCCGCCGAGTACGTCACCCCGGCGCTGTCACGCCTGCCGGACATGCTGGCGGACACCGGAATCGAAACCGACCAGATCCTGCACTACGCAGACGGCTGCTACTCCTCCCTTGGGTGTATCTGGGGCTGCTGCACCGAGGTGCCCTGGCAGCGCGACCAGGAGCAGGCGGCCGCCGCGGCCATCGTGCCCGCCGCCGGGCTTGCCATCGGCGCACTCAGGAGGTGAGGCGATGAGTACGAGCACTGCCCAGGTGCTCGACCTGGACACCGAGGCCGAGGCCACCGATGCGGTGCGCGCCTACCTGCAGAGCATCAGCCGGACGCCGCTGCTGAGCGCCGAGCAGGAAGTCGAGCTCGCCAAGCGCATCGAGGCCGGTCTGTACGCCGAGGTCAAACTCCGCTCCCCGGACCTGGACACGATCTTGCGCCAGGAGCTGGAGCAGATCGCCGCGGACGGCCGAGGGGCCAAGGACCAGATGCTGCGCGCCAACTTGCGGCTGGTGGTCTCCATCGCCAAGAAGCACACCGGCCGCGGCCTGGAGCTACTGGATGCCATCCAGGAAGGCAACGCGGGCCTGATGCGCGCGGTGGAGAAATTCGACTACGCCAAGGGCTACAAGTTCTCCACCTACGCCACCTGGTGGATCCGCCAGGCCATCCAGCGTGGCCTGGCCGACACCAGCCGCACCATCCGCCTGCCCATCTACCTGCGCGAGAGGCTGGCCGCTCTGGCCAAGGCCGAACGCCACCTGTGTGAGCAGCTCGGCCATGAGCCCACCGCCCAGCAACTGGCCGCCGCGGTGGACCTGCCGGTCGGCACGATCGAAGAGCTACGGCGCATCCGCCGCGAACCGGTCAGCCTCGATGCCCCGCTCACCGACAGCCTGGTCACCTTCGGCGACCTCATCGAGGACACCGACGCCCCACAGACCTTCGAGGTCATCCACAACCAGCTGCTGGCCGCTCAGCTGCGAACCGCGGTACAGGAGTTGTCGCCGCGCCAGCGCCAGGTCATCACCTGGCGCTTCGGCCTGGACGACGGCACCCCCCGCACGCTGGGCCAGATCAGCCAGTACCTGGGCATCACCCGCGAGGGCGTACGCCAGATCGAACAGCGCGCCCTAGCCAAGCTGCGCCAAGTCCAGGCGATCCACGGCCAGCACGACCACCAGTGACCTTTCTTCCCTCTCCGGCTCAGCCCACCGGCGGCACCGGCAGGCCGATCATCACCCCGCACCCTGCACCGCAACCTCTACCCCAGGAGTTGCTGCATGTCTTCGACCCGACTGAGGAAGTCCTCCCACAGCATCGCCCTCACCACCCTCTCGGCGCTGTCTTTGACCCTGGCCGCCACCGCCTGCAAGCCAGAGACCGCTGCACCGGAGCCCACCACACCCCCCGTCACCGCGGACTGCGTCGTCGTCGAATCCGACGGCTCCTACCGTCCGGTCGACGACGATCGGTGCGACGACTCCGACTCCGGCTCCGGGTTCGTGTGGATCTACGGAGGCACCTACCACCCGCACACCGGCCGCATCAGCGGCGGCACCCGCAGCAAGCCCGCAGGAACCAACATCTCCACCCGCTCTGGAAAGGTCATCGTCGGCGGCTTCGGCAGCAGCGGCAAGGGCGGGAGCGGCTCCTGATGCTTCGCATGCCCAGCATCCCCCGGCCCGGCTGGCAGGAGACCATCACCTCCCAAGGCCGGGGATTTCACCACAACGTCACCCCGGGGCCGAATGACCGGCCGTACTGGGATGAGTCCGTCTACTACTCCTTCACCCTCGCGCAGGTGGAAGAACTCGAACGCGTCGTCGATGAACTCCACCGCATGTGCCTGAACGTCGTCGACCACGTGATCGAGCGCAAGCGGTTCGCGGACTTCGGCATCCCCGACTGGCTGCACCAGCCCATCACAGCCTCATGGAAGCGGCGCGATGCGCACGTGTTCGGCCGCTTCGACCTGTGCTACGACGGCCGCGGCCACGCCAAGCTGCTGGAGTACAACGCCGATACCCCCACCTCCCTGGTGGAAGCCGCGGTCATCCAGTGGTTCTGGAAACGCGATACCCACCCCGGGGCCGACCAGTGGAACAGCATCCATGAACACCTGATCAACCGCTGGCACACCATCGGCTCGGGTCCGCTGCACCTGGCCCACACCGCCGAGGAAGCCTCCGGCGAGGACGCTCTCAACGTTGCCTACATGGCCGATACCGCCGCGGCGGCGGGCCTGGCCACCCACCTGCTCACCATGGAGCAGATCGGCTGGGACACCGGCCGGCAGGCCTTCGTCGACGACCAGCAGCGCCCCATCGACACCCTCTACAAGCTGTACCCGTGGGAGTGGCTGACCAGCGACGACTTCGGCCCGGCCGCCGTTGAGACCCAAAAGCGCACGCCTTGGGTGGAGCCGCTGTGGAAGATGCTGCTGTCGAACAAGGCCCTGCTGGCGCTGTTGTGGGAGCTCCATCCCGGTCATCCGAACCTGCTGCCGGCCTACCTGGACGGCCCACGCGACTTGAGCGCGTATGTGGCCAAGCCGCTGCTGGGCCGCGAAGGCGCCGCGATCCAGATCGTCACCCCGGCTGAACGGCACAGCGCCCCCGGAGACTACGGTGCCGAAGGCTACGTCTACCAGGACTTTTGGCCGCTGCCGGACGTCGGCGGATGGCGGCCGGTGCTGGGTGCCTGGGTGATCGGCGACGAGCCGGCCGGACTCGGCATCCGGGAGACCCAAGGCTTGATCACTGACAACACCAGCTCGTTCGTGCCGCACCTGATCATCGGCTGACTCAGCCGCAAGCCAGCCGGGGCGAGGCCGCCCTGCTCCGGCTGCTTCCATCCCCTCAGGAGGAGAACGTGGCAGATCACACTCTCACCCGCGTGCCGCAGGACATCTATCCCCGCGCGGCCGAGGTCATCCGCACCCTGGGCTGGTCCCAAGGAAGGTTCATCACAGAAGAGGCAGACAAGCCTCTGGAGCGCAGCCCGGTCTGCGTGATCGAGGCTCTGTGCCGCGGAGCCGGGCTGGCTCCCAAGGCGTGGTGTCGTCTGCCTTCCGAACACCTGGTGGAGGTCATGGCCGCGATCGAGGTCCTGGCGCTGCAACTCGGCGATGACCCGAACGACCCCGAGGCCAGCGCCATCGAACGTCTAATCCGCTGGAACGACGCCGCTGAACGCACCGTCCCCGATGTCCTGGCTCTGCTGGATGCTGCCGCAAATCGGCCGTGAGCCTGCCGACCCGGGTGAGCTTGTGCGCAGGCGTGTCCACGTCTGCTCCACCCGCTGGCAGATCGGCCCGGACGGCTACACCCCAGCGCTACGGAGCCGAGCCCCTGGCCGCCCGCCGCGTCGGGAGGAGCAGGAAGGGCCAGGACGCCCGCCCGATCTCCGCCGCCCGCCGGGCAGCCTGCCACGGAACCTCTGCGCCCCGGAAGGCCACAGCCGCGCTGCGCGCGGTCGCCCTGCGGGCGAGCCTTCCGGAGCTGCGAGAACCCGTGGCCGCCCCGCGGCCCGGCGGCGGGGATCGGGCCCCGCCCGACCCCTACGGGAGGTCATCAGCATGATCGGCAAGGGCATCGCGTCCGCGGCTCCTACCTTCACCGTGTCCATCTGGCACAACACCTGTCCGCTGGCCCTGATGCGCGGCTGGCACCCCCGTGACCCGATGCAGCGGGTCTTCTCTTACCCCATCCCGGCCGAGCAGGCCCGCGATCCGCACGCGGTGCTGGAGGAGGCCTTCGAGGCCTTCAACGTCGGGGAGGGCGAACTCGCCGCCGCCTATCGCGCGCTCGGCAACCGCTCACTGAGCGTCGGCGACATTGTGGTGATCGGAGAGGTTGCTTTCGCGTGCGCGCCGATCGGCTGGGAGCGGCCGCGCGGATCGATCACCATCGCCGCCTTGTCCGCTCAGCCCTGACCACTCGCCAACGCCCCTTCGGTGATGTCCCTCTTCGCACTCCGCAGCACCGAAGCGCGCCACCCCGTAACCCGGGCCCGGCACCGCAGCCTCACGCCGCGGCGCCGGGCCTGCGGGCTTTCACCCTGATCAGCGAGGTGCTGCTGCGCCGCAGCGCGCAGGCACCCGCCCCAGCTCGCTGTCGTTCCCCCTCGCGACCACCAGGAAGCAGGTTTCTTTCCATGAGCTCACCCTCCCCGGCCGCGCTGTCTGACGATGCGCCAGCGCCGGAGGCCACCGCCGCCGATCCGCTGGACGGCCCTGACTACCCGCCGCACGCACGCATCCCCGTGAAACGGCTGGAGAAAAACCCGCGCAACACCCGCACCGACTATGGCATCACCGAGGAGTTCATCCAGACCATCGCCGACGGCGACGGCCCCGAAAACGACCTGGTGGTCTTCCCCTCGCCGGACAATCCCGGCATGTTCCGCGTGCACGACGGTCACCGCCGCCTGTTCGCCCTGCAGCAGCTGGCCAACCGGGAGGAGAACGGCGGCGACCGCACGGTGTGGTGCCGCATCCGGCCGGAGCTGGTCAACAACCTCAAGGGCATGCTGCTGGGGCAGCTGACCACCAGTCTGCACCACAAGCCGCTGACCGACCCCGAGGTCGGTCAGACGCTGTTTTCCCTGGATGAGATGGGCGTCGACATCGCCACGCTCCAGAAGGCCACCGGCAAGAGCCGCAAAGACGTCGAAACGGCCATCGCCGCCGGCCATCTGTCGGAAGACTCCCGCGCGGTCCTGGCCGCTGCGAACCGGCAGACGACCTATGAGGAAGAGGCGCTGCTGGCGGCCCAGGAGCAGGACCCGGACGTGCCGGACGATGCGGTGGAGGAGATGCGTCAGCTCATCGCCAAGGGCGCAGGCATCAACTACGCCATCAACGTGGTGACCACCACTCGGCGTGAAGCCGCCGAGATGGCCCGACTGATCGACGAGCTGCAGACCGCGGGTGTCTCCGTCACCGAGGAGATGCCCGAGGAGGCGGTCAGCTTGTGGCGGCTGCAGGACGCCGACGGCGCGACGTTCACCGAGCAGACGCACACCACCTGCCCGGGCCATGGCGCCTACTTCCCCTCCCGGACCCGGCCCAGCTTCTACTGCACCTGCCCGCAGACCCACGGCTATGAGCCGCCCCAAGCGCGGCAGCGTGAGGAGAAGCCGAAGCTGCCGACCGCGCAGGTACGGGCGGGCAACACCGCCTGGCGCGAAAGCGGCAAGGAACGCCTCACGTGGTGGAAGGGCAAGCTGGCGACCCAGTCCGACCCGAACCAGAAGGTCCTGAAGATCATCGTTGAGCTGCTGGCGGTCGATCCGCCGGAGCCGCTGCGCGATCTGTTCGGCACCATTCACCTCAAGGAGTTCTTCACCGACCTGGTCGGCAAGGTGCCCAGCCGCAGCACCGTCAGCAAGGCCGCCACCGGCCGGCTGACGTGGATGCTGATGAAGCGCATCGTCGCGGCGATGGAGTACTGGATGACCCAGCCGAGCTATTCGGACCACCTGTGGCGCACCGACGCCCTGGGGCGTCCGGAGAGCCGGGCCGTCGCCCAGCGGTGGCTGCAAATCTGCGAGAAGCTGGGTCACACGCTGCAGCCGATCGAACAGGCCGTCGCGCAGGGCCGCGACTACCACGGTGACCTGGCCAGCTCCGACGCCACCGGCGAGCTCGTCACCACAATCGATCCGGCCGCACCCGAGGCTGAAACCGCCCACACCACCGATGCGCAGCCGTCCGGCGCCGGTCAGACATCCCCGGGTGGGGAGATCGAGACCACCTCAGCTGACGACAACTCCGGCGCCCGGGCCGATTCTGAGGCCGACGCGCCGGCACACGCCACCGATGAGCCCTCCCCCGATCATCTGGACGCCGCGGACGCCGGCGACTACGACCCCGACGCTTGGGTCGATCCGACCGATGCGACAACAAAGCCCATCGCGGCCGATCAGCCGGATGCCGGCGACGACCTCAGTGCGCACGACCTGGTCGCGGTAGCGGGCTGATCGCCGCAGCCCCCGATCCGGGATTCGCACTGCTCTGGGTGCGTTGCAGGCTCGGCGCACCAGGCACCGTGCGGACCTTCGCCCGGCCGTCACCGCATCCCACTTCGGCCCCTGGCCGATCGCGCCACCAGCCCTTTTTTCGCATTCATCACGGCTGCGCCGCCCGCGCTCAGTGCGGGCGGCGCAGCCGTGGCCGTTCGTGCCGAAAGGAGACCTGTTCATGGGCCCGCCCGCCCTGTCCTGTAACCGTAGTGCGCTCCTGGAGCTGAGCTGTCAGCTGCCGTGCTGTCCCCGTCAGCGCGGCAAGCGCGCCCCGTGGCGCACGATACGCCGCTGTCAGCGGCGGCGTTTGCGCGCCCAGCTGCGAAGGCCCGGCGATGAGTGCTGAGCCGATTCCCCCGCCGGTTGAGCTGCCGCCCGAGGTCGCCGACTACGTGCAGGTGCTGCGAGCCATTGACCAGCGCCGCAAGCAGCTCGACACGTACGCGGAGATCGCCGAGACCCATATCAAGAACGCCTTGGGTGATTCCGAAATCGGTAACGTTAACGGTCAGCCGGTCGTGTACTGGCGGCACGTCAAAGGCAAGACCACCACTGATTACAGGCGCCTGCGCATCGACCATCCGGAGATCGTCCCCTTACTGCAGGCCTACACCAAGGTCGGCAATCCCAGCCGCCGCTTCACCCTGGCCGATGCCGCCGCCGCCACCCCGCCCGCCTCCGGCGCGCCATGAGCGCACCGACCGCCTCCGCGGCGGTGCGGGAGGTCATCGGTGATCTGGAGGCCGCGCTCAAGCACGCCATCACCCACCAGCCGCGCTCCCTGCAGCAACGGCTGGGCCCTTCGGAGATCGGCAGCGAGTGCGACCGGCAGCTGGGCTACCGGCTGGCCGGTGTGCCCCGGGTCAACCCGTACCTGCCGTGGCTGGCCTACATCGGCACCGCCATGCACGCCCAGCTCGCCGGTGACCTTTCCGGCCGGGTGCTGCCCAACGGCGCACGCGTGCTGGTGGAGCAGAAAGTCGGCGTCGGCCGCATCGGCAACGACGACATCGACGGCACCAGCGACATCTACATCGGCGCCGCCGACGGCCGCACCGGCATCGTCTTCGACTGGAAGCTGGTCGGTAAAACCCCGCTGCAGTACTACCGCGTCCACGGGCCCGGCCCGCGCTACCGCGTGCAGGTGCACACCTATGGCTACGGGTTCCGGCGCCGCGGCCTGCCGGTGACCGACGTGGGCATCGGCTTTCTGCCCCGCAGCCAGGAATTCGTCCATCGCCACTGGTGGTATGAGCCCTACGACGAGCAGATTGCGCTGAACGCGATCAAACGCGCCGATGCGATCGCCACGGCCATCACCACCGCCGGTCCGGCGCTGTTGCCGCTGCTGCGCACGGCCGAGGCCGAGTGCGCCTACTGCCCGTGGTTTCGCCCTGGCAGCCGCGATCTGACGCGCAGCTGCCCCGGTGCCGGCGCCCTGCTGACCTCTCTCTCCGCCCTCATCTGATCACTTTCCCCGCTCGTCCCCTTTTTTCGGAAAGGCATTTTCATGTTCGCCCCTCCGTCCACTGCGCACGAGTTCCTGGCCCGCCACCGCGACAGGATCCGGCAGCTGACCCGCCGCAAGATCCCCTCAGCGTCGTTCCTGCAGGTCGGCGCATCGATCGTCGGTGTGATCGTCGAAGAGCCGATACTGGTGTTCCAGACTGAGTACGGCACTCGGAAACTGCTGACCTTCGACGACGGCACTCCCCGCAAGCAGCTGCGGGTGGTGCTGGCCACCGAACAGCGCGATCCGGCCAACCCTGACGACAACGGGCTGCGGGCCCTCTACCTCAAGACCGGCAGGGCCGACGCCGTGGCCGCGGCCATGGAACGCGTCAACGCGGAGGACCTGGAGATCGGCGGGGTGCTGTCGCTGACCTTCACCGGCTACGACCACAATCCCGACGGCTACAGCACCAAGGTCTTCACGGCCGAGTACGTGCCCCCCACCGGCACCACGCCGCCCGGCACCGTCCCGCAGCAGAGCGCTCCACCGGCCGCTGCCCTGATCCCCGCTGCGGTCGCGGGGCCGGCGCCCCTCATCGCGCAGTCCGCCGCACCGGTCGTCGCACCGCCCGCGCCCGCCATGCCGGTGGCCCTTACCGGACCAGCCACGCCGGTCGTCGCGCCCGCACCGGCCGCGCCGGTCCCCGGCCCGGCATCGGCAACCGCGATCAGCCCGGACACGCGCGCCCATCTGGAGCAGCTGGGACCTGAGGTCTTGGCCCAGCTCGGCATCACCTTGCCCACCTCCTCCACCTCCTAGGCAAGCGCCCCTTACCCGATGTCCCACATCCACGGCCCGGCCACCGTCAGGTGGCCGGGCCTGCCTCATGAGTCGGAGGTTCGCATGACCACCCCGGATCCCCTCGCCCAGGTACCGGCCGTGGGCTGGGAACTGACCATGATCAACGATCATCACAACAAGTTCTACCGGCTGATCGTCTGCGGGGCGCTGCTGGTGACCAGCTACGGCCCCATCGGCCGCAAGGGCACCACGCAACTGACCGAGCTGCCCAGCTTCACCGATGCCAGCACCCGA
The DNA here is from genome assembly GCF_014648175.1 of Planobispora rosea. Lineage (GTDB taxonomy): Bacteria > Actinomycetota > Actinomycetes > Streptosporangiales > Streptosporangiaceae > Planobispora > Planobispora rosea. The sequence goes on from NZ_BMQP01000026.1 coordinate 75,994, forward strand.
GCGGTCACCATCACCCGGCAAAAGGAACGCAAGGGCTACCAGAGCTCGATCGCGCCGATGCGCTTCAGCGTTGCGGCCGATCTTCCCACCCCCGCCCGGCTGTCCACCCTGGCCGGCCGCGACGAGCTCGTCGACTGCTTCCTGTCAGCTTCCTGCTGATCTCACCGTCGTGCCATCACCGAAATGAGGACCGTATGACGACGCCCGCTGCGACCCAGGCCGCCCAGATGCTGGCCAACCTGACCGCTGAGGACTTCCTGCCCCAGCCCGCCGCCCCACCGCCGGCGACCGCACCGCGCTTCCGCCGGCCTGTCCAGGCCAACCGGCCCGCCCTACCACCCATCGGCGAGCGCATGCGGCCGTGCGGGGAGATCTACAAGCCGCGCCACATCGGACCGCACGAGGACCTGGCGCTGCTGCGCGCCGCCCACCGCCACCGCCAGCACGTGCTGCTGTACGGGCCGCCCGGCACCGGCAAGACCGCGATGATCGAAGCGGCCTACGCCTCCGACGACGGGCCCGGCCTGGAAACCGTCATCGGCTCGGCCGACCTGACCGAAGCCGACCTGGTGGGCACCTTCGTGCAAGACCCCACCACCCGGGCCTTTTCCTGGGCGCCCGGGCCGCTGCACCGCTCGGTGCTGCGCAATGTGCCGCTGCTGATCGACGAAATCGCCCTGATCGAACCCCGCGTGCTGGCGATCCTGTACCCGCTGATGGACGGCCGCGGCGAGCTGCGCATCACCGCCAACCCGCAGCTGCCGCCGCTGCCGGTGCGCTCGGGCTGGATGGTGGTGGCCGCCTGCAACCCCGACGTGCCCGGTGCCCAGCTGTCGGAGGCGCTCAAGAGCCGCTTCGCCCACCACCTGCTGGTGGGCACCGACTGGCAGCTGGCGCGTGAGCTCGGCGTCCCGGACAAGGCCGTCACCGTCGCCCAGAACCTCGACGGACGCCGGGAACGTGAAGACGACACGCTGAGCTGGGCGCCGCAGCTGCGCGAGCTGCTGACCTTCCGCGACCTGGCCGCCCTGTACGGAGAGGCCTACGCCGTGGCCGCACTGGCCGCGGCCGCGCCCGAACACGACCGCGCCGAGGTCGTGGCCGCGCTGCGCCGGCACTTCACCAAGGCCAGCGTGGCCCGGGTGGAAGGACGCTACGGCGTATGAGCGCTGTCCCGCCCCCGCAGCCTGCCGGCCCGACCCCCCTTCCGCCGGTCGCCCCGGTGGTTGATGAGGACCTGCAGCTGGCCCGTGACGAGCTCATCATCCGGATGAACTCCGTCATCGGCACCCTCAGCGGCCGCGACGACGTCCTGCTCGACATCGTCTGGGGCCGCGGCACGAAAGCACCGCCGGCGTGGTTCGATCCGCGCCGCGCCGAGATCACCATCAACGCCGATGTGGCCCTGCCCGAAGGCACCCACCCCGACGAGGTCGACCCCACCACCTTCCCGGGCCGGCTGGCCCATCCGGTGCTGGTCGGGCTGGGCTGTCATGAGGCCGGGCACGCCCGCGCCCACGGCTGGAACACCCTCCAGATGGCCGAGCGCGGCCGAGCGGTTGCGCCCCGCGTCAGCCAGGCCGCCACCTGGCTGGAGGAACTGTGGATCGAGGCTGGACAACTGCGCCACCACCCCGGTCACCAGCGGTGGCTGCGCGCCGCGGCCCGCCAGCTGATCACCCCGCCGCCCCTTCCTGACGATGCCAGTGACCAGCAGCAACGCGCAGCCGCGGGATTTTGCGCACTGCTGGCGCTGGGCCGCGTCGATGCCGGAGTGCTGGAGCCCGGGGATGTGACCGCGATGGAAACCCAGGTGCGCGCGGTGCTCGGTGACCAGACTCTGGCCGAGCTGACCTCCCTGTGGCAGGCCGCGATCCAGCTACCCGAAGGCGACATCGACGCCCTATTCGATCTGGCCCACCAGGTCGTCGCCGCGCTCGGCCTGGACGACGACGAGACCCTGCCGGATGAGGTGATGCGGGCCGGTACGGGCTGCGCGCTCGGGCACGGCACCGGCGCTGAATCCGGCGAAGACGGTGCCGATCCCTCCGCCTCGCCGAGCAGCCCCCACCCGCTGAGCGCCGCCGCCGCCGACCTGGCCACCGCCGTCGCCGAGGCCAGCATCGCCCAGGCCGCCGACGATCTGGCCGACCACCAGGCCACCGCCGCCCCGAACCCCCACATCCTGGCCCAGCGCACAGCCGAGACCGAGGCCCGCGCGGCCGCTGCCCGGGCCGCGCAGATCGCTTTCGGCGCCGGGGGCGGCAACCGCTCCAGCGGTCCGGTCACCGGCCAGCGCCCGGCCACGGCGGCTGAGCGCGCGGCCGCCAAAGCTCTGGCCGCTGAGCTGCGCCGGGCCCGCCACCGCGGCCGCGCCAGCTCCGTCACCCCCAGCGCGCTGCCGCCGGGCCGCCTCAACGGTCGCGATGCGATGCTGGCCACCGCCCAGCACGCGCTCGGCCTGCCCATCACCGCCCAGCCGTTTCGCCAGCTGCGGCGCCGCCCCACCCCCCAGCCGCCGCTGCAGGTCGGCATCGCGGTGGATGTGTCGGGCTCCATGCACGCCACCGCCGCGGCGATGGCCAGCCTGACCTGGGTGATGGCCCAGGCGGTGCGCCAGATCCACGGCCGCTCGGCCACGCTGGCCTGGGGTGAGCAGCTCACCCCCGTGACCCGGCCCGGCCAAGTGCCCGACCTGGTACCGCAACTGACCACCGATGAGGGCACCGAAGTGCTGCATGAGGCGATCGCCGCACTGGACGGGACCTTGGAGCTGGCCACCGGCACCGGAGCCCGGCTGCTGGTCATCGCCTCTGATGGGCAGCTCCACGGCCAGCAGCAAATCCGCCTCGCCGGCGAGCGGATCGACCGGCTGGTACGCGCCGGCTGCGGCGTGCTGTGGCTGTGCCTGGAGCGCCGCGCCACCGTTTTGCCTGGTGCCATCAGCGTCGCCGCGCACGACCCGGCCAGCGCCGTTCACGCCATCGGCCAGGCCGCCATCACCGCGCTGCGCCACAGCGGTGCCTGAGCCCGCCGAACCCCTTCACTGGTCGGCCGCCTCACCCCGTTGCCCTGTCCCCTCGGTTCCCCGGCCCGGCCCACCACCCACCCCGGAAGGAAACGTGATGATCTCATTCGAGTCGTTGATCAACCGTAACTTTTCCGTGGCCACCCAGGCCGCGATGCTGCTGGCCGCCCGCCTGCGCGAGCCCGCCCCGGCGGCGCAGGAAGTGCTCACCGAAGGGATGCAGCAGCTGTCTGCCACCGTGGCCGCCTACCGGCGCGGACAGCCTCCCGATGACCTCACCATCGTGCGCATCGGCTTCGACCTGTGCCTGGCACCCATCCGCAACCAGGCCTGGCGCATCCTCGACCTCGACCCCGAGACGATGACCCGCCTGCTACGCCACCTGCTCATGCGGCTGGATCGGCCGCTGCGGCCTCCCGCGCTGACGCTGCTGGCCTTCGCCGCCTGGCGCGAAGGCCAGCTGGAACAGGCGCACACCGCGCTCGTCACCGCCCTGGCAATCGACCCGTTCTACTCCACAGCCAGCATGCTCCACATCGCCTTCCACCTCGGCCTCGACATCACCGATTTTCCAGGTGTGCCGCAGGCCGACGGATCCGAGCCGGGCCATTGGCCTGACAGCCGCGATCTCGACGTCTTGCGCAACCTACTGACCTGCTACGCACCCTTTGCCTGACCGTCGGCGATCACCGCTGTCTGCTGTCGCCCGCGCGTGCGTCACCGCCCCCTGCCGGTCCTTCCGCGAGCCCATCACCGCTCGCCCCGCACTCATCCTCAGGAGTTCCCCTCACCATGCCCACTCCCGCCACAGCGCTGCCCCGCCTGCCCGATCAGGAGCAGCTTCCCGATCAGGCCGCTCTGGACGCCATCCATGACCTGCTCACCCGCCCCGGCACAGCTGTGGAGGTCGTGCAGATCATCACCGGCATCGTGCAGGCCACCGGCCGGACGCTGCCGGCCGCTCTGGTCGATGTTGAGGTACTGGAAAATCCCGTCGGCGATCAGCAGACTGCCTACGTTCAGGCCGGCGACGTCGACATCTTCCTCTCCCCGACTCCCGACGGGCTGGTGCTGGAGGTCAACCCTCGCACCCCGCACGCCGACCGCTCCCTGCGCCTGAAGGTCAACGGCCAGCCCGTCATCGGCAGCGAACCCGGCGAGCAGGCCCCGGCCGCGCACCCCTTTGGACCGGAAAGCCGCGGCCATGCCGATCGGTGACCCGTCCCTCGGCCAGCTGGTCGCCCTGCGTCCCGCAACCGGCGGCCGCACCGTCCTGACCCGCATCACCGCGATCGGCCGGCCCCGCCCCTACAGCGGGCACCTGCCGCTGAGGCTGACGGTCATCCGGCAAAGCACGTGCGGCTGCTACCTGCCCGGACAGCACATCGAAGTCGCCAGCACCGACCCGGACATCGCCGCGCTGCCGCTTCCGGCCCGCCGCAGGCGCGCTCGCTCGCCACTCCCGCCGGCCTCCGGCCGCACCCCCTGACCACCACCCCACCTTCCCCGCAGGGTGCGGTCCCAGGCCCCGCCTTTCGGCCCCAGCCCAGCAGGAGTCGCCCATGCGCACCGCCACATACCCCCCGACCGCCGCACGCCTGATCATCAACGCCGACCCCGGCCATCTGCCCGCCCTCATCGAACCCGACCTGCACACCGGCGCCCTGCGCTACCAGCTGGCCGGAGCGCGCATCAGCGGCGTCATCATCGCCATGCCCACCTCCCTGCCCGACGCCATCGACCCGACCACCACCCGGCTCACCCTCCGCTACGGCGACCAGCACACCGACGATCCCACCCGGCGGCCGCACCGGCCCGTCCTCGACGGCGCCGTCACCGTGACCGGCGCCATCACCGTCGATGCCCACCAGCTCGCTCACGCCGCCGACCTCACCGCCGCCAGCGTGGCGATCAACGCTCCGCAAGACACCGGCGCCTACTTCGCCGCGGTGCTGAGTGCCCTGGCCCGTCACTGGCTGGGCTACTCCGGCCGGGATGCGCTGTGCCAGGCCGCCGCCCGCGCCGCCCACCGCCAGCGCATCGATGGGCTGAAGGCCAAACGCGCCGACCTGGACGGGCTGCTTGACCACCACCGCGGTGCGCTGGCGCGCCTGAGCGGCTCAGCCGACAGCTCCCCGCCGCGACAGCCCGGCGACCGTGCATCAGGAGCGCCTGTAAGCCCGCTCTGGCCCCCGCGCCGGGTCTTCCGGCCCACGCGTCATGCATGACGACCTCGGCGCCCTGCACCAGCGCCGCATCCGCCTGGCCGCCGCGCTCGCCCTGGTCGACGGCGCGACCACGGTTGAGGAGTTCCTTAACGCCTCGGCCCTCGCCCGCAAGACCCGCGCCCGCATCCACGCGATCGAGTCGGCGCTGCCGTATGAGGCCTGCACCATCACCATCGCCAAAAGCGCCGGGTTCGGCCCGATCCGGCTGCGCCTGGCTCTGGAGCTGATCCGCCGCCTGCAGGGGCACGTGTCGGTCTTCCAACGCGAACACGCCACCTTCCGCTACGGCGACCTGAAACTGACCTGCACCGCCCGCGCCGATCACATCGCGCGCATCGCCCAAGTGGTGCCGGACTTCCTGGCGGATGTCGATGCCGCCGCCAAGGCGGCGGCCCGCATCCACCGCTCCTACCTGATGACCCTGCCTGAAGAGCACCACGCTCCCAAGGACCGCGACAACCTCATGCGCGCCTACCGACGGACCTACATGGACGCCTACGGCGCGGCGCTCATCGCATGGATCACCTCAGGCCGGCGGCCCGAGACGGCGGATGCCCTGGGCACCGCAGCGCGCGGAGCCTTGGCTACCGGCGATGCCAGCGCCGATGCGGCCACCGCCGACATGACCCGCTACCGCATCGACGGCCCTCGCAGGGTGTTCGCCATTCCCGCGGCCTCCTGACTCCGCCAGGTACGAGACCGTCCCGGGCACCGGTCCGCGCCGCTGACGGCCCGCGCGCCGACCGGACGCGTCCAGCCCTCGCGACTGGACGCCTGCGTCGGCGAACTGGTCGGTGAACCTGCGGGAGCTGGGTGGCCGTGGCGCCCGCGCCTGAACCTGCTCGTCCCGCTCAACGGCCCGGCAGCTCCGAACTGACCGAAAGGTGATCTTCTGCCATGGCTCCTGACCTCCCGGTGCCCATCGCTCCCACCCATCCCGGCCCCGGTGAGCCGGGCAGCCCCTGCCGGGTCACTGTCTGCTCCTGGTGGGCCGAAGACGGCGAAGTGGCTTCGCCGACGGTCGCCGACCCCAGCTACCACCTGCGTTTCCGCTCCCACTGCGGCGGCTGCGGCCACGAAGGCCCCGCCCGCTCGTGTGAGAACGCTGCGGTCGAGGACGGCTGCGACCACGCCTACCCGGGATGGCGGCGCCTGCCCGTCATGGAGCACCGCCCCTATGAAGGCGCCCCGCTGAAGCGGTGGGAGGCCGAATGCCGCCGGGTGTATCCGCCCGGCTGGTTCGACCAGCAGGGCCCAGTGCGGGCCTACCGCACCCCACCCGGCATGCGGCACGTGCCCGGATATGCGCCCGGCGGCGGCTACAGCATCGCCGTCCTGGTCCCCCGCCTGCCCTTCACCAGGGCGGCCTTTGCCGCGGCCACCGTCCAAGACGCCCTGTTTCCATGAAAGGAGAGCCCGCTCATGCCGATCTACCTGCCCGCCCCCGCCCACGACCCGCGTGGCCCCGACGGCCAGGGCTGGAACCGCATGTCGATCAGCTGGGGCGCGGTCTTCCGGGCGCAGTGCGCACTACGGCCGCTGTATGCGACGAAACTGTTTGAGTCGCATGACACCCGGCGCGCCGCCTGGGGTGGCTTCGGCCCCTGCCTGCGCGACGGCGACTGCACGACCTGCCCCGTCATCCGGCCGCGCCGGCGGCTGGAGTCCTTCACCGAACGCGTGCTGGTGCGCGTCCTCGAGCGCGACGGCCGCAGCGAATATCACGTGATGAACCGTCCGGAGCAGGGCTGGGCTTCTCGGTCGATGACCTGGCGGCTCGACGATCTGGCGGTCGTCGACGGGTGGACGTGGGACGGCCTGCACTACGACGAGCACGGCCGTGGGTTCTGGCTGCGCGCCACCCGCTCGCCCGAGGACTTCGGTCTCTTCGGCATCTACGGCTCGGCCCCCACCCGCGAAGAGGAGACATCCCCCTGATGGCCCCGCACGGCCGCCTCGCCGACTCGTGTGGGGCGACGTGCTCTGCCAGCAGCCACTCCTCTGCGCGGAGGGGTGTTCTGCACAGGTGGTCAGCAAATCACCGTATGGGCCATGTGCGTGCCCACCATCCGCACCGCGCGTGGGGACCTGGCCGATGACGAGCCGCTCGTCACGGTCCTGCCCGGCGACCTACGCGGGGGCGCCGATCGAGCGCACCCCGGGCCCCGACCACTGGCCGAAGACAGCAGCGGCGGGCTGATTCGGGCGGGCTGATGTGGCTGCCGCCTGGATGCGTTCGAGCCGCTCCAGGCCCCTATCTGCACCGCCGTGGCCGTCGCAGATGACCTCCCCCCGGGGGTGTCGTCCGCAACCACACCTGACACCAGATCCGGCCCCGCAGCTGTCGGTTGAGGACCTGCTCGTGGCCGGATCCGCCACCTACGCAATGACACAAGGAGCAGCATCGTGGAAGAGGCGACGACCGCCCAGCCCACCAAGAAGACCATCCGGATCGTGCACACCCGCGCCGAGGGCACCCTGATCAAGGGCAGCCGCAAGGGCGACGGTGTCTGGGACATCGTCAAGCGCCGCGGCTTCCGGTCCTCTCGCTACGTCGGCCTATACATCCCGAACTCCCGGGACAGGGCCGCCAAGCGGTGGATTATTGAGGATGTAGCCGCCGCGCTGCGCGCGGCCGGCTTTACCGTCGCGATCGACATCGACGACATCATGCCGGGCCGTTCCTTCGCCGAGGCCGAGGCCGACCGCAACGAGCGGGCCGAGGAGCGCGCTTATCGGTACGGCGAGTGGGCTGAGCGTAACACCGCGGCCGGCAACACCCGCTGGGAGCGCACCCGGGAGCGGATGCGCCACCTTCCGCCCGGGCAGCCGGTCCTCGAAGGTCACCACAGCGAGCGAGGGCATCGCCGCTTGCTGGATTGGGCGCATGCCCAGGATGGCAAGGCCGTCGAGGAGCTGAACAAGGGAGCCTACTGGGCAGGCCGGTCTGCCGCGGCCGAGCGCTACCAGCGGCACCGGGAAGACCCCGGGGTGACGCGGCGCCGCATCGAGCGGCTGGAGGCTGACCGGCGGCGCATCGAACGCGAGCTGCAGGACAAACCGACGAGGCTGATCTGGGCAGGGCAGGAGCTGCCCGAGGGCGCTGAAGTGGAGCACACCTACGATGACGGCTCCCGCCGGTGCCGGCTGCCGCTCGGGGAGCAGACCATCGCCCGCTACCAGGCCGACATCGCCGCGATCGACGATGAGCTCGGCTACTGGCGGGATGTCCTGGCCGAAGCTGAACAGCGCGGCGTGAAGCTGTGGAGCAAGGCGGACTTCGCCAAGGGCGACTTCGTGATCTATCACGGGGACGTGGTCGAGGTCATGCGGGTCAATGCCAAGAGCGTGACGATCCCCTGGGCGCATTACTGGGTGGGCACGCCGGGTGGGCCGGTGCGCACGGTTGCACAGTGCAAGGAGATAGCTAACCCGCGTGGCAGGGAGCGGCTGTTCACCGACACGGTTCCGTACGACAAGATCCAAGGCAAGGTGAGCGCCGCCGAGCTGGACGGGCTCGACCCGGCGCAGGTGCGGGAGCTGATCGCGCGCAAGGTACGCCAGGCCCGGGGGCAGCGCGACACCCCATAAGCCCGGGGCACGCCGGTTCCTGCCGCGGCGGCCATCACCGCGGCACCGGACACCCAATGGTCACCACGGTCGGTCCGCATCAGGGACCGGTTCGTGACCGTTCTGCTGTGCGGTGGGTTCCGGGGTCGCATCCACCCCTGTAGCAAGGGCTGGACCGGTCGCAGCCGGCGCTGCCTTCTCCGAACGCGAGCGCCGCGGACGCCGCGTCCCCGACATCCCATCGATGGTGACCTTCACCTCTTCGGGGATGCCCAGAGCCTCCAGATCCTCCTTGCCCCAGCCGTCACGCAGCGCCCGGGCATACACCCGAGGACGCTCCTTGATCAGCTCCGTGAGCTCGCGAAGGCGATCGGCGATCTTCTGATCGATTTCGTCGACAGCGCGGGCGGTCGGCAGGCGCTGCTTCAGCAGGTTCTCGGCACGCTCCGACAAGTCTTCCCTGACAGTCATGACGATCACTGTAATGCGCGGAGTGCCGTTCCCGACAGCCCCGGCGATCGAGCCTCCCCCGCATCCCCGCGACCACAGCCCCCTTCCGCCGGGCACGCCTCCGCGCTGTCTCCCGCCGCATCGCCTGCTGTGCCCTCGGATTGGCGGGCCGCAACAAGCAGCCGGCCCCAAGAGGTGGATCGGCTGATTGAGCCTGGCAGCCACTCCCGGAGCGGACCAGGTCGTTCGTCCTCGCTTCGCTGCGGGCGCTCCACCTGGTCCGCTCCGCTCGCGGCCGCCCGAGACGGCTCAACCGATCCACCTCCTCGGCCCCGCACCAGCATCGCTGCTACGGGCGGAAAGGACGTGCCGTGCACATTCCCCCCGTTCTCACCACCAGACTCACCGACCTGCAGGAACAGCTGCAGCACTGGAAAGGAGCCAAGGATCGGGCGGGTGAACCCTTCTTCGACAGCCGCCGGCTCAGGCGCGAGGCCGACCTCACCATCTACAGCGCACGACGGCTGATCGAAGCGGTCGACGGTCTGCCGGCCATCGACCAGCCGCAGGGCTGGAGTGCCCTCAAGACGCCTCCTTCATCGGCGACGCCACCCTCGCCGCGGCATGACGGGGAGGAACTGTTTCGCCTGACCTACACCACCCCCTCCGGCACGATCGTCCAGGAGATGCCCGGTGAAGGCATCGAAGCGCTGGCGGCCCTGCTGGCCGCAGAGCACGACGTCACCAATATCCGCGTGCAAACCACCGGTGGCCGAGAGGTGACCGACCGGTTCGTGAGCCTCGGCGCGCTGCACTGCCCGGTGTGCGGCGGCCGCCGGTCCGTCCGCTACCTCCATGCAGAAGTCGACGACCAGGCCCGGTACTGCTGCGTTTCCTCCGAACACCAGGAGCTGGAGTTCTTCACCGCCCGCTCCCTCTGGCGTCACCCGCAGCCGCCCAAGGCCCCCGTCGCCGATGTGTCATGCGATTGCCCAGCAGGCGAGAGCACCCCCCGAGGCGAGCACGACATCAACTGCGTGAGCAGCTGGTACTGAGGTGTCCCCGAGATTCGCCCTGCCTCGATCCAGCTCATCCGCCGTCCCACGGTGCTGGCGGCCGCGGTGTGTACCGGTCCGCCTGGATCGCCGTGGTACATCTCATCCCGTCAGGAACCCAAGGGCCCGGCAGGCTGTTCCCGGGCCGGCGCGCCGGCTGACTGAGCCTGGCAGCCCCTCCCGCTGGTGTCCAGGGCATCGTCGCTTCGCTCCGAACCCTGGACACCAGCACTCGCGGCCGCCCGAGACGGCTCAGCCGGCCCCCCGACCGGCCCGCGCTCGGCACTCCACGCATCTGATCAGGAGATCTCGCGATGTCACATGGCCGCATCACTCGCTTCACCGGAGCCTCCGCGTTCCTGTCGAACTTCTCCGACATCACCGTGGAGATCGTCTCCACAGGCAATAGTCTTCCGGTCGTTTATCCGACGGCCGAACACGCCTTCAACGCCGCCAAAACCACCGACCCTGACGAACGCGCGTGGGTCATCGCCGCCCCGACCCCCGCGGAAGCCAAACGCCGCGGCCGCCGCGTGACGCTCCGCCCTCACTGGGACCACCGTGTGCGCTATCAGGCGATGGACAGCGTGCTGCGCGCCAAGTTCCCGCCCGGCCGCGAGGTCACCGCGCTGCTGCTGGCCACCGGCCAGGCCTTCCTCGAAGAGGGAAACAGCTGGCACGACAACACCTGGGGCAACTGCACCTGCGGTCGCCGGGCCTGCGCGGCGCCAGGAGCCAACTTCCTCGGTCACATGCTCATGCGGCTACGCGACATCCGCGCCGGACGCATTCCCGCCAGCAGCCCGCTCCTCGATCCCCAGCACCTGGCGCCCTGACCACGTCGCACCTGGCCGTGATCCCACTGCGGCCAGGTGCCGACCCTCTTCCTGTGCGCACCGCCTCCCGGAGGACGTCATCGCGACCAAGCCGCCCGTCACCCACTACCGGAACCCGCCCGCGTGCCAGCGGCACAACACCAGCCAGCACACCGACGACCCCGCAGATGTCACCTGCGGGGCGTGCAGAGAAACGGTGAAGTTCCGAATGGCCAACGGCGCCGACTATCGCGCGGCCGCCCGCCTCCCCTCCCCCACACGGCGAGGCCGCTCCTGAACCCTCCTCCCCTGCACCCATTGGCGACGGCAACGCTTGACCTACCGCCCCGCCCGCCTTGGCAAGCAGAGGTGCTTGCCAAGGCGGGTTTTGATCATTCCCGCTACGGCGCCCACCCACTAGAAAACTCCCCTCACGTGAGGAGGCCCGAGCATGCCCGAAACCTCTCGGTCCCCGCTCCGGACCGGGACTTCTTCTGCTGGCCACCGCTCTACCCGAGACCGAGTCTTCGCATTGAACCCGGAGAAGCCATCACGACGATGACCACGCCGATCGAGGCGGACCTCACGGAGATGCTGGCTGGCCTTTTGAAGGGCACGACCAATGAGCTCGACGGCATCCGCCAGCAGCTGGACTGGGCGGAACCGGCATGGCCAGACCTCTGACCGGGGCGGACCGAGACCGAGGCCGCCGCGACATGCCCACCCTGCTTCTTGGAGCTCCGGAACCGAGCTGGCTCAACCGCGAAGGCTCCATCTGGGAAGGCAACGAGCACATTCCCTTGTTCGTCAGCTACTCCCGGTTGCGTCGCCTGAAGCGGAAGCTGCCGCGCGCCCGGGGCCCATGGGCGCTGGACTCCAGTGGCTACATGCACCTGCGGCGCAAGAAAGCGACCGATCCGTCGGCCCGCTGGCGGATCGAGCCGCAGCAGTACCTCGACGACGTGCGCCGCTACATCGCCGAGATCGGGCAGCTGCGCTGGATCGCCCAGCAGGACTACATGTGCGAAGAAGAGGTACGCCGAAGCACCGGCCTCACCACGCGCGATCACCAGCGGCTGACCATCGAGAACCTGCTGCTGCTGCTGCGGTCACTGGCCCCTGAGCTACCGATCGTGCCCTCACTGCAGGGGTGGACCGCCGGAGATTACCGCCGCCACCGGAAGATGTACGAATCCGTCGGCATCGATCTACGCGATGAGCCGCTGGTCGGGCTGGGCAGCGTCTGCCGCCGCCAGACCAGCATCCCGATCCACCTGCTGATCAAGGAGCTGGCCGAAGACGGCATCCGCCTGCACGCCTACGGCTTCGGCATCACCGGCCTGAAAATCAGCGGCCCGTACCTGCTCTCCAGCGATTCCCAAGCCTGGTCATTCGGCGCGCGCTCCGCTTCCCTCCGCTTGCCCGGCTGCACCCACACCACCTGCAACTACTGCGCCCGGGCGGCACTCGCCTGGCACCACGAGATCATCGGCCGCGGCCTGGCCAGCGACACCTTCGCCCGCGCGGCATAACCGGCTCCGGTGCCGTTTGCGCGCCACCGCAAACCGCTCCGTTCGGCGTCGCGGCTCGCATCGGCTCCGGGCAGGGCAGTGCCGGATCCCTACGCCAACCTGCCCTGCCTTGCTCTGTCCGATCCCGCCTGCGCCTGATTCCCGCACGGGATCCGTCCCCTTCCTCTTGCCTGGTGATCAAGGAGGGTCCGCTGATGTCCCTGCCCGCCTGCCCGTCTCCTCGGGTACCCACCCAACATCCGTCGATCCCGATCCAACTGGCGGACCGGCCTACCTGGCGGGGCCTGGTCGTGCCCGCCATAACCTTGCGACACCGCAACGGCACGCCCGTTCTCGGCGAAGTCGACTCCGACACGGTGGCCGACTGCCTGATCGGTCAGCGATGCCAGCTGTGCGACCAAGGGCTGGAAGAGGTCGCGGTGCTGATGGCCCGGCCACAGGATTTCGTCCGCGGCTACGTCGACGAACCCGCCCAGCATCCGTGGTGCGCCACATACACGATCCGGGCATGCCCGATGCTGTCCGGGCGCCTGCAACGCCACCGGACCAGCCCACGCTCGGCCCGCCCATGCGGTGACCCGCGGTGTCAGTGCGCCAGCTGGAACACCACGACACCGGATGCGGTGATCCGCGCCGGGCAAGACGCCGACCCGTGGTTTTCGGTGCGGTTCTCCGCCACCGACTACACCTTGCGCCCCTCCGCGCGCGGCGCCCCCAAGGGCGTGTCACTGCGCCACCTGACCCGGTCGAAGATCCGGCTCGTTACCCCCGGCCGGCCCAGCGCCGACGACCTGGCGATCATTGCACGGCTCGGCCTGCCCTGGTCGTAGCCCGCCCGGGCCCGGCGACCAGCCGCCCTTCCCCTTCCGGGCAGCCTGCTTCAGGACTTCGCAGGCCGCCCGCCTTCGCTCCTTGCCGACCATGTCACCGCTTCCGGCGGGGTGGCCACCACCGTCGCAGCCGCCCTGCCCGGCCCACCACAGAACAGGAGAACCCCCTTTCGATGGATCCTGAGCCCTACAACGAGACCCTCCGCACCGCCATCGCCGACGCCCGCCTCGCCGACGTTGACGTGGATGTCACACCGCTGGCCCACCTGGACGCCATGGACGACGACACCGCCGTGGACGCGATCGACGACGTCTACCGGGCGATCATGCTCGACGGACTGGGCACATGAGTAGCGTCCCCATCCCCAAGCGCCTGTCGGGGTGCCCGGTGCAGGGCGGACTGGCCGTCCCCGCGGTCGCAGCCCACCACCGTGGCGGCCGGGCCCTGTTCGGCATCAACCATCCCGGCCACGTCAATACCTTCGTGCTCGGCAAGCAGTGCGGTGTGTGCGGCCAGCCGTTGTCGAGGCGGCCGGGCGGCAAGTACGCGCTGCTGCTGCGTCCGGTCGACTTCACCCGCGGCTACTCCAGCGAGCCCGCGCTGCACCCTGCCGATTGCGCCTCCTACGCCAGGCGGGCCTGTCCGCTGCTCAACGGCGACATGACCCGCTACCGGGCCACGCCCCGGGATCTGGAGGCCGAACGCTGCGGTGATCCGGCCTGCGACTGCCGGCTATGGACGAACTCCGCCGAGAGCCACGCACGGGCCGACGCAGAGGCGCCGACCTTCTACCTGGCCATCTACCGGCAGGAGGACTACCGGCCGTACTGGGGCCAGCGGCGCGGACACCACGACGTGCTGTGCGGCGTCACCGTCACCGGCATCACTCCGCTTTCGGTGCAGCGCATCACCCACGCTGAGCTGTCTCCCTTCGACATCGCCCGGGTCTTGCTGCTGAACCTGCCCCTGAAGTGAGCACACCGATGACCCCCGATCTTGATGCCGTCCACTATCTCAACCTGACCCGCGGCCTGCTGTGCGCCTCCCACGTGCCGCGCCCGCACTACCTGCGGCTGCAGTCGACCTGGTGCGAGCAAAAACGCTGGGGTGACATTCTGTGGACGCTGGGCCCGGACTTCTACCAGCACCTGGCCACCCGGCCCGTCACCGTGCACGACGTCAGCGAGCGCCCCCGTACCACCCGTGCCTGCTGGCAGGGCCTGACCTGGGTGCGTTTCGCCTGTGAACGGCTGTGGAATGCCCCACCCGGCCCGGCGATCGGCCGAAGCGGCCATGGCATGACCGACTACTTCAGCCGTGAACTCGCCGGCCTGGACCACCGCGTCAAAAAGCACGTCCGCTACTTCCGCCGCTTTCATACAGGGCAGCCTTTGCGCATCAGCATCTGCTCCGGTGCGGCCGAAACCCTCCATCCCACCAGCACCGAGGACTGATTCCGCCGCGGCCCCGGTCGGCTCCGCGACTGCCGCCCCCTGCCGGGATAACACATCCTCGCTCATCTGACCTGCGGTTGCCCCGCTATCCCGCGATCACCATGCGTTCGGCAGCAGACAGCTTCGGGCGCGCCACTCATCCTCACCGCTGATGTCGCGTCATCGTCCAAAGGAGCAGCATGAGCCCTTTCCTCACCGTCCCCAGCGTGCTGTGCATTTTCGCCATCTCGATCTTCGTCTACCTGATGAGCCATCGGCTGCGCATGCTCGCTCGCTACCAGTTCACCGCCGAGCAGCGCGCCCAGGCTCGGAATGCCGTACGCACCGAAGGCGCCGGCCAGGCCGACTACCAGCCGACCCACCCGTTCGGCTGCTTTTGGTACCTGTGCCACCCCGACCCGGAGGAGCTCACCGGCTACCGCGAGTACTACGGGTGGGCACTCACCCGCACCGGCGCCGAACGGCAGACCCATCGAGCACTCACCTCGACGGCCCGCATCCAGTGACCCTGCCGTCGGTGCCGACAGCTCTCCCACCTTCCTTCTTTGCTGCCCGCCCGGGGTGGCCACTGAGGCGACCGGCTGGAGCTCCCTGAGGTGAGAGACGGGTCATGGCCGAGCGCGTGCGCGGGCTGGGGCTTCTGGCGCCTTCTGCGGGTCTGCCACGGAACCCCGGGGCGGGGCAAGGCCGCTGCGCGGCCTCCGGCGAGCCTTGCCCCGCCCCGAGAACCCGCGGCAATGGCGACCCAGGCGCCGGGAGCCCCGCCCCTCTCCCGGTGATGGTTCCTCTTCTGGTTGGAGGTCTTCGATGGCTCGTACCCGCAAGGAGCAGCTTCGCTGGCGCATCAAGGACGCGTTCAGCGCAAAGCCGGCCGATCCGGAGCTGCTGCGGGACTGGGACCCGCTGCGCCGACTGTGGGCGGAGAACCCGGGCGTCCCCGCTGCCGTCCTCAGCTGGCGTTTCCACTGCCCGGCCCCGTCGCGTGCGGCCGTGCGCGCGGAGGGCTGGGGCCCGCAGCGGCGTGGCGTGCGCGACGCCTGCCGGCTCGCGCTGCAGGAGTACCTCGCCACCGGCGGGGTCGAGGTCGACCCGCCGACCTTCCCGCACCGCCAGGCCATCAAGGGCCGGTACTAGCAGGACGGTCTTCCCCCGTTTCTAGCGCCGGCTGCACCCTTCCGGCCCTGAGCTGGGGACCGTTCCCCGGCGCTCGTGCCGATCCTGCGGGCCTGGCCCGGAGGCGGGCCGTCGCCCTGAGCACTGCTCAGGGCGATGGCCTTTTCTTCGTCGCGAACTTCCCCTTTCCAAGGAGATCTCCATGACCGACGCCAGCGTCCGTGCTTTCGCCGAGCTCAGCGCGGCCGAGCTGCCGCCCCGCACGCTGCGGGACACCCGTGTCCTGCCGATGGCCACCGTCTCCTACGCCTCCCACGTCGGGCTGCGGCGCCGGAGCAACAACGACTACGCCACCGTGGAGACCGGAAAGCGCAGCACGGCCCTGGTCGTGGCCGATGGGGTCGGCGCGAGCCAGGACGCCTACGATGCGGCGGTCTTGGCCGCCGAGGTCGCCGCGCACACCGCCGCCCGCACCGGCCTGGCGGATCTGGCCTGCACCACCGCCCAGCACGTGCTGGCCGGTCAGATCCAAGGCGATCCCTGGCGCAATGGGTACGGAACCTCGACCTTGACCGTCGTGGCCCTGGGCAACGACGCCTCGAGCGAGGCGGCCATGTGGGTGGAGGTGGCCTGGCTCGGGGATTCGTCGGTGTGGCAGCTGCTGCACAGCGGCGAGCTGCAGCGGGTCACCAGTCCGCACAACCCGCCCGGTGACCTGCATTGCGTGCTGCGGCACGTCCTCAAGGGCGAGCCGGAGACCGTGACGCTGCATCTGGATGAGCGGCCCGTCCGCCGACTGCTGGTGTGCTCCGACGGCCTGGACGGCGACGTGGACCACGAGGTGATCGCCAACATCCTGACCGGCGCCGCAACCACCGAGCAGGCCCGCGACACCCTGGTCGACGCCGCGCTGGCGGCCGGCGGCCACGACAACATCACCGTCATCGTGGCCGACCTGGACCCAAGCACCGGCCCGGCAACGCACCTGCCCGACCAGGAGGACGACGCCCTGGTCCTTGCGGCCGGATAACCAGCTCTGGCCGGCATCGGCCGGCTGAGCTCACCGCCTGATCCCGGGGTTCCCGCCCGGCCGCCCTTCTGCCGCCCCCACCCGGCAGGAGGGCGGTCGTGCGGGCCCTTGTCCCTCGGTGGAGTCGGCCCCCGGATGCCGGCTTCACCGGAGTGGTGTACGGCGCCGGAGCCTCCCCCAGCCCTTGCGCATCCGCTTTTTCGCGACCCGCAGGAAGGATCACCATGATCGTCAGTGTCGTCGTCTGCTTCCTCAACCCCGGCCTTCTCAGCCACGACTTCGGAAAGATCATCCTGTGGGTGCAGGCGGACGATGAGATCACCGTCATCTCCGTGATGCGACACGGCGACCGCCCCAGCCGCCAGGAGCAGCACTTCGCCACCGTCGCCGCCGCCGAGAGGTTCGTGCGCGTCGAACGTTTCCGCTTCGAGATGCTGGGTCTGACCATGGACTCGGCGGAGTCCCACGTTTTTAACCGCTGCATGGTGCAGGCCGCCGTGGACATGGCCGCCGCCGGATCGTTGCCGGAGCCCGAGCGCGAATTCGTCAAGGAGTATGAGCGCGGGCTCATCGGGGAGGCAGAGCTGTTGCTTGCGCTTCACCGCTTCGAGGAGGAGCCTGCCGCGCAGGACACGCCGATACACACCCAGCCCCACCCCGTCTCCGGCAGCCCCGGTCTCTGCCCGACGTGCGGCCGGCGCCCGGGTGTCTTCACCGGCGGTGACGCCGACAGCGCGACCGTCCCCGCATGCTGCGCGTCGGTGACTCCCACCGTGGACGGTGCGGCGATGGTCCTCATCCAGGACGGCAAGCTCACCTGTCCCTACGATGACTGCGGTGCCGCCGACGACATCGTCGAGCTGGAGGTGGCCTCCCGCACCAACGAGCTGACCATCACCGAGCCGGGCCTCATCACCGTCAGCCTCGGCGACGGCGGCTTCGAGACCGACGCTTTCGAGTGCCAGCGGTGCGGCCGAGGCGTGTCCCTGCCCGACGGCTACGCCTACGTGCACAGCCCTGAGGGATGAGCGCGCCGACGAAACCCGGCGCAGCACCAGCCGCCGCGCCCCCGGCAGACAGCAGGGGCGCGGCCGCTTCTCCTCATCCATCACCCCGTCCTGGCGCTGCCTGCAGCGGCCGCCCGCCGTGCAACCGCGAGCTCCGGCGCCCGCACGCCGATCCGCCCCACCCGTAAGGAGGTGCTCTGCGCATGCTCAAGCTCACCAAGGCACAAGCCACACTGCACCGCCAGGCCGATGACCTGGTGCGCTCGTCAGAGCCTTTGTCGGAGGAGGAGGTCGAGTTCGTCCTGGCGCACTGGCAGGAGGCCTCCACCATCACCAATCCGTTGGACGGGGCGTTTTTCACCCCGCGAGAGCTGGCGCGGGATCTGGCATTGCACATCGGCGGCTGCCGCGTCATCGACTTGTGCGCTGGCATCGGCCACCTGGCGTGGGGCTATCGGCAGCGCTACGTCACCGACTGGGAGCGTGACAAGGCGCCCCTGCAGCTGGTGTGCGTGGAAAAGAACCCCGCCTACGTCGAAGTCGGCCGCCGGCTGCTGCCCGAGGCCCGGTGGATCTGCGCCGATGTCTTCGACCTTCCCCAGCTTGACCTGGGGCGCTTTGATGCGGCGCTGGCCAACCCTCCCTTCGGCTTCGTCACCCGCGGCGGCCTCCGATCGCCCCGCTATCGCGGCAACCGGATCGAATACCACGTCATCGACCTGGCCGCCGACCTGGCCGACCGTGGGGCGTTCATCCTCCCGCAGACGCTGGCGCCGTTTTGCTACAGCGGTCCCCGTCCCTCCCAGTGGGACTACCCGCAGGTCTACCGCCACTTCACCGCGCAGACCGGCATCAAGCTGCGCTTCAACGTCGGCATCGACACGGCCTGCTATCCGGGCTGGCGCGGCGTCGCGCCCCTCACCGAGATCGTCACCGTCGATTTCCGTGAGCGCTCTGACCCGGTGGCCCGGCCCGGCCGACGAACCACCTCCCGGCGCACCACGCGGGCGCAGCGACCAGTCAGCGACGCGCTGTTTTAACCCCGCAGCCGGCCACCTTTGCCGCCCCCCTCGTGCCCCCGCACGCCGAGGCGGGCCCTTGATCACCCGGGGTGTCTTCACATTCGCGGTGGATACGCCGCAAGCGCTCCGCCGGCAACCAGTGACGGCCTGAAGAGCGCCGACGCTACGACCCCGCCATCACAGCAGACCCCTGGCACCGGCTGCACCTTCTCACACGCCCTGCCCCCTTTTCTCTGGAGAAGACATGACCTTGACGGCACCCCTGACGACCGCGCCGCCGTCGGCTGACCCCGGCGACGGCAGCGGCACCGCGGCCCGGCTGCGGGCCATCATCGGCGAGGTCGGCGCCCGCTACCTGGAGCGCGCCGAGGTGGTTCACGCGCTGGTGGCCTGCCTGCTGGCCGGCCAGCACAGCTTGCTGCTGGGTCCGCCCGGCACCGCCAAGTCCGAGCTGGCCCGGGAGCTGACCGGGCGCATCACCGGCGCCCGCTTCTGGGAGATCCTGCTGAGCACGTACACCGACCCCAAGGCCATCTTCGGGCCGATCGACGTGGCCGCGCTGATGCAGGGCAGCTACCAGCAGATCTGGGACGGCCGCGCCACCCAGGCCGACATCGCCTTCATCGATGAGATCTTCAAGTGCGGGCCCGGCGCGTTGAACGCGATGCTGGCCTTCCTCAATGAGCGCCTCTACCACCCCGAGGCCGGCGGTGCCCCCATCCCGTGTCCGTTGCTGGCCGCGATCACCGCCAGCAACGAGCTGCCCTCCGGTGAAGACAGCGCGGCCGTCTACGACCGGCTGCTGGTCCGCATCCAGGTCGGCTACCTGGCCGAGGTGAGTAACTTCGCCCACCTGATGCGCTCCGCCACGCTCCCGGCCGTCCCGGCCGTCCCGGCCGCCCCGCCAACCACGGTGACCTTGGCCGACCTGCAGGCCGCGGTGCGCATCCACGTGCCGGCCATCACCATCCCCGAGACCGTCGTGGAGGCCGTGTGCACGTTGCGGGCCGCGCTGCACCGCGCTGAGATCATCGCCTCCGACCGCCGTTGGCGGCTGGCGATGCGGCTGCTGCAGGCGTGTGCCTTCCTGGCCGGGCGCCGTCAGGTCGACATCAGCGATCTGGCGATCCTGACGCATGTGCTGTGGAACTCTCCGGCCGAGCGGCCGACGACGCAAAAGCAGGTGCTGAAGATCGTCAACCCCGACGCGGGCGAGGCGCTCGATCTGCTCAAGGCCATCGAGGAACTGAACACTGAACTGGACGGCAAGCTCGGACGCTCTCGAGAGGAACTGTCGGAGTGGGCGGCTAGAGAGGCCAATCCCAAGCTCGCCCGGGCCGGCCATCGGCTGGAGGAACTGCATCAGCAGTCCCAGGCGGCCGGCCGGTCGACGGCCGCTCTCGATGAGGTGATCACCCGCTACCGCGCCGTTCACACCCGCCTCATGACCGAGGCACTGGGCATCAGTTCCCGCATGGCCAGCACTGTTGTCTGAACCCGCAAAGGAGGGTGCCTTCGGGCCCGGGCGCGGTGCGCTATCGAGGCGCACCGCGGTCAGGTCGATACGGGCGCCGGTCTCCCGCCGCGCCGCCCGGCTGCCCCCCGGGGGGAAGCGGAGTCATCGAAGGCGGCCCTGCCTCGCCTGCGTCCACCTCACCCGCTGACCCACCTGTGATACGACCTTCGGAGTGCCGCCATGCGCGTGAACGCCAAACTCAAGGACCTCGCGGCCCGGGCCGGACGCTGCCTCGGCCTGGCCCGCACCCCCGCTACGCATACCCAGGTCATCGAGGCCGACCGCTTCGACGAGATGACCTGGCGGGAAACCCTCACCCAGGCGACAGCACTGCGGCGGCTGGCCGACGACTTGGCCGACCGCCACCACTACACCACCGACCTGGTGCGCGATGTATGGACCGCCGCCTACAAGACGGCACCCCAGCTGCGCACCCGCGCGCAGGTCGACCCCTCGCGCGCGGTGAACCACCAGGTGATCTCTGCGCTGGTCGATACGCCGGAGTTCATCGAACTGCGCCGCACTACCATCGGCGATGCCTATGCCGCGGCGATGGCGGTGCTCGCGCACGGATCGGCGCTGCGCGAGATGCTGGAGCACTCCCGCGACAGCCAGCAGGCAGCCGAAGCCGCGCAGCAGGCGCGCCAGCAGGCCGTCCAGGCCGCCCAGCGGGTGCAGGCCGCACTCGAGGCCGTCAACGCCGACGCCGACGTCGGCGACGTCGCTGTCCAGCAGCTCGAAACGGCGCTGGCGGCGGCCGAGGCCGCCTTCGACGCTGTCGGCCAGGCCGAGGCACATACCCAGGGGGCACTTGAGCAGGCGGCACCCGGCATCCGTGCGGCGGCCCGCACCGGCACCGCCGCGGCCACGCAGCAGGCCCGCGCCGAGACCGCGCAGATGGCCGCCTGGGGCATCGATGCCGGGCGCTTGCGGCGGATGAGTTTTGCCGAGCGGGCCGAGCTCGCCCAGTTGATCACCGGCCACCGGCTGGCCGCCTTCACCGAGCTGATCGGCCGATTTCGGGCGATGGCGGCCGGGGAGCGGGCCCGCCGCATCCCGCACGCCCGCGGAGAGCTGGCCGGCATCACCGTCGGCGATGACCTGGCCCACCTGGTGCCTTCCGAACTGGCGGCACTGGCGGTGCCGGCGCTGCGGGCCGATTTCGCCGCCCGGCTAGCCGAAGGCCGGCTGATGGTCTACGACACCCAAGGCGAGGAGCAGGCCGGCAACGGCGCGATCATCGCCCTGGTGGACTGCTCGGGCTCCATGACCCGGCAAGAAGACGGGATCTCCCGGGAGGCCTGGGCAAAAGCGTGCGCGCTGGCGCTGCTGGACCAGGCCCGTGCCGCCGGCCGCCACTTCGTCGGCATCCTGTTCGCCTCCGCCGGCCAGCGGCAGATCTTCGACTTCCCCCGCGGCCAGGCCCCTCTGCCCCAGGTGCTG
The DNA here is from genome assembly GCF_014648175.1 of Planobispora rosea. Lineage (GTDB taxonomy): Bacteria > Actinomycetota > Actinomycetes > Streptosporangiales > Streptosporangiaceae > Planobispora > Planobispora rosea. Next base: position 98,088 of record NZ_BMQP01000026.1, read on the forward strand.
GAGTTCGCCGAGCACTTCTTCGACGGCGGCACCGATTTCGCCGGGCCCCTGGAGGCAGCCGCCGACATCCTGGCCGAGAGCTACGACGTCGACGACCTCAGCCACGGCGACATCGTGCTGATCACCGACGGCGAATGCGACCTCACACCGGAGTGGATGACCCGCTGGCAGCAGCGCAAAACCGCCGTGGGCTTTCGGGTGTTCGGGGTGTCGGTTGCGCACCGGCCCGGCCGCATCCTGGCCGAGCTGTGCGACGACGTGCGCCACATCACCGACCTCGCCGACGTCGAGGCCCCCCGATCGATGTTCCGCCTCATCTAAGGCCGCTGCCCACGCTGATCCGCACGCAGCCACCGCCCCCTGTTCCTCCCCCCCTTCGCCCGGGCTCCCCGCGCCCTGGCGCACCGTCCCCCGCCGCAAGGAGAGCACTGCCATGTCCCACTCGACGCTGACCGCCATCCCCGCCCAGACCACAGCCACCCGCCGCGGCAGCGCCGGTGCCGCCGCCGGATTGGCCGCCTACACCACCGCGATGGAACGAGGCGACGCCCCCCTGTTCGGCTACCTGGTGATGTACTCCATCTACGGCACCGAGACCGGCGTCAGCCACCAGGAGCTGCAGCGCTGGTTCACCGAGCTCGGCCTGCACCAGGACTTTCTGCCTGCACCGATTACCCCGCTGAACGCCTATGAGCGCGTCACCGGCAAAACCGGGGTGCGCACCAGCTACCGGCTGCCAGAGTCGACGCCGCTGTCGGGAGAGAAGGTCGAAGCCACCCTCATGATCCGTCACGTGAGCCGGGAGCCCCACCAGATCACCCGGCACCTGGTACGGGAAGTACGCGACGAGGGCCGCTTGCAGCTGTCCTACGACCCCGGCCTGGCCGAGATCATCTTTCAGCGCGCCGACCGGCGCCAGCCCGGCGCCGGAAGCCTGCAGATCGTCCCCAACGCCGCCGCCATCGCCGCCCTGGCCCCGCCCGAGCAGGACACAGTGCGCGCCACCCTGGCCGAGGTAGAGGACGCCTACCGGCGCCAGTGCCACTTCTACAGCGGCGATCAGCTGCGCACCCTGATTCGCACCTACATCGAGGCACTCCACGCCGTGCGGGTACGCCCCAGCGGCGGGGTCTACTTCGTGCACCGCGCGCACGCCGCACCCCTGGCCGGCCTGCGGGAGCTGGTCGCACGCTTCGGCGCCGGCAGCAGCCTCACCCGGGTACCCCTGCCCGACGACGAAGAGATGCGCGAGATGGTCATCGACGCCTTCACCACCAAGGCGGAAGAGGAGCTGACCAGGCTCAGCCTGGAGATCGCCACTGCCCGCGCCGAGGGTGCCTCACAGGCCCAGGTGCAGGCCCTGCTGCGGCGCTTCGACGCGGTCAAGGACTCCACCACCGAGCACTCGGCGCGGCTGGCCACCAGCCTCAAGAGCACCGAAGCAGCCCTGCAACTGGTCCATGCGCAGATGGCCAGCCTGCTGACCAGCGCCTGTTAACCCCATCACCCCGGCCAGCGTCAACTGACATCTCCGCGACAAAGCAGCCGCCGAACCGAGGCCGCGAGCCCAGGTACCTGCCCCCGCTGACGGCGCGGGGACCGGCCTCGACTCCCTGCAAGGATGCGGCCCCGGCATCGGGCCGCAAGGCGGGCGGACCCCCCCGCCCACTCATGATCTTTTGCGCCCTCCGCCGTTGACACTCTCTCCCGGGCGGTGACGGGCGCAAAACATCATGACCGGGCGGCCGCCCGCCTTGCCGCCCGAGCCTTCCGGGGCCGCCTGCGGGAGTCGTTCGAGGCCGATCCCCGCGCCGCCCTCCGCTGGCTGCGCCTCAAGACATCACATTCTGGGAGAACGCTCATGTTTATCAAGTGCGGAAACTGCCACAGGCGCCACTCCAGCATCGCGGCCGTACGCGCGTGCTCCCAGGGCAGTGAAATCTCATCATGCTCATGGCTGGTCGACACCGGCCACTGCACCGAGGACGGCGAGGCAGTCATCGTCGAGTGCGGCGCCGATTCCTGGACCACCGACCGGGGCTGGCGCTGCGCCACCGGACACAGCCACGTGCCGGCCGACATCCGCTACCAGGAAGGCTGGGACTACGTCACCGCGGATGAGGCCGCAGGCTTCGCCAACGAAACCGGACGCCTGCCCGTGCTGATGAACGGCCATCCCTAGGTGCCATAGCCCTTGCGCGCGCAGCGCTCCCTGTCGCTATGAGGTGGTCTGCTTTCGCATCGGCGAGCCCCACCCATACGAACGCCGCAGCCTCGGCATCTCTAGCCCAGTTCTCCATCAGCTGTTCAACATCGGCCCCGAAAGGACCAGCGACGAGTATGGACGTCACGGCCTTAATTACCCGCACCGAGATCCGCAAGATCGTGGGTCTGCTCGGCATCACCCCCGAGGATCCCCATCCCAACGTGTCGATCCGCGCCACAACGATCAACGGCATCCAGGCGAGCCCCGTCAGTATCGAGCGGGCCGCCCACGCAGTCGCCGAATTGCGTCAGGAACAAGACGAAGACGACTTCGACCCCAGCGACTATCCGGACCTATTCCGCACCGCCCATACCACCGGCGGAGCGGCGACGGCTATTGAGGAGCACGATCCGGAGGCGGACCGGCGCGTCGCCGCTGAGATCGTTCGTATGCTGACCGAGAGGTTCGCCCTGTGATGGGCTGTGGAAATCTCCTGACCGGCATCTTCGCCGACCACCGCTTCCCCGGGGCGGCCGCATGACCGCCGCCCGCACCTATGTCTCTGTCGATGTCCGCACCACCGGCCAGCCCGGCCTGCTGGTGGCCGTGGGTCGCCTGCACCTGGAGCTCGACGTCCTGGACACCGACATCACCGAGTACGTACCCGGCCGCCCCAGGGAGCGCGGCCCGCGCTACGACCCCGAAGCTCTCGACCTCGACGACCCCGTCGAGGCCGTCGTGCTTCGCGTCTGGGAGCGTGTCGTGGCCGAGCCCGCCGATCCGCTTGATCCGATGCGAGCCGCGCTCAGCGCATGGCAACAGGCCCGCGTCAAGGCCGCCCACAGCGAGGCGCCCGACGACCACCAGCGTGCCGACGACCTCGCTCACGAAGTCGCCGAGCTGTTCGCGCCGTACTTCCTGCCCTCCACCGACAGCCCGGACAGCAGTACGGCTGAGCAGCAGTCCGAAACCGAACGGGATGCCCTGGTGGCCCATGCCGAAGAACTCGGCCTCACCCCCGATGATCTTTTCGGGCTCGTTCACGACATCGCCGGCAAAGCCGCCTCCGAAGCCAACAACAACGGCCTGCACGCGCAGATCGCCCACCTGATAGCGCACCTGGGCGCGGAGCAAACCCGCGGGCTCCTGGACCAGGAGCAGCCCTCCGGCCCTTCTGCCAGCGCCTGACCGTCCATCAAGGGACCGGTGTGTCCCGCACCGTCCCTTCTGTTTGCGGGAGAACCCCTTCATGATCGACGCCCGTCCTGTCGAACTGACCGAAAAGCAATGGGAAGCGATCCTGTCCCACCCCGACGTCGACGATGTCACCGTCGGATGTTTCGATGACGTGGAAAGCATTCTCCGGCTCGCCCGCGAGCAGCTTGTCCACATCCCCGACGATGATCCGCTGCACTGCCCCACGCTGGCGGACATCTGTCTGTGGGATACCAGCGACGCCGACAACGACGACTTGATGCTCACCGTGGACCTGCCCGGTGGACTCCGGCTGGCCACCGAGCTCATCAAGATGCAGGTCTTCAAGACCTCCAACGGCACCCCGGGCGAACCTGTCGTGCGCGATGTCCTCAGCGAGATTCTCACCTACCGCAACCGGCTCCTGGCCGATCTCGCCTCCGCCAAGACCACCACCGGCGACGGCTCGACCACCGCCCCGGAGACCGCCCGCGTCCGCGACGCCGAGATCCGCATCTTCAACCGCGCCCCAGACTCCGACGACGCCAGCGACATGTACGTCATGGAAGTTCTCGGCGTCAGCCTGCTTGTGCGCGAGCGCCAGGGCGAACCCGGGGACGTGTACGTCCATATCGACAACGAGAGCCGACCGTCCACAGCCCTGGCGGTCGAGGTCTGCAACGCCGGAGAAACCGATTACCGGATCTGACGCTTCGCCTTCGACCTCACCCCCAGGGGTGGCGCATCCTGCGCCGCCCCTGACTCATTTCTCCCCTCGGAGTCAGCGATGACGGTCCTTCCTCCCGCCACCCTCGATAGGGTCTCCCCCATCGAGGCCGCCCGCGATTGCCTGAGCGCCGGCGGCACCCTCATCCAGGCGCTGAAGACCCTGGCCCGCGTCGCCGCTCACCGCATCGGCGGTGACGCCTACCCCTTGCTGTGCCAGGAGGTGTTCGCCGCCGTCAAAGGCCGCGCACCCGGGCACGTGGCCAGCGACACGGTCCTGGACGGGCTGACCGCAGAGGCCCAGCAGGAGGTCTTGGCCGCGCTGGCGAACAGCTTCCCGCTCGCCCATGACGTTCTCAGCTCCGACTACTGTGCCGCAGCCCACCGGAGCGCCAGCTTCCTGTCCGCGATCGACCCCGAGACCCTGCCCGCCGTGTCCGTGGCCGGCGCTCTGACCTTCGCCTACCTGGACCCGGAGACCAGGGCCGTGTGCGTCTCCGTTGACCTGGACAGCACCTGGAGCGAGCTCATCCGCGCCGACGGCACGGCCCCGCTGCGCATCACCGTCGGCGGGATGACCCTCTTCGACGACAGCGACCAGGCCCGCGCCGCCGGTGCCACCGTTCCGACGGCGCTGCCCGGCATCGCCGGTGAGTTTTCCCCCGATGAGCTCGACTGCCTGGTGCGTACCGCGGGCGAGGCGGCCGGCGGCGGCAACGCCCTGGGCGATGAGACCCTCAGCCGCCGCCAGATCGCCCTCGCCGAACGCGCCTACCGCCTGCATCTGGCCGACTTCTCCGGGGAAGACACCCCCGGCGCCATGATCAGCACATCCGCTGCCCCCGGCCCGCGCGAGAACAGCCCCGCAACGACCCGCCTTGACCTCACCGCCTCCCACCCGCAGCAGGACCTACAGGATCGCGCCCGCCAGCTGCAGCATGACCTGGTCACCGCCGCCCGTGACGAGCACCTGAAGGCGTGCCTGGCCGCCGTTGCCCATCGGATCCGCCGCTGTATCCCGGACGCCCGCGAAATCAGCCTCGAGCTCGGCCTGTGCAAGACACCTCTGTGCTACACGCTGCACGGTGAAGTGCTGGCCATCCACGACAGCGAGCGCACCGTCTGGCACCGTGACAACGAGGCGCAGCAGTAGCTGTTGCCGGTGCGGGACGCCGCTATCGTCGCCGACCAACTGGAGCAGGCGCTGGCGTTCGGCTTCACCGCCGACCAGCTAACGCGGGCCGGATGGCGCTACAGGTATGAGGCCAACAGCAGCGGCAGCGGCCAGGACGTGTGGCATGTCCAGCTTCCCCTCACCGTAGCGGACCTGCGTCGGAAGCTGCAGGGCATCGCTGACCTGCTTGAGGCCTGACCCGCTCTGCCACCCCGATGCACAGACGTCCACGTTCGGATCCACCCCGACCAGGTAGGCGTCAGCCGCTTCCGAGCAGCAGTTGGCTCTGACCTCCGCGCAGCTCAGCGCCCCGGGCCATGACCAGGCCGCAGGTCGACACGCAGAGGGTTCCCGGCACCAGGGCCTGGATCTACCCCGGAACCTCCGCGCGCCGGAAGGCCACGCCTTCGGCGGACCTTCCGGCGCTCCGAGAACCCGGGGTCGGGACGATCCAGGCGCCGGGAACCCGCGCCGCTTCCCCCAGCGAGTAAGGAGGTACGACCATGAGCAGTGACCCGTCACAGATCCTGCGCATGTTCTATCGCGATCTGATTCAGCAGCTCACCGGGATGGAGGGGGTGGCCGAGGTACGGCTGGCACCCCACGATCCCGACGATCGCGATCCCCAGCGGCTGACCGCCGCTGTCGTGCTGCCCGCCGGTCAGGCCGACGACGACGTGATCGTGATCGAGGTCAGCCTTCCCGATCCCGGCTACGACATGCGGACCTGGCCCGAGGCCGCTGCAGTCGACCGGCCCGCCTTCTAAAGGCACGCAGCGGGGCCTCGTTTCACCCTCAGGGGCACGACGTGAGGCCCACGACCACTGGCGGGCCCGAGCCCCATCCCTGACCCCTCGCGCACCCCGGACCGTGCCCCTCCGCGCGGCGTCGCCCCGCATGCCCAGGTCTCGGCCTCGGCGTGCATCCTTTTCGGAAAGGACGCAGTGTTCGTGAGCACGCACATGCGAAATCCCGGTGATCCGCAGACGCCCTGGCGTGTCGAGCCCGGCGAGCGGCTGCTGCGGTCGCACATCCACGACCGCTACGGCGGCCGCATTCACACGATGATCTCTCCCTGTAAGTCCCGCTCAGCGAACATCCTGCTGTTTTCCGACCCGCAGCCCTACCCCGGGTGCTACAACGGCTGGGACGACGAGGGCCGCTTCCACTTCCACGGCGAAGGACTCGAAGGCGACCAGGAGTTGCGGCAGGGCAATCTCGCCCTGCGCGACCATGCGGTCGACGGCGGTCGGCCGCTGCGGCTGTTTGTTCCGGTGCCCGGTACTCAGCAGTGGGAGTACCTCGGCCGCTTCCGCCTGGATGACCGGCCCACCAGCAGCCCGTGGCCCGGTGTGTTGATGAGCGAAGGCCCCGACCGCTGCGGCCAGGTCCGCAGCGTGCTGGTGTTCTTGCTGGTCAGTCATCCCGATCAGGCCACCACGATCCTGCAGGAGACCCCGACCAGCTGGATCGTCGCATGCGAACGTACCGGCTGCTCCCGCAGAATGATCAACCCCAAGCGCATCGGCCGTCCCGCCGACCACCAGGCCCTGGACCCCGACAGCAGCACGACCACCTGGATCGAGCAGCCCTACCCGATGCAGCGCTGGTGCTGGGAGCACCCGCCACCGCAGGCCCAGCGCGCCCTCGCCCGTCAGCAAACGCCCCGTACCGGCCCGGCCACTGTCGAAGGCCGACCGCCCTCCCTTGGGGCCGCCGTTCCCCGCATCTCAGGCTGATCCGAAAGGGCAACGCCATGAGTTCTGCGTGCCACCACTTCTTCTCCCACTGGACCACCGAAGAAGAGCGGCAGACGATCACCGCCGCTCTCGACCAAGCCCTCCAAACCGGCGATAGCGTCGGCGTCTACATCGCGCTCGCCCAGCTCACGCAGCCCTGCGACGCCCGCCGCTCCCTAGCCGCCCGCACGACCCGCACCGACATCGACGGCGCCCATGATCCCGAGTGACGTCCCTGCACTCAAGGTCACCCCGCAAGAGGTCACCGACCATATCGATGCCATCAACACGCGGCTGGGCTGGCCCCGCCGACTGCTGAACCCGTGCCCCGGCTCCATGGTCGCCACCTACGAGCCCGTCGACGGTATCGACGTCACCGTCGGCCAGCGGGTCGAGGTCCGCATTGCCGGGGTACTGGTCGGCGTCGGTGAGCGCTGGCGCGCCCTGGGCAACGCCGCGGTGCGCTGTCTACTGCCGCATGATTCCGCCCTGCAGGACCCCTACCAGATCGCCCTGAACCAGGGCGGGGCCATCAACGCCTACCAGCTGCATCTGCTGATCCGCCACGGTACTCATCGTCACAAATGCAGCGCCCTGTTTCCTCGTGAGCACCGGTGCTGCATCTGCCGCGCTGCTCGCACCGGCTGACACTGCGAACCCTGGATCCTCTCAGCCGAGCATGAACCAACACACCTATGAAAGAGATCGCTATGCCGACGATGTACAAGAGAACATTTCCGCAGGTTCCGGCGAACCGGTGGAACGCGGAGTCCCACGGCTCGGCAGGGGACGTGGACGAAAGAACAGCGAAGTCCTTCTACTCCATCGACGCCGCCACCCCTGAAGAAGCGGAACTGAGGGTCCTCGCCTGGATCGATCACGACTATGAGGACGACCTGCGTCATGCGGAAGCCACGGCCGACCCCGTGCCGGTGGCACCCGGCCGGTGGAGAGTCACCCTCGAGTTCGACACCCGCGAAGAGTAGTTCTCCAGCCAGCGCACCTCCGCGAGGAACACTGGCCGGCGGTGCAGAAAGACTCCTGCGCCGCAGATCGGGTCCAACCGCCTGATCGCTGAGGCCTCCACGCCACCAGTGACAGCCGGGGAAGGGCTCCCGGGGCGCTCCGGCGCCCCGAAGGCCCACACGCCGAAAGCCGAAAGGGGGCCTGTCGTGCCCAAGCGATACGAAGACGTAGACGTCACCGACGTCGAGGTGGAGATTCTCACCCCTGAGACCGACCCCGATGACCACAGCCTCGACCTGAACACCGGAAACTACGCCCTGGCGATCGGCAACCCATGGTCGTCAGCTTTTGCGCTCACGGGATCGCCTGAAGATCTGTGGGCATTCATGTTGCGGATCTTCACCCTGCTCCAGCAAGAGTTGCCAGATGCCCCCAGGCACGACCGCACACCGCCGCCCGTGCGCGGAAGGTCGGCACGAGCCACCGCAGGGACGCTCAGCACACAACTGCGCCAGTTCCCGCCCGAGTACGAGGTGTGGGTCAGCACGCCCGCCACGCCCGAGGGTTATCAGCCCCTCACCGGCGACCTTGCCCTCGGCAGCGACCCTGACCCGGCACCCGGTGACCCTCGGCGCTTCATCGTCGCAGGTACCGGACCTTGCGGTACGGCGGGGGCCGGTGGGCAGCCCAGCGGCGGATCCGGCAGGGCGCACCCGCAGGAAACCGGATGAGCCGCCAGCTGGCCCTGGAAGTCTCCCCTGCGGTCGCCTTCTACCAAACGCCAGTGGCCGAGGCGGAGGAACTCCTGATCACCTGGCGGCATCCCCTGCACCTGCCCGATGACGAATACCCCGCCGGCCGGCCCTACCGCCGCCCGTTCGGCAGCCTGGCGTTCGTGATGGAAGAGCGCGGCCGACGCGCGGCCGCCGTCGTGCTGGCCAGCACCATCAACCCCAGCGTGTGCCAATCGCAGGGTCTGAACAGGTACAACACCGTCGACCTTGCCCGCATCGCGCGTAGCCCGGACCGCCGCGACCGCCACTGCCTGCGGGCGGTGCTGCGCATCACCCGCGACTATCTTGCGCCGCTGTGGCTGGGGAGGTTTCCCGGCTGGGATGCGCGCAGCGCTGAGCTGTGCGGACGACCGCAGATCGAGGCGCTGGCGAGCACCAGCCTGCCCGGCACGCCCGGCCGGCTGTACCGATTCGACGGCTTCGAGCGCATCCGCACCTCCACCGGCGCCAAAGGCGGAGGCCACCAGCGGCCCAGCGCCGCCAACGCCATCGCCGATGGCGCACGCGGCCTGTGGGTGTATCGCTATCCGCAGCCCTTACGCCTGGTCGGCCGGTCGGGAAAGTCCCAGGCCGGCTGACCGGTCGACATGAGACGGACGGCACTGACGCCGGTCAGCCTGCGCGGACCCTCATCGCATCCAGACCGCAATCCCGGCGGGAACGCTGCGCGGCCGACCGAGTACTCCCGGCGCCTTTCCCGGAGGTACTCCGGAACCTCGGTACGCCGGAAGGCCAGGCCGCTACGCGCTCGCCCTGCCGGCGAGCCCTCCGGCCTACCGAGAACCCGGTGTCTTCCACTCCCCGGCGCCGGGCGCACCCCCGGATCCGGTCGAGGACCGGACAACCCCATGGGGCATTACTACCGACCACTCCGCGTCCGGGTCCGCAGGAAGGACACCATGAATCCGATCAGTGAAACGATCGTGGGCGAGCACATCATCAACGATCGGCGGCTCCTGGTGGAGCTCGCCACCTGGCCCGATGGCGGTCGCAGCTACCACCTCATCGACGCCGAGACCAAGGTCACACTCACCGCGCTCAGCGCATACGACAGCTACCCCTCCGAGCAGCAGATGACGGAGGAAGTCGAAAAGTACAACGACCATGCCAGAGAGCTGACGCGCCAAGAGCGCCGTGAACGCCAGCTCAAGATCGACGCCATGCGTGCGCTAGCAGAGCTCGCAGCCGAGATCGAAGAGCTGACGGCCAGAGACGTGTCTTTCGACACCCTCATCTCCCGAGTGCGCGGCCTGGCCACCTGCCATCGGCTCACTGCGATCGGCTCGGCCGGAGCCGACGCAGGGTTCGACCCGAAACGGCATCAGATGATCTGCGGCAATGCTGAACCCGGTACGGCCGTCGTCATCCACCGTCCCGGATATACCTGGCGGCATGCCGACGAAGAGATCGTTCTCAGCAAAGCATTGGTGGGAGCCAAGCAGCCTGCCGCTTCCTGACCCGGCGGCAACACGATCCGCTGTCGTCACCCACCGGTGATTTTCTTCCCCTCCCGGCTCGCTCATCCACCGGCCGGGAGGGGAACGCCGGCCCCGTCACGGCCTGCCCCGCAGTTCGGAAAATGGGCGGCCGCCATCCATCGCAGAGCGGTTTTGTCCCGCCGCCCGAGACGAAACGCACGATAAGGAGCCGCACACCGCATGCGCGTCGAGACCCTGCCCTTAGAAGCCAACGGACACCTCATCTCCCGCAAGAGCCAGGTGAAGGTGCTTCGGCCCTTCGACGGTGAGAAGCCGCTGATCTTGAGCGCCGAGTATTGCTGCGCTGTCTGCGGTGCCTGGCCGACGTTCGCCATCACGAAGGACACCGTCCGGGTGCAGGAGCCCTGTCCCTATCCGGACGGCATCACCACCACGATCACGCTCGCCGTGCCGTCAGGGAAGTTGCTGGTCACCGACGACCTGCGTCCCGTCTACGACTGGAACGACGAAAGCTTCGCCAGTTACAACACGGCCCTCGGCAAAGCCCAGGCGATCGAGGCCATGGCCGCCATCGGCTGCGCCTACGGCCCGACCAGTAACTGCGGTCTGGGCCTGTATCGCACGGGCCCCGACAGCTACATCATCGCCACTGCGAGCCTCGACGAAGCCGACAACCCGTCGCCTCCCGACAGCGCCTGCCTGGCCAGCATCTGCACCGATCTGTGGGCCTACTCCTGTGCGGACTTCGAGCACTGGAAGGCCCGGGGCGGTGACCCCGGCACGCTTGACTGGAGCGACACCGTCGTAGATGTGGCACCGGGGACGTACCGATTCATCCACCACTCCGGAGAACGCGGCTTCGACCGTGATGCCATCGGAACCGTGATCTGGGCGCACGTCGAGCGGATCACCTGAACGACAAACTCAGCGGCACCGCCGTGTCAGGGCGCCTTGGGACCGGAGCGCGACGCCAGCCGGAACCTCCCACGCCCAAGCGGTCAACACCGGGCCTTCGTCGCCCGCAGACCTCGCCGCAAGGGCTCTTCCGCATGCCGGTCCACACCCGAGAAAGGAAGCCGTGAGATGACCGATTGTGGCGGGACCGCCTCCGCTCGCCCCGTTCCTCCCATGGGGGATCGTGTCCCTGCCGCTGGCGCAGCCACCCCGATGGTTCCACCCGCTCATGGGCTCGCCCTGGCTGCCTTGTCCGGCTGGCAGTACCTGAGCTGCGGCTGTGTGGTGTGTTACCAGGGCTCCCGGGGCCGGCCGTCCCTGTACTTCTCGGTGAGAACGCAGTGCCCGCAGGCCGAAGACCTGGACGAGGCCCACATGGAGTACGTCCTGGCCGACCTCGATCCCGACCGGCTGCCCCGCAGCCACGCTGAGCGCATGGCCGCCATCGCCGCCCGGCGCGAGCTGTACATCGCGACCATGCTGCACTACGGACCCGATCCCGCGATCGATCCGCAGGGGTTCCAGCAGTGGACGACCGCGGCAGAACACCAGATCCCCCGCTACGGCTTCACCCCCACCGGCCGCGCCATCCACACCGAAAACGACCCCGACTACGGCCGCCCCTGGTGCGCGTGCGGGTTCACCTGGGCGGACAACCACCGTCCCGGCGACGGCACCGGATGCCCCGAGCACCTGGTGCCCCGGCACATCCGCAATCCCGCCCTCGACACCCCCGCTGATCAGGAGTATCGCGCCCGCTACGAAAAGGCGTTCGCCGCATTCGCCGAGCGCCGCGCCCAGCGGGCGCGCCGCACCTTCCGTTGTGTCTCCTAAAGGACCCCGCTGTGACCGACCTCACCAAATGGCCCCGCCTCCTCGTTGTCGGTGACGCCGTCACCCGCGAACAGGCGAACGAGATCCTCATCCGCACCAACACCCGGCACATGCACACCAACGACCGCGTCTGGGAAACCACCGTCCACGACCTGTTCGGCATCGCCCGCGACAAGCACGGACACCCCGACTGGAAATCCGCCCAGGCATTCCACGACCGGTACGGCGTCTTGGACCTCACCTACCTCGCCAACCAGCGCATCGCTTCCTCCTGGCTCGGCGGCGCCTACGGCTGGTGCGACTGGGACGGCACGATCGGCTGCTCGAACTACAACATCGGCAAATGGCCCACGGTCGAAGACGTCACCGAAGAGTGGCAGGCCATCGCCGCCGCGTTCCCCTACCTGACCCTGCACGCCCAACTCGTCACCGACGAAGGCGAAGGCCACATCGCCGCCACATGGGCGGTCAAGGACGGCAAGACCGCACTCGTTGAGCCGGTCGGGCAGATCGCTTCCATCTCCGACGATGTCGCGGCCATGGCCGCCGGCCTTTTCCTCGGTACCCGCACCGAGCGAGGCGTCTCCCTCGACCGGCTGCGCGAAGCATTGGCCCAGCTCGCCACCTGACATCCCTGGTGAATGGAAAGACCCCGCTGAGCACCCGTGACGCCGTCACGTTCAACGCCATGCACCCGGCGCTCAAGGCCGCCGACCTGGGGGTGTCCCTGACCGTCCGTTCCGAGGGCTGAGATCCCCCCGCCCTGCACCCCTTCACGCCCCTTAACCTCACGGAGGCCTCCAGCATGCCCACCATGCAGACCAAGATCCTCGAAGCGATCGAGCAGACCGCCACCGCGGCCGGACTGGACTGCGTAAACAACAGCGACTACGCCAACACCGGTCATCTCCTGGTGCAGAGCGGCTTCGCCACGCTCATCGACGTCGACTATGCGTTCATGCCCACCTGCGCCAGGATCCGGCTGACCGGCCCGCTGGTTGAGCGCTTCGACGCCAAGGACTACGGCGCCCTCCGCATCCGCAACGCCATCGTCTACCACGCCCTGACGTATGCGACCGACACCGACCGGCTCTACGCGCTGCAGCGTCTGATCACCGACGCGCTGCGCGCGGCTGTTGCTGACCGGCCCCGCACCTTCGCCGTCTTCGTCGGCGGGCACAAGGTGGCCTCCTTCCTCGCCGACGAGCTCTCGGCCGACTCCGTCTCGGTGGCGATCGAACGTGAGGACGGCCATCTGCTGGTGGGCGTCGAGGTCGACGCCCAGAGCGCCACGGTCGGCCACTGGCCCGACGGCGAGCAGTGGAGCGAGATCCGCCGTCTTGCCCCGGTGAAAAAGACCGCCTGAGGTTTCCCCTCCTCACATCGCTCCGGCGCGTGTGCGGTGACCGGCTGAACACCTCATGCGCGATCACCGTCGAAGGGGCGCCGGCCCCATCCTCGAAGGAGGTGCCTTGTGGAGCCCGCTCTGCTCCACCTTTCCCTGCTGGGTCTCATCCCGCTGGCCATCGTCGAGCTCAGCGGCGCAAGTACCGAGCAGCGCCAGACGGTAGCGGCGGCCGCCGCCGACGCGATCGCCTCCCGCGCCGACCAGATGCTCTTTCCTGCCCCCAAGGCCAAGCCCTCCGGCGTGCTGGCGCACCTGGCCCGAGGCCTGGCCGCCGCGGCCTACCAGCCCGGCGGCATCACCGCGCTGGGCCTGCACGTGTGCCTGTACGCCCACCCGTACTGCCCCGTCGCGCCCGGCGAACGCGCCCGCTGCTGCACCTGCGAGCCCGGCCGGTGCGCTCTTGGCACCGACCGGTCCTGTCTCACGACGTGCCGCTGGTGCGCCCACGGCTGTGCCACCGACGGCAGCTGCTGCCGGCCGCCCTCCCTGTGGGGACGTATCACCGTCGTCGGGGAGTAAAGGCCCGCCTGCCCGCGCGTGCGCCCTTGCGGCCACGACCACCTCGACGGACGTGCCTGCGCTCGCCCGCTGCCTGCTTCACCCTCATCGCTGCCGCCCGGGCCGACTGGCCCGGGCGCTTGAGGTTCCCCCCGCCCCGGCCCGGCGCCGGTCGGCGCCTGTCGACCGGCCCCGGGCCTTTGCGTGAAAGGAAGACGATTTTGACCATGACCGATCCCGATGAGCTGGCCCGGCTTGCGCTCATGCGGCTGGCCGCCCCCGGTGACGAGCTCATCGGTCGCTTGATTCACAAGCTGAGCGCGGCCGGCGTCATCGAGGCCATCAACGGCGACGCGCTGGCGGACCTGCACGCCGCCTCCGAGATCGACGACGCCGACGTGCTGGCGCGGCAGCTGCCCGGCTGGCAGCTGCGCCTGCGCCGCGCCGATCCAGCGGCCGACCTGGAGACCGGGTACGCCAGCAAAGCGCGGTTCCTGACGCCCGACAGCGCCGAGTGGCCCGCGGGCCTGAACGAGCTGGGCCCAGCCCAGCCGGTGGGGCTGTGGGTGCGCGGCCCGGCCGACCTGCGCATCGCCTGCCAGCGCGCGGTGACCATCACCGGATCCCGAGCCGCCACCCCCTACGGCAGCCACACCGCGACCCAGCTGGCCACGGGCGTCGCCCGGGCCAGCCACGCGATCGTCGCCGAGCTCGCCGACGGTATCGGCGCGGCCGCCCTGGGCGAGTCAGCCCTCTGCGTCGCGGTGCTGGCCTCGGGCATCGACCTGCTCTCCTCCCGCGGGCACCCGTATCGGTATCTGGCGCATTTCCTCGCCGAGGAGGGCCTTGTGGTCAGCGAGTGCCCGCCCCGCACCAACGCGACCCCTTTTCGGCGGCGAGCCGCGCACCGCATCACCGCCGCCCTGGGCCGCGCCACGGTGATCGTCGAAGCGGCCGAGGGCAGCGGCACCCTGGCCACCGCCGAACATGCCCAGATGCTGCGCCGACCGCTGGGCGCGGTCCCCGGACCGGTCACCTCCGAGCTGTCGGAGCCCTGCCACCGGCTGATTCGCGAGGGCAGCGCCGCCCTGGTCAGCAACACCCAGCACGTGCTCGCGCTGATGGCCTCGGCCAGCGATGCGGCCGCCGCCCGGCGCACCGGCACCCAGCCGCAGCACGACGAGCGGCAGTGGACACCGCAGGAGTTCGTCCAGGCACTGGCCGACGGTGGGATGCCGTTCGCCCAGGACGACCCCGCCTACTGCCCCGCGCACGGGTGGCAGTGCGACGAAGGGTGCAGGAGCACGTGATGCAGCTGACTTTCGCCATCCCCCCGCCCGAGGAGACGGGCCGGCGGCCGCGGTCCGGTGCATGCCGGGAAGGCCGCAACCAGCCCATCCCGTTCACCTGCCGAGCCGGCGCCGGGCATGCGGGAGGCTGCAGCCCCTACACCCTGCGCCCCCAGCCCCCGGCCGACGAAGGCCTGCGCGCCCTTCTGATCGCCATGAGCTGCGGTGAGCCGCCTCAACCTCCGTTCGGTCCCAGCCCGTGGGTGAAGGCATGACGCAGCTCGCCGTGGACCTGCCCGAGTTGGAGCGCCGGTCCCGGCCCGTCCTGAACCTGCTCGCCTACGACGTGATCGTCATTTGTTCCTCGGCCGGTAAGGACAGCATCGCCCTGCTCGCCTACGTCGCCGAGCTGATCGGCGTCCAGGGGTATCGCGGCCGCGTCGTCGTCTTGCACAACCACCTTGGGACCACCGCCTCCGGCGAGCCGGTCGAATGGCAGAACGTGGCCGAACTGGCGCGCGAGCACGCCGCCCACTACGGGTTCGAGTTCGTGGTGCGCACCCGCCCGGGCGGAGACCTGATGGAGCAACTGCTCGGCGAGCGTCGTCGCTGGCCGGCGAACAACGCGCGCTGGTGCACCTCCGACCAGAAGGAAGGCCCGTCGATGACGTGGATCACCGAGGCCGTCACCGAGTTCTGGCAGCAGCTCGGCGTGCCCGCGGACCGGCCGGTGGAGGTGCTGTACTGCCTCGGCCTGCGCGGCCAGGAATCGGCGGGCCGCGCCGCCCAGCCCATCGTCCAGGTCAACGAACGCCGTTCCTCGGGCAACCGGCGCATCACCCGCTGGTTGCCGATCCGCGACTGGACCATCACCGACGTATGGACCATGATCAAGAAGTCCGGGCTGCGCGCCCACGCCGCCTACACATGGGGCATGCTGCGGCTCAGCTGCAGCCTGTGCGTGCTGGCGACGGCCGAAGACCTGATGCTCGCCGCGGCGCTGCGGCCCGCGTTGGCCGCCGACTACCTGGCCGCCGAGATCGAACTCGGTGAGCGGTTCACCGAGCGGCTGTCCATGCAGGAGATCGTCACCGCGCTGGACGCCGCCAGGCGAGAGGACCTCGACGATCACCACGGGGCGGCGGAGGCCGCGCTAGCGCTGTATGAGCTGGTGCGCGAGCATCTCGCCTCCACCCCGGTCGCCCGCGGCGAGGGCGTGACCGCCTCCGGCCGACCCCGCCGCCCCTGGACGGCGCAGCAGCTCACCGGCCGGGCCACCGCCCGTACCAGCGAACTGCTGAGCGCCGCCCGCCGCGCTGTCACCCTGGCCGCCCGCGCCGACACCAGCGCCCCGATCCTGCCGCCGCTTGACGATGCCACGGCGGCGCTGCTGGCCAGGGCGAGCCGGTGACCGGCCGCGCGCGGCCCTGCCGCGGTGACCGCCAGCTCGTGTGGCGGACGGGTGTCTTGCCGCCATGGCCGCCGCCCAGACCGGGCGACAACCGGGCCGCTGTCAGGCGTTCCTGGCCGGCCTGCAGACGCACCCACGGCCGGTGCGCCTGCGCGGACCATACCCGAACAACACCTCCTGGATCACGAGGCGTCGCAGCCCGCACCGTCGTGGGCGCGACGCCTCGTGGGAGGTGAACGGCCATGAGCCGGCACCTGACTCAACTCGATCTCTGGGAGACCGCCACAAGCCCAGAGCGGTCCTCCCCCGTGCCCGCATCCCGCAGGAACCCGTCACGGAGACCCACCCATCCGCCACGACCCCGCCGCAGCAAACAGACCCAGACCCAGCCGTGCCGACCGGCCTGTCTCATCTGCCGCAGCGCCGAAGGCCGCGGCAGATGCAGCCCCCGCTGCACCGTCATCTGCACCCATGCCGCTGAACCAGGCCGGGCCGAGCTGTGCCTGGTCACCACACGTGTGCGGGCCCGGCTCGCCGTCGGCGTCGACCGCGCCGACCGCGCCCTGGCCGTCGTCGATGAGTGCCCGTTCTGCGGGCGCACCCACGTGCACGCCGCCCGCTACGGCCGCCACTACCGCACCGCCTCGTGCGGCCAGGCCTACCTGCTCACCCTTGCGCGGCCACGACCCGTGTGAGCGGGGTCAGTCCGGCCGTAGATCATCCGCATCCCGCCGGGGCGGTGCAGCGCCTGCTGCCCAGCCCCGGCTTCGCGAAAGGCCCTGTATGACGCTGGATACCAGATACCTCGATGAGCGCCTTGCCTATCTGGGCGGGCAGCTGCGGCGCATTGACCAGGCGATAGCCGCACTGTCGCTGCTGGCGATCGCCCGCCGCGTGCGTACCGTCCGGCCCGAGGCCGTCACCGTCGGCCTGGCGTGGTCGAAAGATGGCGATTGCCTGATCCCGGATGGCTACTACACCGCCGACGGCCGGCGCATCGGCTACAGCGCCGATGGCGCCTGCCTTGATGAGGATCTGTGGAGGAGCGACTCCTGGGAGACCCGGCTGGACGCCACGCTCGGGCCCTACTGCGCCGAGCTGACCGAGATCAACCAGGAGGTGTGGGGGGCCGTCACCGACGACACCGACCCGGAGTCCGGCATGCTCCTTGACGGCGCCACCCGTCTGAAGATCGATGAGGTGCTTGCCGGTGGTGAACCGGTCCTGCGGCTGACGGAACGCATCATGATCGCCTGGCGACGCTGGCGGGCCCGGACCGCTTCAACGAGCGAATCCGGGCACTAGCGAAGGATCACCCACCACCGCTGCCATGGCCCCTCCCTTCCGGCTCTGAGCTGACGCATGCGCGCAGGCACTCCCGCCTGCTGGCCTCGCCCCTCAACTCCCCGGCGCACGGCCGCGCACCCGGATGCGAGCTGACCCCGTCCCCGCGCGCACTCCTCACCGATGCCTGCCCCCTCAGAAAGCCCGTCGCCCCGGTGTTCCCCTACGATTTCGCCTGCCCCCCGCTGCCCGACCTGGCCGGCGCCACCGAAGAAGAACTGCGTCAGCTCGCCGACCCGTGGCCGGTGGAGTGGCTGTTCGCCCCCGGCCCCGACGACCCCGAGCGGATCATCAACCTGTTCGCCGGCCCGGGCGGCTGGTGCGTGGGCATCCGCGACGTCCTGGGCCGCCGCGTCGACATCGTCGGCGTCGAACTCCACAAAGACGCCGCCGTCACCGCTACCGCCGCAGGCTTCCGCCGGATCATCGCCGACGTGCGCGCACTCGACCCGAGCCACCCCGCGCTGCGCTGGGTCCGCGGCCTGATCGTTTCCGCCCCCTGCCAGTGCTGGACCCCGGCAGGCAAACGCGCCGGCCACGATCCGCACAATCTGGATCTGCTGTTGGATGTGTTCACCGCGGCCTTCGAGGCGACTTTCGGGCACTGGCACGAAGGCTTCGCCTGCGAGGGCTTCGGCAATGTCGCATGCGGCATCTGCGGTGATGACGAGAACTGGCAGGGAGATGCGGGTTACACCGGGCCGCTGCTGACCCTCGACGAAGTGCGCGCCCCGATCGCCGAGATGACCGACGAACGCATCGGACTGATCGCCGAGGTCCTGATCTGGGCGCTGACGCTGACCAGCACCTACGACAACCTGCAGTGGCTGGCGATGGAGCAATCCAGCGCCCTGCCCGAGATCGTCATGGACGGCATCCGCGAAGAGCTGTATTGCGCCGATTGGTGCAGCGCCGAATACCAGATCCTGGACGCGGTCGACTACGGTCTGGCCTCCCGGCGCAAACGAGTCTTCCTGATGGCGTGTCGCCACCGCTACCTCGACCTCAGCGCCCTGCAGCCCCGGCGCGCCCTGCCGGTGACCACGGCCGCTCAGGCGCTGTCGTGGCCCCCGGGCATCTGGGTCAACACCCGCGGCGAGCGTAAAACCGCCGGCGGCAACGAATGGAGCGCCGACAAGCCCGGCATCAGCATCACCGGCAAAGTCCGCGGCTGGTACTCCCGGGTTCCGCAGTTCGTAGTCACACGTGGCGAGTGGACAGCGAGAATCTGCAGGTAGA
>NZ_BMQP01000027.1 GCF_014648175.1 Planobispora rosea
TCCTTCCGCACGTGGGCGGCCAGGTTGCACGCCGAGGCCCGGACCAGGACGGACGAGCTCAGCCTGTGGACCCGGATCCTGGAAGGGAACGCCCAGGGGCCGGACTCCGGTGGGAGCGGTTCCGGTGTACGGCTGGATCCCGCCGTGGACACCTTCGGCACCCAAGGGCATCTCACCCTCGACCTGCCCCCCGAGGTCACCGAGCCGCTGCTCACCGGCGTCCCGGCCGCCTTCCACGGCCGGGTCAACGACGTGCTGCTCGCCGGGCTGGCCCTCGCCGTGACCCGGTGCACCGGGCGGGAGTCGGTCCTGATCGACCTGGAGGGGCACGGCCGGGAGGAGGTCTTCCCCGGAGTGGACCTGTCCAGGACGGTCGGCTGGTTCACCACCATGTACCCGGTCCGGCTCGACGCGGGCCCGGCGGACTGGAGCGACCTGAGCGGGCCCACCGCCGGCCGGGCGATTAAGCGGGTCAAGGAGCAGCTCCGGGCGATCCCGGACAACGGCATCGGGTACGGCCTGCTCCGCCATCTCGACCCGGACGCCTCCGCCCGGCTCGGCGCGTACCCCGTCCCGGAGCTGGCCTTCAACTACCTCGGCCGGGTGGACGCCGCCACCGGGACGGACTGGTCCCCGGCGGCCGAGGCCGACGCGGCCGGAGGCGGCCACGCGCCGGGCCTCGCGCTGCCGCACGCCCTGGAGGTCAACGCCCTCACCCGGGACACGCCCGAGGGGCCGCGGCTCCGGGCGACCTGGTCGTGGGCCGGACGGCTGTACACCGAGGAGCAGGTCAGGGCACTGGCCGAGGCGTGGTTCACCGCCCTGACCGGTCTGTCATCGCACACCGGCGGCGGCCTGACCCCCTCGGACCTGCTGGTCCCGATCAGTCAGGAAGAGATCGACGCGTTCGCGGCGGAACTCGACGCGGAGTGGAGCGCCCGATGACCTCACGTGGTCCGATACCTCCGAGAGCTTCAGCGATCTCGATGTCTCCGGCGTCTCCGGCGTCTCCGGCGGACCGGGCGGTGGGCCCGAGGGGGCAGCTTGAGGACATCCTGCCGTTGTCACCGCTCCAGCAGGGCCTGTACTTCCACGCCGTCTTCGACGAGGCCGCGCCCGACGTCTACACCGCCCAGCTCGCGCTCGACCTGGAGGGCCCCCTCGACGCGGACAGGCTCAGGAGGGCGGTCGCCCGGTTGCTGGAGCGCCATCCCAACCTGCGCGCGTCCTTCCGGCAGCGGGTCAACGGCGAGCCCGTCCAGCTCGTCCACCGTCGCGTCGAGGTCCCCTGGCGGGAGATCTCCGGCCGGGACCCCGAGGCCGTCGCCGCCGAGGAGCGGGCCCGCCGCTTCGATCTGACCCGTCCCCCGCTCCTGCGCGTCGCCCTGGTGCGGACCGGGCCCGCCAGGAACCGGCTGATCTTCACCAACCACCACATCCTGCTCGACGGGTGGTCCACCCCTCTGCTCGCCGCCGAGCTGCTCGCCCTCTACACCGGCGCCGAGCCGCCGCCCGCCCCGCCGTACAAGGACTACCTGGCCTGGCTCGTACGGCAGGACCGCGGCGCCGCCGGGGACGCCTGGAAGCGAGCCCTGCGCGGCCTCGACGGCCCCACCCTCGTCGCCCCCGACCTGGCGGGCCGGCCCCCGGCGGAGCCCGGACGCGTCCGCGCCCACCTCAGTGAGGATCTCACCGCCCGGCTCACCGCCGTCCTGCGCTCCCGCTCCCTGACCCTCAACACCGCGGTCCAGGGGGCGTGGGCGCTGCTGCTGGCCCTGCTGACCGGCCGCGACGACGTGGTCTCCGGCTGCACCGTCTCCGGCCGCCCGGCCGAGCTGCCCGGCGTCGAGCGCATGATCGGCCTGTTCATCAACACCCTCCCGGTCCGGGTACGGCTCCGCCCCGAGGAGACCCTCGCCGGCCTGCTGACCCGCCTCCAGGCCGAGCAGGCCGAGCTGCTGCCCCACCACCACCTCGGCCTCGCCGACATCCAGCGCCTGAACGGCTCCGGCCCGCTGTTCGACACCATGACGGTCCTGGAGAACTACCCCCTGGACGCCTCGGCGGCCGAGGTCGGCGACGGGCTGCGGCTGATGGGAGCCGGAGGGAACGACGCCACCCACTACCCGCTCGCCCTCGCCGTCGTCCCCGGCGGGCGCCTGTCCCTGCGGCTGGACCACCGGCCGGACGTCTTCCCCCGCACCGCCGCGCTCAGCCTCCTCGACCGGCTGTCCCGGCTGCTCAAGGCCGTCGCCGCTGACCCCGACCTGCCGCTGTCCCGGCTCGACCTGCTCTCCGGGGAGGAACGGGCCCTGGTCGGGGCGGAGGCCGTACCGGGCGGGGAAGCCCCTGCGGGAACGGCGGACGCGACCATCGTGAGCGCCTTCGCCGAGCAGGTGGAGCGGACCCCGGACGCCGAGGCGGTCGCCGGAGACGGGATCTCTCTCACCTACGCCGAGCTCAACGGGCGGGCCAACCGGCTCGCGCACCGGCTGATCGAGCTGGGCGTGGGGCCGGAGACGCCGGTCGCGGTCCTGCTGGAGCGCTCACCCGAGGTGATCGTGACGACCCTGGCGATCGCCAAGGCCGGGGGGACGTACGTGCCCGTCCATCACGGCTACCCGCCCGACCGGATGAGCTGGGTGATGGCCGACACCGGCGCGCCGGTCCTGGTCACCGACCGCGAGCCCGGCTTCGCCCACGCGGCCGCGGTGGTCCGGGTGGACTCCGCGGCGGTCCCGGGTGCGGACGGCGGGACGGGGGACGGCGAGGTGCGCTACGTGCCGGAGTACGACCCGCACGTGAGGGTCCATCCCGACCAGCTCCTCTACGTGATCTACACCTCGGGGTCGACGGGCACCCCCAAGGGCGTGGCCGTACGGCACCGCGACGTCCTGGCCCTGGCCGCGGACCATCGCTGGAGCGGCAGGCACCGGCGGGTGCTGATGCACTCGCCGCACGCCTTCGACGCCTCCACCTACGAGATCTGGGTGCCGCTGCTGACCGGCGGCGCGGTCGTCGTCGCCCCGCCCGGCGAGCTGGACCCGGCCGCTCTCGCGCGCCTGACCGCCGAGCACCGCCTGACCGCGCTGTTCCTGACCACGGCCCTGTTCAACCTGGTCGCGGAGGAGGCGCCGGGCACGTTCGGGGCGCTCGCGGAACTGCTGACCGGCGGGGAGGCCGCCTCGCCCGCGGCCATGCGCCGGGTCCGGGAGTCCTGCCCGGACACCGTCCTCGGCCACGTCTACGGCCCCACCGAGACCACCACCTACGCCACCTATCACGCCGTGACCCGGACCCATGACGCGGCGCCGCCCATCGGCCGGGCCATGGACGGCATGCGGGCCCACGTGCTCGACCGTTTCCTGCGGCCGGTCCCGCCGGGCGCGATCGGCGAACTGTACCTGTCGGGCGCCGGTCTCGCCCGCGGCTACCTGGGCCGCCCGGGGCTGACCGCGGAGCGGTTCGTGGCCTGCCCGTACGGCGGCGGGCGGATGTACCGGACCGGGGACCTGGTCCGGTGGACCGGGGACGGCGAACTGGAGTACGTGGGGCGGGCCGACTTCCAGGTCAAGATCCGCGGGTTCCGGATCGAGCTGGGGGAGATCGAGTCGGTGCTCTCCCGGCACCCGTCGGTCGCGCAGGTGTCGGTGGCCGTCCACGACAACCGCCTGGTCGCCTACGTGGTCCCCGCCGCCGGGGCGGACACGGGAACGGCAGCGGTGGAGGAGCCGGCGGACGCGGGAAGGGCACCGGTGAGGGGGCTGCGGGACTTCGCGCGGACGGTGCCGGTGGGGGAGCTGCGGGACTTCGCGGGGGAGACCCTGCCGGAGTACATGGTTCCGCAGGTGGTCCTCGGCCTGGACGCGCTCCCGCTCACCCCGAACGGCAAGGTGGATCGCGCAGCCCTTCCCAAGCCGGATATATCGGCATCCGGGAGGCCGCCGCAGACCCCCGAGGAGGAGCGGCTCTGCCGCCTGTTCTCCGAGGTGCTCGGCCTGGACCGGGTCGGCGCCGACGACGGTTTCTTCGACCTGGGCGGCGACAGCATCGCGGTCATCCAGCTCGTCTCCCGCGCCCGCAGGGAGGGCTTGGAGATCAGCCCCCGTGAGGTGTTCGCCTCCCAGACCGTCGAGGCCCTGGTCCGCGGCGGCTCCTCGGGCCGGGAGATGCTGCTCCCGCTGCGCGCGGCGGGCGCCGCGTCGCCGTTGCCGCCGTTGTTCTGCGTGCACCCGGGCGCCGGGCTCGGCTGGCCGTACTCCGGCCTGCTCCGCCACCTCGGCCCGGAGCAGCCGGTCTACGCCTTCCAGGCGCGGGTGTTGTCCGAGCCGGACTACACGGCCCCGTCGATCGAGGCCATGGCCCGGGACTACCTCGCCTGCCTCCGCCGGGTCCAGCCGCACGGGCCGTACCGGCTGGCGGGCTGGTCGATGGGCGGCCTGATCGCCCACGCCATGGCCGTCGAACTGCGTGAGCGAGGCGAGGAGGTCGCGCTGCTGGCGATCCTCGACGCCTATCCCCACCCGGTCCGGCGTAACGCCCCGGACGAACGTGAGGTGCTGTCCGAACTGCTGGCCGCGGCCGGTTACCGGGGGACGGGGGAGACCGAGGACATCGTCGCCTTCGTCCAGGCGCAGGGCGGCCGGTACGCCACCCTCGACGAGCCGACCCTGCTGGCGGTCTACCGCAACTACCGAAATGGTGTGAAGATCTCCCAGGAGTACGAACCTCGAATCTTCGAGGGAGACGTGCTCTTTGTCACAGCCGCCCACGGCCGCGAGGCGGACAGCCCCACGGCCGCCGAATGGAAACCGTACGTCACCGGCATGATCGAGGATCACATGGTCGCCTGCGATCATGAAAGCATGCTCAACCCCGGGCCGGCGGCGGAGATCGCCGCACTGCTCGGAGCCGCACTGCGCAGAAGGGAACCGTGATGACCAACCCGTTCGAGAACCCCGACGGCTCCTACTTCGCCCTGATCAACGACGAGGGCCAGTACTCCCTGTGGCCCGCGTGGGCGGAGATCCCGGCGGGCTGGACCGTCGCCTTCGGCGAGGACACCCGCGAGGCCTGCCTGGAGCACATCGAGACCAACTGGACCGACATGCGCCCGAAGAGCCTGATCCAGGCGATGGGCGAATGACCTGGCTGCGCTGCCCCCGTCCACGGCCCCGGGCGGTCGCCCGGTTGATCTGCTTCGCGCACGCGGGCGGGTCGGCCACCGCCTACCGCGAGTGGCCCGCGCTGCTGCCCGAGTCCGTCGAGCTGCACGCCGTGCAGCTCCCCGGCCGGGCCGACCGGTTCAACGAGCCGTTCCCGGAGAGCCTGCAGGCCCTGGTCGAGGAGGTCGCCGCCGAGCTGGCCCCGCTGCTGGACCGGCGGGTCGCGCTGTTCGGGCACAGCATGGGCGGGCTGGTGGCCTACGAGGTCACGCGGCTGCTGGAGGAGCGTGGGACCGGTCCGGTCCGGTTGTTCGTCTCGGGCTGCACGGCACCGCACGAGCGACGGCTGGACCGCCGCGTGTCGGAGTACGACGACGACCGCCTGGCGGCCGAGCTCGTCCGGCTGGGCGGCACCGAGTCGGAGATCTTCGCTCACCCGGCGATGCGGGAGATCGTCCTTCCCTACGTCCGCGGTGACTTCCGCCTGATCGAGCACCACCGTTCCCGCCCCGGGCCTCCGCTGCGCACCCCGGTCTCCGCACTCGTCGGCGAGGCCGACCCGGTCGTCACGGCGGCCCAGGCCAAGGCGTGGGAGGCGTGCACGGTCTCGGACTTCTCCCTGACGGTCTTCCCCGGTGACCACTTCTACCTGCAGCAGTTGCGGGAGCAGGTGGTCACCGAGGTCGTGCAGAGGGTGGGCGTGGCGTCCGTGTGACGGGCACGGGGCTCAGATGATCAGGGCGAAACAGTCCGGCCGGTAGTCCCCGGGCAGCGGTCCGGGGACCTCCAGCGCCTTGTTGACGTAGGAGAGCATCACCGGGTCCAGGGTCTCCAGGTTGTGCCCGATGGCGCCCTCGACGAGCCCCTTGAGCGGGCAGTCGTCCTGGAGCAGGCGGTTGCCGACCTGCTCCCGCGGGCCCTCGATGAAGGTCGAGGCCGCCGCCTGCTCGGCCTTGAGCCCCAGGGCGGTGTAGCTCACACCGGCCTCGACCATCGACGGGGTGTTGAGCGCCTTCATCAGGTCGGAGTCCGGGCGCAGCTCGTCGCAGACCGTCTCCCGGCCGCAGCTCCTGCCCAGCTCCTCGGTGATCTTATGGTGCGGGGCCCCCAACGTGATCAGCTCCGTGACCCTGGCCGCCCCGCCGTCGAAACGCATGTACGCCCGGGGCACGATCCCGCCGAGACTGTGCCCGACGATCGCCACCTTCTCGGCCCCGGTCGCCTGGAGCACTCCCTCCACGAAGATCCCCAGCGCCTCCGCCGACTCCCTGATCGACCTGCTCCACCCGTAGTCGAGAGAGAAGACGCAGTAACCCTGCTTGCTCAGGTACGGCGCCGCCACCGGCCAGGTGACCGCCCCGGTGCTCTTGGCGCCGTGCACCAGCACCACCGGGTACGGCGTGCTCTCGCGCGGACGGCAGTCGAAGTCGTTGGCCTCGTCCAGTCCTTCGGAGGCCATCCTCCTGGCCTCGGCGACCCGGTCGACCCTGGACGGCTCACCCGGCCCGGATGACGTCCCCGCGCTCAGCAGCGTGTCGGCGGCGAAGACGAGGACCGCGAGCCCGATGACGGCGCACAGGATGACCACGGCGATCTGACCGAGACGGAGCTGTCCCACGATCTCTCCTCCGGAGGAATCCAGAAGGGCAGCTTGTCCCGTGTCTCCTCCCGGGATCTATGGCCCGGCCGCGCCGCTTCCCCGGCGAACTTGGCATCGCCGTACAAACCGCCGGGCGGCTCGGCGGAGACGAGCTCGAACGCAGCCGGCGGGAAGTCCGCCTCGCTCCGCACTCCGGTGAACTCCGCTGGAACCACCCGGTGAGCTCCACCGGAGTCGTCGTGAGTTCTGCCGAAGAAACACGGTCCCTTGGGCGGGAAGTGCCCATGAGACGGGACGGGCGGGCCGTTACCGTCGCCCTGTGGGTGAACGTGTGGTGATCGCGCTCGGCGGCAACGCCATGACGGCCTCCGACGGCAGCGCCTCCCCGCAGGACCAGCGCCGCGCGGTCGAGGGGGCGATGCGCCATGCCGCCGCGCTGATCGCGATGGGCCACCAGGTCGTCCTCACCCACGGCAACGGCCCGCAGGTCGGCAACCTGCTGCTGAAGAACCAGCTCGCCGCGGACGTGGTGCCCCCGGTGCCGCTCGACTGGTGCGGGGCGCAGACCCAGGCGACGATCGGCACGCTCATCCTCAACGCGCTTGAGGGACGCGCCGCCGTCGTGGTCACCCGTACGCTCGTCGACCCCGCCGACCCGGCCTTCCACGACCCGGTCAAGCCGATCGGCCGCTACTTCGCCGAGGCCGAGGCCCGCCGGTTCATGGAGCTCGGCCAGACGTGGCGGCGCTTCGAGAAGGGCTGGCGCCGGGTGGTCCCCTCCCCGGAGCCGCTGCAGATCCTCGACGCGCCCGCGGTGGCCGCGCTGATGGCCGCCGGGTTCGTCGTGGTGGCGGCGGGCGGCGGGGGAGTGCCCGTGGTCCGCGACCGCGAGGGACGGCTGACCGGAGTCGAGGCGGTCATCGACAAGGACCTGGTCGCGACCCTGCTGGCCCGCACGGTCAGGGCGGCCAGCCTGGTGATCGCCACCGACGTCCCGCACGCCGTCATGGGGTTCGGTACGGCGCACGCCCGCCCGATCGGCCCGATCACCGCCTCCGAACTCCGCGAGCTGCAGGCGGCCGGGCACTTCGCCGAGGGCAGCATGGGCCCGAAGGTGGAGGCCGCCCTGCGCTTCGTCGAGCACGGCGGGGACAAGGCGGTCATCACCTCGCTGGAGAACATCGCGGAGGCGGTCGCCGGGCGGGCCGGAACCGTGGTGCGCAAGTAAACCCCGGCGCGCAAGTAAATCCCGGCGCGGAAGTAAACCGTGGTGCGGAAGTAAACCGTGGTGCGGAAGTAAGACGACCGACTGGAAGGTGACTGGAATGCCGGAACCGATCGAAGTACGCAAGGTGGCCATCGAGAGCGTGACCGACGCCTCCGGGCTGGAGAAGCTCATCGACGACGGGATCATCGAGGCGCACCGGGTGCTCGCGGTGATCGGCAAGACCGAGGGGAACGGCGGCGTCAACGACTACACCCGCATCCTGGCCGACCGTGCCTTCCGGGGGGTGCTCGCGGCCAAGGGCCACCCGTCGCCGGAGAGCGTGCCGCTGGTGTGGTCCGGCGGCACCGACGGCATCCTCAGCCCGCATGCCACGATCTTCGCCACCACCGCCGCCGATCCGGACGCCGATCCGGGCGACGAGCCGCGGCTGAGCGTCGGCATCGCGATGAGCGACGTCATCCTGCCCGAGGACATCGGCCGCCCCGCCATGGTGGAGAAGGTCGCCGCCGGGGTCCGCGAGGCCATGAAGGCCGCCGGGATCGACGACCCCGCCGACGTCCACTACGTGCAGACCAAGACGCCGCTGCTGACGCTGGCCACCATCAACGACGCCAAGTCGCGCGGGAAGGACGTGGTGACCGAGGACACCGGCCCGTCCATGGACATCTCCAACTCCACCACCGCGCTGGGCATCGCCGTCGCCCTCGGCGAGATCGAGATGCCCTCGGCCGAGCAGATCCACCGCGACCTGTCGCTCTACTCCTCGGTGGCGTCCTGCTCCAGCGGGGTCGAACTCGACCGAGCCCAGATCGTGGTCGTCGGCAACGTCCGCGGCATCGGCGGGCGCTACCGCATCGGCCACTCGGTCATGAAGGACGCGCTCGACGCCGACGGCATCTGGGAGGCGATCCGCTCCAGCGGCATCGAGTTGCCCGAGCGCCCGCACCCCTCCGACCTGAGGGGCCGCCTGGTCAACGTCTTCATGAAGTGCGAGGCCGATCCCTCCGGCCGCGTCCGGGGCCGCCGCAACATCATGCTCGACGACTCCGACGTGCACTGGCACCGCCAGATCAAGGCCGCCGTCGGCGGCGTGGCGGCCTCGGTCACCGGCGACCCCGCCGTCTTCGTCTCGGTCGCCGCGGTCCACCAGGGCCCGAGCGGCGGCGGCCCGGTGGCCGCCATCGCCGATCTCGGCTGAGCCGTCACCCCCACACCAGATAGGCGATCACGAGGGTCGCCGCGAACGCCAGGACCTCGACCGCGTACCGGGCGACCCTCAGGATCCGCGGCTCTCCGCGGTGTGTGCCGCTTCCGGCCGTTCCCGTCATGACCTGCTCTCCTTCGTCCGGTGGGAGCATCCTCGCCCGCCCCCGGACCCGGCCGCATGGGTCCGTGTCCTGACTTTTCCGGGACTCCGGGACACCGGTCCCACCCGTTCCCGGCCCGCCCCGCGCCCCCGGTAGGCTCCGGATTCGTGCCGAGCATTCCGCAACCCCTGGTCCCCGAGGACGACGGCGGCGCCGACGCCGCCGTGGCGTCCGCGCTCGCGGCCTTCTCCGCCGGTACGGCGGGCCCCGCCGAGGTGATCTCCGCGCTGAGCGGGGCCCGGCTGCTGGTCCCGGTGGTGGCCCTGCTGACCAGCTCCGAGGTCGGGGAGCACGGGCTCAGGCAGGAGAAGGAGAGCGAGATGGCTCTCCCCAAGCTCGTCGGCAAGGACGGCCGGGAGGCGGTGCTCGCCTTCACCGGGGTCGAGGCGCTCACGCGCTGGCGCCCCGACGCCCGGCCCATCCAGGCCACCGTCCCGCAGGTATGCCAGGCCGCCGCGCACGAGAACGCCGCGGCCGTGGTGGTCGACGTGGCGGGCCCGGTGCCGTTCGTGATCGAGGGCGGAGTGCTGGCGGCGTTCGCCGCCGTGGAGTCGGGAACGGTCGATCAGCTGGGTGCGGAGGTCCCGGGAGTCACTGTGGCGAGGATGGCAGAGCCTCATGAGGCCGCCGAGGCCCCCAGGCGTCGGCGGTTCGGTTGGCCACGACGTGGACGAGGTTGATCGTCAGGATCGCCGGGGCGATCACCGCGACGAAACCGCCGAGGTCGCGCTCGAAGACCAGGGCGAGGATGACCGCGGTGACCCCGTTCTGCTGGGCCAGGCCGAGATGGACCCGGTCGATCACCGGCAGGCCGTGGGTGAGCACCAGCGCCGCGAGCATCTGGGCGGCGAAGGCGGCCAGCCCGAGCAGCACGCCCATGCCCATGTTCGCGCCGCCCACCAGCAGCAGTCCCATCAGGAACGCCGACAGCGCGAACGCCGTGCTCACCACGCGGGCCAGCCAGCGTGAGTCCGGCAGCCGGAGATAGAGCCCGGCGGTCGCCAGGCCGAGCATGAGGGAACTCCACGCCGCCGACACGATCGCGGTCGCCGCCGCCACGTAGCTCAGCACCGGCGGGGCGTTCCTGACCAGCCGCCACACCAGGTAGGCGACCAGCGCGAACAGGGCGTTCAACCCCAGGTCGGCGAAGTAGGCCGTGGCCTGCCCGCCGTGTTCCGAACCGCTCACCAGCGCCGCCGCGTACACCGCCAGGATGATCGTCACCGGGTCGTCGAAGGAGGACCAGGCCCCCAGGATCGTCTTGGCCCGGGCGGAGAGCCGGTCGTCCCGCATCACGGAGGCGACCGAGAGGGGATCGATCTGGGCGACCACCACCGCCATGATCAGGGAACGCGGGTCGTGCGAGACCAGGTAGACGACCCCGGCGATGAACGCGGTCTTGAGGATCACTCCGACGGTGACCGCCAGCACGATCAGCCGGGTGTGCTCCCGGGCCTCGGTGCGGTCGATGCCGTGTGTGCTGCCGTACAGGCCGATGGCCAGCAGCAGGCTGCTGAACAGCACATAGGCGGAGGAGTGCTCCAGCCCTCTCAGCCCGCCCAGCTCGGCGGCGAGCCAGCCGAGGCCGACGACGGCGATCAGGAGCCCGATTCGGGCCAAGGTTCGCTCCCGGCGATGGATCGCAGACGGCCCCCGCGTTCCCGGGGGCGCTC
Organism: Planobispora rosea; assembly: GCF_014648175.1. Taxonomy (GTDB): domain Bacteria; phylum Actinomycetota; class Actinomycetes; order Streptosporangiales; family Streptosporangiaceae; genus Planobispora; species Planobispora rosea. The sequence continues at coordinate 11,034 of NZ_BMQP01000027.1, forward strand.
CCGCTGGTTGATGGGGGGGAGGGTGAAGTGGCCGCGGATCGTGTCCACCAGTTTCGCCATCTTGTCGTCGGCGACGTCCACCTTCCGCTGGTCGAGCGTCACGCCGATCAGATAGCGGGCCTCGTCGACCCAGTAGAAGTACAGCGCGCCGCGCTCGACGTCGAGGACGGTACGGATGAGGATGCCTCCCTCGATCCGCCGGAACTGCCGGTTGAGCCGGCCGGTGAGCCAGTTGAGCTGGTGGCCGGCCTTCAGGTAGAGCTCCCGGCGCTGCTCCTGGTCGGTCTCGTGGAAGAAGTGCGCCAGGTCGGCGTCGTCGAGCACGTCGGTGTAGAAGCAGCAGCGCCCGTCGGCGTAGTAGGCGACGAAGTGCAGGTCGTCCTGGTCGAGCATGGCGACGCAGCTGCCGACCGACTTCTCCACCGACGGGCCGATGCCCGGCATGGTGCGGATCAGGATCTCCGACTCGCCGATCACCTTCCGCTTGGTGGCGCTGGGCAGCGGACCCACCCCGGCGTCGAGATAGGGCAGGTAGAGACCCCGGTTGTACTGGATGAGCAGGTAGACGCCGGTGATGAAGGCGAAGGCGCTCACCCCCGTGGTGATCAGCCCGTGCAACTCGCCCGGGACGCCGCCCCGTCCCAGGACCGGGCCGAACGCGGCGACGAACCCCAGGACGCCCTCCCCGGCCGCGGTGACCGTCAGCGCGATCACCATCAGCACCGGGAGCCGGGCCCGGATCCGGCCGAGCACCGTGGCGATCAGCGCGAGGGACAGGATCACGACGACGACCGTGACGGCGCGGGAGACGTCGTAGTCCTCGCCCTCGATGTACCAGGCGAGGATCTCCAGCAGCACGGGCAGCAGGACCAGGGACGCGATGACCGCGGGAAGCCGTGCGAAGCGGTCCCTGTCCACGTGGTCCGGCCCTCCCCCGGCAGAAGTGGCTCTCAGCGTCCGTGATCGGTTGCGGGCCCGTCAATGACTCGGGAGGTCATGGGCTCCTGCGGAGGCCCTGCGTCCCACGCCCCATTCCCCGCCGCGCGCCGCCCTGCGCCTCGCCGCCCGCCGCCCTGCGTCCCGCCGCCCGTTCAACGCTCGGCGGACACGGGAAGCCCGGCCGGGCTATGGTCGGTCGGTGGCCATCCTTCCCCTCGCGGCGGCCCTCGCCGGGCTGCTGATCGGCCTGCGCGCGCGTGCCCTGGTGGTGCGCCACTCCGTGGCCGAGGGAGGGGCGCTCCGCGACGGCTGCCCGTCCTGCACGGCTCCGCTACCGGGTCTGCCCGGTCCTCGCGGCTCCGATCTCCGGGCGGCCGTCGCCGCCCGGTGCCGGGACTGCTCCGTACGGCTCGGGCCGCCCCCGCTGGCGGTGGAGGCCGTCACGGCACTGCTGCTCGGAGCGCTCGCCTGGAAGGCCGCGGCGGGGGAGGCGCGGCCGGCGGAGCTCGCCGAACTGCTCGCCTTCTGCTGGCTGGCCGTGCTCTGCGCGGTGCTGGCCTTCGTCGACCTGGCCGTACGGCGGTTGCCCGACCGGTTCACCATCGCCGCCTGCCTGGGAACCGGAGGGCTGCTGGCGGTCGCCGCCGCGTCCGGGGGACGGTGGGGCGACCTGCTCGGGGCGGGACTGGGAGGGCTCGCACTGGCGGCCTTCTATCTGCTGCTCTTCCTGGTCAACCCGGCCGGGATGGGCCTGGGCGACGTCAAGCTCGCGGCGGCCCTCGGCGTCGGGCTCGGCTGGTTCGGCTGGGACATCCTGGTCGCCGGGGCGTTCTTCGGCTTCCTCGCGGGGGCCCTCTACGGGGTGGCGCTGATCGCTGTGCGCCGGGGGAACCGCAAGAGCGAGTTCCCCTTCGGCCCCTTCATGATCATCGGTGCCTTCGCCGCCATCCTGACCGCTCCGGTCCCCTGACCGGTCCCGTACGGCCCGGCCCCGGCGCGAGGTCCCCGGCGCGAGGTCCCCGGCGCGAGGTCCCCGGCGTGAGACAGGAGGGCACGGCCCCGGAGTGCGGTAGAACGGTGGCAGGACCGGCCGTCGCGATGCCGTTCCCCGCAGGAGGGCTCCCATCATGTCCCGTACGTGGATCACCCGGCCGGAGAACGAGCGGGACATCCCCGCGATCCGCCGGGCCAACCTGGAGGCGTTCCCCACCCCCCTGGAGGCCGACCTCGTCGAGGCGCTGCGCGCCGGCCCGGCGTGGATCCCCGGGCTGTCCATCGTGGCGGTGGACGACGACGGCACCGTCGCCGGGTACGCGCTGCTCACCCGCTGCCACGTCGGCGACGCCCCGGCCCTGGCGCTGGGGCCCTGCGCGGTCCTGCCCCGCCACCAGAAGCAGGGCGCGGGATCGGCCGCGATCCGCGCCGGCCTCGAGACCGCCCGGGGCATGGGCGAGAACCTCGTCCTCGTTCTCGGCCATGCCGAGTACTACCCGCGCTTCGGGTTCACCCGGGCCTCCGTGTACGGCATCCGCCCGCCCTTCGAGGCGCCCGACGAGGCGATGATGGCGCTGGTGTTCGACGAGACCCTCCCGGTGCCGAGCGGCGTCATCGTCTACCCCCCGCCGTTCGGCGTCTGACTCCCGGAGACCTCCCGGAAATCCGGCCTCACCTCACCGCGAACCGCTGCTCGATGAGGGGCGCGTCGTATGCGGCGACGGCCGCCAGGGCGGCTACGGCGTTGAGAGGCACCGCATCACGGACCGGGCCACGGCGGCCGCCGAGCGCGGCATGGGCGATGCGCGCGTCGCCGGCCGGAGCAATACCGGATGAGGGTCAGATGTCCCGCTCGCCGACGATCTCGTCGTCGCTCATCTCCCCGGTCCGCCGGAACCCGAGCTTCAGGTAGAACGGCTCGGGCCCGTCGTCGCCCGGCACCCACGTCACCGTCACCCGCGTCTTCCCGCGCCTGCGGAGCTCCTCGCAGACGGCCTCCACCGCGAAGCGGCCGTAGCCCAGGCCCTGTCTGTCGGCGGCGATGGCCAGCCGCCAGAGCCCGGAGCGGAGGTGATCCTCCGGATCGCCCGGGTTGAGGCGGACGTCCAGGAAGGCCATGACGAAGCCCACGAGCTCGTCGCCGTCGAAGACCAACCGCGGCCAGGCGATGTCCGGCTGCGCGTACGCCTCGGCCAGCGACTGCGCGACCGGGGCCACGAACCGCTCCTGGCCGGGGCGGAGCTTCATGTCACAGGCGGCGCGGACGTTCTCGGGGGTGACCTTCTCCAGGCGGAGCGACGCTGTCATGCCGGAACCCTATAGACACCCCGAGAGGACCGGGCAACCGAATATCGCCCGTCGAGGGCGACATGTCCGGCGGGGAAATCGGACCTCCCGGTCCGGTGGACACCGGCCACGGATGGGCGCCGAGCCGGGGTCGACGGTGGTCGTCTGCGTTCTCTCAGCCGTCCGCGTTCTCTCAGCCGTCCGCGTTCTCCTCGCCGGCGTGGAGAACACGGAAACGGCCGGGTTCCGCCGGGTCCCGATCGGCCACGTGGACCGGTGTCCAGGCCCATTGCCAGACGCTGATGCCCGGTCTGCGGGAGAACCGGATCCGCCCGCGGGTGCCTTCGACTGCGACGCGCGACCAGGACCCGGCGGTGCGCGCCCGGTCCGTGCCGTGGGAACGCAGCACATCGGCGAGAACGGTGACCGTGTCGTAGCCCTCGAAGGCGACGAAGGAGGGTGCTTCGCCCAGCCGCTCGCGGAGGGCCGCCTCGACTCGTGCGCCGAGGGGGCTGAGGCGCTCGGGCAGGTAGCGCAGGAACGGGATCGCGGCGCCGTCATCGCCCAGCAGCGTCGCCCATTCGGCGAACTCCGGCTGCCCGGCCGGAGCACCGATCATGATCTCGGCGAGGCGCTCGTCGCGGCGGACGGACTTGACGATCGACACCGCCGGCTCCGGGTGGCCGGCCAGAAGAAGGAGGGCTGTCGCGCCGTCGCCGACGAGTTCGTCGCACACGGCCGTGGGGGAGAGCGCGCGCATGTCGAGTTCGATGACGGTACCGCCGCGTGGAGCGAGGCAGTCCCGCAGGATGCGGGTTCCGGCAGCCCAGTAGACACTCGGATCGGCTGCCACGGCGATCCGGCTGTGACCCGCGCCGAGGAGGAAGTCCGCGTAGATCCGCCAGCTGTGGGACTGCGCCGGGGCGAGGCGCGCGACCCACTCCGTCGGCTGTTCGGTCAGCGCGTCGAGAACCGCCGACGAGCACAGGAACGGCAGGCCGAGGGCGTCGGCTCTGGTGGCGGCGGCGCGGGCGACGACGCTGTGATATTCCCCCGCCACGGCTGCCACGCCCAGGCGGGCCAGTTCGTCCATCGCCTCCGCGGCCCTCCGCGGATCAGCCGCGGTGTCCCGGACTACCAGCTCAAGCGGTCTTCCGGTGATTCCGCCGAGGTCGTTGACGTCGCGAACGGCCAGTTCGAATCCGGCGAGCAGGTGCCGGCCCGCCGCGGCCCAGCCGGGCCGGGTCAGCGGAACGAGAACGCCGATCCGGACGGACGGTCCGTCAGCCTGGTCCGCTCCAGGCGGCGATGGCGGTGTATCCAGCGGTGTATCCATGCGTCGGCGTCTCCCGCGTGATGGTTCGCTCGCAGTGTGCCCGGATCGCGGACCGGCCGCTCTCTCCGGTTCCCGTGGTTTTTCTCCCTCCGGGCCAGGGCTCACCCGTCTCCGAGGCGGCGCAGCAGGGAACGCTTGGCCGTGGCGAACTCCTCGTCGGTGAGCACGCCCGAGCGGTGCAGCTCTCCGAGTTCACCCAGCCGCCGGATCACGGTGTCGGGGCTCTCCAGCTCGGCCATCCGGCGCAGCAGCGCGTCCTGCTCTCCGGCTCGGCCGGCCGGCAGCGCGGGCGGCGCGGGCGGCTCCGCGGGCAGGCGCGCGAGCCGGGCCAGTACGGCGGCGGCGACCAGGGCGGTCGTACCGCCGTAGCGTTGCACGCCCCAGGCCAGGCAGTGCGGGTCCTTCTCCGGAGCTTTGGCGGGCGGGCCGCCCCTGAGCCGGAAACGGAGGAAGCCGTAGCCCAGGCCGTGCTGCGGGGCCCATTCCACGCCCTCCACGTCCGGCAGCAGGAACGCCTGCGGGCCCGCCGACTCCTTGCCCGAACTGGCGAACAGAGTCCACTCCAGGCGGATCCGCTCGCCGTCGAAGCTGACGGTGCCGTCACCCGCCGAGGCGGACATCGGGACGGCGGGGCCGGGCAGCAGGAAGGACTCGACCGGACCGCTCGGCACCTGCTCCAGCGCCAGGGCGGTGCGTACCTCGTCGACGAGGTACTCGGCAGCCCCGGTGCGCTCCTTGGGGACGGCCAGCCGGTAGGGGTCGGCGGAGCCGGTGAGCCGCCCGGCGACCACGTCGGTCAGCGGGTCCGCGCCGGGCCGCAGGCGGAGCTGGACGCTGCCGCCCTTGCGGGACGGCTCGAACGACACGCCGCCGATCGCCGCGAGGGGAACGGCCAGCTCGCCGAGCGTCCTGCGCAGCTCGTGGACGTCGTCGCCGCCCGGCACGATGCGGAGGAGCTCACCGTCGAACGTCCATGATCCCTCCGGAACGAAGATCTCGGCCATGTCCGCCACCATAGATCATTCCTGGTGTGGTGTGTTCCCGTCCCTCCCCCTTTAGACCGAAGTATCACGCCGCTCCGACTTCGGTGGCGTGTTCCCTCCGCGGCCCCGGCGCCACGGGACGTCAGAGCAGGATGACGGGATCGCCGAGCCGTACCGGCCCCGGCCTCACCACCGTGGCCAGCGCGTCCAGCCGCATGTCGTGGGAGTGCGCGATGGCCCGCAGCACCAGCGGCGAGTGGGGGAGGTCCTGCTGGGCCTCGTTGACCATCGCGCACCGCTCGCTGGAGCGCACGAACTCCACGCGCAGCGTGCCGCCGACCAGGGCCCCGTTCCCCAGCCAGTCGTCCTCCACGAACGGGCGGGTTCCGGGCGGGGTGCGCAGCAGGAGGTTCGGCCGGAAGCGGCGCTCGTCGACCGGGACGCCGGGGACGGCCGCGCGCACCCAGTCGAGGGTGGCGGTGGTCAGAACGCTGAGCGGGAGCTGGTCGAAGTGTGAGATCTCCGCTTCGCGGGCCAGTTCGACGTCGTCGCGGCCGAGGTGGCGGCGGAGGTATGCGGTGGCGTCCGGTACGGCCGTGCCGTACGGATCCAGCAGTTCGGGCCACTCGGTCCCGCCGCGGCTGGGGTAGCGGGAACGCAGCCGGAGCAGGCCGTCCATCCGGCGGAACCGGCGCGTGTTCTTCCCCGAGCCGAACTTCCCGTCGGCGTCGCGTACCGCGAACAGGCGGTCACCGACGATGCCCCGCGTGTCGGCATGTGCCCGTTCCAGCAGCTCGCCGCCCGTCGACTTGACCGGATATCGCCAGATCCGCTCGACCGTGCCCATGGTGATCGCCACGGCCCGACGCTACCGCAGGCCGACGATCACGATCGTTCTCCACCGGGCATCCCCGGCCGCCCACCGGCCACCGGCCGTCCGCGGTTCAGAGGTCGGCTGGAGCCCGGTGGACGGCCCGGCGTGGTGAACGACATCGAGGCGGCTCCTTATCCGTTTCATCCGTGCCGGGGCCGCGCCGAGTCCGCGCCGCGGTGCCGTACCAGCGGCAGGTACACCTCGTCGACGATCTCGACGAGGACCTCGTCGGGCGCGGTGGGGACCCCGCGCACGACGAACTCGTTGCGCAGCAGGACGATGGCCACGGTGGCGACCCGCGGATGGAGCGCTTCGGGGGAGGCCTCGCCGCGCGCGACCGCGCGTCCCAGGATGGTCAGCCAGGCGGCGGCCGTGGCGTCGGAGGACTCCTCCGGCAGCTGCGTGAGGAACTCCGATGCGCCACCGGCCGCGGCCAGGAGCTCGCGCAGGATCGCGCCGAGGGGGGAACTCCAGTGGCGGTTCGCCCGGCGCAGCATCTCCAGGACGTCGCCGCGCAGGTCACCGGTGTCGGGAGGCTGGACCGTCGTGGTCAGCCGCCGGTAGGCGGCGATGCCGAGGGCGAGCCGGTTCGGCCAGCGGCGGTAGACGGCGTTCTTGTTGGTGCCGGCGCGTCCGGCCACCCTGTCCATCGTCAGCCCGGCGTATCCGGACTCGGTCAGCTCGTCCACCGCGGCGCGCAGGATCGCCTCCTCCAGGGCGGCGCCGCGTCGTCGTGTCCGCCCGGCACCCGGCGGCTCCATCGGGTCCTCCACTGCCACCTTCCCAGTTAGGTACTAGAAGTACCCTATTGCGATGACGACCATCCTACGATAGAAGATATTCAAGGTACGAGAAGTACCTAATTCTTCTTGGGAAGGGATGCTGTCCGTGAGGGCGAAGGGCATCAGCTACGACACCGGCTTCTTCCATAAGGGAACATTCTCCCGCGAGCCGTTCGACCCCGGGGTGGTCGAGCGCGAACTGCGCATCATCCGTGACGATCTCCACTGCAATGCGGTCCGCGTCATCGGAGGCGATCCGGAACGGCTGGAACTCGCCGCGGCGTACGCCGCCGATCTCGGGCTGGAGGTCTGGTTCTCGCCCTATCCCCTCGGCCTGTCCGCCGAGGGGATGCTGTCGCTGTTCGCCGACTGCGCCGAGCGCGCGGAGCGGCTCCGGCGGCGCGGGGCCGAGATCGTGTTCGTCACCGGCGCCGAGCTGAGCCTGATGAACGACGGTTTCCTGCCCGGCGACACCGTCCGGCAGCGGCTCGCGCTGCTGACCGAGCCGGACCGGCTCCGGGAGCGGGTCGCCGAGGTCGGCGCGCGCGTCAACGCCTTCCTCGGCGAGGCCGTGGCGCTCGTCCGCGAACGGTTCGCAGGCAAGGTCACCTACGCCTCCATCCCGCTCGAACCCGTCGACTGGGCGCCCTTCGACATCGTCTCCGTGGATCTCTACCGGTCATCCGCGGTCGCCGACCGGTTCAGAGAGGGCGTCCGTACCCTCGTCGCGCAGGGAAAGCCGGTCGCGATCACCGAGTTCGGCTCCGCAGGCTACCGGGGCGCGGGCGACCGGGGCGCCAACGGCCTGGAGATCGTCGTGTACGACGAGGACACCGCCAGGCCGCTGCGGCTGAACGGCGAACACATCCGCGACGAGGCAGGTCAGGCCGCGTACATCCGCGAGCTGCTGGAGGTGTTCGACAGCGAAGGCGTCGACGGCGCCTTCGTGTTCACCTTCGCGCTCTACGACCACCCGCACCGGCCCGGCGGGGATCCCCGCGACGACCTGGACCTCGCCAGTTACGGCATCGTCAAGGTCCTCGGCGACGGCCACGCGGACACCTACCCCGGGATGCCCTGGGAGCCCAAGGCCGCGTTCACGGCCCTCGCCGGGCACTACGGGCGGCATTGAGGCGGCGCTGAGGCAGGCTGGGGCGGCGCTGAGGCAGGCTGGGGCGGCACTGGGGCGGCACTGGGGCGGCACTGAGCCGAGCTGGGGCATCGCCGGGATGGCGCGTCGGAATCCGCCTGCCGGGACGTTCCGGTCCGGCGGAGGGAGGTCACCCGTCGCGGAGGGAGAGCCCGCGCTCCTGCAGGGCTTCGCGGAGGATGCCCATCGCCTTGGGCCCCATGCCGTGCAGCGCGAGAAGCTCGGCCTCGGTGGCGCCGGTGAGCTGGTCCAGGCGGGTGTAGCCGGCGACCTCCAGGGCTCGCCGGGCGGGGTTGCCCATCTTCGGCAGGTCGCTCTCTCCGGTTCCCATCTCGTCTCCCTCTCTTCCCCGAGATCGAGGACGGATGCCCACGCTAGACAACGCGGGCGACAGTTCGGGGCCGCGTCCGGCGAATCGGTGCCGCCCGGACCGCATGAACCGGACGGGACCGGGCAGAGGGGCGATCATGAGCTTGGAATGGGAACAGGTCGTCGTGGACGCGGCCGATCCGGTGTCTCTCGGGCGATGGTGGGCCGACGCGCTCGGCTGGAAGGTGATCAACGACGCGAGCGACGAGTTCGAGATCCGCCCGGAACCCGACCGCCTCCCCGGGCTGATCTTCGTGCCCGTTCCCGAACCGAAGACCCTCAAGAACCGCCTGCACCTGGACTTCCGCCCCGACGACCAGGAAGCAGAGGTCGAACGGCTGCTGGCGCTGGGCGCGCGCCCGGCCGACGTGGGGCAGGGCGAGCAGTCGTGGATCGTCCTGGCCGACCCCGAGGGCAACGAGTTCTGCGTGCTCCGCGAACGGCGCTGAACGCCGTCCGGCGGCCGGGCCGGCGGGCGGCCCGGTGAGCGGCGCCGGGCGGCGGATTCACCGGCCGGTGTCTCATCAGGTGAGCTGGGGCCATTCCAGTGGGCGGCACATGGAAGACTTGTCCCCATGTTGCGCTGGTTGACCGCCGGAGAGTCCCACGGCCCCGAGCTCGTCGCGATCCTGGAAGGACTGCCCGCAGGGGTGGAGGTGACGACGGCCGACATCGACCGTGCCCTGGCGCGGCGCCGCCTGGGCTACGGCCGCGGTGCCCGGATGAAGTTCGAGCAGGACGTGGTCAGCGTCGTGGGCGGCGTGCGGCACGGCCGCACGCTCGGCAGCCCGGTCGCCGTCCGGGTGGGCAACACCGAGTGGCCCAAGTGGGAGACCGTCATGGCCGCCGACCCGGTGGACCCGGCCGTGCTGGAGGGCCAGGCCCGCAACGCGCCGCGCTCGCGCCCCCGGCCCGGCCACGCCGACCTCGCCGGCATGCAGAAGTACGGCTTCGACGACGCCCGCCCGGTGCTCGACCGGGCCAGCGCCCGCGAGACCGCGGCCCGCGTCGCCCTCGGCCAGGTCGCCCGGAACTTTCTCAAGCAGGCCCTCGGCGTCGACATCGTCAGCCACGTCGTCTCGATCGGGTCGGCTCGGACCACCGAGGGCGTCGTCCCCGGTCCCGGCGACATGGACGCCGTCGACGCCGACCCGGTGCGCTGCATGGACCCGGCCGGCAGCGCCGCGATGGTCGCCGAGATCGACAAGGCCCACAAGGACGGCGACACCCTCGGCGGCGTCGTCGAGGTGCTCGCCTACGGCCTCCCGCCGGGCCTGGGCAGCTACACCCACTGGGACCGCCGCCTCGACGCCCGGCTGGCCGCCGCGCTGATGGGCATCCAGGCGATCAAGGGCGTCGCGGTCGGCGACGGCTTCGAGACCGCGCGCCGCCCCGGCTCCCGCGCCCACGACGAGATCGAGAACACCCCCGACGGCGTCCGCCGCATCACCAACCGGGCCGGCGGCGTCGAGGGCGGCATGACCAACGGCGAGGTGCTGCGCGTCAGCGCCGCGATGAAGCCGATCTCCACCGTGCCCCGGGCGCTGGCCACGATCGACGTGCTGACCGGGGAGGCCGCCAAGGCCCACCACGAGCGCTCCGACGTGTGCGCGGTCCCGGCCGCCGCGATCGTCGCCGAGGCGATGGTCGCGCTGGTCCTGGCCGACGCGGCGATCGAGAAGTTCGGCGGGGACTCCGTCGAGGAGGTCAGCCGCAACCTGTCCGGATACCTGTCCTCAATGGTGATCAAGTAAATGAGCGGATCGGGAGCTGCAATGGGGCCGCGTGCCGTGCTGATCGGCGCCCCGGGATCGGGCAAGACCACCGTCGGCAGGCTCCTGGCCGAGCGGCTCGGGGTCGCCTTCCGCGACACCGACACCGACGTGGAGACCGTGGCGGGCAAGCCGGTGAGCGACATCTTCGTCGAGGACGGCGAGGAGCGGTTCCGGGAGCTTGAGGCGGAGGCCGTACGACGGGCGCTGGCCGAGCACGACGGGGTGCTGTCGCTGGGCGGCGGCGCGATCCTGGCCGAGGCGACGCGGGAGCTGCTGGCCGGCCACCCGGTGGTCTACCTGGAGGTCGGTCTCTCGCAGGCGGTGGCGCGGGTGGGCCTCGGCTCGGCGCGGCCGCTGCTGGTCCTCAACCCGCGCAGCCAGCTGAAGAAGCTGATGGACGCCCGCCGTCCGATCTACGAGGAGCTGTCCACCGTCAAGATCACGACCGATGAGCGCGGGCCGGACGAGGTCGTGGACGAGATCGTCAAGGAGCTGGGCGGATGAGCGGGGGCGAGGAGTCCGTGACGGCGCGCCTGGAGCGCCTGGAGCGGCTGGCACGGCTGGCGCGCATGGCGGGGGCCGCGGGGACGACCGGAGCGGTCGTGGCGGCGGCGAGCCTGAAGAAGGTACGGCGATGACGGTGACCAGGATTCCGGTCCCCGGGGAGGCCCCGTACGACGTGGTGGTCGGCACCGGGGTCCTCGGCGAGCTGCCGGGGCTGCTCGGGCCGAAGGTCCGCACCGTCGCGGTGGTGCATCCGGCGAGCCTGCCGGAGATCGCCCGCCCGGTCTGCGGCGCGATCGAGGCGGCCGGGTACGAGGTCGTGGCCCTGCCGGTGCCCGACGCGGAGCAGGCCAAGACCGTCGAGGTGGCCGCCGAGCTCTGGTCGGCCTTCGGCCGCTACGGGATCACCCGGTCCGACGCCGTGGTCGGCGTCGGCGGCGGGGCCACCACCGACCTGGCCGGATTCGTGGCCGCCACCTGGCTGCGCGGGGTCAAGGTCGTGCAGGTCCCGACCACCCTGCTCGGCATGGTGGACGCCGCGGTCGGCGGCAAGACCGGCATCAACACCCCCGAGGGCAAGAACCTCGTCGGTTCCTTCCACCCGCCGGCCGGGGTCCTGTGCGACCTGGCCACGCTGGTCTCGGTGCCCCGTGACGACTACGTCGGCGGCCTCGCGGAGATCATCAAGGGCGGCTTCATCGCCGACCCGGTGATCCTGGACCTCATCGAGGCCGATCCCGAGGGCGCCCGGCTCCCCGAGGGGCGGCACACCCGCGAGCTGATCGAGCGGAAGATCCGGATCAAGGCCGAGGTGGTCGGCGCGGACCTGCGCGAGGGCGGGCTGCGGGAGATCCTCAACTACGGCCACACCCTGGCCCACGCCATCGAGCGGGTCGAGGACTACCGGATGCGCCACGGCGAGGCCGTCGCCATCGGCATGGTCTACGCCGCCGAGCTGTCCCGCCTGGACGGCCGGATCGGCTCCGACGTCGTGGAGCGCACCCGGTCCATCCTGACCTCCGTCGGCCTGCCCACGGCCTACCGCCGGGAGGCCTGGCCCGCGCTCCGCGACCACATGCGGCTGGACAAGAAGAGCAGGGGCGCCACGCTGCGCTTCGTCGTCCTGGACGACCTGGCGAAGGTCTCCCCGCTGGAGGACCCGGCGGAGGAACTGCTGGAGGCCGCCTACCGCGAGGTCGCCCGATGACGGGGGCCGGGCCGGCCCCGGCGCGGCGGGCGGAGCGGGCCGCCAGGGGTGAGTCGTCCACGCGGCGGGCGGCGAGGGACGGAGCCGTCCGCGCGGTGAGTGAGGAGCGGTGAGTGACCCGATGAGACGCGTCTACGTTCTCAACGGCCCGAACCTGTCGCGGCTCGGCACCCGCGAGCCCGACGTCTACGGTGCGGAGACCTTCGCCGACCTGGCCGCGCTCTGCCGGGAGACCGGCCGGGAGCTGGGCCTGTCGGTGGAGGTCAGGCAGACCGACGACGAGGCCGAGATGGTGGCCTGGCTGCACGAGGCGGCCGACGGCAGGGTTCCGGTCGTGCTGAACCCGGCGGCGTTCACGCACTACTCCTACGCGCTGCGCGACGCCATCGCCCAGCGCACCGCGCCCCTGGTGGAGGTGCACATCTCCAACCCGGCCGCGCGGGAGGAGTTCCGGCACACCTCGGTGGTGGCCGCGGTGGCCACCGGAACCATCGCCGGGTTCGGCCTCTCGTCCTACGTGCTGGCGCTGCGGGCCATCGCCGACGCCGCCTGAGCGGCCGGCCGGACCTGGAGCCCGGCCGGTCACCGGGCGGGGCGGCGGAGGCCCTCAGGGCTACGAGGTAGAGGTTTTCCCTGCAAGCTTGATATTGCAGCATTTGTGAATGAATGACCGATTGTGGCTGAATGCCGCGGTGGTAGGACCGGGGGATCCGTGACGCGTTATCGCTCCTTCGTCGCTCTCGGCGACAGCTTCACCGAGGGACTCAACGACCCGGCGGTGGACGGCGACGCCGTCGGCCCGGCCGGGGCGGGCCGCTTCCGCGGCTGGGCCGACCGGGTGGCCGAACGCCTGGCCACGCTCGACCCGGAGTTCCGTTACGCCAACCTCGCGGTGCGCGGCAAGCTCATCGACCAGATCGTCGCCCACCAGGTGCCGGCCGCCGTGGAGATGCGCCCGGACCTGGTCAGCTTCTGCGCCGGGGGCAACGACCTGCTCCGGCCGGGCAGCGACCCCGACCGGATGGCCAAGAAGCTGGCGGGAGCCGTACGGCAGCTGCGGGCCACCGGGGCGGAGGTGCTGCTGTTCACCGGGGTGGACCCCCGTGACACCCCGATCATGCGCCGGGCCCGCGGGACTTTCGCGATCTTCTACATGCACGTCCGGTCCATCGCCGACCTGTACGGCTGCCGCCTGGTCGACCAGTGGTCGATGCAGGGCCTGCGGGACTGGCGGGCCTGGAGCGACGACCGCCTGCACATGAACGAGGAGGGCCACCGGATCGTGGCCGCCAAGGTGTGCGAGGTCCTCGGCGTCCCCACCGAGGACGACTGGCGGGTGACCTGGCCGCCCCGTGAGGACGTCGACCCCAGGGTCAAGCGCCGCGAGGACGTGCAGTGGGTCCGCACCCACCTGGGGCCGTGGGTCGTGCGCCGCCTGCGCGGCCGCTCCTCCGGCGACGACCTCGACCCCAAGCGCCCGGACCTCAAGCCGTTCACGGGGTGAGCGCCCCGCCGTGCGGAACCGCTCGTGAAGCGGGACCGCCGGGCCGCCGGAACGGACCGTCACCCGCTCCGGCCCGCGCTCCCCGCGGCTCTCAGGACGTCGTCAGGCGCCTGAGCGCCTCCCGGACCTTGGCCGGGTCGTTGGTGGGCCAGAAGGGCGGCAGGGAGGCCCGCAGGAACCCGGCGTAGCGGGCGGTGGCGAGACGGGGGTCGAGGACCGCGACCACGCCCTTGTCGTGCTGGCTGCGGAGCAGGCGTCCGGCTCCCTGGGCGAGCAGCAGGGCGGCGTGGGTGGCGGCGACCGCCATGAAGCCGTTGCCGCCCTTGGCGGCGACGTGGCGCTGACGGGCCGAGCTCAGCGGGTCGTCGGGGCGGGGGAACGGGATGCGGTCGATGATGACCAGCCGGAGCGACGGGCCGGGCACGTCCACGCCCTGCCAGAGCGACAGAGTGCCGAACAGGCAGGTCGGCTCGTCCTCGGCGAACTGCTTGACCAGCAGCATCGTGGAATCGTCGCCCTGGCACAGCAGCGGCACGCTCAGCCGGTCGCGCAGGGCCTCGGTGGCGGCCTTGGCCGCGCGCATCGAGGAGAACAGGCCGAGCGTCCGGCCTCCGGCGGCCTCGATCAGCTCGGTGATCTCTTCGAGGTAGGCCTCGGGCAGGCCGTCCCGGCCCGGCTGGGGAAGGTGCTTGGCGACGTAGAGGATGCCGCTGCGCGCGTGGTCGAAGGGGGAGCCGACGTCCATGCCGGACCAGCCGGAGCGGCGCCCGTCTCCCTTCCCGTCCCCGTCCCTGTCCGCGTCGCCGTCGCGGGAGCCCGAACCCGGGCTCGGGCCCGAGCCGAGGCCCCACTGGCGGGCCAGGCCGTCGAACGTGCCGCCCAGCGCGAGCGTGGCGGAGGTCAGCACGACGGTGCGGTCGCCGAACAGCTTGTCGCGGAGCATCCCGGCGACCGTCAGCGGCGCGACCCGCAGGATGGGCGGGCGGCGCTCGGTGGCGCCGTCCAGCCAGACGACCTCGGCCCGGTCGACCTCCTCGGCGTGGCCGAAGGCGTCCAGCATCCGCTGGGCGGTGTCGTGGACCTCGTCCAGCGCGGTGAAGGCGGCCTTGCGCAGCCCCGCGCCCTCCGGATCGTCCTTGTCGCCGGAGTTGCGGGGGCCCAGCGCCGTGATGCACGCCCACGCCGCGTCCCGGACCAGGGCGAGGGTCAGGCCGAGCACCTGGGGCAGCTCGTCCAGGCGCCCGGGGGGAGCGGCGGCCAGCAGCGCCTTCAGGTCTTCCCCGGCCTGCAGGAGCCGGTCGGAGACGCCCTGCTCGATCAGCCGCCCGACCCGGCTCACGGCCACGCTGACCATGCCGTCCGACAGCTCACCGCTCACCACGGAGGTGACCCGGTCGACCAGCTCGTGGGCCTCGTCGACGATGACGACCTCGTGCTCCGGCAGGAGCGGGAGGTCCTCCATCGCGTCGATCGCCAGCAGCGCGTGGTTGGTCACCACGACGTCCGACTCGCCGGCCCGCGCGCGGGCCAGCTCGGCGAAGCACTCCATCCCGCTCGGGCAGCGCTGCGCGCCCAGGCACTCTCTGGCGCTCACCGAGAACTGCCGCCAGGCCTGCTCGTTGACACCCGGGACCAATTCGTCACGGTCACCGGTCTCGGTCTCCTCCGCCCACTCCTGGATGCGCTGGACCATCCGCCCGGTGGCGCTCACCTCGCGCGGGTCGAACAGCTGGTCCTGCTCGTCGTCGGGCCAGCCCGCGGCGGCCTTGTAGCGGCACAGGTAGTTGCGCCGGCCCTTGAGGATCGCGAACGTCGGCTCGTGCGGGAGGACCGGGGCCAGCGCCTTGGCCAGGCGGGGCAGGTCACGGTCCACCAGCTGGCGCTGGAGCGCAATTGTGGCGGTGGAGACGACGACGGCGCCCTCGCCGGTCATCGCGTGCCGGATCGAGGGGACCAGGTAGGCCAGGGACTTGCCGGTGCCGGTGCCCGCCTGGACGGCCAGATGATCGCCGGAGTCGATGGCCCGCTGCACGGCCCGGGCCATCGCGATCTGGCCGGGCCGTTCGACCCCGCCGACGGCCTCGACGGCCACCTTCAGCAGCTCGTCCACCGGGGGCAGCTCCACCGCGGGGGTCTTCCCGGCGGTCTTGCGGGAGGTCTCGGCGGAGGCCCCGCCGTAGGCCCCGTCGCGAGCCTCGGCGGAGGCCCCGTCGCGGGTCTCGGCGGAGGCCCCGTCGCGGGTCTCGGCGGAGATCTCCACGGAGATCCCGGCAGAGGTCTCGGCGGAGGTTTCGGCAGGGGTGAGGGCGTCGGTCGGCACGGCAGTCAACCGTACCCGCTCACCCCGACAACCGGGGCTGGCTCCGCCCGGTCGCCGCGTGAACGCGTCCCGGCATTCCGGGAACCGGAGCCCGCATTCCGTGGCAGACTGGCGGAACCACCCCGGCGCGGACCGGTGCGACAAGTGGAGATGGGCCTTCCCTCTGGTGACACTGGGGCTGAAGATGGGGACGGTAGAACCGGTTCGGTAGGGTTTCCTGAGGTCGAGTGGACGAATAAAGGCTGGTTAAAGCAACATGTCCTCCATGTCGGAAGTTGTCCCGTTGCCTTCGTTCGGTGAAGTGTTCTTTGACGAGCGCGGCCAGGAGCGGGTGCTCCGCGTCACCTGGCACGAGGGAACGCTCGTGCTGAGTCTGTGGCGCGGCGAGATGTGCACCGCCAGTTTCCGCATGCCCATGGACGACGTGGCCCGCCTGGTCGACACCCTGGACCAGGGCTTCATCGACGCCGGCGGCCGCTATCCCGACGAGGTGGACGAGCACGCACCCTCGCCCGGGCACGGGGAGTTCCCCGGCACCGGCCAGTACGCCCGGCCCCGCCCCGAGGACTACGTCCACCCCCAGCCCTCGCCGCAGCCCCCCCCTCAGCCGCAGCAGTACGCCGACCCGGCGGCCGCCCAGGCGGCCCCACCGCCGGCCGGGCCGCCGGAGGACCTGCGCCAGCCCCCCGTCCTCGGCCCCAACGACGTGCTGGTGGCCCGGGGCAGCACGCCTCCGCCGGACCCCTTCCAGGACCGCGCGCCGGGGTACGGCGCGGCCGACGCGGTGCCGCGGGAGAACCTGATCGTCGGTGACTCCCTGCCCTACGGCCAGCCCCACCTCACCGACCCGGCGGGCCCAGGCGAGCAGCCGTACCCGGCGGCCGGCGCCCGCGGTGACCAGTCCTACGCGCCGGGCGACCAGTCCTACGCGCCGGGCGACCAGTCCTACGCGCCGGGCGACCGGTCCTACGCGCCGTCCGGTGACCGCTACGGCGTTCCCCAGTCCGCCGCCCCCTACGGAGGGTCCCAGCCCGACGCCTACGGCGTGCCCGAGACGTACGGCGCTCCGCAACGCCCCGCGGACTCCTTCGCCGCGCAGCAGTCCGCGGATCCTTTCTCCGCGCAGCAGCCGGTGGACCCCTTCTCCGCACCGCCCAGCCGGCAGCGGCAGGCCGACCGGCCGGTCGACCCCTTCACCCCCCACGTGGAGCAGTTCCCGGCGCCGCCCGCCCACCCCGACGTCTACCCGGCCCAGGGGCACTCCACCGACCCGTTCGGCTTCGCCGCCCAGAGCCAGCAGAGTCCCCAGAGCAGGCCCGCCGGGCACGAGGCCCCGGCGTCCGACCCCTACGGCTACCCCGCCGCCCAGCCCGCGCCCTTCGCATTCGGCGAGTCCCGGCACGCCGCCGGGCAGGCGCCCGCCCAGGGGGGCCACCCGGCCGATCTGCGTGACCTGTACGGCCCGCCGTCCGGATACGAGCCGCAGGCCGTGAACCCCTCCGATCCGCTGAACCTCCGCGGGCACCAGGCGGAGCAGCAGATATCCCGTCCCTATGTCCAGGAACCGCCGCCGCACTCCACCGGGGAGCGGCTCCGTCCCGAGCCGGGCTACGACGACCGGGACGACCGCCGCGGCTGGTGACCGTCCGCCCCGCCCCCGAGGCCGGTCCGGTGATCCATTGAGGCCGGTCCGGTGATCCATTAGTCTGGTCTCGCCTGACCGGCGGGAGGTGGGATGAACCAGGCGACCGTGGTGCAGCTGCTCGCCGTACCCGTCGTCGCGGTCGCGGTGGCCGCCGTGGCCAGACGCAGAGGGTGGTCCGCGCCGCTGCTGCTGGTCGTGGCCGGGCTGATGTTCTCGCCGTTCATGTCGGCCTACCGGCTGGACCACGAGCTGGTCCTGCTGGTCTTCCTCCCGCCGCTGCTCTACTCCGCCGCGATCGACAGCTCCTACCTGCGGCTCAAGGCCGTCCGCAGGCCGGTCATCCTCCTGTCGGTCGGGCTGGTGCTCTTCAGCACGCTGGTGATCGGCTGGGTCGCCCACCTGCTCCTGCCGGACCTGCACCCGGCGGCGGCCTTCGCGCTCGGCGCGATCGTGGCCCCGCCCGACGCGGTCGCCGCGGTGGCGGTGGCCCGCAGGCTGGGGCTGCCCCGCAAGGTGGTCACCATCCTGGTGGGCGAGAGCCTGTTCAACGACGCCACCGCGCTCACCGCCTACCGGGTGGCCGTCGCCGCCATACTGGGGGAGACCGTCACCTGGCTGGACGCCGTCGGTCGGTTCGCCTACGCGGCCGCGGGCGGTGTGGTGATCGGCCTCGCGCTGGCCTGGCTCCTGATCCGGGTGATACGGATGCTCAAGGACGCCCTGATCGAGAACACGGTCCTGCTGCTCACCCCGTTCGCGGTCTACCTCGCGGCCGAGGCCGTGCACGCCTCCGGGGTGGTCTCCGTGGTGATCGTCGGGATCGCCGTCGGCCACCGGCTGCCGCGCGGCGGGTTCGGCACCCGGTTGATGTCCGGCGTGATCTGGCGGATCGTGGACCTCTTCCTGGAGTCGATCGTCTTCCTGCTGATCGGCCTGCAGATGTGGCCGATCGTCAGCGCGCTGGACTGGTCGGACCCGTGGAAGCCGATCACGATGGCCCTGGCGGTCTTCGCCGCCGCCGTGGTCGCCCGCATCGTCTGGGTGGTGCCCGCCACCTACCTGCCCCGGATCCTGTCGCCCGGGGTCCGTCGGAACGAGCCCGACCCGCCGCCCTGGCAGAACGTCGTGATCGTCGGCTGGGCGGGAATGCGCGGTGTGGTCTCCCTGGCCGCCGCCTTCGCCCTGCCGGACTTCCCCGGCCGGGACATGCTGCTGTTCCTCACCTTCACCGTGGTGATCGGCACCCTGCTGGTCCAGGGCCTGTCGTTCCCCTGGCTCATCCGGCGGCTGCGGGTCTCCACCGAGCAGGAGACCTTCGCCGACGACCTGGCCGAGGCCGCCGCCCAGCAGGCCGCCGCCCGGGCCGCGCTGGCCCGGCTGGAGGAGATGGTGGCCGAGGGCGTCGACGAGATCCACCAGGAGGTGGTGGAGCAGCTCAGGCTCCGCACCGAGCGCCGGACGCTCACCGCCTGGGAACGCCTTGGCGGCGGGACGGGACCGGAGGGCGAGCAGACGCCCAGCGCCGTCTACCGGCGGCTGCGCCGGGAGATGCTGACCGCCGAGCGCGAGGTGTTCGTGCGGCTGCGCGACGAGCGCCGCATCGACGACGAGGTGCTCCGCCGGGTCATGCAGGAGCTCGACTTCGAAGAGGCGACGCTGGTCCGCGGCTGAGCTCGCGGACGGATACCGCCTGTGGCTGTCGGCGGCGCCGCGGAAGCGTTTCGTTGTGATCTGATGAAATGGCGACGGATTCCGTTGAGATGTGGCTCATCTGGATCGGAATCGGTACCGTATCGCCATGAAGATCGCTGAGACCGAACGCACCCGGCACCGGCGCCTCCGCGAGCAGGGGAGCCTCGACCGCGATGATCTGCACGCCGTCCTCGCCGCCGGATTCGTCTGCCATCTGGGAGTCGTCGTCGACGGCTGCCCGATGGTGGTGCCCACCGTCTACGGCCTGAGCCCGGACCGCGAGACGGTGTACTTCCACGGTTCGGTGGCCAGCCGGAGCCTGGTGGAGGCGCCGGGAAGCACCGTCTGCCTCACCGTGACGCATGTGGACGGGCTGGTGCTGGCCCGGTCGGTGTTCGAGCACGGGGTGAACTACCGCTGCGCCATGATCTACGGAGTGCCGCAGCCGGTCACCGACCCCGAGGAGAAACTCGCCGGGCTGCGCTGCCTGACCGAGCACGTCACCCCCGGACAGTGGGACTACGCCCGGCGGCCCAGCCGTAAGGAGCTGGCGGCGACGGCTCTGCTGGCGCTCGGCACCCGGGAGGCGTCGGTGAAGATCCGCACCGGCCCGCCCGACGACGGCGACGGTCCCGATGCCCGGCTCGGCGTCTGGGCGGGCGTGCGCCCGCTCCGGACGGTCTGGGGCGCCCTCGAACCCGACCCGTCATTGCCCGCCGGCGTCGACGCCCCGCCCCATCTCCGCTGAGGTCCACCCGCCTCACCCCGGGCCGTCGCCATTGGCGGGACGTTCCCATGCCGGGAAACCCTCATGCCGGAACGCGCACGGCCGACGGGGAGGTACGACCCCGAACGCGTGCGATGGAAGAGGCGATGGCAGGGCGGCCGTTGTTGTTCCTGCTGTTCGCGCTGTCGACGGTGGTGGCCGCCGTGGTCGCCGTCGTCGGCCGGCGGCGCCGGAGCACGGCTCGGTCGGCTTCTCCGTCACGGCGGTCATCATCTACTGGGCTCTGATCCGCCGGTCCCTGCCCGAACTGGTGCCGGTGGCCCGCGAACGCGTCTTCGACATGATCGATGACGCGGTCGCCACCATCGACGCCTCGGGCCGGATCCTGGACCTCAACATCGCGGCCGAGCTGCTGCTGCTCCGGCTGACCCCCGGCCTGCCGGAGCGGCTCATCGGACTGTCGCTGGCCGACCTGCTCGGCGGGCTGCCCCCGGCCGACGGCGGGGAGATCGAGGTGGCCCGCACCGACGGCTCGGGCCGGCCGGTGGAGCTGAACGTGCGCACCAGCGTGCTGCGCGACAGCCGGGGCGGTCACGCCGGCTGGGCCATCCTGGCCCGCGACGTCACCGCGCTGAACCGGCAGCGCCGCGAGCTGGAGCAGGCCACCCGGGACGCGCTGACCGGGCTGCACAACCGCCGCCACCTGATGGAGGAACTGCGGCGCGAGATGGCCGCAGCCGCCGCGGACGGTCAGCCGCTCAGCGCGGCGCTGCTGGACATCGACCATTTCAAGCAGGTCAACGACCGCTACGGGCACCGCGCCGGGGACGAGGTCCTGGCCTGGTTCGCCGGCCTGCTCAGCGAGGGATTCCGCCGCGGCGACGTCGTGGCCCGCTACGGCGGCGAGGAGTTCGTGGTGGTCTTCCCGGGCGCGACCGCCGAACAGGCCCGGATGCGGGTGGAGACGCTGCGCGAACGGGTGAGCGGTCAGGAGGTCCGCGCCGACGGGCATGTGCTGCGCGTCACCTTCAGCGCGGGCGTGGCCGCCGTGATGCCCGGTCACAGCCCCGACGACCTGCTGCAGGCCGCCGACGAGGCGCTGTACGCGGCCAAGCACGGCGGTCGCGACCAGACCCGGGTCGCCGGGAGGCCGGATCCGGATGCGCCTCACCGGGCGGCGTGAGCCCTGCCGTCAACCGCGGACCTGGGGACCTGCGGACCTCATCAGCTACGGACCTGCGGCACCCGCGGGGCTCGCGGGACGACTGAGCGCGCGGCCCGCCCGGTGCCGTCGTACCGCGTCGCGGTTGGCGCACCGCTGAGAGCAGTAGCGCTGCCGGCCGGTGCGGGAGGTGTCGGCGAAGATCGTGGTGCACTCGGTCACCGCGCACCGCCGGAGCCGGTGCATGCCCCGCCCCGCCAGGTGCAGTGCGGTGCCCACGGAGATGAGTGAGGACAGCACGGCGCCGAGCGGCTGACGGTCGTCGCGGTAGTGCAGGTGCCAGCCGCTGCCCGCGTGGTCGGTCAGCCGGGGGTGGGCGGCGGACTGCGCCAGCATGCGGTTGACCAGCTCGGCGCGCCTGTGATCGTCGGGGGCGTCGACGACCTCCTCCCACGCGTCCAGTACGGCGTGGGCGCGGTCCAGGTCCTGCTGCGTGACCGGGCGCTCCAGCACCAGCCCGGCGGCACGGCAGCGGTCGGCGAGTTCCCCGGCGCTCCCCGGCCGGCGGTTGACCAGGTCCGCGGCCAGGTTCACGGCATCCTCGCCGTAAGGGTTGAGGTGCATAAGACCATTACATCAGTCTGGTCCGCATGACGCACCGCACCGATGTACGGCAGGCCGCCGGGGGATTCCTCCCCGGCACGCGGCGATACCGGTGGGTCATCCTCGGCGTCGCCACGTTCACCCAGGCCGCCTCCGGCTTCTTCGTGCAGGGCATCGGGGCGATGAGCGCCCACCTGCAACGTGACCTGGACCTGAGCACGACCCAGCTGGGTCTCCTGCTCTCGGCGGCCCAGCTGGTCCCGCTGGTCGGACTGCTGGTGGCCGGGGAACTGCTGGACCGCTACAACGAGCGCTGGGTCGTCGGGCTGGGCGCCTGCGTCGTCGCCGCGGGCCTGGGCGCGGGAAGCCTGGCGCCGGGATACGCGTCGCTGCTGCTCGTGCTGCTGATCGTCGGTGCGGGGTACAGCACCGTCCAGCCCGGCGGCAGCAAATCGGTGGCGTCCTGGTTCGACGCGTCCCAGCGGGGGCTGGCGATGGGCATCCGGCAGGCGGGCCTGCCCCTGGGCGGCGTACTCGCCGCGGCCGTCCTCCCTTTCCTGGCGGCGGCTCTCGGCTGGCGGGCGACACTCGTGGCCGGAGGTCTCGTCGCGCTGCTGGGAGCCGTCGTCTTCATGTGCTTCTACCGCCGCCCGCCGGCCCAGGGCCCTCCCCGGGACGGCCCTCAGGACAGCCTCCAGACCCGGGCTCTCCAGGGCGGCGCTCCCCGGGACAGCGCCTCCCGGGACGTGGAGCCGGGTGCCTCACGCGCGGCCCGGTTCGCCGCCCGGCTGCGGATGCTCCGCGAACCGCCCATGGTGAAGATCGTCCTGTCCGGCACGTGCCTGGTCTCGGTGCACAGCGGCATAGGCGTCCTGACCGTGCTGTACCTCCACGAGACGGCGTCCATGGGAGCGGGCCCGGCGGCCCTCGTCTTCGTGGCGTCCCAGGCGGCGGGCGTCGTCGGCCGCATCTGCCTGGCGGCCTGGAGCGACCGCAGCGCGTCCGGGCGCTACACCTCCGTTCTGACCTGCATGGTCGCCGTGACCGCGGGGATGGTGGCGCTGACGACTCCCGTGGGCCGTTCCCCCGCGGCGGCCTGCCTGCTGTTCGTCTGGCTCGGCTTCTTCGGGATCGGCTGGTACGGCCCCTGGGTCGCCCATCTGGCCGAATCGGCGCCACCGGGCAGGACGGGATTCGCCCTCGGCCTGGCCATGTCCGTCAACCAGATCGCCGTCATCCTGGCGCCACCCGTTCTCGGCCTGCTCAAGGACCTGACCGGCAGCTTCGCACCGGCCTGGGGTCTTCTCGCCGCGATGACCGCCGCCGCCGTCACCGTCACCGTCACCTCCCGAGGAGAACCGGCTCGATGATCTGCCGCACACCATCTGGCGGGATCTCCGGCGCAGACCCGGCTCCCGGCCCGTGACGCGGCGGAGGTCAGGAGCGGGACGGCGACCAGACCAGCAGGCCCAGGCACATCTCGTCGCTGGTGCCCTCGCCCCAGACCACGTAGCGCGCCGGAAGGTCGCGCAGGGCGGGCAGCTGCCTGCGCAGGCCCGCGTCATGGGTGCAGGTCACCCGGAGGGTGTCGCCGGCCTTGACCTCGACCGGGGTGTCCAGCGGGCGGATGGCCTGCTCGTCGAAGTCGTAGTCCGGGATGTCGAGCAGGGTCTTCGCGCCGGGCGTGCCGGGGTTGAGCTCCACCTTGATGGCGCGGCCGAGCAGGTGCATGTGCCCGGCGGTGGCGTGGACGGTGCCGGCGGCGTCGATCTTGTGGTCGCAGCGCTGGGTGGGCCCGGCCTTCGGGAGCGTGCCCCCGCCGCAGAACTGGCCCAGGCCCTCGATGGCGCCCCGGGACTGCTCGCCGAAGCGCTGGATGACGTCGCGGACGGCGGCCCCGCGCTCGCACAGCGGGCCCGACTCCCCGGGCGCGCAGGGCAGTTCGACCGGGGCCGCGAGCGTCGCGGTCTCCAGGGGATCGCGGTCGGTCGTGCCGTCGGCGAGGCGGAGCCGGATCGCCGACCGGTCGCTCCCGCCCGCCTCGCCGTCGGCGGCGAGCAGGTTGTAGTGCACCTGCATGATCAGCTTGCTGCCGGGCGGCATCGGGTAGCCGAGTTTCTCGTCCAGGAGCGTCTCGTCGGCCCCGGGCGCCCAGTGCCCGACCCAGGCGCCGTCGCCGACCCCGGCGTCACCGAAACAGGTCCACCCCTCGCCCGGGGTGCGCTCGTCCAGAGCGCGGGCCTTCTCGGCCTGTCCGGCGTCGACGCGGAAGATGATCGCGTGGTGGACGAGATCGGTGTTCTGCGGCAGGAACTGGCTGCCGGTCAGGAACGCCTTGTCCTTCAGTTCGGGGTCGAGCAGGAAGCACCGGTACTCGTCGGTCCCGCCGGAGGGGGCCTTCGGGGTGTACGGCCTGGGCAGGGTGAGGGTGGCGAACCTCTCGGAGTCCCGCAGCGGCGCCGCGGGCGGAGGCTCGGCGGAGCCCCCGTGGCCGCCGTGCGCCCCCGGCGTCCCGGAGGGGGCGCCCGCGGCGGGCGGCGTGCCCGTGCCGGGTGCCGCGCTCTGACCGTGGGCGGTCGCCGGATGTTCCTGCCCGCCGCATGACGCGGCGAGGAGGACGGTGGCCAGGGCGGCGGCCGCCGTACCCGCCCACCGTGCCCGCCGCCGGATCGTGTGTTCCATGACGCCTCCTGCTCCCCCGCGGGGCTCGGCACGCGCCGGGGTCCTGGTCCCCGGTCACGATCTCAAGCCCAGGTTCCCCGCTCCGGCGGCGGGCGGCCATCCGCCGAAAGGGCGGAGAGCCTCATCCCCAGGACTGAGGGATCCCTCCACGGGTCATCCGCCCGGAGGGCACCTCGCCCGGGGCGGACCAGGCGGCACCGGGCCGGAGGCGGTCCCGCGCCCGCCGCTCAGCCGACCGTCTCGTCGACGTAGCACCAGCGCCACGCCTCGCCCGGCTGGAACGACGCGATGACCGGATGACCGGTCTCCGCGAAGTGGGCGGTGGCGTGCTTGTTCGGGGAGGAGTCGCAGCAGCCGATGTGGCCGCAGGACAGGCAGCGGCGCAGGTGGACCCAGCGGCTGCCGGAGGCCAGGCACTCCTCGCACCCCTCGGGCGTGCGCGCGGCCGGGTCCTGGGCCGCGGCCAGATGATCACAGACGGACATGTTCTCCCCTTGCGGACGTACGGATGTGCGGCGGCGGCCTCCCGGACGCCCGGCGGTCCCCCGCGGTGACCGCGGCGCCGCGCCGACGGCCGGGAAGCCGGTGGCCAGGAAGATCGTACGTCCAGAGCCATGTTCCGATTTGGACACCTCTCGTCAGACCTATTGATCAGGGGGGTGAGGTGACTCACTCTGGCCTTCATCGGGGGGTGACCCAGGCCGCAGACGTCAGGGGAGCCCGATGCTGGAGGTCCGCAACCTCGAGGTCGTCTACGACGACGTGATGCTGGTGCTGCGCGGTGTCAGCCTGCGGGTGCCGGCCGGTTCGATCGTGGCCCTGCTCGGCGCGAACGGTGCGGGCAAGACCACCCTGCTGCGTGCCCTGTCGGGCCTGCTGGACGTGCACGACGGCGAGGTCACCAAGGGCTCGGTGCTCCTCGACGGCGAGCCCGTCCACGGCCTGCGGCCCGCGCAGATCGTGCGGCGCGGGGTCAGCCAGGTCATGGAGGGACGGCGGATCTTCGCCGAGCTGACCGTCGAGGAGAACCTGAGGGTCGGCGCGCACACCGCCGCCCGCACCCTCGCCGAGAACCTCGACCGGGTCTACGGGCTGTTCCCGCTGCTGAAGCAGCGGCGCGCGAACGTCTCCGGCTACCTGTCCGGCGGCGAGCAGCAGATGCTGGCGGTCGGCCGGGCGCTGATGTCCGGCCCCCGGTACCTGCTGCTGGACGAGCCCAGCCTGGGCCTGGCCCCCTCGCTGGTGGGGCAGGTCCGCGACCTCGTGGTCGAGATCAACAGGCAGGGCACCACGGTCCTGCTCGTCGAGCAGAACGCCCCGATGGCGCTGTCGATCGCCGCCCACGGCTACGTCATGGAGACCGGGAAGATCGTCATGGACCGGCCGGCGGCCGAGCTGCTGGCCGACGACGACATCAAGGAGTTCTACCTCGGCCTCGGCGCCGAGGGGGCGGCCAGGTCCTTCCGCGAGGTCAAGCACTACCGGCGCAGGAAGAGGTGGCTGTCATGACCGCTGGGGGAGGGGGCCCGGTGGCCGCGGAGGCGCGCGGGGCCGTACCGCCCGTGCTGACGGTCGAGGACGTCGGGCTCTCCTTCGCCGGGGTGAAGGCGATCGACGGGGTGTCCTTCGCGGTGGCCCCGGCCGAGCTGTTCGCCGTGATCGGGCCGAACGGCGCGGGCAAGACCTCGGTCTTCAACGTGATCTCCGGGGTCTACCGGCCCCAGCGCGGCGCGGTGACCTTCCTCGGCGAGGACGTCCTCGGCCGCGCCCCGCACCGGATCGCGGCCATGGGCCTGGCCCGCACCTTCCAGAACGTCGAGCTGTTCCACAACCTGACCGTGCTCGACAACCTCATGCTGGGCCGCCACCACCACTTCGGGTACGGCCCGCTGTCCGCGCTGCTCTGGCTCGGCCGGGCCCGCCGCGAGGAGCTCGCCGCCCGCGCCCGGGTCGAGGACATCATCGACTTCCTGGAGCTGGCGGCCTGGCGCCGCCACCCCGTCCGGCTGCTCCCGTACGGCGTGCAGAAACGCGTCGAGCTCGGCCGCGCCCTGGCCATGGAGCCCCGCCTGCTGATGCTGGACGAGCCGGTCGCCGGGATGAACCTGGAGGAGACCGAGGACATGGCCCGCTACATCCTCGACATCCGCGACGAGCTCGGCATCCCCGTCGTCCTCGTCGACCACGACATGGGCCTGGTCATGGACCTGGCCGACCGGGTGCTCGTGCTCGACTTCGGCCGCCCGGTCGCGCTCGGCACCCCGGCCGAGGTCCAGCACGACCCCAAGGTCGTCGAGGCCTACCTGGGAGGAGCGCCATGACGCTCACACGCGGACAGGAGCGCGGGCAGGAGCACACGCGCACCACGACCATCGTCACCCGGGTCCGCGACCGGGCCCGCGCCACGCCCGGCCGGGTCGCCATGCGGGAGAAGGACCTCGGCATCTGGCAGGAGGTCACCTGGGCCGGTTACTGGGAGAACGTCCAGCTCGTCGCGCACGCGCTGCTCGCGCTCGGCGTCGGGCCCGGCGACCGGGTGGCCGTGCACTCGGAGAACCGGCGCGAGTGGCTCTACTCCGACCTGGCGATCGTCGCGGTGCGCGGCGTCACGGTCGGCCTGTACCCCACCAACCCGCCCGCCGAGGTGGCCTACCTGCTCTCCCACTCCGGAGCGAAGATCCTCCTCGCCGAGGACCAGGAGCAGGTGGACAAGGCCCTGGAGGTCGCCGAGCGCTGCCCGGACCTGGAGCGGATCGTCTACGTGGAGCCGCGCGGCATCCGCGGGCACTACGACGACCCCCGGCTCATGCACTGGGACGAGCTGCTGGAGATCGGGGCCGCCCACCGCGAGGCGCACCCGGACGCCGTCGAGCGGCGCATGGCGCAGACCCGGTCCGGTGACGTGGCCACGCTGATCTACACCTCCGGCACCACCGGCCCGCCCAAGGGCGTGATGCTGACCGTCGGCAACATCGAGTACGCCGTCCAGCGGCTCGTCGAGGGCGGCGGCTTCGCCTCCCCGCCGCCGTCGGAGAAGGACCTCACGCTGTCGTACCTGCCCCTGTGCCACGTGGCCGAGCGCGCCTTCACCGTCTGGTTCAACGCCGCCGCCGGGGTGCAGGTGAACTTCGCCGAGTCCATCGAGACCGTCCAGGCCAACCTGCGGGAGGTGCAGCCGACGATCCTGTTCGGGGTGCCGCGGATCTGGGAGAAGGTGCTCGCCGGGGTCGAGATCCGGCTGGAGTCGGCCTCGCCGCTCAAACGCGCGGTCACCCGGTTCTGGCTGCGGGTGGCCGACCGGATCGGCGACGACCTGGTGCGCACCGGCGGCACGCACACCCCGCTGACGAGGACGCTCTACGCGATCGGCTGGGTCTTCTGCTACCGCGCGCTGCGCGAGCGGCTGGGCATGCGCCGGGTCCGCTACGCCGCCTCCGGCGCCGCGCCGATCGCGCCCGCCGTGCTCAAGTTCTTCATGGGCATCGGCGTGGCCATGCACGAGCTGTACGGCATGAGCGAGAACACCGCCGTCGCCACCGGCAACCGCCCCGGCCGGATCAAGCTCGGCACCGTCGGCGAGCCGCACGAGGGCGTGGAGCTGAGGATCGACGAGACGACCGGGGAGATCCTGACCCGGCACCCGGGCACCTTCGCCGGGTACTGGCGCGATCCCCGGGCCACCGCCGAGGTGATCGACGCCGACGGCTGGCTGCACACCGGCGACGTCGGGGAATGGGTGGACGGCACCCACGTCCGGATCACCGACCGGATGAAGGACATCATCATCACGGCCGGCGGCAAGAACATCGCGCCGAGTGAGATCGAGAACGCGCTCAAGGCCTCGCCGTACATCAAGGAGGCCATCGTCATCGGCGACCGGCGCAAGTACCTGACCGCGCTGATCGGCATCGAGCTCGACACCGTGGGGGAGTGGGCGCGGCGGCGCGGCCTGCCGTACACGACCTACCGCGACCTGTCGGAGAAGCCGCAGGTGCGGGAGCTGGTCCAGGGGATCGTCAACGGCGTCAACGAGCGGTTCGCCCGGGTCGAGGGGGTCAAGCGGTTCGCCCTGCTGCCCAAGGAGCTCGACCACGAGGACGGCGAGCTGACCGCCACCCAGAAGGTCAAACGGAGCGCGATCACCAGGCTCTTCGCCGATCTCGTCGAAGGGATGTACCGGGAGCGATGAAGGGTGTGCTCGAATCGCTGATCCGCGGGCTGGGCAACGGCTCGGTCTACGCCCTGCTGGCCCTCGGATTCGTGATCATCTACAAGGCGACGCGGGTGATCAGCTTCGCCCAGCCCGCCTTCATGATCGCCGGAGCGGTGGCGGTCAGCCACCTGGCGCAGGTGACCGGCTTCTACGCCGCCGTCCTGCTGTCCACCCTGCTGATCGCCGGGGTGGCCCTGGCCGTCGAGCGGATCGCGATCCGCCCGATGGTCGGCCGCCCGGTCTTCGTCGTGGCGATCATCACGCTCGGCGTCGACGTCGTCGTCCGGGTCGTGGTCAACGGCTTCATCGGGCTGGACGTGCGCCAGGTCGGCGACCCGTGGGGCCTGCGGCCGGTGGAGTTCGCGGGTCTGGCCGTGCAGCAGCGGTGGGTCGCGATGTTCCTGACCACGGCCGTGCTCGTGACGCTGCTGTTCGCGTTCTTCCGCTACACCCGGTACGGCCTGGCCATGCGGGCGGCGGCCTTCGACCAGGAGACCGCACTCGCCCAGGGCGTCTCGGTCGGCACGGTCTTCGCCCTGTCGTGGGGCCTGGCCGGGGGGCTCGCCGCGGTCGCCGGGACCTTCGTCGGCACCGGCCAGGGGGTGGACCAGCTCACCTGGATCATCGCGCTCAAGGCCCTGCCCGCGATCATCGTCGGCGGGCTCGACTCGCTCGGCGGCGCGGTGACCGGCGGGCTCGTGATCGGGGTCGTGGAGTCGCTCGTCCAGTCCTACCAGGGAGACCTCGCGCCCTGGCTGGGACAGAACTTCGCGGTCGTCACGCCGTACGCGGTGATGCTCCTGGTCCTGCTGGTCAGACCCTACGGCCTGTTCGGCACCCCGGAGGTGGAACGCGTATGACGGTCACCCGCCGGGCGCGCAGGCCCGCCGGACGCCCCCTGCTCTACACGTCCTACTCCCAGGACATGGCGCTGCTGGACACCCGGGCCAAGAAGGTCTGGCTGGGGGTGCTGCTGGGCGTGGCGGTCCTGTCCAGCGGCCTCCCCGACGACCTGCTGATCCTGCTGGCGGGCGCGTACGTCGCGGCGATCGGCGCGATCGGCCTCAACATCGTCACCGGCTACGCCGGGCAGGTCTCGCTCGGCCACGCCTTCTTCGTCGCCGTCGGCGCCTACACCGCGGCGGCGATCTCCGGGGACCCCGGCGGCCGGGTCCTCGGGTTCGGGATCACCAGCATGCTCGTCTGGCTGCCCGCCGCCGGGCTGGCCGCGGCGCTGGCCGGGGTGGTCGTGGCCCCGCTGGCCGCCCGGCTGCGCGGCCTCTACCTGGCGGTCGTCACGCTGGGACTGGTCTTCCTCGGCGAGCACGTCTTCAAGGAGTGGGACCACCTGACCGGCGGTCCCGGGGTGGGCCGCCCGGCCGCGGTGCCCGAGCTGTTCGGGTTCCGCTTCGACGCCGACAGCGCGCTCGGCACCCGGGCGCAGTCGCTCTACATGCTGATGCTCGTCCTGCTGGTGGTCTTCGCGGTGGCCGCGCGCAACCTCGCCCGCTCCCGGATCGGCCGGGCCTTCTCCGCGATCCGCGACCGGGACATCGCCGCCGAGGTGATCGGGGTGCCGCTGACCCGGTACAAGACGCTCGCCTTCGCGATCTCCTCGTTCTACGCGGGCTGCGCGGGTGCGCTGCTGTACACGATCACCGGATTCTTCGATCCGGGCTCGTTCAACCTGCTGATGTCGGTGCAGTTCATCGCGATGGTGCTGATCGGCGGCGTGGCCACGGTCTCCGGGTCCATCGCCGGGGCGCTGTTCATCACCCTGCTGCCCCGCCTCACCCAGGAACTGCCCGCGCTGCTGCCGTTCGTCAGCGGCGACACCACCCAGACGCCCAACGTCTTCCAGATCCAGGTCGCCCTGTACGGCCTGCTGATCGTGCTGTTCCTCGTCTTCGAGCCGCGGGGGCTCTTCGGCGTCTGGATCCGCGCCCGCGCCTACTGGAGGAGCTGGCCCTTCTCCTACTGACAACCCGTCTCGCACCGAAGGAGCGTAAGTCCATGTCGAAGCGCCGCCTGGTGATCGCCGTGTCCGTGGTGTCACTGGTGGCCCTCCTGTCCTCATGCGGCGTCATCCGGGGGGACGACGAGGAGGGCCAGAAGGGCACGGTGACCACGGGCGTCACCAACGATCCGTGCCCGATCCCGGTCGACAGGACCAAGGGGTGCATCTATCTCGGCACCATCTCCGACCTGACGTCCGGGCCGTTCGCCGCGCTGGCCGTCCCCATCACCCAGGCGCAGAAGGCGTTCTGGAACCGGGTCAACCGGGCCGGCGGCATCGGCGGCAAGTACGAGGTGGACGTGCAGGCCTACGTCCGCGACAACAAGTACAACCCCGAGACGCACAACCAGGTCTACCAGGAGATCAAGGACAACGTGCTCGGCCTGACCCAGACGCTGGGCTCGCCGACCACCGCGGCCATCATCGCCGACCTGAAGGCCAACAGCGTCGTCTCCGCGCCCGCGTCGTGGACCTCCGCCTGGGAGTTCGAGGACGTCATCGTCGAGAGCGGCGCGAACTACTGCATCGAGTCGATGAACGCCGTCGACTACGCGGTGGAGACCTACCGGCCGAAGACCGTGATGGCCGTGCACTACGCCGGTGACTACGGCGCCGACGCCGCCGCCGGGGCGAAGATCGCGGCGGAGCGGAACGGCCTGGAGTTCACCGCGGTGGAGACCCCGTCCGGCGCGACCGAGCAGGGCCGGGCCATCACCGAGATCACCAAGAACAAGCCCGACCTGGTGATCCTGACCACCGGCCCGGCCGACGCCGCCGCGGTGATCGGCCAGTCCGCCGCCGCCGGGTTCGAGGGCCGCTTCATCGGCACCGGCCCGACGTGGAACCCGGCGCTGCTGCAGAGCCCGGCCGCGCCCGCGATCCTGGCCCTGTACGAGCAGTCGTCACCCGGCAGGCCGTGGGGCGCAGACACCCCCGGTCACAAGGCGATGCGCGACGCCCTGGGCGACGTCACCCCCAGCGACGGCTACACCTCCGGCTGGTCCTGGGCCTACCCGCTCAAGGCCGCGCTGGAGAAGATGGTGGCCGGCGGTGACATCAGCCGCAAGGGCCTGCTCAACGCGGTCAAGTCGCTGACCACGGTCGACTACGAGGGCATGCTGCCCCCCGAGGCCGGGAACTTCTCCGGCGACCCCGACGCCGCGACGTTCCGGCAGACCCTGATCAACAAGCCCGACAAGGCGGCGCCCACGGGCGTCACGGTCGTCCGGGACTTCTTCACCGGTCCGACCGCGCAGTCCCACAGGATGGACGGTCCCTGCTTCGGCAAACTCTGACCCACCCGGGAGGTCATGACGGGCCGGTACGGCGCACGCCGTACCGGCCCGTTGGGTAGTGTCGAGTCATGCGACCCTTTCCGCGAAGGACCCTCGCCCTGACCGCCTCCGCCCTGGCCGCCGCCCTGCTGGCCACCGGGTGCTCCGAGCTCCAGGAAGTGAGCCAGGGCATCGACAAGGCGCAGGAATGCGTGCAGGCCGCGGGAATCGTCACCGAGACCGCGGCGAAGGTCGCCGGCCTGGTCAACAACCCCGCCGAGATGGAGCAGGCGCTGAACGACGGGGCCACCCGCCTCGGCGAGCTGGCCGACAAGGCCGCCAACACCTCGCTGAAGGAGGCCGCCGACGGCGTCTCCTCCACCCTGGAGGGCTTCAACGTCAACAACGCCAACGAGGCCGTCGACGCGGCGCAGAAGGTCGCCACCGACAGCGCGCAGTGGGTCCAGCAGCTCACCAACGCCTGCGGTGGCGGCGGCTGAGCCGGAGACCGGCTTCTCCTCCTCCGCACGGGCACGGCGCTCCCCGGCGGCCGTCACGTTCCCCAATCCCGCCTTCTCTAGGGGAAATGTCGCTGAACTAACGTCGATTCCATGGGCACCCCGACAGAGCCGGCCGGCGACCGTGGAAAGGAGCCGGACCCCCGGTTCACGCTGGCGAACGAGCGGACCTTCCTGACGTGGCTGAGCACGTCGCTCGCGCTGAGCGCGGGCGGCGTCGCCATGGCGGCCGTCTCCCCGGACGTCTTCGTGCCCTGGATGCGGACCCTGCTCGCGGTCGTCCTCGTCTCCCTGTCCGCCCTGGCCGCCGCGATGGCCTACCCGCGCTGGCGCCGCGTCCAGCACGCCCTGCGCCACGCGGCCCCGCTCCCGCCGCCCGCGCTCGCCCCGCTGTTCGGGTACGGCGTGGCGGCCGTGGCCCTGCTCGCCCTCGTCCTCATCCTGACCGGCCGATGACCTCCTGGGACGGAGCGGGCCGGGGCGTCGCGGGGCGGGGGGACCGGAGCACCGTGGGGCGGGCGGAGCGGAGGGGCCGGGGCGCCGCGGGGCGGGGGACGGCCGAGCTCTGGGACGAGGGGCTGCAGAGCGAGCGCACCCGCCTGGCCTGGGTCCGCACCGCCACCATGCTGGCCGCCAGCGGCCTGGGCGCCGGCGGGGTCGCCCTGCGCACCAGCGGCGTCCACCTGCTCGTCGCCGTCCCCTTCGCCCTGGCCGCCCTGTGCGGCGCCCTCCTGCTGGCCCGCACCGGCGTGCGCTACCACCGGGTCCAGGACGCCCTGCACGGGGGCCGTCCCCTCGACGAGCGCGCCGACGCGCTCCTCGCCTGGCTCGGCACCCTCTCCGCCGTCACCGGCTCCCTCGCCTTCGTCGTGCTCCGGTGAGGACCGTCGCACGGGGTCCGGGTCCCCGCGGCGGGCCCGCCGTCAGCGGTGCAGACGGTCGGACGTCTCCACGGTCAGCTGCGCGAGGAGCGGTGCCAGCTCGGGACGTGCGCGCAGCAGGTCCTCCAGCCGCACCCGCCAGGCGCCGGTCTCGGGGAACACGGCGTCCTCGCGCTGGAGACGCAGCCGCGTCTCGGCGAGGTTCAGCTGGTACGCGGTGCCGAAATAGCGTCCCACCATGTCGGTGAGCCACCAGTAGGCGTCGGAGTCCGCCGCCGAGACGAATGCGCGGGCGCCTTCCCAGGCCACGCGTGGCTGGTGCACGACAGTCATGACCGGACGCTATGTCCGATGGATGCCACCGGCAAGGTCTTGCGCCCATCGGCGTCGCCGTACTGGACGGGCGGATCGCGGGCAGAGCGGGTGGAATGTTCGAAGATTTCACACAGACGCGCGTCGACGTGGGGGAGGCCGAGTTACGGGTACGGCACGGCGGCTCCGGGCCGCCCGTGCTGCTCCTGCACGGCCATCCCCGCACCCATGTCACCTGGCACCGCGTGGCCCCGCTGCTCGCCACCGAGTTCACCGTCGTCTGCCCGGATCTGCGCGGCTACGGGCAGTCGTCCAAGCCGCCCAGCACGCCCGACCACGAGCCCTACTCCAAACGGGCCATGGCCCGCGACTGCGTGGCGCTGATGCGCTCCCTCGGCCACGAGCGCTTCGCCGTGGTCGGCCACGACCGGGGCGCGTACGTGGCACAGCGCCTCGCACTGGATCACCCGGAGGCCGTGACCCACCTCGCCGTGCTCGACGTCGTCCCGATCGGTGATGCGCTCGCGCGCTGCGACGCCGCCTTCGCGAGCAGCTGGTGGCACTGGTTCTTCCTGGGACAGGCGGACAAGCCCGCCGAGCGCGTGATCAACGCCGACCCGGACGCCTGGTACGGCTTCGGCCCCGAGACGATGGGCCAGGAGGCCTACGAGGACCTGCGGCGGGCGATCCACGATCCGGAGACCGTGCACGCCATGTGCGAGGACTACCGGGCCGGGCTCGGAACCGACCGGGCCGCCGACGACGCCGACCGCGCCGCGGGCCGCCGTGTCGAATGCCCTGTCCTGGTGCTCTGGGCGAGCGGGGACGACCTGGCGGATCTCTACGGCGACGTGCTCGCGATCTGGCGGGACTGGGCCGGCGACCTGCGCGGAGGTCCGTTCGAGAGCGGGCACCACATGGCCGAGGAGGCCCCGGAGGAGCTCGCCGGCGAACTGCGCGCCTTCCTGGCCGGGCGTTCCCGCAGGGACGGCACGCCGTAGGAGCGTCCCGGAGTCCGGCCCGGTCCGGAGCCCCGTCCGGGCCGGACTCCCGCCCGGTCAATGATCAGCGGTCAGTGATCAGCGGTCCGCGGGGTGGGCGAGGGCTCCGGGCGCCAGGCACGCTGGAGCCGGGCGATCTGCCGGAGAGCGCGTTTGAAGTCACCGTAGACCTCGGCGCCCAGCGCCTCCTCGTGCCGCCGCTCGATGGCGGCCAGGATGGCGTCCGCCTTGGTGATCTCGTCGATCCCGTGCTCCGTCGGGACGATGAGCTTGGCCCGCCGATCCTGGGGATCGGGCTCGCGGCGCACGTAACCGAGCTCGACCAGCTCGTCGACGATGGTTCCGACGATCTGCTTGCGCTGGCCCGATCTCCGTGACAGCTCGGTGGCCCGGACGCCCTCGGCGTCGAGGTAGGCCAGCACCGCCCCGTGCCGCGGCCGGACATGCGGGTGTCCCTGCTCGGCGAGGGTCTCGAACAGCTCCTGCTGCACCAGGAACAGCAGCTGGCCGGTGAGCATCCCCAGGTCGGGGTCCTGTCGTTTGCGCTCGCTCCGCCGCATGGTGGCCTCTCCCGGAAAGATAGTCCTGATTCTTGACTGTCCTGAATCAGGACTATACCGTGAAAGCACGTTGATCGCCGCACCCCCCGGAAGGACGACCGCCATGACCACCTCGGTGACCGCGACTCCCGCAGCGACTTCCGCAGCGACTCCCGCGGTGACCCGTGCCGCGCGCCGCCTCGGCGGCCGGTTCGCCGGGACCGTGCACCTGCCCGGAGAGCCCGGCTACGAGGTGGCGCGGCGCCCCCTGTTCCCGGTGACCGACCCGTGGCCCGCGCTGGTGGCCGAGGCGGCCGGGCCGCAGGACGTGCGGGCCGCGGTGCTCACGGCGCGCGAGCAGGGGCTCCCGCTGGCGGTGCAGGCGACCGGGCACGGCACGCACGTCCCCTGCGACGGCGGCCTGCTGCTGAAGACCACGGGCATGGCCGGTGTGCTGATCGACCCGGAGCGGCGCATCGCCCGGGTCGGCCCCGGCGCCCAGTGGGGCCGGGTGCTGGCCGCCGCCGCGCCGTTCGGTCTGGCGCCGCTCTCGGGGTCCTCGCCGGACGTCGGCGTGACCGGATACACCCTCGGCGGCGGCCTGGGCTGGCTGGCCCGCCGGTACGGCTTCGCCGCCGACAGCGTGCTGCGCGCCGAGGTCGTCACCGCCGACGGACGCCTGGTGACGGCGGGCCCCGACAGCCACCCCGACCTGTTCTGGGCGCTGCGCGGTGGCGGCGGCAACTTCGGCGTGGTCACCTCGCTGGAGTTCCGCCTCCACCCGGTCGCCCGGGTCCACGCCGGGACGGCCTGTTTCCCGGTCGAGCGGGCGGCCGAGACCCTGGCGTTCTACCGCGAATGGATCGCCGGCGCCCCCGGCGAGCTGAGCACCGCGGTGCTGCTGACCCGGATGCCCGACAGCCCGCAGACCCCCGAGCCGGTGCGCGGCAGGCGCGTCCTGGCGATCAAGGCCATGTACGCAGGGGGAGCCGAGCAGGCCCGGCGGGCGCTCGCGCCGCTGTGGCAGGCCGCCGGTCCGGTGCTGCTCGACGACTTCCGCACGGTGCCCTACGCCGAGGCCTCGATGGGCGGCACCGCCCCGCGGCAGGTGAACCTGTTCGGGGAGCTGCCGGACCCGGTGATCGACGCCCTGGTGCGCGCGGCGGATCCGGAGAGCTCGCCGGAGCGGGTGACGACGGTGGAGGTGCGGCACTGGGGTGGCGCGATGGCCCACCCCGGGCCCGGCGCCGGTCCCGTCGGGCACCGCGACACGTCCCTGTCGGTGATCGTCGACGCCGAGGCGCCCGGTCTGGCCGCCGAGCTGCGCCCGTACGCCACCGGTGGCGCGTTCCTGAACTTCCTGCACGACACCGCCAGGACCGCGACGGCCTACACCGCCGCGGACCACCGGCGGCTGACGGAGGTGAAGGGCGTCTACGACGCGGACAACACCTTCAACCTCGGGCACGTCATCCCCCCGGCCCCGCCGGCCGCCGGTGTCCACGCGGCCGGATGACCCGCCCCGCCGCCCGGCCCTCTGCAATCCCATGTCCGTCCGGCACAGCTGGGGCGGCGAGCAGGGCAGCTACGGCAAGATATCGGCCTATGTCGTCATTTGATGAGCTCGCTGGGTACGCCGCGGAGATCGCCCCCGTGATCGATGTCGTCCACGTCGGAGTGCACGCGGCGAGCGGGCGGCGCTGCCAGGAACTCGTCGCGAGGTCGGGCCTGGACGCCGGCCTCCTGATCGACCTGCGGTACGTGCTCCCGGCCCGGCCGCTGACCCGCGAGGGACTCGCCGCCGTCTACCGCTACGACCCCGTCGACGAGGCATGGATCGCGGCGCAGATCGCACGGGGGATCCTGATCGAGGACCCGGTCCGGGACGGCGCCGCGCCCAGCACGCCCGGTGCGCCCGGCGCATCCGGCATGTCAGGCGCACTCGGTGCATACGGCGCGCGCGAGGTGCTCCGCGCCACGGACCGGGCGCTGGCGTTCATCGCGGAACTGTACGGGATCCACGCGGCGGTGACCGCCGAGCTGTGGGCGGCCCACGCCGGCCGGTTGCCCGTCCTGACCCGCCTCGCCGGACGCCTCCTGACCGCCGCGGCGCACAGCGGCGGCCCGGCCTTCGCCCAGGTCGCCCCTCCCCACGAGCCGCCGGGCACCCCCGACGGGGTGCTGCTGTTCAACCGGCTGGCGGCACTGCGGCTGCACCGGGCCGACGCCCACGCCGCCGCCTGGAGCGGAGCGGGCCTCACCGCCGGGCAGATCGTCGCCATGCCCCCCGGACCCGCCCGGGACGCCATCGAGGCCGAGACCAACCGCCGCGCCGCGGCGCCGTACGAGACCCTGAGCGCCCGCGAACGCGAGACCCTCCTCGACGGCCTGCGCACCCTCCTCTGAGCCCCCGCCCCGGCCTCTGCGCCCCCACCTCGGCCCGCTGCCTCTCCTCGTCCAGCCGCCCGACGGCCTCCGCCGCCCATGCGCCGATCATGAGGGGAGCGTGAGGGCCTGACGGGCGACGGCCTGCCGTTCGGCGGCCTCCCGCTGCGCGGTCTCCTGTTCGGCGGCCGCGCGGGTGTCGTAGGCGGCGCGGGCGGCGGCGATCTCGTTCTGGTGCTCCTCGGTCCAGGTCACCAGCGCGCGGATGGTGTCGTGCAGGGTGGAGCCGAGGGGGGTGAGCTCGTAGTCCACCCGGGGCGGCACGGTCGGGTGCACGGTGCGGCTCACCAGGCCGTCGCGCTCCAGCTGGCGCAGTGTCCGGGTGAGCATCCGCTGGCTGACCCCGTCTATCTTGCGGCGCAGTTCCGTGAAACGCAGGCTGCGCCGGTCGAGCAGGGCGATGACGAGCAGTGACCACTTGTCGGCGATCCGGTCGAGGATCTGCCGGACCTCGCAGTCCTCCCGCGTGTCCCACTGGAGAACGTCGTAGTCGTCGTCGGTATCCCCGCAGGAACCGAGGGACTTTGAAGTGCCGTCTTCCATGGTCATCGATGGTGACTGAAGATGCTCTCGGTTACAAGAGGGAACCGGCAGTCATCCTGGTAACCGGCCGGTTCCGTGCGCATCGAGAGGAGCCGCCTGATGTCCGCATCGAGCGCCCGCATGGACGGGCGTGCCTGGGGAGTGTTGTTCGTGTTGTGCGGCGCGATCTTCCTGGAAGGGATCGACGTGGCGATGCTGAACGTGGCGCTGCCGTTGATCCGGGCCGACATGGGCCTGTCCACGGGGATGCTCAGCGGTGTGGTCAGCGCCTACGTGCTCGGCTACGGCGGCTTCATGCTGCTGGGCGGACGCGCCGCCGACCTGCTGGGCCGCCGCCGGATGTTCCTGCTCTGGCTGACCGTCTTCCTGGTCTTCTCCGGGCTGGGCGGATTCGCCACCGAGGGCTGGATGCTGCTGGTCGCCCGGTTCGTCACCGGGGTCGCGGCGGCGTTCATGGCCCCCGCCGGGCTGGCGCTGGTCACCGGGAACTTCCCCGAGGGCCCGCAGCGTGTCAAGGCGCTCGGCGTCTACGCCGCCACGGCGGCGGGCGGGTTCTCCCTCGGCCTGGTCGCCGGCGGCCTGCTGGCCTCACTCGGCTGGCGGTGGGTGTTCTTCGCCCCGGTGATCCTGTCAGCGGTGATCCTGGCGGCCGCCGTGCCGCTCGTCCGCGACCCGGGCGCACCGCGAGGCCCCGCGGGCGGCTTCGACCTGGCCGGCGCGGCCAGCATCACCGGTGCGATGCTGCTGCTGGTGTACGGAGTGGTCAACCTGGAGCACCCGGGCGGCCGGGCCGGCGCGGCCGGGGCGTTCGCCGCCGGGCTGGCGCTGCTGGCCGCCTTCGTCGTGATCGAGCGGCGGTCGGCCAGCCCGCTGGTACGGCTGGGCATCCTGCGCTCGGGATCCCTGGTCCGCGTCAACCTGGCGGCGTCGCTGTTCATCGGCTCCTTCGCCGGGTTCCAGTTCCTGGTCACCCTGTACCTGCAGGAGCTGCGCGGCTGGAGCACGCTGCAGACGGGTCTGGCGATGCTGGTGGTCGGCATCGACACGGTGCTCGCCCCGACCGTGACGCCGCGGCTGGTGAACCGGTTCGGCAACGCCCGGGTGCTGCTGGGCGGGCTGGTGCTGGCGGTTTTGGCCTACGCGCTGTTCCTGCCCGTCGGGGCCGACTGGGCCTACACCGCCATGCTCCCCACCATGCTCCTTCTGGGCCTGGCCTTCTCCCTGGCGTACGGTCCGCTGACCATGGCCGCCACCGAGGGCGTCGCGGAGCACGAGCACGGCCTGGCCGGCGGGCTGCTGTACACCGCGATCCAGTTCGGCACGGCCCTCGGCCTGTCGGCGGTGACCGCCGTCAACGTCGCGGTGCTGGGCGGCGGCTCGGGCCTCCAGGCGCTCCGCTCGGCTCTGATCGTCCCGGTCGCCGCCGCGGCCCTCGGCGCGATCGTCATCGCGTCCGGGCTCCGTACCCGCGGGACCGTCGATCCCGTCCCTCCGGCGGAGCCCGCCTCCGTCAACGCATCCGCCTGACGCCTGACACCTGACGCCTGGCGGCCGGAGCCCGGCCCGGGACCCGGTGACAGGGTCCCGGGCCGGGCGCGGGTCAGGACTCGGCGCCGAGGGCGATGGTCTCGGCGACCTCGGTGTGGCGCTCGGCCTCCTCGGCGGCGAAGCGCTCCGCGTCGAGCTTGTCGGCGATCTCCTCGTCCTGTCTCATCAGCGC
Source organism: Planobispora rosea (assembly GCF_014648175.1). GTDB lineage: Bacteria > Actinomycetota > Actinomycetes > Streptosporangiales > Streptosporangiaceae > Planobispora > Planobispora rosea. The sequence continues at coordinate 51,031 of NZ_BMQP01000027.1, forward strand.
GTCCAGGCTCTGGCCGGCCATGTCCAGCACGCCCATGTCGGCGTAGGCCTGCTGCAGGCGGGGGCTCCACAGGCCGATGTCCTTGACGCACGGGACGATGCGGCTGAACAGCAGGGAGCGGAACAGCTTGAGGTACTCCGACTGGTCCACCGCCTCCATGGCCTCGGCGACCTCGCTCTTGCTCAGGCCGATGGTCTCCCAGGTCTCCCGGCCGCGCAGGCGGTCGCGCATCAGGTAGCAGCCCTCGATCACGAAGTCCTCGCGCTCGCGCAGCTCGCTCTCGCTGAGGTTGCGGTAGTAGTCGCGCAGCGCCATGCGGCCGAAGGCGACGTGCCGGGCCTCGTCCTGCATCACGTAGGCGAGGATCTGCTTGGGCAGCGGCTTGGTGGTGATGTCGCGCATCACGCCGAAGGCGGCCAGGGCCAGGCCCTCGATGAGCACCTGCATGCCCAGGTAGGGCATGTCCCAGCGGGAGTCGCTCAGGGTGCTGTCCAGCAGGGCCTTGAGATGCTCGTTGATGGGGTAGGCGAGGCCGACCTTCTCCTGCAGGAAGCGGGCGTAGGTCTCGGCGTGCCGGGCCTCGTCCATCGTCTGGGTGGCGGCGTAGAACTTGGAGTCGAGGTCGGGGACCGACTCGACGATCCGGGCCGAGCAGATCATCGCGCCCTGCTCGCCGTGGAGGAACTGGGAGAACTGCCAGGCCACGTTGTGCAGGCGGACGTCCTGGCGCTGCTTGTCGTCCATCCGGTCCCACAGCGGGGTGCCGTAGATGGCGATGGTGGTGTCGGGGATGCCGAGCACGTTGTACGGATCGACCTCCAGATCCCAGTCGATGCGCTTGACGGAGTCCCACTGCTTGTCCTTGCCCTTCTGGTAAAGGGCGAGCATGCGGTCCCTGCCGTCGTCGTACTCCCACGTGAAGCGGGCGGCACCCGCCGCCTCCACGTCCCACGTGGAGAGCTCGGCCGGAATCGTGTAGAGATCGTGAGTCGACATGCGGCCTCCAGAGACGTACACCGTACGTATTCCTGGAGCGTGGCACGTACGGTGTACGTCCGTCAATGGGGGGAGGGAGAATGGGGCCATGCCCGCAGAGCCGCTGTCCCGACCCCGGATCGTCGCCGCCGCCATCGACCTGATCGAGCGCGAGGGCGCCGACGCGGTGTCGATGCGCAGGATCGCAGCCGACCTGGGCGTCGGTGTCATGTCGCTCTACAACCACGTGCCCAACAAGGCGGCGCTGCTGGACGCCGTGGCCGAGACGGTGCTGTCGGGGATCGAGTTCACCGACGATCCGGACGCCGGCTGGACCGACCGGGTGCGCATGCAGGCGCGGGCGTTCCGGCAGATCGCCCACCACTACCCCCGGTGCACGATGGTGGTGGTCAGCCGCCAGCTCCAGTCGCCCGCCGGGCTGCTCCCGGTCGAGCGGGCGCTCGCCACGCTGCGCAGCGCCGGCTTCGACGGCGAGGAGGCGGTGCGCATCCTGCGGATGTTCATCGCCTACATCGTGGGCTCGCTGCTGCGGGAGGTCGGCGTCACCCCCACCTTCGCCCCGGTGCACAGCTCGCCGGTGGATCTGCGGAAGGTGGACCCGGCGCTGTTCCCGGAGATCGACGCCCTGTCGGCGGAGCTGGGCTCGTGCGACCACGAGGCGGAGTTCGAGTTCGGGATGGAGCTGCTCGTCCAGGCCATCGCCGTACGGCGCGAGCAGGGGAACGGGTAGAGGAACGAGCAGGGGAAAAGGTGACGCCCGGGGCCGCGGCCCCGGGCGTCCGCCGGTAGTGCTCCCTTCCCCTGGGCACTCCCGGCCGTCCGGTGGGTTCAGTACCAGTTCCTCGCCTGGAAATGGCCCCACGCGCCGCACGGTGACCCGTAGCGGCTCTTGATGTAGCGCAGGCCCCACTGGATCTGCGTGGCGGGGTTGGACCGCCAGTCTCTGCCGCTGCCGCTCATCTTCGAGCCCGGCAGCGCCTGGGGGATGCCGTAGGCACCCGAGTAACGGTTCTGCGCCCGATGGTTCCAGTTGCTCTCCCTGGTCCAGAGACTGTCCAGGCAGCGGAACTGCTCACCGGACCATGCCCGGCGGGAGACAAGACGGAAGGCGATCGCCTTGTTCCTGCCTTTGACGGTCTTCGTGCGAGGCCGGGCCCGGGGCTCGGCCTCGGTGGTCCACACTCCCCGGTGAACCCGGCGGGAGGACCACAGACTCTGGTGAACCTGCTGGCCGGACCGCTCGTCCTGGACCATCCCGGCGGGCTCTTCCCCAGCCTGCCCGGTGGATGCCTCGGCCTGGCCGGCCGCCGTGGACCCGGCCACGGTAGAGGCGGCGATCACGGTCGCGACCGTGGTGCGCAGAACGCGGTTGCTGCTCATAGCCGTCCTTCCATAGGGCCGCGTGCGGGAGACGGGTGAGAGTGCCGTCACTCACAGTGACCGACTGTGGGCAGCGGTGGTTCCCGCCCGCTCGGCGCCCCCCGTACGTGGCCCGCACGTGGGACGCCCGCGTGGTCGCGCCGGTCTGTTCCCGGCACGACACCGCGGCGGTGTCTCTAGGCGGTTTGTAGTACGAGGGCGGGCTCACCGAGGGCGGTTGCGACACGACAAGGGAAGCTGTTTACCGGATCTTCGCGATCAGGCGGTGGTTCCGCGGGCAGCGGCAAGCCGGAACGGACCCGTCGAGGTGGCGGAGCGGGAAAAAGATCACCCCGTCATGGGGTTTGGATCGCGGGTTCCCCGGCGGGCGGGAGTTCGGGCGGGTGCGCCCCGGCGTTTCGGGCGGGTGTGCTCCGGTGTGCCGCCCGGCCGTTCCGGGGGGTCCGGGGGCTTACTAATCTCTGTCCATGAACATTCGTGACATCCCCCTGGAAACCCTCGCAGGCGTACCCACCACCCTGGCCGAACTCGCGGGCGACAAGTCCGTCCTCGTCGTGAACGTGGCCTCCCGCTGCGGGCTCACCCCGCAGTACGCCGGCCTGGTCCGCCTCCAGCAGACCTACGGAGAGCGGGGGTTCACCGTCGTCGGCGTCCCGTGCAACCAGTTCATGGGCCAGGAGCCGGGCACCGCCGAGGAGATCCAGGAGTTCTGCGCGGTGAACTACGGCGTGGACTTCCCGCTGCTGGCCAAGACCGACGTCAACGGCGAGAGCCGCCACCCCCTCTACGCCGGGCTGACCGGGACCGCCGACGCCGAGGGCACCGCCGGCGACGTGCAGTGGAACTTCGAGAAGTTCCTGGTCTCACGGGACGGTGAGGTCCTGGGGCGGTTCCGCCCGGCCGTCGAGCCCGAGGCCCCCGCACTCGTGGAGGCGATCGAGAAGTCGCTCTGACGGCGGAGAATTCCCGCCGGCGGTGAGGATCCGGCGGTGAGAATCATCCTGACGGCGGTCGTCGCCCTCCCGGCGGCGATCGTCCGGACACCCTACGACGTGCGCCTCGGGCCGCAGCTGCCCCTGACGATCAACTCGGTCGGCAGCAGCACGCCGCGCGGGCGGCGCCCGCCCGCACGCAGCACCAGCTCGGCCGCACGGTAGCCGATGTCCTGCGCGGGCTGGGCGATCACGGTCAGCGGGGGAGCGCACAGCTCGGCCCAGGGCACGTCGTCGAACATGACCAGGGACAGGTCCCTGGGCACCCGCAGGTCCAGCTCCCGGGCGGCGAGGACGGCGGCCTCACCCAGCAGGTTGCCCCCGGCCAGCACCGCGGTCAGGTCGGGCCGGTGCTGGAAGAGGCCGGCCGCCGCGGCGTAGGCGGAGTCGCGGCTGCCCCGGGCGGAGACGATGAGCTCCTCGTCCAGCAGGGCGCCCAGCGACTGCCGGAAGGCCGTCACACGCTGTCCCTGGCCGGGACCGCCGAGGTAGGCGATGCGACGGTGGCCCAGCCCGGTCAGGTAGTCGACCGCGGTCCGCACCCCCGCCCTGTCGTCGGCGAGTACGGCGGGCACGTCGTCGCGGCCGCCGACCGGCCGGTGCGCGAACACCGTGGTGATCCCGCTCCGCAGGGTCGGCTCCCAGATCTCCCCGTTCCCGGCGGGGACGGCGACCACCCGCTCCACTCCCTGTTCCAGCAGCATGCCGATCTGCTCGGCCTCGCGCTCGGCGTCGTCGCCGGTCGTGCCCAGGACGACCGGCTCGCCGGCCGAGCGGGCGCAGGCCAGGACGCCGTCGACCAGGCGGCCGTAGAAACTGTCGGTGATGTCGGGCACCAGCAGCCCGATCCCGCCCGAACGGCGCTGGCGCAGGTTGCGCCCGAGCGCGCTCGGCCGGTAGTCGAGCTGGGCCGCGACGGTCAGCACGCGCTCCCTGGTCTCCGGGCTGGCCGATCCGCCGGACAGGACCCGCGAGACCGTGGCCACTCCGACCCCCGCCGCCTCCGCGACGTCCTTGATGGTTGCCCGGCGCACGTTCATGGAAACGATTCCATCATGATTTCCGTGGTCGATCCAGCACGGAGAGGTAACGGCATCCGGTGTGACAGGGGAAAACTTCAAGGAGTCTTGACAGAGATGGCCGGTTCCGGTGAGATGCATGAAAACGTATCCACTATCGGGTGAACGCGGGGTTGGCCCGAAGCGCTAAGGACTGTCCATGGCATCCATCGTTCTCAGCAACGTCGACAAGATCTACGCCGGCGGCGTGAAAGCCGTGAACGGCCTCAACCTTGAGATCAGGGACGGCGAGTTCATGGTGCTGGTCGGTCCGTCCGGTTGCGGTAAGTCCACCGCCCTGCGGATGATCGCCGGCCTTGAGGACATCAGCGGCGGCGAGATCCTCATCGGCGAGAAGGTGGTCAACCACCTGCCGCCGAAGGACCGCGACATCGCCATGGTCTTCCAGAACTACGCGCTCTACCCGCACATGACCGTCGAGGAGAACCTCGCCTTCGGTCTGAAGCTCCGCAAGATGCCCAAGGCCGAGATCTCCAAGCGGGTCGGCGAGGCCGCCAAGATGCTCGGCCTGGAGCAGTACCTCAAGCGCAAGCCGGCCGCCCTGTCCGGTGGTCAGCGCCAGCGTGTCGCGATGGGCCGCGCCATCGTGCGTGAGCCGCAGGCCTTCCTCATGGACGAGCCGCTGTCCAACCTGGACGCCAAGCTCCGCGTCTCCATGCGCGCCTCGCTCAACACGATGCACGAGCGCCTCGGCGTGACCACCGTCTACGTCACGCACGACCAGGTCGAGGCCATGACCCTCGGCGACCGCGTCTGCGTCCTGCGCGACGGTCTGCTCCAGCAGGTGGACACCCCGCAGAACCTCTTCGACAGCCCCGTCAACCTGTTCGTCGCCGGCTTCATGGGCTCCCCGTCGATGAACTTCGTCAACGCCGAGCTGGTCCGCGGCGAGGGCGGCGCCGCCGTCGCGTTCGCCGGCTACAAGCTGCCGGTCCCGCAGTCGACCTTCGCCGAGAAGCCCGGCCTCGACCAGTACCTCGGCAAGAAGCTCATCCTGGGCATCCGCCCCTCCGACTTCGAGGACTCGGTCGCGGCCAACGGCCACGCCGGCGGCTGGGTCCGCCTGCCGGTCCGCGCCGAGGTCACCGAGGAACTGGGCTCCGAGATCAACGTCCTGTTCCTGATCGACGCCCCGCCGGTCCAGCACCAGGACACCGTCGCCGCGGCCGACGCCGGTGACGACGAGGACGCCACCCTCCCGCTGGTCGGCGACAAGTCGCTGTGGACCGCCCGCGTGAACTCCCGCAGCCACGTCCGTCCCGGCCAGAACATCGAGCTGGTCGTGGACACCCACAACCTGCACTTCTTCGACCCGGCCTCCGGTCTGTCGATCGGCCACGCCGGCGCTCGCGTCTGACCATCCCCGTAAGCCGACTGGGCCCGCGCCACGACCCCCTCCCGTGGCGCGGGCCCTTTCGCATGCTCGTGCCGTACGGCGGGGGTCTCAGCGGCGGCCGAGGCGGCCGGAGATCCGGCCGGCGACGCTGCTGGGGATCAGCCTGCCGACCGCGACGATGGCCTTGTAGCGCAGGTCCGGAACGCTCACCCACGTGCCCAGGGCCAGGTCGCGCATGGCCGCGTCGACCACGTCGCCGGCCGACAGCCACAGGAAGCCGGGGATGCCGGAGGTGTCCATCGAGGCGCGGTCGTGGAACTCGGTGCGCACGAACCCCGGGCACAGCGCCATGACCCGGACCCTGCTCCCGGCCAGCTCGGCGGCCGCGGACTCGCTGAAGTTGACCACCCACGCCTTGGACGCGCTGTAGGTGCCGCGGGTGAAGAACGCCGCCACCGAGGCGACGTTGATCACCGCACCCCGGTCGCGCTCCTTCATCCCCGGCAGGGCGGCCAGCGTCAGCCGCAGCACCGCCTCGCAGTGCAGCTTCAACATGCGCAGCTCGTCGGCGACGGGCACCTCCAGGAAGGCCCCGGGGTGGCCGAAGCCCGCGTTGTTGACCAGCAGGTCGATCCCCCCGCGCAGCCGCTCCTCGACGGCGGTCAGGCCGTCCTCGGCGGTCAGGTCGGCGGGGAGCACCTCGGCCTCCACCCCGTAGCGCAGGCGGAGCTCCTCGGCGGAGGAGCGCAGGCGCTTCTCGTCGCGGGCGACGAGGACGAGGGAGAAACCGTCGGCGGCCAGGCGGCGGGCGAACGCGGCACCGATGCCGGCGGTCGCGCCCGTGATCAGTGCGGAAGGCATGGCCAGCAGTCTAGGGGGTGTCCTGTGGATCTTCGCCCGGCGGCCGCAGCAGGCGAGAAGATTCACAGGACACCCCGAGGGGCCGGAACCTTCCCGGCGGCGGCCGGGTACAGGGATCATCGCAAGTACGGCCGACCGCAATGGAGGATGAGGACTGTGCCGATCTCTTACCGGACCGGGGCGGCGGGGGCGGCCCTGCTCTGCGCGGCGCTCTGTACGGCGCTGGCGGGCTGCTCGGCGGGTGAGCCCGTCGCGACGGCCGAGCCCGGCACGCCCGCGTCCCGGCCGGCCACGGGCGCCGCACCGGGCCCGGCCACGGAGACCCCGGCCACGGGGACCCCGGCGCCCGCCGGGACCGCCCGGCCGAGGTTCACCGAGATCGCCCGGCTGGACATGCCGGTGGCGATGGCCCTGCGCCCCGGCGACGACACGCTCTACGTCGCCGAGCAGAGCGGCCGGCTGCGGGCGATCACCGGCGGGGAGGTCGCCGAGGAGCCCGTCGTGGACCTGTCGGAGGAGATCAGCCGGGGCAACGAGCAGGGGCTCCTGGGGGTGGCGTTCCATCCGGAGGAGGACTTCCTCTACCTGAACTGGACCGACCGCGACGGGCACACCCACGTCACCGAGTGGGCCTTCGACGGGCGGAGGGCGACCGGGCGCAGGGACGTGCTCGTCCAGCGGCAGCCGTACGCCAACCACAACGGGGGGCAGCTCGCCTTCGGGCCGGACGGGCATCTCTACATCGCGCTGGGTGACGGCGGCAGCGGGGGAGACCCCCAGGGCAACGGGCAAGACCTGGGCACCTGGCTGGGGAAGATCCTCAGGATCGACCCGCGCGGCAGGCCGTACACCGTGCCGGAGGACAACCCGTTCGTGGGTGAGAAGGGCGCGAAACCTGAAATATGGTCCTACGGCCTGCGCAACCCCTGGCGCTTCACCTTCGACCGCCGGACCGGTGACATGTGGATCGGCGACGTCGGCCAGAACGCCTGGGAGGAGGTCGACTTCGAGCCCGCGGGCGAGGGCGGGCGCAACTACGGCTGGAACCTCAGGGAGGGCCGCCACCCGTTCCGGGGCGGCGCGAAGGGCGGGACGGTCGACCCGGTGATCGAGTACCCGCTGGGCGAGGGCGGCAACTGCTCGGTCATCGCCGGATACGTCTACCGGGGCACGAAGCTCCCCGGCCTGACCGGCCGGTTCCTCTACGGCGACTTCTGCGCGGGCTGGATCAAGTCGGCCCCCGCCGACCGGCCCGGCGAGGGGCGGGACGTGGGCAGGGTCGAGCAGCTGTCGTCCTTCGGCCAGGACCACGACGGCGAGCTCTACGCGCTCAGCCTGACCGGCCCCGTCTACCGCCTGGAGGCCGCCCCCTAGACACGCGCCGCCCCGCACGGCCGGCGACCCGGCCTCAGCGGCCGGCTCCGCGGTCCCGGCCGGACCGGGTGATCAGATCCTCGACCTGTCCGTTGAGCCGGGCCCCGCGCGGCCAGCCCGCGTAGTGGGTGAGGAAGAGGACGATCTCCCGGAGCTCGCCGGGGGTGAGCTCCGAGGTCCGCAGCGCGGCGTCGATCTGCACCTCCAGCGCGTCGTCCATGCCCTGGCCGACGAGCAGGCCGAGCAGGAGCAGCCTCCGGTCCCGCCCGGACAGCCCGTCGCGGGACCAGACCTCGGTGAACAGGTGCTCGACCGTCATCGAGAAGAAGTCGCCGCCGGGGCTCTCGCCGGCGCGGTCCCGGCCGGAGGCCCGCCTCGTGGTCTCCGGGTCGCGGGCCCGCCGTTCGGGGGCTGTGTCGTCCGAGTGCTGGTCCATGGGTCACTCCGGGTCCGTCGGCCGACCGGGTCGGGAGGGGGCCGCCCCCTCGCTCCATAGAAGATCACATGGGAGGGCCGCCGTTCACGCCGCGGTCCGCCGGAGCGTCACCGGGGCCTCCCGGCGATTCTCCCCGCCCGCTCCGGTCCGCTCCCGCCTTTCTCCGGCTCCCGGCCCGCTCCGGTCTTCTGCTGCGGGGATGTCCGTTCCTTGCCGGTAGTCCGCTTCCCGGGATGACGCGGCATCGTCACTTCACTGGATTTCCATAATTTTCTGTAACGAACGGGGTCAAGATAACGCCAAAATCTGGTGAAGATTTTCCAGATGATCATGATGCGTAGAGGGAGAGATGCCGAAAAGTGGGGCATAAGTTCCCCGTTGGCCCGTAAAGCGGAGGTCCAGCCCTGGTGAGAAGATCGAGGGCAATGTTCGCCGCGACGGCGGTGGCGCTCACCGCCGTCCTGACCGCTGGAACGGCCGGGTGCGGGAACCCGGAGTTCACCTACGTCAACCTCCACGACGGAGAGACCTACTTCAAGGTCCCGGCCTCCTGGCGCCAGGTCGACCAGAAGGCGCTGCAGGAGTTCTTCGAGCCGGGCGACCCCGCCTCGGCGATGGCCCAGATCCGCAAGGAACGCATGGCGCTGGCCGCCTACGACGCCCACGCCGAGCCGTCCGTCTCCCACTTCTACGGGCTCGGCACCCAGGACGAGCCGTTCGTCTTCGTCCGGACCACGGCCCTCTTCCCCACCGAGCGCGACGCGATCTCCCTGAACTCCATGCGCGACGCCTTCCTGCCCTTCACCGCCGACCGGCGCCGGCAGCTCGAACAGCTGCCGGGGTATCCGCTCAGCGCCTTCGAGCCGCTCATCGACGAGGTCGTCCACCCCGGCGACGGGGTGCGCGGGGTCCACGTGCGGTTCAACTACGCCATCCGGGGCGCCCGGACCCAGACCTTCGACGTTACCTCCTATCTGGCCGCGGACGGCCAGCGGGTCTCCACGATGATGATCCGCTGCTCGGCGGAGTGCTACCGCAAGCGCGCGCAGGAACTCGACAAGATCAGCAAGTCCTTCACCATCAAGCGCCCCATCGGGTGAGGAGAGCCCGCAGATGAAGCCATCCTCGTCGACCTCGCACGTCGAGGGCCTCCGTCCCCCCGGTACCGGACCGGCCGACCCGCACCCCCTGACCCGCAAGCGCATGCCCATGTGGGACCGGATCAAGTTCCTCCTCATCCTGACGATCATCTACTTCGTCCTGGTCTGGAACCAGCTGGCCTCCTTCGAGGGCATCATGAGCCTCCGGGACGCGATGATCGTCACCGCGGGGGAGGCCACCTGGATCTTCTGGCTGCTGGGCCTGGAGACCCTGCGGCAGATCCATTTCCTCGTCAGCGAGCGCTCGGCGGGATATCACGGCTTCTGGACGCGCAAGGTGTTCGGCGGGTTCGAGCGCTGGAGCCGCCGCCGGTTCTCCGACTGGAGCCGCTTCCGCGTCGCCCGCCTGCTCAAGTGGCTGTTCTGGATCGCGGTGCTCGCGCTGGTCCTCGGCCAGATCCTGGAGACCTCGCCCGCCCTGGCGCTGTTCCAGGCCCCGGCGCTGCTGTGGTCGGTGCTGCCGTACGCCGCGCAGCTGGCCTTCGCGTTCTTCTTCATCATCTTCCAGTTCGTCGGCCTGTTCTGGTTCCTGTCGCGCGGCGGCGTCGAGACCTACTTCCCCGACGACATCAAGACCCGCTTCACCGACGTCTGGGGCCAGGACCACGTGGTCGAGCGGGTCAAGGAGAACATCGTCTTCCTGGAGAAGCCGGACGCCATCGAGGAGCGCGGCGGCTACGTGCCCAGCGGCCTGCTGCTGTGGGGGCCGCCCGGCACCGGCAAGACGTTGATGGCCGAGGCGGTGGCGGGGGAGACCGGCAAACCGTACGTCTTCGTGGACCCCGGCGCGTTCGTCAACATGTTCATGGGCATCGGCATCCTGAAGGTGAAGTCGCTGTTCCGGAAGCTGCGCAAGCTCGCGCTGCGGTACGGGGGCGTCATCGTCTTCTTCGACGAGGCCGACTCCCTCGGCCGCCGCGGCGCGCTGGCGCAGCAGGGGCCCCGGGGCGGGCAGCCCGGGTTCGCCGGGCCGGGCGGCGCCGGGCGGACGGGGCACGCGGGTCACCTCGACCAGCTCGGCGGCTGCCACGGCTTCACCTACCTGTCGCAGGACGCGCGCTCGCTCCTCGCCGGGAAGGCGGGCAACGGCCGGCCCGACCCCACGCGCAACCGCTTCTTCATGGGCGGGAACATGGGCGGCGGCGGAGATCCCGGCACCCTGCAGGCGCTGCTCACCGAGCTGTCCGGCCTGAAGAAGCCGCGCGGCCTGGTCAACCGCTACGTGCGGCGGCTGTTCGGCATGCAGCCCAAGCCGCCGCCCAAGTACCGGATCCTGGTCATGATGGCCACCAACATGCCCAACGCGCTGGACGAGGCGCTGCTGCGGCCCGGCCGCATCGACCGCATCTACAAGGTGGGCTACCCGTCCAAGGCGGGCCGGGTGCGCACCTACCGCGGCTACTTCGACAAGGTCCGGCACGAGCTGACCGAGGAGCAGCTGGACAAACTGGCCACGATCACCCCCTACGCCACCGGAGCCACGATCAAGGACCTGGTGAACGAGTCGCTGATCACCGCGATCCGCGACGGCAGAGAGGTCATCACCTGGTCCGACGTGATGCACGCCAAGCGGCTCAAGCAGCTCGGCCCGCCCGAGGACGTGGAGTACATCGAGCGTGAGCGCCACGCGGTGGCCGTGCACGAGGCCTGTCACGCGGTGGCCGCCTACCGCACCCGCTTCCACCTGGAGATCGACGTCGCCACGATCGAGAAGGGCGCCGACTACCTCGGCATGGTGGCCAGCATCAAGCCCGAGGACCAGTTCACCCGCTGGAAGTCCGAGCACGAGGCCGACATCATGGTCTCCCTCGCCTCGCTGGCCGGGGAGCGGATGTTCTTCGCCGGCGACAACTCCTCCGGCGTCTCCGGCGACCTGTTCTCGGCCACGTACCTCACCGCGCTGATGGAGTCGCACTGGGGCATGGGCCGCGGCGTCACCTCCCTGCCCGCCCTGCAGGAACTGGAGATCTCGGGCGGCAAGTCGATGCCCGGCACCGGCGGCCACGGAACTCCCCCGCCGCGGGGCGGCAGGCAGGCGAGCGTGCCCGACGTGCTCGGCGAGCGGATCGAGTTCAACCTGGTGCGCCTGCTGAAGGAGACGGAGGAGCTGCTGGAGGAGCACCGGCGGGAGGTGCTCTGCCTGGCCCACGCGCTGGAGACGCACAAGACGCTGAACGGCGACGACGTGGTCGCGGTCCTGCAGCGGCGCCCGGGGCCGCTGATCGACGGGTCGATCTACGCCTCGGACGAGTTCTACGCCGAGATCGAGGCGTACCACCTGGAGGCCGCCCGGGCGCACCGGGAGCACAACCGCGTGGAGCGCGGGCTGCCCACTCCGGTGGCCGCGCTGCGGCTGGAACCCGCCGCGGTCGTCCAGGGCGCGGTGGTGACCGGCAACGGGCACGGCGCCCGGGAGACCCTCGACTCCGCCACGCTCGAACCGGCGACCCTCGACTCCTCCATGCTCGAACCGGCGGGGGAATCGGGACCGGACTTCGTCCCCTGGGAGAAGAAGAGGGGGGTCCCGCCGCCGTTCCCGGACGAGGGCACGGCCCGGCCGGTCCCCTTCGGCTTCGACGCCTCCCCGCCGCGGCGGGCTCCGCGGCGGGGCGTACGAGCCGCCCTGACGGTCGCCGCCAGCCTGACCGCGCTCGCCGCGTTCACACTCCTCGGCGTGTACGTGTTCACCGGAGCGCCGGTCGCGGCGGCCGGACCGGCGGGGACGATGCCCGAGCCCGGCCCCCTGCTGGGAGTGGTCATCGCCGTGGTGGCGGCCGTCGTCGTGGCGGGGATCGCCTACGCGGTGGTCCGGGGCGCCCAGGCGTCCCGGACCAGGGCCGAGACCCAGCGGGACCGCGCGGTGGAACGGGCCCAGCTCCTGGCCGCGGCGATGGACCCGGAAGTCGCCATGCGGCTGCTGGGGTACCGCGGCGCGGAGGGCGGCGAGGAGACCGGGAACGGCAGACCCTGAGGGATTGAGTCCTTTGAGGGAACGGGCCGCTCTGATTTTTGATAGAAAAGTTCACCGTGAGTGAGTGTGCCGTCTCGGACCGCGACCCCCAGTGGAGTTCGCCCGCCAGGAGTGAGGCCGGACATGGTAACCGGGCAGCAGATCGTTCCGCCCCGATCAACGGTGACCCTGCGAGGGGTGCCCGAGTCGGTCGCGGTGGCCCGGCGCCGTGCCAGGGAGCTGCTGGGTGAGGGCCACCCGGCCTCCGAGGACGTGATCCTGCTCGTCAGCGAGGTCGTCACCAACTCGGTGGTGCACTCCGGGTCGGCGGACGGCGGCAGGGTGGCGATGACCCTGGCGGTGGAGGCCGGGACGGTCACGGTGGAGGTGTGCGACGCCGGGTCTGCCGACTCCGCGCCGCGGGTGCGCTTCGCGCCGGACGAGGAGGGCGGCCGGGGGATGTTCCTGGTCGACCTGCTCGCCGCCCGCTGGGGCGTCAGGCAGGACGGCTCGTGCGGGCCGCGGACGGTCTGGTTCCAGATCGCCTTCTGAGGGGTACGGCCCGGCGGTCCGGGGATGGGGGGAGTCCGGGAGCTCGCGACTGCGGGCACTCCGGAGCGTGACGGCTCGGAGCTCCCCGTGCGGGCTGCGGGAAATTTGGGCCTTTCCCTACTCACCTGTTTACCTGACTCTCGGTTCAGGCGCGTGAAAACCCCCCGAGAACGCGCCTGAGGAGGACCCGGTGAGACACCGTCTGATCGTCGGAATCGCCGCCCTGGCGCTGTTATGTCTGGGCATGACCGGGGTGGACGCCTCGGCCGAGCCGCCGCCCAACGGCCAGTACACGGTCGAGGGCCCCAGCGACTCCCGGCAGCGCAGCGCGGTCGCGGCCACGGGTGCCGCGATCGACCAGGTGGACCCCGCCTCGATCGTGGTCACCGCCACGGAGGCCGAGGTCGCCGCCATCAAGAAGCTCGGCTACAAGGTCACGAGGATCGACAGATCGTTATCCCCCGACGCCCGCGCCCTCGACTTCCCGCCGGCCGACTCCGGCTACCACAACTACGCGGAGATGAACGCCGCGATCAACGCGCTGGTCGCGGCCCATCCGACCATCATGAGCCAGTCCAACTACGGCACGTCCTACGAGGGCAGGCAGCTCCGCCTGATCAAGATCAGCGACAACGTCGGGACCGACGAGAACGAGCCCGAGGTGCTGTTCACCCACCACCAGCACGCCCGCGAGCACCTGACGGTCGAGATGGCGCTCTACATCATGCGCCTGCTGACCGACAACTACGGCAGTGACAGCCGCATCACGAACCTGGTGAACAGCCGCGAGATCTGGATCATGCCGGACATGAACCCGGACGGCGGCGAGTACGACATCGCCACGGGCTCCTACCGCTCCTGGCGGAAGAACCGCCAGCCCAACGCGGGCTCGTCCGCCGTGGGCACCGACATGAACCGCAACTGGGCCTACAACTGGGGCTGCTGCGGCGGCTCCTCCGGGTCCGCCTCCAGTGACACCTACCGCGGCCCGTCGGCGGAGTCGGCGCCCGAGGTCCGGGCCGCCGCCAACTGGGTGCGCAGCCGGGTCGTCGGCGGCGTGCAGCAGATCAAGTCGCACATCGACTGGCACACCTACGGCGAGCTGATCCTGTGGCCGTACGGCTACACCTACAACGACACCGCTCCCGGGCTCACCCAGGACGACCGTGACGCCCATGCGACGCTGGGCCAGAACATGGCCTCCACCAACGGCTACACCCCGCAGCAGGCCAGCGACCTCTACATCACCGACGGCAGCATCGACGACTGGATGTGGGGGGCCCAAAAGATCTTCAGCTACACCTTCGAGATGTACCCGACCGGCTCGCCGGGCTTCTACCCGCCGGACGAGCAGATCGGCCCGCAGACCGCCCGCAACAGGGAGGCCGTGCTGCGCTTCCTGGAGTACTCGGACTGCGTCTACCGGATCATCGGCAAGGAGGCGCAGTACTGCGGGACCGGCACACCGCCGGTGACGGTCTACTCCGACGAGTTCGAGACGGCGACCGGCTGGACGGCCAACCCGAACGGCACCGACACCGCCACCCTCGGCCAGTGGGAGCGCGGCGACCCGGAGGCCACCACCTCCAGCGGCGCCAAGCAGCTCGGCACCACGGTCAGCGGGACCAACGACCTGGTCACCGGGCGGCTGGCGGGCGCCTCGGCGGGCGCCTACGACATCGACGGCGGCGTCACCAGCATCCAGTCACCGCCGATCGCCCTGCCGTCGAGCGGGACGCTGAGCCTGTCGCTGTCGTGGTACCTGGCGCACGGGTCGAACTCCTCCAGTGCCGACTACCTCCGTGTGCGGGTCGTCGGCGCCACCGCCTCGACGGTCCTCACGCAATCCGGCGCGGCGACCAACCGCAACGGCTCGTGGGCGACGGCCACGGCGAACATCTCCTCCTTCGCCGGGCAGACCGTCCGGATCGTGATCGAGGCGGCCGACGCCTCCGGTGCCTCGCTGGTCGAGGCCGGGGTCGACAACGTCAAGATCACCCAGCAGCCCTGAGCCGCTGAACGGTACGGCCGCCGCCCGGTCGCGGCGGCCGTACCGGCCCGCTCCGGAACCCGGCCCGGCGGCCGTGCCGTCACCTCACACGCGGCAGATCAGCTCGCCGTGGAGCAGGGACAACCAGCCGTCCGGGTCGGCGGCCCAGGCCCGCCATCCCCGGGAGATGCGGTGCAGGTCCTCCTCGGTGGCGGCGCCCGAGCCGAGGGCCTGGCGGGCCATGTCGGACTTCAGGATCCGCTCGGCCCACATGCCGCCCCACCACTGCCGGTCCTCGGGCGTCGCGAAACACCAGGTCGAGGAGGTCGCCGTGATGTCGGTGAAGCCCGCCGCGCGGGCCCAGGAGAGCAGTCGCCGCCCGGCGTCGGGCTCGCCGCCGTTGGCGCGGGCGACCTTCTGGTAGAGGGCCATCCACTCGTCCAGCTCGGGATGGGAGGGGAACCAGGTGAATGCGGCGTAGTCGCTGTCGCGCACCGCGACGATCCCGCCCGGCCGGCAGACCCGCCGCATCTCGCGCAGCGCCAGGACCGGGTCGCCCACGTGCTGCAGCACCTGGTGGGCGTGGACGACGTCGAAGGAGTCGTCGGGGAAGTCCAGCGCGTGCACGTCGGCCACGGCGAAGGCGATGTTGGCCGACCCGCGCCGGCCGGCCTCGGCGCGGGCCAGGCCGAGGGCCTCCTCGGTGACCTCGGCCGCGGTGACCGTCCCCGGGGCGACCCGGCCGGCCAGGTCGGCGGTGATGGTGCCGGGGCCGCAGCCCACGTCCAGCAGCGACATCCCGGGCTCCAGGTGCGGCAGGAGGTGGGCCGCCGAGTTCTCCGCGGTGCGCCAGCGGTGGGAGCGCAGAACGGACTCGTGGTGACCGTGGGTGTACACGGCCTTTTTCGCTGTCACGGCGTCTGGGGAAGCCACGGGGTCACTCCTCATGATCGGGTGGGCCCACCGTAACAGCTGTCTCATAAACTGAGAGATTTTGTCTTATTATATGAGAATTACTCAATCCATACGTTCCTGCGCTTGTTGTCGCGGCGAACGGCGCACAGACTCGAACCATCGTCGGTGTCACCGATGGAGGTGGTTCGCGTGCGCGAGGAGCTCAGCGTCCGCGAGACATGGCCGCTCGAGTGCCTGCACTGCGGGCACGAATGGCAGGAGGAATACACCGTCCGCCGCATGACCGACGGGCACGGCCACGACGTCGTGGTCTGGATGAGAGGAGAGGTGCCGGTCCAGCCGCCGTGGGCGGGGACGAACTGCCCCGGCTGCGACATGGACAGGGTGAGCGCCTTCCCCCAGGGGGAGTACGCGCGGCGGCGCGCGCCCGCATCGGCGGACTTCGACCGCCCGCCCGTGGAGCGGCTGTACTCGCCCGTCCCGCCCCGCCCGTCGATCCCGCTCTACTGATGATGTGACCCGTGCGGGGCCGCGCCGCAGCACGCGGATCCGCACGGGCCGGGCCGTCCCCTCGAAGGGGCCGTCCCACCGTGAACGTGCCGCGATCACGGTGGGGGGAACCCCGGGGAACGGCAAAGATCAGATCCGGTAGTCCAGATCGGGGACGATCTCGGCCACGTCCATCTGCGCCTTCTGCAGGCGGCCGGAGTAGTCCCAGTTCATCGCCTGCCAGCGGGTGAACTGGTCGAGCACCCACATCCCCGACTGGCGGCTGCCGTTGCCCGATCTGCCGTTCCCGCCGAACGGCAGGTGCGCCTCGGCCCCCGAGGTGGAGTTGTTGACGCTGACCATGCCCGCGCCGATGTCCGCCCGGAACCGGAAGGCGGCCTTCGGATCGGTGGTGTAGATCGAGGACGACAGGCCGTACCCCGGCAGGTTGGCCAGCCCGACGGCCTCCTCCAGGGTGCCGAACGAGGTCACGCCCACGATCGGCCCGAAGGTCTCCTCCATGAACAGCCGGTCCCCGGCGCGCACGCCGTCCACGACCACGGGGTGGTAGTACAGGCCGCCCGCGCCGTCGAAGCCCCCCCGGGGATTGTCCGCCGTGATCCGGCCGGTCGGACCGGACACGACCGTGTGATGGGACTCGATCCAGCCGAGGTACTCCTCGTAGCGCCCGGCGAACTTGTGGTCGAGCAGCGGCCCGCAGAGCACCTCGCCCGCGGGGTCGCCGATCGCCGCGTCGGCCACGGCGCGCGTGTACCGGGCGACGAACTCGTCGTGGACGCTCTCGTGCACGATCACGGTCCCCAGCGAGGTGCAGCGCTGCCCCGCCGTACCGAACCCGGCGAACAGCGCGCCCTCCACCGCCAGGTCCAGATCGGCGTCCGGCATGATCACCATCGGGTTCTTGCCGCCCAGCTCCAGGCACGGCGACTGCAGATGCCGCCCGCACAGCTCACCGATCCTCCGGCCGACCGCGCTGGAGCCGGTGAACCCGACCTTGTGCACCGTGCCCTCCTCCAGCGCCGCGTCCAGCCCGGCATAGGTCGCCTCGCCGTCGGCGAGGATCAGATTGAGCACGCCCTCGGGCAGCCCCGCCGCCGCGAACAGCCGGTAGAGCGCGTGCGCGGACGCCGCGGCGTACTCCGCGGGCTTCCACACCACCGCGTTGCCGCACAGCAGCGCCGGGACGAGATACCACGACGGCACCGCGACCGGGAAGTTCCCCGCCGTGATCACCGCGGCCACACCGACCGGGACCCGGAAGGTGAACAGGTTCTTGTCCGGCATCTCCGACGGGACGGTCTGCCCGTACAGCCGCCGCCCCTCGCCCAGGAAGAAGTCGCACGTGTCGACGATCTCGCGCACCTCGCCCAGGGCCTCGGCGTACGGCTTGCCGATCTCCCGCGTGACCAGCCGGGCCAGCGCCTCGGCGTTGGCCTCCACCAGCCTCCCGATCGAGGCGATCACCCGCCCGCGCACCGGCGCCGGGACCCGCGCCCACTCGCCCTGCGCGGCGGCGGCCGTACGGCAGGCGGAGGAGAACACGTCCGCGTCGGCCAGCCGCACCCGGGCGACGACCTCGTCCACGCGGGAGGGATTGATCGAATCGTAGGCCGCGCCGCCGGCCGCTTCCTTCCCGCCGACGACGGAGCCGATCTCGAGGGTCATCGTTGACCTCCTCTGCGTAGGGGCTGTAACCGCATTCTCTCCACCCGCCCGGGAACCGTCACATCCGCTCGCGCCGCTCGTTCCTCGTAGGGTGCGGGTATGCCTCACAACATCTGCGCCCTCGTCGTGGCCGGACGGGTCGACGCCGAGCGGGCCCGTTCGGTGGGACTGCACGCCGAACTCGCGCACGGCGATCTCACCGTGTTCCCGATCGATCACTTCTTCTCCGCCTACTGGGCCGCGGTGCGGGGCGACAGGGCGTCGCTCGACGTGCCGCGCCGCTGCTTCACCGGCGTATTCCCGAGACAGGCGGTACTGCGCGACCTCGTCCGCGAGGTGACGGGAACGGACGAGCCGCGGTTCGCGATCATTCAGACGGAGTACCACGCCGGTATGGGCGACCAGTGGGCCGTGGCGTTCGCCGGTGAGAGGCGGCTGACGAGTGACAGGGCATTGATCAACGAGGCGCTCGCCGCGCTCGGGGTACGGGCGTCCGCTTCGGCGGACGAGTTCGACGTGATCGGCCTCGGTACGTTCCGGAGCAACCCGGACCACCTCGACCGCTACGTCGATCTGTGCGACGAACTCGGCGTCTGACGGCCCGTGCCCGACGCCGCGCGCCGGAGGCTGCCCAGGATCCACGGCGGGCACCCCGGATCCGCCTCCGCCTCGGCGACGGTGAGCCAGACGAACCCGGCCACCTCCTCCGGCGAGGCGGCGACGGGCTGGGCTCCGGGCGGCATGGGCCCCCGGAACACGACATTGACCACCGGATCGCCGTCGTCGGTCACGAAGAACGAGCTCTCCACGTAGGTGAGTCCGCTCCCGGCCAGATCGACGCCGATCTCCTCCGCGACCTCCCGGCGGGCGGTCTCCTCCAGTACGCCGGTCCCGGCTCCGGGGGCTTCGACCTTGCCGCCGACGCCGCTGAGCAGGCCGGGGGCGTGCTCCTCCCGCTCGCCCCGCTCGATGAGCAGCCAGCGGCCGTCCCGTTCCAGGAAGACCTCGACGTTGACGACGAAGGCCGGCCTTCCGGCCCTGGTAACACAGGCGGATGGGTCGTACGCGGTTCCCGTCATGATCGTTGACCCTACGCGATCATCCCTTCCCGTCCCACTGCCGACCTCGGATAGCATGAACTGTCAACTAAGTTGACATGGCCTGGACGCTGATCGGCGGGCCCGCCGAGGGGAGACGACATGACGCAGGAATCCAAGCCGTTGACCGCGAACAGCTCGATCGGCGAGTGGCTGGACCGCCCCGGGGGAGGCCCGCTCATCCGCGAGATGCTCGCGCAGGGAGGCTTCGACGAGCAGGTGCTCGCACCCGTGCGGCAGCTCCCGTTGCAGCAGATGGTCGTCCTCAGCCGGGGCGCGCTCTCGCAGGAGGTCGTGGACGATCTGGTGCGGCGTGCGAACGGCGGGGTCATCCCGGTCGAGCAGGACGGCGCCACCGCCGGATGGCGTGAGCGCATCGTGCCCGGCCGCTTCGACGGTCAGGTCGTCGTCGTCACCGGGGCGGCCTCCGGCATCGGCCGCGCCACCGCCTCCCGGGTCGCCCGCGAAGGGGGACGCGTCATCGCCGTGGACATCGCCGCCGACCGGCTGGACGGTCTCGCCGCCGAGGTGCCGGACGCCAAGGTGATCACCGTCGCGGCCGACCTCACCAAGACCGACGACATCGCCCGGATCGTCGCCGCGGCCGGGCCGCGCATCGACGGCCTGGCCAACGTCGCGGGCATCGTCGACGACTTCACGCCCATCCACGAGGTCTCCGACGCGGTCTGGGAGCGGGTCTTCGCCGTCAACGTCGACGGGCTGTTCCGGCTCACCCGCGCCGTCGTCCCGGCGATGCTGGAGGCCGGTCGCGGTTCGATCGTCAACGTCGCCTCCGAGGCGGCGCTGCGCGGTTCCACCGCCGGGGTGGCCTACACCGCCTCCAAGCACGCCGTCGTGGGGATCACGCGCAGCTCGGCGTTCATGTACGGCCCGCACGGCATCCGCGTCAACGCCGTCGCGCCCGGCGGTGTGGCCACGGGGATGGGGAGCGGGGGCGTCATGTCCGAATTCGGCAAGAGCCGTACAGGGGGCGTCCTGGCCCTCATCCCGCCGATCGCCACCGCCGAGCAACTGGCCGCGTCGATCACCTTCCTGCTCAGTGACGACGGCGTCAACGTCTCCGGAGCGGTTCTGCCGTCGGACGGCGGCTGGTCGGTGCAGTAGGGCCGGCGGACCGGGGCCGCATGATCACCTATCCTGGCGTCATGCCACGTCCCCGCTCCGGTTCCGGTACGCGTGAGGCCATCCATGCCGCCGCGACCCGGCTGTTCCGGGAGCAGGGGTACGCGCGCACCACCGTGCGTGAGATCGCGGCGGAGGCCGGTGCGGACCCGGCTCTGGTGATCCGGCATTTCCGCAGCAAAGAGCTGCTGTTCCTGGAGACGATGCACCTGACGCTGGACGACGAGCCGCTGCTGGCGGTACCGCTGGAGCAGCTCGGGGAGAGGTTCGTCGAGGTCCTCCTCGACCAGGAGGATCTCTCACGCGGGGTCTTCCTGGCCCTGCTGCGCGGCAGCAACGAACCGCAGATCGCCGAGCGCCTCAGGGCCAGCCACGAGACCGTCTTCGTCGAGCCGCTGCGCGCCCGCCTGTCCGGACCCGACGCCGATGTGCGGGCCCGCCTGGCGGGCGCGCTGGTGGGCGGGCTGCTGTACGCGCTGTGGGCGGTCGGGGACGAGCGTCTGCTCGCGGCCGGCCGCGAGGAACTGGTGTCCCGGTACGGCCCGCTGCTCCAGCAGCTGCTGACGCCGGCCTCGGACCGCTGAACGGCCCTATCCGGAGGCGGGCGGGGCGGCGACCGAGGAGCGGACGATCAGGCGGGAGCGGAGCGTGTGCGTCTCGCGGCGGGGTTCGCCGCCCTCGACCGCGTCGAGGAGCACCGCGGCCGCCGTGGCGCCGAGCTCGTGCACGGGTTGCTCGATCATCGTCAGCGGCGGTTCCATGACCGCCGCCCACGAGCTGTCGTCGAAACCGATCAGGGCGACGTCGCGCGGGCATGACAGGCCCGCCGCCCGCAGCGCGCGCAGGGCCCCGGTCACCCCGTCGGTCTCGGTGCAGAACACCGCGGTGATGCGGTCGGGCAGGGAGAGCATGCGGGTGACCTCCTCGGTGGCCCGCTCCTCGGTCTTGCGCCCGACCATCACCAGCTCGGGGTCGAAGGGGATGCGCGCGTCGTCGAGCGCGTCGAGGTAGCCGCGCAGGCGCTCCCCGTCGGTCCACAGGTTCCGGGACGCCTCCGCCAACAGCCCGCGCCGCGTCGTGGGCGCCTGCGCCACCGGTGGTCCCCACACGAACCCGATGCGGCGGTGCCCGGCCGCGATGAGCGTCTCGACCGCCTCCCGGGCCGCGTCGCGGTTGTCGATGACGACCGTGTCGAGGTCGAGCGAGGCGATCGCGCGGTCGACGAGGACGACGGGGATGCCCCGGTCCATCGCCGCCCCGATGTGCGCGACCTCGCGGCGGTCGACCGCGGCCGAGGCGATGATGACGCCGTCGACGCGCTTGTCGATGAGCACGTTCGTCGCCGCGATCTCCTCGTCGAGGTTCTCGTACGTGCTCAGCACGATCGTGTCGAAACCCCGCGCCCGGGAGGCGTCGCAGATCCCGCGCACCACACCGGCGAAGAAGGGGTTGCCGATGTCGGCGACGATCACTCCCAGGGTGTGGCTCACCCCGGTCGACATGCTGCGCGCGAGCGCGTTGGCCCGGTAGCCGAGCTTCTCGGCCGCGGCGAGCACCCTCTCCCGCAGCTCCGGGCTGACGTATCCGTACCCGCCGAGCGTGCGGGCCGCGGTCGCGCGGCCGACGCCGGCCTCGGCGGCCACTTCGGAGATCGTCGGCCGTCCCGCCGCCTGGCTCCGGTCAGCTGGCATGGATCGCGTCCCTCATTTCTCGGGTTCGGAAGGCTCGCCACATGCTAAGGGCTGGCCCGCTGAGGCTTCCGGCCTACCGGGGCGATCCGGACGGCGCCTCGCAGGGGCGGCCGCGGCCGAAGGCGCCCTCGACGAAGCACTGCCGGTAGGCCGACGCGGCCCCCTCGTGCAGGGCGCGTTCGACCATCGGGGCCCGCGGCGGGGCGCTCGCGGACCAGCCGTCGCGCAGCAGCGAGACCGCGAATCCGGCGAGGAAGGCGTCGCCGCACCCCATCGTGTCGACGATCTCCTCCGGGTCCTCCACCCGGCGTGCCGGGACCGTCAGGGCGGTGCGGCCGTCCCAGGTGACGGCTCCGTGCACGCCGCGGGTGGCGAGCGCCAGGCGCGCGCCCCGCCGTACGGTCTCGGCCAGCAGGGCGCGCGTGGCGGTCTCGTCCAGGTGGGAGCACGACAGCAGCACCAGGTCGGCGTGCGGGCAGACGCGGTCCAGGTAGGAGGGGGTACGGAACTCCTCCTCGCTGGAGAGGTCGAAGCTGACCAGCGTGCCGAGCCCGGCCAGCTTCGGCAGCTCGTCCTCGCTGCGGGAGTACACGCTCGAGTGCACCAGGTCGAAGGACGAGGCGTACTCCAGGAGCCCGGCGTCGAGCGTGAGCGGTTCCCGCACCGTGACCCCGCCGCCGTTCCAGCCGAGGAAGACGCGGTCGCCGTCGTCGACCCGGAGCAGGGAGAGACCGGTCTCACCCGCGCGCACGACGCAGCGGCCGGTGGCGACCCCTTCGGCGGCGATCGCCTCGCCCAGGAACCGGCCGAGGTCGTCGTCGCCGAAGACTCCCAGGTAGGCGGCTTCGAGACCGAGGCGGCGGGCGTATACGGCGACGTTCACGCTGTTGCCGCCCGGATAGTCGACGCCGCGGTCGACGAATCGGTCGACGATGTTGTCGCCGAAGCCGAGGACTCTCATGGGTTCTCCTGTGGGCGGGCTCCCGCGCCGCGGAGCGGGAGCCCGGACGGGCGCGGCCGTCCGCCGGGACGGGTGCGGGGCGCGGGAGCCGGTGGGACGGGGAGGTGTCAGTAGTCCATGACGCGGTAGTAGCGGCGCAGGTCGAGCGAGTGGTCGCGGACCCGCTCCAGGTGCTTGCTGACCCGGCCGAGCACGGTGTCGAGCACCAGCGGGGCGATCAGGCCGCGGAACTCGGGGCTGATCCCCTCCAGCGGGTAGTCGCGGGTGTCGAAGACGGTGACGTCCTTGGAGATGCGCCGGGCGAAGGACTCGACGCGGTCGGTGAGCGCGCGCGTCTCGTCCTCGCCCTGGAAGATGACGACGCTTGTGTCCTCCTCGATCAGCTCCAGGGAGCCGTGGAAGAACTCGGCGCTGTGCACGCGGGTGGTGCGCAGCCACTGCATCTCCTCGAGGATGCACATGGAGTACAGGTAGGTGAAGCCCCACAGGTTCCCGCCGCCGACCAGGAAGTGGTAGTCGGTGTCCTTGTGCGCCTCGGCGAAGGCCGCGGCGACCGGGTCGGCCTGCCTGGCCACGTCGAGGAGGATCCGTGGGAGGCCGGCGAGCTCGCCGGCGAGCTTGTCGTAGCCGTCGAACTCGCCGCGCCGTGCCAGCAGCCGCCCCATGAACAGCAGCATCTGCGCGTCGAAGGGCCAGGCCTTGGGCTCGGAGATGAGCGCGACGTCGACCTTCTGGGCGACGGGCGAGTCGGGGTAGCCGGTGAGGCCGATGGTGCGGGCGCCCCTGGAGCGGCAGTACTCGATCGCGCGGACGCTGTCGTCGGTGGTGCCGGAGACCGAGGGGAAGATCACAACGGAGCGCTCGCCGAGGGACGCGTCGCCGGAGGCGATGAGTTCCGCGGCGATCGCGGCGCGCACCGGGAGGGTCGAGGAGCGCCGGGCCAGGTGCTCGTACGGCCACATCTGGGCGTAGGTGCCCCCGGCGCCGACGAGGAAGAGGTTGTCGAACCCCTCGTCCACGAGCCGATCGACCAGTTCCTCGATCTGCGGGCGCAGCGCCACGGTGCTGGTCATCTGCTGGAGGAATTCCGGCTCGTTGAATCGGAGCATCTTGCGTCCTTTCGGGATTGCTTGCGGCCGGTGCCGCTCCGCGGCCTGATACCGGTATCACGCGGAGGTCACGCTGGCACAGGTGAACGGGCCCCGTCAACACCGTCTTTCGTCAATAGACTCCTCCTATCTGAGCTGATGTGGCACGGAGAAGTGAGTGCGGCAGCACTTATTCATTAAAAGATCTTGAACTTAGACCTGGTACCGGTATCAGAAGGTCTGTACAGTCGGCCCACACCACGTCATGCCAAGCGCTTCGTGGCGCAGACCCCCCACGGCGGATCTGAGGTGCCCCGCGCACCGGCGGTCCCCTCTCCCCCGAGAGAAAGGAAGAGCCCATGCGCTCTCGCGCGCTGACGACGTTCGCGGCACTCGCCGGGACCTCGGTGCTCGCCCTCGCCGGCTGCGCCGGCGAACCGGCCGCGAAGGCCCCCGCGGCCGACGCCGCCGCCACCCCGGAGTTCTCCGGGAAGCTGAGCATCCTGACCAAGTTCGCCGGGGACTCCCTGAGCCCCTACTTCGAGGGAGTCGTCGCCGACTACCGCAAGCTGCACCCCGATGTGCAGGTCGAACTCATCCAGGAGACCGACCAGAGCATCAAGGACAAGACCAAGACCCTGACCGCCTCCAACGCCCTGCCCGACATCTACTTCAGCTGGACCGGCAACTGGGCGGAGAACTTCGTCCGCGGCGGCCTGGCGGCCGACCTGACCAAGGTGATCGGCCCCGACACCGCATGGGGCAAGACCTTCAGCCCGGCGGCGCTGTCGGCCTTCGCCTACGACGGCAAGTACTACGGCGTCCCGCTGTACAACAACGGCAAGTTCATGGGCTACAACAAGGCCGCGTTCGACAAGGCCGGGGTGAAGGTGCCCGCCTCCTTCGAGGAACTCCTGACCTCCTGCGCGCCGCTGCGCAAGGCCGGATACGAGCCCATCACCTTCGGCAACAAGGACGGCTGGCCCGCCCTGCACTACCTGCAGCAGCTGTTCGCCTACCACGTGCCGCGCGACACCCTGAACGCCGACTTCGACCCCCGGACGGCCAAGCTCGACCACCCCGGCTACGTCACCGCGCTCAAGCAGTTCAAGACCCTCGTCGACCAGTGCACCGACACCCGCGACGCCACCAACGGCGTGCTCTACAGCTCGGCGCAGGAGAAGTTCCTCAACGGCAAGGCGGCGATGTACTACCAGGAGATCCTGGAGTTCGCGAACGTCACCGACGAGCGGGAGCTCAAGCCGGACGACTTCGGCATCTTCCCGCTGCCGGTCCCGCAGGGCGCCGCCGGCGACCCCGGGGCGATCGAGGGCGCGCCCGAGGGCTACCTGATCAACGCCAGGTCGCCGCGCGTGGCGCTCGCCGTCGACTTCATGAAGTTCCTCACCGGTACGGAGAACGCCAAGAAGCTCTCCGCGGCGCCGTACGCCCAGCCCAGCACGGTCGTCGGGGCCGTCACCGAGGAGACCTCCGGCAAGGCCGTCTTCGAGGGCATCGAGATGGTCAACAAGGCCTCGCAGCTGGCCATCTGGCTGGACACGGTGACCGTCCCCGAAGTCGCCGACGCCTGGCTGGCCGGCGGCGAAGCCCTCGTCAGCGGCAGCGCGACCCCCGAGAAGGTGCTCGAGAGCGTGCGCCGGGCCTCGGCGTCGGCCAAGTAGCCGCGCGGCCGAAGGGAGAGAAGGGAGAGCACGCCGGTGCGCGCCATCGTCCAGAGGACACTCGGCCTCGCGTGGGTCGTCCCGGCCCTCGTGCTGGTGGGGGTGTTCGTCTACCTGCCGCTCGTGCAGAACCTCCGGTTCAGCACGCTCGAATGGGACATCTACAGCGGGAGCCAGGAATACATCGGGTTCGACAACTACCGCAAGCTCCTGGACGACCCGGTCTTCTGGTCGTCGTTCGGCAACAACCTGCTCTACGCGGTGATCTCGATCGCCGTCCAGGTGTTCGGCGCCCTCGTGCTCGCCGCGCTGATCGAGGGCGTCCGGAGCGAGCGGTGGCGGCGCGGCCTGCGGGCGGTCTACTTCATCCCCTCGGCGATCTCGCTGACCGTCGCGGGCCTGCTCTTCTACTTCATCTACGAGCCCAGCCTGGGCCCGCTCAACCACATGCTCCGGGCGATGGGGCTGGAGGAGCTGGCCCAGGCGTGGCTGGGACAGGAGAGCACCGCGATGACCGCGATCATCGCGATGAGCCAGTGGCAGGGCTTCGGCTACTCCACCCTGCTGTTCGCCGTGGCGATCCAGCGCATCCCCTCGGAGATCTACGGCGCGGCGGCCATCGACGGCGTCGGGCCGGTCCGCCGCTTCTTCCACGTGACGCTCCCCCTGGTGAGGGAGATGACCGGCCTGATGGCGATCGTGACCGTCTCCGGGTCCTTCCAGGTGTTCAACGAGGTCATGGTGATGACCGGCGGCGGGCCCAACAACTCGACCCAGGTGCTGGGGACCTGGCTGTACCGGAGCGGATTCGTCCGCAACGACTTCGGCTACGCCGCCGCCATCGCGACGGTGCTCTTCGTGATCACGCTGGGCATCGCGCTGGCGCAGCTGTGGTTCGCGCGCAGGAGGAGGGTGGAATGGTGAGTCGCCTGAGCTTTCTCGGGGTGATCGTCCGCGTGTTCATGTGGGCCTTCCTCATCGGCCTGGCGGTGGTCGTGCTCTATCCGCTGCTGTGGATGGTGCTCAGCGGGTTCAAGACCAACGCCGAGCTCTTCGGGGACCCCTTCGCCCTGCCCGTCGACTGGAGCTTCGACAACTACCGCAAGGCGTGGAACGGGGGAGTGAGCGGCTACCTGACCACCAGCGTGCTCGTCACCGTGACCTCCACGGTCGCCACCGTGTTCGTCAGCGCCTGGGCGGCCTACGGCCTGACCCGCGTGCAGATCCCGCTGAGCCGGACGGTCACCGCCCTGATCCTCGGCGGACTGATGCTCGCCCCCACCGTGGCGCTCGTCCCGCTGGTGAAGATGTTCCAGGCGATGGGCCTGTACAACAGCTTCTGGGCGCTGCTCATCCTGTACACCGCCTTCCGCGTCCCGTTCACCACCTTCCTCATCCGCGCCTACATGATCGACCTGCCACGCGAGGTCGACGAGGCCGCGGAGATGGACGGGGCCGGCCGGTGGACCGCCTTCTGGCGGATCACCCTGCCCATGTGCAAGCCGATCATCACCTCGACGGTCCTGCTGCACATCCTCTTCGCCTGGAACGAGTACCTGTTCGCGATGGTCTTCACCAGCGGCAGCGGCGTGCAGACCCTCCCGGTGGGCCTGACGAGCCTGATGAGCAGGCACGGCACCGACTTCCCCGTCGTCTTCGCCGGCATGGTGATCGCGGCCGTCCCGGTGGTGCTGCTGTTCTTCCTCGGCCAGCGCTACATCGTCAGGGGCCTGGCCGACGGGATCGGCAAGTGACCCTCCTCCGGCGGGGCGGGAATCGGCCGCTGCCCGGCGGAGCTGGAAACAGACGACCCTCCGGAGGGGACCGGACCCCTCCGGCGGGGCCGGGAACCGGGCCGGAGCACGCCGCCGTACGACAGGAGTCCCGATGACCCTCTCCCTCCAGCAGATCACCGGCTCGAACTTCGCCTACCAGCACCTGCCGTTCGAGCGCTTCCTCGACGACGCCGCCGCCCTCGGCCGCGAGCGGGTGGAGCTGTGGGGCGTCGCGCCCCACTTCCACATCCCGCAGGTGAGCGACGCCGAGGCGCGCGCCGTCCGCCGCCGCCTCGAATCGCGCGGCCTGGCGGTGCACTGCCTCACCCCCGAACAGGTGATGTACCCGGTCAACATCGCCTCGCCCGTCACCTGGCTGCGGGCCGCGAGCATCGGCATGTTCCGCCGCGCGGCCGAGCTGTGCGCGGAGCTCGGGGCGGAGCTGCTGCTGCTCACCCCCGGCCGCGGCTTCGAGGACGAGCCGGTGGAGGCCGCCCGGCGCCGTTCCGCCGACGCGGTCGGCGAGATCGCCGCCTACGCCGCCGCGCTAGGAGTGACGTGCGTGCTCGAACCGCTGCAGCGGGTGGAGTCGAACCTCGTCAACGACTCCCGCACGCTCGCGGAGATGATCGACGAGGTGGGCGCGGCGAACCTCGGCGCCGTGCTCGACACCGTGGGCATGGCCGTGGCCGGTGAGAGCGTCGACGACTACTTCGACACGCTCGGCGACCGCGTCCGCCACGTGCACCTGATCGACGGCAGGCCCGCGGGGCACCTGGCGTGGGGCGACGGGGAACTGCCGCTCGCCGACTACCTGGCCGCCCTGCAACGCCGGGGATACCGCGGGTCCATGACCTTCGAGCTCTTCGGCGACGGCGCCTACGCGTTCGCCCCCCGGCCGGTGGTGGAACGGTGCCTGGCGGCGGTCGGGGACGCGCTCGCGGAGCCCGGCCGCCGCTGAGGCGCCGCCTCAGATCATGCGGAAGTCGGCGAAGTCGAAGCCGGGGGAGACCACGCAGCTCACCAGGACGGCCTCGTCCCCGGCCGGGCGGGCCGCCTGCCAGGTGCCGGCCGGGACGAGGGCCTGGGGGACCTGGCCCTCCTCCACCAGCGGGCCGAGGGTGAGCGTGCCGGCAGGCTGGCCCTCGTGGCCGCCGAGGACCAGCGTCAGCGGGCCGCCCCGGTGCCAGAGCCACACCTCGTCGGAGCGGACGACGTGCGGGCGCGACTCCTCGCCGGGCGAGAGCAGGAAGTAGATCCCGGTGGCGGTCGCCCGGGGCCCGCCGTACCCGGGCGGGGCGAACTGGTGGGAGGTGCGCCAGGTCTCGCGGAACCAGCCCCCCTCGGGGTGGGGCCGGAGGTCCAGGACCTCGGCGAGCGGCGGGCGCTGCGGAGGCCGCGGGGACTCCGGGGGCTGCGAGGACCGGGGGGACTGCGAAGGTCGTGAAGGTACGGTCACCGCTCCGATGGTAGGGGGTGCCCCCGACGGATTCCCGCCGGTCCGCGGGGACGCCTCCCGGGCGGGTGCGCGGGCCCGGCAGACGCTCTCCGGGCACGGCCACGAGGGCCCGGCGGCAGGAGGAGAGGACTGGTTTCCGGCCGATGAACAGGGAGAACACGCGGCATGCCGGGATGCCGGGAATTTGTCGGCGGGGTTGGTTAGCGTTCGGCGCGTGATCGAACGGTGGAACCGGGACCAGGTGCTCGCGCTCGCGCCCGACGCCTCGTCCCAGAAAGCGGCCCATGGGGTGTCGTCCCCCGGGAAGTGGTCGAATACCGGTGTCACCGCCGAGGCGGTGTGGGGAGAGTGCAAGGGCAGCGGCTCCAAGCCCTACCGGGCCTGCGTGGACCTGTCCGGTCCCGCCTACCGGTGCAGCTGCCCGAGCCGGAAATTCCCCTGCAAGCACGCCCTCGGCCTGCTGCTGCTGTGGTCGGCCGACGGCGTCCCGGGCGCGGACGGGCCCGCCGACTGGGTGGCCGAGTGGCTCGACCAGCGCCGCGCCCGCGCCGAGAGGCCCGCGCCCGCGCCCCGTGCGGCGGCCGCCGCGGCCCCCGACCCGAGACGGGCCGAGCAGCGCGAGCAGCGGGTCGCGGCCGGCCTGGAGGAGCTGGACCGCTGGCTGGCCGACCAGGTGCGGCAGGGCATCGCCGGATCGCGCCGCCACGACCACTGGGACGGACTCGTCAAGCGCCTGATCGACGCCCAGGCCCCCGGTGCCGCCGGGACCGTCTCGCGTCTGGGGACCGTCCTGGGGGGCGAGGACTGGCCGGCCCGCCTGCTGTCGGAGTACGCGCTGCTGCATCTGCTCGTCACCGCCCACCGCCGCGAGCCGCCGGCGCCGACCGCGCGGGGGCGGGTCGGGTTCCCGACCTCCAAGGAGGAGGTGCTCGCCGGGGAGACGGTCCGCGACCGGTGGGACGTGCTGGGACGGCGGGACGAGGAACAGGACCGGCTGATCACGCGGCGGGCCTGGCTGCGCGGCCGTACGACCGGCCGGGCGGCGCTCGTGCTCTCCTTCGCCCCGGCCGGGCAGACGCAGACGCTCGACGCCTCGCTCGTCACGGGGATGACGGTGGACGCGGACCTGGCGTTCTACCCCGGATCGGCCCCGCTGCGCGCCCTGGTCGCCACCCGGCACGGCGCCGCCCCCGCGGCGGTCCCGCCCGGCTCCGGCCCGGAGCAGGCGCTGCGGGAGGTGGCGGCGGCCCTGGCGGGGGACCCGTGGACGGACTCCTGGCCGGTGGTCCTCGACGGGGTCGTCCCGCTGCGGAACGGCGGGTGGCTGCTGGGCGGCCCGGACGGCGGGATCCCGCTGCACCCGTCGGCGGGCACCCCGTGGCGGCTGGTCGCCGCCTCCGGCGGACGCCCGCTGACCGTCGCCGCCGAATGGACCCCGCAGGGCCTGCGGCCCCTGTCGACCTGGGATGAGGAAGGCCGGGTGGTGGTGCTGTGAGCGCCTCTGCGAGCGGTTCTCCGAAGGGGACCATGACCCCGTGGGAGGACCTCGTGTCCACCGCGCTCGTCGGCACCGACCGCAGGCCGCTGCCGGGCGCCCCGGCCGGCGCCGACCCGGCGGTGGAGCTGCTGGAACGGGCCGCCGTGCACACCGTCCGCGTCCGTGCCGGGCAGCGGCTGCGCGCGGGCACGCCGCTGGAGGCGGCCCCGCCGGAGGAGCAGCCCGTCGTCTCGCGCGCCGCCGCCGACCGGCTGGCCCGGATCCTCGGCGGTGAGCGGCCGAGGCTGCTGGCCGAGTGGCTGCAGACCGCCGCGGGCCGCGGTTACCGCCTCGCGCCGCACCTGCTGCCCGAGCTGCTCGACCACGCCGCCCGGGACCGCTCGATCCGGCCGCACGTCGGCATCCTGGCCGGGCACCGGGGGCGCTGGCTGGCCGGGCTCAACCCCGCCTGGGGCTTCCTGCTGGAGGAGGTCACCGCGGCCCGGCCGCGGCCGGAGGTGTGGGAGCTGGGCACCTCCGGGGACCGCCGGGCCTACCTGGCCGCGCTGCGGGCCGCCGATCCCGGGGCCGCCCGCGAGCTGCTCGCGGCGGCGTGGGAGAAGGAGACCCCCGAGGATCGGGCGGCGTTCCTGGAGCTCCTCGGGGAGGGACTCTCCCTCGACGACGAGCCGTTCCTGGAGGCCGCGCTCGACGACCGCCGCATCGAGGTCAGGCACAGGGCCTCCGAGCTGCTCACCCGCCTGCCGGACTCGCGGCTCGGGCGGCGGATGGCCGAGCGGGCCGCCCGCCGCTTCGCCGTCGCGCGCGGCAGGCTCAACGTGGACCCGCCCCTCGAGTGCGACGCCGCGATGGAGCGCGACGGCATCCGGCCCAAGCCGCCCCGGGGCATGGGCGAGCAGGGCTGGTGGCTGCGGCAGCTGGTGTCCCGCACCCCGCTCGCCGTCTGGCGCGACCTACTTGGGCACTCGCCCCGCGAGCTCGTCCGGATGAAGGTCGTCGACTGGGGCCGGGAGGTCATGGCGGGATGGGTCAGGGCGACCGTGATCCAGGAGGACCCGGAGTGGGCACGGGAGCTGTTCGCCTCCGACCCCCTGGCCGACCTGCTGGCCGTACTGCCCCGCGGGGAACAGGAGACCCTGGCGACGGACTTCGTCCGCGGGCACGGCCTGGACGGGCAGCTCATCATGGTCCTCGGCGGCGTGGCGGCCCCGTGGGGGCAGGAGCTGTCCCGGGCCGTGTTCCACAAGATCCTCGAAGTGTCGGGCACCCAGCCGTGGAACCTCGGCGAGCTGACCAAGCTGGCCGGTGAGCGCGTCGATCCGGCGCTGCACGGCCTGGCGGAGCGGCTCTCGCCCGAACCCCCCATCCAGGAGGTCGCCGCCCTCCTGCGTTTCCGTGACGACATGCTGAAGGAGCTCTCATGACGACGGTGCAGCCGGTGCTGCGCGCCCACGCCGAGGACCAGTACGCCGAGGAGCTGGAGATCCTGGCCAAGGACGACGACCGGGTCCGGCCGCCGGGCTGGAAGTTGTCGCCGTGGGCGGTGACCGCCTACATCCTGGGGGACGGAGAGCGGATCACTCCCAAGTACATCGGCCCCCGCCGCATCGTCGAGGTGGCCGTGGCGACGCTGGCCACCGACCGGGCGCTGCTGCTGCTCGGCGTGCCCGGAACCGCGAAGACCTGGCTGTCGGAGCACCTGGCCGCCGCGATCAGCGGCGACTCCACCCTGCTGGTGCAGGGCACGGCGGGCACCGCCGAGGAGGCCGTCCGCTACGGCTGGAACTACGCGCGGCTGCTGGCCGAGGGGCCGTCCCGGGAGGCGCTCACCCCCAGCCCGGTGATGCGGGCGATGGCCGAGGGCCGCATCGCCCGGGTCGAGGAGCTGACCCGCATGCCCTCCGACGTGCAGGACGCGCTGATCACCGTGCTGTCGGAGAAGACGCTGCCGATCCCGGAGCTGAACGAGGAGGTCCAGGCCTCCCGCGGGTTCAACCTCATCGCCACCGCCAACGACCGCGACCGGGGCGTCAACGACCTGTCCAGCGCGCTGCGCCGCAGGTTCAACACGGTCGTGCTGCCGGTGCCGGCCACCGCGGAGGAGGAGGTGGACATCGTCACCCGCCGGGTGGAGCAGCTGGGCCGCTCCCTGGAACTGCCCGGGATCCCGGCCGGGCTGGAGGAGATCCGCCGCGTCGTCACGGTCTTCCGCGAGCTGCGGACCGGGGTCACCGAGGACGGCCGTACCAAGGTCAAGTCGCCCAGCGGCACCCTCAGCACCGCCGAGGCCATCTCCGTCATCACCAACGGCGTCGCCCTGGCGGCCCACTTCGGCGACGGGGTGCTGCGCCCCGCCGACGTGGCCGCCGGGATCGTCGGCGCCGTGGTCCAGGACCCGGTCTCCGACAGCGTCGTCTGGCGCGAGTACCTCGAGACCGTCGTGCGGGAGCGCCGGGACTGGCGCGACTTCTACCGGGCCTGCCGTGACGCGGGCTGAGCCGGAGGCCGCCGCGCGGGCGGCGGGCGTGTCCGTCCTCGGCGTCCGGCACCACGGGCCCGGCTCGGCGCGGTCCCTCCGCGCGGAGCTGGAGCGCCTCAAGCCGGACATCGTGCTCATCGAGGGCCCGCCGGAGGCCGACGAGCTGGTCGCCCTCGCCGCGGACCCGGAGCTGGAACCGCCGGTGGCGCTGCTGGCGCACGTGCCGGGCGAGCCGTCCAGGGCGGCGTTCTGGCCGTTCGCGGTGTTCTCTCCCGAATGGCAGGCGATCGGCTACGCGGCCGAGGCGGGCGTGCCGGTCCGGTTCTGCGACCTGCCCGCCGCGCACAGCCTCGCCTCCCCCGCCGAAGACGCCGAAGCCGCGGTGGAGGCGGAGGAGAAGGACGGGGAGAAGGACGGGGAGGAGAAGGACGGAGAAGCGCGGGCCGTGCGGATCGATCCGATCGGCGCGCTCGCCCGTGCCGCCGGATACGACGATCCCGAGCGCTGGTGGGAGGACGCGGTCGAGCACCGCGGGGACACACCGTTCGAGGTGATCGCCGAGGCGATGGCCGCGGTCCGCGAGGGTCACGTCCCGGAGGGGAACGAGGCGCGGCGCGAGGCGTTCATGCGCCGGACGATCCGCAGGGCGGTCAAGGACGGGTTCGAGCGGATCGCCGTCGTCTGCGGCGCCTGGCACGTCCCGGCCCTGGCCGGACCGGCGGGCGCCCGGAGGTGGGACGCGGGGCTGCCGCCGGCCAGGGCCGACGACGCGCTGCTGCGCGGCCTGCCCAAGGCCAAGGTGGAGATGACCTGGGTGCCGTGGACCTACGGGCGGCTGGGCGCCTGGAGCGGGTACGGCGCGGGCGTGACCTCCCCGGGCTGGTACCACCACCTGTTCGCCGCGCCCGACCGGCCGGTGGAGCGGTGGCTGACCGGGGCCGCCGGGGTGCTGCGCGCCGAGGACCTCCCGGTCTCCTCCGCGCACGTCATCGAGGCGGTACGGCTCGCGCACTCGCTCGCGGTGCTCCGGGGACGGCCGCTGGCCGGGCTGGCGGAGGTCACCGAGGCGGTCAGGGCCGTCCTGTGCGAGGGCGACGACCTGCCGGTGGAGCTGATCCAGCGGCGCATGGTCGTGGGGGAGCGGCTCGGCCGGGTGCCCGACACGACCCCGATGGTCCCGCTCCAGCGCCACCTGCGCGAGGAGCAGCGGCGGCTCAGGCTCAAGCCGGAGGCGCTCGACCGCGAGCTCGACCTCGACCTGCGCAAGCCCCTCGACCTGGACCGCAGCAGGCTGCTGCACCGCCTGAGGCTGCTCGGTGTGGGCTGGGGGACCCTCCGGGAGAGCCGGGGCAAGGGCACCTTCCGCGAGTCGTGGACGCTGGTGTGGCGTCCTGAGTTCGACATCGACCTGATCGAGGCGAGCGCCTGGGGAACCACCGTCCCGGCGGCGGCCGCGGCCCGCGTCCGCGACCTCGCGGGGGGCGGAGGGGCGGCCGGTGGCCCGTCCGGGGGGCGGGGCTCCGGGCCGGGCGGCCGGGGAGGGGCCGGGCAGGGAGGGGCCGGGCAGTCCGGCGGTGTCTCGCTCGCCGACCTGACCGGGCTGGTGGAGAAGTGCCTGCTCGCCGACCTTCCGGACGCGCTGCCGTACGTGCTGGACGCCCTGTCGGCGCGGGCGGCGCTGGACAGCGACGTGACGCACCTGATGGCGGCGCTGCCCGCGATGGTCCGCGCCCAGCGTTACGGCGACGTGCGCGGCACGCCCGCCGCCGGGCTGTCCACGATCGTCGACGCCCTGCTCACCCGCGTCTGCGTCGGCCTGGGCGCGGCGGTCACCGGCCTGGACGACGACGCCGCCCGCGACCTGCTCCGCCACGTCGACGCGGTGCACGCCGCCGTCGGGCTGCTCGACTCCGGTGCGGCGGGCGGCGGCTCCGGCGGTGAGACCGGCGGCGAGGTCCCGGGCGAGGAACCGCCCGGGACACGCTGGCTGGCCGCGCTGCGCGCGGTGTCGGGCCGGTCGGACCTGCACGGGCTGATCGAGGGGCGGATCGTCCGGATCCTGCTGGACGCCGGGGACCTCGACGCCGACCGCGCCGGGCGGCGGATGTCGCGGGCGATGTCGGCCGGGCATCCGCCCGCCCGGGTGGCGGCCTGGGTCGAGGGGTTCGTCTCCGGCGGCGGGCTGCTGCTCGTGCACGACGCCCGGCTGCTGGGGCTGATCGACGGGTGGCTGACCGGGCTGGCCCCGGAGGCGTTCACGGACGTGCTGCCGCTGCTGCGGCGGACCTTCGGCGCCTTCGCCGCGCCGGAGCGCCGCTCGATCGGCGAGCGGGTGCGCTCGCTCGGCGGGGGCGAGAGCGCCGCCGCGGCGGCCGAGGACATCGACGAGGAGCGTGCGGCGGCGGCCGTACGGACCGTACTGGAGATCCTGGGGAGGGCATCGTGACGGACGCCGTGACGGGGGCCGCGGCGGCGGGAGCCGCGCCGGGCGACGAGCGGCTGCGCCGCTGGCGGCTGGTGCTCGGCGGCGACGCCGACGGCACCGGGTGCGCGCTGGGCGGGACCGACGCGCAGATGGACGGCGCGCTGGCCGCGCTCTACAACTCCGGCGGCGAGGGCGGGTCCGCCGAGCGGAGCGCCGGGCTCGGAGCCTCCGCGCCGCGGGTCGCGCGCTGGCTGGGCGACATCCGCTCCTACTTCCCCTCGACCGTGGTCCAGGTGATGCAGAAGGACGCGGTCGAGCGGCTGAACCTGACCCGGCTGCTGCTGGAGCCGGAGATGCTGGAGGCGGTCGAGCCCGACGTGCACATGGTCGGCACGCTCCTGTCGCTCAACCGGGTCATGCCCGACAAGGCACGCGAGTCGGCCCGCGCGCTGGTCCGCAAGGTCGTCGCCGAGCTGGAGCGACGGCTGACGCAGAAGACCAAGGCCGCGGTGACCGGCGCGCTCGACCGCGCGGCGCGCACCCACCGTCCCAAGCGGGTCGCCGACATCGACTGGGACCGTACGATCCGCGCCAACCTCAAGAACTACCTGCCGGAGAAGAACACCGTGATCCCCTCGCGGCTGGTCGGGTACGGCAGGCGCCAGCGGGCGGTCCAGCGCGAGGTGGTGCTCTGCATCGACCAGAGCGGCTCGATGGCCGCCTCCGTGGTCTACTCCAGCGTCTTCGGCGCGGTGCTCGCCTCGATGCGCTCGCTGAAGACGTCGCTGGTGGTGTTCGACACCGCGGTCGTGGACCTCACCGACCAGCTCCACGACCCGGTCGAGCTGTTGTTCGGCACCCAGCTCGGCGGAGGCACCGACATCAACCGGGCCATCGCCTACAGCCAGGGCCTCATCACCCGGCCCGGCGACTCCATCTTCGTCCTGATCAGCGATCTGTACGAGGGCGGGGTCCGCCAGGAGATGCTCCGCAGGGTGGCCCAGATGACCGCCTCCGGGGTGCAGGTGATCGTGCTGCTGGCGCTGTCGGACGAGGGGGCGCCCTTCTACGACCGGGAGAACGCCGCCGCGCTGGCGGCGATGGGGGTTCCCGCCTTCGCGTGCACCCCCGATGCCTTCCCCGGCCTGATGGCCGCCGCGATCGAACGCCGCGACATCGGCCAGTGGGCCGAGCGCCACCTGGAGCGCCCGGCCGGTTGAACGGACGGATCCGGCGAGGGCGGCACGGAGGCCCATCCTCGCCGGATCCGGGACGCCGGGACCGCCCGGGTGGGGGGGACTCCTCCACCCGGGCGGTCCGTACGGCGCGGTCCGAGCCGCTCAGTGGCCCGCGGCCTCCTCCTCCGGGCGGGCCCGGAGCGGGAGCAGGAAGGCGGCCAGGAATGTGACGGCGATCAGGCCTGAGGTGACCCAGATCGTCACCTCCATGGTGTCGGTGAAGGACCGGCCCCGCTCCAGCAGCCCGAAGAAGAGCGTGCCGATCGCGGCGGCGCCGAGCGCGGCGCCGAGCTGCTGGACCCCGGTGAGCACGCCGCTGGCCGAGCCCGACTCGTGCGGCTCCACCGCGGCGAGCACGATGTCGAAGAACGGAGCCATGATCATGCTCATGCCGGCGCCGGTGACGAGCAGGGCGGGGGCCAGCTGCCACGGCGTGACGCCGACCCCGGCCAGGCCGAGGGTGACGCCGACGCCGGCGACACCCGCGATCATCACGATCGCGCCGATGTGGATCAGCTTGCGGCCCGCCTTCCGGGGCAGTCCGGCGGCGTTGACCACGATGAAGCCGAGGACGGTGCCGACGGCGTTCGGCAGGTTCGCCAGCCCCGCCTTCAACGGGTCGTAGCCCAGGCCGATCTGGACGTAGACACCGAAGACGAGCGAGAAGCCGATCATCGCGGTGAAGAAGACCAGACCGGTGATCAGACCGCCGCTGAAGGCGCGCTTGCGGAACAGAGTGGTCACCAGGAGCGGGTCCCCGCCCGTCCGCTGCTTGCGGCTCTGGTGCCGGGCCAGGAGGAGGAAGACCGCGATCGAGGCGGCCATCGAGGCGAAGGTCCAGGCGGGCCAGTCCAGCTCCCGGCCCTGGACCAGCGGGTAGATCAGCAGCAGGGAGGCGCCGGTGACGAGTCCCATGCCGGTCAGGTCCAGCCTGGAGGCGTGCGGGGAGCCGGACTCGGGCAGGAAGCGCAGCGCCCCGGCGATGGCCAGCAGCCCGATCGGCAGGTTGATCAGGAAGATCATGCGCCAGCCGGTGCCGAACAGGTCGGCGTCGACGAGCCAGCCCGCGAGCACCGGCCCGGCCACCGTGGACAGTCCCAGCACCGGGCCGAACGCGCCCATCGCCGCGGCCATCTCCTTCGGCGGGAACATCTCCTTGATCAGCCCGAGTCCCTGCGGGAGCATCACGGCGCCGAAGAGGCCCTGGACCACGCGGGCCGCGACCAGCGTCTCGGGCGAGAAGGCCAGTCCGCACAGCAGTGAGCCGAGGGTGAACCCGGCGGCGCCGACGAGGAACATGCGCCTGCGGCCGTAGAGGTCGCCGAGGCGCCCGCCGGTGATCAGGCCGACGGCCAGGGCCATGGTGTACGCGGCGCCGAGCCACTGGATCAGGCTCGACGATCCGCCCAGGTCGGCCAGGATGGTCGGCCCCGCGATGGTGGTGATCATCGCGTCGACCAGGTCCATCACCTCGGCGGCGAGGATCACGAAGAGCGCCGGCCAGCGCCATCGGTACAGCTCGGCGGGGGCGCCGGTCGTGGCGGCGTGGGTCATGGGGGACTCCGTTCGGTTCGTGGGAGCGCGCGGGACCGCTGCGGGCGGATCCCGGGAGCGGGGAACAGGGGAGCGCGAGGCACTCTGACGAACACTGTTCGTGCTCTACGAACAGTGTTGTATAGGCGAACGATGTTCGTGTCAAGTACGGTGTTCGCGGAACGTATGCCGTTCGTGGTCGGTACGGTGTTCGCGAGGGGAATCCGGGGTGGGATACCATCCCGGCATGGCCGACATCCCCGCTCCGCCCTGGCGCAAGGCGCGTAAGAGCAGTCCTCCGCGTACCGTCCTGAGCAGGGATCTCATCGTCTCCGCCGGCCTGCGGATCGTCGACGCCGAAGGGGTCGACGCGCTGAGCATGCGCCGGGTCGCCCAGGAGCTCGGCACCGGGCCCGCCTCCCTCTACGCCCACGTGGAGAACAAGGAGGAACTGCTCGACCTGATCTACGACGAGGTGATGGGCGAGATCCGGGTCCCCGAACCGGAGCCGGGACGCTGGCTGGAGCAGATCAGGGAGGTGGTCCTGGAGGCGACCCGGGTGTTCGGCGCCCACGCCGACATCGCCAGGGTCGGCCTCGCCAACATCCCGACCACCCCCAACGCGCTGCGGATCGCCGAGAGCCAGCTGCGCATCATGATCGCCGGAGGGGTGCCGCCGAAGATCGCGTCCTTGATGGTCGACCGGCTCGCCCTGTACGTCTGCGCCGACGCCTTCGAGGGCTCGCTCTACTACCTCCGGCAGCGGGGCAGCGGCAAGGAACTGGAGGAGTTCCTGGAGGAGGTCTTCGGGCAGATCGGGGATTTCTACCGCGCCCTGCCCGCCGACCGCTTCCCCACCCTCGTCGCCCACGTGGACGATCTGGTGGCGGCGGACGACCGGGAGCGGTTCGAGTTCGGCCTCGACCTGATGCTGCGCGGCCTGGCGTCCTACGCCGCCGAGGCGGGCTCCGCGCCTCCGGTTTCCGGAAGTCCTACGTCGAAGGACTGATCCACGGGACCGATGCGCCCGCCGGGGCGGCGGCCGTACGGTCCGATCATGACGACGACGCTGGAAACCCCCACGGGGACAGGAACAGGGATATTCACCAGGCACCACCGCGCGCTGATGGTCGGCGTGCTCGCCCTGGTCGTGCTGGTGGCCTTCGAGTCGCTCGCGGTCGCGACCGCGATGCCGATGGTGGGGCGCGATCTGGACGGACTGGGCCTGTACGCGCTGGCCTTCAGCGGATCGATGGCCGCCGGGATGATCGCGACCGTGCTGGGCGGGCGCTGGGGCGACCTGCGGGGGCCGGTCGCCCCCCTCTGGGCGGGGCTGGCCGCCTTCGTGGCGGGACTCGTGATCAGCGGGACCGCGCCCGGGATGGACGTGTTCCTGGCCGGCCGGTTCGTGCAGGGCTTCGGCGGCGGGGTGTTCCAGGTCGCGCTGTACGTGCTGGTCTCGCGCGTCTACCCGGCCGCCCTGCACCCCAAGGTGTTCGGCGCGCTCGCCGCGGCGTGGGTAGTCCCGTCCATGGTCGGGCCGGTGATCGCGGGCTCGGTGGCGGTGCACCTCGGCTGGCGCTGGGTCTTCCTGGGCGTGCCGCTGCTGGTGGCGCCCGCGGCCCTGCTGCTCTGGCGCGGTCTCGCCTCCGCGCCCATGGAGAACCCGGCCGAACCGGCCACCCGCACGCCGATCGCCCGCAGGTTCGGCTGGGCGGTGCTGACGGCCGCCGGTGCGGCGCTCACGCAGTCCGGCGCGCAGTCCGGCGGGACGCACTCCGCTGAGGCGGCTGGGACGGCTGGGGCGGCGTCCGGCGCGATGGGGCCGGGCACCGGGATCGCGGTGCTCGCGGCGGGCCTGGTCCTGCTGGCCGTGTCCCTGCCCCGGTTGCTCCCGCCCGGGACCCTGCGCGGCGGGCGCGGGCTGCCCTCGGTGATCGCGCTGCGCGGGATCGTGGCCGGCACGTTCCTCGGCGGCGAGGTGTACCTGCCGCTCATGCTCCACGCCGAGCGGGGCCTCTCGCTCACCCAGGCCGGGGCCGTCCTCACCGGCGGCGCGCTGGCCTGGTCGCTGGGCTCGTGGATCGTCGGGCGCAAGACCTACGACCGGACCCTGATCCTGAGCGTCGGCCCGCTGGTGATGGCCGCGGGACTGCTGCTGATGGCCCTGTCCGTGCTCGACTCCGCCCCGGTGGCCCTGGCCTTCGCCGGTGAGGCCCTGTCCGGGTTCGGCATCGGGATCGTGTACCCGACGTTGTCGGTGCTCGTCCTGGAGCTGTCCGCACCCGGCGAGGAGGGGGAGAACAGCGCCTCGATGGGCGTGGGGGAGTCGGTCTTCACCGTGATGACGGTCGCCGCGGTGGGGGCGATCGTCGCGGGACTGGGCGCCACCGGCTCCGTCTACCTGGCGGGATTCGCGCTGATAGCCCTGGTGGCGCTCACCGGAACGCTGGTAGCGCGCAGAGCCGTCCCCTGATCGCCGTGGCACGATGGAAGAACGCGTCCCTCATTCGTGTTGAGGGGATGGTCCCGCCTCCGGCGGGATTCGCGTTCTCCAGGGGTGAGAGATCAAGGGGAGTTCATGCCGCGTGTGTGCGGGCTCGAGGTGTTCCGGCTGGTCCTGCCGTACGGCAGGCGACCGGAGAGCATCCTCGTCAGGCTCACCGACTACGGGGGCATGACCGGCTGGGGCGAGGTGGTCGACTCCGACCCCAAGACGTGGTCGATCCTGCAGGAGCGGCTCGCTCCCGCGCTGATCGGCGTCGACTGGGAGCACCCCGACGAGCTGGGCGTGGTCCCCGGCGGCTCGGCCGCCGACATGGCCTGCTGGGATCTGTGGGCCCGGATGCGGGGCGTCCCGCTGGCCCACGCCCTCGGCGGCAGCCGCACGTCGCTGATGGCCACGGTGCGCATCGGCGCCGAGCGCAACCTGGACAGCCTCATCGCCCGGGTGAACCGGCACGTCTGCGCGGGATACGCGCACATCACCATGGACGTGCACCCCGGCTGGGACGTCGAGCCGCTGCGCGCCGTGCGCATGGCCTACCCGGCCCTGGGCATCGGCCTGGACGCCCGCGGCGCCTACACCGACGTCGAGGCCCTGGAGGCGCTGGACGCCTACACCCCCTCCATGATCGAGCGGCCGTTCACCGGCCCCGGCGGCCTGGCCGACCACGCCGACCTGCAGGAGCGGGTCGCCGCCCCGGTCCTGCTGGAGGTGGGTTCGGCGGTGGAGCTGACGGAGGCGGTCGCCGCGGGAGCGGGCCGGGCGCTGCTGATGCGCCCGGCCGCGCTGGGATCGTTGCGCGAGGTACGGCGGGTGCACGACATCGCGGCGGCGGCGGGCTGGGAGATCGCCTGCGCCGGGGGGCAGGGCACCGGCCTGGCCAGGGCGGCCACCGTCGCCGCCGCCAGCCTGCCCGGGTGCGCCCTCCCGTGCGACGTGGCCGAGCCGCCGCGCAGCGCGCAGATCGTCACCCCGCCGGTGGGCGTCGACGGCGGGGTCGTGGCGGTCCCGCTCACCCAGCCGGGCCTCGGTCACGGGATCGACGAGGACCAGGTGCGCCGCCTGGCCAAGGAGTCCCACCGCGCGTAGGCGGGGCCAGGTCGAACCGTTGACCTCCTCCTTACCATGGAGACGGTGCCACCGCGCGTAGGCGGGGTCAGCCGCAGCCCTCGGTGATGCCCTTGGGCTTGGCGGGGTCGGCCGGCTTGGCCGTGGGCTGTCCCGGCTTCACCTCGGCCCGCGCCGTCACGGTGGCGGACGGGATGGCGGACGGGGTGGCGGCCACGGTGGCGGAGGGCCCGGGGGTGGCGGCCACGAGAGGGGGCGTGACGACCGAGTCGCGGATGGCCTTGACGGTGATCGCGCGGATCTTGGTCCAGTCGGGGTAGCCGGTGTTGATCAGCGGCGGCACGAACTGCACGCTGGTGACCCGGGCGTTCTTGACCTTCAGGGCCAGTGGCACCAGGTGCTCCAGCATCGGGCGCGGGATGTCGGTCCTGATCAGCTCCTTGGTCGCCAGCGCGACCCGGTTGAACCGGGACAGCACGGTCGCCGGGTCGGCCTGGGCGAGCAGCGCGCCCAGCACGCAGCGCTGGCGGCGCATCCGGGTGTAGTCGTCGCTGTTGGTGCGCGAACGGGCGAACCACATCGCGTCGGCGCCGCCGAGCCTGCGGGTGCCCGCTCTGACGAGGCCCTCGTTGTACTTGCCGAAGACCACGTCCTCCGGCACCGTGATGGTCACGCCGCCGATGGCGTCGATGAGCCGGGCGAAGCCCCACATGTTGACCAGGGCGTACCAGTCGATCTCCAGGCCGAGGGTGTAGCCGACGGCGTCGATCAGCGCGTGGGCGCCCTGCCCCTTCCTGCCTCCGAAGATCTCCGGGTGCGCGTCGGCGTACTCCCAGACCCCGAACAGCAGGTCGTCGCGTCCGCCGCCCGGCCCCACGGGGAGCCGGAAGCCGTCGGGGAAACGCTCGGCCATCGGCGTCCCCGGCGTGAACCGTACGTTCTCGAGGTTGCGCGGCAGGCTGAGCAGGACGGTGTTGCCGGTTCTGACGTCGATGCTGGCCACGTTGATGCTGTCGGTCCGGATGCCGGGCCGGTGGTCGTCGGCGTCCCCGCCGAGCAGCAGGATGTTCACCCGACTCCGGCCCGCCCACGGGTCCTGCCGGCGTTCGGTGGGCAGCGGCGTGGGCGGGGCGACGAAGACGTTGTCGAGCGCGGTCTGGGAGACCGCGGCGTACTGCCCGACCAGGCCGAACGGTAACAGCACCGCCACCGCGAGCACGCCCGCGACGATTCCGGCCACGGTCTGACCCGCCCGGGGGAGCGTGCCGGGGCCGAGCACGGTGAAGGAGTGCACGACCAGGGTGAACCAGGCGACTCCGAGCATGAGGGAGACGACGGTGAGGATGGTCAGCCCGGAGGAGGCCACCAGCCGCCCGGCCAGGTCGCCGAGGTCGGAGGTGAGCCCGATCCAGAGCAGGGCGAGCAGGGCGGCGGTGTGGATCGACAGCAGGGTCAGGCCGGTACGGCGCCAGCCGGCTCGCAGGTGGGCGGCCCCGGGGGCGACGGCGGACAGCGCCGTCCATCCGATGACCGCACCGACGCTGGGTGGCTGTGAGCTGTCCACCTGATCCCCGTTTCCTCCGCTTGT
This sequence comes from Planobispora rosea, assembly GCF_014648175.1. Lineage (GTDB taxonomy): Bacteria > Actinomycetota > Actinomycetes > Streptosporangiales > Streptosporangiaceae > Planobispora > Planobispora rosea. Next base: position 94,458 of record NZ_BMQP01000027.1, read on the forward strand.
GGGCTCTTCATACCCACTCGTGCGCCGTAGGGGGAGATGATAGGTAAATCGTCGGGACATCTAGCGACATGTGAGTTAACGGGATGGAAAGCCCTTCTGATCAGTTCTGTATCCGGAGGGAGCCCGCAAGGCCGGTGCCCGGTCCGCAGCCGGTACTGGAATAAGATTCGGTCATGTCATTCACGGAGATCGAGTACGGCGTGGCCGACGGTGTCGCCACCATCACGCTCAACCGGCCCGAGCGCCTCAACGCCTTCACCTACGTCATGCGCGGCGAACTGATCGAGGCGTTCGACCGCGCCGACGCCGACGACGAGGTCCGCGCCGTGATCGTCACCGGACGGGGCCGGGCCTTCTGCGCCGGGGCCGACCTCGGCGGCGGGGGAGACACCTTCAACCACCGCAGGTCGGAGGAGATGTTCGGCGGCCGGGACACCGTCGACGGCTCGCCCCGCGACGGCGGCGGCACGGTCGTGCTCCGCATCGCCCGCTCCCTCAAGCCGGTCATCGGCGCGATCAACGGCCCGGCCGTCGGCGTCGGCGTGACCATGACGCTCCCGATGGACATCCGGCTCGCCTCCGACACGGCGAAGTTCGGCTTCGTCTTCGCCCGGCGCGGCATCGTGACCGAGGCCGCCTCCAGCTGGTTCCTGCCCCGGATCGTCGGCATCTCCCAGGCGATGGAGTGGGCCGCGACCGGCCGCGTCTTCCCCGCCGCCGAGGCGCTCGCCGGCCGCCTGATCTCGAAGGTCCTCGCCCCCGACGAGCTCCTCCCGGCCGCCCACGCGCTGGCCCGCGAGATCGCCGACAACACCTCCGCCGTCTCGGTCGCCGCCATCCGCCGGCTCATGTGGTCCGGCCTGTCGGCCGCCTCCCCGTGGGAGGCCCACCGCGCCGACTCCAAGCTCATGCACGCACTCGGCGCCGCCCCCGACGCCGCCGAGGGCGTCACGTCGTTCCTGGAGAAGCGCCCGGCGAACTTCCCCATGAAGGTCAGCCAGGACCTCCCCGAGGCGGTCCCCTCCTGGCCGGTCAACCCCTACGAACTATCGTGACGTCCATGTCCGACGTTCTCGGCCCCGACTACGAGCTCACGGTCCTGCCCATGGCCGACGACTACGAGGGCGAGGTCGTCGCCTCCCTCGTACGGCGCCGCGCCACCGCGCCGGCGACCGGCAGGGCCGTGCTCTACGTGCACGGATTCACCGACTACTTCTTCCAGACCCACCTGGCCGACCACTTCGCCGCCCAGGGGACCGACTTCTACGGCCTCGACCTGCGCAAGTACGGCCGCTCGCTGCTGCCGCACCAGACCCGGGGGTTCGTGCGCAGCGTCACCGAGTACTTCCCGGAGATCGACGAGGCGGTCCGGATCATCCGCGAGGAGGACGGCCACGACACGGTCATCCTCAACGCCCACTCCACCGGCGGCCTCATCGCCGCCCTCTGGGCCGACCGGGTCCGCGGCCGGGGCCGCCTGCAGGGCCTGGTGCTCAACAGCCCCTTCTTCGACCTGAACGTCCCCGCCGGCCTGCGGATCGCGGCCGACCTGCTGCGCGGCCCGCTCTCCCGGCTGCCCGTGCGCACCGTGCTGCCCGTGGGCGTGTCCACCGCGTACGGCACCAGCCTGCACCGGGAGCACCACGGCGAGTGGGAGTTCGACCTGGAGTGGAAGCCGGTCGGCGGGTTCCCGGTCCACGCCGCCTGGCTGGCCGCCGTCCGCCGCGCCCAGCGGCGTCTCCACGGCGGTCTGCGGGTGGACGTGCCGGTCCTGGTGCTCTGCGCGGAGAAGGGCCTGCAGATGCGCGACTTCACCCCCGAGGCGCAGGGCGCCGACACCGTGCTCGACCCCGAGCACATCGCCCGCTGGTCCACGCGGGTGGGCGGGCACGTCACGTGCGTCCGGGTGCCCGGCGGCATGCACGACCTGGTGCTCTCGCCCGAGCCCGCGCGCAAGCGGGTCTTCGAGGAGATGGACCGTTGGATCGGCTGCTACCTCTCGCCGGGCGGGTGACGGCGCCGCGGGAATCCGCGGAACCAGGACTTTTGTCGTGGACAACCCGGTATCGACGGATCTTCTGATCGGGGGCCGGTCCCGGCAGCGTTGAACCCATGAGAGTTCTTCTGGCGACAACCGTCCTGCTCACCGCCTGCACCGGCGCACAGCCGCCGCGGGAGGATCCCGCGATCGTCAGGACCGAGGCGGGGGCCGTGCGCGGTACGGTCACCGCCGATCACCGGATCTTCCAGGGTGTCCCGTACGCCGCCGCGGCGCGCTGGGAGCCGCCGCGGCGGGCCGGGACCTGGCGGGGCGTCAAGGACGCCACCACGCCCGGGAACGCGTGCCCGCAGGTCGGCTCCGACTACGCCCCCGTCACGAGCACCACCGAGGACTGCCTGGTGCTCAACGTCACCGCCCCGCGTGAACCGGCGGGCGCGCGGCCGGTCATGGTCTGGCTGCACGGCGACGGCGCGCTCGGGGCGGGACACCACTCCGACGCGCGCAGGCTCGCCTCGCGGGGCGCGGTCGTGGTCACGGTCAACTACCGGCTCGGCGTCTTCGGCGGGTTCGGCTACCCGGGGCTGCGCGGCTCCGGCACGTACGGCCTGCAGGACCAGCAGGCGGCGCTCGCCTGGGTGCGGCGCAACATCCGCGCCTTCGGCGGCGACCCGGGCAACGTGACGCTCTTCGGCGTCTCCTACGGCGCGCTGTCCATCGGCGGGCACCTCACCTCGCCCGGCGCGAAGGGGCTGTTCCACCGGGCGATCATGCAGAGCGGCGAGACCATGATGGACATGCCCGCCGGCAGCATGGTCCCCGGCCTGCCCGCGCAGCCGCACTTCGCCTGGCGCGGCGCCCGGGAGACCGAGCAGCTCGGCGTGCACTACGCCGGGCAGCTCGGCTGCGGCGACCTGGCGTGCCTGCGCGCCCTGCCGGTGGAGAGGATCCTCGGAGTGCCGCAGATCATGAACGCCTTCCAGGCGTACGCCTACGGCAACGAGGTCCTCCCGCAGCCGCCGCCGGAGGCGATCCGCGCGGGGCGCTTCCACCGCGTGCCCGTCCTGGCCGGTGCGACCAGGGACGAGCACCGCCTCTTCGTCGGGATGACCTACGACGCGCAGGGTGAGCCGATCACCGGGCGGCGGTACCGCGAGCTGGTGGCGGAGGCGTTCGGCCAGGACGCCGCGCGCGTCCTGCGGCGGTATCCGGCGCGGGACTTCGCCTCCCCGGGCATCGCGTGGGCGACGGTCCTGACCGACCGGATGTGGGCCCGGGCCACCCACGAGCAGAACACCCTGCTCGCCCGGCGCGCACCGGTCTACGGCTACGAGTTCGCCGACCGTGACGCGCCGATGTTCCTGCCGCTGGGGACGGACTTCGACTGGGGCGCCTACCACGCGGGCGACCTGCCCTACCTCTTCCCGGACCCGGCGGCGGAGCTCGACGCGGGCCAGCGCGAGCTGTCCCGGCAGATGGTCGCCTACTGGACGAACTTCGCCCGCACCGGCGACCCCAACGGCCCCGGCCTGCCCGCCTGGCCGCGTGTGGAACGGGGCGTGCAGTCCCTGGCGCCGGGCGCGGTCCGGCCCGTCGACTACGCGGCCGGGCACCGGCTGGACTTCTGGAACCGGCGCGGACCGGATGCGGAAAGGCGCGGGCCGGATGTGGAGGGGCGCGGACCGGGCACGGAGGAACACGGACCGGCGAACTAGCGTGGATCGGGTGAGAGCTGACGTGGACGGGGCGGGAAACGGCGTGGACCGGACGTGGAGCGGTCCCGCCGCGTTCTCCTTCTGGGTGGCGCTGGTCTTCTTCCCGGCCGCCGACCTGGCCCGCGGCTTCCGGTGGACGGAGGCCGCGGGCCTGGCCGCGGTCACCGCCTGCTACCTGCTGGGCGTGCGGGCCGCCTTCGGGCGGCCCGCCGCCGCGCGCGCCGCGCTGACCGCCCTGGCCGGTGTCACACTGGCCGGATGCGCGGTCTACGGCGGGACGTGGTTCTACCTGTGCCCGCTGGTCTCCATCGCCTGCGGGCTGGTGCTGGGCGGCAGGGCCGTGCCGGTGGCCCTGGCCGCGGTGACCCTCGCCTCCATGGCGGTCACGCTCTGGAAGGGCGGGGGCCAGGACGCGGTCGCCGCCGTCACCTGGGGCACCGGCATCGCGGGCGTCGTCGTCCACGTCACCCTCCAGCTGCACCGGACCCGGCGGGAGCTGGCCCTGGCCGCGGTGGGCGAGGAACGCGAGCGTTTCTCCCGCGACCTGCACGACCTGCTCGGGCACACGCTCTCGCTGATGGTCGTCAAGGCCGAGGCGGTGCGCAGGCTGGCCCCCCGGGACGCCGCCGCGGCCGCCCGGCAGGCCGCCGACATCGAGACCATCGGCCGCCGGGCGCTGGCCGAGGTGCGCGCCGCCGTCTCGGGCTACCGGGGGCGCGGGCTGGCCGGGGAGCTGGACGCCGCGGACGCGGCATTGCGGGCCGCCGGGGTGCGGGCGGTCGTCGGCGCCGGTGAGGTACGGCTCGCGCCGCACGCCGACGCGCTGCTCGGCTGGGCCGTACGGGAGGGCGTCACCAACGTGATCCGCCACGCCGGGGCCGCGGTGTGCGAGATCCGGGTGAGCGAGGGAAGGGGAGAGGCCGTGCTGGAGATCGTGGACGACGGGGCCGCCGGGCCGGGGGAGTGGGGCAACGGGCTGCGCGGGCTGGCCGAGCGGGCGGCCGCCGCGGGAGCGGCGTTCGAGGCCGGTCCCGCGGAGGGGGGCGGGTTTCGCCTCCGGATGGCGGTGCCGGTGCTGCCGCCCGGGGACGCACCGCCCGGGGGCGCGGCGGGCGGGGGCGCGCCGTTCGGGGGCGCGGCGGACGGGAGTGCGGCGGACGGGAGTGCGGCGGGCCGTCCCGGGGAGACCGCGTGATCCGGGTGATGATCGCCGAGGACCAGGGCATGATGCGCGACGCCCTGGCGCTGCTGCTGGACATGGAGGACGACATCGAGATCGTCGCCCAGACGGGAGACGGTGAGACGATCACCGACGTCGCCCGGCGGGTCCGTCCCGACGTCGTCCTGCTCGACGTCGAGATGCCCGGCCGCAGCGGCCTCGACGCCGTCGGCGAGCTGTCCCGCGACGGCGCCGTCGTCCTGGTCGTGACCACCTTCGCCAGGGCCGGTTACCTGCGCAGGGCGATGGAGTCCGGCGCGGCGGGCTTCCTGGTGAAGGACGGCCCCGTGGAGGATCTGGCCGCCGCGATCCGCAGGGCCGTGGCCGGTGAGCGGATCGTCGACCCCGCCCTGGCCGCCGAGGCGCTCAACGCCGGGCCGAGCCCGCTGACCGGCCGTGAGCGCGAGGTGCTCGCCGCGGCCCTCGACGGCGCCGCCATCGCCGATCTCGCCGCCCGGCTCCACCTGTCGGAGAGCACCGTGCGCAACCACCTGTCGTCGGCCATCGGGAAAACCCACACCCGCAACCGGATCGAGGCCGCGCGGCTCGCCCGCGACAACGGGTGGCTCTGAAGCGGCTCTGCGGTGGCTCTGGTCTCCCCGGCCCCGGGGCGCCGTCACCAGGGCAGGGCGAACAGGCTGTAGTAGGCCGCCGCGACCAGCAGCAGACCGGTCCCGCCGAGCACCCCGGCGATCGCGACGTGCTGCGGGCGGCTGGGCCGCCAGCCCTCCCGCAGCGCGGAGACGACGGCGGCGACGGCTGTGACCTCCTGCAGGAGCATCAGCACGGCCAGGGCCCTGACCACCAGCCAGCCGGCGAGCACCGCGGGCCAGGCCCCCGCCTGGTTCACCGAGAACAGCACCAGCAGGACGATGAGCGCCATCACCGAGGCGAGCAGCCCGAGCGCGGTCCACGCCATCTGCCGGAACCGGCGCCGGATCGGCGGCCAGAGCCGGGCGTTGGCCTCGGCGGGCAGGTGGCGGCCGCGCAGCCGTACCACCATCGCGGCCACCGGACCGGCCACGTACCCGACGGCGGCCAGGCAGAGCGTGAGACCCAGGACCGCGCCCCCGGCGTACCACGGGGCGACGGGAACGTCGCTGGCCTCGAAGCGCTGGACCGGGGTGGCGCCCGCGAGGGGCACCGCGGGACGGGCCGTGCCGGGCAGGCCCGTGACCCAGTTGGCCAGCGTCTCCAGGTAGCCCGGGGCGAACGGCCCGCCGTGCAGGCGCATGCCGTGGTCGGCCCCGTCGAGGTAGCGGATCGTGTAGTCCGGATTGCCCCCCGCCGTGAGCGCGCGGGTGAGCGCCCGGGTGCTCTCCACGAACGGGATCGACGGGTCGCGCGTGCCGTACAGCGCCAGGACCGGCTGGCGCGTCCGGCGCAGCGCGGGCTCGGCGTCGTGGCGCAGGAAGTTCATGTCCACCGCGCCCATCGCCCGGATGAGCAGCTCGCGCACCCCGCCCGGTGCGTGCAGCCGGTCCAGCTGCTCGCCCAGCGCCCAGCTGACCTGCCGCAGCGGCGAGACGTTCGGCGCGGAGACCAGCACGGCGAAGGAGACGTCGTCGCTCCGGGAGGCGGCGATGGGCACCACCCAGCTGCCCTCGCTGACCCCCCACAGGCCGGTGCGCGCCGGGTCGACGTCGGGGCGCTTGCGCAGCTCGGCCAGGACGCTCAGCGCGTCGTCGGCGAGCAGCCCGAAGTCGCGGTGGCGGAAGTCGTAGCCCACCGTCCGCTTGTCGTAGACGAGCGTGACGATCCCCGCTCTGGCCAGCCACTCGGCCTGCGTGGTGAACTCATCGCGCAGGCCCGCACCCGCGCCCTGCACGAAGACGAGCGCCGGGTGCCTGCCGGGGGTGAGCGGCGCGCGGATCGTCGCCCCCAGGGTGGTGCCGCGGACCCGGACGGTGATGTCCTGGGTGCTGATCCCGGCGGTGGCGGTGACCGCCCGGCGCTCGGCCGGGGGCTGGGCGGGCAGGGAATGGAAGGCCGGGTCCACGTTCAGCGGCGCCGGATCGAACGGCGGCGGCAGGGTGTAGCCCACCGTCGCGAGAGCCACCATGATCAAACCGGCGGCCACGCCCATCGTGCCACGGCCCACCCGCATGCCGATACGCTCCCCGATCCCCGCGACTGTCATGTGTTCGGATGGTTTTCGTCACATTCTCCTTTAGATCTTCAAGCCTACTCGTAACAGGCGTTTCCCGGCATTGCCCAACGGCGCGGGCGAGAGCGGAGGGGTAAGAGTGGCGTCATTTGTCGCTGAGGGCTGTTAGCTTCAGGCGACATGCGGGTGCTGCACACATCGGACTGGCATCTGGGCCGCTCGTTCCACCGGGAGAGCCTCCTCGCGGCCCAGGGCGTGTTCGTCGACCACCTGATCGAGACGGTCAGGTCCGAGCGGGTCGACGTGGTCGTCGTCTCCGGCGACGTCTACGACCGGGCGCTGCCCTCGGTCGACGCGGTGGACCTGTGCAACCAGGCGCTGCGGCGGCTGGTCGCCGAGGGCGTGCGCACCGTCCTGATCAGCGGGAACCACGACTCCGCGCGCCGCCTGGGCTTCGGCGCCGAGCTGATCGACGCCGCGGGCGTGCACCTGCGCACCGATCCCGCCCGGGTCGGCGAGCCCGTGGTGATCGAGGACCCGGCGGGCGGCGCCGCGGGGGAGGTCGCCTTCTACGGCATCCCCTACCTGGAGCCCGAGCTGGTCCGCGGCCCGTGGGAGCTGCCCGAGCGCAGCCACACCGCCGCGATCGGGCACGCCATGTCCCTGATCCGGGCGGACGCGGCCCGGCGCGGCACCCGGTCTGTGGTTCTGGCCCACGCGTTCGTGACCGGCGGCCGGGGCAGCGACAGCGAGCGCGACATCAGCGTCGGCGGTCTCGCGCACGTCCCGGTCACGGCCTTCGACGGCGCCGACTACGTCGCCCTGGGCCACCTGCACGGCCGCCAGAGGATGACCGAGACCGTGCGCTACAGCGGGTCCCCGATCGCCTACTCCTTCTCCGAGGCCGACCAGGTGAAGGGCTCGTGGCTGGTGGAGCTGGGGCCGGACGGGTTCGCCGGCGCCGAGTTCGCCGAGGCGCCGGTGCCCCGGCGGCTCGGGCGGCTCACCGGCCGCCTGGACGACCTGCTCACCTCCGCCGAGTACGCCGACCACGAGGACCGCTGGCTCCAGGTGACGCTCACCGACCCGGTCCGCCCCAAGGGCGCGATGGAGCGCCTGCGGACCCGCTTCGCGCACACGCTCACCCTCGCCTTCGAGCCCGAGGGCGGCGTCCGGGAGACGGTGACCCGCGCCCGGACCGCAGGCAGGCCCGAGATCGAGGTGGCGCTCGACTTCGTCCGGGAGGTGCGCGGCGAGGCCGCCGACGCCGACGAGATCGTGCTGCTCCAGCGGGCCGTGGAGGCCTGCCGTACCAAGGAGGCGATGGCGTAGATGCGCCCGCACCGCCTGTGGATCACCGCGTTCGGCTCGTTCCCCGGGGAGGAGGAGGTCGACTTCGACGCCCTCTCCGAGGCCGGGCTGTTCCTGATCCACGGCCCCACCGGCGCGGGCAAGACCACCGTGCTGGACGCGCTGTGCTACGCCCTCTACGGCCAGGTGCCCGGCCAGCGCAACAGCGCCAGGAGCCTGCGCTGCGACCACGCTCCCCCGAGCCGGGGCCCGCGCGTGGTCCTGGAGGTCACCATCCGGGGGCGCCGCTTCAGGATCACCCGCTCGCCCGCCTGGCAGCGCCCCAAGCAGCGCGGTACCGGCACCACCGAGGAGAAGGCCAAGGTCATCGTCGAGGAGCTGCTCGCCTCCGGCGAGTGGACCGGGCTGACCACCCGCGCCGACGAGGCCGGAGAGCTGGTCAGCGGCCTGCTCGGGATGAACGCCGCCCAGTTCTGTCAGGTCGCCATGTTGCCCCAGGGAGATTTCGCCCGTTTCCTGCGCGCCGACGGGGAGGAGCGGCGCAAGGTCCTGGAACGCCTCTTCTCCGTGAAGATCTACGCCGCCGCCGAGTCCTGGCTCGCCGACCGCCGCACCGAGGCCTTCCGTGACCAGCAGGCCCTCCGCAGGGAGGTCGACTCCGTCGTCCACCGCATCGAGGAGGCCGCCGGCCCCGAGCTCCTGGCCGCCCTCGCCGCCTCCGCGGAGATCCCCTCCGCGGACGGGGACGACCCCTCCGCGGACGCTCTCTTCACGCCCGGGGACGACCCCTCGGAGGCTCTCTTCCTCCTTCCCGGCGCGGAACCGGGCCCGGCGGGGCCCGCCGGGGCGGTCTCGGCGGAGGACGACCCGCTGGGCTGGGCGGACGCGCTCGTGACGCTGGCCGGGGAGGCGGCCGCCGCGGTGACCGGCGAGGAGATCGAGGCCGCCGTGCTGGAGGCGCGCAGGCGCCTGGAGGACGGTGCCGCCCTGGCGGACCGGCGCCGGCGCCACGCCGAGGCGCTGACGCGGAGCCGGGCGCTGGAGGAGCGCGCCGAGGAGCGCGCCGACCTGGAGGCGATCCTCGCGGAGGCGGCCCGGGCCGACCGGGTGCTGCCCCTGATCCAGGAGGCCGGGCAACGGGCCGAGACCGCGGCCAAGACCCGCGACCTGGCCGCCGACGCGCTCACCCGCGCCCTCCCGCTGCTGCGCCGGGCCGGTTCCGCGGCCGGAGGGGAGGACCCCGTCACCGGTCCCGGCCGTCCCGCCGCGCCGGGACGCGGCTCGGACGGCGCTCCCGGGTCCGCCGAGGAGCGGAGCGTCAGCCCGGACCTGCTCGCCGCGCTGGAGCGGGACCGGCGAGACGAGATCACCCGCCTGGGCGAGCTGCGCGCCGAGGAGACGCGGCTGGGGGAGATCCTCCGGGAGCGGGAACGGGAGGAGCTGGAGATCACCCGGCTGGCCGGGGAACAGGCCGGGGTCGAGGCCCGTCTGCGGGTCCTGCCCGGTCTCCGGGACGGGCTGGACGCCCGCCTCACCGCCGCCCGGCTGGACGCCGCCCGCCTGCCCGCGGCCGAGTCGGCCAGGGAGACCGCGGCCGTCCGCCTCCGGGCGGTCGAGGACCGCGACCGCCTGGCCGCCGACCTGGCCGCCGCCCGGAGGGAGCTGGCGGAGCGGCTCTCCGCCCTGCCCGTGACGGGTGAGGCCGTTCCCGGCGACGCGGAAGGGGACCCGGCCGGATCCGGGAGCGTGACCGTGGACGCGGATGCTTCCTGGAAGGGGGCCGACCTCCGGGGCTTGGCTGTCCCGGAGGGCGTGATCGGATCCGGGGGTGTGGATGTTCCCTGGGAGGTGACCGGGCTCAGGGAGGCGCTGGTCTCCCGGGAGCGGGAGCGCCGTGACGCCCTCGCCGGGCTGGAAGGGCTCCGCGCCGACGAGGCGCGCCTGGCGGAGCTGGACGCCGAACTCGCCGCCCTCGACGCGGACCTTCAGGACCTGACCGGGCAGGAGGCCGCGCTCGCCGGATCCCAGCGGGAGCTGCCCGCCGCGCTCGCCGAGGCGTCCGCCCGGCTGGCCGCCGTCCGGGCCGAGGCGGCCGGGGTCCCGGCGGCCCAGGCGGCCGCCGAGGCCGCCGCCGCCGTGCTGGAGGCCGCCCGGCGCCGTGACGCGCTCCAGGCCGAACTCGAGACGGCGCGCATCGTCAAGGCCGAGGCCGTCGACCGCGCCCAGGACCTCCGCGACCGGCTCCAGCGCGTCCGGCAGGCCCGCATCGACGGGATGGCGGCCGAGCTCGCCGCCGGGCTGGTCCCCGGTGAGGCGTGCGTGGTCTGCGGCTCGCCCGACCACCCCGCCCCGGCGGCCCCGGCGGAGGAGGCGCCCACCGCCGACGACGAGCGTGCCGCCCAGGGCGACTACGACGCGGCCACCGACCGGCGGCAGGCCGCCGAGAGCACGGTCGCCGCCCTCACCTCCCAGCTGGACGATGCCGTCGCCGTCGCCGGCGGGCTCGCCGTCGCGGAGGCCGGGGAGGCGCTCGCCGCGGCGCGGGAGAAACTCGCCGAGCTGCTCTCCGCCGCCGAGGCCGAACCCGCTCTCGCCGCCGGGCTGGACCGGGTCACCGCCGAACTGGAGGCGGTGAAGGAGCGTGCCGGGGAGATCGACCGGCGCCTGGCCGAGGGGCGGGCCCGCAGGGCCGGGGCGCGGGCCGAGCAGTCCCGGCTGACGGCCCGCCTCGACGGGGCCCGGGGCGCGGACCCGACCGTCCGGGCCCGCCGCGACCGTCTCGCCGCCGAGACCGCCGCGCTCGCCCTCGCCCTGACCGCGGTGGCACGGGTGGAGGAGACCTCCGCCCTGCACCGGGAGGCGTCCACCCGGTACGGCATCGACCGGGGTCCGGCCGCCGATCCCGCTGACGCGCCCGCCGCGGGGGACACGACCGGGGACGCAGCCGGGGACGCAGCCGGGGACGCAGCCGGGGACGCGGCGGCGGACGGGTCCCGCGCGCTGAGCGCCGCCCGGGCGGCCGAGGACCTGCGGGAGGCGGAGCGGCTGCTGTCCGGGCTGCGGGAGGCGGCGGGCGCCGTTCCCGTGCTCGAGACCGAGCTCGGGGGCCTCGTCGCCGAGCTCAGGGAGCTGGAGGAACGGTCGCGCGGGCTCGCGGTGGGCCTGTCCGCGCGCCGCGCGAACGTGGAACGGCTCACCGCCGAGGCCGGCCGGATGACGGCGCGCCTCGACGCGGCCCGGGGGGAGGACCCGACGCTGGCGGCCCGGCTGGAGCGGCTGGCCGACGAGGCCGAGCTGCTCAGGGAGGCCGCCGAGGCCGCCGGGCAGGAACGGGCCGCAGCCGCCGAGCTGGAGGCGGCCCTGGCGCGGGCCGGGGCCGCCGCCGCAGAGGCGGGGTTCCTGGGACTCGAGGACGCCCGCGCGGCGGTCCGGCCGGCCGCCGAGCAGGCGGACAAGGCCGAACGTCTCCGCGAGCTCGACCGGGAGCGCGCCGCCGTCGACGCCCGGCTGGCCGACCCGGAGCTGATCGCCGCCGCTGCGGAACCCGAACCCGACCTGACCGCGCTGGAGGCGGCCCGGGACGCCGCCGACGCCGCGCACGCGGCCTTCCTGGCCACCCGGGACCGCGCCGAGAGCCGCCGCGACCGGCTGGTCGCGCTCCGCGCCGAGCTGGCCGGGTGCCTGGGCCGCTGGCGGCCCGCCGCCGAACGCCACCGTCTGGCCGACCGGCTCGCCGCCCTGACCAGCGGCAACTCCTCCGACAACCGGTGGAGCATGCGGCTGTCGTCCTACGTGCTCGGCGAGCGGCTCCGGCAGGTCGTCGACTCGGCCAACGAGCGGCTGGACCACATGTCGGGCGGGCGCTACCTCCTGGAGCACGACCTCAGGCGGTCGGCGGGCGACCGGAGCAGATCCGGCGGCGGGCTCGGCCTGCGCGTCCTCGACGGCTGGACCGGGGTGGACCGCGACCCCGCGACCCTGTCCGGCGGGGAGGGCTTCATCACCTCGCTGGCGCTCGCCCTCGGCCTGGCCGACGTGGTCACCGCCGAGGCCGGGGGAGTGGAGCTCGGCACGCTGTTCGTGGACGAGGGGTTCGGCACACTCGACGAGGACACCCTGGACGGGGTCCTCGACATCCTGGACGGCCTGCGCGACGGCGGGCGGGCCGTCGGCATCGTCAGCCACGTGGGCGAGCTGCGCACCCGGATCCCCGCCCGGCTCCACGTCCGCAAGGACCGCCACGGCTCGTCCATCCACCAGTGATCCAGGGTCGCCGGTGTCCCAGAGGCGAGTGTGGCGATAGCTCCCACAGCATGTAACAATTCGCCTACTCTAAGGATTGTTTGCGATCCGCCGATGGAGCGGCATGGACAGTTCTCGGGTTTGGCGTGTCTATCTCCTCGGCGGCTTCGTCGTCCTGGGGATTTTCATGCTGCTGCCGTACGGCATGCCCCGGGACGTGCTGTACGTCGTGATCGGTCTGTGCGGTGTGGTGGCCATGCTGGTGTCGGCCGCCCGGTTCCGCAGCGCGGTGTCCCTTCCCTGGGCGTTGATGGGAACCGGCGTGCTCATGGCGGTCCTCGGCGACGGTCTGTGGGTCTACTACGAGCACATCGCCGAGGTGAACCCGTTCCCCTCTCTGGCGGACGGCTTCTACCTGCTGGAGTATCCGATCGTCGCGGCCGCTCTGCACATCCTCGCCCGGCGCCGCCGCTCTCCCGCCGACCGGGAGTCCCGGTTGGACAGCGCCATCCTCGTCGTTGGCCTGGTGCTGCCGTACTGGGTGCTGCTGATCGACCCCCGGCTCGACAGCGACGGCCCGGTCCTCACCCGGGCGATCCTGCTGGGGTATCCCCTCGCCGACGCGCTGATGCTCGCCGGACTCGTACGGCTGCTGACCACCGCGGGCGCACGCACACCCGCCTTCCGGATGATCACAGCGGCGCTGGTGGGCGTGCTCGCGGGTGACGTGGTCTTCGTCCTGGTGGAGGACCCGCAGGGGTTCAGCCTGTCGCTCGGTGTCATCCCCTTCTTGACGGCCTACCTGCTCTGGGGCGCGGCGGCGCTGCACCCCTCCGCCCCCGACCTGCTGCGCGCCACTCCGGAGGCGGCTCCCTCCCTCACCCCCGGCGGTTGCTCACCCTCACCGCCGTCGTCCTGCTCGCCCCCGGCACCCTGATCGTGCAGCTCGCCTTCGGGCTGGAACCGAGCACCTGGGCCGTGGCCGTCACCTCCGCCGCGCTGTTCATGCTGGTCGTGGCCCGCATGGCCGCCATGCTGCGACGCATGCAGGAACAGGCC
>NZ_BMQP01000028.1 GCF_014648175.1 Planobispora rosea
CCCGCCAAGAACACCGACAAGACCGACAACAAGGCCGAGAAGGCCGAGAAGGCCGAGAAGAAGACCGCCCAGGCCAAGACCACCAAGGCCGACAGCGTCACGACCACCACGCCCGCCGCCCCGGCCGCCACCGCCAAGGCCGACGCCGCGCCGAAGAACACTCCCGCGCCGAAGAGCACCCGGACCGCCAACCCCGCCGCGGCCAAGACCGTGGACCTCGGCTCCGTCGACACCGTCGCCGCCAGGGCCGACGTCCCCGCGCAGGACGGCACCTCCACCGGCCGGATCCTGGCCTTCACGCTGATCGCCGGTGGCGGCGCGTTCATCGCCGGCCGCGCGTTCAGCGAGCGCCTGGCCGCCAAGCGCGACTGACCCGGTCCCCTCGGGACACAGGCCGGACATACAGGCCGGACATACAGATCAGATACGGCGAGGCCGCCACCGGTGCCCGGTGGCGGCCTCGCCGTATCACGCGCGTCGCGCCGTACAGCTCGACCGCGTCATGGGGGCGTGTTCCCAGGTGCGCCGAAAAGCACCGAAGAACACCGAATGGCTAGGTCCGTGCCCTCCCGTGAGGCTCCTCCACGGTTGCGTGCGGGTGCCGTACGAGACCGGTCTCCCTCCCCCACAGGGTCCGGGCGAAGTTGGTCCAGAAGCTCTCGCTGTCGTTGGCCCGCGGGAACGGCTCGTCGGGCACCGGGACGCCGAGGAACGCGCACAGCGGCTCCCAGCCCTCCCCCACCCGGTAGACCAGCAGCCGGTCGGCCGGGATCGCTGCCCTGACCTCGGCGTTGTGCCGTTCGAAGTAGGCGATGGCGCTGTCGCGGTCGAAGGCGATGTCCCGCCGGGCCCGGTTGATCGCGCCCAGCATGCGGATGAACATCGCCGGTCTCGACTCGCGGGGGAGGAGCCGCAGCAGGGGGCCGAGCACGGGGTGGCGCATGAGGCGCGGCAGGCGGAAGATCGTCTTTCGGGCGCTCTCGAACCACGCGCCGGGATCGCGCAGGGTGAGGATCACCTTGGCCTCGGGGTAGTGCGCGGCCAGTTCCCGCCAGTACGCGGCGGCGGGGAAGTCGACGCACGCCCGATAACCGCGGAAGACGGTCTCCCAGTCCGGCTCCCCGCCCTGTGCCACGGCCGTCCACCGGCGCATCCGCTCCTTGCTGCCGAGGACCTCGAACATGTGGTGACAGGGTGCGAATCCCAGCTTCTCCAGGGCGAGCTTGAGCGAGCTGGTCCCGGTACGGCCCAGCCCCGCCCCGATGACGTGCAGCATCCCGTGCGCCCCTTCGCTCTACGGCCCGGACACTCCCCCTGCCCGCCAGGCATCCCGATACCGCGTGGAAGCTGATATTTCCAGCAGCATCACTCAGAGCCGGGAGAGCAGGGGGCGGGGGTCAGACGGTGAAGTTGCCCACCAGATCACGCAGGGAGCGGCTCATCCCCGCCAGCTCGGCCGCGGCCTGACGGGACTGCTCCACCCCGCGGGTGGTCACCTCCGCGGCATCGGCCACCCCGGCGATGTTGACCGCGATCTCGTTGCTGGCGCTCGCCGCGTCGGCCACGTTGCGGTTCATCTCCCCGGTGGTGGCGGTCTGCTCCTCCACCGCCGCGGCGATCGCCGCCTGGTGGTCGTTGATCCGGCCGGTGATCTCACCGATCCGGCCGATGGCCTCCATCGCGCTGGCGGTGTCGGCCTGGATGGCCTCCACCCGCTTGGAGATGTCCTCGGTGGCCTTGGCGGTCTCCTGGGCCAGGTCCTTGACCTCCCCGGCCACCACCGCGAAGCCCTTGCCGGCGTCGCCGGCGCGGGCGGCCTCGATGGTGGCATTCAGCGCCAGCAGGTTGGTCTGCTCCGCGATCGAGGTGATCACCTTGATCACGCTGCCGATCTCCGCCGAGGAGTTCTCCAGCTGGACCATCATCGCGTTGGTCGAATCGGCCACCGCCACCGCCTCGGCGGCCACCGCGGCCGCCTCGGAGGTGCTGTGCGAGATCTCCTGGATCGCCGCGCCCATCTCCTGGCCACCGGCGGCGACGACCTCCACATTGAGCGAGACCTCGCCGGCCGCCGCGGCCACCACGCCGGACTGGGCGCTGGTCTCCTCCGCGGAGGCGGCGATCTGCTCGGCCACCTGCGACAGGTGCGCCGAGGAACCGGCCAGGGTGTCGCTGTGGGCCACCACGGAGGCCACCGTGGTGCGCAGGGCGTCGGTGGTGGTGTCCAGCGCGCCGGCCAGGCGGCCCAGCTCGTCGCGGCGATCCAGGTTCAGCCGTACGGTCAGATCGCCGCGGGCCACCCGGCCCAGCGCGTCCACCACCGCGTTCAGCGGGCGGACCACCGAACGGGTGCTCAGCACGCTGAGCACGATCGCCACCAGCAGCGCCAGCGCCAGCGTGCCGAGCAGGACCCGCTCACCGGCGGACTCGACGTCGGCGATCTCCTTCTCCAGGGCGGCGATGCGCTTGTCGATGGAGTCCCGCAGCTCCGTGCTGATCTTCACGCCGAGTCCCCACGCCTCACCGGCGGCGCCCTCGTTGATGCTCGTCAGAGCCTCGGCCCGCGCCTCGCGGGTGTCCTCGGCGAGCAGCGCCATGATCTTGTCGTCCTCGACGAAGAAGTCCTCCCAGGCGGGGCGGAGCTTGTCGAACTGCGCCCGCTCGGCCTCGGTCAGGAACTCCACGTGGGTGGTGTCGAGCGTCTCGAAGAGCGCCTTCTTGCTCTCCAGCTCACCCTGGCGGTTGTAGCCGTCGGGCCCGATGGCCACCTTGCCGCCGAAGGCCCCGGCGTCGGCCACCACCAGTCCCTGCCAGCCGGTGATGTCGGCCACGTGGTAGGCGAAGGTCTGGATGTCGTCCTTGACCTGCTCCAGCTGGTCCATCCGGGTGTTGATGTCGTGCTGGCGCTGCAGGCCCCAGTGGCCGACGCCGACGGCGACGACGATGAGCAGCGACACCAGCGTGAAAGCCAGACCCAGTCGCTTTCCGACTCCCACGTTGCGCAGGCTGTTCATAGGGTTCCTCAAGATCGGTGAAGCCGCCTTCGAACGGCGACGGACGGATGGGCGGGATGGATGGGAGGGGGACGGGTTCAGGTTCGGGTGCCGGTACGGCGGAGCGCCGGTCCGTCGCAGGGCAGCTCGAACCAGACGACCCGCCCCGACGAGCCGTCACCGGACTGGCCCCAGCGCGTGGCGCACAGCTCCACGATTGCCAGGCCCCGGCCTCCGGGCAGCTGCTCGGCGTCCAGGTCGAGCAGGCGCACCACCGGGCTCTCCAAAGAGGTCCCCTCGTCGCTGATCTCCACCCGTAGGAAGGACGCGCCGATATACACGCTGACCTCGAAGAATCCGCCGTTGCCGCTCTCGGTGTGCAGGACGGCGTTGCTGGCGATCTCGGAGGTCAGCAGGACCGCGTCATCGGCCGCGGTGTATCCGTCCACGGCCAGCGCCACGAAACTCCGGGCGTGCTGGACCTGCTCGGGCAGGCCGGCGAAACGACGGCGGGTCAGCAGGGCCATGGACCTGTCACGGGAACCCGTGCCCGGACTCGGGAGCGCGACCCGGGCGTGGTCGGTGTCGTCATGCATGGGTCGTCACGCGTTCAGATGAGCGCGATGTCCTGCTCGACGGAGGTGGCCGTCAAGTAGAGCTCGAACCACGTCTCGTCATCCACCGAATCGGGGATCCAGGAAGCGCGCACCTTGTGGCGCTCCTCTTCGTACTGCAAAGCGAACATGCGTAGTTCGCGCACCCAGCGAGGATCGACCCCCTGGGCGATCACATCGAAGCCCGGCATCGCCGTGTCTCCTCAATCCGTTGAGAAATCCGGTCGTCAATCCCTTGACGTCGGCGGCTCCCCGCTGTCCCGGCGGCGCCGGGTCCAGCAGATGGGTCACCACTCCGACATTCGGCAGCCGGGAGGACTACTGAAGTTGCCGAGCGGGTGCTTTTCAGGAGCGATCTTCCACACGCGCCTGGACGTCACTCAGTGGATTCGATTGGTAACATGCCGAAATGGGATATCCGGCTGGGGGTCCGGTTCCCGTGCCGAGGGTCATCCTCAGCGGGGGCGGAGATCGGATGGTGGGCGATGACGCATCCTCGCGTGCTCGTGATCGATGACGAGCAGGATGTCCTCGATCTCCTGACGCGGCACCTCGGCGGGCTCGGCTGTCAGGTGCGCACCGCCAACACCGGCGAACTCGGGCTGAGCCTCGCCGTCCGGGACCCGCCGGACATGGTCGTCGTCGACATCAGGCTTCCCGGCGTCGACGGCAGGGAGGTGACACGGGCCCTGCGGGCCGATCCACGCACCCGTGACTGCCGGATCATCATCACATCCGTTCTGGACATGGAGGATCTCGTCGACATTCGCGCCGACGCCGTTCTCCCCAAGCCGTTCCGCCGCGCGGACGTCAAAAAAGCCGTGGACTCACTGTGGGGGTAGTTCGTGATGGCCACCGTCCTCGTCGCGGAAGACGATTCCGACATCAGAGATCTCATCGTATTCAAGCTTGAGCAGGCCGGGCACACCGTGATCGCGGTGGGCGACGGGGCGTCGGCGCTGCGGCTGGCGCGCGAGCGGCCTCCCGAGATCGTGCTGCTCGACGTCATGATGCCCGGCATGTCGGGCGTCGAGGTCTGCCGGGAACTGCGGCGGCATCCGGAGACCGCCGGTCTGCCGATCATCCTTCTCACCGCCCGGGCCCAGGAGAGCGACGTCGCCAAGGGGCTGACCGCCGGGGCCGACGACTACATCGTCAAGCCGTTCAGCCCGAGGGTGCTGGCCGACCGGGTGCACTCCGTACTGGCCAGGGCCCGGACTTGAGCGCCGCCCAGCTCGTCTCCCTCACGCTGGCCCTGCTGGCCGGCGCGGTGACGCTGCTCGGGCTGGTGATCGTCATGGGGCGGGCGCTGCACCGCTACCGTGACCGCCGCAACGCCCGGCTGTCGGCGGGTGTCCGGCCGCTGCTGCTGGAGCTCATCGGCGGCGACAGCGGCGAGGAGGTCAGCGAGCCGCTGATCCGGCTGGCCACGCTGAACCGGCGCGTCTGGCGCGCGGTCGAACCCGGTGCGATCTCGCTGCTCGCCAAGGTCAGCGGGAACGCGCGGACCGCGCTGGTCCGGCTGCTGGAGCAGCGCGGCCTGGCCCGTGACGCCCTGCGCGACCTGTCGAGGTTCAGTGCGGTACGGCGGGCCTCCGCGGCCCACGTGCTGGGGATGCTGGGCCATGCCGAGGCCGCCCTCCCCCTGGTCCGCCTGCTGTCGGACCGCAACGCCGAGGTCCGGGCCACGGCCGTGCGGGCCCTGGGGCAGATCGGCACGGCCGGGGCGGCCAGCCCGATCATCTCCATGGCCGGCGGCCGGGCCCCCTTCCAGCTGGTGGCCCAGGCGCTGATCCGGCTCGGCCCGGGGGCGCGTCCCGCGCTGGTGGAGGCGCTGTCCCACGACGACCCCGCGGCACGGGCCGTCGCCGTCGAGGTGCTCGGGCTCACCGGCGCCGTGGAGACCGCCGGCGCCCTGGTCGGCGTCCTGGCCGGGGACCCCTCCTCGGATGTGCAGGTACGCGCGGCCCGCGCGCTCGGCAGGCTGGGCACGCCCGTGTGCCTGAACGCGCTCATCCACGCCACCGGGCCCGCCCACCGGTACGCCGTGCGGGTCGAGGCCGCGACCGCGCTGGGCGACCTCGGCTCCCCCCGGGCCGTACCGGCGCTGCGCGACCTGCTGGCCGACCCCCGCTACCACGTCGCGCACAGCGCCGCCCGCTCCCTGTCGCGCCTGGGCAGGCCCGCGGCGGCGGCCCTGACCGAGACGATCGCCGAACGGGCGGGCACGCCGGCCGCCTCCCACGCGTGGGAGGCCCTCGCCCTCCAAGACCTCCAGGCCGGCCGTCCGCTGAGGCTGCCGGAGGCCGCGCCGCGGTGAGCGCGGCCGCGACCGTCGCGGGTCTCCTCGCGGGCCTGGAAGCGCCGGACGCTCCCGGTGTCCTGGCCGCAGGGGCGGCCCAGAGCGCCGGTGAGATCCTGGACGCGGTCCGGGAGGGCGCGCGGTGGACGCTGATGGCGATCAGCGCCATCGTCCTGGTCTACTCGGTGTCGATCAACACCAGCTACCTGCTGCTCATCTTCCTGGCGACCTGGGACGCCGTCCACCACCACCGCAGGGTGTCCTTCTCCACCGAGGAGGACCTCTACTCCAACCCGCTGACCCCGCCGGTCACCGTGATCATGCCCGCCTACAACGAGGAGGCGGGCATCGCCGAGGCCGTGCGCTCGATGTTGTCGATGCGCTACCCGACCTTCGAGGTCATCGTCGTCGACGACGGCTCGAAGGACGGGACGTTCGAGCGGCTGCGCGAGGAGCACAACCTGGTGGAGCTGCCCCGGGTGGTCCCCGACGACATCCCGATGCGCGGCACGGTGCTCTCCACGCACGTGCCCGCCAACGGCTCCACGCCGCTGCTGGTGATCCGCAAGACCAACAGCGGCCGCGCCGACGCGCTGAACGTGGGCATCAACTTCGCCCGGCATCCGCTGGTGTGCATGGTGGACGCCGACTCCCTGCTGGACCCCTCGGCCCTGCTGCTGGTGGCCAAGCCGTTCGCCGACGACCCGATGAACGTGGTGGCCACCGGCGGGGTGGTGCGGATCGTCAACGACTGCGACGTCGTCGGCGGGCGGGTCGCGCGGGTGCGCATGCCGCGCCGCTGGCTGGTGCGCATCCAGGTGATGGAGTACCTGCGGGCTTTCCTGCTGGGCCGTACCGGCTGGTCGCGCCTGGGCGGCCTGCTCATCATCTCCGGCGCGTTCGGGCTGTTCCGGCGGGACGTGCTCGTCGAGGTCGGCGGGCTCGACCCCGACTCCATCGGCGAGGACGCCGAACTGGTCACCCGCCTGCACCGGTATCTGCGCGAGGGCGGCCGCGACTACCGGATCGTGTTCGTCTCCGAGCCGGTCTCCTGGACCGAGGCGCCGTCCTCGGCGGCCGTGCTGGCCCGGCAGCGGCGGCGCTGGTCGCGCGGGCTGGCCGAGCTGCTGTGGAAGCACCGCACGATGATCGCCAATCCCCGGTACGGACGGATCGGGGTGCTGACCCTGCCGTACTTCGTGCTGTTCGAGCTGCTCGCACCGGTGGTGAACCTGGGCGGGGTGGCCCTGGTCCCGATCGCGTTGTGGGCGGGCGCCATCAACATGGACTTCGCCCTCGCGCTGCTGGTGGCCTCCTTCGGTTACGCGGTCCTCGTCGGTTTCGTGGCGCTGGCCGTGGAGGAGTACGCCTTCCGCCGCTACAACAGCTGGCGGGATCTGGGCGTCGCCGCGGTGGCGTCGGTTGCCGAGAATTTCGGGTATCGCCAGTTCAACGCCTGGTGGGGACTACAGGGGATCTTTGCGGCGCTCCGCCGTACAAAGCAGGTCTGGGGGGTAATGACGCGAGAGGGGTTCTCCACCCCGGGCCGGCCCGCGGGAGGAAAAAAGGGATGAAGTGGTTGAACCGCAGCGTAGGAAGAGCCCTGCGGGGCACTTTCGCGCTGCTCGTCTCCCTCGTCCTGCTCGCGGGCGTCGTCGCGACGGTCGAGTCGGTACGGCAGGGCGAGGCCCTCAACCGGCTCATCGACCACAACCTCCCGCTCCGGCTGAACAACCTCAAGCTCCGCTCGACGATGGGGGACGCCACCCGGGGGCTGCGCAACTACCTGCTCTACCAGCAGCCCAAGACCACCTACCAGCAGGCGCGCGCCACCTATCCGCCCTATCTGGAGGATCTGGACAAGCGCGCGGAGACCCCCGAGGAGCTCAAGCTGATCGGCGACCTGCGCGTCAAGGTCTTCGACTGGTTCGGCTACGCCGCCCAGGCCGAGCAGCTGCGCCCGGGAGATCCGAAGATCATGCAGTACGCCGAGGGCAGCCGCCTGCGCTACGAGGAGGTCCTGCGCTCCCACGACGCCCTGGAGGCGCATCTGGCGGGCAAGACCGCCGATCTCGACCGCCAGGCCGCCCGCAACCGGTTCTGGGGGCGGGTCGCCGTGGTCACCTTCGCCGTGGTCGCCGTCGCCATGGCGCTGATCACCGCGATCCGCACCTACCGGGTGCTGGTGCCGCCGCTGACCGCCATGGGCCACACCCTGGCGCGGTTGACCGCCGGGGAGCACGACGCGCGTTTCCCCGCGACGGGACCGACCGAGATCCAGCAGCTCGGCGACGCCATCAACACGCTGGCCGACGAGAGCGACCGGCTGCGCGCGGCCGAGCTGGAACGTTCCCGCCTGGCCAAGGTGGCGCACGAGACCGCGGCGCGCATCCGCCAGACCCTGGAGGCCGAGGAGGCCATGCGGGAGGCGGTGACCGCCCTGGGCTCCAAGCTCCCCGCCGAGCGGGTGTTCGTCCAGCTCGTCCACGAGGGCATGATCGGCCCGCCCGAGCTGGAGTGGGTGGACGGCCGTGTCACCAGGGACGGCACCCTTCTGCCGGCGGTTCCCTCCGAAGGGCTCGAACAGCTCTACCTGCAGGGCCTGACCCCGGCCGGATCCACCGCGGACCCGCCCGACTTCGTTCCCGGGGCCGCCGCCGAGGCGCTCCGGGGCTTCGGGGACATGCAGTTCCTGTTGGTCCCCTTCGGGGTGGGGCAGAAGGCGCTGGGCAGCGTCCTGCTCGTCCGCGACTCCGCCCGCGGCCCGTGGAGCACCGACGAGATCGAGGCGGTCAAGGTCGTCGGCACCGATCTGGGACGCGGGCTGGACCAGGCCAGCCTTTACAACCGTGAGCGGGAGCTGGTCAAGGAGCTGCGGGCGCTGGACTCGGCCAAGACCGACTTCATGTCCACCGTCTCGCACGAGCTGCGCTCGCCGCTGACCAGCATCGCCGGCTACCTGGAGATCCTGCGCGACGAGGAGGCGGGCGAGATCAACCCCGCCCAGGACCGCATGCTCGACGCCATCGACCGCAACACCACCCGGCTGCGGCTGCTCATCGAGGATCTGCTGACGTTGTCACGCATCGAGGCGGGCGCCTTCCGCAGCCTCAAACAGCGCACCGACGTGTGCGCGGTCATCGGGGGCTCGGTCGAGGCGATGCGGCCGACCGCGGCCAAGGCCCAGGTCGAGCTGACCGTCGAGGATTCCGGCTGCCCGGTGTTCGTCGACGGGGACCCCAACCAGCTCGACCGCGCCATGGCCAACCTGCTGTCCAACGCCGTGAAGTTCACTCCCGCCGGGGGCAGGGTCCACGTCCGCGTCGCCGTGGAGGACGACGACGCCGTGATCACCGTCTCCGACACCGGGATCGGCATCCCCGCCGAGGAGATGACGCGGCTGTCCACCCGGTTCTTCCGCGCCTCCAACGCCACCGAGCGGTCGATCCCCGGGACCGGGCTCGGTCTGTCCATCGTGCGCAGCATCGTCGCCAACCACTCGGGCACCTTCGACCTGCGCTCCGAGGAGAACAAGGGCACGACGGCGACCATGCGGATCAAGACGTCCGCGGCCGAGTCCGAGGAGCGTTCCAAGGGCTGAGCGGGCCGTTCAGCTCACGCTGTTCAGCTCACGCCGTACAGCTTGCGCATCGCGGCGTGGTCGCCCGCACCGAGGGTGCGGACGACGGCGCAGGCCGGGATGGTGGAGGCCATGACCTGGGTGCCGTGCTGCGCCGGGGAGACGTGGTTGAGCCCGTAGGCGTGACCCCACTCGTGGACGAGCACCGAGCGCAGGTCGAAGGAGGAGGAGCAGCGGCTCGGCCGGCTGGAGAACCACGTGTAGCGGGTGTTGATCGCGATGTCGGCGGAGACCACCTGACCCGTGCGCGTCCACCAGGTGCAGGTGACGGCGAGCGCGGTCGAGCCGAGCCGCTTCCAGCCGACGACGCTGTTGCCGTCCTCCTTGCCGCAGCCGGTGGACCGGGAGGTGGCGGTGACGGCGGGAACGAGCTTCGTCGCGCCCTTGTATGCCTGGCCCACCTTGAACGGGCCGGGCAGGCGGCAGACGTTCTTGCCCGCGACCAGATACTGGACCGCCGACTTGATCTCGGTGAGCGCCGTGCGGCCGACCGCGGAGGGTGCCCCGGAGGGGTTGTAGGTCCAGCCGAGGCGTCCCTTGACGCGCCACTTCGCCAGGGCGTAGGCGCGGTCGCGGCACTGGGCGGCCGCGGTGGCGGCGGAGGCCCGCGAGCCGGCGGCGTTCGCGGCGGTGGAGGTCGTGGAGGTGAAGGTCGTGGCGAGGGAGGTCGTGGTGGTGGAGGTGCCCGTCTCGGTCCAGGAGGCCTTGCGCCCGCCGGGGTAGACCGCGTCCACGGTCACCAGCAGGTCGCTCCCGGCGACCGCGATCGTCTCGTCCTCGTGAGCGGGCTCGTGAGCGGGTTCGGGGGTGAGCTCGGGGGCCGGGGCGGGTGCCGCGCCGGTGGGGGTGAGAACCTCGTCCACCGTCGACGCCACCGACACCACCAGGGTGATGAAGGCTGCGAACAACGCCAACGCCACCGGCAGAATCCGCGTGCTGCGACCCGTCACGCTGTAACTCCTGATTCGCCTGGCCCGCCAGGCGAGGGAGGTCGCCGGGTCCGGGAAGGGGCCGCCCGGGCGGCGCTCCTCTCACGGAGAATCGGCAGAAAATGCGCATAAATAAGGAAAACGGGCTTTTAGCTGGGGCGTACGGGGAACGCACCCCGCCGATCCGTGGCGGGAGTCCCGCCGGTCAGAGGGTGCGGGCGCCGGCCCCCGTGGCCTCCCCCGGCTCCGCGGCCGGGGCCTCGATGGGCCGCTCACGCTGCGGAGGGACCGCAGGACCGCCCTCAAGCCTGCGGCGGAGCCTCTCCCGGAGGTCCTCCAGAGAGGACCTGCCACGGTCGCGAGGGGGCCTGCCCGGGGAGGACTCGTCGCAGGAGGACCGGTCGTGCGAGGGGCCGGGGTGGGAGAGCCCCTCGTCCCGCGCCGGGGCGGCGGTGCCGGGCTCCCCGTACGGCACGCGCTCACGGCGCTCGTGGCGCTCGTGACGGGCCCGTTCGACGGCCCGCCTCCGGCTCTCCTCCCTGGCCGCGGCCTCCCGCAGGGTCTCCTCCAGGGCGCGCTGCCCGGCCTGCATCTCCTGCGCCCGGAGCAGCTCGACGTGCTCCCGCCTGCGCTGTTCGGCCTCCTGCGCCCTCCGCAGGGTCTCGGCGGCCTTCCGCTCGGCGAGCAGGTGCCGCCCGACGTCGTCTCCGGCCGCCTTCCGGTCGCGGACCCGCCGCGCGATGTCCTTGGCCGCCTGCCGTCCCTCCGGGGTGGACCGGGCCCGCCTGGCGGCAAGTTCCTCCTGCATCCGGCGGTAGCCGACGCCGTCCTCGTCGACCGGGAGGTTCGCGCGGCGCCGGAACGACCGCAGCCAGGAGCCGATCCGGTAGCGGACCACCCCCGTGACGTTCCGGGCCGAGGCGACCTGCTCGGTCAGCAGGTCCACCGCCTCGCCGGAAGGGACATATCTCAGCAAAAGCCTCACCAGGTGCTCAAGTGAGGCCAGCGCGGTGGCGTCCGGGACCTCGGTGCCGGACGGGACGAGTCCCGTTCGCTGCGCCCGCCACCGCGGCAGGCATCGCGCCAGCACCTCCCGGGCCTGCTGGATGTCGTTATAGCCGTTTTTGTCCCACCAGGGGCTTGGCTGGAGCGGGTCCCGGCCTCCTCTCCGGACCGGTCGCTGCGGGGGAGGGGTAGGGCCCTCCCTAAAGAAAGGAGACGTGTGAACTCTGCCGGAACCCGTCCGGACGATCTTCTCCGGGCTGAGTGCTCCGCCGTACTGCACGACGACGCACTGCGCGAGCGCGGCGTGCAGCCGGCCGAGACCCGGCTCGGCGCCGGGCGCCCTGGTCCTCGGCCCGGGAACCCGCCCCGGCGGGGCGTCCACGACGTCGGTGACGGCCCTGACGAGGTTCTTGGGCAGGTTGCAGGGGAGCCCCGCGATGTCCAGGCAGAGCTGGTAGAGGGCCGGGCGGCCGGGCGCGGCGCCGTGCACCCGGCGCACCCAGCCGACGTCCATCACGCGGCCCAGGTCCTTCCACCCGGTCCGCGTGCTCAGCCCGTGGTAGGCGGCGTAGGCGCGCATGACGCGCGGCATGTCGGTGATCTTGCCGCTCTCGTCCGCGTGGTAGGCGAGGTGGCGCGCCATCCGGCGGGCGCACGGGTCGGCCACCTCGCCGCGCCGCCAGAGCAGGCAGCAGACGCGGAACCAGGTGCGGGTGGGGACGGCAGGCAGTCGATGGGGGGCCTCGTAGCAGGGGGTCCGGCTGTGGACGGGGCGGATGGCGGCGCGGGGGGAACCGCGGCGGGACCGGCGGCGCTCGGCGCGTTCCACGTGCTCGACGTGTGCGCGGCGCTCGGGCCGGGGCCCTCCGCTGGGGGGAAGCGTGTCTATGGAGTTGTCACCGTTTACACGGGCTGTGCCGTTCATCCCCATTCGCGACACGCCACTTCGGGGAATAGCTGGCAGAGCCCGGGGCCCATCGTTTATCCTGGCTCCAGACTGTAGGCATACAACACGTAGGCATGCGACATGTAGGCGTACAGGTATGGCTAAGGGGACATGCGGCGCGGTGCAGCTGTAGGAGTTGAGGGCTCTAGCACCGAGCTCAATGTCCGGGTTTTGAAGGTCCTCGCGCTTGCTGGTTGCGGGCGCGGGGACCTGCTTTTTGTCGTTCAGTAGCGAGCTGTGATCAGCCGGTCACATTCTTCCCCCTCCGAGGGTCCGCAGGAAGCAAAACGCAGGTTTTTCCCCAGGTAGATGGGTTAGGCTGCCTCCGATTTGTCGGGAAGCGGAGACTTCTCCTGTCGGTACGCCTGCGGCACCGGCAGCGGCTGACCGCTATGTGCCGCTTCGAGCAGATCGACCAGATAGTCGTTCAGATGGCGATAACCGGCGGCGGCGGCCGCCGCCTCCAGGGTGAGCCGCAGAGGCCTGGGCGGCCGTACCATCGTCGGCACCCGGTCACCCTTGTGTGGCTGTGGCAATCCGAACCCCTCCTCCTGCACCACATGTGTCACGCCAGTTTTAGCGGAAACTGATACTGCGAGCGAGCATCTTCCACTAATTCGTTCTGGCGTGTCGCACCGGAGGCCGGAGGCGGGGCGACCCGGTGACGCCCGGGATGACAGGACGCTGTGCGATACGTGCGCCGACTATCAGAACAAAACGATCCGGGTCAGAACTACGTGATGGTCGTTCCTGCTAATGCGGTATTCCGCGATGCCGTACCCCTTCGGGATGAGGATCTCCCGCCAGTCCGGATCGGTACTCAGCTGCTCGCTGTCCTTCAGCCACGGGTTCTCGCAGATCGCCACCATGAGAGCCGCCACCGTGGAGAACACCTCGGCGGAGACGGCTGGATCGGCGAGGGTGTCAGCCACGATTTCCGAAGGGAGGACTGGCCACAGGTCGTCGGCGTCCTCGCTCACCGGGTGGCGCGCTCCTGCCGTCGACGGAGGATTTCGTCCATGGTGGTCGTGGGCAGGGTCCCCGCCTCGGCGGCCGCGTGGACACGGTCGCGTTCGGGGTCGGTGTCCAACATCGCGCGGCCCCACCACGTGGACAGGACACAGTCCAGTTCCGGCCCCTGCTGGGCCTCCAGGAGTTCGGCGAAGAACTGGGCCCGGCGGCTGCCTCGCAGAGCGTCGGAGATCCCGCCGATTGTCCGCGGAACCCTCGGCCGACCGGCTGGGTTCCCGTGAACGGGCTGAGCGCTCATGACCCACCTTTCTGCGTTTCCTCACCAGAGTACGGCGGAGGCGAAAGGATCGCAGTCCAATGTGCGGCGAGGGCGTCGGCCACGGGTTCCCGAGGCGGGCTGCGGAGGTCAGTGGCGCCGGGAGGACACGGCCTCACGTCCGTCCTGGCGCTGGGCCGGGGGGCGGTAGCGGTATCCCACACCACGGACCGCCTCGATGGGCGAGTTGGCGAGGTCGCCGCCGATGCGGCGGCGCAGGCGCAGGATCGCGAACTTCACCCGCTCCGGGCTCAGGCCGGTCGGGTCGTCCCAGACCAGGGAGAGCAGCTGCGAGGAGCTCAGGACGTTCCCGGCGTGCCGTACGAGCGTGTTGAGCAGCCGGAACTCGGTGGGCGTCAGGTGGACGTCCTGGTCCTCGACGAAGACCGTCCGGGTCGCCGGCTCCACCCGCACGACCCCGTCGTCGTAGACGTCCTCGGCCCACGACGCCGCGCCGGCGCGGCGCAGCAGCGCCTCCACCCGGGCGGTGAGCTCGGCCCGGGAGAACGGCTTGACCAGGTAGTCGTCGGCTCCCGCCCGCAGGCCCCGCACCTTCTCCCGCTCCTGGCCCCGGCCGGTGAGGATCAGGATCGGCAGGTCGCTGATGTCGCGGACGCGTTCCAGCACCTGCCAGCCGTCCATGACGGGCAGGCCGATGTCGAGGATCAGCACGTCCGGCTTGTGCTCGTGCAGCAGCCGCAGGCCGCTGCGGCCGTCCGTGGCCGGGACCACCTCGTGCCCGCCGTGACTGAGAAGCACCTGGATGACCGCGAGCGTGTCGGCGTCGTCCTCGATGACCAGCAGCTTGCTCATCATCCCTCTTCTCTTCGGTCGCGGACCGGCTCCCAGGGCAGTTCCACGCTGATCACCGATCCCTTCGTCCCGTCGTCGGTGATGTGGAGCGTGCCGTCGTGCATGCCGGCGATGGCGCGGGCCATGCCGAGCCTCGGCCAGGAGTCCTCGCGGGCCAGGGACTCGCGGCGGCCCGGTACGGGACCCGCCTCCCCGTCCCGGCCGGCCGGTGCGTTCTCGTGCGCGTCGCCGGAGGCCAGGCAGGCGATCTCGATGTGCCAGCCGTCGACCGTGGGGCGGGCCTCGACGTCGACGATGTCCCCCGGGGCGGACCGGGTGATCGCCGCCGTCAGCAGGATGTCGAGCATGCGGCGGATGCGGATCGAGTTGCAGGCCAGTGCCGGTCCGGGGCGGGCGTGGTACCGGAGGGTGATCCCGGCGTGGACGGCGCCGGGCCGGAGCTGGCCGACGATGTCGCGCACCAGCTCCATCGGGTCGACCCGTTCCCGCCTCAGCTCCAGTTCGGGCGAGGCGGGGTCGACCAGCAGCGGCAGGTCGTTGAGGAGCTCCGACAGGCGCATGGCGTTGCGCTCGATGACTTTGACGAACTCGCGCTGGTCGGTGGTGAGGGGCCCGGTGTCGGGGTCCGACAGCAGCCCCGCGTAGGCGAGGATCGGGGTGATCGGCGTGGCCAGGTCGTGGATGACGGTGGCGATGAACTCCGTCTTCGCGGCGGTCAGCGCGGCGTCGCGGGAGGCGGGGGCGGCGTTCGCCTCGGCGTCCCGGCGCAGGGACACGTCCAGGGTCGCCGCCAGGCAGGCCAGGGCCTCGGGGACGCCGTGGCTGTCGTAGCCGTCCCGCAGGGTCACGGCCAGCAGCCTGCCGGGCCCGGCGGGCCACAGGAGCTCCCCGCCGGAGGGCGGGGTCGCGTCGGCCGGGCGCAGTTCGGCCCGGAGGATGCCGGGAACGCTGCGCAGCCCGGCCAGCAGCGTCGGTTCGGTACGCGCGCCGTCGGAGTCGCCGCCGCCGCGCAGCCGTTCGTTGAGAAGGCCGAGGATCGCCCGCGCCGTATTCGACGGGTCGGGCAGGTACGAGGCGGTGTGATCGAGGCGATCACCGCTGTTCAGCATGCTGCCCCCCATATGTCCCCCGTGCGTGAGGCCCTCCCCAGAACCTCCGAGGATCGTCACATATAGCGATTCACCCCAAACTGAACGTTATCAACCCAGTTCATGTGGTTGTGACTGAGGCTTTCATTTGCCATTGCGTCTGCGGCAACGGTTCTGCACCCGGGAAGCAACCGAGAGTGCATCTTTCATCACTCAGCGTTCACCATGTGCCCGTGCTGACCCCGCGGCGTGCGCTGACTTCCCTGATCACCATCGGCGCCGCGATCTCTCCCTGCCTGCCCGCGGTGGCCACGCCGCCCGGCGGTGCCGCGCGCGTGCCGGCGGAGTCCCGGTCGGCATCTCCCCTGACGTCCTCCGCGGCCTCGTCCTCGTCCGCGCTGGCGGCGTCCTTCCTCCGGCAGGCCGGCGTCCCGGCCCGCCGCAGCCAGCGCGTGACGAAGGTGCCCGCGTCGGTGATCCTCGCCCAGGCGATCCTGGAGTCGTCGTGGGGCCGGAGCGGGCTGGCCGTCACCGACCGGAACTACTTCGGCATCAAGTGCTCCTCCTCGGGGGACCACGGCCCCTACGCGACGGGCTGCCGCCGCCACCCGACCACGGAGTGCGGTCCCCGCGGCTGCCGCCGGACCACCGCGCTGTTCCGGACCTACCGCTCCCCCGCGGACTCCTTCAAGGACCACGGCCGCTTCCTCTCCTCCAGCGACCGCTACCGAGCGGCGTTCGAGCACACCGCCGATCCCGACCGGTTCGCCAGGAGGATCGCCAGAGCCGGGTACGCCACCGATCCCGGCTATCCCGCCAAACTCATCAAACTCATGCGCACCTACGACCTGTACCGGTACGACCGATGAGCGACGACCCGCAGAGGAACGCGCATCCGGGCGTCTTCCGGCCCCGGCGCGGCAGGCGGCACCGGCGGGGGCGGGGACCCGTCCGATCCCGCCTCTGGTTCTGGTTCCTCCTGTCCGGCCTGCTGGTGAGCGTCGCCGGACTGCTCGCGCCGGGCGATACCGGTGTGGCCGCCCGGACGGCCCTGCAGGTGGTCGGGGTGGCCGCGATGGCCGTGGGGATCCGCGTGAACCGGCCGGCCGAGCAGGCGGCGTGGTGGCTGCTGACCGCGGGCGTGGGCGCCTGGGTGGGCGCCGACCTGATCTGGGCGGCCTGGTACTTCACGGCGGACGGCCCCGAGGTCCCCCGATGGATCGACCTGGTCTACCTGCTGGCCTACCCGCTGCTGGTCGCCGGCCTGGCGAAGCTGCCCGGCAACTCGATGCGCTCCAGGAACGTCGCCGTGATGGCGGACGCGATGGTCGTCGTGCTGGGCCTGGCCTTCGTGTACTGGACGATGACGTTCAACCCCTACGGCGGCCTGCGGACGCTGTCGGGCCGGGAGATGCTCCTCGCCTCGACCTACCCCATCGCCGACGTGGTCGTGCAGTTCATGGCACTGCGGCTGTGGTTCACCCACGGCCTGCGCAACCGCTCCTACGCTCTGCTCAGCCTCGGCTTCATCGGCATGGCCTTCGGTGACGTGACCCATGCCATGATGCTCCAGCGCGATGAGACCTGGAGTTACGGACTGCTGGGCAACGCGGGCTGGCTGGCGTGGTTCGTGCTGTCGGGGGCCGCGGCGCTGCACCCCTCGGCGGCCCGCCGCGCGAAGACCCCCGCCGCCCGCCTGACCACCGCGCGCAGCCTCGTCTTCCTGGTGATGGCCTGCGCGGGGCCGTTCTCCCTCATGCTCAACCTCCAGGCGGGCTCGGAGGTGCGGCCCGCGGACTTCGCGGTGCCGCTGATCATCTTCGCCGCTCTGATGACGTTCCTGGTCATCCGGCTGATCACCAACACCAACACGGCCCACCGCCGCGCCCGGCTCCTGGACGAGCAGGCCGCGGACCTCTCCCGCGCCCTGGACGAGCAGCAGTCGCTGCAGCGGCTGCTCAGCTACCGGGCGATGCACGACCACCTGACCGGGCTGGCCAACCGGGCGCTCTTCCAGGACCGCCTGGAGCAGGCGACGGCGCGGCGGGCCGGCCAGGCCCGGCACGCACTCCTCCTGCTCGACCTCGACGGGTTCAAGCTCATCAACGACACCTACGGCCACCCGGCCGGCGACCAGTTGCTCATCCAGGCCGGGCATCGGCTGCGGGGGATCCTCCGCGAGGCCGACACCCTGGCCCGGCTCGGCGGCGACGAGTTCGCCATCCTCCTGGAGGGGGTGACCCCCGGCGAGGCCGCCCACGTGGCCGAGCGGGTCGTCGAGGTGATCGGCCAGGCCTTCGTCGTGGGCGACCACTCCTTCCACGTCACCGCCAGCGTCGGCCTGTACATGATCGCTGAGGCGGCCGAGGCGCAGGACGTCCTGCGCGACGCCGACCTCGCCCTGTATGCGGCCAAGGCGGCGGGCAAGAACCAGATCAGCGTGTTCCACCAGGGACTGCGCGTGGAGCAGCTCGACCAGGCCAGGATCACCGAGGGCCTGCGCCGCGCCCTGGAGCGCGAGGAGTTCGTGCTGAACTACCAGCCCGTCGTGGACCTGGCCACCGGCCGGATCCAGGCGGTCGAGGCGCTGCTGCGCTGGCGGTCGCCCGACGGGATCGTGCCGCCCGACAGGTTCATCCCCGCGGCCGAGGAGAACGGGCTGATCGTGCCGATCGGCGTGTACGCGCTCCGCCGCGCCTGCGCCGACGCGGCCCGCTGGTACGCGCGGTACGGCATCGCCGTCACCGTCAACGTCTCCGGCCGCCAGGTGCACCGGCCCGAGTTCGTCTCCACGGTGCTGGAGGCGATGCGCGAGAGCGGGCTGCCGGGCGAGGCGCTCATCCTGGAGATCACCGAGACCGCGCTGCTGGCCCCCGGGCAGGACGACATGACCCGGGTCACCGGGTACCTGTCGGAGCTGCGCGAGCACGGCGTGCGGATCGCCATCGACGACTTCGGCACGGGCTACTCCTCGCTGGCCTACCTGCAGCACCTGCCGGTGGACGTGGTCAAGATCGACGGGGCCTTCACCACTCTCGACTCCGGGACCGACACCGCCTCCCGCCAGCGGCACGCCTTCACCCAGGCCATCCTGAACCTCTGCGAGGTCCTGAACCTGCCCGCCATCGCGGAGAAGGTGGAGACCAGCGAGCAGAAGGGGTTCCTCCGGGACATGCAGTGCCAGCTGGGCCAGGGCTACCTCTTCAGCAAGCCGGTGCCGGCCGCGGATCTGGACCGCCTCCTGGCCGACGCCGCCGCCGACGCCGGCCCCGAGCCCCTTCCCGGCCCGGCCGGGACCGGGCTGCGCTGGAGCGCTCACCCGCGCCGGGCGCCGGTGGAGGGCGAGCGGCTCGCCGGCTGACCGGGCCGCGGACGGCTGCGGACGGCCGCGGACGGCCGAGGAGTGCCGCAGACGGCCGGGAGGGTCCGGAAAGGCGCGGAAGGATCCGGAAGAGGCCGGAAAGCCACGAAAAATCAGCGGGAAAATAGTTTACGACTCAACTTTCCGCTGTTCGTGCCGATCGGGGTGATGGTCACATCTATCTGGAACGCCGCCGAGGGCGGCCTGCCGAGGAGTAACGGTGGAAGTAAAGGGGCCGTGGCGGCTGATCGCCGATCGGCGCATCAGCACCAAAATCTTGATTGCGGTCGCGATCCTCGCCCTGACCGCCGTGGTCACCGGCATGACCGGCCTGATGAAGATCAACTCTCTTGGGGACGTTCACGACCAGCAGGTGAACAAGCAGTTCCCCCTGCTCGCCACCCTCCAGCACGTCGCGCTGACCGCCAAGGGCGTCGCCAACGACGAGCGCGGATTCCTGCTCTCCGGTGACCCCGAGTTCCGCGACGAGTCGCTGGCGCGGTTCACCGAGATCGAGACGGGGCTCAAGCAGGCGCGCACGTTCACCCTCACCCCCGATGAGACCGCCCAGGTGGACGAGCTCGCCGAGGACCTCGATGGCTGGAAGGACGCGCTGGAGGCCGAGTACGCCCTCTACGCCACCGACAAGGCGGCCGCGATCCAGGAGTCCACGGACGGCGGCACCCGGAAGCTGCGCAAGGCCTACGAGGAGAAGCTGCAGGGCACGCTGACGGCCATCGGCGAGAAGATCAGCGCCAACACCGCGTTCAACGAGACCGCCGACTCCGCCCGCTTCGTCGTCATCCTCGTCCTCGTCCTCGGCCTGATCTGGGGCGTCCTCAGCGCCCTGATGGTCGCCCGCGTGATCGTCGGCCCGGTCCGCGCGGTGGCCGACGTGCTCAAGCGGATGGCCCACGGCGACCTGACCGGCCGGGCGCCGGTGCGCAGCAAGGACGAGATCGGCCAGATGGCCGTCGCGCTGAACCAGGCGGCCGAGTCGATGCAGGGCGCGCTGCGCACCATCGACAACTCCTCGGACTCCCTGGCCAGCGCCTCGGAGGCGCTCACCGCCACCAGCACCCAGATCGCCGCCAGCGCCGAGGAGACGAGCGTGCAGGCCGGCGTAGTGACCGCCGCCGCCGCCGAGGTCTCCCGCAACGTGGAGACGGTCGCCGCCGGCGCCGAGGAGATGGGAGCCTCCATCCGCGAGATCTCGCACAGCGCCAACGAGGCGGCCAAGGTCGCCTCCCAGGCGGTGGTGGCCGCGCAGTCGACCAACGACATCGTCGGAAAGCTGGGCACCTCCTCGGCCGAGATCGGCAGCGTGATCAAGACCATCACCTCGATCGCGGAGCAGACCAACCTGCTGGCGCTCAACGCCACCATCGAGGCGGCCCGCGCCGGCGACGCCGGCAAGGGCTTCGCGGTCGTGGCGGGCGAGGTCAAGGACCTGGCCCAGGAGACCGCCAAGGCCACCGAGGACATCGCCCGGCGGGTGGAGGCCATCCAGGCCGACACCGGCAGCGCGGTGGCGGCGATCGCGGAGATCAGCGAGATCATCGCGCGGATCAACGACTACCAGCTGACCATCGCCAGCGCGGTGGAGGAGCAGAGCGCCACCACCAACGAGATGAACCGCAGCGTCGCGGAGGCGGCGGCGGGTTCCGGCCAGATCGCCGGGAACATCTCCTCCGTGGCCACGGCCGCCCAGATGACCAGCGGAAGCGTCGTCGACACCCAGCGCGCGGCCGAAGAGCTCGCCCGCATGTCCGCGGAGCTGCGGGCCGTCGTCAGCCGCTTCTCCGTCTAGTCCTCCCTCCGGGAGGCTCCCCGACGGATCCCCGCCACGGCGGGGGTCCGTCGGAACCGGCCCGTCAGAGCCGGTCTGTAAGAGCCGGTCCGTCAGAACCGGCACGTCGGCCGGTCCATCGGATACGCCCCGGCCAAGAGCCCTCTCCAGACTGCCGAAGCCCCTCCCCCGGTGGTCCGCGAACCGCCCAGGACCTCGTCCCGGGCGGTTCGTGTCGTTTGCGGCCGGAGCCCGCGCACCCCGGCCCGGTAGCGGTTCGGTTGCCGTACCCCCCGGCTCCCGGAGGACGGCCCGCGGCTGCCGATCCTCCTGCCGAGGACGGCCGCCGGACCCCCGACGACCAGCACGAGCCCTACGGCCGTCCCGAACCTGACATGCGCCGTCCCGGCGCGATATCGGCGGGGGCCCGATGCGAAGCGACCTCTCGTCCGTGCGGATCCAGAGAGGAAGCGTCACCGTGTTCCGAACCCCCGACATGCTGCGGGCCCTGCGGCAGCGTAACTACCGCCTGTGGGCGGCGGCCGACTTCCTGTCGGTGGGCGGGACCTGGATGCAGGTCCTGGGCGTCAACTGGCTCCTGCTGTCCATCTCCGGGTCGGCCACCAGCCTGGGCTTCGGCCTGTTCCTGCAGTCGCTGCCGACTCTGCTGCTGGCCTTCGCCGGCGGCTCCCTCGCCGACCGGCTGCCCGCCCGTCCCCTGGTGCTGACCGGGCAGGCCCTGCACGGGCTGCTCGCCCTGGCGCTCGCGGTGATCGCCTTCTCCGATGTGCAGAGCGTGTGGCCGATCTACGCGGTCGCCCTCCTCGGCGGGATGGTGTCCGCCCTGGACGGTCCCGCCCTGGGGCGCTTCGGCGCGGAGGTCGTCGGCCCCGAGGACCTGTCCAACGGCCTGGCCCTCGGCTCGGTGATCAGCTCCGGCGGGCGCATCCTCGGCATGGCGCTGGCCGGGGCGCTCATCCCCCTGACCGGCACCGGGACGCTCTTCCTGCTCAACGCGCTGAGCTTCGGGGTCGTCATCGCCACGGTGCTGTGCATGCGCGCCGGCGAGATGCACCCGCTGCCGCGCGCCGAGGCCGCGCAGGCCGGGGTCGCGGCCGGGCTGCGCTACATCTCCCGCACCCGGTGGCTGCTCGTCCTGCTCGGCATGGCCTTCGTCCTGGGCGCCCTGGGCCGCAACTACCAGGTCACCATGGCCGCGATGAGCGAGGGACCGCTGAACGCGGGCGCC
This sequence comes from Planobispora rosea, assembly GCF_014648175.1. Taxonomy (GTDB): domain Bacteria; phylum Actinomycetota; class Actinomycetes; order Streptosporangiales; family Streptosporangiaceae; genus Planobispora; species Planobispora rosea. Next base: position 22,018 of record NZ_BMQP01000028.1, read on the forward strand.
GCCGGCTACGGCGTCCTGTCCGTCGTCTTCGCCGTCGGCGCCGTCCTCGGCGGCCTGTACGCGGCCTCCCGGCCCCGCCTGACGTTCCGGATCCTGTTCGCCGCCGCCCTGCTCACCAGCGTGGGACAGGCGCTCAGCGGGATCGTGCCGGGCCTGCTCGGCTTCGCCGTCATGCTGCTGCCGATCGCCGCGGCGGCGGTGGTCCTCGACACGACCGTGAGCACGCGCGCCCAGCTCGACACGGACCCGGCCATGCGGGGCCGCGTGCTGGCCGCCCAGACGATGGTGGGAGCGGCCTCGGGGGCGGTGGGCGGCCCGGTGCTCGGGATGCTCTGCGACGCCCTGGGGCCCCGCCAGGCCCTCATCCTGGCCGGAGTGGTCACCACCGTGGCCGCGTGCGCCGCCGCCGCGCTGCTGACACGCTCGCTCGGGCGCACCTCCCCGGTCGCCGCCGCGATCGGCGCGCTGCGCGACGCCCAGGGCATCCGAGGACTCCGGGGCCTGCGAGGCCTGCGGCGCCCGTCCCCGGCCGGTCCCGTCCGCCGCCCGGGTGTCTCCCGCAGTGTCCGGCCCGGAGACGCCTCCCGGCTGTCGCGGGCCTCGGCCCGTGCCGCCGCGCGCCGTACCCGGGCCTGAAAAGCGCCGTACGGGGCTCGGCGAGCGCCCTCGCGCACGCCGCACCCGCCGGTCAGGGGCCGGAGGAGACCGCAGAGCAGAGATACCTTTATGAAGTTTTCTCATCACTCTGGGTATTCATCCTCCAAGCACCAATCTGCCCAGATTGGCGGGCATGAAGTCCGTATAAGTCCGATGAATCCTCATCCTTCCGCCTGAGCTGTCGATAAGGAGCGCGATGGACGGGCGGTGGCAAAAGTCCCGCTTCTGGCACAGGAGGCACTCGCGTGGTATCAGTTCTGGTGGTCGACGACTCGGTCGTCGTCCGGCGTCTGATTGTCGACGCGCTGAGTGGGGATCCTGGCATCCAGGTGGTCGGCACCGCGCCCAACGGCAAGGTGGCCCTTTCCAAGATCGACATGTTGAAGCCGGACATCGTCACGCTCGACATCGAGATGCCGGTCATGGACGGCCTGACCACCATCAAGGAGATCAGGAAGGTTCACCCACGCCTCCCGGTCATCATGTTCAGCACGCTGACCTCGGTCGGCGCGTCGGCCACCCTGGAAGCCCTCGCCTCGGGCGCCAGCGACTACGTGACCAAGCCCGCCAACGTCGGCAGCGTCGCGGAGTCGATCAGGAGCGTGCGGGAGCAGATCATTCCCCGCATCTACGCGCTGTGCAAGGTGGGCGGCGGCCCGGTCCGCGGGGGCGTCAGGCCCGCCCCGTCCGCCCCGTCCGCCCCGGTCTCGCTGGCCCGCCAGCCCGCGAGCGGGACGGGCACGCCCCAGGTCGTGGCCGTGGGGTGCTCCACCGGCGGCCCGGACGCGCTGTCCAAGGTGGTCAGCGCCCTTCCGGTGGCGTTCCCGCTGCCGATCGTGGTGGTGCAGCACATGCCGCAGGTGTTCACCAAGATGTTCGCCGAGCGGCTCGACCGCGCCGCGCGGCTGAAGGTGGTCGAGGCCCAGGCGGGCATGCCGGTACAGCCCGGGACGGTGTACATCGCTCCCGGTGACTACCACATGGAGGTCGTCCGGCGCGGTCCCGGCGTCTTCACCCAACTGCAGCAGGGACCGCCCGAGAACTTCTGCCGACCGGCCGTGGACGTGCTGTTCCGCTCGGTCGCCGCGGTGTACGGCGGGGCGACCCTGGGTGTGATCCTGACCGGAATGGGCCAGGACGGCAAGCGCGGCAGCGAGGGGCTTGTGGCGAAGGGAGCCGAGATCGTGGTCCAGGACGAGGCCACCTCGGTGGTGTGGGGTATGCCCGGAGCGGTCGCGACCGCGGGCCTGGCCCACGCCGTTCTCCCGCTGAACGAGATTTCCAACCATCTCATCAACCGTGTGGCAGGAGGCCGCACGGTCAGGTCCCGAGGATGACCCGATGGCTCTAACCCAACAGGAGTTCGCCTTCGTAAGCGGGCTCGTCCGACGCGAGGCGGCGATCGTCCTCGAACCAGGCAAGGAATATCTGGTGGAGGCCCGGCTGCTGCCCCTGGCCCGGCGGATCGGCACCGTCACGGTGTCGGAGTTCGTCGCGCGGGCCCAGCGGGAGCGCACGCTGGCCGACCAGATCGTCGATGCGCTGACCACCAACGAGACCTCGTGGCTGCGCGACCGTGAACCGTTCACCGCGTTCACCGATGTCGTGCTGCCCGACCTGATGGAGCGCCGCACCCCGACGCAGAAACTGCGTATCTGGTCGGCGGCCTGCTCCAGCGGGCAGGAGCCGTACGGCCTGGCCATGATGCTTGAGGAGAACCTCAAGAACAGCATGCAGTACGAGATCCTGGCGACCGACATCTCCAGTGAGATGCTGGAGCGCGCCAAGAAGGGCCGCTACAGCCAGCTGGAGGTGAACCGGGGACTGCCCGTCCCCATGCTGGTGAAGTACTTCCAGCGGGCGGGCACCGAATGGCAGGCGAGCGACGCCCTGCGCCGCAACGTCTCCTTCCAGAAGGTGAACCTCGCGGGGAACCTGCCGGCGGTGCCGCCCTTCGACGTGGTGTTCCTGCGCAACGTCCTGATCTATTTCGACCTTGAGACCAAGCGCTCCGTGCTGCGGCGTATCCGCAGCCTGATGCGTCCCGACGGCTGGCTCTTCCTCGGTGCAGCCGAGACCACCATCGGCATCGACGACGGCTACGAACGAGTCGTCGCCGGACGTGCGTCGGCCTACCGGCCACGCGCCGCGACCACTGCGCCGATCGGCGCGACAAGGAAGGGGTGACCACCATGCCCACCGCACTGGTGATCGACGACTCGCGAGCGATGCGCCTCATTCTGCGTCGCATCGTCACGCAGCTGGGCTTCGAGGTCCATGAAGCCGGCAACGGCAGGGAAGCCCTGGAACTGCTGGAAACACTGGACCCAATGCCTCAGGTTGCGCTCATCGACTGGAACATGCCGGAGATGAACGGACTGGAGTTCGTCACGGCGGTCCGCTCCCAGGAGCGGTTCCGGCGGATGACGCTGATGATGGTGACCACGGAGAGCGAGCACGGGCAGATCGTCCGCGCCCTCGCCGCCGGGGCGCACGAGTACGTCATCAAGCCCTTCACCCCTGAGGCCATCGCAGAGAAGCTGGCCCTCCTGGGCCTCGTACCGAGTGGAACCATGTCATGACCACACCCACGATCGACGACCTCCAGGCCATCACCGAGCAGGTCTGGCTGTCCTACCTCGACCCCGAGGGGATCACGCCCTTCCTGCCCTCGGAGGAGAGCCCCGGCATGCCCTGCGTGCTCGCGACGGTCTCCGTGACGGGCGCCTGGGACGGGCACGTCGTCATGACCTTCTCCCAGAAGGCCTCCCGGCTGTCGGCCTCGGCCCTGCTGGGAATGGAGGAGGAGGAAGTCTCCATCGACGATATCGCGGACGCGGTCGGCGAGCTCGTCAACGTGATCGGGGGGAACGTCAAGAGCCTTTTGCCTGACGGTTCCCTTCTCTCCCTCCCGCACGTGGCAACAATCGACGAGGGCGTCAACAAGTGGCCTGCTGCGGTGGAGGTTTGCCGCCTGCAGGGAAGCTGGCAGAACGAGCCGATTGCGATCACCGTGTTGACCAGCAAGAGCTCTGGGTAAGGAGACCTCACATCATGAAGATTCTCATCGCAGACGACAGCCGGGTTATGCGCCAGATCGTCACGCGGACCCTGCGGCAGGCCGGTTTCGGTGGGCACGAGCTCATCGAGGCGGCCGACGGTCGCGAGGCTCACGATCTTGCCATCTCCCAGAAGCCCGATCTGGTGCTCTCGGACTGGAACATGCCGGAGATGACCGGCATCGAGGTTCTGCGGGCGCTGCGGGCGGGCGGAGTGGACGTGCCGTTCGGGTTCGTCACCTCCGAGGGAACCGACGAGATGCGGAAGATGGCTGAGCAGGCCGGTGCGCTCTTCCTGATCACCAAGCCGTTCACCGCGGACAACTTCACCGACGTTCTCGGTCCGATCCTGGGGTAAAGGCCTGCCATGTCGACACTTCCGGTCCCGAAGGACGTCAAGGACCTGTTCGAGGATATGCTCGGCCGCCCCGTCACGGTGGGTGTCACCGACCCCGCGGTTGCCGCCGACCTGAACAAGGCGGTGGTCGCCCTCTATGTCGACAACTCGCGCAAGCTGACAGCCGTCGTGGGCATGGACCTGAAACTGGCCTCCTACGCGGGCGCGGCCATCGGCCTGATCCCGCAGGGCGGCGCCGAGGCGTCCATCGAGGACGGTGAGCTGAGCCCGATGCAGGCCGACAACGTCAGAGAGATCTGCAACATCATCACCAGCCTGCTCAACCAGCTGGCCCTGCCCCACCTGAAGCTGCACGAGGCGTACATGCCCGGCCAGAGCGCCCCGGCGGACGCCACGGCCCGCCTGCTGGCCCTCGGCGCCCGCCTCGACCTGCTGGTCGAGATCGGCGGGTACGGCAAGGGCAAGTTCTGGCTCTCCCTGGCCGGCTGACCGGCCCGCAGCCCGGCCGGACAGGGAGCCTCATCCCGCGAGACGCCGTCCCTCCCGCAGGGGCGGTGTCTCGGCGTGTCCGGCGTGTCCGGTGTCCGGTGTCCGCCCGAGGCTTCTCCGGCGGGCTCCGCACGGGGTCCGGCGGGGTTCGCTCCGGCGCCTCACCCCTCAGGGTCGGCGATCTCGACGATGTGCAGGGGTTCCTCGAAGGCCTGGGCCGCCTGCTCCCAATGCGATCGATCAAGGGTGAGAACGGGACAGATCGAGGCGTCGGCGAGAGCGGCGACGTGCGCGTCCCACGGGTCGAGCCCGGTACAGGCGATCGCGGACGCCAGGGCGATCCCGTGTTCGGGCTCGTGTGGTCCGGCGACGGTGATGTGCTCCATCGTGGCGATCCCGAGGAGCAGGTCGGCGGCGTCCTTGGATCCGGAGTCGAGAGAGGCTCCCGTGATCGCCAGGACGGACATGACCATGGACTGCCTCTCGGCGTCGAACCGGGCGATCATCTCCATGACGTCCGTGTCGCCCCGGGCGAGCTCGACGAGGACCCCGGTGTCGAGGATGAGCGGGGGGAGGGGCACTACGGAGTCCCTTCGGTGACGTCGGACGCCTCGGTGAGCTGTCGCTTGACGTGGGCCATCATCCGGTCGACCCGAGCGTGATCGGCTGCCTGCCGGGAACGGGCCAGGTGCGCCTGGAGGATCGCCCGGCGGCGGCGCTCTTCGCGGACGCGGGCAGCGAGAGCCTCGTTCACGTAGGCCGACAGGGACTTGACGTCGTCATCGCCGAGCCGGGAGCGGACGTATTCAACAAGATCGGGATCGAGTGTGACGGCGATGCTGGGCTTGGCACGGCTGGTCATGAATCTATGCTAATACTTCCCTATGATCTTTTAGGAATGTCAGAACCTCTTCCGTCTTCGCGTACGCATCCCCTCGCCGCGCCGTACGGCAGCGCGACTTCAGGCGGAGCTCGCGGACTGGTGGGCGGTGGCCAGGCGGGTGGTGCGGGCCAGGAGGGCGCGCAGCGGGTGGCCGCCGGGCAGGGCCGTGACGGCCGGGGCGGCGGCGAGGTCGGCCAGGAGCAGGCGGAGGCGGGCGGCCAGGTGCCGGGTCCGGGTGAGGTGGGCGGGGTCCCGGGGGTCGGCGGGGACACGGGAGAGGGACTCGGCCAGCTCGTCGAAGGACTCGGCCAGCTCGGGATCGGAGGCGGGAGCCGCTTCCGGGACGGTGGGACCGGAGGCGGGGACGGGGGCGGCGGCGAGGGGGCCGCGGTGCTCCGGTGGCCGCGTGGTGCGTGTCAGCCGGTCGCAGTGTTCCGGTGACTGCGCGGTGCGTGTCAGCCGGTCGCGGTGCTCCAGCAGCTGCGCCGTGCACGCCAGCAGGGCGGCGGCGTTGCGGTCCAGCCAGGCCCGCTCCCGTGACTCGCCGCGGCGGGCCGCCCGCTCGGCGACCTCGCTGCGGGGTGCGCCGCGCTCGGCGGCGGCGTGCCGGAGCAGGCGGTGCTGTACGGCCTGGCGGGACCGGAGCCCCAGGGCTGCCGCCAGCTCGCCCAGGCTCAGCCCGGACTCGACGCCCAGGGACAGCAGCCGGTGTTCGAGCCGGTCCAGGCGGCCGGGCAGGACCGGGATCGCCCGCCTGCCGTACTCCAGCAGGACCAGCGCGTCCAGCACGTCGCGCCGGAGCACCTCCCCGGGCACGCGCCGGTGGGCGGCGACGTAGGCGGCCACCTCCAGCGGACCGTCGGTCAGCGCCTCCAGGTCGGGGTCGTCGCAGCGGACACGACGGGCGGTGATCTCCTCGATGCGCCGCAGCGCCTCGGACTCCGGCACCGCGCGGACGGTTCTCGTGGGCATGCGTCAATACTGTATTGACGCATGCGTGCCGACGCCACGGCGGAGACGACGGGCCGACGGGGTAGGGGAAGACGGGCCGACGGGCGCGGAGGAAGAACTGGACTGAGCCGACGGTCATTGAGCCGACGGTCGTCCCGTGAACGGACGCCCGTCTCGTAAATGTCGGTCCTGCCGATCATCATGGCCGGGTGGACCTGAACTATTACGACACCCTCATCGCCGTCGCGGACGACTGCCCGGTCGATCACGCCGTGGAGCCGCCGCTGAGAGGCGGGAAGAAGACGGTCGCGGTGGTGCAGTTCGAGATGATCGACGCCGATCCGGGCGTCCTGACGCAGGAGGACGTGCTCTTCGAGAGCTGGCTGCGGCGTCAGGAGCCGGTGGAGCGGTCGGAGGCCGAGATCGAGGAGCTGCGCGCGCAGTTCTTCGCCAAGTCGCAGGCGTGCCTGCGGGCGTCGCCGCTGCCGAAGCAGTACGGCTGGGGCCTGCTCTTCGACCAGGCGGGCCGGGTGCGGCTGTGCCCGATGGAGTCGGCGGAGTATCAGCGCATCGTCGCCGGTGAGGTGGCGGATGTGAAGGTCCTCAAGGCGATGCGGTCCCGCCGCGCCTAGAACCTTCGGATCTCCGCCGCGGCGAGGTACCGCCTGTCTCCGGCGGATGCGACAGGCGTGCGACAGGCGTGCGACAGGCACCAGTGGGAGACGCCGGAGAACACACGGGCCCCGCCCTCGGGAAAAGGGCGGGGCCCGCGTACTGCGCGGCGGGCCCGGTCAGAAGCGGAACCGGCCGACCAGCCGGCGCAGCTCACCGCTCATCGTGGCGAGCGTGTCGGCCGAGTGCTTCGACTGCTCGGCGCCGAGGCGGGTGCGCTCCACGACGGCGGAGACCCCGGAGATGCCGGAGGCGATCTGGGAGCTGCCGCCGGCGGCGCTGGAGACACCGCGGTTCATCTCGTTGGTGGTGGCCGTCTGCTCCTCCACCGCGCTGGCGATGGTCTGCTGCGCCTCACTGATCTTGCCGATCACCTCGGCGATCTGGTCGATCGCCGTCACCGCGTCGGCGGTGTCGCTCTGGATCGCCTGGACCCGCCGGGAGATGTCCTCGGTGGCCTTGGCGGTCTCCTGGGCCAGGTCCTTGACCTCCCCGGCGACGACCGCGAAGCCCTTACCGGCGTCGCCGGCGCGGGCGGCCTCGATGGTGGCGTTGAGCGCCAGCAGGTTGGTCTGCTCGGCGATGCTCGTGATCAGCTTGACCACGTTGCTGATCTGCGCGGACGACTCCCCGAGGCGGGCGACGGTCTCGGTGGCCTCACCGACCTTGGCGACCGTCGCGTCGGCGACGGCGGCGGCGGCGGAGGTGTTGCGGGAGATCTCGGCGATCGACGCCCCCATCTCCTCCGATCCCCCGGCCACGCTCTCCAGGTGACGGGAGACGTCCTCGGCGGCGGAGGCGACCGACCGGACCTGGTCGGAGGCCTGCGCGGAGTCGCCGTTGAGGCTCTCGGCCAGCCCGTTCAGCCCGTCGGCGGCGCGGGCGACCTCGTCGGTGTTGCCGGCGATGCCGCGCAGGGTGCCGGAGATCCGCTCCAGCGCCTCGTCCAGCGCCGCGCCCATGCGGCCGATCTCGTCGCCGCGGTCGATGCCCAGGCGCGGGGTCAGGTCCCCGGCGGCGACCTTCTCCAGGACGCCCACGACGCGCTCGGCGGGCTTGCGCACCGAGCGGGTGAGCAGGACGGCGCACGCTCCCCCGAGCAGGACGGCGACGGCGGCCAGCAGGCCGGCGCGCCGGTCGGCGGCGTCACGGTTGTCGGCCAGGGCGGCGAGATGGGTGTTGCGCTCGGCCAGGACCGAGGCGTCGAAGGCCGCGGCGGCGTCCATGGCCTTGATGTAGGCGGGGGCCTCGACGACGTTGCTCAGCCGGACGGCCTCCTCGCGGTCGCCGGACTGCATGGCCGCCCACACCTGCTCGTCGATCCGGCCGAACTCCTCGAACCCCTCGCGGATCGTTGCGGCGGCCGCGCTCTGCTCCCCGGCCGAGGCCGTCGCCTCGGCCTGGTCCAGCAGGTCGGCGACCTTGTCGCGGGCGCCGAGGAAGAACTCGCGCTTGTCGTCCCTGGACGCCTCGGAGGCCGTGTAGGCGGTCTGCAGGCCGTACATGTCGGAGAAGCGGAACTGCAGCAGCGCCACCGTCCGGGCCTTGGGGTCGATCTCCTCGGCCACCCGGCGGGCCTGCTCGTTGAGGTCGCCGCGGACGGCGAAGCCGTCGACGACGACCACGATCAGCAGCGTCAGGACGATGCCGAACCCGGCCCGGAGTTTCCAGCCGAGGGAAAGATCGCGGATGAACCGACGCATTGCCGCACCTTCTTCGAGGCGAGAGATGTTTCTCACTTCATCGGCATTCATCCCTGTCATCTGAGGACGCGCCGGGTGCGGCGACGGAGCAGACCCGGGCAGACACCGGCGGGTCCTGATACGTCCGGGCCCGCCGGGACGGGATCAGCCGGTCCCGACCCGCCGGTACGGGTCCGGATGAGCCCGGACCCGCAGGGACGGGCTCAGTCGGTACGGGCTCAGCGCCGCCCGGCCACCGCGGTGTCGGCGACCTCGGTGAGCCGCGCGGACTGGTCCTTCAGCTTCGCAGCGGCGGTCAGCACGGTCTCGGCCGCCCGGGAGGCGGCCTGGCCCGCGCCGGCGACCGTGGCCATTCCGCGGGACATCTCCGCGCTGGTCGCGCTCTGCTCCTCCACCGCCGCGGCGATCAGCGTCTGCTGCTCGGCGACGGCGTCGATCAGGCTGGCGATGCCGGAGATCCCGGCGGCGGCCTGGGTGCTCTCCGCCTGGATGCCCTCGATCATGTCGGTGATCTGCGCGGTCGCCTCCGCCGTGCGGGCGGCCAGGTCCTTGACCTCGCTGGCCACGACCGCGAAGCCCTTGCCCATCTCACCGGCGCGGGCCGACTCGATGGTGGCGTTCAGGGCGAGCAGCTTGGTCTGCTCGGCGATCTCGGTGATCAGTTTGGTGATGCTGCCGATCTGCCGGCTGGACTCCTGCAGCTGCTCCATCCGGCGCGTGGCGTCACGCGCGGACTCCACCGCCGTCGCGGTGCTGGAGGCGGCGCTGCTGACTCCCTGGGAGATCTCCTGGATGCTCCCGGTCAGCTCGGTGGAGCTCTGCGAGACGGTCTCCGCCTGACTCGCGCTGTCGCCCGCCGTGCGCGCCAGCTCGTCGCCCGCCTCGGCCAGGAGGGTGCTGGTCGCGACGAGTTCCTGGCTCAGGTCCCGTACGGCCTGGTCACCGCGCACCCGCTCCGTGGCGTCCTCCCAGGTCACGATGTATCCACCGGGAATCCGGTCGAAGCCCAGCGACCCGTAGGTCGTCTGCTCGCCGACCGTCAGGTTGGACAGCGCGGTGTAGGGGAAGGACGACGCCTTGCGCAGGTGGGTCTTGAGGCTCTCGGCCAGCGTCAGCAGCGCCTCCAGCCCGTAGGTGGCGACCGTGTCCTGCATGAGCTTGTCGGCCGCCTGGTTGCGGTACAGGACGTCACCGGTCTCGTTGACGATCAGCAGCACCGCGGGGGCCTTGTCCAGCACCGTCATCAGCGCCTCGCGGGACTGCAGCACCGGATGGACGTCCGTGCGTGCCCGGCGGGACCGCCACCATTTCATGTCTGAAGCTCCTCTAATTAGTTGTTCTCTACATGAATCGGCGGCGACGGCTCCGAACTGAGCGACTCGGGCCCGCCGTGGACGGTCAGGCGATGCCTGCCGTGGAGCACGTCTCGGCGCAGGCGCCGGACGACAGGACGCAGCGGATCAACACAACTGGGCAACGGTGGCCGGATCCGTCTAATCCTCGCCCGGCCCCTGCCGATCGGGGGCACGAGATCGCCGGCTCCGCCCCGGCCGAGCCGCGCCGCGCCCTCCGGGCGCCGCGGCTCCTTGGCATGCCTTTTTTCACGACATCTCACGAAAAGTCTTAAGAGGTTCCGGCGGTGGCCGATGGGAGCGGTTGCCAGGACGGCGTGCGGGGTCACGGAGCAGACCTGCGGAAGCGTTCCAAGCCAGAAGCGGAAGCGGAGGGGGCATCGCTTTGCCCAAGGGCCTGAGCCAGATGGCGGTTCCGATCGGCGTCGTCCTGATCGTCGTCATGATGGTCGTCCCGATGCCGACGGTCCTCCTCGACCTGCTCATCGCGGCCAACATCACGATCGCCCTGATCGTGGTCATGGTCAGCATGAACGTCAAGAGGCCACTGGAGTTCTCCTCCTTCCCCGCGCTGCTGCTCGTCCTGACCCTGTTCCGGCTGGCGCTGAACATCAGCGCGACCCGGCTGGTGCTGGTCGACGGCTACGCCGGGAAGGTCATCGAGGCGTTCGGCCACTTCGTCGTCGGCGGCTCCCTCATCGTCGGACTGGTGATCTTCACGATCCTGATCATCATCCAGTTCATCGTCATCACCAAGGGCGCCGAGCGCGTCGCCGAGGTCGGCGCGCGCTTCACCCTCGACGCGATGCCCGGCAAGCAGATGGCCATCGACGCCGACCTCAACGCCGGCCTCATCGACGAGGCCGAGGCGCGCAAGCGCCGCCAGGAGGTCACCGCGGAGGCCGACTTCTACGGCTCGATGGACGGTGGTTCGAAGTTCGTCAAGGGCGACGCCATCGCCGCCATCATCATCACCGTCATCAACCTGGTCGGCGGCTTCGCCGTGGGCATGTTCCAGAAGGGCATGCCGGCCGGCGAGGCCATCCAGACCTACAGCCTCATGAGCATCGGCGACGGCCTGGTCTCCCAGATCCCCGCCCTGCTGCTCTCGGTCGCGACCGGCCTCATGGTCGCCCGCGCCAGCGGCGAGGGCGACATGGGCAGCACGGTCACCAGCCAGCTCGGCGCGCAGAAGCGCGCGCTGCAGGTCGGCGGCGGCGCCGCCCTGGCCCTGGTCCTCATCCCGGGCCTGCCCAAGCTCCCCTTCCTCGTCATCGGCGGGATCGTCCTGTTCATCGCCCAGCGCGTGCCCTCCGCACCGGCCCAGCAGGCCGAGGAGGACCAGGCCGCCGCGGCCGCCGGTCCGGCGCCCGACTCGCCCGAGTCGCTCATGGGAGAGATCCGGGTCGACCCGCTGGAGCTGGCGCTCGCCCCCGACCTCGTCGACCTGGTCGACACCGCCGGCGGCGACCTGCTCGACCGGGTGCGCGCGCTCCGCCGGAAGATCGCCATGGAGACCGGCGTCATCATGCCGCCGGTGCACACCCGCGACGACCTCGACCTGCCCCTGTCGGCCTACGTCATCCGCGTCAACGGCGTGGAGGTCGCCCGCGGCCAGGCCCCGCCCGGCACCGTGCTGGCCATCGGCGACGGACTGGAGGGCCTGCCGGGCCGCGCCGGGCAGGAGCCGGTGTTCGGCCTGGAGGGCAAGTGGGTCCCCGCCGAGCTGCGGCACCAGGCGGAGCTCCTCGGCGCGACCGTGGTCGACCGGGCATCGGTCATCATCACCCACCTGTCGGAGACGGTGCGCTCCAACGCGGGCCGCCTGCTGGGCCGAGAGGACGTCCGCGCGCTGGTCGAGGCCGTACGGCGCACGCACCCGGTCGTGGTGGAGGAGCTCACCCCGGCGCTGCTGAGCCTGGGCCAGATCCAGACGGTCCTGCAGTCCATGCTCGACGAGGGCGTGTCCATCCGGGACCTGGTGCGCATCTTCGAGGCGCTGTCGCTGGCCGGCAAGGGGACCTCGGACCTCGACACGCTCTGCGAGGCCGTCCGCAACGCGCTGGGCCCGGCCATCGCCGCCCAGCACGCCGAGCCGGGCGGGAGCCTGCCGGTCCTGACGCTGGACCCCAGGCTGGAGCACGCGCTGCTGGAGTCGCTGCGCCCCACCGAGCAGGGCATCCAGCTCCTCATCGACGCCACCCGCGCCGAGAGCCTGATCACCCAGGCGAGCAAGCTCGCCGAGAACGCCGAGCACCAGGGCGTCGCCCCCGTCCTGGTCTGCTCACCCCAGCTGCGGATGCCGCTGCGGCGGCTGCTGAAGCTGGCCGCCCCCCGTCTGCCCCTGCTGTCCTACACCGAAATCGCGGAATGCCCGTTCCGTGTGGAAACCCTGGGAGTTGTGACCGATGCCGAAGCGCTTGCTGCTTGAGGGAACCGACATCGAGGAGCTGCTGACCCAGGTCCGCAATGAGCACGGACCGGATGTCTCCATCGTGTCGGCCGACCGGGTGCGCACCGGCGGGTTCGCCGGGTTCTTCGCCCGCCAGCGTTACGAACTGACCGTCGAGGTCAACGACGAGCCGGTCCGCCCGGCCGCCCCGGCCCAGGGCTCCGCCGTCCCCGCGGCCGTCCCGGTCCAGGCTCCCACCGCCGCCCCGGCCTCCGTGCAGTCCTCCGCCGACCCGGTGGCCGCGCTCCTGGCCCGCGCCGAGGAGCAGGAGCGGCAGCTGGGCGCCTCCGGCTCCCGCCCCGCCGTCCCGGCCCAGGGCTCCGTGGCCGCCCCGGTCTCCGTCCCCGCCGCCTCCCCCAGCCTGGGCCAGGCCCTGGGCTCCCCGGCGTTCACGGCCCCCTCCGGTACGGCGCAGGCCGTGCCGTCCCGGGTCCCCGCCGCCGCGGCCGGCGACTTCGTCGTCGAGCCCGGCGCGGAGAGCCTGGCCTTCGCCGACATGCTGAGCGCCCTCCAGCGCGACGGTTCCGCCACCCGGTCCGGCGCCCTGGTGGCGCGGGCCTACCAGCCGCCGGCCGTCGTGGAGGAGCAGCCCGCCACCGGGATGGCGCGTTCCTTCCACGCGCCCGTCATCGAGCAGCAGCGGCCGTTCGTGCGCGGGCTGATCGAGCTGGGCATGCCCGAGGGCATGGCCCGCAAGGCCACCGAGACGGACATGTACGGAGCGGTCAAGAGCGCCCTGGCGGACCTGCCCGACGCCCCCGGCCTGCCGGGCAACCCCGGCGACGTGCTCGTCATCGTCGGCGAGACCCACTCCGCGCTGCGGCTGGCCAAGAAGGCCGCGCGCATCCTGAACATCGGCCCCGGCCAGATCCTGCTGGCGGCCCGTTCCACCGCGGGCACCGACATCCACACCTCCCGCCGCCTGTCCGGCCCGCGGGCCGCCGCCCAGAAGGCGCGCAAGATCCACCGCGATGACGTTCCGTACGTGGTCGTCGTCGCCTCCACCCCCGAGGAGCGCAACGGCGAGTGGGCCGGCGCCGTGGCCGACGCGCTCGGCGCCACCGCCGTGTGGGCGGTCGTCGACGCGACCCGCAAGACCGCCGACACCGCGCGCCACCTGCGCTCGCTCGGCAAGGTGGACGCCGTCGCCGTCACCGCCGTCGAGGCGACCGGCGACCCGGCCAGCGTCCTCCATCTGGACCTGCCGGTCTCCTACCTGGATGACCGCCCCAGCAACCGCCAGGCGTGGACCGCTCTGCTGTGCGAGCGACTTGAGGAGATGCAGTCGTGACGTCCGTCAGCCTTCCCGGCATCAACGCGCTCGTGGAGCTCTCCCTGTCGGACGGCAGGAGCTACCCGACGCGCGTGGAGGATGTCGACGGGTTCGTGGTCAAGGTGGCCGCGCCACGCGGCGCCGGCGACATCGACGTGCCGGCGCTCGGTACCGAGGTGTCCCTCCACTGGACCGGCCCCCGCGGTCTCTACACCGCGCCCGGCGTGCTCACCTCCATCGAGCGCGACCGGGTCAGCCTCTGGTCGATCGAGGCCGACGGCAGCGTGGACTACTACAGCCGGCGCACCGCCGTACGGGTGACCGCAGGTGAACCGATCCGGCTCCTGGACCTCACCACGGGATCGGAGGTCTTCCACGGCCGGTTCGTGGACATCTCCGAGCGCGGCGTCCGCTGCCACGGGGCGGCGGCCGGGCTCTCCGCGGAGCAGCCCCTGATGGTCAAGATGGTGCTGGACAACCACCTCCTGGCGCTGGAGGGCAGCGTGCTCACCGTGAGCGACCACGAAGGGGAGGACGTCACCACGGTGGTCATCTACGATCCGCCGGAGGCCCAGGCACAGGTGATCCGGCGCTACGTCCTCAACGCGCAGATCCGGGCAAGGAAGGCGGCCGCCGACAGTGCTACTGGCTAACCCCCTCACTCTGCTGCTCGCCCTGGTCCTCGCCGGTCCGGCGCTGTGGCACGCGTTCGTGCTGGAGGACCTCGACATCGCCACCGCCCTGGTCCGGTACCTGATAGCCGTCTTCGTCAGCGGCCTCATGCTGTCCGCGGTACGCAGGGTCACCGCTCCCTACCTGAAGGACGAGTCCGAGGAGGCGGGGGAGACGGTCACGACCCTGTCGGTCGACCGGGTGCCGACCGCCGCCAGGAGGGCCACCGACCCCGCCTCTCCGGAGCCCGCGTCGGACATCGCGGAGCTGGAGCCGACGCAGATCCAGTCCCCGCGGGCCGAGATCGCCGCGCTCCCGCCGGCGGGCGGCGCGCGCTGATCCGCCGGAGGGCCATCCGCTGACCGTCTGGCCAGTCGATCGGTTGTGCGGTCATCGGGATATCGAACGTCTCACCTCGAACCACGGGGTGCCGATGGGCGATGAGCAAGACGTCTTCATCCGCCGCTGCCCCAGCAGCCCCCGGTCTCGCTGGAAAGGACCTGACCGTGACCGACCCGTCCGTAGAAACCGTGCTTCCCGACGCGGGCACGCGCCGTAATCCGCTGCTGGGATGGTTCGCCGACCGCCGGATCAACACCAAGATCCTGACCGCGGTGGCCGTCGTGGCCGTCATGGGCGGCGGCATCAGCGCGGTCGCGCTGAACCGCATGAGCGAGCTGAACGACGACATCAGCCAGATCAAGGAAGCCAACGTCCAGCGGCTCTCCCACCTGGGTGACGCCCGCGGCCGGATGGCCGACATGTTCAACATCAACATCGGTGTGGTCGCCATTCCCGACCCGGCCCTGAAGGCTCAGGCCGTGGAGAACCTGCACAAGGCCACCGATGACGTGACCACCGCGTTCGAGGCGTACAAGTCCCAGCCCTCCTCCTCCAAGGACTGGCAGGAGAACGTCGCCGCCTTCGAGGAGGGCTGGGAGAAGTACATCGTCCTGCGCGGCGTCGTGCTGCTCGGTGAGAAGCCTCCGGCCGGGGTCGACATCCCCACGGACACCGCCGGAATCCTGAAGCAGTTCAACGACGTGGCCGGGGCGATCAACACCGCCATGGACAACCTGGCCGCGACCGAGCGCCAGGAGGCCGCGGCGGTGACCGCCGCGGCCACCGAGGAGTACGAGAGCGCCCGCACCCAGATCCTGATGCTGCTGGCCGCCGGCCTGCTGCTGGCGCTGGGCCTGGCGCTGACGGTGTCGCGGCTGATCGTGCGGCCGCTGGCCGGGGTGTCCGGGGTGCTGGACGCGATGGCCAAGGGCGACCTGACGCAGAAGGTCCAGGTCGCCTCCCGCGACGAGGTCGGCGCGATGGCGGTGGCGGTCAACCAGGCCACCGACTCGGTGCGGCAGGCGATCGAGGCGCTGGCCTCCAGCGCCGACACCCTGGCCACCAGCTCCGACGAGCTGTCGGGCGTCAGCCGGCAGATCGCCGCCTCGGCCGACGAGGCCTCCATCCAGGCCAACAACGTCGCCGCCGCGGCCGGCCAGGTCTCCTCCAACGTGCAGACCGTGGCCGCCGGGTCGGAGGAGATGGGCGCCTCCATCCGGGAGATCGCCCACAACGCCAACGAGGGCGCCAAGGTCGCCTCCCAGGCCGTGGCGGTGGCCGAGTCCACCAACACCACCGTGGCCAAGCTGGGCGCCTCCAGCGCCGAGATCGGCAGCGTGATCAAGGTGATCACCTCGATCGCCGAGCAGACCAACCTGCTGGCGCTGAACGCCACCATCGAGGCGGCCCGCGCCGGCGACGCCGGCAAGGGCTTCGCGGTGGTGGCCGGGGAGGTCAAGGACCTGGCCCAGGAGACCGCCAAGGCCACCGAGGACATCTCCAAGCGGGTGGAGGCCATCCAGGCCGACACCGAGAGCGCGGTGGCGGCGATCGCCGAGATCTCCACGATCATCGGCAAGATCAACGACTACCAGCTGACCATCGCCAGCGCGGTGGAGGAGCAGACCGCCACCACCAACGAGATGAACCGCAACGTGGCCGACGCCGCGCGCGGCAGCGCCGACATCGCCGGAAACATCTCGGTGCTGGCCAACGCCGCGCACGTGACGGCCGAGGGCGTGGCCGACAGCCAGCGGGCCGCGGCCAACCTGGCCGAGCTCTCCACCCGCCTGCACGAGCTGGTCTCGCGCTTCCGCTACTGATCCGCCGCCTCCGCGGCTGCTCCGCTTCCGTCCCGGCGGGCGGGACGGGGCCCGAGGCTCCGGCCGGGACGAGTGCCGTCCCGGCGGGACCGCACCCCGGGAGGAGTGCCGTCCCGAGGGAACCGCGCAAGGCCGCCCACGGTCACGACCGTGGGCGGCCTTGCCCGTTTCCCGGGTAAAACTCGCACTTCTATCAACTAATTGTGTTGCGCCAAGAACGCACCGTGATATTTGGTAATAAATATCGTGATCAATTGGGTTGTATCCCATTCCCGGTGTAACACTGTTTTAATGTATTCCCTGGTCAGCGCCCCTGTGCTCGGTTTCGACCTGACGCGGCTGGACGGCGGAGCGGCGACCGCCGCGGTGCTTTCCCGCGCCCTGCGTCTCACCCCCGGCGACCTTCCGGCGCTGGCCCGCAGGCTCCCCGACGACGAGGTCCGCGCCCGGCTGTGGCAGGACATCCATGGTGCGACCATCCTGCGCCCGACCATCCGCGGACTGGCCCAGCAGGAGGCCGACGGGGCGATCGCCCTGCTGGAGCGCGCGCCCATCGGCACCCCCGACGCGCTGCTGCACTGCGTCCGGCACGACGTGCTCGACTGGACGTGGACCGTCGAGGACGGCACCCGCCGTCAGGACGACACCGCCGCCCGCGCCACGGCGGTCGTCTGCGACGCGGTGATGGCCACCTACCTGCGGGAGCTGCTGCCGACCGACACCCGGCGGCGGCTGGCGATCGGCTGGCTGGCCGGCATCCGCGAACTGCCCGAGCCGCCCGTCGACACCGGCCCCCAGCACGAGGCCGTCATGGCACTGTGCCGCCGCGTCGCCACGCTCGGCGCAGCCGGCGTCGAACGCCTCTCCGCCCTGACCGACCGCGCCCGCTCCGACGCCGGCTCCTGGTCGAAGGCGGTGCACTCGGCGTCCTGGGCGGTCCACACCTCCGACCGGGTGCGTGCCGCCGCGGCCGCCCAGTTCGAGCTGGTCCAGGCGGTCGACGCCGCCGGGATCCCGGTCGCCGAGCGCGCGGGCGGCGTGTGGAACCTGCTGAGCGGCGCCGTGCACGCCCTCACCGTCGCCGACATGATCGAATCAGATCTCGTGGAGCAGCTGCTCGACCCCTGCCTGAACGTTCTGGGCCTGCCCGTCCCCAGCTGACCGGAGCCCGGCCCCATCGCGGCCCCATCGCGGCCCCGCAGCCGCCCGCCGTACGGCACGTGTCCGCACACCGTAGGGCGGCGGTCCTATGTCATGCGGCGAGCGGCGGCGGTGCACGACGGGAGCACTCGGGTTTCTTCCGGTTTCCCTTCAGTAGATCCTCCGGCTGCCGAATGTAGCCGAGGAACCACTGTCGGCAATCGGAAGGGATGCCATGTCGAACAGCAGGAAGGCCTGGAGCGCGCTGCTGCTGGCCGCCGCCGTCACGGTGAGCGTGCCCGCCGCCGCGGGCGCCGCCAACGCCGCCCCCAAGGCCAAGAGCGTCAAGACCGTATCGGCCAAGTCCAAGGCCGCCGCCAAGGCTGCGGCTGCCAAGGCCGCCGCCGCCAAGAAGGCCGCGGCTGCCAAGGCCGCCGCCGCCAAGAAGGCCGCCGCCGCCCAGCCGTTCACGGCCGTCGGCACCGTCACCGAGGTGGACGCGGCGGCCCGCACCATCACGGTGCATGTGGCCTCCGGTCACAAGGGTTACCGCGGCACGGACCTGGTGATCACCGTCACCAGCGCCACCAAGGTCGTCAAGGACGAGGTCAAGGGCGGTTTCGACCTCCTGGCCGTGGACGACGTGGTCACCGCCAACGGCACCAGGACCACCGCCGGCCACCTGGCCAAGAACGTCAACGCCCACGACCCCGAGCCGGAGCCCGAGGAGCCCGTCGCGGACCCCGAGGAGCCGGTCGTCGAGCCGGCTCCCGAGCCCGACCCGGTCGTCGAGCCCGAGCCCACGGCCTGACCCGACAACGCTCTGACGTAGGTCAGACATAGGTCTGATGTAGGTCTGGCGTAACAAGCGAACGCCCTCTTCCCACCGGTCACTCCGGCGGGAAGAGGGCGTCTCGCGTTACGGCCCGGCCCTGGACGCCAGCGCGGTCCCGCTGCATCTGTCCGGCGATGTCTACACCGCCGCCATGATCGGCGCGGCGTTGGAGAGCGAACGTCCGATCGTGGTAACCAGAGCGACCCCCTCTATGACTGGGCGATCGTGACCGAACATCCCGAGGTCTACCGGAAAGCGGTCCCGGGGCTGCCGACCGGCTGGCGTTAGGGCGGTCAGGGGGCAGGGCGGTCAGGGGGGCAGTGCGGTCCAGGCGGTGTAGTCGTGGACGGCGATGCCGGCGAATGAGGGATAGCCGGCGGCGGCCGCGTCGACCTCGGCCAGGGCCGCGTCCATCGCCGCGCGTCCCTTCCCGTGGAAGGTGCAGTGCGGGCAGTCGGGCAGGCGGAGGGTCTCGGCGCCGAGCCGTACCGGACGGCCCGCCCGCTCGCCGCGGCGGAGCATGTCGGCGGAGATCTCCATGATGGAGCCGGGGCCGGTGGCGGTGTCGCGGTAGGACATGACGGTCACCGCGTCGGTGCGGGCCAGGACCTCGTCGGCCAGGGTCCCGGAGCCCCCGGTGGTCGGCGAGCCCGCCGAGTTCGCCGGGTCCGCGCCGGAGGGGGCGGCGGGGACGGTGTGGTACCAGAACGGCACGTCGGCCTCGAGTGGGCGGGGGTCGGCGTCGCGGAGTCCGGTCAGCAGCGCGGTGAAGGACGCGACGGTCCCGGCCCGGTCGGTGCGCCAGGCGGGCAGGTGGTACGGCTCGACGTCGACGTGGGCGGCGTGGAACAGGCCGGTGCCCATCGCGGTGCGCAGCCAGGACAGGGCGGCGGCGTGGTCGAGGGCCCACTCGGGCGCGCCGCCCAGGGCGGCCAGCTTGATCCCGGCGGCGTCGGCGTTCTTCTTGAGCGTGGCCAGCCGGGCGCGCTCGGCGGCGGTGAGCTCCTCCGGCACGTAGGCGAAGATCTCGCTCACCTGCTGGGCGGTGGCCCACTCCACGACGGCGGCCGGGTCGGCCGGGTGCCACAGCCACATGGCGCGGACCGGGGCGGGGGCGGCACAGCCGCCGAGCGGGGCGAGCACGGCGGTGACACCGGTGAGGGCCAGCAGCGTCTGCGCCCATCCCCGCGCTCGTCGTCGCACGCCCCGCCCCCGCTCACATCGTCCGCAGCGGTACCGTACGTACCCATCCGCCGGGAGGGGCGGTCACCCGCGGGGCCGCTTGTCGGGGGACTACTTCTCGACGGAGATGTGCACGTGGTCGAAGTGGTTCTGGGTGACGCTGCCGCGGTCCTCCATCAGGCGCCAGCCCTCGTCCGCCCGGGCGGGGCTCCAGATGTGCTGGGCGAAGATGATGTATTTGATGCCGAGTTTCCCGGCGTTGTCCTTGACGTAGTTGGCGACCTCCCAGCCCTCCTTGAGCTTGGCGCTGGAAGGCATCCTGCCGCCCGTAGTGATCATGAAGTCGGCGGCCTTGCCGGTGGGGTGGTCGCTGCCGGGCATGCCGCCGTCGGCCCGCCAGGCGCCGATGGTCGGGAACGGGCCGAACTTGGCGTCGACGTCGTCGATGACCTTCTTCATGGTGGCCGTGATGCGGTCGCCGCCGCCGAGGACCTTGGAGTGCTCGTGCGCTTTCTCGGTGGCGGTGGTCCCGGTGGTCCCGGTGGTCCCGTTCGTCCCTGTCGTCCCGGTCGTGGCCGAGGTGCTCGCCGTACCGGAAGTGCCGGAGGCGCCCGCCGCGGGAGCGGACGGCGAGGTGGACGTCGTGCCGGCGGCCGCGGCCTTCTGCTGCTCGGTGGTGAGCCGGGTGGCGAACTGCTGGGCGGAGGAGACGCCGGAACGGGGAGTGATCTGGGCGAACTGGCTCTGCAGGACGGCCACACGGGCCTGGATCGCGGCGATGCCTTCGGTCACGCGGGCTCTCCTCGCTGGTGGGCGGCTTCGAGAATGGGCTCGCCGCCCCATCGGCAGGGCGGCTCCCCCATCTGAGGACTTGGCACGAGGACGGAGACGAAAGCCGGAAAAGTCCTCAGGACGACTCCGGACTGTCCGATGGGCCTACCTGAGCAGGGAGTGCTCGCCCCGTTACGCCATGGATCGGCGGTCGTAGTAGAGCGAACGGAGTCTGTTCGTGCTCGAGGACGTCACCTCCAGCGCTGTGCGCATCGCGCTGAAGGGCCTGGCCCAGCGCCAGCGAGTCATCGCCGACAACATCGCCAATATCGAGACTCCCGGTTTCCTCGCCGGCCGCGTCCAGTTCGAGGAGGCCCTGCGGACCGCGGTCACCAGCGGATCACCCGACAAGGCCGCCAGTGCCGTCAGAGGTGTGCAGCCGGGCGTCGCCCGCTCCCTTGAGCCCACCCGGGAGAACGGCAACAACGTCAACCTCGACCACGAGACCTTGTCGCACATGGACACCGTGCTGCGCTACCAGACGATGTTGAAAGCCCTCGACGCCAAGTACGGCCAGCTGCGTTCCGTCATCAGGGGAGGTGCGTGACCATGGCTACCGGTCCCTTCGGAGCGATCGGCATCGCCGGCACGGGTGTGACCGTCTACCGCAAGTGGCTGGACGCCGTGTCGGACAACATCGCCAACATCAACAACGTCGCGCCCACCAGCGGTGAGGCGTTCCGGGCCCGCTATGTGCTCGCCCAGGCCGTGGACTACGGCTCGGGCAACGGCGGCGTCCAGGTCGGCGGAATCGAGCTGGGCAAGGCCGAGGGCCGCCTGGTCTACGAGCCCGACCACCCCCTGGCCGACGAGAAGGGCTACGTGCGCTACCCCGACATCGACCTCGGCGCCCAGATGGGGCAGCTGATGATGGCGCAGCGCTCCTACCAGGCCAACCTTTCGGTCGTCGACCGCGCCTATGACGCCTACCAGGCCGCGCTCCAGCTCGGGAGGAACGGATGAGCATCGACTCGATCGGCCCCATCGCGGGACCGCTGCGCATCGTCGCCCCCGACGCCCCGTCGGGCCTGTCGGCCGCGCGGAACGCGGGCGACGTCTTCGGTGGGATCCTCACCCAGAGCGTCGAGGGCCTGCAGGCCACGCAGTCCAAGGCCGACGCGCTGGCCGTCAAGGCCGCCACCGGCGACCTGCAGGACGCCCACGACTACATGGCCGCCAGCACCGAGGCCGCACTGGCCACCCAGCTCACCGTCGCCGTCCGTGACAAGGCCATCGCCGCCTTCACCGAGATCATGAGGTTGCAGGGCTGATGCAGGAACGCGCACTCGCCGCCCTCCGCCAGGGCCGCTCCGCCTTCGCGTCGTTCAGCAGCGGGCAGAAGGCCGTCACCATCTCGCTCGTCCTCGTCCTCGCGGTGGGTGGATTCTTCTTCGCGCAGTGGGCCTCGCAGCCCACGTACGGCACGCTGTACTCCAACCTGTCGGGGTCCGACGGCAACGCGATCGTCGAGAAGCTCACCGCCGAAGGCGTTCCCTACCAGCTCACCGACGGCGGCAGCACGATCCTGGTGCCCCAGGCCCAGGTGTACGACCTGCGGCTGAAGATGAGCGGTGAGGGCCTGCCGTCCCAGGAGGACGGCGGCGGCTACGCCCTGCTGGACAAGCAGGGTGTCACCACCTCCGACTTCATGCAGCACGTCGGCTACCAGCGCGCCCTGGAGGGCGAGCTCGCCAAGACCATCAAGGCGATCGACGGCGTCAACTCCGCCAGCGTGCACCTCGCGATCCCGCAGAAGGACGTCTTCTCCGACGACGCCGCCAAGCCGACCGCCTCGGTCTTGGTGAGCACCGTCCCCACCAAGGAGCTGACCACCGCGCAGGTCAAGGCCGTGGTGAACCTGGTCGCCTCCAGCATCGAGGGCATGGAGCCGACCGACGTCACCCTCGCCGACTCCACCGGCAGGGTGCTGTCGGCCGGCGGCGAGCAGGCCCTGACCGGCGCCGGCGACGAGCGCGAGCAGCAGACCCAGGCGTTCGAGCAGCGGATGGGCAGCTCGATCCAGCAGATGCTGACCCAGGTCCTCGGCCCGAACAAGGCCGTCGTCAAGGTCACCGCCGACCTCGACTACGACCAGACCGAGACCAAGAGCCAGCGCTACGTCAGCGACCCGAACACCCCGCCGCTGTCGTCGACGACCAAGGAGGAGAGCTACGACGGTGGCGGCACGCCGACCGGCGGCGTCCTCGGTCCCGACAACATCCAGGTCCCGAGCACCCAGGCCGGCAACAACTACCGGTCGGTCACCGAGACCCGTGACAACGCCGTCGGCCTGGTCAGCGAGACCCGCAAGACCGCGCCCGGCGCGGTCCGCAAGCTCGACGTCGCCGTGATGGTCGACGGCCAGGCGTCCGCCGGCGTGGACATGGCCGAGATCCAGCGCATCGTGACCTCCGCCGCCGGTGTGAGCACCCAGCGGGGCGACACCATCGCCGTCGCCGCCATGCCGTTCGACAACAGCACCGCCGAGAAGGCCGCCGCCGACCTCGCCGCCGCTCAGAAGGCCGAGCAGGACGCCCAGACGATGGAGTACGCCAAGATCGGCGCTGCCGCCCTGGGCATCGCGCTCCTGTTCGTCATCGGGATGCTGCGCGGCCGCCGCAAGCGCCGCTCGGCGCTGTCGAAGAAGGAGCAGGCGCGTCTGGAGGAGCTCCAGATCGAGCTGGAGCGCGTCCGCGCCCAGGCCGCCCTGGAGGCCTCCGAGCGCGAGGCGCTCATGGCCGCCCCGGCCGATCCCGCCCCCGCCGAGCCCGACGCCGGCAAGCGTGAGGAGCTCCGTGACGAGATCTCCGGCATGGTGTCCCGCCAGCCGGAGGAAGTCGCCCACGTCCTGCGCAGCTGGCTCGCGGACAGGAGGAACTAGCCATGCCGATGACCGAGACCATGTCCGGCCTGCGCAAGGCCGCCATCCTGCTCGTGCAGATGGGCAAGGACGACTCGGCGAAGGTGCTCGGGCAGCTGCGCGAGCCCGAGGTCGAGGAGCTGACCGCCGAGATCGTGCGGCTGGGCACCGTCGACCCCGGCGACGCCGTGGAGATCCTCTCGGAGTTCCGCGACCTGACCACCGCCTACCGCTACGCCGGCCAGGGCGGCATGGACTTCGCCCGCGAGCTGCTGGAGGCGTCGCTGGGCCGCGAGCGGGCCAGCCAGATCGTCGAGCGGCTCTCGGCCACGCTGGTCGACCTGCCGTTCAGCTTCCTGCAGCGGGCCGACCCCCGGCAGGTGCTCTCGTTCGTGCAGGACGAGCACCCCCAGCTGATCGCGCTGGTGCTCGCGCACCTCCCGTCCCACCTGGGCGCGCAGATCCTGTCGGGCCTCAGCCCGACCCTGCAGGCCGACGTGGCGCACCGGATCGCGGTGATGGACCGCACCTCGCCGGACATCATCCGCCAGGTGGAGACGATGCTGGAGCGCAAGCTCTCGTCGGTGCTCCAGCCGTCCGACCTGTCGGCGGTGGGCGGCCTGCAGCCGCTGGTGGACATCATCAACCGCGCGGACCGGGTCACCGAGCGCCTGATCCTGGAGGGCCTGGAGGGGCGCAGCCCCGAGCTGGCCGAGGAAGTCCGCAGCCGGATGTTCATGTTCGAGGACGTCGTCCACCTCGACGACCGCGCCGTCCAGCTGGTGGTCCGGCAGGTCGAGACCGCCGACCTGGCGACCGCGCTCAAGGGCGTCAGCCAGGACGTGCTCAACAAGGTGACGCGCAACCTGTCCGCGCGTGCCGCCGAGAACCTCGTCGAGGAGATCGACCTGCTCGGTCCGGTACGGCTGCGCACGGTCGAGGAAGCCCAGGCCAAGATCGTTCACGCGATCCGGGCGCTGGAGGAGTCGGGCCAGATCATGATTCGTCGCGGGGATGAAGATGAGTTTGTCGCCTGAGGTGGTCGTCCGGGGGACGCAGGCGCGCACCTTCAGCGCCGCCAGATTCACCGCCGATTTCGGTACGGGAGCCAACATCCCTGCCGATGTGATGGAACGAGCCCGGGCCGAGGCCCGGGCCACCGGATACGCCGAGGGCTGGGCGCAGGGCCGCGAGGAGGCCCGCCAGGCCGCCGCGGCCGAGGTCCGGGACGAGGCCGAGCGCGTCGCCCGGGCCGAGGCCCGCAAGATCGCGCGGCTGGACAGCGCCCTGTCCGCGATCACCACCTCGGCGGGCCGGCTGGAGCAGCAGACCGCCCCGGCGGCCGCCGAACTGGAGGAGCTCATCGTTCAGACCGCCTACGCCCTCGCCGAGGCCGTACTCGGCCGGGAGATCGAGAACAGCCCCGAGCCCGGCCGCGAGGCCCTGGCCAGGGCACTGGCCCTGGTGCCGGAGAACCGCCCCGTGCTCGTCCGGCTGAGCCCCGCCGACCACGCCGCCCTCGTCGGCGCGGCGAACAACACCTTCGACATCGACGGCCGGAGCGTGACCATGGTCGTCGACCCCCGGATGAAGCCCGGCGACGCCGTCGCCGAGTGCGACGCGACCGCCGTCGACGCCCGCCTGTCCACCGCCCTCGAACGCGTCAAGGAGGCCCTGGGCCTGTGATCCCGCTGCTCGACTCCCGCATCGCCGCCGCCACCAAGGTGGCCAGGCCCATCGTGGCCGGCCGCGTGTCCGCCGTGGTCGGACTCTCGGTCGCCGTGGAGGGCGTCTCCGGCAAAGTGGGCGACCTGGTGTACCTGGGCGAGGGCCCGGCCGCCGTCCCGGCCGAGGTGGTCGCGCT
Organism: Planobispora rosea; assembly: GCF_014648175.1. Classification (GTDB taxonomy): domain Bacteria; phylum Actinomycetota; class Actinomycetes; order Streptosporangiales; family Streptosporangiaceae; genus Planobispora; species Planobispora rosea. The sequence goes on from NZ_BMQP01000028.1 coordinate 47,416, forward strand.
GGACAGCGGGCGGCTCAGCTGCCTGCCGCTGGGCTCCCTGACCGGCATCGGAGTGGGCAGCCCCGCGATCGCCACCGGCGACACGCTGCGGATCCCGGTCGGTGAGGCGCTGCGCGGCCGCGTCCTGGACGGCCTGGGCCGCCCGATGGACGGCGGTCCCTCGCTGGCGGGGCTGGAGATGGTCCCGGTGGAGAACGAGCCGCCGAACGCCATGCAGCGGCGCCGGATCACCGAGCCGATGCCGGTGGGCGTGCGCGCCCTGGACACCATGGTCACCGTCGGGCGCGGGCAGCGTCTGGGCATCTTCGCCGGTTCCGGCGTCGGCAAGTCCAGCCTCATGTCCATGATCACCCGGGGCACCGAGGCCGAGATCACCGTCGTGGCGCTGGTCGGCGAGCGCGGCCGGGAGGTGCGCGAGTTCCTGGAGAACGACCTCGGCCCCGAGGGCCTGGCCCGCTCCGTCGTGATCGTGGCCACCTCCGACCAGCCGCCCATGGTGCGCCTGCGCGCCTGCTTCGTGGCCACGCGCATCGCCGAGTGGTTCCGCGACCAGGGCCGTGACGCCCTGCTGCTGATGGACAGCCTCACCCGGGCCGCCATGGCCCAGCGCGAGGTCGGCCTCTCGGCCGGTGAGCCGCCGGCCACCCGCGGCTACCCGCCGTCGGTGTTCGCGATGCTGCCCCGGCTGCTGGAGCGGGCCGGGCCCGGCGTCGACGGCACCATCACCGGCCTGTACACGGTGCTGGTCGACGGAGACGACCACAACGAGCCCATCGCCGACGCCGCGCGCTCGATCCTCGACGGCCACGTCGTGCTCGACCGGCGCCTGGCGACCGCGGGCCACTTCCCCACGATCGACGTGCTGGAGTCGGTCTCCCGCGTCGCGGGCGCGGTGACCAGCCGCGAGCAGCGGTCCGGCGCGACCTCGCTGCGCCGTCTGCTGGCCGCCCACCGCGACATCCGCGAACTGGTGGAGATCGGCGCCTACGTACCCGGCACCAACCCCGACGCCGACCTGGCGCGGGCGCTGTGGCCGCGGATCCAGGGATTCCTCCGTCAGGACATGGAGGAGCGCACCTCGGCCGGGGAAGCCTGGCAGGAGCTCCAGGCCCTGCTGGGCTGAGGGGCTCCCCGCTGACGGAACCCCCCGGAACCTCCCGTCAGGACCTCTCCCGGAACCTCCCGTCAGGACCTCCCCGCCGGAACGTTCCTGCGGCCGGGATCTCCCCTCCCTCTTCCCTCCCACGTCCAGGATCACGACCTTAAGGAGCTCCCATGAGCCCACGATTCCGGCTCTCCTCGATCCTGCGGGCCCGCAAGGCCCAGGAGGACGCCGCCAAGGGCGGGGTGATGCGGGCCCGCTCCGCGGCGGCCGCCGCCGCCCAGCGGGTCGAGGACCAGGAGGTGGAGCTGCAGGCCCGGATGGTCGTGCCGGAGCCCTCCGACGCCGCCGCGTTCGTCGCGGCGATGGCCGCCCGGCGCGCGGTGGCCGCGGAGCTGTCGCTGCGGCGGCAGCAGGCCGAGGAGGCCCAGCGGAAGGTCGCCACCAGCGTGAACAGCTGGAGCGCGGCCTCCCAGCGGCGCCGGATGGTGGAGAAGCTGGCCGAACGGCACGAGGCCGCCCGCCAGGAGGCCGACGCCGCCGCCGAGCAGCTCGCCGTCGACGACCTGTCGACCACCCGCCGGCCGCGCACCGGCGGACTGCCGGACGGCGGATCGCAGGCCGCCAGGCCGCGCACCGGCGGGCTGCCGAGCAGCGGATCGCAGCCCGGCAGGCCGTGGACCGGCGGGACGCAGACGGACAGATGGCAGTCGAGCAGGTGGCAGGCAGGACAGGAGAAGGGCCGTTGAGCATCGCGGACGTCACGGCGAGGATCGCCCAGCTGCACGCCTTCGGCGGGGCGCCCGCCGTCTCCGCGGCCGGCGCTTCGGGCACCCCGGCGACCTCGTCCGCCTCGTCCGCCTCGGCGACCGACTTCGCCGCCGCACTGGAGGACGCCAAGCAGACCACCACGGCGGGCACCGGCGCCACCACCTCCACCGGGGCGACGGGCAAGGTCACCTCCGGCTCCGCCGACGGGAAGGTCACCGGTCAGGACGTCGTGGAGCAGGCCCGCCGCTACCTCGGAGTCCCCTACCTGTGGGGCGGCACGGAGCCGAGCCGGGGCCTGGACTGCTCCGGCCTGGTCCAGCTCGTCTACAAGAAGCTGGGCATCTCGCTGCCGCGCGTCTCGCAGGACCAGCAGAACGAGGGCCGCAGCATCCCCAGCCTGAAGCAGGCGCAGCCGGGTGACCTGCTGACCTTCGGCTCCCCCGCGACGCACATCGGCATCTACATCGGCGACGGCAAGATGCTGCACGCCCCCCGCACCGGCGACGTGGTCAAGATCGTCAACATGGACGACTACTACCGCAAGCCCACCGACATCCGCCGCATCCTGAGCGACGACGCGGCGAGCGCCACCGGGGCGACGGCCGGCCAGGCCACTCCTGCGGCGTCCACTCCCCTGGCCGCGGCGGCCCAGATCCAGTCCGGGTACGGCGCCGCCGCGCTCGATTCCAACAGCACGCCCAATTTGACGCAGGTCCTCCCGGGCGCTGCCGATGGACTGGGTACCGGCCTCTACGACCCGGCCCAGGCTTACGTCCGCACCATTCAGTCGGCCATGAACGGCATCGGATAGCAGGAGAGACGATCTTGACCATGCCTTCGATCCCCTTGACGGGGAGCCCGTCGCCGATGGCGGCGCCGTCCGGCGCCTCTGGTGAGGGGCAGGCTGGGCAGACCGGGGCCGGCGACGCCTTCGCCGCCCTGCTCGCCCTTCTCGCGGGCGGGGGGATGCCGCAGGGCGTCCTGCCCGGCTTCGGCGACGCCGCCGCGGGTTCCGGCGAGACGGCCCAGACGGCCCAGGCAGTCACCGCACTGTCCCCGGCACAGACCGCACCCGGCACCCAGCTCGGAGTCCCGCTCACCATCCAGGGCCAGCTCAACGGCCAGGACCAGGGACAGGTTCTCTCGGCGCAGCTCCTGACCCCTGGTGGTGTGCAGGTTCAGGGGCAGCAGCCCGCCCAGGCCGGTGGCCTGACGGGAGTGCCCGCCGTACCGACCGCCGTGCTCCTGGGCGGAACGGTCGCCCCGGCGGAGGCCGCGCTCACCGCGGCCGGCCCCGGCGCCGCGCTCACCGCGGCGGAGCCCGCCGCCACGACCGGCACGGACCTGCCCGCCGCCTCCGGCACGACCACCGAGGGCGTCCCGGTCTCCACCGTCCCGGCCACCGGCTCCGGCGCGGGCGCCTCGACCGGCGAGGGCGGCTCCGGGCAGCCCGGTTCCGCGGCCACGGCGGTGAGCGAGAAGACCGAGGTGTCCGACGCCGCGCCGCAGGCCGTACCGAACGTCACCGCGACCGCGCAGACCAAGGCGGCGGAGCAGGTCTCCGCTCCCGCCTCGTCCCGCCCGGCCCCGCCCGCCGCGCAGGTCGCCATGCACATCCTGCCGCTCCGGCAGGACCCGGACGGCATCCACCGGCTCACCGTCCACCTGCACCCCGTCGACCTCGGCCCGATCAGCGTCGTCGCCGAGCTCCGCAACGGCGCGGTGCACCTGCAGCTCGCCGGGGCCAGCGACGCCGCCTTCGAGGCGCTCCGCTCGTCCCTGCCCGACCTCAAGCGGGAGCTGGAGGACGGCGGGTTCTCCTCCTGCAGCCTGGACCTGCAGCGCGAGGCCCCGAACGGCGGCCAGTTCGGCGCGGGCCGCCAGCCGCAGGCCCAGCAGGACCCGGCCCAGCAGGGAGGCCAGGGCTGGAACGGCGACCCGTACCGCGGTGCCCGCACGGCCCCCGCCACGGCCGACCCCGTACCGGAGCGGCCCGGATCCCGCCTGCTCAACGTCCGTCTCTGACCCGTCTCCCGCAAGGAACCACGTGACCAGCATCACGAGTGGGGCCTCGACCCCCGTCACCGCCACCACCGCAACCACGGCCGCCACGACCGGAACGACGTCCGCGAGCAGCGGCAGCAAGCTCGACAAGGACACCTTCCTGCAGCTTCTGGTGGCCCAGATGCGTTACCAGGACCCCAGCAAGCCCGCCGACACCTCGGCGTTCCTGTCGCAGACCGCGCAGTTCACCGAGGTGGAGAAGATGGAGGAGCTCGTCAAGCAGCAGGGTCAGCTGCTGGCGGCCCAGCTCAGCCTCTCGGCCAGCGGCCTCGTCGGAAAGACCGTCAGCTACACCGGACCAGACGGCACGGAAGCCGTCGGTGTGGTCACCTCCGCCTCACTCGGCAGCAGCCCGACCCTGAAGGTCGGGAACACGGATGTACCGCTGTCCTCGGTCAAGGAAGTCACCAGCGCCGGCCGGCCCGGCACCGAACCCGCCTCCACCGAAGGAAACTGACATGCTTCGCTCCCTGTACTCGGGCATCAGCGGCCTGCGCGTCCACCAGACGATGATGGACGTGACCGGTAACAACATCGCCAACGTCAACACCACCGGCTTCAAGACGTCCCAGACCACCTTCCAGGACACCCTGAGCCAGATGATGCGCGCCGCGGGCGCCCCGCAGGCCGCCGACGGCGTGAACCAGGCCGCCGGTGGTTCCAACCCGGCGCAGGTCGGCCTGGGCGTGCGCCTGGCGGGCGTCGAGACGAACTTCGGCCAGGGCGCGGCGCAGACCACCGGCCGCAAGACCGACCTGATGGTCCAGGGCGACGGCTTCTTCGTCGTGCAGAACGGCACCGAGCAGCTCTACACCCGCGCCGGCTCCTTCAGCTTCGACGCCAACAGCAACCTGGTGACCCCCGACGGCAACTTCGTGCTCGGCTGGAACACCACCACCGGCACCATCAACACCGCCGCCCCGCTGACGCCCGTGCAGCTGCCGACGGACGGCTCCCTGGAGTCCTACACCATCTCCCAGGACGGCACCCTCGTCGGTGTCATGAACGACGGCACCAAGCGCCCGATCGGCCGTATCGCCATGGGCAACTTCGTCAACCCGGGCGGTCTGGAGAAGGCCGGCGGCTCGACCTACCGCGCCACCGTGAACTCCGGTGCCGCCACCGTCGGCACCGCGGGCACCGGCGGCATGGGGCTGATGCAGACCGGCGCGCTGGAGATGTCCAACGTCGACCTCGGCCAGGAGTTCACCAACCTGATCATCTCCCAGCGCGGCTTCCAGGCCAACACCAAGGTCATCAGCACCTCCGACGAGCTGCTGAACGACCTGGTCAACCTCAAGCGCTAAGCATCCCGCCCCGCCATGCGGGGAACGGCATGAGGCCCCGGGCACGCACGTGCCCGGGGCCTTCGCGCGTCGCCGCCCGGGTGCGGAGGGTCAGGTGTTGGCGCGGACGGTCCAGACGGACACGTGGTCTTCGCCGTAGGTGTAGCGCAGCGTGAAGGAGTCCGTCACGATCTCGAAAGCCGACGGGATCATCCCGTACGGTTGCGCGCCCGGGGGCTCAGGCTCGTCCGGCAGGCAGTAGACCGTCTCCAGGACGGTGGCGCGGAGACCGAGCGGCAGCTTCAGCACCGACTCCTCGGCCTCCACGCTCCACAGGACGGTTCGCATCAGTCACGTGCGTCCGGCAGCGGCACGCCGAAGTGCGCGTATGCGGCTTCCTTGCTGGCGAAGCCGGTCAGCCGGGCCTCGCCGCGCTTCACGGCGGCTATGCGCTCCCTCATCTCCGCGACTTCGGCCTGCTCGCGAAGGCGCTGGAGCTCGGCGTACTCGCTTTCGCTGATGAGCACGGCGTGTTCGTCGGCCGAGCGGCTGATGCGCACCGGGACGTGGGCGTGCACGGCACGGGAGACCAGTGTGCCCAGGCGCTTGCGGGCTTCGACGATGCCTATCTGCTCCATGTCCATGTGTCCATAGTAATTCAAGTGTTCATTGTGTACATCAAGGTTGCCCTCTCGGCAGGGGCCACCCGCGCCGGGTGGACGAGACCGGAGAAGGGACCTTGGTCCCGTGGGTTTCCTCAGGCCGCAGAGGCGATGGCCGATGGGGGAAACAGCGCGGTTCGGGACGGGCCGCACGCCCGCTGACGACCCCGAGGACGGACCCGGTGATACTTCTTACCCGCCTTAACGGGCCGGAGTTCGCACTGAACCCGGACCTGATCGAGCGAGCCGACCAGACCCCCGACACGGTGATCACTCTCGTGGACGGGACCAAGTACATCATCGCCGAGTCCCTGAGCGAGTTCATGTCGATCGTGCGCCGCTACCGCGCCGACCTGCTCGCCGACGCGGAGATCCTCGTCTCCTCGGGAACGCACCGCCCGCCCGCCGCGCCCACCGACTCCGACCAGGCGCGCGTCGTCCGACTTCACCGACAGGAGCGGTAGATGGATCCGGCAACCCTGGCAGGTATCGGCATCGCCGTCGCCTCCATGCTGGCGATGATGTTCCTTGAGGGCGCGGACCCGATGTCGATCATGCTTCCGGCCCCGCTCATCCTGGTCTTCGGCGGCACCTTCGGCGTGGCGATGGCCGGTGGCGTCCTGCGTGACAGCCTCGGCATCGGCAAGCAGATCCAGCGGGCCATCAAGTCCAAGCCGGTGCCCAGCAAGGAGCTGGTCGACTCGATCGTCAAGCTCGCCGAGCGCGCCCGCCGCGAGGGCCTGCTGGCCCTGGAGGACGCGATCAAGGAGGTCGAGGAGCCGTTCCTCCGCCGCGGCCTGGAGCTGGCCATCGACGGCACCGACCCCGAGGAGCTCCGGGAGATCCTGGAGGCCGAGGTCGACGCCAAGCGCAAGGCCGACAAGTCCGGCGCCAAGATCTTCACCGACATGGGCGGCTACGCCCCCACGATCGGCATCATCGGCACCGTCATCAGCCTCGTGCTGGTGCTGGAGAACCTCAGCGACCCCTCCAAGCTCGGCCACATGATCGGCGCCGCCTTCGTCGCCACCCTGTGGGGCGTCTTCAGCGCCAACGTGATCTGGCTGCCCATCGGCAACCGGCTCAAGCGCCTCAGCGAGCTGGAGTGCGCCCAGATGGAGCTCACCATCGAGGGCATCGCGAACATCCAGTCCGGCACCAACCCGCGCCTGGTCTCGCAGAAGCTCAAGAGCCTGCTCCCGCCGGGTGAGGCCGAGGACAAGGCCGAGGAGAAGAAGGCCGCCTGATGAGCACCAAGGCCCGTCGCCACAAGAAGCACGAGGAGCATGAGGAGGCTCACGCCGACGAGCGCTGGCTGGTCACCTACGGTGACATGCTCACGGTGCTGATGGCCCTGTTCATCGTGCTGTTCGCGATGAGCCAGGTCGACCAGAACAAGTTCAACGCGCTCAAGGCGAGCCTGTCGATGGCCTTCGGCGAGCCCTCCGTCACCTTCGCCGCGCCGGGCAGCGCCGTGACCGGCGAGGCCGGCGGGGAGGACTCCTCCTTCACCGACGTCGCCAACCCGGCGACCAAGGAGGAGAAGGAGGAGGCCGAGAAGCAGGCCCGCTCCGCCCTCGCCGCCCTCGACCGGGCCCGCGCCTCCGCCCGCGCGAAGAACGCGGAGAAGGAGGTCGAGAAGTTCGACCGGATCAAGCAGAAGATCCAGAAGGCGCTGGCCGCGCAGGACTCCGCCGACAGCGTGCAGTTCCGCGTCGACGAGCGCGGCCTGGTCGTCACCGTGGTCACCAGCTCCGTGGTGTTCGGCAACAACAGCGCCACGCTGCTGTCGGACGGCAAGAAGATCATCGACGCGATCGCTCCGGCGCTGCGCGGCGAGAGCAACAAACTCGAGGTCGACGGGCACACCAACTGGCTGCCGGTGACGTCGGGCCCGTACCCGTCGAACTGGGAGCTGTCGACCGCGCGGGCCTCCACGGTGGTCCGCAGGCTGATCACCAAGGGCATCCCGGCCGGCCGGGTCAACGCCTCCGGCTACGCCGACCAGCGCCCGCTGTACCCCGACACCGACCCGCGGTCGGTGTCGCTGAACCGCCGCGTCGAGGTGGTCGTCCTGTCCGACCTCGACTCCCAGACCAAGGCACTGCTGCCCGCGGCCGCGGGCCAGTCCAGCACGAGCAACTGACACCCACCGGGAGAACACCATGGCCACCGCAACGCTCAAGGCCGCGCCCGACGCCGGGGAGGCGGATGGCGGCAAGAAGAAGTCGAAGATGAAGCTGTTCATCATCGCCGGCGCGGTTCTCGTCCTCGCGGGGGCGGCAGCGGCGTACTTCCTGCTCTTCGCCGGCGGCGGGGAGGATGCCGCGGCCGAGGAGCCCAAGCCGGAGCCCGGCGCGGTCGCCGCCCTGGAGGCGATCACCATCAACCTGGCCGACGGGCACTTCCTGAAGCTGAAGCTGGCCCTGCAGGCGACCGCCGAGGTCCACGAGGCGCCGGACGGCAGCAAGGCCCTTGACCTGGCCATCGACCACTTCAGCAACAGGCCGGTGGACGAGCTGTCCTCGGACAAGGCCCGCAACCTGGCCAAGCAGGAGTTGCTGGAGAAGGTCGAGAAGGCCTACGAGGGCCAGATCATGGACATCTACTTCACCGAGTTCGTGATGCAGTAGCGCCCCGCGCGCCCGCGTGACCGCTCCGGGCCGTCCTGAACGGCCCGGAGCCCCTTCACGCCGCGCCCTCCGCCGGGGCCGTACGGCCCCCGCACGACCATCCACGCCCGCCGTAGCCGAGACCAGAGGAGGACGACGGACCGACAACCGCACAGCGGCGGAGGGCACGCCCGGAGCGTGCGCCCCCACGGGAAACGGGACCCTCTTGTCACGAGGTGAACCCGATTTCTGGCATTTCCTTATATGGGGAGAGGCGGCGCCGATGGGTGTTCTCGTGAGTCAGACGCAGCCTTTCGCCCCAACGCATCGCCTGCTTGGACGCGTGTCCCGACGGGCGAAGAACTCTGAACCGCACACCTATGACTTCCGCCGCCCGATCAAGCTCTCGCGTGAGCACACGCGCACGCTGCAGATCGCGTACGAGACGTTCGCCCGGCAGTACACGACCCTGCTGACCTCCACGCTGCGCGTGGTGTCCCAGGTCTCGCTGGTCTCCATCCAGCAGCTCACCTACGACGAGTACATCTCCGGCCTGGCCAACCCGACGATCGTCGCCACGCTGACCCTCGACCCGCTGCCCGGCGCGGCCATCATGGAGTTCTCGCTGAGCACCGCGATGGCCAGCATCGACCACATGCTCGGCGGTCCCGGCGGCCCGCAGATCGAGCGCCCGCTGACCGACATGGAGCTGCCGCTCCTGCGGGACCTGCTCAACCGGGTCCTGGACGAGATGCACTACGCCTTCGAGTCCATCACCGACTTCCGGCCCATGCTCGGCGCCGTCGACTACAACCCGCAGTTCGTGCAGGCCGCGGCCCCCGCCGACGCCGTCATCGTCGCCTCCTTCGAGATGCACGTGGGCAGCGAGGAATGCATCATGACGTTCTGCCTGCCGTTCACCTCGATCTTCCCCAAGCTGCAGGTCAACGACAACGACGTCACCCTCAGCGACTCCCAGCGCAGGACGCGCGAGGAGGCCCACCGCAACATGGTCGCGGCGCTCGGCACCACCCCCATCGAGGTGTCGGTCCGCTTCGACTCGGTCGAGCTGCGCCCCGAACAGATCGTCCGCCTCGAACCGGGTGACGTCGTACCGCTCACCCACGCCGTCACCGCGCCGCTCGCGGTGACCGCCGCGGACATCACGTTCGCCCACGCAGTGCCCGGCAGTCAGGGTCCGCGCCTGGCCTGCCTCGTCGTGCCCACGCCGCAGAACGAAACGGAAAACCAGTAATGACCACGATCACCGTCGCCCCGCGCGTGGCGCTCGCGCTCGACGCCGCGGAGGCCGCTCTGGCCCTGCTGCCCACCGGCGGTTCCCTGGAGGTCGGGACGCCCGTCTCCGGCGTCCCAGGTGAGGTCCCCGCGGGCCAGGCCGTGTGCGCACGCTTCTCCGGCACCGCCCAGGGCGAGGTCGCGATCGTCGTCGGCCAGGACCTCGTCGACGCCCTGAAGCAGAGCCCGCTCGGCGAGCTCGACCTGACCAAGGCCGTGCAGCCCGCCCTGGAGGCGGCGGCCCGCGCCCTGGGCCCGATCGTCATGGACCCCGCCCAGGCCGTCGAGCCCGAGGTCGGCCTGGGCGCGCTCGCCAACCGCGGCGAGGCCATGTTCGTCCCGCTGCTGGAGGACGGCGTCGTCCGCGCCCTGGTCGCCCTGGTGGCGAACCCGTGGCCGGCGCCCGCGTCCGCGGCCCCCTCCACCCCGGCCCGCAAGGGCGGCCTGGAGATGCTGCACGACGTCGAGATGAGCGTCACCGCGGAGCTCGGCCGCACCCGGATGACCATCCGCGAGCTGCTGTCGCTGTCGCCCGGCGCCGTGGTCGAGCTCGACCGCGCCGCGGGCAGCCCCGTGGACCTGCTGGTCAACGGCCGTCTGATCGCCCGCGGCGAGGTCGTGGTCATCGACGAGAACTTCGGCATCCGCATCACCGAGATCGTCCCGCCCACCGCAGAGCGCTCCTGACACCGAGCGCCCCCGGCCCGACCGAGACAGCCTCCGCGGAAGGAACAGCCCGAAAATGATCGAGACCGTCCTGAGAATCACGTTCTCGCTCCTGGTCGTCCTGCTCCTGGTGTGGGGGCTGTCGAAGGTCGCCCGCAAGCCGATGGCCGCCCGCGGCGGACACCTCTCGGTGATCGCCCGCCAGCAGCTGAGCCGCAACTCCTCGGTGGCCATCGTCCGCGTGGTCGACCGCGCCCTGGTCATCGGCGTCACCGAGGGCCAGGTCACCCTGCTGACGGAGACGGACCTGGCCGCGGTGGAGGAACCCCGCGAACAGAGCGTGGAACGCACTCCCGTCTCCCTGCCGGACGTCCTCCCGGCAGCCGACTCCTCTCCGGCTGCCGAGGAGGCGACCCCCGAGCGGGCCGCTGCGACCGGCCCCCTGGCAGGTTCCGCCCTGTCGCTCCAGACCTGGAAGACCGCCCTGGAAACGCTGCGCGAACGGACGGCCCGCTAACTCATGAAGCGCATCATCAGCCTGGCCGTGGTCGGCCTGGCTACCTTCGGCACGCTCGCGCTCGGCGCGGCCCCGGCCTCGGCCGCCACCCAGCCGGTACGGCAGGCGGCCCCGGTCTCCTCGGCCGTCCCGGCCGCGGCCTCGGCCCCGCAGGCCGCCGCCCCCGCCGCCACCTCCGCCGTCTCGGTCTCCGCCTCGCCGGCCTCGCCCCAGCCCAAGGGCCCGAAGGGCCCGGGCGGCCCCGGCACCGACACGGTCACCATCGACCTCAACGGCGTCAACGGCAAGCCGAGCCAGTCGATCGTCATGATGCTGGGCCTGACGGTCCTGTCCGTCGCCCCCGCGATCCTGCTGCTGTGCACCAGCTTCACCAAGATCTTCGTGGTGCTGAGCATCACCCGCAACGCGCTCGGCCTGTCCAACGTCCCGCCGAACCAGGTGCTGGCCGGTCTGGCGATCTTCATCAGCCTGTTCATCATGGGGCCCGTCGCCTCGCAGGTGAACGACAACGCCGTCCAGCCCTACCTCAAGGGCGAGAAGAGCGTCTCCGAGGCCGTCGCGGCCGCCGAGCCGTCGGTGCGGGAGTTCCTGACCAAGCACACCCGCAAGGACGACCTGGCGCTGTTCACCAAGGTCGCCGGGGACAAGAAGCCGGCCAACGCCGAGGCCGTTCCGATGACCACCCTGATCCCGGCGTTCGTCCTGTCGGAGCTGCGTTCCGCCTTCATCATCGGGTTTGTCATCTACATACCGTTCCTCATCATCGACCTGGTCATCTCCGCGGCCCTGATGTCGATGGGAATGATGATGCTCCCGCCGGTCACGGTGGCGATGCCCTTCAAGCTCCTTCTCTTCGTACTCGTCAACGGCTGGGGACTCATCGTGACGTCCCTGGTCGGAAGCTACCAGTGAGGATCTGACCGTGACCGACACCCAGGTGCTGCACATCGCCACGCAGGCCATGGTCCTCGCGACCAAGCTCGCCGCCCCGATCCTGATCACTGCCCTGCTCATCGGCTTCGTGATCTCCCTGTTCCAGTCGGTGACCCAGATCCAGGAAGCCACGCTGTCCTTCGTCCCGAAGGCCGCCGGAGTGGCCGTGGCGCTGATCTTCACCGGCAACTGGATGCTGCACGAGCTGGTCGCCTTCACCACCCAGCTGTTCGACCAGGTGCCCCAGCTCATCCACGGCGGCTGAGCCCGTGACGGGAATGTTGTCCTCGCCCACCCTGGCCGCCCTGCTGCTGGCCTCGATCCGGGCCGCGGCCTGGCTGCTGATCAGCCCGCCGTTCAACTCCAAGGCGATCCCCAACATGGTCAAGGCTCTGCTGGCCGTCGCGATCGCCCTGCCGCTGACCCCCCAGCTGGCCGGACAGCTTCCCGACATCACCGCCGCCACCATGCTGATCGGCGCCATCGAGCAGGTCATCGCGGGCGTGGCACTGGGCTTCCTGACCTCCCTGGTCTTCGCCGCCGTGCAGGCCGCCGGCGACCTCCTGGACATCTTCGGCGGCTTCTCCCTGGCCACCGCCTTCGACCCGCTGTCGATGGCCGCCAGCTCGGTGTTCGGCAAGTTCTACCAGATGCTGTGCACCACCCTGCTGCTGGTCAGCGGCGCCTACCAGTTCGTCCTGCTCGGTTTCACCAAGACCTACAGCGTGCTCCCGCTGAACGGCACGCTGTCGCTGGGGACCCTCAGCGAGCTGATCACCGGCGGCCTGGCCGACCTGTTCGTGGCCACCCTGCAGATCGCCGGCCCGATCATCGCGGTGCTCTTCTGCGCCGACCTCGCGCTCGGCCTGCTCAGCAAGGCCGCCCCCGCCCTGAACGCCTTCTCCCTCGGGTTCCCCGTGAAGATCTTCCTCACCCTCGCCCTGGCCGGGATCGGCATCTCGGTGCTGCCCGGCGTCATCGACGGGCTGACCGACCGCGCCGTACGACTGATGATGGAAGGGGCCGGATCATGAGCGGCGGCGGGGAGAAGACCGAGCAGCCGACAGCCAAGAAGAAGAAGGACGCCCAGAAAGAGGGCCAGGTCCCCCAGACGCCCGACTTCGGGGCGTGGGCGTCGATGCTGGCGGCCGGCCTGCTGCTGCCCATGGTCCTGGAGAGCTCCGTGGCGGCCGCCGAGCGCATCATGCTGCAGCTCGGGGAGATCATCCGCGATCCCGACCCGATGATGGGGCTCGGCCTGCTCGCCACGGGCCTGAAGGACGCCATGCTGGCGATCGCGCCGCTGGCCGCCGTCACCGTGGTGATCACCCTGGCCGCCGCGGGCGGCCAGACCGGCCTCAAGCCCGCCAGCAAGCTGTTCAAGCCGCAGTTCAAGAAGCTCAACCCGCTGTCCGGCCTGAAGCGGATGTTCGGCGGGCAGGCGGTGTGGGAGAGCGTCAAGGCCCTGCTGAAGACCGCGGTGCTGACCGGCGTCGCCTACATGGCCATCCAGGACCTGATCCCGGTCCTCATGGCCTCCGGCTCCCTGCCCCTGGGCGTGCTGCTGACCACCGCCGGCGACGCGATCCTGTCGCTCATGCGCTTCGCCGGCGCCGCCGGTGTCGCGCTGGCCGCCGCCGACTACGCGATGGCCCGCCGCCGCATCGGCAAGCAGCTGAAGATGACCAAGCAGGAGGTCAAGGAGGAGCACAAGCGCAGCGAGGGCGACCCGCACGTCAAGGGCCAGATCCGGGCCCGCCAGCAGGCGATGGCCCGCAACCGCATGATGGCCGACGTCCCCAAGGCCGACGTGGTCCTGGTCAACCCCACCCACGTCGCCGTCGCCCTGCGCTACGACCCCGCCAAGGGCGCCCCCCGGGTGGTCGCCAAGGGCTCCGGCACCGTCGCCGCCAAGATCCGCGAGCTCGCCTCCGAGAACCGCATCCCCATGGTGCAGGACGTCCCGCTGGCCCGCGCGCTGTACAAGAGCTGCGAGATCGGCCACGAGATCCCGGCGGAGATGTACGGCGCGGTCGCCAAGGTGCTGGCCTTCGTCATGAGCCTCAAGGCCAGGGGCTCGGCCGCGGGCCTGCACCGCCTCGCCGCATGAGACCCGCGGCGCCGTACGGCAGGGCCGGAGATCCCCGTACGGCGCCGCGCCCGCCCCTGACCGGCCGGTGGGACGCTCAGGAGGCGTCCTTCGCCCGGGGGCGGGCACGCAGGTGCGCGCGCTCGCCCTGCCTGCCGAACAGGCTGAGGAACTCCACCGGCTCGCCGTCGGCGGCGCCGAACCAGTGCGGCACGCGGGTGTCGAACTCGGCCGCCTCACCGGGCGAGAGCACCAGGTCGTGCTCGCCGAGGATGATCCGCAGCCGCCCGTTGAGGACGTAGAGCCATTCGTAGCCCTCGTGGGTCTGCGGATCGGGCTCCCGCCGGGGACTGCCGGCCGGAATCACGATCTTGTATGCCTGGATGCCGCCGGTCCGGCGGGTCAGGGGCAGCATGGTCATGCCGTTGCGGGCGACCGGGCGCAGGTGGATGCGCGGGTCGCCGGTCGGCGGGGCGCCGACGAGCTCGTCGAGCGTGACGCCGTGCTCCCTGGCCAGGGGGAGCAGGAGCTCCAGGGTCGGCCGGCGGGCGCCGGACTCCAGCCGGGACAGGGTGCTCACCGAGATGCCGGTCGCCGCCGACAGGTCGGCCAGCGTGGTCTCGCGCTGCCGGCGCAGCGCGCGCAGCCGGGGGCCGACCGCGTCGAGTGCGTGGCCGAGGTCATCGTCGTCCATGCCTCCAGTTTGCCATAACGGCAACTAGGTTTGCGCAAACGGCCAATGATCCCGCATGGTTGCCGTGGAGGGGCGACACGGTGGCCGCCGCCGGTCACGGGACCCCGCCCCGCGCGGCCGTCACCCGGGGCCCGTCCCTCCGGCCCGCAAGGACGGGCTCCTGACCCGCACGGACCTGGTGAACAACGGAAAGGAGACCGCCGTGTCCCACGCATTCGACAAGGCGTTCTGGGAAGAGCGCTACCGCGGCCACGACCATGAGCACGACCATGCCCAGGACCGCGGGCACGACCACGGTCATGACGACGGCCATGAGCACGGTCATGAACACGAGCACGACCACGCCCCGGCCCGCCCGAGGCAGCCCAACCCGCACCTGCTGGCGGAGGCCGCAGACCTCGCACCCGGCGCGGCGCTGGACGCCGGTTGCGGCGAGGGAGCCGACGCCCTCTGGCTCGCCTCGCACGGCTGGCGGGTGACGGCGGTGGACATCTCCGCCACCGCGCTGCGCCGCGCACGCGAGCACGCCGAGACCCTCGGCGCCGGAGCCGCGGACCGGATCGACTGGATCGAGGCCGACTTGACCGCCTGGGCACCTCCCGAGGAGCACTTCGACCTGGTCTGCACCCACTACGTGCACGCGGCGGCGTCCCGCGAGACGCTGTTCCACCGGCTGGCGGCGGCGGTCGCGCCGGGCGGCACGCTGCTCATCGTCGGCCACCACCCGTCGGATCCGCACTCCGCCGCGCACGCCTCGGGCCCGGGGGTGCACTTCACGGCCGAGGAGATCGCGGCCGGGCTCGACCCCGCGCGATGGGACGTCGCCGTCGCCGAGACCAGAACCCGGCAGGTCACCCACCCCCGCGGCCACGAGATCACCTTCCACGACTCCGTCCTGCGGGCCCGCAGACGCCCCTGACCCGCGGGGACGGCACCGGGACGGGCCGGCTCCGCGGCGGCCCCGCCGTGACCCGGCCACACCGATCACCGCTTACACGGCCTGCCCCGCACGACGGGGGCGGCTCATCCCCGGTCGGCGATCTCGGCCGCCCACGCGCGCAGCCCGGCCAGGAAGCCCTCCCGCTGCCGGGGCGTGAGCACGTCCATCGCGCGCAGCAGCGGGCCTGCCCGCATCTCCAGGAACTCCGCCACGACGGCGCGGTGCTCGGGGCTGAGGTGGACGAGCGTGCGCCTGCGGTTGGCCGGGTCGGGAGCGCGGTCGGCCAGGCCGGCCCGGCACAGGTCGCTCACCAGGTCGCTGGCGTTGGGCAGGGAGACGCCCAGTCGTGCGGCCAGTTCGGAGACGGTCAGCGGGGAGTCGATGCCGAGCTGCGTGACGACCGCACCGTGGCGCCGGGTCAGGGAGTGGCTCTCGAAGACCGCGCGCAGGCCGTCGGGCATCCCCGGCGCGGGGTGCTGGCGGAAATAGACGGCCACCTGGGGGATCAGTTCGAGGATCTCGCGCCGGACCGCCTCGGAGTTGCTGGACATGGACCCGGAGTATACAGTTCAAAAAATCAAACAGTTAAAATATTTGAACTGTGGAGGTGTCGTGTCGCAACAGCGCGCGCTCCGGGCCAGCCTGCGCGCCGACGGCGTCGGAACGGGGATCTTCGGCCTCTTCATGCTGGTCGGCGGGCAGGGGCTGGCAGATGCGATCGGCGTGCCCGGCTCCTGGACCGTCCCCATCGGCCTCGGCATGCTGGGCGGAGCCGTCCTTCTGCTGGTCTTCAGCGGCCATCCCGTCCTGCCCCCCGTCGCGGCCGCGGTCAACTCCGTCGCCGCCGTCGCCATGGTCGGGCTGACGCTCGGCGGCCTGCTGCCGCTCACCGGGCTGGGCGTCGCCTTCATGCTGGCCGGGGCCGCCTGGGTGACCACGTTCGCGGTCCTCGTGCTCGTCCTGCTGCGCCGGGCGGAGGGCACCCGATGAAGATCGTGGTCTTCGGCGCCAGCGGCGGCACAGGGCGCGAACTGGTCAAGCAGGCGCGGACGGCCGGTCATCGCGTGACGGCGGTGGTGCGCTCGCCGGGAGATCTCGCCGACACCGTCGTGGCCGACATCTTCGACCCCCCGTCGCTGGTTCCGCTCCTGGCCGGACACGACGCCGTCCTGTCGGCGCTGGGGCCGCGCGGGCGCAGCGCGACCTCGGTCTGCTCGACCGCCGTGGCGGGGATCATCGAGGCGATGGCGGAGGCGGGCGTGCGCCGGATCGTCGCCGTCAGCGCCCAGCCGGTGCTGCGCGGCGGGGCGGGGGAGCCATGGTGGCACCGCCTGACCACCCGGCCGCTGCTGCGGACGGTCTACCGGCACGTCTACCGCGACCTGGAACGCATGGAGCGCACCCTGTCGGCCAGCGACACCGACTGGACGGTCCTGCGTCCGCCCTACCTCACCGACGACCCGCCCACCGGCCTCTACCGCACCGCGATGGACGCCAACGTCCCCGGCTGGAGCCTGGCACGGGGCGATCTCGCCCTCGCCATGCTCGACACCCTGGACAACCCCGCCACCGTCCGCCGGGCCGTGGGCGTCGGGCCGGGCTGAGGGAGCGCTCCGGGCCGATCGGCTGGCCGCCGCCGGCCGCGCGCGGGTACCGTGCTGTTCGAACGGGTCCCGGCCCGCTCGACCGCCCGAACACCAGGAGCCCTGAGATGTACCCGGCGACTCCCCCGCCGTCGGCCCACGTCCACGAGAACGCGGCCTGGGCCCGCTACCTGCTGGCCATCAGCTCGCCGCGGGCCGCGCAGGTGATCCGGGAACGCGCGCTGGAACGGCGCCGCCGCGTCCGCCACCGCGACCCCGGCCCCGATCACTGGCGGCGGACCGACATCCTGGCCCAGACCGCCCTCGACCTCAACCGCCCGCAGACGGATGACTGGGCACCCCCGGCGGACGAGGAGGAAGTGGACGAGCGGACGCTCGCCCTGGCCCGGGCGCGCACCAGGGCGCGACTGGAACGGGCGGCGCGTTCCACGCCGGGCCCGCACGGCGGCGGACCGCCGCGTACCTGAGACGCCGCCGGGCCGACGCCGCAGGGCCAGGCCGCATCCGGCGGACCGCACGCACAGGACATGCGGGAAGGGGCACGGCGCCGCGCGCCGTGCCCCTTCCCGCATGTCCGTGTCCGTCGTGTCCGTGCGGTCCGCCGGATCAGTGCCGGATCAAGAGGTGTACTGCGGGTAGCCGTACCCGGTGACCTGCGACTTCGGGCGGACCCGCTGCTCGACCTTGCCGTTGCCGGTGTTGCCCTCGATCGTGGTGATCGTGCCGTCGCCGTTGTCCTTCTTCACGAAGCCGACGTGGTCGATCCCGGACAGGTCGCTGCCGCCGTCCCAGTCGAAGTAGACGACCGCGCCCGGCTTGGCCTCGGTGCCCCAGCGCTTGTTGGCCTTGAACCACTGGGCGTGGGTGACGGTGTAGGCGTCCCAGCCGACGGTGGGCCGCAGGCCGACCTGCTCGCCGACCCAGGAGACGAACATCTCGCACCAGGGGGCGTTGGTGTAGGCCTTCACGTTGCCGCCGTCGCGGGCGACGGTCTCCTTGGCCCGCGGGGAGCCCATGTACCAGGAGTGGAACTTGGTGCCGCCGCCGGCCGCGTTCTCCTTGGTGCCGACCTGCTCCTCGGCCACCTTCAGCAGCCGGTCCGCGCTCACCTGGGGCAGCTTCTCGGCCGAGGGGCGCGCCTGCTCGGCGGCGACGTCGGCGTGGGCGGCACCCCCGAAGGCGACGGTCGCGGCGGTGGCGGCGGCCAGGCCCAGGGCGGCGGTCAGGACACGGGTGCGGGCGGCGAAAGTCATCAAGCGGCATCCTTCGGACGGAGACAGGACTTCCGGCGGTGGACTCCCGCGAGCGGGATCCGGTGCCGGTGAAGGCTGCCGTAGCGGCCTTCGACATCCAGTAAGCCGTCCAGACGTAGCGGGAGAAGTGCGTCAAAGGTGCCGTACGGTTGCCGCCTCCGCGGAAGGCTCACAACCCTGTAAAGCGGTCACACCAGCGGGGGCGAACACCCGCGCGACAGCCCACCCAGTGCCCCGTACAGCGCCCCACCCAGCGCCCGCCCCACGCCCCTACGAGGCCAGCCGCCGGTCATCGCCTCAACCCCGCCTCAACCCGCCTCAACCACCGGCGCAAACCGTCCTCCCGCCGCCCCGGACGCCCACGACGGGGCCGGGACCAGGGCGTACCTGGCGCAGGTAACGCTCTGAATATTTTTCGCGACTCGCCGTGACGGCTGCTGGATCGATGAATCGGCAAATCGGTATAACGGCCTCATGAGTGGTAGCAAGCGCGGACCTGACCCCAAGTGGGGGCCGGTGAAGCAGCACCCCCTGCGGGTGCCCGTTGAGCTTCTCGGCGACATCAAGACACTCGCCCAGCAGCGCGGATGCTCGGTGAACGAATACATCGTCAGGGTGCTCGCCCGCGAGCACGACTTCGTTCTGGCCCCGCCGCCGCGCACGGCGACGCAGGACCCGCTCCCGCTCATCGAGGGGCGGCAGGGAGCCGCGGCATGAACATCGCGATTCTCCCGCGAAGGAGGAGCTCCAGGCGTTAATCTCAATCGCCGCCAGTCGGCGACCGCATAAACGCGGAAGCCCCCGCGCTGTTGGCCTGAGAAACCTTTGCGCGAGGGACTTCCCCCAAACCACAGGACATCGCATAACACCTGGCCACGACGGCCGGGCCCTTGTCATGCCTGTCGCTGTAGCAAACAACTGGAGACCACCATAGACGACAGGTCCCCGGGTCGGCCACCTACACGCGAAAATCGCGCCTTCCGCGTGTCCCGCCCCGCCTCACGCGATATCAGTCTTCGTACGACTACGCCTGTTTTCCGTAAAACGGGCCCTAAATGTGTTCCAGCCACGGTAATGCCGGACGGCCTCATTCCGGACACCCTCATCCGGGTGCCCACCCTGGTGCTCTGGCTGCACGTCATCCAGTCCCACCCCGACGCCGCCGGCCGCCGCGCCGACTGGTGGCGCAACACCACGGCCGTGGTCTGGCAACTGCTCCTGCACGTCGACTCCGACATGGTCACCTCACCGCGCAAGGGCGCCACCTGGGAGCTGCTGGCGGCCAAGGCCGGAGTCTCCCGCCGGACCTTCGCCGACCGGCTGCGCTGGCTCAGGGAGCGCGGCCTGCTCCACACGCTCGTCTCCGGCTCGACCCCGCGCCACCGCCCCGGCTGCCGGGGCGGACGCGTCGACGACGGGCTCGGCAACCTCGCCGCCCAGTACGTCCTGACCGTCCCCAGGGCCGTCCTGGACGCCATGGACTTCGAGGAACTGGAGCGGCTGACCTCCACGACCCATCCGACGCCTCAGACCCTCGCAGAGGAGCCCTGGCAGGACGTGCCGTGGCCGGTGGAGGTCCTCCCCGCGAAGCCTCCGGCGGATCTTCCTGTGGAGGTAACTTGCACCCCATGTGTTTCCATGGTTGCTCTAAGTGAAAACATCAGCCCCGTATACGCGCGCGAGGAAAGCGGACAGAGCGGGACATCACCCGCGACACCCGAACGAACCTGGCCAAGCACCGTAACGCCGGAAAACAAGTCTCAGATGCTTCAAGCCTGCCGGAGGCTCCGCGACGACGTCCCCGTCCTGCGGAGAATCTCCCCCCAGCACCTGCGATCGCTGCTACGGTCTTCGTTCAGCGCCGGGGCCACCGTCAGCGACGTCAAGTACATGCTCAACGTCAATCCGGACGGGCGGCCGTGGGGATACACCGACGAGCCACGCTGGCTGCCGGGCTGGATCCGCTACCGCCTGGCGCCGTGGATCGACGACTCCGGGACGCTGCTGGCGCGGCTGCCGTCCCAGGCCGTGGCGGAGGCGAACCGCCGCCGGCTGCGAGAGCAGGCGGAGCGGGCCGAGCAGCTGGCCGAGGCCAGAAGGAACCGGGCCGCGCCCGATCCGGAGCTCCTGGCGGGACTGAGAGCCCGGCTGGAGGCCGTGCGGGGCGGGGTGGGAGGTTCCCCGGGGAAGGCCGCATGACCCTCTCCGGGGTGTTGTGCGATCCGCACTTCTTTACAATGTAAAGGCGAATGGATCGCACAGGCGACGGCCTCTCCGGCCGCGGCGCTCTCCTCCGGGGGAAGTAGTCGCAGGTCAGGCGTACAGGGCACCGACGACGGAGCTCGCCCAGCGCATGCGCTCGCAGACGAACTCCGGGTGCTCGCCGAACTCCTGGGCGAGGGCCGCGGCGCAGCCGGCCTCGCCGCCGTGCTTGTCGATCGCCTGCAGGATGGCGGTCTCGGCGGTCTCGCGGTCCAGCGAGGCCCCGGCCGAGACGGGTGCGAGGGCCAGTGCCTCGGCTCGGACGGTGTTGTTGATCTCCATGCTCATCGGAACGTCATCTCCTCGTCCGTCTGGCGTCCGGGTTGCTCGGCCCGGCGCTTGTTCTCATTGGATGTGGCGTGGGTCTCACTGCCGGTAGCGCTTGGGGTGCCGGACGGTTGCGTCCGGCGTGGTTGGTGCGCCCGGGACCCCGCGGGGCATCGCTGAGGCCCCGGGCACGGCTGGGGTGGTGCGGCGGTCAGGAGAACCGCACGCTCCACGTGTCGAGGTAGCCGTTGTTGCGCATCGGCAGGAGGGTGCGCACGCGCAGCTTCCAGGTGCCGTCGAGTGCGCGGCCGGTGACGGGGAGGGTGTAGGTGGCGTCGAGGTCGGCGCCGCGGTCGCGCAGGTTGAGCTTGCGCAGCAGGAACGTCCGGCCGTCGGGCAGGACCACGTCGATCACGAGGTCGGCGCGGCTGCCCCGCTTGATCGTGACGTCGACGGCGGCGGTGCCGGCGCCGCCGGACATGCCGCTGACGGTGATCGAGCTGGTGGAGGCGTGGTACCACCGCTTGGTGAGTGCCACGTCGACGTCGTTGACGAAGTGGGTGTCGGCGGGCGGTTCGGGCTCGGCCGCCGGGGGCTCGGGGACCGCCTCGGTGCCGGTGTAGGCCAGGAGGTCGGGTGAGCCGGTGCCGGCGTTGCGCACGACGGCGGGGGTGGCGGCGCCGGTGAGGGCCTGGGCGACCTGCGCCGGGGTGGCGTCGGGGGTGGCGGCCAGGTGCAGGGCGGCGGCTCCGGCGACGTGCGGGGCGGCCATGGAGGTTCCGCTGATGGTCTTGGTGGCGGTGTCGCCGGTGCTCCAGGCGGAGGTGATGTTCACGCCGGGGGCGAACAGGTCCAGGCAGCGGCCGTAGTTGGAGAAGGAGGCGCGGCTGTCGCCGTTGGCGGTGGCGCCGACGGTGAGGGCCTCGGGGACGCGGGCCGGGGAGGTGGTGCAGGCGTCGCGGGCGCTGTTGCCGGCGGCGACGACGTAGGTGACGCCGGCGGCGACGGAGCGGCGGACGGCGTCGTCCAGGGCGGTGCTGGTGCCGCCGCCGAGGCTCATGTTGGCGACGGAGGGGCCGGTGGCGTTCTGGGTGACCCAGTCGACGCCGGCGATGACGCCGGACAGGGAGCCGCTGCCGTCGCAGCCGAGGACGCGGACGGGGTGCAGGTCGGCGCCCTTGGCGACACCCCAGGTCTGGCCGGCGATGGTGGCGGCGACGTGGGTGCCGTGGCCGTTGCAGTCGCCGGTGCCGCGGCCGTCGCCGACGGTGTCGACGCCGCCGGTGACGCGGCCGCCGAAGTCGGTGTGGCCGGGGCGGATGCCGGTGTCGATGACGTAGACGTCGACGCCGGCGGCGGTCGAGGGGTAGGTGTAGGAGCGGTCGAGGGTGCCGGCGCGCTGGTCGAGGCGGTCCAGGCCCCAGGTGGGGTCGGTCTGGACGTCGGTGGCGTGGATGACGGCGTCCTGCTCGACGTAGGCGACGGAGGGGTCGCCGGCCAGGAGGCGGGCCTGGGTTTCGGAGGCCCGTACGGTGAAGCCCTTGAGGCCTCCGGCGAAGGTGCGGGAGACCTTGCCGCCGCGGCGGGTGGTGAGGGTGCCGGCCTGCTTGCGCACGGCGGTGGTGGTCGCGGTGGCGGTGCCGTTCTTCAGGACCACGATGTACTGGCCGGAGATGAGTTTTCCGGCGGGTTTGCGGACGGTGCCGGGCTGGGGGGCCGGGGCGGCGTTCGCTTCGGCGGCTGCGGCGGTCCCGCCGAGGAGGGCGAAGGACAGCAGGGCGGCGGTGGTCGTCGCGCGGAGTGTTCTGCGTGGTCGAGGCGTGCCGATACGGAGCATCGTCTGTCCCTTCCGTGGTGCCCGGGTGCTCCCCCGTGTGCGGCGTCCTTGCCGCTTCGGGCGACGGGTGTGGGCCTGTCGCGGGCTGGAGCTGGAAGCTCGATGTCTTCGCATCGGCGGCCGGGGGGCGGTGCTGAGGAAAACGGGGGTGCGTGCTGTGGGGTGTGTGCCGGGTTTCGCAGAGTTCCTCAGGTGGCGTGGGCGATCGCCGATGAAATGGCTGCCTTATGAGAGAGGGAGAGGAACGTCGTGGACGAGTTGGGCGACATCATCCAGGAGTTCCTGGTCGAGAGCCATGAGAACCTGGATCAGCTGGATCGGGACTTGGTGGCTCTTGAGCAGGATCCCGGCTCCCGGGAGATGCTCTCCAGCATTTTCCGGACAATCCACACCATTAAGGGCACGAGTGGTTTCCTGGCGTTCCACCGCCTGGAGACGCTGACCCACGCCGGCGAGTCCCTGCTGTCCCGTCTGCGTGACGGTGCCCAGCAGATGAACCCCGCCAGCGCGGACGCCCTGCTGGCCATGGTCGACACCGTGCGCAAGCTGCTGGAGTCGATCGAGGAGACCGGCGGCGAGGGAGACGTCGACGTCGAGTCGGTCATCGCCATGGTGACGGCCTGCATCGAGGACCCGTCGGCGCCCAAGGCCGAGGCGCCCGCGCCGGAGGCCAAGCCGGCCAAGCCCGCCAGGTCCCGGTCCGCCAAGAGCAAGGCCCCGGTCGCGCCGGAGCCGGCCGCGGAAGCACCCAAGGCCCCCGAGGCCCCGGTGAAGGCCGTCGAGGTCGCCGCGCAGGCCCCCGAGGTCCCGGCGCCGGCCGTAGCGGCCGCACCGGCCGTGGCCAAGCCCGCGGCGCCGGTGCGCGAGCCCGCGGCCGAGGAGTCCGGCCAGAACACCAAGCGCAGCATCGCCGACAGCTCCATCCGCGTCGACGTCGACCTGCTCGACACGCTGATGCGTCTGGTCGGTGAGCTGGTGCTGACCCGCAACCAGATCGTCCGGGGCGTCAACGACATCTCCGACCCGGTGCTGGCGCGTACCACCCAGCGGCTGAACCTCATCACCAGCGAGCTGCAGGAGAGCGTCATGAAGACGCGTATGCAGCCCATCGACCACATCTGGTCGAAGCTGCCGCGCGTCGTGCGCGACCTCAGCGGCTCGCTCGGCAAGCAGGTCGCGCTGGCGATGGAGGGCAAGGAGACCGAGCTCGACCGCAGCCTCCTGGAGGCCGTCAAGGACCCGCTGACGCACCTGGTGCGCAACGCGGTGGACCACGGCATCGAGACCGTCGAGGAGCGCGTCGCCAAGGGCAAGCCCGGCCAGGGCACCCTGACGCTGCGCGCCTACCACGAGGGCGGCCACGTCATCGTGGAGATCAAGGACGACGGTGCGGGCATCGACGTCGAGCGGGTGGCGCAGACGGCGCTGGACCGCGGCGTCGTCACCCGCGACCAGCTCGCCCGGATGGAGTCCCGCGAGATCATCAGCCTGGTCTTCCGGCCCGGTTTCTCCACCGCCAAGAAGGTCACCAACGTCTCCGGCCGCGGTGTCGGCATGGACGTGGTCAAGACCAACATCGAGCAGATCGGCGGCACCGTCGACGTCGACTCGACGCTGGGCAAGGGCACCACGTGGCGGCTGACCATCCCGCTCACGCTGGCGATCATCCAGGCCCTCACCGTGGAGTGCGGCGCCGAGCGCTACGCCATCCCGCAGGTCGGCGTGGACGAGCTGGTGTTCGTCGACGGCCAGTCCGGCCAGGCGATCGAGCACGTGTCGGGCGCGCCGGTCTACCGGCTGCGCGGCAAGCTGCTGCCGCTGGTCCGGCTGGACGAGACGCTGGGCCTGCCGGTGCGCAACAGCGACCGCGACGTCTACATCGCGGTGCTGCAGGCCGACGGCCGCCGCTTCGGCCTGGTGGTGGACCGGGTCCTCAACACCGAGGAGATCGTCGTCAAGCCGCTCAGCGGCCGGATGAAGGACGTCGGCGTCTACGCCGGCTCCACCATCGTCGGTGACGGCAAGGTCGCGCTGATCCTCGACATCGCCTCGCTGGCCCGCCGCTCGCACCTGGCCGCCGAGGCCGCCGAGCGCGCGCAGCTGGACCAGGTCGACAACCGTCCTCGCGGCGGCAGCATCGAGCGCCTGCTCATCGCCGGCATCGGCGAGCGCCGGGTGGCGATCCCGCTGGACATGGTCACCCGCCTGGAGGAGTTCCCGGTCGAGCGCATCGAGCGGGTCGGCAGCCGGGAGGTCGTGCAGTACCGCGACCACATCCTGCCGGTCATCCGCCTGGCCTCGCTGCTGGGCTGCTACGACGTGCACGAGAGCGAGACGGTCCCGGCGGTCGTCTACACCGAGCGGGGCCGCAGCGTCGCCCTGGTCGTCGAGCAGATCGTCGACATCGTCGAGGACCACATCGAGGCCCGCAGCGACCTGGACGACGACGGCCTGACCGGTTCGGCCGTCATCCAGCAGCGCGTCACCGAGCTGCTGGACGTGCGGCGGGCGATCCTCGCCGCCGACCCGCGGTTCTACACAGAGATGTCCGAAATCACCAACTCGATGGTGGGAGCCTGACAATGCCCAGCCGCCAGTACGCCACCTTCGAGGTGGCCGACCAGCTGTTCGGGGTGGACGTGGCCCAGGTCCAGGAGGTCCTGCGCTTCCACGAGTACACCCGCGTCCCGCTCGCGCCGACCTCGGTCGGCGGCCTGTTCAACCTGCGTGGTCAGGTCATCGACGCGGTGGACCTGCGGGTCCAGCTCGGCCTGCCGCCGCGGGACCTGAACGTCCCGGCGATGAACGTGATCGTCTCGGTCGACGACGAGTGGGTGAGCCTGCTCGTGGACCGGATCGGCGAGGTCATCGAACTCGACGACGAGGCGTTCGAGCCGCCGCCGGACACGCTGGCCGGCGCCTACCGCAACCTCATCGTGGGCACCTTCAAGCTTCAGGACCGCCTGATGCTCGCCCTGGACGCGCGCCGCGCGGCCGACACGACCGTCCCGGTCCCGGCCGCCCAGCACGCCTGAGAGGTACGGCCGGCGCCCCGGCCTGAGCGCCCGTAGCGCTCGTAGCGCCTGAGGGCCCCGTGGCGGACGCCCCGCCGATCACAGGTGATCGGCGGGGCGTCCGCGCGTCCAGGGGGCCTCCACCGGGGCGTTCCGCTGACACCTCCCGTCCGGCGTCTCCCGTCCGGGGTCGCGCGCAAGGGGGTGCGGGTCCGCCTGAGCCGGGCGGGTCTCAGCCCAACGCCTGCTTCACCAGCGCGGCGATGCGCGCCTCGACCTCGTCCGTGACCTCGGTCAGGGCGAAGGAGACCGGCCACATCGCGCCGTCGTCCAGCTGAGCCGGGTCGCTGAAGCTGAACGTCGCATAGCGGGTCTTGAACTTCTCCGCCGGCTGGAAGTGGCAGACGATCCTGCCGTCCAGCGCGTAGGCGGGCATGCCGTACCAGAGCTTCGGCGCCAGGGCCGGGGCGGTGGCGGTGACGACGGCGTGCACGCGCTCGGCCAGGACGCGGTCCGCCTCCCCCATCCCGGCGATCTTCGCCAGCACGTCCCGCGCCGCCTCGGCGGCCTTGTCAGCCGCGCTGCGGCGCGCCGCCGTCTTCTTCAGCTCCTTGGCGTGCTCCTTCATCGCGGCCCGCTCCTCGGCGGTGAACCCCTCGTAGGCGCTGCCGGCGGTGCTGCTCATCGTGCGCTCCTTCATCGTTTCCGGTATGAGACAAGCATGCCGGTCCGGGTTGATACATCCGCGATGCGATGACGATGCGACGGCGACGGCGACGGCGACGGCGACGGCGACGAGGAGACGTCCTCGGAGTACGAAGGAGATCCCAGGTCATCTCCTGGAGAATTACTCATTTCATACAGTGATCATCCGATCACAGGAATATGACCGTTCTCCGCACCTGGTGGCTCGTGGCGGCCGCGGCGCTGGCCGGCGTCCTCATCACGATGACGATCGGCACCGTGACCGGCGAGGCCGTCTACTTCGGCTGCTACGCCGTCGTGTGCGCCGCCGCGTGGTGGGCGGCGCTGCGCCCGGCCGCGGACTCCGGCACCCGCGCCGGCCGGCGGCCCTGGCTGCTGATCGCCCTGGGGCAGACGCTCCTGCTGACCGGCGATGCGGTGATGACGGTCTTCTTCTACTTCCTGCCGGAGGCGACGCCCATCGGCTGGATGGACGTCCCGTGGCTGGGCGGATACGCCGCGATCGGCGCCGGACTCATGATCATGGCCCGGCGGCGGGCCCGCGAGCAGATGCGCGAGCCGCTGCTGGACATGCTCACCCTGACCACCGCCGCGACGCTCGGCCTGTGGCGGGTCATGATCGACCCGGAGCTGAAGGCGAGCGGCGGGCAGTACACCGCGGAGATCCTGCTGGACGCCTCCTACATGATCGGCGACGTGCTGGTCATGGCGGCGGTGGTGCTGCTGGTGCTGTCGCCGGGCGTGCGGGGCGTCCCCACCTGGCTGATGATCGTGGCCGGCTTCGGCCGGCTCCTCGCCGACGTCGGGCGCGTGCTGTGGCAGTACGAGTCGATCGTCGTCTTCGTCAGCGGGATCATCTTCTTCGCCAACGCGCTGATGGTGATCACCATGCTCCGGGCCGACCGCGACGAGCTGGTCCGCCCCGGCCGCCGGACCCGCACCCTGCACCCGGCCCGCATCGTCTTCCTCGGCCTGGCCCTGCTGACCGCCCCGGCCATCGCCGTGGCCGAGGGCTCGGGCTCCACCGGTGAGCGCCTGGCCCTGCTGACCGCCACCGTCGCCGCCAGCAGCTTCGTGCTGACCCGCTTCACCACCGCGGTGCGCCAGCAGGAACGCGCCGAGCGGCTGCTGAGCTACCAGGCCTCCTACGACCCGCTCACCGGCCTGGCCAACCGGCGCACCATCCTGGCCCGCCTGGAGGAGTGCGTCACCGGCGACGTCCTGCTCTATCTGGACCTGGACGGCTTCAAGGCGGTCAACGACACCCACGGCCACGAGGCCGGCGACGCCCTGCTCGTCGAGATCGGCAACCGGCTGCGCGGCGCCGTACGGGAGGAGGACCTGGTGGCGCGGCTCGGTGGCGACGAGTTCGCCCTGCTGTGCCCGGGCCCCGCGGACATCTCCGAGATCACCGCCCTGGCCGAGCGGCTGCTGGCCGTCGTCACCGAACCGGTCGACTACCACGGCCACGAACTGCGCGTGGGCACCAGCGTCGGCATCGCCGTCTACACCGGCGGCATCACCTCCCCCGGCGATCTGATCCGCGCCGCCGACGTCGCCATGTACCAGGCCAAGCGCGGCGGCCGCGGCCGCTGGGTCCTGGCCGGCCCCACCCCGGGCAGCCCCTCCCTGGCCCTGGCCGGCTGACCCTCGCGGCTCCTCGGGGCCCCTTCCGCCCGCTCGTGGAAAAGAAGGGCACGGGACGGGAACATCCCGCGCGGGGCGGCCGTTACACCTCTCCGTGGACGGTGTGTCCGGTGTCCCCGGGCCTCACCTAATTTGCCTTCGCGGATTACCGTACGGCTGGAGCCGCGTTGTGCCTTTCGCCGAGAGGCGACCCGCACACCGACCCACAGACGTCGCCGACCCCGCCGGGATCCCTCCCGGCGGGGTCGGCGGCGTTTCCTCACCGTTTCTCGCCGTTTCCGCCCTGCCGCGGCCCGCGGGCCGCGGACCCGCTCACCTGCGGCGGGCCACCAGGACGGCGTCGTGGATGGTGACGTCGCGGCCCTCGGGGTCCTGCGCGGTGCGCGGGCGCGCCTCGGCGGCCAGCACCTTCCAGGCGGCGGGGTCGAGGGAGGCCGCGACCTCCTCGGCGGTGAACATCATGTCCGGGAAGTGCATCCGGCGGGCCGTGGTCCGCAGGTCGGACGGGTGGTGCCCGACGATCAGCAGGGTTCCGCCCGGGGCCACCGCGGCGGCCAGCCGGGCGAACAGCTCCCGGCGCGCCTCGCCCGGCAGGTGCATGAACTGCGACGACACCAGGTCGTAGGCGCCCTCGGCGGGCGGCTCGGCGCGCAGGTCCGCGTGCACCCAGTCGATGCGGCCTGCGACCTGCGCACCGGCCCGCTCCGCGCGGGCGGCGGCCCGCTCCAGCGCGGTGGCGGAGATGTCGGCCGCGGTCACCCGCCAGCCCCTCTCGGCCAGCCAGACGGCGTCGGCGCCCTCGCCGCTGCCGACGTCGAGCGCCCGGCCCGGGGCCAGCCCCGCGGCCTCGGCGACGAGCTGCGGGTTCGGGCGCCCGCTCCAGATCTCCGGGCGGGCGCGGTAGCGCTCCTCCCAGGCGTCCTGCTCGAACATCGTGCGCACCCGGTGCCGGTAGTCCTCGACCGCCTCGCGGATGTCCTCGGCGACGAGATCGGCGTTGATCGCTCCGGCCGCCGTCAGGCCCGCCGCGGCCGACGTGATCACCTGGGCGCGCGCGTCGGTGACGTTGCCCGCCACCCACACGCCGGGCACGGAGGTGGCCCCGTTCGCGTCCGCCGGGATCTGGCTGCCGATGACGCCGCCGTCCACCTCCAGGTCGACCGGCTTGATCCCCAGCGACTCCAGCAAGCCGGCGCGGGGGGTGAAGCGCGGCGTGACGACCACCGCGTCCAGCGCGACGACCTCGCCCGAGGCGAGCCGTACCCCGGTGAGCGCGTCACCGTCGACCTCCAGCCCCGCGACCGGGCCGTCCACGACGGTGATCCCGCGGGCCGCGAGCCGCTCGGCCTCCTCGGCGTCCGGCGCGGGGCTCTCGTGCAGCAGCAACAGCACGTGCGGGCTCCACTGCCGCCACAGGTGCGCCTGGTGCAGGGCCAGCGGCCCGGTGGCCAGCACGCCGATCCGCCGGTCGCGCACCTCCCAGCCGTGGCAGTACGGACAGTGCAGGACGTCGCGGCCCCACCGCCCGGCGACCCCCGGCACCTCGGGAAGCTCGTCGACGAGCCCGGTCGCCACCAGCAGGCGCCGCGCCCGCACACTCCGCCCGCCGTCCAGCGTCACCAGGAAACCGTCGCCGTCGCGCACCGCGGTCTCGACGTCCCCGCTGACGATCTCACCGCCGTACCGGGTCACCTCCTCGCGCCCGGCCGCCACCAGCTCGGCCGGTGGCGTGCCCTCCCGGGTCAGGTAGTTGTGCACGTGCCCGGCGGGCGCGTTGCGCGGCCGCCCGGCGTCGACCACCAGCACCGACCGCCGCGCCAGCGCCAGCGCCAGGGCCCCGCCGAGCCCGGCCGCCCCGCCGCCGACCACCACCACGTCGTATGCCCCGCCCATCACGGTCTCGTCCACCACGCGTTTCCTTTCGCTCAGCATCCGAGCCCAGGGTGCGACGCGACCCGCCAATCCGACAAGAAAGGTTGCCGTTCCGGCAAACGCGGTGGCGTGTCAGCGGCCGCGTCAGTACGGCGACAGCCCGGTATCAGAGCGGCCGGCGACAGTAGGCGCCATGAACGGTTCAGCGATCGCGGCCCCCGGGCCGCGAACCGGACCACCCTTAAGACCGAATGTGAAGGAGATTCAGGATGGGAACCGGCAACAGCGGCTTCTCCGGAGCGGGCCTGCGCAGGCTGCGTGAGGTGCTGGCACGGCACGTCGAGTCCGGGAAGATCCCCGGGCTGGTCGCCCTGGTCAGCCGGGACGGTCAGACGCACGTCGAGACGCTGGGCACGATGCGGCACGACGGCGGCGCGCCGATGCGCCGGGACACGATCTTCCGGATGGCCTCCACCTCCAAGCCGGTCTCGATGGCGGCGGCGATGGTGTTGCTGGACGAGTGCCGGCTGCGGCTGGACGACCTGGTGGAGCCGTGGCTGCCGGAACTGGCCGGCCGGCAGGTGCTCAAGCGGATCGACGGCCCGCTGGACGACACCGTGCCGGCGCGGCGGCCGATCACCGTGCGGGACGTGCTGACCTCCACGTTCGGCCTCGGCATGGACATGACGTCGGTGGGCACGCCGATCTTCAACGCGATTTTCGAGCAGGGGCTCACGCCCTCGGGACCGCAGCCGCAGCCCGAGCCGGACGAGTGGATGCGCCGCCTGGGCACGCTGCCGCTGATGCACCAGCCCGGCGAGCGGTGGCAGTACCAGATCAGCAACGACCTCGTCGGCGTGCTCGTCTCCCGGGTCACCGGCCAGTCGTTCGAGGAGTTCCTGCGCGAGCGCCTCTTCGAGCCGCTGGGGATGAAGGACACCGCCTTCCACGTGCCCGCCGACAAGATCGACCGGCTGCCGGACCTGTACGCCCCCGACCCGGCCACCGGCGAGTTCCTCGTGTGGGACGAGGCCAAGGGCGGACGGTGGAGCGAGCCTTCGGCCTTCCAGGGCGGCGGCGGCGGACTGGTCTCCACCGCCGACGACTACCACGCCTACTTCCGGATGCTGCTCAACGGCGGCACCCACGAGGGCAGGCGGATCCTGTCCCGGCCCGCCGTCGAGCTGATGACCACCAACCGGCTCACGCCCGAGCAGCAGGCCGCCGTGCACGCCATGGCCACCGGCAACGTGCACATCTCCTTCGGCCAGGGGCAGCAGGGCGGCTGGGGGCTGGGGATGGCGGTGCGCACCCACCGCGGCGACTACGCGCCCGTCGGCCAGTTCGGCTGGGACGGCGGCAGCGGCACCTCGGCCTACGCCGACCCGCGCAACCGGCTCACCGGGATCCTGCTCACCCAGGTCGGCTACTCCGTGCCGAGCCCGGCGCGCCTGATGAACGACTTCTGGACCACCCTCTACCAGGCGATCGACGACTGACACCCACCCCCACCGGAGCCCGACCGGGCACCGGGCCGTTCGTCCCACCGGCTTTCACACCGCACACAGAACTTCCGCACCCCACGTAAAAGGAGCACGCCATCATGTCCGTCACCCTCACCGACCAGGACAAGTCCACCCTGCGCACCGCCGCCTACGGTGCCGTCTCGCTGCTGGCCGCCGCCGACGCCGCCGGCTCGCCCCACAGGATCGCCACCCAGGGCTCCATCGCCCTGACCTCCGCCACCGGCCTGGTCGGGCACGTGCTCGCCGCCAGGAGCAGGGACATCGACCTGGGCGGCAAGTCCACCGCCGAACTCGCCGACCGCGTGCTGCCGGCCCTGACGGCGGCCATGAGCCTGCTCAAGCGGCAGGCTCCGGCGGAGGCCGACAACTTCCGCAGCACCGTCACCGTCGCCGTCGAAGCAGCCGCCCAGGCCCGCAAGGGCGAGCCCACCCCCACCATGGCCGAGATGATCCGCAAGATCACCGCAGCCCTCGACGCCGCCTGACGTCCGCCGAGCGGTACGGCCGCAGCGCGTCCCGGGGTCCGGACGGGACCCCGGGACGCGGCGGCAGGACGACCGCAGTCCTGGCCCGCCGCGGAATCCAGATCTAGGTGTACGTCGTCAGGTGCCGAACAGGTCCATGATGCGCAGGACGCCGGGGCCGATGATGATGACGAACAGGGCCGGGAACAGGCAGAACAGCAGCGGGAAGAGGATTTTGATGGGGACCTTCTGGGCCGCCTCCTCCGCGCGCTGGCGGCGGCGCAGCCGCATCTCCCTGGCCTGCTCGCGCAGCACGTTGGCGATCGGGATGCCCAGCTCGCTGGCCTGCACCACCGATGAGGAGAACCCGCGCAGCTCTATCACCGTGGTGCGCTCGGCCAGGGCGCGCAGCGCGTCGGTGCGGGGCTGGCCGAGCTGCATCTCCCGGAGCATCCGGGCGAACTCCGCCGCCATCGGGCCCTCGGCGTTGGCGCGCACCTGCGCCACGGCGGCGTCGAAGCCCAGCCCGGCCTCCACGCTGACGGTCAGCATGTCGAGGATGTCCGGCAGCGTCCTGGCGACCTCCTGCTGGCGGCGCACGCCGAGGTTGTAGACCAGCAGGTCCGGCAGGAGGAACCCGGCCGCCGCGCCCAGCCCGGGGCCCAGGAGCGTCAGCGCGCCGCCCAGGCCGGAGCCGTACAGCAGGCCGACGAAACCGCCCGCCAGCAGGCCCAGCCCCTTGGCCTGCATGACCCGCTCGACCGGCCACTTCGGCGGGTTGCCCGCGTAGGTGAGCGAGCGGTTCATCCGGGCGACCATGCCGGCGGGGGTGAGCCTGCGGGCGAGCGTGCCGAACCGACCGGCCAGCGGGCGCAGCACCCGGTCGGTGAACGGCTCCTGGGCCGCCTCCCGTACGGCGCCGCCCGCGCCGTACACACGCTCGATCGACTCCAGCCGCCCCGGATCCACCCGCCGCCCGGAACGGCCCATCGTCAGCACCCGCACCAGCAGCACACCGGCGGCCGACAGCGCCGTCAGCCCGCCCATCAGCAGCAGCAGTCGCACCGGCTCAGACCTCCACCTTGATCAGGCGGCTCATCCAGAAGGCCCCGAAGGCGACCAGCAGCACGGCGGCGACCAGCAGGACGATGCCCAGCGGCTCGGTGTAGAGGGGACGCACGTACTCGCCGCGGATGAGGAACATCCAGCCGCCGACGCCGATGGGCAGCGCGATCAGCACGTACGCCGACAGGCGGCCCTCGGCGGTCAGGGCGCGCACGTGGCGGCGGAGCCGGGCGCGCTCGCGCATGGTGTCCACCGCGGTGGCCATGATCTCGGCCAGGTTGCCGCCCACCTCCCGCTGGATGCGGATGGCCATCACCAGCCACGACAGGTCCCGGCAGGCGGTGCGCTCGGCCGCCTTCTCCAGGGCGTCCTCCAGGTCCACGCCGATCCTGGTCTCGGCCAGGGCCCGGCCGAACTCGGTGCTGACCGGCTCGGCCGACTCCCGTACCAGCGCCGCCAGCGCCTGCCCGAGGGAGAACCCCGACCGCAGCGAGCCGACGACCAGCTGCAGCGCGTCCGGGAGCTGCTCGGCGAAGCGGCGCGAGCGCTGGGCGGCGCGGTGGCGCCGGTAGAAGGCGCAGGCCGCCCAGGCCGGAACGGGACCGAGCAGGAGCCCGGCGACGGGTGAGAGCAGCAGGCCGAACAGGACCGTCGCGCCGAACGCCACACCCAGCCGCAGCAGCGTCCACTCGTGCGGCAGCAGCTTCATCCCGGCCTGCTCCAGCTCGATGGTCAGGCGCTCGTGCCTGCCCCGGGCGCGCACCACCTTCTCGGTGAGCGCGAGCGCCGCCTCACCCAGGGCCCCCGCGCCCGTGCCGCCCGCGGGCGCGGCCCGGCCCAGCGTGAACCGCTCCAGCTGGGCCAGCCGCCCGCCCCCCAGGCCCCGGCGGGGCCGGGTCAGCGCCGCGGCCGCCAGCGCCAGGGAGGCCAGCAGCGCGCCGCCGCCCGCCGGGTACAGCCAGTCCGGCGGCCCGGTGACCGCGACGGCGGCCGGGGGTGCGCCGCCGCCGTCCGGGCGCGGGTCGGCGGCGAAGGTCACCTGGACGGTCGTGCTCGCCGCCCAGCCGGTGGCCGTGGAGGCGGGCGTGTCCTCAGGCGCGGGGGCGGGCGTGTCCGCCGGCGTGGGGGTGGGCGTGTCCGCCGGCGCGGGGGCGGCGGAAGGAGCGGCGGCCGGGGTGCCCGCGCGTGCCTCGACCGTCAGGCGCGCGGTCCGGCCGGCCAGCTCTCCCGGCACCCGTACGGTGACCCGCACCGGCGGGGAGAACCCGGCGGCGGCCGACAGGAACGCCGCGGCCAGTTCCCCGCCCTGGGACGCGCGGCGAACCTTCCCCCCTCCGGCGAAGGCGAGGCGGCTCAGCGCGGCGACGTCGGCCCGATCGCCGAACGCCACCACCTCGACGACGGCCCCGTCCCGGCTCAACCGCCTGGCCAGGGTCTCCAGGCCGCTCTGCGAGGAGGTGTCGGAGCCGTCGGACAGCACCAGCATCCGCCGGTCCCCCTCCTCCTCCCGTGACAGCAACGCGTGCGCCTCGGCGACCGCGTCGTACAGGGCGGTGGCGCCCGCCGCCCGCAGACCGCGGACCGCCGCGGCGAAGGCCGCGCGGTCGGCGGTGGGCGCCAGCACGGTCTCGGCCCGGTCGCCGATCCTGACCAGGCCGAGCCGCACGTCGGCGGGGACGGCGCCGGCGTAGCGCAGCGCGGCGTCCTGGGCCTGGGCCAGCGGCGGGCCGGCCATCGAGAGGCTGGCGTCGAAGACGATCACCACGGATCTGACCGGGGCCCGCGCGCCGGGCCCTCCGCCGTTCCCCGTGCCGCCCGTGCCGCCCGTGGCGGGTTCGGCGGTGACCGGCAGCGGCGTGCCCCCGGCGCGCACGGTGATCCGCGCCGTCTCCAGGGACGCGCCCGGCGGCAGATCCCGCGCGGTCAGGTAGAACTCCGCCTGGCCGGGGGCGGCCCGCACGGCGCTCGCCGCCAGCGACGGTTCACCGTCGGCCCACGCCACCGGCGCCGCGGCGAGAGCTGAAGGCACCGCGGCGAGGGCGGCGGGAGCCGTGGCGAGGGCGGCGGTCAGCAGGAGGGCGAGCAGGGCCGCCAGCGCGGCGGCGGGCACGGGCCCCGTCGGCCTCACCACGCGCCGCCGAAGCTGCCCGGCGGGACGGTGATGCCCGCCTTGGCGATCTCGTCGAGGAAGCGCGGCCGCAGCCCGGTGGGCACCAGCGTGCCCCGGTAGCGGCCGTTTTCGTCCATGCCCGCCCGGTAGTCGAACACGAAGATGTCCTGGAGGGTGACCACCTCGCCCTCCATGCCGGTCACCTCGGTGACATGGGTGATCCGGCGCACGCCGTCCTTCATCCGGGTCACCTGGACGATCACGTCGATGGCGGAGGCGATCTGCTCCCGGATGGCCCGCGCGGGCAGGTCCACCCCGGCCATCAGCACCATCGTCTCCAGCCGGGCCAGCGTGTCACGCGGGGTGTTGGCGTGCACGGTGGTCAGCGAGCCGTCGTGACCGGTGTTCATGGCCTGGAGCATGTCGAGGGCGGCGCCGTCGCGGACCTCGCCGACGACGATGCGGTCCGGGCGCATCCGCAGCGCGTTGCGGACCAGGTCGCGGATGGTGACCTCGCCCCGGCCCTCGGTGTTGGCCGGGCGCGACTCCAGGCGCAGCACGTGCTTCTGGCGCAGCTGCAGCTCGGCGGCGTCCTCGATGGTGACGATGCGCTCGCCGGAGGGCACGAAGCTCGACAGCACGTTGAGCGTGGTGGTCTTGCCGGAGCCGGTGCCGCCGCTGATGACCATGTCGAGGCGGCCCCGCACGCACGCCTCCAGCACGTCGGCAACCGGCCGGGTGAACGTGCCGAAGGAGATCAGGTCCTCGACGGTGTAGGGGTCGGCGGAGAACTTGCGGATGGTCAGCAGGGAGCCGTCCAGCGCGATGGGGCTGACCACCGCGTTGACCCGGCTGCCGTCGGGCAGACGGGCGTCGACCATGGGGCTGGCCTCGTCGACGTGCCGGCCGACCCGCGAGACGATGCGGTCGATGACGCGCCGCAGGTGGGCGTCGTCGGCGAAGCGCGTCTCGACCTCCTCGATGCGCCCGGACCGCTCCACAAAGATCAGGTTCGGGCCGTTGACCATGATCTCGCTGACGTCGGGGTCGCGCAGCAGCGGCTCCAGCGGGCCGTGCCCGAGGATGTCGTCGGCGACCTCGTCGGCGATGCGGGCCCGGTCGGCGGCCGTCAGCGGCGTCTCCTCGCCCGCCAGCACCTCGCCGATGGTCTCGCGCACCCGCCGCCGCAGGTCGTCGTCACCGCCCACGTCGGCGTACATCTGCGGGCCGAGCACGTCCAGCAGCGCCTGGTGCACCCGGCGGCGCACCTCGGCCAGCGGGTCGGGGACCCGGACCGGCACGGCCCCGCCTCCGGCCCCGGTCCCGTCGGCGCCCGGCGCCCGTTCGGCGGTCTGCCGCGGTACGGCGTCCACGCGCCGCCGGGCGATGCGGTCGTTGAGTCCCATCTCGTCAGCCCTTCACCCGGTCGTCGTGTCCCATGAGTCGCGGTGTCCCATCAGCCGCCGGTCCTCCCCGGTCGCCGCGTCCCACCGGCTCTCAGCCCCTCACCCTGCGCAGCAGGCCCCGCCGGCCGCGCTCGCGGCGGGGAGGGCCGGCCGGCGCGGCGTCCAGGTGGCGGGCGGCGAGGTCGGCGATGGCGCGGCTGACCGCGTGGGCGGGGTCGGCGGCCGCCAGCGGCACGCCCCGGTTCAGCGAGATCGGCACGTCGGCGCTGGAGGGGATGTGGGCGTGCGGCGGCACCCGCAGCACCCGCTCGACGTCCTGCGGGGTCAGCCCGACCGGCGAGCCGGAGCGGTTGAGCGTCACGATCCGCCGGTCGGCGAGGTGGCCGAGCAGGTCGAGCGTCTCCAGCGCGATGCGGGTGTTCTTCAGCGTCAGCACGTCGGGCGCGGCCAGGACCAGGAAGTGGTCGGTGACGTCCAGCGCGGCCAGCGCCGGGTCGGAGAAGTGCGGCGGCGTGTCCACCACGACGTAGTCGAACATGTCCCGGGCCAGGCGCAGCACCTCGCCGACCAGCGGGCCGCCGATCTGCTCGCCCTCGGTCGGCCGGACCGGCGCCAGCAGCGTGTCCAGGCCGGGCCGGTACGGCGTCAGCAGCGAACGCAGCCCGGTCTCGTCGAGCCGGTCGGCCATCGCGATCGCGTCGGCGAGGCCGCGTTCGGGGGTGAGCTGCAGCGCGATGGCCACGTCCCCGAACTCCACGTCCAGGTCCACCAGCAGGACCCGGCGGCGGCCGCCGTCGGCCAGCGTCACCGCCAGGTTGGTG
Organism: Planobispora rosea; assembly: GCF_014648175.1. Lineage (GTDB taxonomy): Bacteria > Actinomycetota > Actinomycetes > Streptosporangiales > Streptosporangiaceae > Planobispora > Planobispora rosea. The sequence continues at coordinate 84,901 of NZ_BMQP01000028.1, forward strand.
GCGACGGTGGTCTTGCCGCAGCCGCCCTTGGTGGCCAGGACCGTGACGATCCGGCCGGGCGGGCGGGCGTCCGGGGCGGGCTGCGCGCCGTACGGGCCGCCGTGGGTGCCGGGCGGGCTGTGGGGGCCGTGCGGGCCGTACGGCGGGGCGGCGGCCAGCTGCCGGGACACCTCCAGCGAGCGCCCGCACGCCTCCAGCACGGCCTGCGGGTCGCCCGGGTCGGCGACCTCCCTGATGCCGGCCCGCAGCGCCTCCCGCAGCAGGCCGGCGCCGGCGTCGGCGCTCAGCAGCACGACGCCGGTCCCGGGCCGGCGCATCCGCTGCTCGGCGGCGAAGGTCACGGCGTCGGCGGGCGCGGCGCCGGGGCCGAAGACCACGAGCGGCTCCGCGGGGTCGGCGGCCAGGAGCGCGGTCAGTTCCACGAGGTCGGCCACGGTCCGGACCGCGTGACCCGCCTGCCCCAGGAGCGCGGCGAGCTCCGCGGCCGTCGCGGGCCACGGTTCGTACAGGACGGTCATCTCCGCCTCCTTCCGGCGTCAGGTCTGTTCTCCTGTGCCTTCTCGGCCCCAGGTCCGGCTGTCTTCCGGCTGTCTTTCCGGCTTCCACCGCGCCGCCGTCGCCCCCGGTCCCGGCGCCGTACTCCCCCGCCGGTCAGCGGAACAGCGAGTGGTTGTCGACGCCGGGACCGGGGGCGACGTCGCTGGTGCCGGTGAGCAGGCCGAGGTAGAGGGTGCCGGTCTGGGCCCCGTGCACCAGCCGCTCGGCCTCGTCCTGGTTGACGGCCACGGTGACCAGCACGGTCCGTTCCTGCTCCTGTTCCTGCTCGGCGGCGGCGTTCTCGGCGGGTACGGCGCGGCGCTGTCCGACGGCGAGCACCTGGACGCGGGGCAGCAGCACCCGGGTGGCCTTGTTGGTGTCGGCCCCCTCGGCGAGCCGGTCGCCGGAGGGCACGCCGTCGCGGCCTTCGAGCACGTTGAAGGTGTCGAAGACGACCACCTGCGTGTCGGGCCGGACGTACCCGGCGACGTCGGCGGCGACGGTCATCTCCACCGTGACCGCGAGCTTGCCCTCGGGGATCACCAGTCCCCCGGCGGCCTGCTGCCGCGCGGCGAACATGCCGCGCAGCAGCAGCTGGCGCGGCTGGAGGCCGGAGGTGAGCGCCAGCTCGTCCAAGCCGGCGTCCAGGCGGCCCAGCGCGTCGGCCGGGACGGTCTCGGCGGGCATGCGCACCGGCTCGGTGAGATCGCCGGAGCGCACCCGCTCGCCGGTGGTCCCGGCCGGGATGCGCTCCTTGGCCACCAGCACGGTGACGACCTTCTTGCCCTCCAGCGCGCGTTCTTCGGCGCCGGAGACGTAGACCAGCACCGCGGCGGCTCCGCCCAGGGCCAGCGCGAGCGCGGCCAGGAGCGTGAGCATGCGCGACTTCACCTCTGTCCCCCCATCCGGTCTATCCGATCAGCGTCACGATGGCGGCGCCCAGGTCGGGGCCGCCGATCGTGCCCCTCGCCGGGATGAGGGCACGGGTGAAATAGCCGTAGACGCACTTGTCGGAGCCCTTGCAGTGGCTCACCCCGGTCAGCTCCGACGGTTCGGAGCCGCCGGGCAGGGCGTAGCCGGTGATGACGAACGGGGCAAACCCCTCGATCGTGTACCGGGTGTTCTGCCCGGTCCCGGCGACCTCCCGGAAGATCGGCAGGTAGGTGAGCGTCCGCCTGGCGCGGGCGTCCTTCAGGACCCGCTCGCACTGCCTGGACAGCGACGCGCCCGGGTCGCCGCCGTAGGTGCCGTCGGCCTCGACGAGCACCGAGCAGTTGTCGTCGGGGTCGTCCAGCCAGCCGAACCCGCCCGGGTTGTCGCCGCCGGAACCGCGGGTCGTGCACGTCTTCGCCGTGGTGGTGTGCAGGTAGAGCACCCTTTCGGCGGCGCCGGTGACGACGGCGGGCGGCGCGGGCGCGAACGCCGTGCCGCCGGCGGTGGCCTCGCGCCACTCGCACAGCGAGATGGTCAGGCCCAGGCCCCGGGTCCGCAGCGGCGGCCCCCAGGCGGCGCGGGCGCAGGCCCGCACCTCGGCCCCGGCGTAGCCGTCGCGGCCGAGCAGCGTCTGGGCGAGGATCGGCGGCAGCAGCGTCTCCCCTCCGGGCTGCCGTGACAGGGTGCGGGTCTCCACGTACACGGCGGTGGCGGGCGGCTCGCCGATGCAGGCGGCCAGGTTGCCGGACGTGGGCGGGCAGGCGGGCAGGCCGCCGTCGCCCGTCCTGCCGCACACGAGCTCCACCCCCGACGTCCCGTCCTTGGCGTTGGCGTCGGCGTAGCGCTGCGCCGTGGCGGACGGCGCCGTACCGCACCGTCCGCCGTCGCGGGCGCACAGTTCGGCGACGGCGACGGCGGCCGCGTCGGCGCCGCTCTGCAGCTCCTCGCGCTCGGCGTAGAGCTGGCCGACGTCGACGGCCAGGGCGCCCATGCCCAGCAGCACCCCTCCGGCGAGCAGCACGCAGATCAGGACGGCGATGCCGCCCTCGTCGCCGCCGCGCCGCACGAGGCGCAGGCGCGAAGCCAGACGTGAAGCCAGGCGTGACACGGGCAGGCGGAGGGCCCGCCGGGCCGGGCGGGACTCCGGCCGGGGATTCAGCCGAGGCATGGCATGACCCCCCTGCCGGTCAGGGTGATCGGCCCGTCCAGGCCGCCGCCGAACAGCGCGGCCAGCCCGGCCATCGGGGTGATGAACTCGAAGGGGTGCCTGACCTCGACGACAGCGTCGGCGCCGGGGTCAGGAGCGATGGGGCAGGAGGTGACGGTGGTGGTCACGGGTGACAGCCCGTACACCGCCGACTCCACCCGGGGCCCGGCCAGGTGGCCGAGGGCGACGGCCCGCGCCCCCTCCCGTGCCGCCTCGGTGAGCGTGACCTGCGCGTTGAACATCCGCCCGAAGTCGATGATCGCGAAGAGGAGGAAGAGGATCACGGGGAGCATGAGCGCCGTCTCCACGGAGGCGGCGCCTCGTTCTCCGGCGCGCGCTGTACGCCGGTGTTCCGCGGGTACGGCGCCGCGGCCCGCCGCGGTGGCGGGCCGGCCGGAGAAGCCGGGCTGCGTGGCCATCCTCGTACGGCCCGGCTGCGCGGGAGAGCACAGCCGGAGCACACGATCAACCGATCTGGTTGAGGACTTCGGTGAACTGCACGTCGAGCGCCTGGCCGAGGAAGATCACGGTGCCGACGATGACCGCCGCGATGAGCGCGACCATGAGGCCGTACTCCACGGCCGTGGCGCCGCGGTCGCGGTCGGAGTCGCTGAGCAGGGCCTGGAGCTTGAGATAGAGACCGGTCATGATGCACTCCTCCGTGAGTCGCAGGCCATCAGCGGCGCTCGGCCGGTGATGGCTTTCCGTAAGGCAAAGACCACGGTAGGTGGCGATCAGTTGCCAGAACGGGTGCGAAAAAGGTGCAAAACCGGTGCACATTACCTTTTGTAGTTATCCAACAACACTTTGTCATATATCGCTGAGAGCGAACACTGCCTGATCCGTGCTCTCCCCGGCGTCCCGGCGGAGCCGCCGGGACGCCGCACCGGGACGGGCTCAGGGGCGGGCGCGCGACAGGAGCGCCTCGACGCGCACCGCGAGCTCACGCGGGCTGAACGGCTTGACCATGTAGTCGTCCGCGCCCGCCCGGAACCCCTCCTCCACATCGCCCTCCTGGGCCTTCGACGTCAGCATCAGCACCACCACGCCCTCCATCTCGGGCATCGCGCGCAGCCTGCGGCAGACCTCCGGCCCCGACAGGCCCGGCATCATCCAGTCCAGGATCACGATGTCGGGACGGTTGGCCTCCAGCTCCGTCAAAGCCTCCATCCCGTCGCCTGCGGTGCGCACCTCGTGGCCCGCCTGCTCCAGCCGGAACACGGTCAGATCCCGGATGTCGAGATCGTCCTCGACGATCAGAACGCTGCTCATGGTCACCCCGTGACGTCTCTCCCCGAAAGCCCCTTTGACCAGCGTTCATACCCGGTTCCTCTGTTCTAGGCCTCAATCGTGCCGCAACCGCCCGCAACCGATCAGCACCTCAACTCCACGGCGGGCCTTCCGATGGGACAGCGAGATCTATCCAGTAGCGGATCGGGGGGTGAGGATGAGCCTGCGCGACAGGATGGCTGCGGATTCCGCCGACCTCCGGACGCCCCGGCGCGTCGGCCGCGCCGGCGGAGTGGTGCTGGCGGGCGTTCTTCTGGTGCTCGGCCTGTTCGTGACCACGCTGGCGGCCGGGGCACTGGCCGGAACGCAGCGTCAGCAGGACGAGAGCCGGATGGACCGCTCCATGGAGGTGGCGCGGGCCGTGGTCGCCGGTGAGGCCTACCGGCGTGTGGAGCTCCTCGGTCAGCTCTCGGCCTCGGTCGGCACCCAGAGGGAGCTGACGGCGCACGACTTCAACGCCCTGACCCACCGGTTCGCCTACCGGGGACTGCCCGGGGTCAGCGAGGTGGGGTTCGTCGTCCCGGCCACCGACGACCAGGTGCAGGGCGTGCAGCGCCTGTGGCGGAGCAGGGGGTCGGCCGTGGCGGTGCGCCCCGTGCCGGCCGACGAGCACCGGCTCGTCGTGCTGAGCCGCAGCCTGGACGGTCTCTCGAGCGCGCTGGGCGCGGATCTGGCGGCCGCCCCCGAACCCGTGACGGCCATGGACGCCGCCCGCCGTACCGGGCAGGTCACCGCCAGCCAGGTCTACGTGCTGCTGCGGGACCGCCCGCTGGCCCCCTCGCGGCGGCAGCCGTCGTTCGTGCTGGCGGCCCCCGTCTACGGAGCGGGCGACGTCCCCGACGCCGGGCTGCTGCGCGGCTGGTTGCTGATGGGCGTGCGCGGCGTCGACTTCATGGACGGCACCCTGAAGCAGATCGCCCAGGGCATGATCAACGTGAAACTCACCGACGTGTCCGTACCCGGCCAGGAGAGGCGGCTGGCCGAGCTGCGGGGCGGCGAGCCGGTGGGCGACACCGGCCTCCACCGCGAGACGACGATCGACGTCGGCGGACGTCAGTGGAAGCTGGAGCTCCAGCCAACCACCGGATTCCTCTCCGCCGGGGGGACGCGCACCTACCAGGCGATCATGGGCAGCGGAGTGATCGCGAGCCTCCTGCTGGCCGGGCTGGTCCTGGTCCTGGTCACCTCGCGGGACCGCGCGCTGGCCCGGGTGGAGCAGGCGACCGCGGCGCTGCAGGCCGACATCGTCCACCGCCAGCACGTGGAGACCCACCTGCGGGAGCGGGAGGCGGAGCTGGAGCGCTTCGCGGCGGTCGCGGCCCACGATCTGAAATCCCCGCTCACCGTGATCATGGGGTACTGCGAGCTCGTGGAGGACACGCTCGCCCCCGGGAGCGACTCGCAGGTGACCGGCTGGCTGGGACGCGTGCGGACCGGGACACGCAGGATGCAGCACCTCATCGACGACCTGCTCGCCTATGCCGCCGCCGGGGACGGATCCCTGGAACCGGCCGAGATCGACCTCGACACGCTCGTCGCCGACATCGTCATGGAGCGGACCTCCCACCTCGACCACGACCGGCCCAACATCGAGTTCGGCAGGCTGCCGAAGGTCGTCGCCGACCCGGCCCGCATCCGGCAGGTCCTGGACAACCTCATCGGCAACGCCGTCAAGTACGTCCGGCACGGCACCGTCGCCCAGGTCGACATCAGCGCCGAACGCGAGGGGGACATGTGGCGGATCGCGGTCGCCGACCACGGCATCGGGATCTCCGCCGACCAGCGCGAGAACGTCTTCGCCGCCTTCGCCAGGGCCCGCGGCAGCGAGGGCTACCCCGGCACGGGCCTCGGGCTCGCCATCTGCCGCCGGATCGTCAACCACCACGGGGGAGAGATCCGCGTCGAGGAGAACCCCGGTGGCGGCTCCCGGTTCGTCTTCACCCTTCCGGTGGCGCCGGAGCCGTCCAGCCGGGGCGCCGAGGCGGAGGGCGGCGAGGACGACAGGGCCGAACGCTCCGCCTCGGGATCCGGCCGCAGGTGAGCCGCAACCGGACGGGCCTGGGCGGTGTGAGCCGCGGCCGGACGGGCCCGCCGTGCCGAGCCGGACGGGGTCGCCCGGCGGCCGCAACCGGGCGGCACCCCGGCTGATCCCCTCCCGCCACGCGGGTCGCGCCCAATGGAGACAGGTGACAAACCTCACTGCCGCCGGATCCACGGAACAGCGGCGCGTGCGCGGTCGTTCACGGGGACGGCACGGGTCACCGGGGTCGCATGTCTCAGTTGCCGGGCTCACCGGCCGATGGTGTGACGACCAGCAGTAATGACCGTAACCGAATGACACGGGGGTGGAAGTGATGACGATCACCAAGGAGAGGATCCTGCAGAACGACCCGCTGAAGATCGCGGACCGTTGCGATCAGTGCGGTGCTCAGGCGTTCGTCCGCGTCGTCTTCGGCATGGACCGTGATCTGCTGTTCTGCGGCCACCACTTCAACCGGCACGAGCCGATCCTGATGACCCAGTACCCCCACGTCAGGGTGACCGACGAGCGCCACCGGATCAACCACAAGCCGAGCCTGTCCGCCAACGCCGACTGAGCGGGGTCCCTCCCCGGCACCAGCCCTGCCGGGGCGGACCGCCCGCGCACGCAGCGATCTGCACGCGAGGAGCCGTGCGTACACGCTCCCGCTCCGCTCCGCCCCAGCCCCCGGTCCTGCAGGACCGGGGGCTGGGCCGTTCGACGGGCCGGGTCAGCCGGGCGCGGGGATGGTGAAGAAGAAGCGGGAGCCGCCTCCGGGATTGTCCTCGACGCCGATGGTGCCGCCGTGGCGTTCGACGATGCGCTTGCAGATGGCCAGACCGAGGCCGCTCCCGACGTAGCCGGCCTTCACGTGCGCGCGGTGGAAATTCTCGAAGATCGCCTCGTGCTGCCCCGGGGGGATGCCGATGCCGCGGTCGGCGACCTCGACGCGTACCCACCCCCGTCCCGCGGGCCCGGAGGTGACGGTGACCTCCGGCGTGCTGCCGGGCGCGACGTACTTGACGGCGTTGCCGATCAGATTGTCCATCAGCTGGCGCAGGAGCGCCGGATCGGCCCGCACCTCGGGCAGGTCGCCCAGGTGGAAGCGGGGTGGATGGGCCCCGCTCAGATGGGCCGGGAGGTCGGCACGCGCCGAGACGATGTCCCGCACGACACCCGCGAGATCGACCGTGGCGGGCCTGACGGCCGCGTCCCGGGCGGTGGTGTAGGTGAGCAGGTCCTGGATCAGGTGCCGCATGCGGGCGCTGGCCCGCTTGATCCGGGCGATGACGTCCTTCACGCCGCCCGGCCCCTCGGCGCCGGGCTGCTCCTCGACGGTCTCGGCGAGCACGTCGGCCCAGCCCTCGATGGTGGTCAGGGGATTGCGCAGGTCGTGGGCGACCACGCCGGCGAACGCGGTCAGCTCGTCGCGGTGCCGGCGCTCGGCGGTGACGTCGTGCAGGACCATGACCACCCCGCCCTCGGGCGAGGGCATGGGGATCGCGCTGACGCTGAGCGTGCGGCCCTCGGGGACGCCGGGGTTGCGCACCACCACGTCCATGCCGCTGACCTCGTGGCCGGCCAGGGCCTTCAGGTGCGGCATCTCATCGTCCCGGAGGGGCCGCCCGTCGGGGTGGAACAGGCCGTAGTGCTCGCTGCCGGCGAGCCTGTCGGTCGGGCTGGTCACCCCGCCGAGCAGGCGCTGGGTGGCGGGGTTGCGCATCAGGAAACGCCCCTCCGCGTCCAGTACGGCCAGGCCGTCGTGCATCGTGTCGACGATCGTCGTCAGGAGCCGCGCCTGACCGGAGGCCGACTCCTCGGCCGCGCTGAGCCGCCGCAGGAGCGCCTCGCGCTCGTCCCGGCTGAGCGCGAGGGTGAGGCCGACGAGGGTGACCAGCCCCACGAAGACCTGCGCCACCATGGCCCGGACCGGGGCGGACTCGATCGACGCGAAGGGGCCGTGGCCGTTCAGAGTGAACAGGATGCCGGCCGCGCCGACGATGAGGTCGTGCAGGACCACGAAGGTGGTGTTGAACCGGAGCCCCGCCCAGACCGTCACGGCCAGCAGCGGGAACGCCAGCGGCAGGTCGTGGTTGATCCCGAAGGCCACGACGTAGGCGAGGGCGGACGTCACGATCAGTGCGGCGCACTCCAGCCTCCGCCACGCGCCGAGCCCGCGCAGCATGGCCCAGGCGGCCCGGAAGGCGGAGGCGGCGTCGCCGTACGAGCCGAAGAAGCGGCCCAGCCGCAGGCCGACCGCGCCGATCAGCACGACGCTCACGGTGTTGCGGATCAGCCACACCGCCGTGGAGATCCACGCCCACTGGCCGGTGAGGATCCACGACGCCGTGGGACCGATGGCCGTACCGCACAGGGTGCTGGCCGCCGCGGCCAACAGAAGCCGCCAGACATGCTGAACCCGGTCGAAGCGCCCCCAGCCCGCAAATTCCCACAAATCAGGACATAGCAGTTTAAATAACCGCAGAAAAACCCACACCTGGACCAGATTCGCAACCACGAAAGCGACCGCCAGCTCGGCCGGAGCGCCGGTCAGCACGTTGACGGTGAACGTGAGCGCCGCGAACACCGCCGCGTCCAGCCACTGCGACCGTTCGTGACGCTGCGCCGTGAACCACAGCACCGCCACACCCGCCGAGGGCCACACCAGGCTCAGGCTCGACCCCTCGATCACGGTCATCCGGCCGGCGAACGTCGCGATGAGGAAGACCAGGGCGAACCCGGCCGTACGGCGCAGCGCGGACGCCGTGGGCACCAGCGGGCTCCCCGCCGCGGGCATCAGCGGACCGCCCGCCGCGCCGTACGGCCGCCGAACTCCGACAGGTCTGCGCAGCCCGGATCCGCCCTCACCGTCGTGGAAGGCAGTTCACCGGTCTCGCACAACTTCACCGGAACCTCATCCCCCCAAGGCGACCCGGCTTAACGGCGGCGTCGGCCCCGGTGACCAGGATTTCCGGACTGTTGCCGGTAGCGTTCTCCGTGGCCGACGGGAGTGAAACCCACTTCAGTGGAGGAGATTTCTCACATGGAGCCCTCGCCAGTCGATATAGGTCACATGTACACCGCCGACAGGCCTGTCGACTGCGGCTGGCACCGGATTCACATCGGTCGCCAGCCGATCCATGACACCACCGGTGAATTGGTCGCCTACGAGCTCCTCTTCCGCTCCAACGCGCGAGCCGAGGGAGCGAGCGCGCGCGGCGCCGAGGCGACCAGCCAGGTGATCGTCAACGCGTTCAGCGAGTTCGGACTGGAACGGCTCACCGGCTCACGGCTGTGTTTCATCAACCTGACGCGTGAGTTCCTCGTCGGCGAGCTGCCGCTCCCGTTCGACTCGGGCTCGGTGGTGCTGGAGGTCCTGGAGAGCGTCAGCATCGACGACCAGGTGATCTCCGGAGTGCGCAAGCTCTCCGAGCAGGGGTTCGCCATCGCGCTGGACGACTTCATCCTCGGCAACGAGCACGAACGCCTGCTCGACGTCGCCTCCTACGTCAAGCTCGAGGTCTCCGGGGTGGACCCCGAGGTCCTGCGCTCCCGCGTGGCGGTCTGCAGGGCCTACGAGGGCCTGCTGCTGGTGGCCGAGCGGCTGGAGACCATGGAGGACCTGGCGTTCGCCCGCGAGCTGGGATTCCACCTGTTCCAGGGCTACCTGCTGGGCAAGCCCCGCGTGCTGTCCCTCGACACGCTGGAGCCCAGCCGCCTGCGCCACCTCGAACTGATCAGCAAGCTCGCCGACGAGCAGACCGACATGGACGAGGTGGCGGCGACCGTCACCGCCGACCCCGCCCTGTCCTACCGCATCCTGCGTGCCGCGAACTCCGCGGCGACCGGTCTGTGGCAGCGGATCTCCTCGGTGAACGACGCCATCATGATCATGGGTACCGAGCGCCTGCGGCACTGGGTGACCCTGATGCTCCTCAGCGACGTGGTCGGCACCGACGGCAACGTCGAACCCGAGCGCATGTCCTACATCCTCACGCGGGCCCGGCTCTGCCAGCTGCTCTCCAAGTCCCTGGGCCTGCCCAGCGACAAGGCGTTCACCGTGGGGCTGCTGAGCGGCATAGCCGACCTGCTGGGCGTGGCTCCGGCGGATCTGATCTCCCACCTGGTGCTCAGCGAGGACGTCTCGGACGCGGTCATCGGCGAGCGCGGCCCGCTCGGCTCGGTCGTCACCACCGCCAAGGCGTACGAGTCCGGGCGTCTTCCCGACGACAGGATCGACGAGTCCGGCCGGCTGGCGCACGCCTACCTGAGCGCCGTGGACTGGTCGATGAACATCGTCGCCAGCGCCTGACCCTTCCGGCCCGTCGCGGCCCCTCCCGGCCCGTCCCGGGCGGTCAGACGTCCGGACGCTCAGGCGCCCGGACGTCCGGGACCTCCCGGGCACCCTGGACGCCCTGGACATTCCGGACGGGGGCGAGGGCGGCCAGCGCGGCCATCAGCTCGTCCATCCGGGCGTCGCGGGCGGTCTCGGCCGCCTCCCGGGCGGCCTGCAGCTCCCGGACCCGGTCCTCGGCGGCCTGCCGTACGGCGTGCGCCTGCTCGGTCTCCGCGCGCGCCCGGGCCGCCTCGTGCCGCGCCCGGCCGACGGCGGCCTCGGCGTCCGCACGTGCCCGCTCGGCCGCGCTCTCCGCGATCTCGGCACGCTCGCGCAGGCGTTCAGCCTGCTCCTGAGCCGCACGGACCCGCTCCTCGGCGAGACGGGCCTGTTCGCGGGCCCGGTCCGCCTGCTCGCGCAGCACCGTCCCCTCGGCGCTCGCCTCCGCCAGGGCCCGCTCGGCGGCGGTGAGCTGCCCGGTCTGCCCGGCATGCGCGGTGCGCAATCCCTCCAGCTCCCGCCGTACGGCGCGCAGCTCCGCGGCCGTCTCGTCACGGGCGGTCTCGGCCGCCTCCCGGGCGGCCTCGGCGACCCGGTGCGCGGCCTGGGCGGCCTCCCTGGCGGCCTCCGCCTGCCCCCGGGCCCGCTCGTGCACGACCGCCTCCTGCCACGCCTCGCGCCGGGCGTCCTCCGCCTCGGCCCGCGCCCGGGCCGCCAGCCGTTCGGCCCGCTCCCGGGCCTGGCGGTCCTCCCGGGCGGCGTTCAGGGCCTCGCGGCGACGCCTCTCGGCGACCTCGGCCCGCTGTCCGGCGTCCTCGGCCTCGGCGCGGGCCTCGGCCGCCTCGGCCTCGGCGGCGGCGATCCGGGCCAGCGCACCGCTCTCAGCCGTCTCCAGGCGTTCCAGGAGCCGGGCGAGCAGGCCGCTCAGCTCACCCGCGGCCGGCAGCAGGCGGTCGGCCAGCGCGGCGGCCTCGGCCAGCGGCCCGGAGACGGCGGCGGCCTGCTGCGCCCGGCGGGCGCGGGAGGCGGCGTCGGCGCAGGCCTTCCTGCAGTAGAGGCGGGGCCGTCCCCCCTTGCGCCTTCCCTCCTCGTCCAGGGGTTCGGGGGGCAGCGGCTCCCCGCAGTGCACGCACGCCGCGGCCTCGCGCCCCGCCGGGCTTCCGCCGCCCGTCTCCCCTGAACCCGCGTCTTCGCCGCTCATGTCTTCCCAGGCCGAGTCCCCGCCGGTCGTCCCGCCTGCGGTCGCGCCCTCTCCGCTCACGTCTTCCCCGGCCGCTCTCCCCGCGGGAGCGTGCTCCGCTGACGCCGGTGCGCGTCCTTCCGACCCTCCCGCCGGGGCGGCGCCGGATCCGTCCCGCCGACGGGGTTGCTCGATCATGCGAGGACTCTACAGCAAAAGCTTTAGCGCCACGCTTAAGGAAATCGCGTTAGAGAAAAACCTATACCATCCATATCTCTGAGTTTCGATAACACCTGCTTAACGCAACTCAGAAATCCCGTGCGGAGCGGGCTGCAGTCCTCATGGGAAGTGTGCTCCGCCGTACCGGTCAGGCTCCTGCGCGGTGGAGGGAATCGAGGCGGGCCATCTCGTCAGGGGAGAGTCGCAGCGCGCCGGCGGCGATGTTGTCGGCCAGGTGGTCCGGGTTGCCGGTGCCGGGGATGG
>NZ_BMQP01000029.1 GCF_014648175.1 Planobispora rosea
TCGGGGGTGGGTCACGATTCCGCCGGAATCACAGGGTCAGTCTTCAGCCGGAACCGACATCGGGGTCGGTGAATCGCAGAGTGACGCCCATGGGCAAGAGACGTTATGTCGCCAAAGGTGTCCCCGGCGGTTATCGGATCTGGGACAACAGAGCGCGCCGCTGGTGGGGCGAGCTCTACGAGCTATGCCCTGACGATTTGCTCTCCGAGCTGAACGGAGGGCGCGACCATGACAGGATCACCACCCTCCTTAAGCGTTACAGGGCGATGAAGCGGTAATCGGCATTTGCCGCCGGCCGGTTCGCGGACCGGTCAGCTCCAGAACTGCACCTTGTACAGCTCCATCCGGGCGATCGCATAGGGGAAGTCGGGGTCCTGCTCGGTCTGGAGAATCTTGGTGCTCACCCGCGCGGACCAGTTCCTGTCGCTCTGTCCCAGGTCGAACTCCACTTGGGGCGGATGGCCGGGCACCCAGTCCCCGACCCCGACCAGCCTGGACTTCAACAGGAGGCGTCCGGCCCACAGCTCTTCCCAGGGATCCGCCGGCGGTGCTCCGTCCCACAGCTCGATCCGCATGTGCACGGCGTGCATGGCCCCGGCGTACGCCGCCTGGATGATGAGCCCGTCGTCGCCCGCGGCGACCCGGTCGTCCGGCGGCTCGATGGCCCCCTCCGCCGCCGCTCCCGCCAACCGGCCGTCGATGAGCTCGGTCACGATGAAGAGTCCGTACTCGGATCTCACCTCGTCTGTGACCGCGCGGAGGGGGCTGCTCATGGCTGCTGCCTTTCTCAGGAGTGTCCTCGTCTGGAGTGCTCGCTCGGTTACGTGTTCGGGTTCGACGGGACAGCCGGCGAGGCCGATGTGCTCCGGTGCGACCGCGGTCCCCGCCGTTACGAGGGGTCCGCCGGGTTGGGCACTCCGACGATCTGGCTGGCGTTCCGGTCGATATCGAGGAAGGCCATGACGAAGCCTACGGGACGATCGCCGTCGAGGCTGAGGCGCTGCCGGGCCGCTCTCGGGTGGATGCAGACCTCGGTCAGTGATTTCACCACCGGTGAGGCGAAACGCTCCTGATCAGGGCGGACTTGTGTGGCGACGGCTTCGGCACGATGGAGCGACGGAACCCCCGCACCTGTCGCTCCATCGGTGAGTACGCAGGCGGCGGCGACCCGGGTGTTGTGCCTGCGCCCGCTCGGTGGTGATCGCGCCGGCCGGAGTCGAGGGTCCTGAACCGGCGCCTATCCGTGTCAGGCGGTGGGGAAGGGGCCCTGGTACTCGGTGTAGTCGGAGACGCCGTCGCCGTTGAGGTCGACGCGGATCTCGTCGGTGTAGCCGTCGCCGTCGGTGTCGTAGCGCTCCTCGTCGGCCACGTAGTCGCCGTCGGTGTCGATGAGCTGCACGTCGGTGCCGCCGTCGTTGTCGGTGTCGTAGTAGTCGGTGGTGACGAACTCGCTCATCGGGGTGGTGCCTTTCTTATCGTCTGTTGTCGTCGTCTGTGACGGTGTCGTCAGATAAGAGAGGCGATCGGGGCGGATGGTTACACCGACCTCCAAGATTTTTCGGACTGCGCGACCGCGTCGGGGAAGTCATTCCCGGAGGGCCGCCGGGTTGCGCAGTCCCATCCCCAGCAGAGGGGACATTCCCAACCGCTCGTAGTACGCCCGGAGAGGAGGGTCGCACACCAGGTCAACGGAGTAGAGCCCCTCGGCCTCCCTGAGGATCCGCCGTACCAGCTCGCCGCCGATCCCCTGGCCCTGGTACGCGGGGAGGACTTCGAGCCACGGGATGAACGCGGTCAGCACACCGTCACTGATCATGTTGATGAAGCCGACGACACGCCCTGTCTCGTCCATCGCGACGATCGCGCGATGGCTGCTCCGCAGCACGGCCAGGTGCTGCTCCGCCGACGGCGGAGCCGGCCAGCCGACGAAGAATCCCTGCAACCGGTCGGCCTCGATCGTGCTCATGTCGCTGGTGTAGTGGATCAGGGCTCTGCCCTCCGCGTTGTCGTGGGGCGGGTGGGCGACGTTCCCCAGCCGGCCCGCCGCCAGCCCATGATCACATGCCTGACGGCCGGATGGCAGGGGTGTGACGGGCGTCCGAGGCTCTCGTTCCCGGGACCGTACGGCGGACGAGGGGTGTCCAGTGCTTCACAAGCGGGTTCCATGTGATCTCCCTTTCACTGGTGCCGGTGATCAGAGCCGAAGGGGAGAGACGATGCGCAGGGTCCTTCAGGGAATCGTTCCGGCTGTCGTGCTCGTGCTGGCGTCGCCAACCGCGGCGACTGCGACGACCGCGGGTGACGGCTACTACGGGCCGCTCAGGTCCGCCTCGGGTCACTCCGGGTACGCCCACGCTCCGATGTGGGGTACGGGCGGTGAACTCGGCAAGGACCTCGTCCTGTACGGCAGGATCTACGACCGTGACCGCCACCCCGGCCACTGCGGCTGGATCCAGGCCACGTACCGCTATCAGAAGGGCGGCTCCCGTGTGTTCCCCGCGCGATGGGTCTGCGGGTCCGGCCACAGGCGTTTCCGCTTCGCGGCCGGCGGCACGCTCAGGGAGGCCAAGGTGAGGATCTGCGTCTACCAGCCGGCCCGGCGCAAGCTCTCGAACTGTGTGACGGAGAGCATCTTCCTCCACGGGGTGAAACCCTGAGCCCGGTGCCGGGACGGTGAGGCTGCCGGGGCTTCCCTCCCCATCGTTTCCGCAGGTCATTCCTTCCAGGGAATTGCCGGTGCCCGGTGCTGCTCCGCAGGATGCGGGAGAATACCGGGACACACCAGCCGAGGAGAAGCAGTGACCGATATCCACACCGGTATCCACGCCCAGGACCTGGCCGGTCGTTACGTCGCCCTCTGGAACGAGCCGGACGCCGAACTCCGCCGCAAGGCCATCGAGGACCTGTGGGCCGAGGGCGGTTCTCACGTCCTCCACCCGCCCCAGGAGATCCGGGAGACCGCCGCGAGGCTGGGCTTCGACTCCCCCACCCTAGCTCCGCCACGGTCACGTCGAGCGCGGTCGCGAACGTCGTGATCGTGGTCGTCAGCCGCAGCTCGCCGCGTGCCGAGCGCAGCCGCATGGGTGCGGCGAAACCGACGTGGTCGGGCCCCGGCTCGACGTGCGGCACGTAGCCGGACAGCTCGTCGTGGAGGTCGTCACGCGGAATGCGGTCGAGGATGTGCTGCGCCCACTGCGCCAGGTTGACGATCCTCGGGGCCAGACCCTCCGGATGGAGCGACAGGCGGAGCACGTTGACCGGGGGACGCAGCAGGTGACCTGCCACGTCCTCGGTGAACAGGCCGAAGGCGTGGTTGGCGAGGACGAGCTCGTGCCGCGTGTCCACGACGATCGCGGGGTACGGCAGGTGCCCGGCCAGGATGTGCCCCAGCGCGGTGCGCACGTGTTCCAGGGCCGGGTCGTCGAGCGGAGTCTGCGGGTAGACGGGGGCGTAGCCGGCCGCGAGCAGGAGCTCGTTGCGTTCCCTGAGCGGCAGCTCCATCGACTCGCCCAGCCGTACCACCATGCCGCGGCCGGGCCGGGAACGGCCGTTCTCCATGAAGCTGAGGTGGCGCTGCGTGGTACCCGCGCGCAGAGCGAGATCGAGCTGGCTGAGGTGGTGGCGGCGCCGTGCCGAGCGCAGGGCTTGGGGGAAGTCCACGCCCTCAGTCTGCCGGGGTCCCCGCTCCGCCGTGCCGACGATTCGATCTCCCCGGCGGACCGCCTCCGCGCCGGAGCCCTGAATCACGGCTCGCCCGGCTCCGCGGTCCGCGGGACGCTCCCGTGTCTCTCCGCGAGAGTGCCGGTGATCCGTTCCAGCAGGGGGGTGAACGCGGGGTCCGCGGTGAACGGGAGATCGCCGGACGAGGAATCACCGGACAGGGGATCCCCGAACGGCGGGTCGGACGGGGGATCGCCCACGTAGTGCTCGGACAGCCGGCCGGAGGCGGAGAGGCCGGTGATCACGGCGGCCTTGGCCCGGGAACGGTCCGTCCCATCCGGCAGGCGGAAGGCGAGGACGTCCAGCGCGTCGGTGGCGATCGCCGGGTAGCGGGCCCTCAGCCGGCCGATCGCGGGGTCGGGGTCGTGCAGGTGGAGCCCAGGTCCTGACCTCGGGGGGAAGGCCCGTCGTCCCCGCGTAGACCACCTCGGAACCGAGAAGCCAGAGATAGATCCACGAGCCGGAACCGGTCAGCTCCCCGGCCCGGACGCGCAACTCCACGAGATCACGTCGCATGGGGAAATGATGCTCGGCCCTTGCGGTTCCCGGAAGGCATCCGTAAGGATCATCCCCGTTGTCACGCGGAGAGCGGGGTTTCACGTGAAACGTTTCCCGATGGCGGTCGCCGTCGTCGTAGCGGGGGCGCTCCTCCCAGGGGCCGCCCAGGCGGACACCGGGATGGTCCGGGCACCGGGCGTCACCGGAGTGGACGTCAGCAACTGGACCGGGGAGATCGACTGGCCGAGCGTCACGGAGAGCGGGGCCTCGTTCGCGTTCGTGTACGCCTCCGAAGGCCTCGACTACCTCAACCCTCGCTTCGAGAGCCAGTACGGCGGAGCCGCCGAGGCCGGACTGATCCGGGGGGCCTACCACTTCGCCCAGCCGCACGAGTCCGGCGGTGCCGAGCAGGCCGACTACTTCGTGGACAACGGCGGCGGCTGGACCCCTGACGGCAAGACCCTGCCGGGTGTGCTGGACGTCGAGGACAACCCCTACAAGAACCGCAACGGCCTCAACAACTGCTACGGCCTCGACAAGCAGCAGATGGTCGCCTGGGTGAGCGACTTCACCCGGCGCTACCGGCAGCGGACCGGCCGGGATGCGATCATCTACACCACCACCAGCTGGTGGCGGACCTGCACCGGCGACTCCCCCGCCTTCGGCCGCAACCCGCTCTGGCTGGCCCGGTGGGGCACCGAGCCCGGCGAGCTCCCGGCGAGCTGGACCCGTCATACCTTCTGGCAGTCGGCCGACAAGGGGCAGGGCGTCCCCGGTGGGCAGAACTCCTTCAACGGTACGGTCGCGCAGCTCAAGCGGCTCGCCAAGCCGCCGTCGGGGATCAAGGCGGAGGGCCGGGTCGTCCGGAACACCTACAGCGTGACGGTGGCCAACACCGGCACCGAGCCGATCACCGCACTCAAGGTCGCCGGGCGCACGTTCGGCGGACAGAAGATCGTCAAGGCCGGGAAGGGCTGCCGGTTCAGCGGTACGGCGGTGCGGTGCACGATCGCCAAGCTGGCCCCGAAGGCCACGGTCCGGCTCGTCTTCACGGTCAGGCCCGCCAGGTCGGGCACCTCCGCGCGGGGGCTGAAGCTCACGGTCGGAACGGTGAACCTGACCCTGACCGCCGGGAGGCGATAACCCGTCCGGGAGGATGTCCCGCCGGGGCAGTCGTCCTGACCGGTGGCCGTACCGGGTGATCGGCGTCTCCTCGCGGGATCTGACATGCTCCTCCCATGGAGGAGCGGTGGCAGGAGATCGGTGACCGGGTCTACGTCCGGCGCCACGAGTCGTTCGACCTGAACGTCGGGCTGGTCGTCGGGGACGAGGGCTGCCTGGTCGTGGACACGCGCATGTCCCACCGCCAGGCGCGCGAACTGGTCACGGCGATCCGCACGGTCACCGCCCTGCCCTGGACGGTGGTCAACACCCACGCGCACTTCGACCACTTCTTCGGCAACGCGGTCTTCCTGCCCGCCGACATCTGGGGTCACGTCAGGTGCGCCGAGACGGCCGAGGCCACCGGCGAGGCGCAGCGGCGCAAGTGGCTCCACGAAGGCCCGGAGGAGCTCGCCGAGGTGGAGATCACGCCGCCGGGCCGTACCTTCACCGACACCGCCACCCTCGACCTCGGCGGGTGCCCGGTTCACCTGCGCTATCTGGGCCGCGGTCACACCGACAACGACATCGTGGTCGAGATCCCCGGCTCGGGGGTGATCTTCGCGGGGGACCTGGTCGAGGAGGGAGCGCCCCCGCAGTTCGGGGACGGCTTCCCGGCGGAGTGGCCGGATACGCTCGCCCGCCTGCTCGACCTGCCGGGTGAGGCGGTCGTGCCCGGCCACGGCGCCGTCGTGGACCGCGATTTCGTCCGGCGCCAGCACGCCGACCACGTCACCGCCGTCGAGGTCCTCACCACCGGTGGCGACCCCGCCCGCGTGCCGTTCCCCGAGGAGACGGTGGCGGAGATCGTCGCACGCCTCGGTGACCTCCGTACGGCGGGCGGGGTGTAGCGGAGGCGGAGGGACGACCGGTGCGAGACACCACCGGAGGCATGACCGGTAGGGGACACCGCCGGAGGAATGATCGGCGTGAGGCATAGCGGGGGCCGGTGCGGGGCGTCTTAGGGACGTAACCGCACAGTGGAGGTGACCGTGGACGCCGCAGAGGAGCGCCGGTTCCGCGACTTCGTGTCGGCGCGCTCACCGGCCCTGATGCGCCTGGCCTATCTGCTGACCGGCGGGGACCGGCACGCGGCCGAGGACCTGCTCCAGATCGCACTGGCCAGGACGGTGGCCCGGTGGCGGACGGTCGAGGAGCCGGAGGCCTACGTCCGGCAGGTGATGTACCGCCAGCAGGTCTCCTGGTGGCGGCGGCGCAGGGAGGCGACGTTCGCCGAACCGCCCGACCGGGCCGGGGCCGGCGGCGACGACGGCACCTCCGGAGTCGAGCTGCGGATCGTCATGCGCCGGGCGCTGGCCAGGCTGACGCCCCGGCAGCGGGCCGTGCTGGTCCTGCGCTACTACGAGGACCTGCCGGAGACGGAGGTGGCGGACATCCTCGGTTGCTCCGTCGGGACGGTCCGCAGTACGACGCACCGGTCCCTGGCGAAGCTGCGCTCGCTCGCGCCCGAGCTGCGGGAGCCGTACACGATCTTCGGGGAGGCGAAGGCATGACCATCGACGAGCTGGTGAGGCAGACCCTCCGCGAGTGGTCGGGGGACGCGCGGGTGCCCGAGGGGCTCGCGGACCGGGCGCTGGGCAGGCGCAGGCGGGCCAGGAGCAAGGCGCTCGCGGTGGTCGCGGGGGCGACCGCGGCCGTCGTGGTGCTCGTCGTGGTGCTCGTCGTGCCGTTGATGAGGAAGCAGGTTGAGCGGATCGAGACGCTCGACTACGACAGGCCCGTCACGACCTCGGCCGCTCCGAGCCCGGCCCGGGACATCCGGGCGGATCCGGACACCGGGCCGCCGATGCGGCTGGTCGCGGCCTACGACCGGGCGGTCTACGCCTATCACGTCTGGCGGCACGAGAAGACCCCCGACGGGAAGAGCGAGCTCCTGATCCGCACCTGGTTCCTCTATGACGACAAGACGGGCGGGTACGAGAAGACCCCCTGGGCGCTGCTGGACGTCGCGCCGGGCGGCGGGACCGTCGCGGTCCTGGAGGAACTCCCCGCCCGCCGGGTCGGGTTGATCTCCGGCGGCGGTGAGGTCCGCTGGATCGACCTGGAGCGCAGGGCGGGCGGCCTGGCCTGGTCGCCTGACGGGAGCAAGCTGCTGGTCACCAACTATGACGGGAATCCGGCGGAGATCGGGGTCATCGGCAAGGGCGGCGTCAGATACTCTCCCCCGAACAGCCGGACCGGGTTCACCGTGGTGGACCCGGGCACCGGACAGGCCGTCTTCCACGGGGTGCCCTGGGATGCGGGCGGGCACATGCCCCGGGGCGGGGACTTCCGGTGGAGCATGGACGGGACGACGGTCTGGGAGTCCACATCTGACGGCGACGAACCGAGAAAGTTCTACGACCTGGAGGGGAACGCCCGACCGGTCCCGGATGTGGAGAAGCACGGCAGCTTCCAGCAGGCCGGTCTGTCCCCGAGCGGCCGGTGGCTGGCGGCCGACGCACCGAGCAAGGTCGCGGTCACGGCCGTGAAGGACCTCCAGACCGGCACTCTGACCCTGCTGCGGCCGGTGGCCGGACACTGGATCGAGCAACTCGTCGCCTGGGCGGACGACGACCACCTGATCGCCTGGGCCTGCGAGTCCGACGGGGGGAACGGCTGCGTGGGCGGCGAGTTCCGCAACCGGCTGGTCCTGGTCAGCCGGGACGGCACGTCACTCACCCCGCTGAGCGGGTTCCGGAAGAACAGCCAGAGATCCGGCTCCTGGGAGCCGCTGGTGAGCCGCCGCTGATCACTGCGGCGGACGGGATCGCCTTCCCGGAAAACCTGTCGCCGTCCGGGAAACCGGTGCCTATGCTCCGGATCCATGGCGCTTGAGTGGGTTCCGCTGAGCAAGGACGACGCCGGGGCGGTGGTGGAGCTCCTGGCCGCGATCGAGGTCGAGGACCAGGCCGGGGAGAACTACGGCGTCGACGACATCATTGACGATTTCGCCAACCCGCTGGTCGACATGGCCGAGGGCACCCTGGGTGCCTGGGACGGGGACAGGCTGGTCGCCTGCGGCGTGCTCATGGCCCGTGCCGCTGCCGAACCGGTCCACCAGATGGGCATGTGGGGCGGGGTCCATCCCGGGTACCGCCGCCGCGGCCTGGGACGCCACCTGCTCGACTGGGGCGCCCGGACCGCGCCGGTGCTGCACGGGCGCCGCTTCCCCGGGCAGCCGCTGGAGCTCCACCTCTACGCGGACGACCAGAACGCGGGCATGAGGGCGCTGACCGAGGCCGCCGGTATGGCCCCGGTCCGGTGGTTCCGCAGCATGACCCGCGATCTGACGGCCGAGTTGCCGAAGGTCTCCCCGCCGGACGGGCTGAAGATCGTTCCGTACGGCGACGACCTGGAGGACGCCGTCCGCGAGGTGCGCAACGCCGCCTTCACCGATCACTGGGGCAGCGTCCGGCACACGCCGGAGACCTGGCGGAACGGCATGATCGGGATCAGCTCCTTCCGCCAGGAGAGCTCATTCGTGGCCCAGGACGGTACGGGCGCGAGCGTGGGCATCCTGCTCACCCTCCACTTCGAGGCCGACACCCGGGTCACCGGCGTCCGCGAGGCGTGGATCCAGATCATCGGCACCCTGCGGGAGTGGCGGGGCAGAGGCGTGGCGAGCGCGCTGATCTCCCACGCCCTGACCGAGTTCCACGCGCAGGGATACCGGAAGGCCGGACTGGACGTCGACGCCGACAACCCGACCGGCGCATTCGGCGTCTACACCCGCGCCGGATTCGAAGTCGAGCGCAGCTCGACCGCCTACGCCCTCCGGCTGGCCTGAGCGTCCCGGTTGGCCTGAGCGTCCCGGTTGGTCTGGGTATCCCCGGCCGGCCCGAGCGTCCCCGGCGGTCGTGTCGCGGGGACGATGGGGAAGCCGGCGCGCAGGCAGGCCCCGGGCGGGCCCGAGACGACCGTGAGCGTGCCGCCGTGCCGTACCGCGATGTCCCTGGCGATGGCCAGCCCGAGCCCGGAGCCGCCCGCGTCCCGGTTCCTGGCCTCGTCCAGCCGGGTGAACCGGTCGAAGACCGTCTCGTGGTGCTCGGTGGGAATGCCCGGCCCGTCGTCGCGCACGTCCAATACGGCCATGCCGTCCTCCCGGGCCAGGCGGACCGTCACCGCCGACTCCGCGTGCCGTACGGCGTTGTCCACCAGGTTGGCCACCAGGCGGCGGAGCCGTTCGGCCGAGCCGAGGAGCACCACGTCGGCGGCGACCTCCAGGCCGACCCGTACCTCCGGCCGGGGACGGGACCGGGCGGCCTCCTCCACGGCGATCTGACCGAGGTCCACCGCCTCGTGCCGGTCGGGCTCGCCGGCGTCGAGGCGGGCCAGGAGCAGCAGGTCGGAGGTGAGCGTCTGGATCCGGTCCACGTCCGTCAGCGCCTCCGCGGTCAGGGGTCCGGAGGGGGCGAGCTCCAGGCGGGTACGGAGGATCGCCAGCGGGCTGCGCAGCTCGTGGGCGGCGTCGGCGACGAAACGTTTGTGCCGGTCGACGGCCGACTCCAGGCGGTCGAGCGTGCGGTTCATGGTCTCGGCCAGGCGGGCGATCTCGTCACGGGCCCTCGGCACCGGGACGCGTCGGTGCAGGTCGCGGGCGGTGATGTCGGCCACCTCGGCGCGGATCACCGAGACCGGCCGGAGCGCCCGGCCGACCGTGAGCCAGGTGAGGACGGCGACCAGCAGGAGCAGCGCGGGGATGCCCGGGATCAGCACCCTCTTGAGGGTCTCCAGCGCGGCGCGGGTGGGCTCCAGGGAGGCCCTGGCCCGCACGACCATCGGGCCCTGGGCGGTCTCGGCCGTCATCGTCGCGGTGACGTGGGCGTCACCGGGAGTCCACTTCTCGGCGAGTATGACGTGCCGGGCGGATCCGGCGTACTCGATGAACGTGGCCGGCTCGCCGGATCCGGGCGGTTTCACAGGGGGAGATCCGGTGGATCCAGGCGGTCCGGCAGGCATGGGCCATTCGGTGGGCGGGGGTTCGCCGGAGCCGACGGCCAGTCTTTCCGACGCCGGGGGAGCCTGCTCGCCGGTGCCGGTGCCGGTGCCGGCACCGGTCCCGGGGACTCCGGGGAGGACCGTGACATCGGGGTTCAGGGGGTCCGGAGACTGCCCGGAGACGCCGGTCCCCCCGGACGACAGCAGGTCGGCCGTACTGCCGGCGCGCCGGGCGGCCTCGGCGGAGGCGGTCTCGGCCAGGTTCCCGCCGAGCACCCGGGCCAGCACGAACGCGACCACTCCCAGGGCGACCGCGACGATCGCGGTCGCCGCCAGGGTCGCCCGGACCCGGATCGAGAGCTGCGACATCTCAGGCCTCCAGCCGGTATCCGGCACCGCGTACGGTCACCAGGGACGTCCGGCCGAACGGCGCGTCGATCTTCCGGCGGAGCGCGCTGACGTAGACCTCGACGATGTTCGGGTCGCCGTCGTAGGAGAAGTCCCACGCCTGGGCGAGCAGCTCGCTCTTGGAGACCACCTCGCCCTTCCTGCGGGCCAGGCCGTACAGGACCGCGAACTCCTTCGGGGTGAGGGGGATCTCCGTCTCGCCCCGGCGGCAGCGCAGCCCGGCCGGGTCGACGGTCAGGTCGCCGACCGTGATGGAGGCCGGCCGGGCCGTGGCGCCCCGGCGGACCAGCGCGCGCAGCCGGGCCAGCAGCACGACGTAGGAGAACGGCTTGGACAGGAAGTCGTCGGCCCCGGTGTCCAGGGCCTCGGCCTCGTCGTGCACCCCGTCCTTGGCGGTGAGCATCAGGATGGGGGTCCAGTTCTCCGCGTCGCGGAGCCTGGCGCAGACGGTGTAGCCGTTCATCCGGGGCAGCATGATGTCGAGAACGATCACGTCGTAGGCGTTCTCGGTCGCCATCCACAACCCGTCGCGCCCGTCGTGGGCGACGTCCACCGCGAACCCCTCGCCGGCCAGGCCGTCCTTCAGCAGGTCGGCCAGGCGTTTTTCGTCCTCAACCAGCAGCAGGCGCATGCCGTCCAGCGTGGCGCACGCCACCTAAAGCCAACCTGAAGACGGTTTCAGGGGCCTTCAGGCTCGCTTCAGCTGCCGCGCGGGAGCGTACGGCTGACCGGTCCACGACCGGCCCACGACCGATCCACGACCGGCCCACGACCGGTCCACGACCGGCCCACGACCGATCCACACCGTCCAAGGAGAATCGATCATGCGGATCCGCATCCTCGCCGCCGCCACGGTGACCGCCGGCGCGCTGATGGCGACCCTGACCGGCGCGGCCAGCGCCGCCACCCCCGAGCCCTCGCCCCCTGCGGACTCCCCCGGCAAGGGGAAGATCATCAGCGTCATCTGCGAGGCGGGCGGGGACAGGCCCACCGTCACGGTGCGGGAGCTCACCGACGCCGAGGCCGAGAAGTTGGCCAAGAGGTTCAAGGGGAAGATCGAGAAGGCCGTGCCAGGGGAGGTCGTGCCGGAGAAGGCCGTGCCGGGGGAGGCCGGAGGCGCGGACCACGCGCAGCCCGGCGAGCCGCCGAGGCGGGTCAAGGCCCTGGAGGGGAAGCCGCCCGTCGTACCGCCGGGCGCCGGGGAACGGCCGGAGGGCCTGCCGGAGGGTGCCGAGAAGATCAGGATCCTTCAGACCCCGCCGGGCGAGCCTCCGACGGCCGGTGGGCACGGTGAGAAGTCGCCCGAGGGCATCCCCGCCACCTGCGCCGAGCTGTCGGAGCTCGCGCCGGCGCCGGTCCCGGATTCTGATTCGGGTTCGGCGCAGGACTAGTCCCGCCGCGCGGAGCCGTACCGGCGGGGGCCGGTACGGCTCCGCCGGATACCGGGCGGACCGGGATCAGGCTTCGGGGAAGGACGGGTGCGGGCCCAGGGCCCAGTACTCGTAGAGGCCGTAGCCGACCTGCGGGCCCGGCGCGGCCCCGGACGGGTCGTCGTACTCGAAGCGGCCGACCGCGTCGACCAGGCCCCACATGCGGGCGGCGTCCTGCGGGAGGGTGTAGGCGACGCCCTGCACCACCGGACCGGGGCCCTGGTACATGCCGTGCTTCCAGTCCGGCTCCAGGCCGTATCCGGTGCCCACCATGAGGTGCACCGGGAGGACCGGGGTGCAGTGCACGTCGAAGGGCTTCCCGCCGGGCGGGGCGAAGGAGATCGTCGCCTCGCGCACGTCCCGGGTGCCCTCCACGTACACGGGGTGGTACTCGGGGCGTCCGAGATACTCCTGCTCGCCTTCCCGCGGAGAGCCGAACCCCCACACCCGGACCGCCTCCTCCAGCACGCGGCGGCCCTTGTCGTCCTCCTGGATGATGCAGAGGATGGCGTGGTCGTCGAACTGCATGGGAGCGTAGAGCCAGTAGAACGTCCCGGGGTTCTTCACCTGGATGCCGGAGGGCTCCGGCTCGCCCACGGGGCGGATGCCCCAGGAGCGGTCGCGGGTGCCTTTCCACCGGTCGGGGGTGACCTCGATCCGCTCGTCGCCGAGCATGATGTGCCCGCTCCACAGGCCGGTCTGGGCGAGCCGGGAGGAGTCGAACATGACGCGCTCCTGCCAGCGTACGAAGTGGCGGGGTTCCAAGGTCGCCGGGATCGTTCCCTCCCAGGTCAGGTCGTAGGAGAGACCGTGCTCGGTGGGGTCGAGCACGACCCGCAGCCTCCGCAGGCCCTCGAGGACCTCGACCCGGAACGGGCCGATCTCGGTGTTCATCCGGTCGTCACCGAGTTCGCGGGAGGCCCGGACGACCCGGTGCGTGTCCCGGTAGCGCACGCAGGCGAACGCGTCGGTGACACCGAGGTTGGGATACTGGCCGATGCCGATGATCAGCATCAGCTCGTCGGAGCAGGCGTGGCAGTTGAAGTAGTACCGGTCGTAGAAGTTACGGTCCGACGTCGCGACGTGCCGCATCACGTCGGGTGACTGGTGGACGGGGTAGTCGTCGAGCGGTGACAGCGTCATCCGTGCTCCTCGGTCCTGGGGAACACGTTCTAACAAGCGCTTGGTGTGGGCGTCAACACCGTGCGGACGGGACCCGCGCTCGGAGGCGTCGGCGGCAACGAGAGACCACCGACGGGACCGACAACGGGGCCGACAACGGGTACGGCCCGCGCCCTCGGGGGCGCGGGCCGTACCCGACGAACCTGACGAGCTAGACGTTCCTGGAAACCTGGCTCGTCTCGGTGCTGATCTTGTTGCCGAACTCGTCCGTCGAGGGATCCGCCTTGTGACCGAACTCCTCGGCCCGGTTCTTGACGCCTCCGGCCGCGCCGGAGACCTTGTCCGCCGCGGTCCGGGCCTTGTCGCTGACCCAGTGGGACGCGTCGGCGGCGCTGCCCTTCACGGTCTCGCCCCACTGCTCCGCGTTCTTGCGGTACATCGCGAAGCCCGCGGCCCCGGCCGCCAGCCCGGTGAGCAGCAGAAGCATCGGCCACTTCCGGGAGCTCCGAGGACTGGGGTCGATCTTCGCGGCGGCCTGGTGCAGCATCGCGGCGACCTTCGGCGCGAGTTGATCCTCGAATGCGTGGGCGGCGGTGTCTATCCTGGGTGCTGCCCACCCACGGGCACTGATGAGCCGCTCGTTGGCCGCGTGGCGCGCCGCCTCGCGAGCATGGGCGGCCATCGGACCGACACGCTCGGCGGCTTGCATGAGCTGTGTCTTCGTCAGGCGCATACGTGTTTCCGGCAGCACCGCTCCGGCGGTGCCGCGCTTTCCGAATGGTGCAAGAGGCACAGCAACTCCTCCCCTGTTGTTGGGGCCCCGCAGGCACCCCTTCCCGCTCGAAAGCGGCTCAATCATGACCAGCCGTGGGAGGATGCTGGATGGGCCGGCGACGGCCGTAGTTATCAAAACACCACAGAAGCAGCGCCTTGTACAGGCTTTGCCTGATCGTCTGAAGGGGGCACCCCGATCGTGGCTGAGAAGCTGATCGCAACCCTGAACACCAACCGCGGCACCGTGAAGGTGGAACTCTTCCCGAATCACGCGCCCAAGACCGTGCGCAACTTCGTCGAGCTCGCCGAGGGCACCCGGGAGTGGACCCACCCCGAGACCGGCGAGAAGACCACCGCCAAGCTCTACGACGGCACCATCTTCCACCGTGTCATCTCGGGCTTCATGATCCAGGGCGGTGACCCGCTGGGTCAGGGCATCGGCGGCCCCGGCTACAAGTTCGACGACGAGATCAGCCCGGATCTCTACTTCAACCGCCCCTACCTGCTGGCCATGGCCAACGCCGGCATCCAGATGGGCCGCGGCACCAACGGCTCGCAGTTCTTCATCACCGTGGTGCCCACGCCCCACCTGAACGGCAGGCACACCATCTTCGGCGAGGTCGTCGAGGGCCAGGATGTCGTCGACGCCATCGCCAAGACCCCGACCGACGGCCGCGACCGCCCGATCGACCCGGTCGTGCTGGAGTCGGTCACGGTCGACCGCGTCCAGGGCTGACCCGTCCGTGCGGCGGCCATCCGCACCGGCCGCCGCACGGACACCTCGGCGCACGGACGCCCCGGCCCCCGGACACCTCGGCGCACGGGCGTCCGGAAGCGCGCGTCGTACGGGCGTCCGGACGCGCGCGTCGCACGGGAAGCCGGGGTTCTGCATAGGCTGGGGCAGCGAGACAATCACGGTCGAAGGGGCCACCGACACGCCATGACCAGCCAGCCGCCCGGCGAGCCCGGCACGCAGGCCATTCCCACCTGCTACCGTCACCCCGACCGCGAGGCCCACGTGCGCTGTCAGCGCTGCGAGCGGCCCATCTGCCCCGACTGCATGCGCGACGCCTCGGTCGGCTTCCAGTGCCCCGACTGCGTGGCTGAGGGCAACAGGACGGTACGGCAGGCGCAGGCCGTCTTCGGCGGCCGGGCGGTCACCACACCCCGGGTCACCTGGGCGCTGCTGGCCGTCAACATCCTGGCCTACTTCGTCCAGTCGGTCAGCGACCAGGTGTTGCGCGACTTCGCCATGTACCCGGCCGCGGTCGCCTACGGCGGCGAGTGGTGGCGACTGATCACCGGCGCCTTCCTGCACTCCCCGCTGGGGAGCGGCGGGTTCGCGCTCACCCACATCCTGTTCAACATGTGGGCGCTCTACGCCATCGGCCCCGAGCTGGAACGCAGGCTCGGCTCCACCCGGTTCCTGGCGCTCTACCTGCTGTCCGCGCTCGGCGGCTCCGTCGCGGTCTACCTGCTCTCCGCCGGCTTCGTGGTGGGCGCCTCGGGCGCGATCTACGGCCTGTTCGGCGCGCTGTTCGTGGTCGGCAGGCGGCTCGGCTACGACGTCCGCGGCGTGATCTGGCTGGTCGGCATCAACGTGGTGATCACCTTCGCCGTCCCCGGCATCAGCTGGCAGGGCCACCTCGGAGGTCTGGTCACCGGCGCGGTGATCAGCGCCGTGCTGGTCCACGCCCCGGCCAGGAGCCGCAGTGCGGTCCAGTGGG
This sequence comes from Planobispora rosea, assembly GCF_014648175.1. Lineage (GTDB taxonomy): Bacteria > Actinomycetota > Actinomycetes > Streptosporangiales > Streptosporangiaceae > Planobispora > Planobispora rosea. Next base: position 15,782 of record NZ_BMQP01000029.1, read on the forward strand.
CCGGGTGCGCGGCCGCCCTGCTGGTGCTGGTCGCCGCGGTCCTGCTGCTGCCGCCGTTCGCCTTCAACGACGCCGCCCAGATCCCCGATGTCTTCGGCTACCGCGGTTGATCCACACCCTGATTCCCCAGGGTGTGGATATGTCTGTGGAAAGACCTAACGCCAGCGGGTGGAAAGAACCACACCGAAGATGATGAACGCAAACCCGATCAGCAGGTTCCAGTTCCCCAGGGGGCCGATGAAGGGCGCAGTCGGTGCGACATAGTAGACGGCGATCCAGAGGATGCCGATGACCCAGGAAGCCACCATGACCGGTGCCAGCCAGCGGGGACTGACCTTGATCTGCTTGGTGGACGACGGCGGCGGGGTGTAGACCGCCTTCTTGCGAGCCTTGGGCTTGGGCACTGGGGTTCTCCTGCGTCAACCCTGCGCGATCCGGACCGTGCGCAGGTTCTGTCAGCTAGCGTAGTCGCTGGTAAGCGAAGACCGCAGTAAGGATAGTCGGCACATGCGGGACATGGCGATCCCGCGGGGACGTTCATCGGGGGGCAGACGATGAGCCGCGTCCTCGTCGTGGACAACCACGACAGTTTCGTCCACACCATCGTGCAGTACCTGCGCGAGCTCGGCGCCGACTGCGACGTACGGCCCCGCGACACCGTCACCGTCGAAGACGCGGCCGGCTTCGACGGCGTCCTGATCAGCCCCGGGCCGGGCACCCCGGAGGAGGCGGGGGTGAGCGTCCCCCTCGTCGGCTACTGCGAGCGGCGCGGCCTGCCGCTGCTCGGCGTCTGCCTCGGGCACCAGGCGATCGCGGTGGCCCACGGCGCGACCGTGACCCGGGCCCCCGAGCTGATGCACGGCCGGACGAGCGCGATCGTCCACGACGGGCGTGGCGTCTTCGCCGGTCTGCCGTCCCCGGTCACCATGACCCGCTACCACTCGCTGGCCGTACTGCCCGAGACGGTCCCGGAGGACCTGGAGGTCACCGCGGCCACGGCCGACGGGGTCGTCATGGGGCTGCGCCACCGTACGGCGCCGGTCGAGGGCGTGCAGTTCCATCCCGAGTCGGTGATCTCCGAGTACGGTCACCGGCTGCTCGGCAACTGGCTGGAACAGCTCGGAAACCGGCCGGAAAAAACCGTGTAACGCCGCGGACGTTCTGAACGACTAACCAGTGAGCCCTTCCGCCATTGCCCCCGAGTGGCGGAAGGGCTTCTTCCATGCCCGGGAGCCCGTCCACGTCCGGGACCGGTCCGTGTCCCCGGTGCCCGGAAGGCACGAGAGAGCACAGGAAGACCACAAGAGCACGGGAAGACCGGAAGACCACACAGGAAGGGCCCCGCCGTCGGCGGGGCCCTTCAGGCGTGCTCGGGAGGATCAGCCCTCGACGTCGCTGGGCGGCTCATCGACGGTCGGCGGTTCCTCCGTGGTCGGCTCCTCGGTCGGGAACGGGTCCTCGGTCGGCTGCTCGGTCGGGAACGGGTCCTCGGTCGGCTGCTCGGTCGGGGTCGGCGGCTGCCCGGTGGACACGGTCAGCCTGATCGTGGTGTTCGGCTGGAGCTTCGAGCCGGCGGGAGGAGTCTGGTTGAGCACGATGCCCTCGGGCTCGTTGCTCGGCTGCTCGGTCACCCTGACCTTGAAGCCCAGGTCCTCAAGCTGGCGCTTGGCGTCCTTGACGTCGAAGCCGAGGACGTTGGGCACCTCCTGGGCCTCGGCGGGGACGTAGATCCGGACCGTGCTGTCCTTGTTGACCCGCTTGCCCGCCGGGGGATCGGTCTCGAAGACGACGCCCTGCTTGCGGCCGGACGGCTTGGTCTGCAGGCTGGCCTTGAGGCCTGCGGCCTCCAGAGCGGCCTGGGCCTCCTCCGCGGTCATGTTGACCACGTCGGGCACCTCGACCTTCTCCACGCCCTTGGAGACGATGAGGGTGACCTCCTGGCCCTTCTCCACCTCGGAGCCGGCCTTGGGATCGGTGCCGATGACCACGCCCTTGGGCTGCTCGCTGCTGTACTCCTCGGTCTTCTTTACCTTCAGTCCCAGGCTGGTGAGGGTCTCGGAGGCGGCCTTCTCCGTCTGGGAGGCCAGCTCCGGGATCGCCACCTTGCCCCCGCCGGACGACGTGCCGGGGGAGCTGAGGAACATGTAGCCCACACCGATGAAGGCGCCGATGACCAGAAGCGGGATCAGGATCCACGCGGCGGTCTTTGCCGCGCTGCCGCCGCTCTGCTGGCGCCTGCGCCCGCGTTCCGCGCGTCCGCCGTCCTCGGGGCCGTACTCGTACGCCGGGACGGCGGTGGTGCGCTGCGTCATCGGGCCGCCGGGGCCCGCCACCTGCGTCGGCTGGTGCAGGGTCTGGGTGGCCGCACCGTAGTTGCTGGCCAGCGACATGGTCTGGGCGTCCATCGGCATGCCCGACAGCGCCCGCTGGATGTCGGCCCGCATCTCCCCGGCGCTCTGGTAGCGCTGGCCGGGGTCCTTCGCCATCGCCTTGAGCACGATGGCGTCGGCCCACGCGGGGATCTCGCGGTCGACCTGCGAGGGCGGGATCGGGTTCTCCCGCACGTGCTGGTAGGCGATCGCCACGGGGGAGTCGCCGGTGAACGGCGGCTGGCCGGTCAGCAGCTCGTACAGCACGCAACCGGTGGAGTAGATGTCGCTGCGGGCGTCGACCCGCTCACCGCGGGCCTGCTCCGGCGAGAGGTACTGGGCCGTGCCGATGACCTGCGCGGTCTGCGTCATGGTCGCGGCCGAGTCGGCCATCGCGCGGGCGATGCCGAAGTCCATGACCTTGACGTCGCCGTTGCGGGTGATCATGATGTTCGCCGGCTTGATGTCCCGGTGGACGATGCCGCCACGGTGGCTGTAGTCCAGCGCCCGCAGGATCCCGTCGACCAGTTCGGCCGCGCGCTCGGGCAGCAGCCGGCGGTCGTTGCGCAGCAGGTCGCGCAGGGTGGTGCCGTCGACGTACTCCATCACGATGTAGGGCACGGGCGCGCCCTCGGAGGTGTCCTCGCCCGTGTCGTAGACCGCGACGATGGACGGGTGGTTCAGTGACGCGGCGGACTGCGCCTCCCGGCGGAAACGCGCCTGGAAGGTGTGGTCCCTGGCCAGATCCGCGCGGAGGGTCTTGATCGCGACGATCCGGTCCAGCCGGATGTCCCGTGCGCGATACACCTCGGCCATGCCGCCACGGCCGACGACGCCGTCAAGCTCGTAGCGATCGCCGAGGCGTCGGGGCTGAGTCATTTCCTGCACTGTCCCTTACCGTTCATCTTGGGTGCCGGTGGGCTCTCGGGCCACCGGTGTCCATCATCGGCCCCTCGACGCATCACGTCTCCCCGTTTGGCGGGGTCGCCTCCCCGGGATCGGGGGTGGTGGTGGTCGGTGTGGGGCTCTGCGTCACCGTCGGGGTGGTCGGGGCGGGGGTCGGGGTGGTCGGAGCGGGGCTCGGGGACGATGACGTTCTCGTCGGCCGGGCGGTGGGCGTGGCCGACCTACTTACCGTAGCCGACGGCGCCGGGGAAGGTCGGGGGGACGTGACCGGAGGCGCCGTCGTCCGGGTCACCGGCGACGTGCCCTTGGTGGCTCTGGACGTGGGCGGCGTGGTGACCGGCGTCAGCCGGGTGAGCGGCTGCGCGGGCCCGGCGCCGTCGCCCCTGCGGTTCATCTCCTGCAGAACCAGGGTGCCCAGCCCGACGGCCGCGGCGCACCCGGCCGCGGCCGCGACGATCGCCCCCGTCCGCCGCAGTCCGTTCCGCTTCGGGGCCGTCCGCGCGGTCCCGGCCCCGCGGGAGGGAGTGCGCGCCGTACGGGGACCGTGATCCGGGCCCGTGCCGCCGGACCCCGGTCCCGGGAGCGGCGCCGCCGTGCCCGGGCCGGGAGCGACCCGGGTCCCCGAGGGCCCCGGCCGTCCGGCTGCGGACTCCGTGGGCCCGGTGAGTCCCGTGGGCTCCGCGAAATCCGCGAGCTCCGCCGCGCTTGCGGGCTCCACCCGCCACCCGGAGGGGTCGGTGAGCATACCCAGCTCCACCGCGCCCGCGGTGGCCAGCGACTCCCGCAGCACGTAGGCCCGGTCCGACAGCTCCCTGGAGCTCGCCGGGCGGCGGGCGGGGTCCTTGGACAGGCACGCCATGACGAGGTCGCGCACCACCGTCGGGACGCTCTCGGGCAGCGGGGGCGGAGGGTCGTTGAGGTGCATCAGCGCGATCGCCACCTGGTTGTCGGCGACGAACGGCGGCCGGCCCGCCAGGCACTCGTAGGCCACGACGCCCAGCGAGTAGATGTCGGTGGCGGGCGAGAGGGTGGTCCCGGACGCCTGTTCGGGGCTGACGTACTGCGCGGTGCCGAGCACGGTCCCGGTCTGGGTCACGGGCGCCGCCTCCAGCGCCCTGGCGATCCCGAAGTCGGTGATCTTGACTGTCCCGGTCTCGGTGACCAGCAGGTTCCCCGGCTTGATGTCCCGGTGGATGATTCCCGACCGGTGCGCGGCGTGCAGCCCCCGGGCGGTCTGGTGCACCACGTCGAGCGTGATCTCCGAGTTCAGCGTCCCGTTGCGGGCCAGGATGTTCGCCAGGGACTCACCGGAGACCAGCTCCATCACCAGGTAGGCGACATCGCCGTCCTCGCCGTAGTCGAAGACCTGGGCGATGCCCGGGTCGGCCAGCCCGGCGGCGATCCGCGCCTCGGTGCGGAACCGCTCGCGGAAGTGCGGGTCGGCCGCGACGTGACTGCGGAGCAGCTTCACGGCCACCTCGCGGGCGAGCAGCTCGTCCCGGCACCGCCAGACCTCGCCCATGCCGCCGGCGGCGATCCGCCCCAGGGGGCGGTATCGGCCACCGAGCAACGACGTCATTTATTCAGCACCGCTTCCATCACGCTCTTGGCGATGGGCGCCGCGGTCTGACCGCCGGACGCGTCGTCGCCGGCGCTGCCCGACTCGACGATGAGGGCGACCGCGATCTGGGGGTCGTCGGCCGGGGCGAAGGAGATGAACCAGGCGTGCGGGGCGCGGCCCTCGGCGGTCTCCGCGGTACCGGTCTTGCCGCCGACCTTCACGCCGGGGATCTTCGCGGCGCCGGCCGTGCCGAGCTCGACGACGTTGACCATCATCTCCTGCAGCTTGGCCGCGCTCTCCGGGCTCATCGCGGTGCTGAGCTCCTCGCGATCCTCCCCCTGGATCTCGGTCCCCTCCGCGTCGGTGACCCGCTTGACCAGGTACGGCTTCATGACCACGCCGTCGTTGGCGATGCCCGCGGCGACCATGGCCATCTGCAGCGGGGTCATCTGGTTGCTGCGCTGGCCGATCGAGGCCTGGGCGAGGGCGGCCTTGTCCTCCTCGGGGCCGATGCTGCTGGGCGAGACGCCCATCGGGATCCTCAGGGGTTCCAGGTCGGGCCCGATGCCGAACTTGGCGGCCTGCTCCTTCATCGTCTCGTAGCCGAGATCGATGCCGATCTTGCCGAAGGGCGTGTTGCAGGACTTCTCCAGCGAGAAGGAGAGCGTCACCCGCCCGGCGCCGCACGCCGCGCCGCCGTAGTTGGGCAGGTCGGCGGTGGTGTTGGGCAGGTCGAGCACCTGCGGCGCGTCCACCTGCGACTGCGGGCCGAGCGAGTCGTCGCTCTCCAGGTAGGCGGCCATGGTGACGACCTTGAAGGTCGAGCCCGGCGGGTAGGTGCGCGCGATCGCCCGGTTGACCAGCGGCTGGTCCTTGTCCTTCTCCAGCTTGGCGTAGGCCTTGTTGACCGCGGCCTTGTCGGCCGGGGCGAACAGGTTGGGGTCGTAGGTGGGGATGGAGACCATCGCGAGGATGGCTCCGCTCCTCGGGTCGATCGCGACCAGCGCGCCCTTCTTGCCGCTGGCCCCCAGCGCCTTGTAGGCCGCCTCCTGCGCCTTGGGGTTGATCGTCACCTCGACGTTGGCGCCCTTGGTCGTCTTGCCGGTGACCAGGTCGATGCCGCGCCGGATCACCAGGTCGGGGCTGGAGCCGTCGAGCAGGTCGTTGGTCTCCCGCTCGATGTCGCTGGTGTTCTCCGGGGCGAAGAACCCGGTGACCGGCGCGTAGATCTCACCCTTGGGGTAGACGCGCTTGAACCGGGTCTCGGAGTCACCGGTGTCCTTCGACTCGGCGAGGACCGTGTTCCCCGCGGTGATCAGCCCGCGCTCGACCTCGTAGCGGGCGAAGAAGTTGCGGCGGTCGAGGGAGTTCTGCTTCAGGTCGTCCGCCCGCACCACCTGCAGGTAATTGATGTTGATCATGAGCAGGCCGAACATGACCATGCAGGCCAGGGCGGCGCGCTTGAGGGTACTGTTCATCGCTGGAACACCTGGGTGAGTCCTTCGTCCTGAATGGCCTGGGGCGGCGGCTTCCTGGCCGCATCCGACATCCGTACCAGCAGTGCGATGAGGATCCAGTTGGCCAGCAGTGCGGAGCCGCCCTGCGACATGAACGGCGTGACCAGGCCGGTGAGCGGGATCAGGTTGGTGACGCCGCCGACGATGATGAAGACCTGCCAGGCCAGGATGAACGACAGACCCCCGGCCAGCAGCTTGGAGAACGGGTCGCGGGCGGCGAGGGCGGTGCGCAGGCCCCGCTCCACCAGCAGGCCGTAGATCATCAGCAGCGCCATCAGGCCGGTCAGGCCCAGCTCCTCGCCGATGGCGGCGAAGATGAAGTCGGAGAAGGCCAGCGGGATCAGGCCGGGGTGGCCCTGGCCGAGCCCGGTGCCGAGGACGCCGCCCTGGCTCATGCCGAACAGCCCCTCCAGGAGCTGCGCGCTGCCGCCCAGTTCGCGGTAGTACAGGGCGGGGTCCTCGGGGTTGAGGAAGACCTCGACCCGGGCCGCGACGTGGCTGAAGATCGAGCTGGCCACGATCGTGCCGCCGGCGAAGAGCAGGATGCCGATCAGCACCCAGGAGGTGCGCTGGGTGGCGATGTAGAGCATCGCGATGAACGTGCCGAAGATCAGCAGGGAGGAGCCGAGGTCCTTCTGCAGGATCAGCACGCCGAGGCTGAGTCCCCAGGTGATGAGGATCGGGCCCAGGTCGCGGGCGCGGGGCAGGTCGATGAAGAGCAGTCGCCGCCCGGCCAGGGCCAGCACATCGCGCTTGGCGACCAGGTAGCCGGCGAAGAAAATGATCAGGGCGAGCTTGGCGAGCTCGGCCGGCTGCAGGGTGAAGCCTCCGGCGCCGATCCAGATGCGGGCGCCGTTGATCTCCTGGCCGATGAACGGGATCAGCGGCGAGATCAGCAGCAGCAGGCCGAGGGCCCCGGCGGTGTAGGTCAGGCGCTGGAGCGCGCGGTGGTCGCGCAGCACGATCAGCGTCACGGCGAAGACGACCACCCCGACGGCGGTCCACAGCAGCTGGTTGGTGGCCGACGCACCGCCCTCGCCGCCCGCGCCCACCTCCAGGCGGTAGATCATCACCAGGCCGAGGCCGTTGATCAGCGTCACCAGGGGCAGGATCAGCGGGTCCGCCCACGGGGCGAACCTGGCCAGCACCAGGTAGGCGGCCAGCATGAAGCCGCCGAGGCCCAGGCCGTAGGTGAGCATGCCGGAGGGGATCTTCCCGTCGATGCCCAGTCCCACGGCCGCGTAGGCCGCCATGACGATCAGGACCGCGAACGCCAGCATCACCAGCTGCGCCATCCGCCGCTTGGCCGGCAGGGCAACGGGCTCGGCGCTGGGGGTGCTGACGGTGGGGGCACTCATGAGTTCGTGGGCCTCGGGGTCGCGGTGTCGCCGGACTTCGTGGGCTTCGAGGTGGGGCTGGCATCGGGCGTCGGAGTGGCGGCGACGTCACCGCCGGCGGAGGCCGAGGAGGCCGCCTGCAGGTCTTCGACCTTCTTGACGCCCGCGGCCTCGTCGGCCACGGGGATGCCGTTGCGGACCTGCTTCTGCTCGGACGGGCCCAGGCTCGTGACCGGGATGGTGGTGCTGCGGACAGGGTCGAAGAGCTCGAACGGGCCGAGCGTGGTGTTCACACCCCGGTAGACCACGATCTCCTCACCCCGCAATCCTACGAAATACTGGTCGTCGAGCCACTGGTTCCCGAAATACCAGCCTAGGCCGCCGCCGAGGAGAATGACGCCCCCGATGGAAGTCAGCAGCGGCCACACGCGCCGTTTCCTGGCCGGCCGGGCCACGGCCCTGGGCTCGTGCTCCTCGAAGTCGTCGTCGGTGATGACGGGCTGGGGCATGGTCGCCGGGCTGCCGGGGTCGAGCGGAGCGGGCGCGCCCTGCTGCGCCTGCACGCGGCTGAGAGTGGAACCCGCGGCGCCCACCACGGAGGCCTCCGTGGCCGGCGCGATCGCCTCGTCCAGCTCCAGGACGTCGGCGATGACGCAGGTGATGTTGTCCGGGCCGCCGCCCCGGTTCGCCAGGTCGATGAGCGTGCGGACCACCGTCTCGGGATCGTCGATCGTGGAGAGCGTATGGTGCAGCGTCTCCGCGCTCACGACTCCGGACAGGCCGTCGGAGCAGAGCAGGTAGCGGTCGCCGATCTGGGCCTGCCGCAACGACAGGTCGGGCTCGACCTCGCCGCTGCCGTCCAGCGCGCGCAGCAGGATCGACCGCTGGGGGTGCGTGGCGGCCTCCTCCTGGGTGATCCGGCCGTCGTCCACCAGCGACTGCACGAGGGTGTGATCCTGCGTGATCTGGTAGAGCTCCCCGGAACGCAGCAGATAGGCGCGGGAGTCGCCGACGTGGGCCAGGGCGACGTTCGTGCCCGACCACAACATGGCGGTCAGCGTGGTGCCCATGCCCTTGAGGCTGGGGTCCCGTCCCACCATCTCGTGGAGCTGGCGGTTGGCGTCGCGGACCGCGGCGTCGATGGCGCTGAGCAGGTCAGCTCCGGCCGCGCTCTCGTCGAGGGACGACATGGCGGCGATGGCGACCGAGCTGGCCACCTCGCCGTGTGCGTGCCCGCCCATGCCGTCGGCGACGGCGAGCAGGCGGGCGCTGGCGTATGCCGAGTCCTCGTTGCCTTCGCGGAGGAGGCCGACGTCAGAGCGGGCGGCGTAGCGGAGTGCGATGGTCATTTGCGCAATTCGATGACGGTCTTACCGATGCGGATCGGAACACCGAGCGGCACCGGAGTGGGACGGGTGACTTTGGTCCGGTCGAGGTACGTGCCGTTGGTGGAATTGAGATCCTCCACGATCCACTGACCGTCCTGAGGGAAGAGCCGGGCGTGCCGGCTGGATGCGTAGTCGTCGCTGACGACCAGGGTGGCGTCGTTCGCCCGCCCGATGGTGATGGGTGTCTCCGCCAGGGGGATGGTGGTGCCCTGGAGAGGACCGCCGACGACGACCATCTGCCGGGGTTCCCCCTTCTTGGGTTTGGCCGGGGCCTTGACCGGCTTGGGGGCCTTTCGCGCGGGAGCCGCGGTGGCCGTACGGGATCCGAACAAGTCTGTCCGGATCACGCCGACCGCGGCAATCACGAAGAACCACAGCACCGCGAGGAACGCGAGCTTGATCAGCAGCAGCGTGAGCTCGGACATGGACCGTCTGTTTACCTTTAATCGCGCCGGAAAACCAGAGTCGTACGCCCCAGAGTCACACGAGTGCCGTTCTGGAGCTCGACCCGGCGGACCGGCTGGCCGTTGACGAAGGTGCCGTTCGTGGAGCCGAGGTCGACGAGAACGACCTGGTGGCCTTCCACGCGCAGCTCGGCGTGGTGCCGGGACACACCCGGGTCGACCAGCCGGAGATCGCAGTCGGTGCCCCTGCCGAGCAGGGTCACCGGAGTTGTCAGGTCGTAGGACCGCTGGCCCTGCGGGTCGTCCTGAGTGGAGACCAGCAGGCGGGGGTGGCCCTCGAAGGAGCGCAGGTGGCCCTGGGGGACATCGGTCGGCGGCCGGCGGATCTCGTCCTGCTCGACCGTCGCGCCGCGGATCACTCCGGAGCGGATCCGGAACAGACCGACGGCCAGGTCGGCGGCGGTCTCGAAACGCACCCGGACCGGCCCCACGAACGAGTAGCCCTGTTCCTTGGCGTACTCCCTCGCGAGGTTGGCCAGCTCCTGGCTGATGCTGTCGGCGTATACCTCCAGACGCTCGCTGTCGGTCGTGGACAGCTCCACCACGAAGTCGTTGGGCACGAGCGTGCGACCCTGGGCGACGATCGCTGCACGCTCGTCCATCTCCCGCTGAACCGCGCTGGCGACCTCGACCGGCTGAAGGTCAGACTTGAACGCCCGGGCAAAGGCGCCCTCGACCAAGCCTTCAAGCCTGCGCTCGAAGCGCTGAAGGACTCCCACCGGCTACCTCCCTTCCTCCGTCGTACATATGGTCGCGGCCGCTCAGGTGTGTGTCGGCCCGTTCTTGCTCTCTCACACCCGTTTCGCCGCTCCGCATCTAGATGGATCGTATCCGGGTTCGTAGGTACCGGCCGATCCGTGCTAATGTTTCGACCGCACCCAACAAGGGCGGGTGGCGGAACGGCAGACGCGCACGGTTCAGGTCCGTGTGTCCGAAAGGACGTGAGGGTTCAAATCCCTCCTCGCCCACTCGAATCGGCCCCGGCTGGTCGCGGATGGAATCCGCTTCCGCCGGGGCTTCTCGTCGTTGTGTCCAGGGGGCGACCCCCGCCAGCCCCCGATGTGGAGGGCTCCGCCCCCCACGCCCCCCGGCGGGGGCGAAGCCCCCTGCACCCCGCTGCGCCCCTGGGGAAGCGGGTACGGGCTGCCCCTCCGGGGACCGCTCCCGCGCTGTGGCCGTGATGAGGCGGCTCAGTGGCGGCTGCGGCCGGGCGGGTGCCTGAGAGGGCGTTCATGAAGGGCCGTCCAGGGGGTGAAGTGGGCGGTCGTGATCAGAAAGTAGTGGGTGGGGCGTCCGGGGAGAAGGCCCAGTCCTCCGATTGGCCGTTTCCGGTCTGGAGGGCATGGGCCTGTCTCCGTTGTAGCTCTTCCTCCTTGCTTGTCACTTTCGGGAGACTTGCAAGGACCGGAGAAGTGTGATTTTCGTTACGCCCAGCGCGGAAACGGGGCAGGTGAGGCCGGGGGCGCTCCCGGCCTCCTGTCAGCGGGGGACGGCGAGCTTGATGTCCAGGAGTTCGCCGAGCAGGTCGGTGAGGCTCACCATGCCGACGACCTCGCCGGCGTCTGTGACCAGGCCCACGTGGGCACGGGCGTCCTGGAGCGCGGCGACCGCCTCCGAGATCGTCGTCGTCCTCGCCAGGCGGGGTACCGGGCGGGCCAGCTCCGCGGGGCTCGTCCCTGGACGTACCAGAACATCCCTGACGTGCAGAACACCCAGGATGTCGGCGGGCGTACCGGAGCTGACCAGCAGGCGCAGGTGACCGCTCTCCGCGGAGACCCGCCGTATGTCCTGGCCGGAGGCGGCGGACGTCACCGCGGCGGCCTTGGCGATGGGCAGCATGAGGCGCTCGACCGGCTGCTGGTGGATCCGCAGCGCCCGGGTCAGCAGGTCGTGCTCGTACCGGTCGAGCAGGCCCATCCGGCCCGACTCGCCGACCAGCATGGCCAGCTGGACCGGCGTCCTGGTGGTGGCCAGCTCGTCCCGCGGGCGCACGCCGAACAGCCGCAGCAGCGCGTTGGTGAGGCCGTTGAGCGCGGCCAGCACCGGGCGGACGAGCCAGGTGAAGCCGCGGAAGGGCAGCGCCAGGCCCATCGCGGCGACCTCCGGATGGGTCAGCGCCCACGACTTGGGAGCCATCTCGCCGACCACCATGTGCAGGAAGGTGACCAGGGCCAGAGCGATCACCAGCGAGATCGGGACCCGGAGCGACTGGGGCACGCCGACCGCGCCGAAGACCGGTTCCAGGAGGTGCTCGATGGCGGGCTCGGTCACCATGCCCAGGCCCAGCGAGCACAGTGTGATGCCGAGCTGGGCCCCGGCCAGCATCAGGGAGAGCTCACGGCCACCGCGTACGGCGGCGCGGGCGGCGATCCGGGCGAACCGCCCGCCCCTGCCGGCCAGCTCCTCCATGCGGTGCCTGCGCGCCGAGATGACCGCGAACTCCGCGGCGACGAAGAAGGCGTTGCCGATCAGCAGGGCCACGCCGATCAGCAGGGCGGCGGTGGTGCTCATCGGCCGCTCACCTGGCCTCGCCCGGCCATCGGCCGATCGTGGTCGTGCTCGTACGGGGCCGGGGCCATCGCGTTTTCGTCCCCCCGCGCCTCGGACGCGCCGTCGGCGGCGGGCGCCAGCCGTACCCACTCGGGGACCCTGCGGTGCACCGACAACACCGTCAGGACCGCGTCGGCCTCGTCGGGATCGTTCTTCTCCAGCGGGTCGTTCTCCATGGTGAGCGTGACGGTGGCCGCGTCACCGGGCTCGGCCATCCGGCCCAGGGTGGCCAGGACCAGGCCCGCGACGGTGTCGTAGTCGTCGCTCTCGGGAAGCGACAGTCCGGTGGCCCGCTCGACCTCGTCGACGCGGAGCGTGCCGGGCACATTCCAGGTGCCGTCGCCGTTGGCGACGACGCCCGCGGGTTCGGGGTCGTTCTCGTCCATCAGCTCGCCGACGAGCTCCTCGGCGAGGTCCTCGACGGTGACCACTCCGGCCAGCCCGCCGAACTCGTCGATGACGCAGGCCAGGTCGTCACGGGCCGCGCGCATGCGCTCCAGCACGACCGGGAGCGGCAGCGAGTCGGGAACCAGCAGCGCCGGCCGGGTGATCTTCTCCAGGGGACCGTCCTCCAGGCCGGAGCGGAGCAGCTCGCGGACCCCGGTGACGCCGACCACGTCCTCGCCGTCGCGGTGGCAGAGCACCGGGTAGCGGGAGTGGCCGTGCTCGCGGACGGCGTCGACGAGGTCGGAGATCGGCCTGTCGTCGCGGAGCAGGACCACGCGCGGGCGCGGCACCATGACGTCCTCGGCGGTGCGGTCGCCGAACTCCAGGGCGCGGTCCAGCAGCTCGGACAGGCGCGGCGGAAGGTCACCGGCCGCACCGGACTCGTCGATGATCCTGGACAGCTCCTCGGGGCTGGCCCCGTGCTCGATCTCCTCGACCGGCTCCACGCCGACCTTGCGCAGCAGGCCGGTGGCGGCGGAGTCGAACAGCCGGATGACCGGCCCGGCGATCTTGAGGTAGACCAGGGTGGAGCGGGACAGGAACTTGGCCACCGGCTCCGGCCTGGCGATACCGAGGTTCTTGGGAGCGAGCTCGCCGAGGACCATCTGGATGATCGTCGCGATCGCCACGGCCAGCGCGACCGCGACCCCCGGCACCGCGGCCGGGGGCAGCCCCGCGGCCCCCAGCCAGGGACGGATCACGGTGGCGACGGCCGGTTCGGCGATGAAGCCGACCAGCAGAGCCGTGACGGTGATGCCGAGCTGCGCGCCCGAGAGCATGAAGGACAGTCGCCCCGTCACCTCCAGCGCGCGTTTCGCGGCGGCGTCACCGGCGTCGGCCTGTTCGCGCAGCACGCCGCGGTCGGCGGCCACGAAGGCGAACTCCTGGGCGACGAAGTAGCCGGTGGCGAGGGTGAGGAGCAGTACGGCCAGCAGGCCGAGAGCCGTGTTCACCGGGCGGCTCTCCGGTCTGGGTCAGCGGGTCCCGTGCGTCCGCACGGGCAGGTACTCCACGGTTCGGGAGTTGACACGGTCTTCCTTTCGAACGGCGATTGCCCTCTACCGTAACGACCGAGGTGGGGCTCGATGTTTCCGGATCGGGCGACCACCGTGTTCTTGGGGATTTTTATCGATCTTTGAGGATCGAGTACCCTTCTGGGTACTTTTACGCAGGAAAACCTTGAGGACGCGTCTGCGCGGGTGCGAGCCACGAAGTAGCGTCGATGGTGACGATTTCACCGTTGGTTGGAAAGTACTTCGAGAAGTGGCGGAGATGCGACGTGGGTGACTGGCAGGAAGACGACGACCGCACGCGTGCGCTCCGGTCGCCCGCCGCCGCGCCCGTGCCTCCCCGGGCGGCGGGCCAGCCCGCGTTCCCGGTCCCCGGGCAGGGTGGTCGGGTCGCACAGCCCCCGGGAGGCGGCCTCCCCCCGGACGCCCCCACCCCGGGCAGGCAGACCCGTGACGACACCGTGCCCAGGGCCGTCTCGCAGGTGTACGGCAAGGCACGCTCGGGTACGAGTCCCGTCCGGCCGATGAAAGGGCCGTCCGACTCGCCCGCGGCCTCTCCCGGCGGTCCCTCCGGCGGTTCCTCCGGCGGGAAGGGCGGAATCCGCATGCCGAACACGATCCGGCGGACCAAGGGCCCCCGGCGGCCGGGCAGGCTGATCGCCCGGATCCTCGCCGGTCTGATCGTTCTGCTCCTGGTCCTCGCCGTGGCCGGATACTTCACCATCGACGGCCGGCTGCAGCGGATCGACGCCCTCTCCGACTACGAGGGGCGTCCCGCCGACACCCCCGGGACGACCTGGCTGCTGGTCGGCTCCGACAGCCGCGAGGGCCTCACCAAGGCCCAGCGCAGGAAGCTGGCCACCGGGAGCTCCGTCGGCCGCCGCACCGACACGATGATGCTGCTGCACATCCCCGCCGGGGACGGCCGCCCGACCCTGGTCAGCCTGCCGCGCGACTCCTACGTGCCCATCGAGGGACACGGCAGCGACAAGCTCAACGCCGCCTACTCCTTCAAGGACGGCGGTCCCAAGCTGCTGGCCAAGACCGTGGAGCAGGCCACCGGGCTCCGGATCGACAACTACATGGAGATCGGCTTCGGCGGCTTCGTGGGCATCGTGGACGCCATCGGCGGCGTCGAGATCGACGTCAAGCAGAGCATCAAGGATCCCAAGGCCGGGATCAACCTGAAGAAGGGCGTGCAGACGCTCGACGGCGCCGAGGCCCTCGGCTACGTCCGCACCCGCGCCACCGGGAGCATCCCCGACTTCGAGCGGACCCAGCGTCAGCGGCAGTTCTTCTCCGCCGTGGTGAAGAAGGCCGCCAGCCCCGGCGTCCTGCTCAACCCCTTCACGTCCGTCCCGCTCGCGTTCAGCGCCACCGACTCGGTGTCGGTCGGTGAGGAGACCGGAGCCTTCAACCTGCTCTCCCTCGGCCTGGCCATGGGCGACAACCCGGTCACCACGATCGTCCCGTTCAGCGGCTTCGAGAACGTCAACAGCCAGGAGGTCGTCCGCTGGGACCGGGACAAGGCCCTGCGCATGTTCAGGGCCCTGGCCGAGGACAAGCAGGTCCCCAAGGACGTCCTCGGGAAGTAGCCCCCGGAGGAACGCCCCCGGGTCCTCCGGAGGCGCGCCCTCGCCCCTCGCCCCTCGGCCCCTCCGGATCGCCGTGAAGACGCCGGCGTAAGCATCACGTAAGGGCCGGGCACGGCCGCGCGGGCTACCTTCGGACCAGGAGCCTGTCGCGACCCCTCTTCTGCTGCTCACCGGGGGACTTCGCGACAGGCTCCGGGCCCGGAGGAGGAGAATCATGAGGATCAAGGCATTGCTCCGCCACCCCGTCACCTGGGTGGTCCTGGGCGTCGGAGCCGTCGCGCTCGCCGTCGCCCTCTACCTGTTCCAGCCGTGGCGGCTGTTCACCACGGTCGAGGTGAACGAGGCCGCGCCCGTGGCCGCAGGGGCTCCCTCGACGTCCGGGGCGCCCGGCCGGAGCGCGGCGGACGCCCCCAGGGAGTTGGCCACCGGGACGTTCATCTCCCACGAGCACGCCACGTCGGGTACGGCCAGGCTCCTGGAGCTGGCCGACGGCAGCCGGGTGCTCAGGATCGAGGACCTGGACACCTCCGACGGCCCCGACCTGCGGGTCTGGCTGAGCGACCAGCCCGTCAGGAAGGGCAGGGCCGGCTGGTTCAACCTCGACGACGGCAAGCACCTGGAGCTGGGCGAGCTCAAGGGCAACAAGGGGAACGCCAACTACGCCGTCCCCGCCGACGCCGACCTGGACACGCTGAAGGCCGTCACCATCTGGTGCAAGCGGTTCAGCGTCTCCTTCGGCGCCGCGACCCTGGCCTGAACGGCCTGAACGGCCTGAACGGCCGGGCGGGGCCCGCCCCGCCCGTACCCGCCTCCTCCGGATCCGTCCCGCCCGGCGCGGTCAGGAGGCGGCGGCGATCGCACCCCCGGCGGAGGCCGCGTTCATCGAGGCGATGTGCTTGGCCACGGCCTCACCGACCCACACGCCCTTGGTGATCTCCTTGACCCGCTGCTTGTCCAGGCCGGGGAAGGCCTTACGGTCGATCTTGGCGGCACGCAGGACGGCGATCAGCATGGTCGTCCGCTCGTCGGGGCCGGCTCCGTCCAGCACGCTCTGGACGCGCTCGCGGATCTTCTGCTCCACGCTCGCGTCGCGTTCCGGGTAGCGGGAGCTGGGGAAGATTCCCAGGATCTTGCGGTGGTTCTCGCTCAGCACGCCTCGTTCGGCCAGGCCGGCGAGCAGGCGCTTGCGCAGCTTGCCGGACTGGAGTCTGTAGACCCACGACTCGGGCTTGCGCTGCTTGGAGTCCTCCGCGATCCGGGCGAGGACGGCGTCGAGCTCGTCGTTCCCGAGCGGGGTGGCGTCCTTGACCACGACCTTCTTGCCGTCCAGGGCGATCCGGCCGTTGACGGCGAGCTCCGCCAGAAGCGCGCCGCCGAGCGCGGACTCCAGGTGGGCGGAGCTGACCAGCTGCTTGCCCTCGGTCTCCTCGTAGGAGAGGAGGAGCACTTCTTCGGCGATGATCGTCACATTTCGGATCCTATGACGTTATCTCGGGCGAGGACGTTCCTGTGACCGGACGCGGCGTCGCCCCCCGGTGGATGCCCCGGCGTCCCGCCGTACGCGCCCTGCCACAATCCCTGTTTTATGAGCATTTCCGAGGAACTTCATGTCATCGGGCGTCCCCTGCTCGACGCCCAGCTCGCCCACCCGACGGTCATGGGCATCGCCAGGGGCGATCTGGCCGAGCCGGTGTTCCGGTCGTGGCTGGAGCAGGACTACCTGTACCTCCTGGACTACGTCCGGGTGTTCTCCCGGCTCGCCTGGCAGGCGCCCGACGAGCACCTCGGCGACCTGGTGGACCTGGCGCACTCCACCTTCCACGAGGAGCTGAAGCTGCACCGGTCCATGTCGGCGGAGTTCGGCGCCGACCTCGACGGTGCGGTGAAGGGGCCCGCGTGCGCCGCCTACACCTCGTTCCTGCTGGACGCGGCGGCGGACTACGCCGGTGGGCTGGCCGCGCTCTATCCCTGCATGTGGGGCTACTCCATGCTCGGCCGGACCCTGGCGGAGAACCCTCCGGCGGAGCCGCGCTACCGGGCCTGGGTGGACACCTACGCCGATCCCGCCTTCACCGCGCTGACCGAGCGCGTCGCGGCGATGCTCGACGAGGTGGAGATCGCCCCGGAGCGGGCGAAGCAGCTGTTCACCGAGGGGATGGCCCACGAACTGGCCTTCTGGGACGTGCCCTGACCTTCTTCCCGCCGACCTCCCGTCCGGACCGTCACCGGGCCTGTGCCCGTACGGTCACCGGGCCCCCGCACCCATGCGGTCACTGGGCCCACGGCGGCAGGATCGTCTGGCCGCCGAGGGTGGCCTTGATCCCGGCCGAGGTGCAGACGGTGGCGGTGGCCGGCTCGGTCGCGGAGCCGTTGCGGATCGAGAACGGGGTGTGCGGCGGGAGGATCAGCGCGTCGCCCGCCCCGATCGTGTGCTCCACGCCGCCGACCACCCCCACGATCCGTCCCGACAGGGCGATGAACACCTCTTCGCGGTCGACGGTGTGCTCCTTGCCGGACGAGCCCGGTGCCATCTCGATCGACCAGACGGCCAGCTCGGAGGAGCCGCGGGAGGGTACGGCGAGCGAACGGAAGGTGATGCCGTCAAGCTCGAAGACGGGGGCGTCGGCGAGGTTCGCGATGGTCATGCTGTCTCCTAAAATGGTCAACCTGATTGACTACCACCGAAACGGTAAACCGGATTGACTATCTCGTCAACGGCGGGACCGGGAGAGGGAGGAACGACGGATGACGCGCAGGCGAGGCGAGATCCCGTTGCTGCTGGCCATGACGTACCGGGCGATGACCGAGGCGCTCCACGACCGGATCGCCGCCGAGGGACGGGAACCGCTGCGCCCCGCGCACGGGTACACCTTCCGGCTGCTGCTCGACCGTGCCGACGTCACCTCGGTCGATCTCGCCGACCACCTCGGCGTCACCAAGCAGGCCGCCTCCAAGATCGTGGCCGAGCTGGAGGGCTGGGGCTATGTCGAACGCCGCCCGCACCCCACCGACGGCCGTGCCCGGGTTCTGGCCCTGACGGACAAGGGTCACGCCTACGTCCGGCACGCCGACGAGATGTGGGCCGAGATCGAGGATCGGTGGGCGGCGGTGATCGGGGCCCGGCGGCTGGATGACATTCACCATGATCTGCGGGCATATGTGGAGGAAGTCGCAGGCGGACGTGCGGTTTTGCGTCCCGTCTGGTGACGGGCTTGGGACAATGGAGCCATGACTGTTCCCGAAGTCGATGCACACTCCGTACCCGCCGACGCTCTCCTGCTCGATGTGCGGGAGGACGACGAATGGCACGCCGGGCACGCGCCCGAAGCCGTCCACATCCCGCTGGGCGAGCTGCAGACCCGTGTCACCGAGCTGCCCGCGGGCAAGACCGTCTACGTGGTCTGCCGGGTGGGCGGCCGGTCCGCGCACGCCGCGGCCTGGCTGAACGCCGTCGGATACGAGGCGATCAACGTGGGCGGAGGGATGCAGTCCTGGGCCTTCGCGGGCCGTCCCATGGTGAGCGAGACCGGGCAGGAGCCGTTCGTCGCCTAGGGGGGCGCGCCGGATACCCCTGACCGGGCATATGCGACAGAGGGGGTGGATGGCATACTGCTCGGCGAAAGATGCCTACCGCGGGAGCTCGGGCGTGACCGGGCTGAGAGGGCGGAACTACGCAGAGGGCCTGACCGGGCCCTCCGGCGCGCCGCCGACCGCATGAACCTGTCCGGGTAATGCCGGCGTAGGGAGCGTGTGATGACGTCCGACGTCACTGTGTCCGAGCATGACGCGTCCAAGCATGCCGAAGCCCCCCTCACCCTCGACGAGGCTCCGCCGAAGACGCTCGGCGTGCTCGACCAGGGCGCCCTCTGGGCCAACCTCGGCGTCAGCCTGCTCGGGTTCTCCGGCGCGCTGGCGCTTATCGATCCGCTGAAGAACCGGCCCCTGAGCTTCCTGGCCGCGATCGCCGCGGCCGTCGTCGGCAGCGTCATCGGCACCGCGATGGTCGCTCTGGCGGCGATTCCCGGCCAGCGGACCGGTGCCCCGGCGATGGTGCTGCTCCGGGGGCTGTTCGGGGCCAAACTGTCCTACGTCCCGACCGTGCTCAACATCATCCAGATGCTGGGCTGGGGGGCGTTCGAGCTCTGGGTCATCGCCCAAGGCGCCCAGGCCATCGCCGGCTCCTTCGGGGTCGAGGTGCCCTACGCCGTCTGGGTGATCCTCGGCGGTGTGATCACCACCGCGCTGACCATCCGCCCGCTGGGCGCGGTCCGGCTGCTCCGCCGCTACGTCACGGTGGGTGTGATCATCTCGATGGTCTGGTTCGCCGTCGAGCTGTTCAGCCGCGAGCCGTCGGTCAGCACGGGCACATGGGAGGCGTTCGCCCCCTCCGTCGACTACGTGATCGCGCTCTCGGTCTCGTGGGTGCCCGTCGCGGCGGACTTCGCCCGGTTCTCCCGCTCCGGAAGGGCCGCCTTCGCCGGTGTGGTCGGCGGCTACACGATCGCTCAGGTGGCCTGCCTGACGCTGGGCATCGCCGCGCTCGCGCTGGTCGGCAACGACCCGAACAGGGTGTGGGAACCGTTCGTGGCGGCCTCGCTCGGCTGGCTGTTCTTCGGAATCCTGGTGCTGCGCGAGACCGACCAGTCGTTCGTCAACGTCTACTCCACCGCGATGTCCCTGCAGAACCTGCTGCCCCGGCTGGACCGCCGGATCATCTCCGCCGGGACCGGCGTGGTGGTCACCCTGATGGCGATCTTCGTCAATGCCGACACCTACACCGCCTTCCTCGGCCTGATCGGCGCCGTCTTCGTCCCGATGTTCGCCGTCCTGGCGGTGGACTACTTCCTGCTCGGCGGAGCACGTCGCTGGGACACCTCGGAGAACGCGCCCTCCCGCTGGCTCATGGTCGTGCCGTGGGTGCTCGGCTTCGCGACCTGGTGGATGCTCGCCGCGCTGCCGGCCGCCGACGAACTGGGATGGTGGACCGGCTTCTGGACCGACGCCCGTGAACTGACCGGGTTCGTCCCGCAGCCGTGGATGAGCGCGGCCGTCGGCGCGTTCCTCGTCTCCGGCCTGGTCACCTTCGCCGTGGGCGGACTGCGCCGCCGCTGACCGGCGACGGCTCGCGGAGGCTCACGGCGCGATCGGGTTTCCCTGGATCCCCTCGATCCGGAAGAGCCGTTCCTTCGCGGTCGTACCGCCCGCGTAGCCGCCCAGGACGGTCTCGTTCTCCACCACCCGGTGGCAGGGCACGATCACGCACACCGGATTGCCGCCGAGCGCGTTGCCGACCGCCCGCAGCGCCCGCGGCCGGCCGATCCGCTCGGCGATCAGGTGGTAGGTGGTCACCGTCCCGTACGGCACCGCCATCATCATCTGCAGTACGGTCCTGGCGAACGGGGTGGCGAGCTGGAGGTCCACCGGGGTGGTGAACGCGCGGAGCCGGCCGGAGAAGTAGGCGTCCAGTTCCCGGCGGACCGGGTCGAGCCGACGGGGGTCGGCGCCGATGAACGTGCTGACGTTCCTGCTCACGCGCTCGAAGACGAGGTTCTCG
Source organism: Planobispora rosea (assembly GCF_014648175.1). GTDB lineage: Bacteria > Actinomycetota > Actinomycetes > Streptosporangiales > Streptosporangiaceae > Planobispora > Planobispora rosea. The sequence continues at coordinate 36,480 of NZ_BMQP01000029.1, forward strand.
TCCTCGTAGCTGCAGGACACCACGCCCCGTCCCGTCACGGCGAGGATCAGCCTGCCCACGGGGCCGTCGTGGGTGCCGAACGCGATGTCGGGATGCCGGTCCCCGACGTAGGTGGGCGAGGTCACCCGTAGCAGTGCGTCGAGATCGCCGGATGACCCGGATGCCATATCCCCACCCTTTCGCGTCCAGGTGTGTGGTGCCCGCAGCGTATCGGACGGACCGGCCTGGAGACCGTCGGCGCATGCAGGACGAAAGTGCCAAGATCAGGCCGATCGAGGCGGCAAGATGGATATGTGCGTGATGACATGATCGCTATAAGTGATGACGTCGTCGGTCGGGCGATCGTGGCCGGCTCCCCCAACGCGGTTGTCGCCCTCGATCACGACCAGGCGGTCCTCGCGTGGAATCCCGCCGCCGAGCGGCTGTTCGGCTGGTCCGCCGAGGAGGCCGTCGGCCGCCGCGTGCCGATGGTCCCCGACGAGCTCACCGCCGAGCACAACGCGGTCCTGGAACGGGTCCGGACGGGGGGCCAGGTCTCGTTGCGCACCAAGAGGTTCCGGCGCGACGGCACGCTGCTCGACGTCCGCATGGACGCCGGGGCGCTCTGCTCGGAGACCGGGGTCCTGCTCGGCTACGTCAACCTGTACCACCTGGCCCAGGACGACGAGACCGCCAGCGACAAGGTCCTGCGCCGGGCGCAGCTCGTCCGCAGGCTGACCGACGTGGTCGCCGACATCAACGCCGAGCTGGAGCTGCCCACGGTGCTCGACCGGATCGCCGCCAGCCTCACCGAGCTGACCGGCGCCGACGCGGGCGGGTTCGTGCTCATCGAGGGGGACCGGCTCCGCCTCATGGCCTGCCACAGGCTCCCCGACGAATTGCGCGGCTCGACCACCGACCTGCGCACCAGTCTGGTGGGCAAGCTCCTGCGGGCCGGCCGGACCGTGATGCTGGAGACCGGTGACCAGGCCCGGCTGGACGAGCTGGTCTGGTCGTGGCTGCCCGGTCTGCACACCATCGCGCTCGGCGTGGCGGCGGTGGGCGGCCGGCCGTACGGCGCGCTCTACGCCCTGTTCGCCAACCGCAAGGCCGGCCACGTCGAGCTGGAGCTGCTCGAACTCCTCGCCGGGCACGCCGGGATCGCCGTCGGCAACGCCATGGCCTACCAGGAGGCCGTACGGCAGCGCGCCCACGAGCGCGCGGTGTTCGACGCCAGCGCCGACGGCATCGCGGTCCTCGACAACATGGGACGCGTCATCCAGTGGAACCCGGCCGCCGCCGAGCTGACCGGCTTCCACGCGGCCGAGGTGATCGGCGAGCCGCCGCCGTTCCCGTTGCCCGCGCCGGGGGACAAGCTCACCTACCAGCTGCCCTCGGGCATCTGGCTGGACGTGCTCCGCGCGGAGATCGAGGAGACCGGCGAGATCGTGATCGACTTCCGCGACGTGACCCGGGCCAAGGAACTGGAGGAGGCCAAGGACCTGTTCCTGGCCACCACCAGTCACGAGCTGCGCACCCCGATCACCGTGGTCCGGGGCTTCGCGGGCATGCTCGACGCCCGTTGGGACGGCCTGTCCGACACCGAGCGCCGGTCCGCCGTGCACACCATCGCCGAGCGGGCGCGCTCCCTCGGCCAGCTCATGGACCACCTGCTGCTGGGCTCGCGCGCCGGAGCCGGAAAGATCGTTCTGACCATCGAGACGTTCGACCTCGGAGAACTGATCAAGACCGCCACGCTGGGCCTGCCGGTCCTGTCGGAGGTTCACCGGGTCGAGGTGAACGTCCCCGACGACCTGCCCAAGGTCCGCGGTGACGCTCTCGCCACCGACATCGTGCTGGGCCAGCTCCTGGAGAACGCGTTCAAGTACTCGCCGGACGGCGGCATGATCAGGGTCGAGGCGTGGCCGGACCGCGACCGGGTCGTCGTGGTCGTCGACGACGAGGGGGTGGGCATCGCCCCGGCCGACCGGGAGCGCGTCTTCGAGCGCTTCGTCCAGGCCGAGAGCGGTGACCGCCGCCGGTTCGGCGGGGTCGGTCTCGGCCTCTACATCGTGCGCAGCCTCGCCCGCGCCCAGGGCGGGGACGTGGCGGCCTATCCGCGGCCGGGCGGCGGCACCCGGATGCGCCTGGAGCTGGGAAGGGCCGACGCGCCGGGCACCCCGGAGCCGTGCCCGGGAGGAGCCGACACGCCAGGCTCCCCTCAGGTCGTGCCTGACACTCCCTAGCCGCTCCGGCGCGTCGGGCCGGTAACGGGCCGGTAACGGCAGAACTGATCTATCGTCCAATGTGCACAAGCTGTGATCGCGTCGCGGTTTCCGCAATCGGGTAACGGGGCATTTCGGTCGTATCTGGGGTGTCTTCTCAGAGCCCGTCGTGGAGCCTGCTCCGTCCGCAGCAGGAAGTGGGTTCCGCAGCAGGCTCGCGAGGGGAACAGGGATACGGGGGGTGAGTCCGTCGAGCGTCGTGTTGTTGCCGTATGCGCCGTCCAGCGTCGCCGTCGCACGCCAATGCCTCAGCGCTGACCTGCACGAATGGGGCGTCTATGAGACAGCGATCGACGACGCCGTGCTGGTGGTGAGCGAGCTGCTGAGCAACGCGCTCCGGCACGCGCACCCGCTGCCGTGCGGGCAGGTCAGAGTGGCATGGCGCTGGACCGATGGGCATGTCGAGGTAGCGGTGAGTGACGGAGGTGCCGCGACCGAGCCACGGGCCGGGCGAGCCCCGCTCTCCTCGTTAGGGGGCCGGGGGCTGGGCATCGTCGAATACCTGGCGGACCGATGGGGCGTCAGGCACGACGGGGAGGTCACCACCGTCTGGGCGGTGGTCACGGCCCTCAACCCGGCGATGAACGGGCATGTCCCCGTTCCCGAGCCCGTCGTGCAGGAGTGCATCTGACGGGCCCGGGGGAACGGTCACTTGGCGGACTTGGAGAACTTCGCCGCGGCGGTCACCGTCAGCACGACCAGGAACGCCACGACCGCCAGCACGAACAGGAACTTGAGCAGTCCGAACAGCGCGGGGAGCACGAGCCCGAACACCACGTAAAGCGCGAGGATGCCGCCGAGGACTGCCATCACGATACGACCCATGCGTCCACCGTACGCCCAAGGTCGGTCCCGGAGGCGTCCGGGCGCATAACGATCGAGTCTTACGGACCGGTGACGCGGGTCCGGCGGCCGGCCGTACCGCGCCTACCGTGGAGGGTATGAGCGCGCGGATTCTGGTGGTCGACGACGACCCGACGGTGGCCGAGGTCGTGGCCCGTTATCTCGAACGCGACGGCCACACCGTCGAATGCGTCGGCGACGGCGCCGAAGCGCTCAGGCGCGCCCTGTCCAACCCCCCCGACCTGCTCGTCCTCGACCTGATGTTGCCCAAGATGGACGGCCTGCAGGTCTGCCGGAAGCTCAGGGAGCGCTGGCCCGTCCCAGTGATCATGCTGACCGCGCTGGGCGAGGAGATCGACCGGGTCGTCGGCCTGGAGACCGGTGCCGACGACTACGTCACCAAGCCGTTCAGCCCTCGCGAGCTGGCCCTGCGGGTGCAGTCGGTGCTGCGGCGGGCGCGCGGCGCCTCGATCCCGGCCGGGACGGGCGTGCTGCGGGACGGCGAGCTGGTGGTCGACGTGGGCGCCCACGAGGTACGGCTCGGCGACGAGGAGATCATGCTGACCGCCCGGGAGTTCGACCTCCTCGCCCACCTGATGCGCAACCCCCGCCAGGCCTTCAGCCGCTCCGCCCTGCTCGACCAGGTGTGGGGCTGGTCCTTCGGCGACTCCTCCACGGTGACCGTCCACGTCCGCCGTCTCCGCGAGAAGATCGAACCCGACCCGACCGTGCCCCGGCGCATCGTCACCGTCTGGGGTGTGGGGTACCGCTACGAACCCCTGGCCGCGACATGATCCCGGAGATCGTGGAGATCGTCGCGGTCACCGCCGGGCTCGGCCTGCTGGTCGCACTGGCCGGCCTGGGCGCGATGCACCTGCTGCGCGAGCGATCGGTCGGGGTGATGCTCGCCGTGGTCGTGGCCGTTCCCGTGGTGGTGACGGTGGCGGGCATGGTGGCCATCACCCTGAAGATGATCATTGAGGGCACGCCCAGGAACATCGTGCTCAGCGTGGTCGCGGTCAGCGGCCTGATCGGCCTGGGCGTGGCGGCGGCACTGGCCCGGCGGGTCCTGGCCGCCAGCCGCAGGCTCGTCGCCGCGGTGCACGAGGTCCCGCCCTCCGGAGAGTTCACGCCTCCCCGCGGTCTCCCCGCCGAACTCGGTACGGTCGCCGCCGCCCTGGAGGAGGCCTATCGGCGCATCCGTCTCGGCCACGAGCGCGAGCGTGCCCTGGAGGGCGCCCGTCGTGAGCTCGTCGCCTGGGTCAGCCACGACCTGCGCACCCCCCTGGCCGGGATGCGCGCGATGGTCGAGGCCCTGGAGGACGGCGTGGTCGCCGATCCGGAGACCGTGGGCCGCTACCACGCCCAGATCCGCCTGGAGGTGGACCGTCTGTCGGCCATGGTCGACGACCTGTTCGAGCTGTCCCGGATCCACGCGGGCGCGCTGCGCCTGTCCCGCCGCCGGACCGGCCTCGGCGACCTGGTCGCCGACGCGCTGGCCGGGGTGGAGCCGCTGGCGCGGGCCAAGGGGGTTCGGCTGGAGGGGGCGGCGGACGAGGCGGTGCCCGTCCAGGCGGACGCCGGAGAGCTCTCCAGGGCCCTGCGCAACCTGGTGGTCAACGCGATCAGGCACACCCCGCAGGACGGCGCGGTCCAGGTCCGCGTGACGGTGGAGGACGGGCACGCGTGCCTGTCGGTGGCCGACTGCTGCGGCGGCATCCCCCCGGAGGACCTGCCACGGGTCTTCGACGTGGCCTTCCGCGGCGAGGCGGCCCGGAGCCCGCGGGCCGACGGCACGGGAGCCGGGCTCGGCCTGGCGATCGCCCGTGGCATCGTGGAGGCCCACGACGGGGACATCGGCGTCGTCAACACAGGCCCCGGCTGCCGCTTCGAGATCCGCCTCCCCCTGTCCCCGTGAACGGCGCGCCGTAGCCCTCGCCCTCCGGCTGGACCGGGATCATCACGCTCACCTGGACGTGCGGGCCCTCTCCGCCGTCTCCGCCGTGCTCCTCGCCGGATCCGCCGCCGTCGTGTGTGACGCAGCGGGAGAACGGCACGTCCCCGTTGTGACTCCCGGCGTGTTCCCGCGGGGTGCCGAAGGTCTCCGACATCGCGCGGAAGGTCGGGCACGGCCAGCGCCACATGCAGCTCCGGCAGCGCAGGATCGGATGGGCGGTGTCGCTGGTGATGCCGCCCGCGTCGCGAGGCTGGTGCAGATCGAGGAGCCGGACACCCAGCGTGGCGAAGTCCAGGAGATCCTCGCGTGCCCCCTCAAGGAAGTCGAGGTCCTCGCCGGTCAGCCGGGTCCGGATCGGGACGACCCCCTCACGGGTCACCAGACCGCGGAGGGAAGCTGTCGCATCCCGCCACGAGGTGGCCCTCCTGGCACGGGTGACGATGGTCTCCAGACGCTCCCGGAGTCGCTGGAGGTCCTCAGGAAGATCGCTTTTCATGAACGTTTTCCGGCCCGTTCCCTCTCGATGTCCAACGCCCGTCCGTGCAGTGGCGGCTGGAGACGGAAGGATCCGGGCCTCCCCCCTTTCCGGCCGAGCCGGTGTTGCACAGCGTCAAGCTTTGCGCACCGAGGGTTCCCGTGAAGGGAGAACGGGGACAAAGGCCGGAAGACCCCAGGTCGGCGAGTGCGGCAGGGCGTGGCGGGCCGATGGCAAGGGGGCGCCGGAGTGGCCCCGGAGCGGTGCCGGAGCGGCGGCGGGGCGGCGGCGGGGCGGGGTGGGGCGTTGTCTGGGACGTCCTGTAACAGGAAAGTAAGGTTCCGTAACAGGCTCTAGGCGAGAGAACGTGACCCGAGGGCTCCGCGCCGCTAGTGTGCCCGCTGTGGAGCTAAAAGTCTCAACTCGATCTCATGGCGGGCAGACCGTCATGGCCGTTGTCGGAGAAATCGACCTATATACCGCGCCTCGCCTGCAAGCCGAGTTCGCTCGGCTGCTCCAGGAGAGCGCCACGACCCGCGTGGTCATCGACATGTCCGGCGTGGAGTTCTGCGACTCCACCGGGATGAACGTGCTGCTGTCCGCGCTCAAGCGACTGCGGGAGCGCGGAGGCGCGCTGGAGGTGGCCGGGCCCAGGCCCGCCGTTCGCAAGATCCTTCAGGTCACCGGCCTCGACTCGGTGTTCACCGTGCACGAGGCGGTGCCCGAGGAACTGCTGACGGCCGAGCCCAAGGCGTGAGCCGTCCCCGCGGCGGGGACGCCGAGAGCGGCCGGTGCGCGAGCGGCGGCCGTCGAGTGGAGCGAGTCGCATGACCGGCACAGCCGTGATCATTCCGGCCAAGGACGAGGCCGACCGGATCGGGACAACCGTTGCGGCGGCCCTGAAGTTGTCCGGTGTGGATCTCGTCGTGGTCGTGGACGACGGCTCCCACGACCGGACCGGCCAGGTGGCCAGGGCCGCGGGAGCCCGTGTCGTACGGCACAGCCACAACCGCGGCAAGGCCGCCGCCATGGAGAGCGGCGCGGAGGTCGTGCACCTGCTCGACACGCCGGGCGAGGAGCCACGCCACCTGCTGTTCCTGGACGCCGACCTGGGGGAGACCGCGCACATGGCCGCGCCCCTGATCGAACCGGTCCGGGCGGGCGAGGCGGACATGACCATCGCGGTCTTCGCCACCCGCGTCAAGCTGGGCGGTCACGGGTTCGTGGTCAGGCTCGCCCGGGAGGGCATCGAGCGCGCCACCGGCTGGACACCGGCCCAGCCGCTGAACGGCCAGCGCTGCCTGACCAGGGCGGCCTTCGAGGCCGCCCGCCCGCTCGCGCGTGGTTTCGGCGTGGAGACGGGCCTGACGATCGACCTGATCCGCAAGGGCTTCCGGGTCCTCGAGGTCGAGGTGGAGATGGCCCACCGTGCCACGGGCACCGACTGGAGGGCTCAGATCCACCGCGCCCGGCAGTTCCGGGACGTCGGCCGCGCCCTCCTGGCCCGCAAAGCACTGCTCCCCTGACACCCCGTCGGCTTGTCGAGGTGCCGCCCCGACCGTCCCCTGACGCCCCGTCGGCCTGTCGAGGTGCCGCCTCCTGCCGCCTCCCGGCTCGCGAAGCACTGCTCCGTGACGCACTCCGCCCCGGGCCGGTTCTCGCGAGGCGGGCCGGTTCTCGCGAGGCGGGCCGGTTCTCGTGAGGCGGGCCGGTTCTCGTGAGGCGTCCCCGGACTGTCATCTCGCGAACGCGGCCAGTGCGACGCCGAGCCCCCGCTGGTTCTGGCCCGCGGCCTTGGCGTCGGTGGAGTTGAGCGAGTAGACCACCGTGCGGGACAGGTCCCGGGTGGCGCCGACGCCGGTGGCGCTGCCGTACCTGGCGCCGGTCTTGCCGTAGGCGACGATTCCGCCGGGCAGTTCGAGCCTGCTCATACCCGAGGTGTAGACGGCGGGCCGGCCGGTTCCGTACTCCTTCACGTCCGGCACGGTGAACATGGGCTCCAACTGCGCCGCGGGGACGATCTCGCCCTTGAACAGGGCGTTGACGAACTTCTCCAGGTCGGCCGTGGTGGAGATCAGATCGCCGGAGGCCCAGGTGGAGGTGACGCTGGTCTCGGTCATGTCCACGACGTGGGCGTCGCCGTACCGGATCGCGCCCGGGAAGCCCTCGGGCACGACCTGATAGGCCCGGTTGTGCGGGCCGCGCACGCGGACGGACCTTCCCGGCAGGTAGCTGTCGCGCATGCCGACCGGACGCAGGATCCTGGCCGTCACCTCGTGCTCGTAGGAGTTGCCCGTGACCTTCTCGATCAGCAGACCCGCCACGAAGGTGTTGACGTTGAGGTAGTGCTGCCAGTCGCCGGGGGTGAACTCGATGGGGTTCGCCACGGCCAGGGCGACGTACTCCTCGGGTGTCCAGGCCTTGAAGCGGGTGGCGTAGACGTCGGCGAAGTCGTTGCTGAGCTTGGGAGAGGGCAGGCCGCTGGTGTGGTTGAGCACCTGGCCGACGGTGACGGCCGGATAGTCGGCCGGGAGAAGTCCGGGGAGATACTCCTGGACCGTGCCGTCCAGCGCGACCCTGCCCTCGGCGACGAGCTGGAGGACGACGGCCGTGGTGAACATCTTCGTCACGCTGCCGGCCCTGAACCGCATCCCCTCTCTGGCGGGGCGCCCGGCCCTCAGGTCCCGGACACCGGCCACACCGTGCCAGGAGCCCGCCGAGCCGCCCACCCGGACCTCCGCGGCGGTGGCGTCGGGTGCGGGCAGATCGGCGATGGCCCTGTTCAGCGCCGCTTCATTGATCGGCGGCACCTGCGTCTGCGCCTGCACCTGTGTCACGGTGTGGTTCCGTGTGGCCGCGACGGCGGTGCCGGTGGTGCCGGCGGTCGTGCCCAGGACAGCGAGGGCGAGAAGGGCGGCGGTGACATGGGTGCGCTTCATGGCGTATCTCCAGGTGCTGGGGCTTTCAGGTGATGTCCCAATCCTGGCGATCAAGCGGTCCCGTCCGGATCGCCGACACCGGCGATCTTTCTCTCCCCCGCGCGAGGGAGTGATTCTGCTCTGCCCCGCCATCCACTGGCGCCCGGCAGCACGGTCTGCACCACGGTGGTGACCCCGGCGAACATGCCGATCGCGCCGAGGCTGTGGACGACCGCCCCGGGCAGCCCGACGGATGTGCTGGAATTTGCGGGTGACAGCGGATGCGGCGGCGGTGGCCGGGAAAAGCACGGCGCGTGGCCCGGGCGACGGACTCGGCGTTTTCGCGCGTGCGGCCCTGGTGTCGTCCGTCGGGCTGACGATCCTGATCGGGCTGCTGGGACCGTCGGCCATGGTGCCGGAGCTGTCCGGCCCGTCATGGCAGCCGCCCTACTCGCTGGGCGCCGCACCGGGCGCCCACCTGGCGATCGCCATGGCGGCCCTCGCGATCCTGCTGGGCGGAGCCGGGCTCGGGGCCGCGCTGCGGTCCCGATGGCGGCCGGATCCGCGGAGGCTGCTGGCGGCGGGGTCGGGCGCGGTCGCGCTCCTGGCCTTCCTGCCGCCTTCCGGTTCGGCCGACCACCTCAACTACGCGGCCTACGGCCGGCTGGTCACCCTGGGCCACGACCCCTACGCCGTCACACCCGCCGAGTTCCCCGGTGACCCGGTCACCGGGGCCGTCGAAGAGTGGGCCGGCGTGACGAGCGTCTACGGCCCGCTGGCCACCGCCGCGCAGGCGCTGGCCAGCCTCGTCGGCGGCGACTCGGTCAGACTGACCGTCTTCGTGATGGCGCTGTTCAACGCCGCCGCGTTCGTCGGGACCGCGCTGCTGATCCACCGCTTCACCGCCGGGGACGAGGGCCTGCAGCGGCGGGCGGCGCTGCTCTGGGCGGCCAACCCGCTGATGATCTATCACCTGGCCGCCGGGATGCACGTGGACACCCTGGCCGTCGCCTGCATGGTCGCGGCCCTGGTCGCGCTGGGGGCCGGGGGGGCCGCAGCCGGGGCGTCGCGGCGGTCGCTGGCCGCCTCCGGGCTGCTGCTGGGAGCCGGGATCGGGGTCAAGCTCAACGCCGGGCTGGTCGCCCTCGGGCCCGCCTGGGCGCTGCGGCGCTCACCCCGCAGGCTCGCCGTCATCGCGGGGACGGCGAGCGCCACGGTGGCGGTCGCCTACGGGCTCGCCGGGCCGCACGTGCTGGACCAGGTGGGCGAGGCGGGCCGGAAGGTCTCCCTGGCCACCCCCTGGCACCTGGTGAAGACCGGACTGCAGTCGCTGTTCGGGCCGGGCGCCTACACGATCTGGATCCAGCTCGGCTCCCTGGCCCTGCTGGTCACCCTGGCCTGGTTGCTGCTGCGGGCCGCCCCGGCACCGGCGGTGGCCGGTGGGGCGGGGGTCCCGGCGCCGGCGGTGGCGGCCGTGGCGGTGGCCTCCTGGCTGCTCGCCGCGCCGTACGCCCTGCCCTGGTACGACGGCCTGGTCTTCGCCCTGCTGGCCCTGGCCTCCTGGCCCGCGCTGGAGGGGTTCATGGTGGCCAGGACGACGATCCTGTCCCTCGGCTATCTGCCCGCCAGGGAGCCGTTCCGCCCCGAGGACCTCGACTGGCTGAAGACCGCCGTCAGGCAACAGGTGGTGCCGTGGTCCCTGCTGGTGCTGACGGCCGCTCTGGCATGGTGGGCGGCGAGAGCTGGAGGGCGCGCACGCAGGCGGCCAGTGTCAGGGGGACCGCGACCGTGAGGGCCATCGCCGGGATCGCGATGCCCGAGTCGTTCATCAGGAACCCGATGAGCGCGCACGTCAGCGCGCCGATCAGCCCGGCGCGCAGCGCCGGGGCGAGCGCGTAGGCCCGGCCCAGCGCGGCGGCGCCCCATCGGGAGGGCCGGTTCAGCACCAGGAACAGGAAGGCCAGCGCGACCAGGGAGAGCAGTGTCAGCGGCCAGTTCCCGACCGTGATCCCGACCATCGCGCCGAACTTGCGGGCGACCACCGTCCACGCCTCGCCGTCCAGCACCTGCTGGACGAACGTGCCCAGGTGGGTACGGCGCTCGGCGGGGCGCAGCCAGTCGGCGACCGCGATCGCGCCGATCAGCACGATTCCGGCCAGCCCGATCAGCCCGAGTTTGACCGCCGAGACCCGGTGCCCGGACAGCAGGATCACGAAGACGGCCGTCCCGGCCAGGAACGCCGGGACCCCGCCGAAGTCCGCCCCCCATGCCGGCCAGCCGTCGGCGAACACCGCGAGCCCGCCGTACAGCGCGCAGACGGCCAGGGCGAGCCCGCGCCGCCCGCGGCCGATCAGCCACTGGGCGATCCCGGCCAGGGCCAGGATCGTCCCGGCGGAGTAGACGGCGAAGGCGATGTTGCCGAAGCCGTAGAAGCGTCCCCCGGTCACCGGTTCGTACCCGGTGACGGCGTTGATCTGGAGCCCTGACCCGGTCATCACGTCGATCAGCAGCGCCAGCGAGGTGATCCCGGCGACCACGGTCAGCGGGCCGAGGACGTGGGCCCGCCACGGCCCGGCGAAGGCCGCCCCGGCGACCGCGCAGGCGATGCCGAGGATGGTCAGGACCACCCCGGCCATCGGGACCGGGAACGTCCACCACGGAACGAGCTGGGCGAGGAAGGTGGCGATCGCGATCGCGCCGCTGATCACGGCGACCACCTGGACGGCGGTCAGGGCCCGGGAACCGCCCCAGCCCCGGCGGATCGCCACGGAGGCCAGCAGGTAGAAGAGGATCTGCACGCTCACGAAAGCCGTGAAGAACGGCCCGCGCACCGTGACCAGAACCTGGCTGGCCAGGTCCTCACCGGCCAGGTCCGCCGCGGTGCGGGAGGCCGGGGCGTCGCCGCCCATGCCGGTCCAGGCGCGGCCGACGGAGCCCTTGGGCGTCTCCAGACCGAGCAGGGTGAACGTGGTGGCGGTCAGGTCGGTGAGGGTGACCAGGCCGTCCTGGCGGGTGGAGGCGGCGGTGAGGAGACCGCGCGGGTACGGCGTGCCGTCGGGGGACGGGCCGCGGGCGATCGCCACGTGCAGGTGGGCGCTGCCGCTGTCGGACAGTCCGGCGAGCAGGAGCGAGGTCTCCGGCGGGAGCCGGTCGAGGACCGCGCCCACCTGCCGGTCGACCGCGGCCACGGCCTCCTGCCTGGCCTGCCTGGTCAGCCGGACGTGTTCGCCGTCCGCGCCGAGCCCGGCCCGGATCCACGCGCGGGCGAGGTCCCCGGCCTCGACGACGACCAGCGTGTACGGCGTCAGGTCGCCGAGCTGCTCCACAGTCTCCGCGTATTTCCCGACTTTTCCTGATCGGTCAGCGGCGCCCAGGATGGCTCCCGGGCCCACGGCCGCGACCTGTCCCCCGGCCGCCGTGACGAGCTGTCCGAGCTGGCCCAGCACCGGCTTGTAGGCCGTACCGGTGGCGTTGAAGGAGACCAGCCCGGCCCAGTCCGGCGCGCTCGCCCCCGCGCCGGAGACCTGCGGGGCCGCGGGCAGGGCGCAGTTCATGCCGGATGTGCCCGCCCGCTGCCCCGCCGAGAAGGTCAGCCACCCCTCCACCGGGCAGGTGAAGCCCCGGCCCTTCGGCGGCGCCGCCCGGGTGGACAGCGACGCCGATCCCCCGCTCTCCACGAGCGTCCACAGGTTCGGCGTCCTCGTCCGGTCCAGGTCGCTCCAGAGCAGCCCCGGAACTCCGACGACCACGACCCGGCCGGTGGGCGCCGTGGCGGAGGCGGCAGCCGTACCCCCTGCGGACAGCAACAGCAGCACGACCGGAGCGAGCAGGAGGGTCAACTTTCGCAGGGAACCGCCGCGTGCTGAGCTCATCCGATCTCCCGTTTCCCTTCCGTCGGCGCCCGTCGCCCGGACGTTGACGGTAGCCTGCCTGCTCGTGACGACTGGCAAGGTGACCGTGACCAGGCGGCCGGTGTGGGTGTGGCCGCTCGCGCTGCTGATGATCGTGGTCGCCGCCGCCCCCCTGGTGCTCCACTGGCTGGGCAACGCCGACGACCAGCGCCTGGTCGATCTGGACGTTTACCGTACCGGTGGCGAGATGGTCCTGTCCGGACGGCCCGTCTACGACTTCGCCACGCCCGCGCCGCAGCTGCTGCCCTTCACCTATCCGCCCGTCGCGGCCCTGCTCGCCACACTGCTGGCGGCGATGTCGTGGCCGGTGGCGCAGTGGGTGTGGACGATAGGGATCTTCGTCACGCTGGCGGTCACGGTGGGGTACGGCTTCCGCGAGGTGCTCGCCCGGATCGACCGCCCGGGAGCCGCGGGGACCCGTCCGGGAGCCGCCGGGGCCCGTCCGGGAGCAGCCCGGACGGTGCCGCGCGCGGTCTGGATGCCGCTGGCGTTCGCGTTCCTGACGGTCATGTGCACCTACCTGATGCCGATCAGGGACCAGGTGCGCTTCGGCCAGGTGGACATCCTGCTGGTCTCCCTCTGTCTGGCCGACTGCGTGGCCCGGCGGCCGGTGTGGCCGCGCGGCATGCTGATCGGGCTGGCCACGGCGGTCAAGCTCACCCCCGGGGTCTTCCTGATCTATCTCCTCATCACCGGATTCGGCCCGGGCGCGCGGGAGGAGCAGCGCCGGACCTTCTTCATGGCCGTCTTCACGGCCGCCCTGCTGACCCTGCTGCCGTTCCTGGTGATCCCGGCCGACGCCGCCGATTTCTGGTTCCGCGCGCTGCTCGACCCCGAACGGCTCGGCGCCAACGCCGCGACCACCAACCAGTCGATGCGCGGCATGCTCATCCGGCTCTACCTGCCCGAGACGCTGACGAGCGCGATCTGGCTGGTCCTGGTGGCGGCCGTCGGCTGGTACGGCTTCCGCCAGGCCCGCCGGTCCCTGCTCGGCGGTGACGCGGTGACCGCGTTCGCCCTGGTCGGGCTCATGGCCTCGCTGCTCTCCCCGGTGACCTGGATCCACCACCTGGCCTGGGTGGTCGTGGTGCTCGGGGCGATCGTGGGCGACGGGAGCGATCCGGTGCGGGTCCGGGTGGCGGCCGGGGTGTGGCTCTACTACGTGGTCCCGATCCCCTGGTGGGGAGTGGCGATCAAAGCGGCTGAGGTCCCGGTGCTCAGCCCCGTGGTGGGCAAGATCGTGCAGAACGCGTTCGGTCTCGGCGCGGTGGGGCTGGTGTGGCTGCTGAGCGTCTGGCTGCCGCGACGGCACGCGGTGTTCCAGTCGGGCCAGGCCGGCCAGGCCGGGACCTCCCGGGTCGCGGTCTCCTGAGCGACGATCCTCTTGGGGCTTTTCGGAAACCTTGGGGGATTTTTCGGACAACGAGTGTTCAGTTCTCCGCACACTTCCGGACAGCCGACGGATAACCTGGGGGTATGCCGAAACTCGCCTATCTGGGACCGGAAGGCACCTTCGCCGAAGAGGCCCTGCGGATCCTGGCGCCGCACGCCGAGCGCCTGCCGAGCGCGAACGTCAGCGCGGCGCTCGACGCCGCCCGGCGAGGCGAGGCCGACGGTGCCGTCGTCCCGCTGGAGAACTCGCTCGAAGGCGGCATCACCACGACCCTCGACGAGCTCGCCTGGGGCGATCCGCTGCTGATCACGGCGGAGGTGCTGCTGCCCGTCGAGTTCTCGCTGCTGGTCCGTCCGGGCACCGAGTCCGGTGACATCAAGCGGATCTTCTCCCACCCGGCGGCCCTCACCCAGTGCCGCGGTTTCATCGCCCGCGAGCTGCCCGACGCGGTGGCCGTCGCCGGCCCGTCGACCGCCGGGGCGGCACAGGAGGTCGCCCTGCCCAGCTCGCCGTACGACGCGGCCATCGCCGCGCGCATCGCCGGGGAGCACTACGGCCTGGTCGAGCTGGCCTCGGGCATCGGTGACCGATCCGACACGGTGACCCGGTTCGTCCACGTGACCAGGCCCGCCCCGCCGCCCGAGCCCACCGGCGCCGACCGGACCTCCCTGGTGGTCTTCCTCTCCGACGACCACCCGGGCGCGCTGCTGGAGATGCTGACGGAGTTCGCGGTGCGCGGGGTCAACCTGACCCGCATCGAGTCGCGGCCCACCGGTGACGGCATCGGCCGCTACTTCTTCCACTTCGACTTCGAGGGCCACGTGGCCGAGGCCCGTGTCGGCGAGGCGATCTCCGGCCTCCACCGGGTCTGCGCCGATGTGCGCTTCCTCGGCAGCTATCCGCGCGCGGACAGGCTGTCGCCGCAGATCAAGCGGGGTACTGCCGACCCCGACTTCGCCGAGGCCGCCGGGTGGCTGGCCAGGATCAGGAACGGCCAGATCTGACCGCCGGGGCTGCCTGGAGTCCGCCGGGGCTGCCTGGAGTCCGCCGGGGCTGCCTGGAGTCTCGCGGGCCCTCAACCTGAGGGCGTCGCGGTGACGGGCGTGGTCTTCCGGCCTGGGGGTGTTGTGGTGGCGAGCGTGGCCTATGGCCTGCGAGTGCTGTGGCGAGGGCTGCGGCCACTCCGGTGGGGCGTATATCCACGCGGGCGCACGCCGTACCTCGGTAGCCTATGTCTGTGATTGACCTGCGTACCCTTCGTGAGGATCCCGACCGGCTACGGGCGTCGCAGCGTGCCCGCGGTGAAGACGACGCCGTCGTCGATACGCTGCTCGACCTGGATGAGCGGCGTCGCTCCGCGCTGAGCTCCTTCGAGTCCCTGCGCGCCGAGCAGAAGACCATGGGCAAGTCGGTGTCGAAGGCCTCCGGGGAGGAGAAGACGGCGCTGCTCGAGCGCGCCAAGGATCTCGCCACGCAGGTCAAGGCGCTGGAGGCGGAGGCCGAGAAGCTGGCCGCCGAGCTCGACGCGGTCCTGCAGACGGTGCCCAACCTCGTGGAGGAGGAGGCTCCGCACGGCGGTGAGGACGACTACGTCGTGCTGGAGGAGGTCGGCGGGAGGCCGTCCTTCGACTTCGAGCCGAAGGACCACCTGGAGCTGGGTGAGCTGCTCGGCGCGATCGACATGGAGCGCGGGGCGAAGGTCTCGGGCTCGCGGTTCTTCTTCCTCAAGGGCGTCGGCGCCCGGCTCCAGCTCGGCCTGCTCAACATGGCGATGCAGCAGGCGATCGAGGCCGGGTTCATCCCGATGATCACGCCCGTCCTGGTGAAGCCCGAGGCGATGCAGGGCACCGGTTTCCACATCGCCCACGACAAGGAGATCTACCGCCTCCCCGAGGACGACCTCTACCTGGTCGGCACCTCGGAGGTGCCGCTGGCGGCCTACCACGCCGACGAGATCCTCGACGGGGCCGCGCTCCCGCTGCGCTACGGGGGCTGGTCGTCGTGCTTCCGCCGAGAGGCCGGATCGTACGGCAAGGACACGCGCGGCATCATCCGGGTCCACCAGTTCGACAAGGTGGAGATGTTCTCCTACTGCCGTCCCGAGGACGCGCACGAGGAGCACCTGCGCCTGCTCGCCTGGGAGAAGGAGATGCTGGCCAAGGTCGAGCTCCCCTACCGCGTCATCGACGTGGCGGCGGGAGACCTCGGCACCTCGGCCGCGCGCAAGTACGACTGCGAGGCGTGGATCCCCACCCAGGGCCGCTACCGGGAGGTCACCTCGACCTCCAACTGCACCGACTTCCAGGCCCGCCGCCTGGCCGTCCGCTACCGCGACTCCGGGGGCAAGCCCCAGCACGTCGCCACGCTGAACGGCACCCTGGCCACCACCCGCTGGATCGTCGCCATCCTGGAGAACCACCAGCGGGCCGACGGCTCGGTCGTGGTGCCCGAGGCCCTGCGCCCCTACGTCGGCCTCGACGTCCTGGAGCCGGTCAAGTAACCCGTCCGTCCCCGCGGAAGGGCCCGGCGAAGCGCCGGGTCCTTCCGCAGAGCCTGCGGTTCCTCCGGGAGGACCCCGCCGCTCAGACCGGAGCCTCCCCAGGCCGGTCCTCCCTCTTCCTCCGTGTCTCCGCGGCCCATCGGCCGATCAGCGCCGACACCGCCGTACCTGTGATCGCGATGCCCCAGGCAACCGTCACCGCCACTCTGTAGCGGTCGGGAACACCCGAGATCCAGCCGGTGAAGACGGTCCATATCCCCCCGGTGACGGCTGCCGCCATGATGATCAGCAAGGACCATGTCCGGGCGGACAGGCGCGCCGGGAGCGCCGCGGCGATCGCCGAGGCCCAGCTCAGCGCCGCACAGACGAGTCCCGCGAACAGGAACAGGGGAAGCAGCAGGTCGTCGCGGACCAGGTCCATGGTGGCGAGGAGGAGACCGGCCGAGGCGAGCAGGTAGGCGGCCCACGCGGAGCCGCTCCCGTCGAGGGTGTCGCGACGGGCCGCGGCGACCCCGATCAGGAAGGCGAACAGGCCGGCGAAGAACCCCAGGACGTACTCCGCGGTCAGATCGACGTCCGCCGCGTGAAGCGGGTACGCCGCATCGGCGGAGAAGCCCTCCGGGGAGAAACCGAGCCGCCGCCAGGTGCCGTCCGCGTCTCGTACGGCGATGCCGTCCTCGCCGTTCGCTGCGACCACGACATGCCCACCGGGTACCGGATGCACCGCGACGGCCTGGGAACCCCGCCACGGTCCCGGCCACCCGCCCCGGTCCTCCGCCTCGACACGTTCGAGGAGCTCCTGACGTCCCTCTGAGACCCCCCACGCGGTGTCCCAGGTCTTCCCGCCGTCATGGGACTCGTCCACCGCCAGGCGGGGTGGGACGACGCGGTAGCAGTGGCTCGGGTGGCCGGGGACGCAGCTCAGCGTCACCGGGGTAGGCCAGGGGGAGAGCACGGGAGCCGGGACCGCGCTCGGGGTGGAGGACGGTGTGGTCGTCGCGCCCGGCGCCGGAGTGGGCGCCGGGGGTCTGGACCAGGTCCGGCCACCGTCTCGGGAGGTGATGACGTCGGAGTCGTAGGGGCCGCCGACGAGAACAGTGATCACCTCGCCGTCGGTGATGACGTTGACCGCGCTGGGAGGGGGCGGCACCGCGGAGGTGGCGGTCACCGCGATCAGGGCGACGGGGATGATGATCATGGTGCGGGCCTGCCGTACGGCCTGCTCGGTGCGGGAGCGGCACCAGATGAGCCAGGCGAGGCCGAGGGCGGGCAGGGCCAGCAGGTCGGTGGGGTCGGCCAGGACCCGGGACGGACCGGCCAGCAGGGTCCAGGCCTGGGAGGCCAGGGCGGCGCCGGTCTCGGTGGTTTTGACCAGGGTGAAACCGACACCGATGAGGATGACGGCGGCCGGGGCGGGCACGCGTATCAGGGCCAGCAGGGGCGGGGCCACCATCAGCCCGGCGAGGTCGCTGAGCTTGCCGGTGATCGGGCCGGGCCACAGGCCCTTGAGCAGGTGGTCGTTGATCAGCAGCAGGATCGTGGCCGTGACGGTCGCGGGATGAGCGAGCCAGGCCGACGCCGAACCGGGCGGATGCCTCATGCCATGCCTCATGCCATGCCTCATGCCATGCCTCATGCCAAGGTGGACAGCGCGCCAGACGGCCGGGTTCGGCCAGCGCCGCCCTTGTGATGGAGTTGTGTCCGGTACGGCGCGCTCCTCCGGCTCCCCGAGCCCCCGAGTCCCGAATCCCGAGCCCCTGAGCCCCCGCACCGCCATGCCGCCGCGGTGCCGTGCCGGGGACGGGCGTTCCGGGGCGGGCGTGCCGGTGGCGGCCGGCACGGAAAAGCACGAGGGCGGAGTTCGCGTGAAGCGAACTCCGCCCTCGTGGATCTAGTGAATCGGTGAATCTAAGGTCTATGCGTCAGATGCCGCGGACCTGCGAGGCCTGCGGGCCCTTCTGACCCTGCGTGATCTCGAACTCGACCCGCTGGCCGTCTTCGAGGCTGCGGTAACCGCTGCCGACGATCTCGGAGAAGTGCACGAACACGTCCGGCGCACCGCCGTCCGGCGCGATGAAGCCGAAGCCCTTTTCAGCGTTGAACCACTTGACGGTTCCCTGAGCCATTAAAGCTCTCCCTCAGGATTTGAAGCTAGGGATTCACACCTCGTGAACCCCCGTGTGTCGTACAGCGGGGCCCCGGGTGGCTCAGATCTCATGCTCTTGGTCATGCTCTGCTCTGTTCATGCACTACGGGATCAGCTAATACAACGCCATCACATCTAACACTATCTGGCCCACACATGTTCCCTCGATCAGGAAGATTCCTCCCCTAGCTGATCCTGAGACTGGCGCGGCGGGGATCACAGTGCACACTGGAACCTGTTATGGGAAGTCCCCGGCTCGTCGCCACAGACCTCGACGGTACCGCCCTGCGCTCGGACGGAACCGTGTCACCCCGCACCGCGGCAGCGTTCGCCCGTGTGGAGAACGCGGGCGCCACGCTGGTCTTCGTCACCGGACGCCCGCCACGGTGGATGCACACCGTCGCGGGAGCCGTACACCATCGGGGGCTGGCCATATGTGCCAACGGCGCCCTCGTATACGACCTGCACAGTGAACAGATCGTGAAATCTGACCTCATCCAGCCCGACGTGCTGGAAGAGGTGGTGCGGCGACTGCGGGAGAAAGTCCCCGATCTCTCCTTCTCAGTGGAATATGAAGGAGGATTTGCCCACGAATCGGACTTTCGTCTTGGTGGTTGGGACCGGAAGGCGGTCGGCGGGCTCCGCGTCGGCACGTCCACCCTCATCTCGCGGCCGTGCGCCAAGCTCCTGGCCCTGCATCCCCGGATGGACCCCGACATCCTCCAGGCCACGGTGTGCGGTGTGGTGGGGGACCTGGTCGTGCCCACGCACTCCAGCGGGCGGGCGCTGATCGAGATGAGCGCGTACGGTGTCACGAAGGCGTCGGCTCTCGCCGAGCTCGCCGACACTTATGAGATCACCCCTGCCGAGGTGGTGGCCTTCGGCGACATGCCGAACGACCTGCCGATGCTGCGCTGGGCCGGGACCTCCTACGCGGTCGCCAACGCCCACCCCGAGGTGCTGGCGGCGGTCCACCGCGTGACCGCGGCCAACGACGACGATGGGGTCGCCCGGATCCTGGAAGAACTCTTCTGAGGGATCGGCTGAGACGTCGCTGGGGACCCGGCTGGGAGGTCGCTGGGATCCCGCTGGGAGGTCGCTGGAGACGCGCTCCGGGCTGCCTCTGAGTCCCGGACCGGACCCGGGACTCAGAGGGTTTTCCGGAGAACCTGGTGACGAAGGCTCCGCGAAGACCTCGCGAAGGCCCAGGGAGTCTCAGTGAGACTCAGTGAAGGTTCACAGGTAGGGCCCGGAGCTCGCCTGGTGGTGGCCTTCCTGCTGCAGGGAGACGCCACCGGGCAGTGCCCTGCGCATGTTCTCAAGTTGGGCGCGGGCGGCCATCTGCTGCGCGAACAACGTGGTCTGTATCCCGTGGAACAACCCCTCCAGCCAGCCCACCAGCTGCGCGTGGGCCACCCGGAGCTCCGCCTCGCTCGGCGGGGTGCCGTTGTCCTCCTCGGTGAAAGGCAACGACAGGCGCTCCAGCTCCTCCACCAGTTCGGGTGCCAAGCCGTCCTCCAGCTCCTTGATGGAGCTCTGGTGAATCTCCTTGAGCCGCTTGCGGCTGGCCTCGTCCAGGGGAGCCGCGCGGACCTCCTCGAGGAGCTGGCGGATCATGCTGCCGATCCGCATCACCTTGGCAGGCTGCTCGACCAGGTCGGTGATCGACCGCTCGTCGTTCTCCTGCTCGGGCTGGACGCCCGCGGGGCCCACGACCACGATGTGCGGGGTGTTCTCCTCAGCGTTCATGGCCTCAACCTACTAACTGTTCCCCCATGGCGGGGTAGTCCAGGGCCGGGCATGTCTTTCCAGTTTCCGGCCCGGCCGTCACGGAGCCCTTCCGAGGGTGCCCGCCGGGTACGCGTTACGCGCGTCAGATGGCCGTGTGCGCGTCAGATGGCCGTGCGCGCGTCAGATGGCCGTGTGCGCGTCACATGGCCGTGCGCACGTCAGGTGGTCGTCAGCAGGACCTTCCCGACGTGCTCTCCGGCCTCGACGATCCGGTGCGCCCGCGCCGCGTCGCTCATCGGCACCCGTGCGTGCACCACCGGGCGAATCACACCCGCGTCCACCAGGGGCCAGACGTCCTGCACCACACTGCGCACGATGGCGCCCTTCTCGTCGACCGGCCGCGCCCGCAGCGTGGTGCCGTGCACCGAGGCACGCTTGACGAGCAGCGCCCCCAGATCCAGCTCGCCCTTCGTGCCGCCCTGCATGCCGATCACCACGAGTCGCCCGCCGGTCTTGAGGGCTTTCACGTTCTGTGCGAGATATTTACCGCCGATGATGTCGAGGATCACATCGGCCTCGACCCGCTCGGAGAAGTCCTCCGTACGGTAGTCGATCCCCTCGTCCGCGCCGAGCTCCAGGCACCGGGCGATCTTCTCGGCCGATCCCGCGGTGACGACGACACGCGAGCCGAACGCCTTGGCGAGTTGGATGGCCAGCGTGCCGATGCCGCTGGCACCGCCGTGGACGAGCAACGTCTCACCCTTGCGCAGGCGCGCGGTCATGAACACGTTGGACCAGACCGTGCAGGCCACCTCGGGCAGCCCGGCCGCCTCCACCAGGTCCACCCGGTCGGGAACCCGCATGACCTGCTGCCAGGGCACGGCCACCCGCTCGGCGTACCCGCCGCCGGCCAGCAGCGCGCACACCCGGTCACCCGGGCTGAACCCCACGACGTCCGCACCGACCTCGCTGACGACCCCGGAGCACTCCAGGCCCGGGTACGGCGAGGCGCCGGGAGGCGGGTCGTAGAAGCCCTGCCGCTGGAGGAGGTCGGCCCGATTGACCGCCGAGGCGGTAACGTTGATGATGATTTCGCCCTGTTCGGGTCGAGGGTCCGGAACCTCCTGCCACGAGAGGACCTCGGGCCCGCCGGGCTTGTCGATCATGATGGCGTGCATACGGCTCACGCTATCGGGGAACCCAACTCGGTGGTTGCCTGCATTGAAGAGAACACGGGACGTTAATCTTCAATGTGTTTGCTGCCCCTTTAGCCCATCCCGAGGGGGAACACGGTGGCAAGACACGATCGTGAGGAATCTCTCGAGGAACAGCTCGCTTGGCTCGACGCCATCAAGGAGCAGGAGGAGGCACCCGCCGTCGCGGTGACCGTCGCCGCCACCACGGCGGACGACACCGTCGTTTCACCATATCCGCAGGATCCGTGGAGTCTGGTGCCCACGGAGGCCGACACGACCTCCTCGCCGCTGCTCCGCGCGGCCGCAGGCCCGGAGCATGACATCGCGGACTCGTCCGTCGCCGTCACCGACCCGGCGGAAAGCCGGGCGGAGGCCGCCGACGCCTCCGAGTGGGCGGAGGCCGCGGAGGCCGTGAGCTCCTTCACGCTGCCTCCCTCGCCCCCGCCCTCGCCCTCGCCCGAGGAGAACGACGGGTTCCTGGCCCCGCTCAAGCCCCTGCCCCGCGAGGAGCCCGGCTCTGCCTTCGGGCCCGACTCCGGTTTCGGGTCGGGTTTCGGGTCTGACTCCGCCTTCGGCTCCGGCCCCGGCTCCGCCTTCGGGTCTGACACCGGCTTCGGCTCCGGCGACACCGGAAACCACACGCCGGGCGACTCCACCGCCGCGGATCGCGAACAGTCCCGCGGCATGTTCGAGGAGCCGCAGCGCGCCGACGGGCCGTCCGGGTCCTACACGCTCCCCTCGGTCCAGCCGCTCGCCCCCGCCGCGGAGGGTTCCGGCACCACGAGCGTCGACCCGGGCGCCGGGCAGCCGGCCGCGGAGAGCGCCGCGCCGGAGGCCGACCGCTTCAGCCGGGGCGACACCGATCCCGGATACGGCTTCCGCCGCGGTGACACCGACCCGGGCCACTTCGCCCAGGCTCAGCGCCTCACCGAGCCTGCGCAGGACAGGGACCACTTCGCACCGAAGACCGCCGAGCCGGCCCGGTCCACGGAGTCCTCCTGGTCCGAGGCTCCCAGTTCCTTCCGGGCTCCCGAGTCCTTCGGGAGCGACCGGCCGGGTCCCGCCGGACCGTCCGCTGAGCGTCCCGTGCCGGGCGCGCCCGGCCCCGACCCGGCCGACACCGGTGAGACCAGGGTCTACGCCCGGGACCGGAACGCGGAACCCGCACACGACGGGCAGGGGGCCTTCGCCGTACAGGGGGAGACTGCCTCTTCCATGACCGGTTTCTCTGCGACCGGCTCCTCCGTAACAGGTTCCTCCGCGGCCGGTTCCTCCGGGACCGGTCCCTTCGCGACCGCCCGGGACACCGCCCGCCATGACACGTCCGACCTGGACATATCCGAGCCCGACCTGTACCGGCCGCGCCGTCGCCAGTCCCCCTTCGGTTCCTCGTCCCGGCAGGACACCGTCTCCCCCCGGCCGTCGGCTGACAGCCTGGACCCCGAATCGCTGCTCCGGGGTCGCCGGAGCGGCCCCTCCGGCGGCTGGCGAAAGCTGATCTACAGGGCATCGGCAGGGCTGATCAAGCCGGGGGAGTCCCCCGAGGTCCGCCGCCGCCAGGAGCTCCTGAGCAGGGCGCGCACCCCCGTCGCCAGCGGTCACCACCGCGTCGCCGTACTCAGCCTGAAGGGCGGCGTCGGCAAGACCACCACCACGGTGGGCCTGGGCGCCACCCTCGCCCAGATCCGCGGCGACCGGGTGATCGCCGTCGACGCGAACCCCGACCGCGGCACCCTGTCGGACAAGGTCGAGCTGGAGACCTCCGCCACCGTCCGCGACCTGCTGAACGAGCGCGGCCAGATCAAGCGCTACGTCGACATCCGGGCGTTCACCTCCCAGGCCCCCTCCCGCCTGGAGATCCTGGCCTCCGACCGGGACCCCTCGGTGTCCGAGGCCTTCAGCGCCGCCGACTACCAGACGGTCGCCCAGGTCCTGGAGAACTTCTACTCGATCTGCATCACCGACTGCGGCACCGGCCTGCTCCACTCGGCCATGTCCGGCGTCCTCGGCCTGGCCGACCAGCTCGTCCTGGTCAGCTCGCCGTCCGTGGACGGCGCCAGGGCCGCCTCGGCGACCCTGGACTGGCTGGAGGCCCACCACTACGAGGATCTCGTCCGATCCGCCACGGTGGTGCTGTGCAGTGTCCGCCCCCGGTCGAAGTCCACCATCGACCTCGACAAGCTGGAAGCCCACTTCGCCGCCCGCTGCCGCTCCGTCATCCGCGTCCCCTACGATCCCCACCTCGAAGAGGGCGCCGAGATCGACCTCGACCGCCTCCAGCCCGCCACCCGTGACTCCTACCTCCGCCTGGCCGCCTCGGTGGGCGACGGCTTCGCACCCTCGCACCCCTGAGCCGAGCCGGTACGGCGGGCGCCTCGCGGATGGTGAGACGAGGCTCCTGCCGTACCGGGGCATGAGAGACTAAGGTGCAATCTGACGCGTCTCACGGGACGCGTCACCAGGAGAGCTCGCCTAGTGGACGATGGCGGCGGTCTTGAAAACCGCTAGGGGCTTTGCGGCTCCTCGTGGGTTCGAATCCCACGCTCTCCGCTGACCAGGGAAAACACCGAAAGAAGGTCTCGGTGATGATCACCGAGACCTTCCGATGGGAACAAGATGGGAACATCCCGTCAGGGTCGTGCTTTCCGGGAGCCCTTCCGGTCCGGGATAAGGGCCACCACCTTCTCGGCCGCATCGTCCAGGACGGCACGGCGAACGTGCTGGTAGAGATCCCTGGTGATCGTCGTCGTGGAGTGCCCGAGCTGTACCGAGACGACCTTCACGTCCAGCCCTGCCTCCAGGCCGAGTGACGCCGCCGTGTGCCGCGCCTCGTGCAGCTTGATCACCGGGAGACCGGCGTCCTTCGCGATCTGCTTGAACCGCTCGGTCACCCGGTCCGGCGGCAGCGGGCGGCCGTCCGGCCGCGGGAAGACGAGGTCGTTGTCCTCGTAGCCCCCGCCGGCCGCGAACTTCTCCCGCCGCTGGGCCGTATGGTGCGCCTTCAGCAGTTTCACCGTGCCCGTGTCCAGGGAGACGACCCGATTGCCGGCCTTCGACTTCGGGGTGTCGATGACGATCCGCCCGCCGAGCTGCAACACGGTCTGCATAATCCGGGCGTGCCCGGTGTCCATGTCGACGTCGCTCCACCGCAGACCGCACGCCTCGCCGCGACGCAGGCCGCGGAGCAGGACGATGCGGTACAGCAGACCGAGTGGGTCGTGCTCGGCTGCCTCCATGAACATGCCGACCTGTTCGGGGGACCAGACCCGGGCCGGATCGCGCTCCTCCGCCGGAAGCTCCACGCCCAGGCACGGGTTGAACTCGACCATGCGCCGCTTGACCGCCCAGTTGAAGGCATTGCGCAGGGTCGCGAAGACCCGGTGCTGAGTCGCGATTCCGATCACCTTGTGCCGCTCGCGCACGTCCCCGGGCAGGTGCGGAGAACGCTTCTCCGCGGCGGCCGCGCGGATCTCGGCGTTCCACTCCTCGATCGTGTCGAACATCCCGTCGACGTGGGCCGCCCTGAGACGGTCGCGGGGGATCTCGCCGAGCTGGGGGACGAGGTAGTGGTCCAGATGCTGCCGCCAGCCGCGCCGGGTGGACTCCTTCGTCCCTCGCTTGGAGGCGTACCAGTCCTCCAGCAGCTCGCCAACGGTGCCAGCCGAGGCGGCCAGGTCCACGCCGAGCTTCAGCTTGCGCCGCACCTCCTCGACGTCGGGTAACTCCTGGCCGCGCTTGGTCGCGAAGATGAGGTCACCGATCTTCCGGCGCATCACGTCGTCGTCCCGTGCGAGCTTGACGAGGTCCTGCACATGGTCGAATGCCTTCTCCGCAGCGCCCTTCGTCGTGAAGCCGAACCGCTTGAGCTGCCGCGCTCGCCGGTCAGTGGTGTCGAGCCGGGTCGTGAAGCCGTGCGTGCCGTGTCGCTGTTTGGTGAGCTCCGGGCACCCGGAGTCAAGAGGCTTCTTTGTTTCAGGGTCCTTACAGCCGCAGCGTTTAGAGAAGGACGCCTTCACTTATTGCCTCCTTTGTGTATGGAGTGCTTATAAATCAGTGACCTGTGAATGAGGAACCTACTAAGCGTCCTCTCGTTCGGTGTCGGGTACATCGAATCCCATTAGCCGAAGGGCGTTATTTACTGCTCTCCTTCCTTTGCTTGTTGAGACCGATCCGCTCGTAGGCCAGATCTCGGTTATAAGACTCTTTGCGATTCCGATCGATACATCCATTCGCATGACGATATCGGCTGCTTCTCGGATGCTCACTCCTTCGGGAAGGCTGTCCGGCTTAACCGTAAGAATGATGTGGGCCATCCCTGGAATCTGGGGAGCTTCGATGACTGTGGTATCGACAATGTCTCCGCTCTTGATTAGCTCCTGAACATCCGGCTTTAGCCTTCTGAAGGCCATTGATGCTTCCGTGGGCTCAAGCAATACCTTCTTTAGAAGGTTGCGAAGCTCGGCCATCTCGAGCCTGACTACATCCGCTTCAGCCTTCGCGAGAGAAAGCTCTTTCTGCATGTCTAGTGCTCGTAGCTCTGCCTGGGAACGCATCGAGGTGGAGAGCTCAAGCTTGTTCCTTAGCCTATGAATCTCCCCCTGCAGTCTAGAGAGGATGGGAGACCTGTACTCCTCATGAATGCTGGGAAGGCGTTCGTATCTCTTTAATTCGGCTCTTTCTCGGAGCTCAAGTGATAGAGCTTCTGCGTGAGAGATAGGGTCAGCCGCATCTTCGGCTGTCTCGTTCGGGTTTACCTCTTCGGGATTAGGATTTAGAGGCGTGGCGATTGCATCGCTTGATGTGAAGGAGGGCGGAATGGTGGTGTAGGAGCGAGCGGCTTGGGGGTTAGTAAATTTGTCTCGAAGATCTACTATGTCGAGTTTTTCCTCGCTGTGGCCCCTAATGTCTGGATGTTGTTCGTCTATCTCCTCTTCGCGGAGTTCTAAGGGGTGATCGTCTTCTGTGCGAGAAGGAGTAGTGACGGCCTTACGTGCGCCTTCTTCGAGATCAAGGAAAATCTTGAGTATGACATCGTCGACGGGATGTCCGGGACGCAGTTTCGGAGATATAAACCTATTTAAGGCGGTCGCGAGCACTTCTTTCACAGGGCCTGGAACCCTGCGACCGTCGAAGGAGGCTACGAATCTCATATACAGATCAGCCACTTGACGGCCGAGATCACTGTCTTCCTGATGAATCTCGGCGATGATGTCGATCAAGCGTCCTGCGATGGCTACATCAACTAGCTCTCGAAGCCTGGGGGAATGATCGCCCCGTGTTGTGCTCGCCTTCAAGCCAAGAGCTGTAAGGACGGAGTAGAGGGTGCGTGACCCCGGCGTTCCGTTACCTCCCTCCAGGGAGACCAGGGTTCCCCGAGAGATGCCGGCCACGAGGGCGACGTTGCGCTGTGAACTACCCGCAGCCTCTCGGCGCCTTCGGATGCGCTCCCCCAGTGGCAACGACGCCCACTCTTCGTACTCGCGGGCGACCATGAGCAGTCCTTCCTTCGCTATGACGAGATTGAACCTTGGATGTTCAACAGTGTCCAACTCTAGTTCGGTGAAGTCAACGCCACGAAACTTTGTCCTATATCACACATCCATCATAATTGGAAGAAGTTCAGGCGCCACAGGCTCATCTGTTGTCTCTTCTGTGACTTAAGGCAGGGATGGGAGGGTTGGATGGGGTGTGTCGGAGCTGGGTGCGCCCGCCGTTCCCTGATCATTGGTGTATGGTCTGAACGTACCCTTGGTGAGCAAAATTAGGGGATGAACGAAAAACCCCGCTCGGCGTTGGCGCGTCGAGCGGGGCGTAGGACAACTCGAACCCTAGGTTCCGGCGAAGAAACTGCAGGTCAGGAGTGTGCCCAAGTGCATAAGCCTAGCAAGGCGAGGACGATCTCTCCCTCGGGGGGTGAGGTTGCTCTCTCCCCCCAGGCCAAGTCTCAGGTCGAGATGCTGATCCGTGAAGGGCGGCGTTACCTCGACGGGGAGGCTCTGGCCGCGTGGTACGGCGTCAGCCGCGCGACCGTCGCCTGGTGGCGCCACACCGGTTACGGCCCGCTCGGTGTCCGGTGCGGCCGCCATGTGCGCTACCCCATCGAGAACGTCATCGCGTTCGACGAGCAGCTCCGTGCGCAGGCGGAGGCCGAGCGATGACGGACATCATCCCCGTGAAGCTCTCCGTGGGAGAGCTGTACACCTGCATCGAGAGCGGCTCGATCGAGATCTTCTTCCGTCCGGCCGTCGAAGCGCTCGGCCTCGCCGTCGAGACCCAGGTCCGCAAGCTTAAGAGCAGGTCATGGGCCTGGACTACCCAGAGGGTAGCGCAGCTCCCCGGTGACACCCAGGCCCGGATCCACCGTGTCGTGGACCGCAAGACGCTCACCATGTGGCTGGCGACGATCAACGAGAACCTCGTCCCCGAGGGGAAGCGCGAGCAGCTCGTCACCTTCCAGAAGGAGGCGGCCGACGCTCTCGACCGCTACTGGCACCAGGGCGGCGCGATCAACCACCGCGCCACCGCCGAGCAGCTCGACGAGCTCGACCGGACGGTTCGCCGGGCCCTCGACCAGGCCGCGGTGCTGTCCGCCCTCCGCGGCATCGTAGACGAGGCGTGGCTGGACGCCCGGGGTCGTCACGTCGCCGCTGTCGCGCTCGGCATGGAGCCCGACATCAACCTCGGCAACCGGCCGCTGACCGTAGGCGAGTACCTGGAGTCCCGGGGCCTGACCGGTACCCAGCTCCGCTCCCTCTCGCCCAGCTTCGGCAAGCGGGTCAAGGCGCTCTACCGGCAGAAGTACGGCACCGAGCCGCCCAAGGTCGACCGGTTCGTCGACGGCGCCCTGCGTCCCGTCGCGGCCTACACCGAGGCCCACCGCGACCTGTTCGACCAGGCGTGGCTGGCTCTCCTGAACACCCGCTAATCCGCTCCTCACCTGCCCGGCGTCCTGAATGGACGCCGGGCAGTCGCCGTATCCGCAAACAGAGCTTCGAAAGAGCGGGGGGACCCCGTGAACTGCGGCAAGGACGCCGAGCACGACGACTGGCCGACTCCGGTCGGCTGGCATGTCCAGAACACCACGACCAAGAAACACGACCGCCCCCACTGCGAGTCCGCGACCGGGGCGGTCGTCTGTATCTGCACCATCACGGCGGCGGACCTCTGGAGGAGAGACCGATGAACACGGGCTTCGCGCTGGTGCTCCAGCGCCTCTACGAGGTCACCGGCTACTCTCCGCGTGGTTCGGCCGCGCAGAAGAACGCCCGGTGTCCCGCCCACGATGACCGCCAGCCCTCGCTGACGGTCGGGGTGAAGCAGGACGGCGTCGTCGTCATGAACTGTCACGGCGGGCCGAAGTGCCCCACCAAGGACATCATGGCCGCGCTCAACCTGCCCATGTCCGCCCTGTGGCCTACCGAGCTGCAGAAGCACAGCAGCAACGACGACCGGTGGATGCCCTGCGGCCACGACAAGGTCGCCGAGTACCTCTACCGCGACCAGGACGGCACGGTCCTGTACGGCGTCGCCCGCTGCGAGAAGAAGGGCCAGGGGTGCCAGGGCTTCCGGCAGTGGCGCCCCGACCCGTCCAAGCGGTCCGGGCGTCGGTGGAGCCTCCAGGGTGACGACGGAAATCTCGCCGTCAAGCTCGTCCCGTACCGGCTGCCGGAGGTCCTGGCGGCTGTGCGGGAGGAGCGGGTCGTGATGATCTGCGAGGGCGAGAAGGACGTCGAAGCCCTCCGCGCCCGCCCGCTCATCACCGCGACGTGCAACCCGATGGGCGCGGGGAAGTGGCGGCCCGAGTTCAGGCAGTACTTCCACGGCGCAGACGTCTCCATCGTCGCCGACCGGGACGAGCCCGGTCGCCGGCACGCGGAGACGGTTGTGGCCAGCCTCATGCCCGTAGCCCGCTCCATCTATGTCGTCCAGGCCGCCCACGGCAAAGACGCCTCCGACCACCTCTCCGCGGGCGGAACGACCGGCGACTTCATCGAGGTCTGGGTCCCCAAGCCCTATGAGTACGAGGAGCACAACGGGTGACGGTCTCCCTGAGTGAACCTGCTTGGGTCGCCGACGTCGAGAAGGACGATGCCAAGGGGCCCAGTTCGTCGCTCGCAGAACGTCCCTGGCCGACCTTGGGCGAAGCGGCGTTCCACGGCCTTCCCGGGAGGATTGTCAAGGAGATCGACCCCCACACGGAAGCCGACCCTGCGGCCATGCTCTTCACGCTGTACTCGGCGGCCGGGGCACTGATCGGTCGGAAGCCTCACATGTACGCAGGGGGCGAGGAACACGGTACTCGCATCTGGCCGATCATCATCGGAGCGACGGCGGGAGGGATGAAAGGCACCTCGTGGGCGGAGATCCGTCGGGTGATTCGCTTCGCCGACGAAGAGTTCTGCAAGACCAAGATCATGGGAGGTCTGTCCTCCGCCGAGGGCCTGATCGTTCAGATCCGTGACCCGTCCGGAGACCCACACGACGACGATTTCGATGAGGGCGTACAGGACAAGCGACTGCTGATCGTCGAGTCGGAATTCGCAACCGTCCTCGCCCAGGGCAAGCGGGAGGGCAATACCCTCCTGCCCCGGCTCAGGGAAGCCTGGGACGGCAGCACGCTGAGGACCATGACGATTCGTCCGCGGATCGCCACGGACCCGCACGTCGTGATCATCGGTCACATCACTCCTACCGAGCTCCGGAAGAAGCTGTCCGAGGCCGAGCGGGCGGGGGGAACCATGAACCGGTTCCTTCCTGTGATGTCTCGCCGGTCCAAGCGGCTCCCGGATGGCGGAGACCTCGCCGATGCCACACTCAAGGGACTGGGAGTCGAACTCCATCAGGTTGTCCAGCAGGCGTCCAAGGTCGGGAAGATGACCCGCACCCTGGAAGCCGCGAAGTACTGGCAGGAGCTCTACGTTCGACTGACTGCCGACCACGCCGGAGATGGCGCTGTCGCTCAGGTCGTCGCCCGTGCCGCCCCCCAGGTACTGCGGCTGTCGGCCACGGCTGCGCTTCTCGACGGATGCCGCCAGATCGATGTCGTTCACCTGAAGGTGGCGGAGGCCATGTGGTCCTACGTCGAGGACTCCGCCTGGTACGTCTTCGGCTCCGGGTCCGGCAACCAGGACCTCGACCGGCTCAGGACGTTCGTGGATGTCGCTGGCGAGAAGGGCGCGTCCCGCACGGATGTCAACACCGTGTGCTTCGGCGGGAACCGTAAGAAGGTCGAACTCGATGCTTTGTGGGCCGCGCTGCTGGAACTCGGTGACTACGAAGAGTTCATGATCCCGACTGCCGGACGGCCTTCCAAGGGGCTGCGACGAAAGAAGGGTAAGTAAACGGACTATGCCTGCGACCAGGCAGAACTTGCTACCCCTTCTTTCGTGTCCACGGAAGAAGGGCCGGTCGCGATCAGTGCTCTGCCCTGCTTCTTTCGTTACTTCGTCTTTCTTCGTAGGCGAGGCATGGCAAACAGAGCCGCCTTGTCGCCGCTTGCGGAGAGTGACAGAGCATGGCCGATATATCCAAGGGCTACGAAGAGGTGCCGTGTACGTCTGATTGCGGGACAGGCAGCATTCCGCGTCCGGATCGGCAAGCTCAGCCCGGGTTCCTGATTCCCAAGGTCGGTCCACTGCGGCCACGGCTACGACGGACCAACCCCATCCGGCAACACAATCTCAAGGGGAGATCGGTGACCATCACTGACCTGATCTACACGGCGCTCAACGAGCTCAGAGACGCGCTGCCCTACCTGCGTGAGGCCCTTGTCCCGGGTACCACGCGGCGGTGGGCCCAGCGCGATCTCACCCCCGAACAGCAAGCTCGTCAGGACGCGCTCGCGATCGTCGAACGCGAGGACAAGATCGTCAATCTCGCCCAGGGCGTTAGGGCCCTCGGGGACGGTAGAGCACCACTCCAGATTGACGTACTCGACACCGCGATGGACATCGGCACCGCCACGATGGAACTCGAAGCCGCGGTGTGCGACCGACTCGACCTCACCCCCCTGGCCGGAGCCACGACCGCCGGGAGGATCACCCGCCTGATCAGGCTGCTCGACCGCATCGCCCTACACGACACGCTGGCCGAGCATGTCCATGACGAGGCCGTGCGGCTGGCCCGGCGAGCGGCCCGAGCCATCGGCGACACCGAGGACGTCCGCCGACTGAACGCCAGATGTCTCGTCTGCGATGGCAAGAGCCTGCGCGCGTTCATGGATCGAGAGGTCGTCGTCTGCGTCAACGAGAGCTGCCGATGCACCGACGAGGAGTGCGGCTGCCATAGTGATCAACCTCGGCGTCACTGCTGGTCCTTCTCCCAGTGGCCCTGGCTTGCCTCGGCGCTGGCCGGAAAGACCGAGGTCGCGTCATGACCCAGGACCTCTGGACGGCCGAGGAGGCCGCTGCCGAAGTGGGCGTCGAAGTCGCCACCATCTACAACTGGGTGCGCCGTGGCTACCTCACGCACGCGGGCACACGCGGACGGCGCAAGCTGTTCCGCCTCGCCGATGTGTTCGCCTGCGAGAAGAACCGGAAGCGCAAGCATCGCAGGAGGTCGTTGGGCTGACCTCGATCCGGTAATCGCATGCGCGTGGACATCGGTGTGGCCCTGAAGGTCCCTACGGCGCTCCGGCTCCGGCGAAGTACAGCTCCGTCGGAGCCGGAGTTCGTTCGTTTGTTAGTTACAAGCACGGGCTATCAAACTCTGCCGACGAAACCCGCACTCATAACCGATCCAAGGTGCCCAGATGCTGCGAACCCGCCAAAATATCTGATATCTTTCGAACTGACAGACTAAATGCCTATGGCATACCTGTCGCTGTAGCCCGGCCGTCGCGCCGGGCTTTCGTATTTCCAGAGCAGGATCCTGCGAGTTCGCCGCCCGGATCCTTGTCTGTGCTCGGGTCTCCGGCTTCATGAGGGACGTCATCGGTGAGTCGCAACCGGCATCGGTCGGGTCGCCCATACCTCCGGGCCCGACGGCAGATGTTCGCCATGTTCGGAGATCTCTGCCACCTGTGCGGGCACTACGGAGCACGCGAGGCCGACCACCTGGTCCCCATCGCTGTCGACGTCGACCAGCCTGTCGACCCGTACGGTATGCGGCCGGCGCACGGCTCCAGCTCGCCCTGTCAGGTGTGCGGCCGCAAGTGCAACCAGGAACGCGGCACGGGCGCGATCACGGCACCATTACGTACCTCGCAGGACTGGTGAGGGAAGGAATGATTATCGGTGTGGATCTCTTCGGTCAAGGTGTCAGGAGTTCAACAGCGACGCTGATCGGGATGGACGTGAGCGCGCCGAGAGCGAAGAACAGCCACTGCTTCCGCGACTCGGCGCGGATCGTGGCTTTTGTCTCGCCAACGAGGATCTGCCGGATCTTCTCGGCCTGCTCCTGATTGACCTCCAGGAGCCGCTGCTGCTCCTCGGCTTGGGCGAGGAGCTCTTCCCGGGCGACCTGCTGAGCGTCGAGATCGCGACGCAGGTCGTCCATGAGCTTGGCTGCCTCAGCGAATGCAGTGTTGACCGCGTTGATGCGGCGACGGAGTGCTTCGCCAGGGTCTTCTTCCGCGCGGTTCATGCGTTCCCTCTCCCGGCGAGCTGCCATGAAGAACGCGCCTATGAGGGCGAACCACGCCGCAGCGGCGAGCGGGATGAGCCATATCCATAAGTTCGTAGGCACGAGCTCGGCAAGGAGATTGACGCCGATCCCAATGATCACAACGATGGTGAGCATGGCTGCCGTCACCACAACGGCAGGGAATCCGACCTGTGGCTCTCGCGGAGACATTCGTCCATTCCATCGCGGCGATAAGGGAGCCGGTAGGTCCGTGATCGGATTGCGATCCACTGCTACATCACCACGAGTTGCGCAGTGGAGCTGCATACAAGATCACCACTAGAGAAAATGATCTACGTTATGTGGCTGATCGACAGGCCATGAGCCCCCATGAGCTGACTGGTCACTTCGCGAGAGGGCCTACCTCTTTCTAGGTCAAGTGCCGGGTGACCCCGCGCTCCCCTTTCCGCGTCTCTCTCCGCGCCATACGAACGAAGATCATCGGGGGTGCGTCGTGGTGG
Organism: Planobispora rosea; assembly: GCF_014648175.1. Lineage (GTDB taxonomy): Bacteria > Actinomycetota > Actinomycetes > Streptosporangiales > Streptosporangiaceae > Planobispora > Planobispora rosea. The sequence continues at coordinate 69,897 of NZ_BMQP01000029.1, forward strand.
ATGGCCTGTTCAGCGCCGTGCAGAGCGGTGATCGGCGTGCAGCGCTGGAGGCGATCCGTGACCGCCTGGCCGCAGAGCTGGTCGAGGCCGACGGACGAGACGCAGCGAGCATCGCGAAGGAACTGCGGACGACGCTCTCGGAACTGGACGCCCTGCCGGGCGGTGAGGAGTCGAAGCTTGATGACCTCGCAGCACGGCGTGCGGCTCGGCGCGCAGACGCCGCGAGTGGGTAGGTGGCCCGACTACGTCTCATCGGCCGGCGCCGAAGTGATCGAGCTGGCAGAGTCCGCCGGGCTGATCCTGGACCCCTGGCAGCAGTTCGTCCTGACGCACGGCCTGGGCGAACAGCGCGACGGCCGGTGGTCGGCCTTCAAGGTCTCGTGCTGGGTGCCGCGCCAGAACGGCAAGGGCGGCATCATCGAGGCCCGCGAGCTGGGCGGGTTGTTCCTGCTCGGCGAGCAGCTGATCTTGCACTCGGCGCACGAGTACAAGACCGCGCAGGAAGGGTTCCTCCGGATCAAGGGCCTGATCGAGGGCACCCCGGACCTGGACCGGAGAGTGAACCGGTACTGGCAGGCCAACGGCGAGCAGGGGGTCGAGCTGACCCGTGCCGCGGGCGGCGGCCGGCTGCGGTTCATCGCCCGGTCCAAGGGCTCGGGCCGGGGATTCTCCGGGGACTGCAACATCCTGGACGAGGGCCAGGAGCTGACCGGCGCGCAGATGGCGGCGCTCCTGCCGACCATGTCCGCCCGGCCGAACCCGCAGTTGTGGTTCTTCGGCACGCCGCCGGACGACCCGGCCGCGTGGGCGTACGGCCTGCGCGAGGACGGCGAGGCCGGAACACCGCGCATGGCGCACTTCGACTGGGGCGCCGACCTGGACCTGACGAACCCGGAGGACCGCAGGCGCGCCCTGGTCGACCGGGACCTCTGGTACGCCTGCAACCCCGCTCTCGGGCGGCGCATCACCGAGGACTTCGTCACCGACGAGGCCAAGCCGTCCGGCCTGGGCGACCGGTTCGCCGTGGAACGGCTCGGCGTCTGGCCGCCGCGAGCCGCTGACGGCCCGTCCGTGCTGGACCTCGCGGCCTGGGAGGCGCTGGCCGATCCGGAGTCGCGCCGTACCGGCGCGGTCGCGTTCGCCATCGACATCACCCCCTCGCGGGACTGGGCATGCATCACGGTGTACGGCCTGCGTACTGACGGCCTAGGCCACGCCGAGGTCATCGACCGACGACCGGGAACCGACTGGCTGGTGGAGCGCCTGGTCCAGCTCACCGAGCGGTGGCGGCCGGTCGCGATCGGCCTAGACCTCAAGGGCCCGGCCGGGTCGCTCCTGGTGGACCTGGAGAAGGCCGGGATCGTCCGGCCTGACGACCCGGACCGTCCGGCGCGCGGCCAGCTCGCCATCCCCGGCGCCCAAGACGTCGCGGCCGCCTGCGGGCAGCTCGCCGACGCCGTCACCCAGGGCACACTCCGGCACATCGGCCAGGACGTACTCACCGAGGCGATCCGCGGCGCGAAAACGCGGCCGCTCGGGGACGCCTGGGGCTGGGGCCGGCGGATCTCATCCGTCGACATCTCGCCGCTGGTGGCGGTGACGCTCGCCCGATGGGCGTATGAGACCCGCGCGCATCTGGTCACCACCGACTATGACCCGCTCGCCAACATCTTCTGACCTGGGAGGACCCATGGAGCCGTGGCTGTTGCGCGCCGCCGACCTCGGGGGCACGGCGGCCCGCAACGCCCGCGCCATGCTGCCGGGCCTGGCCGGAGCCGCCTTGGTGTGCTGGGGCGTCGCCCTGATCTACGTCCCGGCGGCGCTCATCCTCGCCGGGATCTTCCTTCTCATGCTCGACGGGAGGGCCTGATCGTGGGCGTGTTCTGGCGTCGCCGGTCTTCGCCGGAGCGGCGGCAGGTCATGTTGCCGCCCGCGTTCGTCCGGTCGAGCTACGACCAGGTGGATCTGTCGCGGACGGAGACCAGCCTTCAGAAGGTCGCCGTCTGGTCGTCGGTGGACCTCATCGCCTCGCTGGCGTCCGAGCTGCCGATCGACGTCTACCGGGGCGAGGGCACCGATCGGACGCTCCTGAAGACCCCTACCTGGCTGCTCGACCACGGCGCCGATGAGCACGGCGTGGAGGACTGGCTGTTCCAGCTCCTGATGTCGCTGCTGCTGCGCGGCAACGTCTACGGCATCATCCGCGACCGCAACCGGCGGGGCGACTCCTTCCCCACGGCGGTGGAGCTGCTGCACCCGGATCACGTGACCGTGCGCCTGGTCGACGGGGAGGCGGTGTTCGCCTTCGACGGCCGGGACATCCCGAAGACGGACCTGTTCCACCGCCGTGCCTACCCGCTGCCCGGCGTGGTCCTGGGCCTGTCACCGATCGCGAACCACGCCACGACGATCGGCCTGGGCATCGCCGTGACCCGCTTCGGCGCGCAGTGGTTCAACGACGGCGCGCACCCCGGCGGGATGCTGACCAACACCGAGGTCGACATGACCCCGGACCTGGCGCGCACCGCCAAGGAGCGGTTCATGGCCGCGCTGCGGGGCACCCGCGAGCCGGTCGTCCTGGGCAAGGGCTGGAACTACCAGCAGATCCAGATCGCGCCCGAGGAGTCCCAGTTCCTGGAGACCCACCAGTTCACCGGGGCCGAATGCGCCCGTATCTTCGGGCCCGGCCTGGCCGAAGTACTCGGCTACGAGTCGGGCGGGTCGATGACCTACTCCAACGTGGAGTCCCGAAGCACCCACCTGCTCGTCTACGCGCTGAACCGGTGGCTCCGGCGAACCGAGCGGATCCTGACGGCGATGCTTCCACGCGGCCAGTACGCCCAGTTCAACCGGGACGCCCTGCTCCAGACCACGACCCTGACCCGGTTTCAGGCGCATGAGATCGCCCTGCGCAACGGCTGGGCGACGGTCAACGAGGTCCGCGCCATCGAGGACCGCCCCCCGGTGCCGTGGGGTGACCAGCCGAACCCAGCGACCCCGCCGGCGGGCGACGACAGCGAGAGCGAGAAGTGATGGAGACGGTGCGGGACCTGGACGTCGTGCGCGCGGCCGCGGGCACGGTGCGGCTGACCAGGGCGGAGGCGGACGGCGCGATGCCGGTCATGGTGGTGCGCTTCTCGCCGTTCAACGTCTGGTACGAGATCAACAGCTATTGGGAAGGCCGCTTCCTGGAATGCACCGAGCGCGGCGCGTTCGCGAAGACCATGCGCGAGCAGGCCGAACGGGTGAAGGTGCTGTTCAACCACGGCGGTGACCCACAGATCGGCGACAAGGTGCTCGGCCTCGCTGAGAACCTCCGGGAAGAGTCCGACGCGGCCGCCGGAGACGTGCCGCTGCTGGACACGAGCTACAACCGGGACCTGCTGCCCGGCATCGAGGCCGGCGCCTACGGCTCCTCGTTCATGTTCCGCGTCATCAAGGACGAGTGGAACGACGAGCCCGGCCCATCCGAGCACAACCCGGACGGCATCCCCGAGCGGACCATCAAGGAGGTCCGGCTGTTCGAGTTCGGGCCGGTGACCTGGCCCGCGAACCCGGAAGCGACCTCCGGCATCCGCTCCCTGACCGACGACTTCTACGCGCGGCTCCGCGACCGCGACCCCGTCCGGGTCGCCGACCTGGAGGCCCGCGTCCAACGACTTCGCACTCCCGAGCTGGGAGCCGCGCACCCCTCATCCGGCGAGCCGGCCACGGGCCACTCGGGCGGACTGACGCCACGCGAACGGCGCTGGCGTCGCTACCCGTACCTCAAGGAAGGGGCGTCACGATGACGCTGGAGGAAATCAGGGCCCGGTTGACCGCCATCGAAGACGAGCGCCGGAGCCTGGACGAGGCGGCCGGGGAGGCGGCGCTCGGTGAGCAGGCGCAGGCCCGATGGGATGAGCTGGACGCCGAGGAGACCGACCTGCGCGGCCAGCTCGACGAGGCCGAGCGGCGCGAGCGGGTCGCCGAGTCGCGGCAGCGGTGGCGGACGGTCCAGATCGGCCAGCCGGTCACGCCGTTCGACGGCGCGGACGTCACCCGCATGGGTGGCCGTGAGTTGGTCGACCGGGCCCGCGCGGTGCTCGGCGACGACAGCGCGAGCGGTCACCTGGGCGACGCGCAGCGGACCCGCCTGGAGCGGCTGCTGCAGACCCGCAACGACAACGTCGACGGCGCGCTGCTGGCCCGCCGCCTGCTCGTCACGGAGGACCCGGACTACCGGGCGGCATTCATGCGGCTGGTCAGCCGGGCCACGCCGGTCCTGACCCCCGAGCAGTCCCGCGCGGTCCAGCGGTTCGAGGAGTTCCGCGCCATGTCGATCGGCGTGGACGCGGGCGGCGGCTACGGCGTGCCGGTCCTCATCGACCCGACGATCATCCTGACCGCCCAGGGCAGCCCGAACGACTTCTTCAACCTGGCGCGTGTGGAGACCATCACCACCGACGCATGGAAGGGCGTCTCCTCCGCCGGGGTGACCTGGCAGTTCCGGGCGGAGGCTGCGGCCGCGACGGACAACTCCCCGACGCTGGCCCAGCCGGCCGTGCCGGTCTACCGGGCGGACGGCTACATCCCGTACTCCCTGGAGGTCGATCAGGACTATCCGGGGTTCGCCGCGGAGATGTCCCGTCTGCTCGGCGAGGGCTACAGCGAGCTGCTGGTCAGCAAGTTCACGACCGGCACGGGAGTCAACGAGCCGACCGGCATCGTCACCGCGCTGGACGCGACGCCCGCCTCGGAGGTCGCGACCGGCGTGGGCGGCACCCTGGCGGCCGGCGACATCAACAAGGTCTGGGCGGCGCTGCCGATCCGCTACCGCAACGCCCGGTGCGCGTGGATGACCTCCACGAACGTCAACAACCTCATCCAGCAGCTCGGCGCAGGCGGCAACGACAGCGCCTTCACCGTGTCGTTCACCGAGGAAGGCGTGGTGGTCCTCAAGGGCCGCCGGGCCTACCTCAACGACTACATGGCGGCCATGCCCGCCGGAACCGCCGCCGGGAACATCGCGGTCGTCGGCGACTGGTCCAACTACCTGATCGCGCAGCGCGCGGGCATGTCGGTGGAGTTGGTGCCGCACGTCTTCGACGCCACGACGAACACGCCGACCGGCCAGCGGGCCTGGTTCGCGTGGGCGCGCGTCGGCGCCGACTCCATCAACGACAGCGCCTTCCGGCTGCTTCAGAACAAGACCACCTGAGAAGGGGTGACCCATGGGAGTCGTCTACGCCACGACCGACTGCGTGGTGGCCTGGTCTCAGGGCCAGTCGCCGCTGTCGAAGGGCGACGTCTGGGACGAGCGGGCCCCGCTCGTGAAGGAGCGGCCGGACCTGTTCGCTACCGAGCCGACCCGCGTCCGCGGCCGCCAGGCCATCCTCGAGGATGAGCCGCCCGTGGAGACGGCGGCGGCCGCACCCGGTACGGCCCGCGCCACCAAGCGCCGGGCCGCCAAGGAGTAGGCGGTGGCCTACATCGAGCTGGCCACGCTGAAGACCGCGCTGGGCGTCACGGACACCGCCCGTGACGCCCTGCTCCAGCAGGCCATCGCCGCCGCGGCCTCGTCCATCAACGAGCGGTGCGGCCGGACCTTCGGCCGAACCGGCATGGCATCACTGAGGCTGTTCCGTCCCTACGGCCGGGCCACGCGCACCGCGTGCGGGGAATCGCTTGTGGTCGACGACATCGCCACCGATGCGGGCCTGGTTGTGGAGGTCGGTGACGGCACCGCCTGGACGGAGGTCCACGCGAGCAGGCTGGAGACCGAACCGGACAACGCGCTGGCCAAGGGCCGCCCGGTCACAGCGCTGACGCTGCGCTACTCCTGGTGGAGCCTGTACCGGCAGGTGCGAGTCACCGCCGAGTGGGGCTGGCCGGCCGTACCGGACGGCATCGCCCAGGCCACGCTGATCCAGGCATCCCGGTTGTACCGGCGCAAGGACTCCCCGGAGGGTGTCGCCGGGTCCTCCGAGTGGGGCCTGATCCGGCTGCCGCATCTGGACCCCGACGTGCGGGCGCTGGTCGACCCCTACCGGCTCGCGGGCTTCGGAGGCGTGTGATGGACATCGGCGCGATCCGTGACGCCATCGCCGACGCGGTCCGGGACGCGATCCCGCGTCTGAACTGCTTCGGCTACTGCCCGGACTCGATCCCGGAGCCGTGCTTCTACGTCGGCGAGGTCGACATCGAATTCGACCAGGCGTTCGGCCGGGGTCTGGACGAGCTCATGGTCACCTGCCGTCTCCTGGTCAGCCGCTCCGACGACCGCGCCGGGCAGGCGGCACTGGACCGGCATCTGGCCGGGTCCGGCCCGCACTCCATCAAGGCCGCCCTCGGGGCCGCCCGCGGAGCTCCAGGAGAGATGGCGCTCGGCGGCCTGGCCGACGACGTCCATCTCCAGCGGGTCCAGGGATACCGCATGTACCAGGTCGGTGACACCTACTACTACGGCGCTGAGCTGGTCGTCCGCGTCATCGGGGGAGGCTGAGCCATGGCCACGCTGGTGCTGCTCGACACCCGCATCTTCGCCGGGGCCGCGGACCTGACCGGCCACGGCAACCGGGTCGAGCTGACCGCCGACCTGGAGGAGAAGAAGACCACGCCGTTCGGCAACGGCGGCTGGCAGACCGTTCTGGGTGGCCTGTTTTCCACGAGCGTCGCGGCCGCCGGCCAATGGGAGGCGTCGGCGGATTCGGCCAGCGTGGACCCGTTCTCATGGGACGGTCTGATCGGGCGCTCTCCCGCACCGTGGACGTTCTGCCCCGAGGGAGCCACCGCCGGTGAGCTGGCGTGGTTCACCAGGGCGCTGCGCACCTCCTACAAGCTCGGCGATGTCGTGGGCGAGGTGGCTCCCTGGGACGCGGCGGCCGCCGGGTCGGCACCGCTGCTGCGTGGCCGGGTGGCTCATCCTCCGGGTACAGCGCGTACGGCGGCCGGGTCCGGTACGACGATCGAGTTGGGCGCGCTGACGGCTTCGCAGCGGCTGTACGCGGCGCTGCACCTCCTATCGGTCGCCGGAACCGGTTCCCCGTCCATCACCGTCCGGATGGAGTCCGACGACTCCGCGGCCTTCACCTCGCCGACGACCAGGGCGACGTTCTCGGCGGCCACCGCCGCGAGCGGCCGAGCTCAGTTTGTCTCGGCGGCCGGGCCGGTCACCGACACCTGGTGGCGCGTCGCCTGGTCGGTCACCGGGACCGCGCCCTCGTTCCTGTTCCTCGCCGCTCTCGGCATCGCCTGACGTCACGACGTCGTGACGCCCCACCTTCATGACGCCATGACTTCACAAGGGAGACCGCCGTGCCCAAGATGGTGCTGCTCGCCAGCCACCTGACGATCGCCGGAAACGACCTGTCCGACCGGTGCGCCAAGATCGAGCTGACCGCCGAGGTCGAAGAAAAAGACGTCACGACCTACGCTTCGGCGGGCTGGAAGGAAGTCCTGGGCGGGCTCGCCTCCGGCACACTCTCGGTCCGCTTCAAGCAGGACTACGCCGCCTCCGAGGTCGACGCGACCATGTGGGCGCTGTTCCTGACCCGCTCCCCGCAGACGTTCTCCGTCCGCGCCGACCAGGCAGCCGTGGGTGCCTCCAACCCCTCCTACAGCGGCCAAGCGCTCATCAAGCAGTGGAAGCCGCTCGCCGGGAGCGTCGGCGACGTCGCCGAGGTCGATGTGTCCTGGCCGACCTCCGGCGCGATCACCCGCGCCACCTCCTGATGGAGATCAGCGCCGACACCGAAGGGCTCAAGGCGCTGGGCCGCGCCCTGAAGACCGAGGCGGACGGCAAGGCAATGCGCCGGGATCTGATCCGGGAGCTGAAGAAGCCACTCGTTCCAGCGGTCGCCGAGATCAAATCCGGGCTCATGGCGATGAGCGCGGGCGGCCTACGGCCCGGCGGTGAGGCCCTACGTACGGCCGTGGCGCGGCGAATCCGCCCCGAGGTCAAACTGTCCGGGTTCCGTGCCGGGGTTCGGGTGAAGGCCCGTAAGACCCCGGCGGCGCGCGGGTTCGCCAATGCCCCCAAGCGGCTCAACTCGGCGAAGGGCTGGCGGCACCCGGTGTTCGGCCACCGCGACCGGTGGGTGGTCCAGTTCGGCCGGCCGGACTACTTCGACGACCCGCTCCGGAACCGCCGCGCCGACTTCCGTCAGGCCGTGGTCGAGGCGATGGAGAGCACGGCCCGGCGCATCACCGACACCACAGAAAGAGGCTGACCAGAGTGTTCGTCACCTACCGCCCCGAGGACGGCGCCGAGCAGAAGTGGATATTCGACCCTCGCCGGGTCCGGGCGTCACAGGCCGAAGCGATTGAGAAGCGCGCCGGGGAGCCCTGGGATGCCTGGCTCGTGGCGGTCCAGGCCGGGAACATGCGGGCCCGCCGGGTCCTGCTGTGGCATCTGCTCCGCCTCGACCATCCGGCCCTGAAGTTCGAGGACGTCCCGGATTTCTACGCGGGCGAGCTGGTCGTGGAGCACTCCGTCGCTGAGCTGACTGAGATCCGCGGCCGCGTCACCAAGGCACCCCTGCCCGCCGCCCAACGTGAACAGGTCCTGGCCGCGATCGACACGGCCCTGGGCGAGGCGCGCGAGCGCGAGCAGACCACCGAGCCCGAGGGAAAAGCCCTCTCGCCGAGCGGCGCGAACGCTACGCCCTAGCGATCTGCGAGGTCCTGGGCATCCGCCCGTGGGAGCAGCGGGACCTGCTGACCGCTGACGAGCTGGTCGCCGCGTGCGACTACATCGACGAACTGAACAGGCGAGCCGAAGAGGCGGCGCAGAGAGCGGGGTGACCTCGTGGCATCGGACACCTCGCTCCTGTTCAACATCCTCGCCACCTCCAACCTCAAGGAGACCCTGGACCAGGACGCCGAGGCCACCGACCGGCTCCGGACCCGGTTCGCCACCATGGCCGACGGCGGCACCGCGGCCCTGGGCGGCCTGTCGGCGGCGATGCTCGGGCTCGGCGTCGTCGGCGCCGGGGTGTTCGCCGGGCTCGGCGTCGGCGTCGCCGCGCTGAGCCTGGGCATCGCCGGGATCGGCATCGCGGCGGCCGCGCAGAGCGCCCAGGTCAAGGGCGCCTTCTCCACCCTGGCGACGGAGACGAAGACGGTCCTGCAACAGGTCTCCGCACCGCTGGTGCCGGTCATGGTGCAGCTCGCCGGACAGCTCCGGACCTTGCTCGGCCCCCTGGCCGCATCCCTCGGGCAGGCGTTCTCCGCGCTGGCACCCGCCCTGTCCAGCTTCTTCTCCTCGGCGATCGTCGCCCTGCAACCGGTGATCACGTCCTTTGGGCAGATCGGCCAGGCCGTCGCCCCACTGATCGTCTCCCTGGGGTCCGGGCTCCAGCCGGTCCTGGCCGCCGTGTCCGGGGTGCTGGTCCTGGTCGCGCAGACCGCCGCCCAGTTCGCACCTCAGCTCGAACAACTGTTCGTCGGGGTCGGGCAGCTCGTGACCGCCCTCGGCCCTCTGCTGGTCGGGTTGATCCAGCTCGGGGCTCCCGTGATCGGCCCCCTGCTCGGTCTGGTCGCCCAACTCGCCGGACAGATCGGGTCCGCGCTCCAGCCGGTCCTGGCGCAGCTCGGGCCCATCCTTGCGGAGATCCTTCTCGGGCTGTCACCGCTGATCCCGGCCGCCGGGCAACTTCTGGCCGCCCTGCTTCCGATCCTGCCGCCGGTCGCTGAGCTGATCTCGTCCCTGGTCTCCGGGCTGGTCCCGATTCTGGTCCCGCTGATCGAGCTGGTCGCCCGGCTCGCCGGGCACCTGGTCAGCTTCCTGGTCCCCGCCCTCCAGGCGGTGACAGGCGGCTGGCAGTCTGTCGCCTCTGGAGCCGAAGCGCTGTGGCGCACCGTAACGGGCTGGTGGGACTCCCTGGTCGGGTTCGTCTCCGAACTGCCAGGGCGGATCGCGGCGGCCGCCTCCGGCATGTGGGACGGCATCGTCAACGGCTTCAAGGCGGCGATCAACTGGATCATCGCCGGGTGGAACCGCCTGAGCTTCACCATCCCGCGCGTGGACATCCCCTACGTCGGCACCTTCGGCGGGTGGACGATCGGCGTCCCGCAGATCCCTTACCTCGCCAAGGGCGGCCACATCGTCGGCGAGGGCCTGGCCATCGTCGGCGAGCGCGGCCCCGAGCTGGTCAGCCTGCCGCGCGGCGCGCAGGTCACCCCGCTCCAGCCCGCCACCGGCCGGGGCGGCGGGATGACCGTCCTCAACGTCACCGTCAACGGAGCCCTGGACCCGATCGGCGTCGCCCGTGAGATCGAGAAGGTGCTCCACAAGTACCGCCGGGAGACCGGCCGCGTCGCCCTGGGGTTCTGATGGCCGAAAACTTCACCCCGCTCGTGGAGGTCGACTTCGAGCTCAACGGCACCTGGACCGACATCACCGCCTACGTCCGGGTCGCCGACCGCATCACCATCACGCGCGGCCGCGGGGACGAGCAGACCGAGGTCCGGCCCGGCACCCTGGCCCTGGTCCTCAACAACGACGGCCGGTTCACACCGGGCAACCCAGCCCCGCCGTACTGGCCGAACGTGAAGAAGGGCCGCCCGATCCGGGTCCGTGTCCTCCACGCCGGCGGCGAGTCGACGCGGTTTCACGGCTACGTCAACGAGTGGCCCGTGACGTGGGACGGCGGCGGCGCGATCACGCTGTCCCGCGTCACCGCGACCGACATCTTCAAACGGCTCGGCACCCTCGCCCCGATGCGGTCGCTGCTGGAGCAGGAGACGCTCGCGCACGGCCCGGACGCCTACTACACGCTGGCCGAGCAGGCCGGGGCGGAGTCGGCCGGTGACACCTCCGGCCACGGCCACCCGCCCATGGGTGTCTACACGTACAGCGGCGGCGGGACGGGAGAGGTCGACTTCGGCGACGGCGCCGGACCCGGCACCGACGGCCTGGCCGCCGTGGTGTTCAAACCGCAGTCGGCGCACATCGGCCGGTTCCTTGCAACCCCCAGGAACACCGCCGCCTCCGGCGCGGTCGTCCTGGCGTGCTGGATCAACACGACCGTCAAGGGCCGGGTCTTCCTGGCGCTGTGGGGCGGCGACAGCATCGCCTTCGTCGTGAAGAGCAATGAGAGCGACGGCAAGCTCAACGTCGCGGCCAGCAACGGCAGCACCGCCACTATCTCCGCGGGGCTCACCAGCTCACCGAACCTGGCCGATGGGAGCACGCACCTCGTGGCGGTGCTCCTCCAGCCCGGCGGGTCCGTCTATGCCAGCGTGGACGGCGGCCCGAGCACGCTGGTCGCCACATTCTCCCCGCACGCGGACTTCGGCCCCTGGGTCAACCTGCCCGCCTACCGGTGGATCTTCGCGGGCGGCGGCCCGAGCTTCCTCGGGCCGACCACGCCAGGATCGCTGTTCGACGGCACCATGTCCCACCTCTGGTACGGCCAGCGCAACACGATGCCGGACTGGACACAGGTCTGGGAGGCCGGCAACCCGGAGACCACCCCCGAGCGGTTCGCCCGGCTGTGCCGAGTCATCGGAACCACAGGCACCGTCTCCGGGGCCAGCGGCACCGTCATCAACGCCCAGGCGGCCGGGGGCCGGGCACCGATCCAGGCGCTGCGCGACGTCGCCGGGGTCGAGGCCGGTCTCGTCTACGCCTCCCGCTCCGGCGACTCGATCGTGTTCGAGTGCCGCACCCACCGCTACAACCGGCCATCGTCGCTGACGCTCACCGCCGACCAGCTCGCCGAGGGCGGCCTGGCCTGGTCCGATGATGACCAGCACCTCGTCAACGACGTTACCCACCGCCGGGAAGGCGGCGCCGACCAGCGGTGGACGGACACCGGCAGCATCACCGCCTACGGCACCTACGCCGATGAGGTGACCCTGCCGTGGTCGAGCGACACCGACGCGCTGCTGTCCGCCCAGTGGAAGGTGGCCAACGGCGCGGACCCGCCCCCGCGGATCACCAGCGTCTCCGTGGTCGCCAACACCCTGACCTCCTACGGCGACGTGCTCGCCCTGGACCTGTCCGACGTCGTCACCCTGGCCGGCCTGCCCGCCGGGTCACCGCAGAACGAGGTCGACGTCCATGTGGAAGGCGTCGTGGAAGTCATCGACTACCGCCATCACACCCTCACCTTCCACACCTCCCCGGCGGCCGTCTCGCGGGTCTGGCGGCTCGGCGTTCCGGGCGAGAGCGAGCTGGGCGTGAACACGAAACTCTCCCTGTAGGAGGCACCCCGTGGCCGATCCCGTCAGCCCGGCCGCCGGGCAGTTCATCGACAAGCCGTTCTGGGACGCCGAGGTCCACGACCGGTGGGTCCACCTGTACGCCCCGTGGGAGCTCTACACGCCCGAGTGGACCTCGACCGGCGCGGCCCCGACGCTCGGCAACGGGTCGCTGACCGGCCGATACAAGAAGATCGGCAAGACGGTGTTCTTCCACATCCGTCTGGTCTACGGCTCCACCACCACCTCCCCGGCCGGAGTGGTCTGGTACCTGAGCCTGCCGTTCCCGCCCGCCGTCGACAGCGTCGCCTCCGCGCGCGGCAACCCCGGCGGCGGCAACCACATCCCGCTGACCGCTTCGCTGCTGACCAACGGCAAGGCGTGGTTCACCAAGTGGGACGGCGGCGCTACCGGCCCGACCAGCCCCGGCACCTGGGCCAACGGCAACAACCTCACCGTGTCCGGCGTGTACGAGACCGCCGCGTAACCCCACCCGGTCGCCGCACCATGCGGCCGCACTTCATGAAGGACGTCGACATGACCGGCATTCTCGCCTTCGACATCTGCGTGGCCCTGGCCATCCTCGCCGGAGGAGCGGCCGCACTCTGGAAACTCGCCCGCTTCCTCAAGCGCCTGGGCGACATCTTCGACGACTGGAACGGCGAGCCCTCCCGCGACGGCGTCCCCGGCCGGCCCGGCGTGATGGCCCGGCTCGCGCAGATCGAAGAGCAGCTCCACCCCAACCACGGCACATCGTTCCGCGACGCCGTCGACCGGCTGGCGGCCAGCGTGGCGCGGCTGGAGGACCACTTCCACGAGCACCTGCGAGAGCACCCGAAGGGATAGATAGTCCATGCCGTACCTGACGCAGCTCGCCACGGTGGCCCGCCGGACCGGCTATCCGGTCACCGAAGTTTCCGGATGGCGGACCCGCGGCCACGGCCCGCAACCGGCGGTCGAGGGAATCGTCTGCCACCACACCGCCGGGTGGGACGACCTGCACGTCGTCTGCGACGGGCGGCCCGGCCTGGACGGGCCGCTCTCCCAGTTCTGGCTCCGGCACGACGGCCGGATCTTCGTCGTCGCGGCCGGACGGTGCTGGCACAACGCGCCGTCGATCAGCTCGCACCACGACAACTCCAGCAGCATCGGCATCGAGGCGGAGAACGACGGCCGCACGCCGTGGCCGACCGTCCAGCTCGACGCCTTCCATCGGCTGTGCGCCGAGCTGTGCCGGGAGTTCGGCCTCCCCGCCTCCCGAGTGAAGGGCCACAAGGAGGTCCAGCGCGGCAAACCCGACCCGCACGGCATCAGCATGGACGCCTTCCGCGCCCAGGTCGCCCGGCGCATCGCGGGCGGCACCGCCAAGCCCACGACGCACACACCGCGGATCGTGGACGGAGCCGTGCCGGAGTTCCGGCGCACGCTCCGGCTCGCTACCCCCCTCGTGCAGGGCGATGACGTCGCGACCTGGCAGGCCGGCGCCCGGCGGTTCGTACCCGGCCTGGTCGTGGACGGACTGTACGGCCCCGCGTCCAAGCAGGCCTGTCAGCAGGTGCAGCGCGCTGTCGCCATCCCCGCCAACGGCGTGGTCAACGCCGAGACCTGGCTCCTGACCTGGATCTGGGAGCCCGCAACGAAGGAGAAGACGTGAGGAAGCCCTTCCTGATCGCGGCCGTGGCCGTCCTGGTCGCCGGTACGGCGGCCACCGGAGCCGCTGCCACCACCCCGGCCCCGCCCAAGGCCGTGGGCATGTGCGCCAACGTCAAGAACGGCGGCTACCTGCGGATGCTGGAGCCGAAGAACCCCGCCAAGTCCCAGTGGGGCAAGTGCCGTACCACCGAGGTCAAGGTCACGCTGCCCACCACCATGGGCATGCCGCGCGGCCTGGACGGCGGCGCGTTCAAACTCACCACCCCGGCGGGGGCCTGGACGTGCTCCTGGAAGGCAGACACCGCCACCCTGGCCTGCGTCACTCCCTGAGCCGAAGGGATGGCCCATGCCCACCATCGGCCAGTTCGTCCACGCGCGGGGCCGTCTCGGTGTTCGCAACGGCGCCGACGTCGTCCCCGCGGTCATCACCCGCGTCTGGGGTCGGGCGACCATCGGCAGTCACGACGTGTGGCTGGTCAACCTCCATGTCTTCCACGACGGCCCGGAGACCGCGTGGCGGCCCAACGTCTACCTGTTCGCCACCGAGACCGAGGCTCGGTCTTTTCCCGGCTGGAACGCCTGGCGAGTGCCGGTTCTCCCCTGATCCGCTCGAACGACCCTGAGGAGGGGCCATGTCCAACGACACCAAGCGCAGCCTGCGTACCATCCTTCAGACCCTCGTGGCCATCGCGATCGTCCTGCCCGCGATAGTCGACGCGGCCGGAATCCCGCGCACCCTGCCGTGGGCCGCCGGGGCCCTGGCCGTGGCCGGCGGCCTCGCGCGGGTAATGGCGCTGCCGGGCGTGCAGGCGATCCTTCCGGGATGGCTGCGCACCGACAGCGGCGACCAGCCGCGCTCCTGACGCACGGACCACATGAAGACGGGGGCAATGCATCAGGCGCCGTTCCCTTACTACGGGGCCAAGGGACGGCTCGCGCCGTGGATTCTGTCGCACATGCCGGAGCACGCCATCTACGTGGAGCCGTTCATCGGCTCGGGCGCGGTCCTGCTCGCGAAGGCCCCGGCGCGGACGGAGGTCATCAACGACCTGAACGGCGACGTCGTGAACTTCTGGCGGGTGCTGCGGGACCGGTATGACGAGCTGGTGGGGGCCCTCCAGTTCACGCCGTACGCCCGAGACGAGTATCTGTTCTGCCGCGACGGCCGGGCCGGGCCGACGGACGACGTGGAACGGGCACGGCAGTTCTTCGCCCGCTGCTGCATGGCGTTCAACGCCTCCACAGGTCGGGTGGGCTTCTCCCCTTCGGGGCTCGGGAAGCTCGGCAAGGCGTCCACGTTCCGCAGGCGGATCGACGGACGGCTGGAGCAGGTTGCGGAGCGCATCCGCGAAGTCGAGATCGAGAACATGAACGCGCTGGAGCTGATCCGGCGGTGGCGCGATCCGCAGGCCGTGCTGTATCTGGACCCGCCATATGTGAACGGGACGAGGTCCAGCACGAGCGACTACGCCACCGACAACGGCAGCGAGGAGTTCCACCAGGCGCTCATGGATACCATCGCGGATCATCGGGGCACGGTCATGCTGTCGGGCTACATCGGCTCACCGTACGACTGTCTCGGATGGCGTCGGGAGGAGATCCAGGTTCCTGCCCACGTGTCGAACCGGATCGGCACGAAGCGAACCGAGTGTCTGTGGATCAACCGCTGATCTTTACCTGTAGCAAGAGCGACTGAACCGTCCTCGGCCGGTCGGCCAGGCCCTTACCAAGGGCCTGGCCGACCGGCCGGTTTCGGTCATGTTCGACACTTGATAACGCACCGCAGCAAATAGCCGTGAACCATCACGTCGGTATCGAGAGCGGGATTACGATACCGACAACATGATCGTCATTTCATGACGCTTTGTTGCTCTCGGCCGATACCCTTTACTCCGCCAAAAGGGGTGGACCAGTGGAGGCGGCGAGTGGCGGACCGTGTCATCGACAACCCGATCATCAACTCGCCTTACCGTGCTCCGACCAAGCACTTCAGGTTCGACAACAATGGGATCACGAGCGAGATCGCCGAAGGACGGCGCCTGAGTTCCCACTTCATCCCGGTGCCGAGGGCGCGTAAGAGTGCAGTCCAGACCGAGCTCGACCTGCCCGAGCTAGGCCTGACCGCCGACCAGATCCAGCTCAACCACTTCGTCAACTCGATCCGCGCCCGAGTGGAGCGCTGGCGGACGATGCGCTACCCGCACGTCACCCCGACCACGCGCCGCCTGCTGGAGTTCTGGAGCGATCCCGAGCGGGACAACCCCATCCTGTTCTGCCAGCGCGAAGCGGTCGAGACCGCCATTTACCTGGCGGAGGCCGTGAACAAGGACGGCGACTCCTCGATCCCGAACAGGCTCACCGAGATCAACAAGGAGTACAACGACGGCCTCAACCGGGTGGCGCTCAAGATGGCGACCGGCTCGGGCAAGACCGTCGTGATGGCGATGCTCATCGCCTGGCAGACCTTGAACAAGGTCGATTACCCCAACGACAGGCGGTTCGCCAAACGCTTCCTGGTCGTCGCCCCCGGCCTCACCATTCGCGATCGGCTGCGAGTTCTGCTCCCAGAGGACGACGGCAACTACTACCGGATCCGGGACCTCGTCCCGGCTGAGCTGTACGGCGCACTCCGGCAGGCCAGGATCGTCATCACCAACTTCCACGCCTTCCAGCGCAGGGAGACCAAGCTCGGCCGGGGAATCGCCAAAACCACCAAGGAGCTGCTGGCAGGGAAGGCTGGCGCGGCGAGTCCGTTCCAGGAGACCATCGGCCAGATGGTCAACCGGATCGTCGGAGACCTGGGCGGTACCTCCGAGATCGTCGTGCTCAACGACGAGGCCCACCACTGCTACCGCGACCGGATCGCCAACCCTGAAGAGGGCGCAGACGAGGCCCTGAAGGGCGAGGATAGGAAGGAGGCCGAAGGCCGTAACGAGGAGGCGCGTGTCTGGTTCCGCGGACTCCAAGCCGTCAAGGCCAAGCTCGGTGTCAAGACCGTCTACGACCTGTCTGCCACCCCGTTCTTCCTGGCCGGCTCCGGCTACAAGGAGGCGACGCTCTTCCCGTGGGTGGTCAGCGACTTCGCTCTGATCGACGCCATCGAGTCGGGCATCGTCAAGATCCCTCGCGTGCCGGTGGATGACAATGCCACGACGAGCAACGTCACCTACCTGAACCTCTGGCAGAACATCCGCGAGGCGCTGCCCAAGAAGGGACGCTCCAAGGATACCGGCGTCTCTGCCGACCAGTTGCCCTCTGAACTGGAGGGTGCATTGCACAGCCTCTACGACTCCTACAAGAAGTCGTACGCGGCGTGGAAGGGCTCTGAAGCGGCCGTGCACGGCGACCCGCCGCCGGTCTTCATCGTGGTCTGCAACAACACCACCGTCTCCAAGATGGTCTTCGACTGGATCGGCGGCTGGGACCGGCAGCTCGACGAGGAGACCACGATCGCGGTCCCGGGCAAACTGGAGCTGTTCTCCAACGTCGACGAGTACGGTCGCTGGCTGCACCGGCCGCCGACCATCCTGGTCGACTCCGAGCAGTTCGAGTCCGGCGAGTTGACCCCCGAATTCCGCAGGGCGCTCGGCCACGAGATCGAGCAGTTCAAGCAGGAATACGCCCGTCGCTTCCCCGGCCGCAGCGCCGACAAGGTGGACGACACGATGATCCTGCGCGAGGTGATGAACACCGTAGGCAAGAAGGACACCCTCGGCGAGCACGTGCGCTGCGTGGTCAGCGTCTCCATGCTGACCGAAGGCTGGGACGCCAACACCGTCACGCACATCCTGGGCGTCCGCGCGTTCGGCACCCAACTCCTCTGCGAACAGGTGGTCGGGCGGGGACTGCGTCGGCGCTCCTACGCCGTGGACGAGAACGGGTTCTTCACCCCCGAGTACGCCGACGTATACGGCGTGCCGTTCCAGTTCATCCCCACGGTCGGCAAGACCAGGGATCTAAAGATCAAGCCGACCCGCAGAGTGCATGCGGTCAGCGATCGGGCCCACGCCGAGATCACCTTTCCCCGGCTGGTCGGCTACCGGATCGAGCTGCCCGACGAGGAACTGTTCGCCACCTTCGGGCAAGAGAGCCAGATGACGCTCAGCACCGACGTCATCCCCACCCTCACCAAGGTCTCCGGCATTGTTGGCGCAGAGCAGACCGACCCGCTGGCGGGGCTGCAGAACAAGCGGGATCAGGAGATCGCCTTCCACCTCGCAAAGAGGGTCACCGAGCTGTACCTCGCCGACCCGGGGGACCACAAGCCTTGGCTCTTCCCGCAGGCTCTCCGCATCACCAAGCAGTGGCTCGCCGAATGCGTGGACGTCTCCGGCGACGCCTTCAAGGGAATGCTTCTTCTCTCGGAGCTGACCGATCAGGCAGCCCGCAAGATCAAGGACTCGATCCTCACCCTGCAAGGCAACCGGCAGCCGAAGTCACTTCCGATCTTCCGCGTGTCAGAGCACATCGGCTCCACCGCGAAGGTGGACTTCTTCACGACCAAAGCGGTCTACCCAGCTGCGGAGGAGAAGAGCCACGTCAATTTCGTCGTGCTCGACGGACCGCAGGGCAACACCTGGGAGGAGAAGGTGGCCCGCACCCTGGAGGCGATTCCGGAGGTCGCCGCCTACGTCAAGAACGATCACCTCGATTTCATCATCCCGTACACGATCGGCGGTCAGGTCCGGCGCTACCTCCCGGACTTCCTGGTACGGCTCGCGCCTCCGGAACCAGGTGACGAACTCGCCTACACACTGATCGTGGAGGTCTCCGGAAGCCACAAACCGGCTGGCCCGACGGAGGAGAAGGCCCGCACCGCGAAGCACCAGTGGGTGCCGGCCGTCAACAACCATGGTGGCTTCGGCCGGTGGAGCTACTGCGAGCTGAAGGATCCCGCCACCTTCCGCACCGAGTTGGAGGCCGCGATCCGAGCTCTGTACGGCGGGACGGGAACCAGCGCCCAAGTTGGGCCGCCGTGGAGTAACGATGGACAGTCTGTGCCGGTCAGCGATGGAGAGGGAGCGTAAGGATGCCACCGAAGAAGTCCGGGTCCACCCCAGTCGAGTCGCTCAAGCACGAGGATAAGCGGGTCAACATCCCCACCGCCGACTCCCACGACCTTCTCGATGAGGAGGCCGCTCAGCCCGCACGGCTGCTCTACCCGCGTAATCCCGATCTCGACCCCCAGCTCGTCTGGAAGGGCAAGGACGAGCAGGACTCCCAGGACCTGGCCGTCGACGCACCGCCGATCTACATCCAGGAGAAGATCGACCCGCGGGTGCTCATCGAGAACCTGCGCCGCACGGCCGAGCGCCCGGATGATGAGCCGGAGCTCACGCTCTTCGACACCTTCGACGGGCTCGACGGCATGGACCTGATCGAGTTCTACAGGCACGAGGCAAACTGGTCCAACCGGATGATCCTCGGTGACTCGCTGCAGGTCATGGGCTCGCTCGCGGAGAAGGAGGATATGCGCGGCAAGGTCCAGATGGTCTACCTCGACCCGCCGTACGGCATCAAATTCGGCTCGAACTTCCAGACCTCCACCGGTAAGCGGGACGTCAAGGACGGGAAGGTCGAGGACGTCACGCGTGAGGTCGAGCAGATCAAGGCGTTCCGCGACACCTGGGAGCACGGGATCAGCTCGTACCTCGCGTACCTGCGGGATCGCCTGATCGTCGCCCGAGATCTGCTGACCGAATCTGGGAGCATTTTTGTTCAGATTGGTGACGCAAATCTCCATCTTGTCCGTGTGCTGCTCGATGAAGTCTTCGGTTCGGAAAATTTCTGCGCTCAAATATCTTTCCGTACAACCACTGGAGCTACGGGAAATCTCCTCCCCGGCACAGTGGACTATATCCTCTGGTATGCCAAGAGTATTGATCTGGTGAAATATCGCCAGCTATTCCGTCTTAAAGAGGCTGGGGGGCAGGGCGCTGGTGCATATTCAATGGTCGAGTTGAGTGACGGTTCGCGTCGTCGAATGACTAAGGATGAACGGGAAAAGCCTTCGGGTATTCCGGAAGGTTCTCGTATATTCCGGTTGGATAACTTGACTAGTCAAAGCGCTGGCAGGGAGAAGGGGGAAGGGGCTGCGTCTTGGTTCCCCGTCGAGTTTGAAGGCCGAAAGTTCCTTCCAACGATGCAGTCGCGCTGGAAGACGAATGAAATCGGAATGATGCGCCTGGCGGCAGCGTGCCGCCTTGGAGTTGCAGGAAACACTCTTTCCTATGTTCGGTATATCGATGACTTCCCTGCGTACCCAATAAATAATTTTTGGGACGATACGAGCGTTGCTGGATTTGGCGATCCGAAGCTCTATGTCGTCCAGACGAACACGAAAGTCATCGAGCGTTGCATACTTATGACTACGGATCCGGGAGATCTTATCCTTGATCCCACTTGTGGTTCCGGAACAACGGCTTATGTCGCTGAGGAGTGGGGGCGTCGCTGGATTACGATTGACACCTCGCGAGTGTCTCTGGCTCTGGCTCGTCAGCGGATCATGGGTGCGAAGTACCCCTTTTACCTTCTCGCTGATTCCAGGGAGGGGCAGCTTCAGGAGGCGAAGCTCACGGGTCAGCCTCCAATCGCCGGATCATACAAAGGTGATGTCCGTAAGGGGTTCGTCTATCAGCGAGTTCCTCATATCATGCTGAGCTCGATCGCCCGCAACCCTGACATCAAAGAAGGGATGACGCGCAAGCAGATCGATGAGGTTATCGCCAGGAATTCGGAACAGGAACTGCTCTATGACAGGCCGTACACGGACAACGATCGGGTTCGTGTAGCCGGGCCGTTCACGGTGGAGAGCCTGGCGCCGCACAAGACGATTGCGGTCGCCACCCAGACTGGCACGGAGAAGGCTGCCTCGGAGGAGGACACGTCGAGTTTTGAGCGGTCGATTCTCGGAAACCTGAGCAAGGCTGGCGTTCAAAATGGCCGGAAGAACGAGCGTCTGGAATTTGGGAGACTTGATCCGTATGCCGGGGAATTGATCCACGCTGAAGGCGAACGGAAGAACGGCGAAGAGGGGACACCGCAGCGGATCGCGGTGAGCATCGGCCCGCAGTATGGCACGGTAGACCCGAACTGGATTCGTAAGGCCGCGCGCGAGGCGATCAAGGGCGTAGGCTTCGATCTGCTGATCATCTGTGCGTTTGCGTTCGACCCGCAGGCGATGAAGACGACCGAGGAGTTCAAGCCAAACGCGGAGGACTTTGCCTCCGTTCAGGAGGAACGCAAGCTCGGTCGGCTTCCGATTCTCTTGGTCCGGATGAACTCCGACCTGGTGATGGCGGATGTACTGAAGAAGACCGGAGCCGGCAACCTCTTCATGGTCTTTGGCGAGCCGGACGTCGACATCCAGCACACCGACGAGGGCGTCGTAGTAGAGATCAAGGGAATCGACGTCTACGACCCGACCCAGGGCACGATCCGCTCGAGAGACACGGACAGGATTGCCCTGTGGATGATCGATACCGACTATGACGGTGAGTCGTTCTTCGTCCGGCACTGCTACTTCACCGGTGGCAATGACCCGTATAAGCGGCTCAGGCAGGCACTGAAAGCGGACATCGACGAAGCCGCCTGGGCAACGCTCTACACCACCCGCTCGCAGCCGTTCCGCTCGCCGAGTACCGGCAAGATCGCGGTAAAGGTGATCAACGACTACGGCGACGAGGTGCTCCAGGTCTACGACGTGTAGCAGGCCAGGGTCTTTGATCTGCAGGGCGGCGGGCAGGTGCGGGAGCTCACGTGCGTGCCGCTCCTGCACCCGTGCATGGGCCCTCGGCGCACGACCTATCGGGGCGATGCCGCACGGCCACGAGCCACGAGGCTTTCAAGTCGGCCGTTGATCTGCTCTTGAACCCTCGCACCCCGATTTCCCATCGCGGATGATGGACGGCATGACAGAGACACCCTCTGTGCCACCGGGAACCGGTCCGCTCTCGCCGGAGTTCTCCGCGATCGACCCGGCGCTGATGAACGGCTTCATCACCGAGTTGGAGAGGGCCGGGAAGGTGATCGCCGAGCAGGCCGAGAACATCCGCCGGGAACTGGCCGCTGTTGACCTGCCCGCCGCTGGGCTCGCCCCCATCCGGGAGATCGGCGGCTGGGCCGAACAACAACTGCCGATGCTCCGCCAGCGGGTGGCGACCATCACCGCCCCCGGGCCCGGGATCCCCGGGATGACCGGAACGGGACTTCGACCGTATCAGGAGGCGTCGCTACTCGCCCCCGCGGAAGCGCAGCGTCAGGGCGCCGACCTGGGTAAGCGGTTCGCCGCCATCGACCCGGACGAGTTCCGCCTCTCCGGGCCGTACGCCTCCGACAAGATCGCTACGGTGCTCGGAGAGCTGAAGACGCATCGGCACGATGCCGTCTTCACTGCGGCGTTCTTCGCAGCCCTCGGCCCAGCCGGGGTCCGTCAGGTGGCTGCCGCTCTGCGCCGGCTGCCCAACGAGAAGCGGCCGGATGCGCTCCGTACGGCCGGTACGGCCTTCGCCACCGCGACCAGCGGCGGGGCGAAGGTTCCCGGGTTCGCTTCAGTGCTGAAGGCCGTAGAGAAGACGAAGACTGCGGACGCCGAGGACATGGAGGCGGTCGCGGCCCTGCTGAGCCATGGAGATTATCCGGACGTGTGGCTGGCTGACCTCGTCGCGCCCGCGCTGAGGCCCGACAGCCGGATCAGCAGCTCGGCGCTGGCGGGGCTGCTCAACGCGCTGGGAAACAACCCCGCCGCGGCCCGCCTGGCGATCGGCTCGGCGGCCCGGTTCGGTCCCAACCCGGCCTCACCGACTTTCTCCTTGCCCTTCGGGCAGCTCCCACGATCTCCTGAGAAGTGGGACAACCGGCCCGAACTGGCCGCGTTCCTGAAGGAACTCAACGAGCGGACGAGGATGTCGCAGGAGGTGGCGGACGCCTTCGGACGGCTCCTGGCCGCAGCCTCCGGCGCCTACGACGAGCAGGACGGCAAGCACAGTCAGGAATCGGCGTTCTTCGCCTACACCGTGATGACCGCGGCGGATGAGTGGCCGTTGAGTGACGCGACCCGGCTGCACCTGGCGGAGATCGCGGGCTCGTACGCCACAGAGATCACTCTGGGTGCCAACCTCAACGATGCCGACCTGGCCAAGGACAGCGCCGTCCAGACCACTCCCGGCCTATTCGAATGGACTCCACCCCCGGGATTGCGGGGCGCCTTCCGGCTGAGCCCCGAGGACACCTTCCGCTTCATTACCACCTTCGCCGGTGACACCGATGCGCGACTCCGCTTCGACCAGGGCATGGAAGAGTTCCTCCACCGGGTTCTTCCGTATGCGTCGAACGCTGTGAAGAACAGTGGGGATGCCACTGCGCTGGACAATTTGTTTACCGCTCTGGGCAACGTCCGGGGCACCGAACTGGCGGCCGCCGTGCGGGTGCTCAAGCCCGGAGACGATGGTGCTGAGGACGCGGAGGACGCGGAGAGTTTTCTGGCGGGTGGTGCCCTGGGAGCGCTCGGGTTGCTTCACCCTTTCTCCGCCATCCCCAGGGCCTGGACCGCCCTGTCCACCGGAGTCTCCGGCTATTACACCTACGGCCGGGAACCGGCGGAGGAGGTGAAGAAGCTCTTGGCATCGGACGAGGCAAAGACGTTGGGGCAACGTCACGAGACGGCGCAGCTCCTCATGGAGCAGGGATTCACCCCACAAGTGCCTCCGTCCAGCGCCATCGCCGACTTGGACGGTGACCTTCGCCCGTTCGAAGACATCCTCAAGCAGGGGGCCGCAGGGGTGAAGGCTCTCGACCAGTGGTTGGTCGACAACGGCATGGGAAAAGGTAATGATATTTCCCTGGGGGAGCTGGCCGCAAAACAGGCCGATGTCTTCAATGGCGCTAAGGGGAATGCATACAATCGGAAAGATTTTTACGATAGTGAGCAGCTCACGACCGATTGAGGCACTGGGTCTCGCCTCGCACGGAGTATCTACCATTCGCCGTTGACTCCAGCAAGATAATCGTCTTTGCCGGATTGTTTGTCATGCGTACTGATGTGCCTGAGCCATCGGTGATTTTGTATTCAGCGACTCGATCCAAAGCGCTTATCATGATGTTGTTAAGAACGTTGGGTGCTCGTTCCGGAGAGGAGTCTGGTGCCGTTGCGGCGAAGGTGCGCCTGGCCTTGCCGTCCCCGCAGGGGATGTCCTTGCCGCCGGGATCGGTGACCTGGGCGTTCTGGGCGCTCACCTCGTCGAGAAGCTTCAGGATGTGTGTCTTGAGAGTTTCGCCCGCCTCGACCGCCGTCGGTTCGCCCTCGCTGCATCCGGCCATGGCCAGAGCGGCCACCAGGAGCGTCGCGCCGAGCCGTACCGCAAGGCTTCGGATGGAACCGGGCATTGGATACCCTCCAAAGAGCTGGCCGTCTGAGCGCACGATCTCATATCGTCCGGGAGAGCGCGCAAGCCGTTCCAAGGAGAAAGGGGAAGCGGTTGGCCCCCGAACCACTGGATATGGCCCCTAATCCCCGCAGAGAGGAATTACTGCGGGCGCTGGCGAAGGTACGTATGCACGTGGCGAGGTTGGAAGCGGCCTTGGATCCGGCGCATGCGACGTTCACCGGCGGTGCGGTGTGGACAGGCCCGGCTGCGCGGAACTTCGCTGAGGAGCTGACCGGACGCAGGGCACGGCTGCGGGTGCTCACTCAGCGGATTGTCGAGGAACTGGAGGACGAGCTGCTGGCTACGCCCGAGCAGGCGACCCGATCCTCGGCCGCGGGGTGAGGTCCACTGAACATGGCCGTGCCGCCACACCGGCCTCATGAGGCGGCCACCAAGGCTGTGGACGAACCTGCGACGTGCTCGGCCGGCGTCATGTCGAGCAGGCGTACCACCATCTGGGTGGCCAGCGCGTACGGTAGGACGGCGAACTCGTCCCAGCCGACGAACACGTTGTGTTCGCCGGTGAAGACCGGCATCCGATCAGGGCCGGGCTCATACAGGTCCGCCAGCACACCGACGGACTCGATGCCGCCCACGGTGTAGACAGCGGCCGACTTACGGAGCTGTGGACACCACTGAAGTGACTCGGGGATGCATGTCAGACAGGTCGGGGGCGCGTTGGTGAGGCCGCCGGATGCGCTGGAGGCACGGAACCCCGTCTCGGTGATCACCCACCAGATCCGGCCGGTGTCCGGGTCGGCTGCCGGCTCCGCGCATACCTGACAGCGACGCTTGGTCATGCACTCCTGCTGGCGGCGCCGGTTCAGCATCCGCCACATCACCTGGCCGCGGCGGTGGGTGCGGACCCGGGCGAGCAGGATGTCGCGGTGCCAGTCCGAGCGAGGGCGGGGATCTCGGTGCGACAGCCGAAGCCCGCCGGAGGCCGAGTCCTCGGCGAAGATTAGGTGTGGGGTGACGGCCTCACCGGAGTAGGCCAGCACGTACGGCACGGGGATCTCGGTGGCCGCGGTCATGGTGCATCACCGGCCCGACACACTTCTTCGTGCGGGACCGGGGGCGCGGGAACGGCGTTGAGCTTCTGGCGCTCGACCTCGGCGAGCTGCTCGCACAGCGCCCCCGCGTCCGGGGCGTGCAGCGTCCGAACAGGAGCGTCCGCGCGGGGCCGACCGGTGGCGTACCAGGTGCGGTGGGCCTGCCATATCCTCCAGCTCGGGTAGGACCGGCCGATGCAGGCAGCCAGCGTCTTCCGCTGGGACTCGTTGAGATCGATGGATACAGGCCGGCCTGGGTCGCTACTCCTCACGATGGGCCCACGTCCGGCCGCGTGCCCCCGTACGCCATCGAGAGCACGCTGGCTTGGTGACACGACAGCCGAGCTGTCGCGCCCGCTCACAGCCGACCTCGCCAAGTGCCGACGCCGCCGATGATCTGCGGGCTCTCGTAGTGGAGATCGTGGTCGGGCCGCCACTGTGCCACCGGGACCACACCCGGCGCAGCGACGTCGAGCCCATCGAACAACGTGCGGATCTCCTCGGCGGTGCGTAGAGCGATCGGGGTGTCGGTGTCGGCGAACACCTCCACGACCTCTTGCTCGACCTCGTCGGGGAGGGCATTCCGGCAGGCGTGAGAGATGACGACCGCACTGCCTGGAGCAAGCAGCCTGCACAACTCCGCGATGATCCCGGCCGGGGCGTCGGCGAAGTGCAGGACGGCCGTCAGCAGTACGGCGGCCGGTCGGTTGAAGTCGAGCAGGGCTCGCACTCCAAGGTCACCCGTGATGGCGCGCGGGTCACGAAGGTCTCCGGGCACCACCGCGGCGACGCCGTCTGCGGTCAGCAGTGCTCGCCCGTGAGTGACCACGAGCTCGTCGCGGTCCACATAGACGGTCCGGGCATTCGGGGTGACCGCGCCGGCGATCTCGTGGACGTTACGGAGGCGGGGCAGGCCGCAACCCAGGTCGAGGAACTGGATGATGCCCTCTTGGGCGAGGTGCCGTACGGCGCGCTCAACGAAGGCATCGTGCTCACGAAGCTGCGCGGCGACCGTGGGGATGGCTCCGCCGAGGCGCTGAGCTGCGGTCCGATCCAGCGGAAAGTGGGTCTTTCCGCCAAGCAGGCAGTCATGGATTGAGCTTGTTCCGCTTTGGCGGACACCTTCGGTGTGGTGGTCAGGCCGCGACAGCGGCCTCATAGGCGG
>NZ_BMQP01000030.1 GCF_014648175.1 Planobispora rosea
AGCTCGACGCTCCCACTACCGAAGACGCGGCCACGCCATCACATAAGTGCCGTTGCAGTACTAGGGCCTACCGGGTCTCCATAGAGAGTGCTCTGCAGGTGCCGGAAGATCTGCTCATCGTGGTGTGTACCGGCGAATCAGCCAGGATCGGCGGGCGGTTGCGCAGCTGGGCGCGCTTCTACGAAGAGAACGATGGGCTCCACCGTCCACGCCATGGGTCAGCGGATCGAGCTCTGAGGTGAGCGCGCCCCGCCGTACAGACGTGAACCCCGACGCAGGTACGGTCCGCGTCCGGGCGGTCTGCATCGAACGCTCGACCGGCGGCCGGGTCCTCGGCCCGCCCGAGTCCACAGGCCGAGCGGCGGGTGGTCGGCATCCCGAAGGGCATCGTCTCGACCTTGTACGGAAACTCCTTGGTCAGAGTGGTGAGCCCGCCTGATGGCACGAGAAGATCGAAGAGTTCTGGAGACGATCAGGATCCAGGCCGGGATATCTCCCTGACCTGGGAATCATGTCAGTCGAGTGACCGGTGAGGCCGTGACTGCCCGCTGATCGCTGTGCGAACGGGCACGGGAGGGTATGGCTTTCCGGTTCCCACGGCGTGCTTGTGTTCGTTCGGTCGGGCCGAGGGAGAAGGGTCCTCACCTACAGCGCGAACGTAGTCACACTGTGTGCTTCCTCGCAGCGCGGCTCATAGCTTGTAGAGCTTGTTGAATGGTGTGGTGATTCGCTCCTGCCGCGATCCGAAGTCGACGAACACGGCGACCTCGTCCTCTACACTCATGACGACGCCAAGGCCGTATCGATCATGGGTCACCTGGTCGTTCACGCTGAACCGCTCGGCAGGTGGAGTGGGAGGCGGCGATTTGAAGGGACTTGTGGGCAGGTGGCGACGGGGTGCGCCGCTGGCTGGCTTCATCCCCTCAAGTATGTGCTGCCCGAGGGAATGCCCGCTACAGGGGATCGACTGATTCGCCAAAACGATCGAGGATTTGACCCCTGATCCGGGCCTCGGTGTGTAGAGCGGGTGACGGGAATCGAACCCGCGCTGTCAGCTTGAGAATCGGCTGCTGATCGTGCTGCTCTGAGCTGGGAAGGCGGGGCGCAGGTCAGAGCTGGCCGTTTCACCGTGAGTCCCCGTGAGTGACCGCGGTTCCCCCGCCTGTTCTAGCACGTGTCTGGCACGCGGTCAGAATCGTGCGGGGTTCGAGCACCCGCAAAGAACTGTCCCGAGGCTGATCACTGAGGATGTGCCGAACGCGAGGAGGCGTGGGTCAGGATCAAGGCCATTCGATGCGGATGACGTACACCTCACGTTGCTCGTCGAGCACGATGTATGTGGCGAGGCCGCGCTCACCGAAGGTATGAGTGAGCATATTCGCCTTTGGATTGGCCGGGTTGTACGGTTGCCCGCTCCACGGCGCGACCTCCAGCAGAGCGAACAACGCCGCGAGCGGATGTAGGGCCCCGTCGGGAAGCGCGGCGATCTGTTCCTCGGCGATCGGGTCGAGCAGGACGTGGTGCACCTACAGCTCGACCCCGCGCTCCACCAGGACTTCACGCCATGGCTTCCCTCGAAGGGCCTGCTTACCTGCGGTGATCTGCTCGGCCTCGGCGTGCATCTGGCGGCGTCCTTCGGGATCTTTCGCCGAGTCGCACGCGGAGATCCACCAGCGGTGGACGAAGGCGTTCAGCACGCTGAGATCCAGACTGACCCGGACCTCGTCGAGCACGGCTTTGAGGCCGGAGTCGAAGGCTTCACGGTCTTGCGGTGTGACCAACGCGGCGCGGATTGCGCGCAGGTTCTTCTCCGGAGTGGATGGGATGGCGGGGAAGTCCTGTGGCTGCGCGGTCATACGGGCGGCTCCTCTCGCTGTCTATGAGCTTACAGAGGAACGGTGGAGGGGCTCCCGACTTCAGCGTACCGACGGCGGGCCTTGGGAAGGTGGTCGACAACTCCCCAAACGAACAAGGCCCGGGTGGGGGATGTCTCCCTGACTCGGGCCTCGTGTGTGGAGCGGGTGACGGGAATCGAACCCGCGCTGTCAGCTTGGGAAGTGCATCGATCATGCCTCGTAGGACGCCTGAGCTGGGTGTTCGGCCGGTTGTGAGTGACCGTGATTGCCCCTTCGTCACCCTGGCTAATGGCACGCTAATGGCACGACGGTCACGGCTGTGGGCTCTGCTGCTCGATGGACTCGGCGATCAGGCGGAGTCTCCGGATCTCGCTGAAGATCTCCTGGTCGGAGAGAACCGAGATGATCGTTATTCCTTGTGGGCCCGGTTCGCTGTGGTACTTGCCCAAGGTGTGGCAGAGAGCTGAGCGTAGGTCGTTCAGTTCTTGCTGGATGGCGTCGCGTTGAACCTTGCGCGTCATGAGCTGGACGCCGGTGGGGGTGCGATCCTCGGCTGCGTCCTCGTCCGTGGTGATGATGTCTTCGGCGCGCACGTACTCGTCTCCTGGGCGGACATCGATCACTACGGGGGTGTCGTCAGGTAGGCCTTCGAGGTAGTCGAGGAGCTGCCGCACAGTGAGCATGACCGCAGGATTTCCGGACCGGGCGCACCTGCGCAAGCCTTCACCCGCCTGCTCATCCCGTCCGCCGTCGACCCGCCCGCAGGGGAAGCGGGGCAGGGCCAGGGGGTCAAGGTGGAGCGCCCTGCTGGACGAACGACCTTGACCGCCTGGCCCTGGTCCGCTCGGCTTGTCCCGGGTCGAGGGCGGACGGGATGAGCAGGCCCCTACCTCAGCCACTGGTAGGCCGGCGGTGATGAGCACGCCCTGAGCGATCATCCCGGAGCCGGAGTGCCCCCGCCGGAGGCATGGTTTTCGGGGTGGTTACGCTGGCTGGTTGTGGCTGTCTTCGATCGTGATGCGCCTCTCGCTCATCAGGTGGACTACCGCCTGATGGCGAACACGTTCGTGACACTCTTCTGGCGTCGGGGGATCCTCGAAGAGACGATCGACTGGCTGCTTGCCCATGGTTATGAGGTAGTCCGCTGGGACGCCTCCGGATGGATGACGGAGGACGATCTTCATCGGGACTTCGCGCAGGCCTTGGACTTCCCGGCCTACTACGGGCGCAACCTGGATGCGCTCAATGACTGCCTGGACGATGTCGCGTCCGGTGACTATGGGGTGTCGTCCGAAGCAACCGGGCTGGTTTTGGTGCTCATCGGCTATGACAGATTCGCGGCACGCTGCCCGGAGGTTGCTCAGAGGGTTCTCGACATCATCGCCAGGAACGCGCGATCGGCGATTTTGGTGGGCCATCGCATGTTCTGCCTGGTGCAGTCCGATGATCCGGGCATCGTGTTCCAGTCGGTGGGGGCGACTGCCGTTGCATGGAACGACGCGGAGTGGCTCGACGCGAACCGCCGCGTGAGGTAGGCCGACTGCATTCTCCTCCATGAGATAGACGGTGGTTTGGCGGCGGGCCGGTGGCCGGCGGGTGCGTTGGGTGCAGCGGGGCCGACGTGCGGCGGGCGGCCCGAGTGCGGTCCCGGCCGTGACCGGCCCCCAGGCCGCATGCGCGGCCGGGGGCCGCGACGCTGGGCCGGGATGCGGCGGCGCGGTGCGCCGCCGCCTTGATCCATATAAGAACAACTCGGCAATGTTCTAGCTGTCGAGTAGTTGCCCATCGGATTCTGCCGATTCAGAGAACTCTGCGGGCAGCAGGTTCTCTTTTCTCTCTACATTTCTCCAATTACTGAGCAGCTCCCCAAAGGGCACATCCTGCCACGGACGTTTCCACTCTTGCAGATACGGGATGTCAGTGGATGAGGGTGTTGGGTAAGCTTCTCGAATTTGTACACGTGATGGCATTACAACTGAATCGCCTATCAGGAGTGCTTCTCCTGCTGAGAGCATGGGTAGGGCATCAGTTAGGGGACCAAGCGAGTCCGGCAGGAGACGACGAACATAATTTTGGTCTTCTGGGTTCGTAAGCCTCATGGCTACAAAGTTGCTGCACTGTGAAAATATGGTTTCAGCAACTTCGGCCGGCCGCTGGCTTACGATCGCAAGGGTGATCCCGTACTTGCGTCCTTCCTTCGCGATCCGTTCAATTGATTTTGTCGATGGATTGTATTTTGAGAGAGAGCTTCGAGGAGCATACTTATGAGCTTCCTCGTAAACCACTATAAGTGGTGTTTCATTCTTGGAGTAGGGATGATACTTCTTGATGAAGTATGCAAAGTCGAACAGTAATCTAGATATGAGCGACACTGTTATGCTAAGGACCTCGAACGGAACTCCACTAACGTCGATAAGCGTAACGTTTGCAGGCCGCCCTCTATCTGAATATCCTACGAACTGCCTCAGTACATCTTCGGCGGAAATCTGCTTAGTTTCGCTTCCGAGTAGAAAGCTGAGGCGGGGATCGGATCGCTTGTTATCTAGTCGTGTGAGGAAGTTTTCTAGCTTGCCGTACAGCGGACCTTGTTTGCTTGTGAGCTTTCCACCGGTCCCTTCTGTCTCTACTCTTCGAGTGTTCTCTTCTCGGATGCCCTCTATGACTTCGTCAATGTCAAAGAAGACGGGCGAGTCGTAATGAACGTGATCACGCAGTTCCTCGGGGCCATCGAAGTGCCGCCGCTTGCTTGCGGTAATCTCTCTTTTGAATATTGCGACCTGGTTATGTGATTGTTCCTCGTTGCTCTCAATGAAGATTCCTTGGAGCTCTTCGGAGTTCATCAACCAGTAGGGGAGACATAAATTAGATACATTAAGCGTCTGAGCGCTAGGAAAGGAAGAGTTATATTCGGAGTGTAGGTCGAATATGACTATGTGCGAATTATTTGTGTACTCTTCTTCGGGTGCATCTCGGCTTGACACCGCGCTTTGGACGATTCGTGCCAGGGCGTGGGACTTCCCTGCTCCTGTAGAACCGACAATAGCTATGTGCTTGTTAAAGAACTTATCGCCATCTACGGGAACTTCAACTTTCAGATCCTGAGAGAGGCTAGAGAAGCAAAACCTCTTCTTGGAAGGAAGGCCGTCATAAATATGCTGGATGTCTTTATGGCCAGCAACGGCAACCCTTTTAGGGGGAATTGCTATCTTCCCCCCGCCTCGCTCAAATATGTTATCGGCTGCTATGAAGCCTAGCGGAACAGCTTCGATTATATAGACTCGCGATATCTGGGCTCCTGGATCGTCTACAGTCCTCTGTAGATCGATCGAGAAGTTTTCTATTATAGCTATGATTGAGCATTGATTGGTATCGTATATTCTTATATAAGATCCGACTTCTAGAGGGTCCTCGCCGTCTGTGAATTCCTGAATGTCATAAACGGCTATCCGGACATGGTTGGGGTGTACTGCTATTACCTCTGCGACTAGATGGTTATCGCCCGCATAGGTGTCGCTCAAGTCAGTATCCGTCCGATATCTGAAGTAGCCTGAACGTGCATCTCATAGCTGATCTTTACTTGCAGAGTGTGGCTTGCTGGGGACGATCTGAAGAAATCGAAAAAGTGATGAACCCGCGTGTTAGGCGCAAGCAGAGATAGCTGCTCTCCTTCAATGATCCTTATCTCTGTTCCGATCGGCTCACTGTTGATGAAATCGTATGGCCGGAAGACATCGTCTCTGAAGCGTGAGCCATCGAAAAATCGCACCCCGGAATCCCATAGATCTCGCTTAAATCCGGAAATGTCCTCTATCCCTCTGATCGCTACCATGGGAGAGAAGTGTCCTTTGGCATAGAACTTGCTTTTAATAATGTTGATCACGTCAATTAGATGTGCATTGTCGTTGTCGTTGAGAGCCTCTAGGCAGAAAAACCTTAACCGGTTGCCAATGTTAACCGTTCTAAGGGAACCGCGAATGTTTTCCCGAAGCAGCTTGATATAGCTTTCGTTCCCAAAATGATGAGAGTATCCTTCAGCAAAACAAGCGCTTCGAGCCTCAATGGCTACTCCATCAAGTTCGGATGCTGTTACGATACGATCGCTGGATTTTTTCGTTATGACTAGTTCTCTAAGGTGCGCGACATACATGGCATGCCGAACGCGGGCTTGGAGGACAGAGATGCCGGGGTAACGCTCAATTATTAGCTTTAGGAGTTCGTCGAACTGCTCCTCGTAGTTAAGGGAAAACTCGATGTGGAATCTATCTAGGAAAATTCCTTTCTCGCTTTCCGTGTACTCTCCCGACTTGTCTCCCAGGATGCTGTCTAGCTCATCTATCGTAAGCTTTCGGACCGTTCCACTTTCTTGATCATTAAAATGACAGTAGAGGCGAAATCGGAATTCCGGATTGCGCTTGTGTTGTTTGATAAGCTTAACTACTGATTCTTTTACTGCTGAGGGAGTAAATTTGCCGCTTCTGTTTTTAACTTGGGTGTAGTAATTCTCAATGCCAAAGTCCTGGGTGCCTTCAATCTCAACCTCGCGCCCAGGGTTGCGGAAGATCTCAAGGAGAGATGTATCGAACTGGAAAGCGAATCCCTTGATGGCATGGTATCCACCGTCTTCGATCACTGATCTGCTCCCTGGGCTGCTCTAGCTTCAAGAATCCCTTGTACCACACTCGCCCCATCGTCATGACTGCTTTCCACGTATATAGCGTGACGGGAGAGGTGAAGTGTGGAGCGGAAGCTTCTGGTGATCGAGAGGAAGTCCTTCACTAGCGAGGTGCGAGTGTCCTCTGTCTAGCAAAAGATGGCACCGTGCATCACAGCGGAATATGGTGGTACTTATGGATTGCCGAAAATCATATTTCGGTCGACCCAATACGCAAGAAGTTGAGTTAGTCTAGGAGGTCAGGTCTTCGAGCAGCGAGGGCTCGACGTGCCGTGAGGTTTCGTTCATGAAACTCTTTGGCGAGATTCTCGCGGCGGTAGTACTGGCGTAGAACACGGTCAAGATCTCCGGCACGGTTAACGAGGTCGGTGAGTGACCTGCGTTCGATGTCGAAGGCGGCCATACCTTCCTCCACGGCGGCATCCAGGTCGCCGCGTCGGGCGTGCACGATACCCAGGTCGATGTGAGCGTCGGCGACGCGCATGGGGGCGTTGGAGGTGCCGTCCGGGCGGGTGTGCATTTGGATGGTCTCCCGCGCGTGTTCCTCTGCCCGGTCGTTGTCCTCCAGCCAGGTGTAGGCGGTGGCGGCGTAGAAGACCCACTTGGCGTGGTCGAACACGAAGTGATGGTCGGGGTTGTCCGGGAGTGGGAGCTTGGCGAGGATGTCGGCTCCTCGGGAAAGGGCCTTGTCGGCTTCTCGGCGGTCGCCGATGCGGGCCAGTCCGCGGGCTTCTTGCAGGGTGAGTTGGACCATGGCGCTGGATTGGCCGGCGGCGGCCTGGCCCATGCGGGCGGAGGTGACCACGTCCTCGTAGCGGCCTTCGACCAGAGCGAACCACGCCGACATCTCGTAGGCCCAGCCCATGAGTTCGCCGTGCCCGACCTGGCGACCCATCTCATAGGCGGCTCGGCGGGCGGTCTCGGCCTCCTCCCGCTCACCCAGGTCGTAATGGACGCACCCGAGTAGCGCGGTCAGCCATCCGGTTATGACCAGGAGTTCGCGGTGCTGGTCGAGAGTGATCCGGCCAGACAACAGGCGGGTGATCTGGGCGAGACGCTTCTGTGTCCGGTCGCGCAACGTAGCGGCGGGAACGACCGGGTAGGCCCGACACAGCAGGTCGACGGCTTCGGAGAGTGCTTCGAGCGTGCCGTTGCCGACGTCGGAGGCTTGGAGCTGCTGGGCGAGCTCCATTGTGCCGTACAGGTCAGCCTCGGCTCGGAGCGCGTCCGCAGGAGGCATCACGGTGGCCTCGATCAGGCGGCTCTGACCGCGCCGATTCTGGCGGAATCCCAGGGCTTCGGGCTGCAAGCCGGTCAACTGGGTGAGGGCGACCCGGTAGGACGTGTGCGGCCAGGAGACTTCACCCGCCTCCCAGCGCCTGATTCGCTCCTCATCACAGTTCAGGTGTTCTTTTATACCGGCTGGAGTGGCGTTAATTCGGTCGGCCATATCGGCGCGAGTGAGCTGGTGCTCGTTGCGCCACGCTCGGAGTTGGACGTTCGGGATGTTGTCGGGCATCTCGGGTCTTCCTCGCGGCTGGGGGCTCAAGAGGGGGGAAGAAGGGGGGTCTTTCGGGGGTCCTGCCATTTCTTGATTGCCGGTGGACTTGCCATCAAGCAACCACGGTACGTCAAGCGGCTTCCCACCACAGGGAACGCCGGATGAACGAGGAGATGGCGACGGTGACCCGGCCAGACGAGAACAGCGAGACACGCCCTTGCCCCGCGTGCCGGGGCCGTGGAACCAAGCTGCGCCGCTCGCGCCGTGGCCTTCTCTTCGGCGAAGGCGGCACTGATCACGAGACGTACGGAGAGCAGGAATGTCTCGACTGCCTCGCAAGCGGCCGGGTCGAAGGGAACGGCAAATGAACTCACTGATGGAAGCGGCGGTGGCCTTGCAACGCCACCAACGCGAACAGCGCGACATCCTCGCGCTGACCCGGCTGCACGCGGCCCTACTGGCGCGAGGGCTGCGCGCGGAGTGGCGCGACAACAACAGCGCCCTGCTGGTCCGGGGGCCGAATCCGGGCCTGCCGGTACTGGTGACGATCAGCTACGGCGGTAGCCACTACTGCTGGCACGACGATGACCACCGTCATCCGACCGGCGACCCAGAAGGGGCCGTGCGGGCACTGGCCGACTTCCTCGGCCGCTGACAAGACGGGCACGGCGGGGCAGTGAGTCCATCGGCGCGGAGGGTGTCCGATGAGCGTCACCCCTGCCCCGTCGCGCCTCAGGTTCCCCGGCAGGTGAGAGAGACCGGTCGCGCAGCCCCCGCTGCGCGTGCGTCCCCGGCGCTCTCACCTACCGGGGTACTGCGTGCCTGCCCCATCGCGGGTGGTTGCTCGTCCGACCCCGGTGACAAGTCGGGGCCGTTAGGGATACGCTCAAACTTGGTAAAACAACCTGTCGGGTGCAGGACGGTCATGATGTCACTTGAGTCCGTGCCGCCGAAGTATGCGCAACTTGTGCAGACCCTTCAACGGCGTATTGAAGCCGGGACCTATCCCCCTGGTTCGCTGCTGCCCAGTGAGAACCAGCTCATCCAGGAGTTCGGGGTCTCCCGGCCTACCGTGGTCGCCGCCCTGCGTATGCTGCGCGAACAGGGCTGGATCGAATCCCAGCAGGGCAAGGGGCGCTTCGTACGTGGCCGTCCCGCGCTCACCTCGGCCGAACAGCCCCGGCCTGGACAGGCGTACCTGACCGCTCCGGAGAGCGCATCACCGGGGGAGGTGATCGAGGCCGCGGCGCTTACCGCCCCCAACCGCATCGCATCCCTGCTCGGCCTGGCCCCGAAGGGCAAGGCGTTCCTGCGCCGGCGACTGGTCAGCCGGGACGGAGAGCCGACCGAACTGGTCTCGCTGTGGGTGCCGGCGGAGCTGTCCGAAGGCACCGATCTGACCAGCGCCGAACCGCTCCCGCAGGGCCTGCGAGATCACCTACAGGCACGCAAGGGTGTGCGCTTCGATCACGTGGTGGAGCAGATCACCGCGCGCATGCCCACGGCCGAGGAGAGCAGGCAGCTCGGCATGCCGAAGAACACGCCGCTGCTGGCTGTCTACGGTGTCGTCCGGGATGCTTCGGGTACGGCTCTGGCCGTGGTGGAGGTTCTTCTCCCGGCTGACCGGCATGAGTTAGAGGACGCCTATCCGATCGGCTGAGTCCGCACTTGAGCAGCTGAGGAAATCGCTCAAGCGATGATGCCGATGATCGCGCGGTCTTCGGCGGCGGCGGTCGTATAGAAGGCGCTGATCGCCTGAGCGATGGTGGTCACCTCATCGCCCGGACGCCACCAACCCTCGCCGGTGAGTCCTGCTGCTACCTGTCGAACATCCTGTGGCGGGGCCATGAACGCGGGACCGTATCCGAAGTCGACGTCAAGCTCTTCGCCGGTTCCGTGCAGTGCCTTCCGCATCCACGGGTAACGGTCCGGGCCCTCGGCTACCACCTGAGCGATATCCAGGTAGTCCTCGAAGAGCTTGTGGGCTTCATCGAGGGCTGCGACCTCACTGTCAACCACGTCCTCCTCACCCCAGATCTGGGTGAGGAGATCGGGCTCAACCTCCACACGCGCGGCGAGTGCCGTCGGCAGTTTCACCAGGAAGAGGCTCATACTCATGATCGCGGAGTGTAGCCAATCGGGCTGGACGGTAGAAGCCGGAGGTTGAGACCGCGGTTCCTCTGGGCGGCGGATCCGGTGGCGATCTGCGGCCGACTCCCTCCGGCAGAGCCGCACAAGATAATCACGCCTAGGCACTTGACCTATCAAGTTGAGTCGTCGTACTCTCAAGTCAGTTGATAGGTTAAGTGACTATCAAACGACAAGAGGAGTGTCATCATGGCTCTGCAAGGTCCCATCCCAGTCAGCTTCAACCAGGTCTTCCCGCACGGCTGCTACGTCGTCGGGGAGGTCGAGGCGGTCAAGGACTTCGATGCCTCGACCAACGGCCGCTTCGTCCAGGCCCGCGACAAGTCCACCGGAGAGCTGGTGTGGCAGGTCGCCGTTATGGACGCCGACCCGGCCGTCAAGCCCGGACAGAAGACCGTCGCCGTCAAGATCCTCGCCCCGGTCCAGCCGGTGCCCCCGGCCCCCATGCCGGGCCTGCCGTTCACCCCGGTTGAGTTCGACCACGTCACCGTCACGCCCTACGTCAACGGCACCGGACGCCTCGCCTACTCGATCAAGGTTCGTGAGATGCGCGCTCCCCGTACCGGCACCGCTTCCGCCAAGCCCACCACCGCAAAGGATGCCGCCTGATGACCCGTCGCCGAAGCCACCGCGTCAGCATCATCAACCTCAACACCGGCCGGGGCGCTCGCGCCACCAGCCACCCCTACCCGGCCCGCACGCCGGTTTTGGCCCTGGACTTCGGGGCCGTCTCGGTCCTGGTCACCACCACCGCCAGCGACCAGGTCAGTGCCGCAGACGTCGAGTTCGCCCGCCAGCTCGCCCGCGAGGCCCAGACGTTCGCCCGCGCGGTCGAACGCTCCTTCCACGGGATGCCGAACGGCAAGGGCGTCGCGGCCTGACAAGGAAGCGGGGCCGCTGGAACTGGTCCTTCCGGCGGCCCCTCGTCTCCCCAGATGCGAATCACAGAGAGAGCTGAAGTCTAATGTTCAAGAAACTGCCCGGGGACGAGGCCCGCAGTCTCGTCTCCACCACCCCCGACACGGCTGTCGTCTTCCGCCCGGCCGTCGTCCAGACCCCGGCAATCATCACGATCCTGATCTTCCTCGGACGTCTGATCGTCGGGCTCGTCCGCACCACCTGGCGGCACCCCGTCGCCGTTGGCGTGCTCGCCGTACCCGCTGCACTGTGCTGGCTGTACGGCTGGCGCGTCGCCCTGGTTACGGCCACGATCCCCCTCTCCGTTCTCATCCCCTGGGCGCTGTTCGACCGGTCGACCTTCAACGCCTGGATCGGCTGGCGGCTGCTCGCCTGGTGGCGGCTGATCTGGGTCTACCGGCGGCACTGGCAGCCCGTGATGATGATCTCCGGGCTCGGCCGTCATCTCCGGGGCCGTGATTGCCTGCCTCGCCTGCTCAAGGTCACCTGCACCTCGTGGGCCGACGTGGTCACGGTGAAGATGCTCACCGGGCAGGCCGTCAAGGACTGGGCCGACCGGATTGAGCACCTCGCGCACGGCTTCGGCGCCGTCTCGTGCCGGGTCACCGTGACCCGCGCTGGCCGGTTGCTGCTCACCTTTCCCCGATGCGATCCGCTGGTCGTACCGCTCCCGGCCGTCTCTGTTCCCGATACGCCGACGGTCGGCCCGGTGGAGGTCGGAAAGCAGGAGGACGGGCAACCGTGGCGGCTCAAGGTCCACGGGACTCATGTCCTGGTCGCCGGGGCGACCGGAGCAGGCAAGGGCTCGGTCATCTGGTCGGCGATCCGCGGGCTCCTGCCCGCTGTCCGGGCCGGGCTGGTGGAGCTGTGGGCACTGGATCCCAAACTCATGGAACTGTCGTTCGGCCGGGCCATCTTCGGCCACCGGTACGCGGCCGATCCCGAGGAGTGCGCCGATCTGCTCGATGAGGCCGTCTCGGTCATGCAGAAGCGAGCGGCCCGCTTCGCCGGAGTCCAGCGCAACCACATCCCGACCGTGGAAGACCCGTTCATCCTCGTGATCGTCGACGAGGTCGCGTTCCTGACCGCCTACCAGCCCGACAGAGCTCTACGGCAACGCATCACCGCTGCCCTGGCCACCTTGACGACCCAGGGCCGGGCAGTCGGTGTCGGCGTCCTGGCGGCGCTCCAGGACCCGCGCAAGGAGGTCATGAACATCCGCAACCTGTTCCCCGACAAGATCGCACTCCGGCTCGACGAGTCCGAACAGGTGGACATGGTCCTCGGCGACGGTGCACGCGACCGGGGCGCGCTGGCCGATCACATCTCCCCGATCCCGGAGCAGGGAGCGGGTATCGGGTTCGTCCGGCTCGAAACCAGCCCCGATCCGATCCGGGTCCGCGCGGCCTACGTCTCCGACGCCGACATCCGCGACATGGCCCGCGACCTCGTCAGGGGTGAGGCGGCATGACCCTGGCCCACTTCCTCGACAACCTGCGTTGCGCGCTCTGCGGCACCCTCAACGCGCTCTGGCTCGACCCCGTGTGGGGTGTGGTCGAGTGCCAGGGGTGCGGACAGCGAGCGCTCGCCTTCCCGGAGATCGGAGAGGGCGAATGACCGAACCTCAGACCACATCCCCGGCCCGGCTGGTGAAGACCGTCCTGCCCTCCGCCTTGGAGGTCCTGGAGGCGGTGGCCGTACAGAACGGCGTCTGCATCCGGCCGGTGCCGCTCAAGCGGATCGACCTGGCGAGCGGCAAAGCCGAGATCGTTGACGTGCCGTGCGGCACGACCCTGGAGAGCAAGTGCCCGGCCTGCGCCAAGCGGAACCGGCAACTCCGCATGGCCCAGTGCCGGGAAGGCTGGCACCTCGACCACGAACCGGTCGTCGTCACGAGCGATCCCGACGAGGAACAGCGGCGGCTGGTTGAGCAGCGGGCGGATGTGCAGACGGCGCGGGACCGGGTGGAGAAGGCCGGCGACTCCACCGCCGAGCTTGATGCGGTCATCGCCGACCTGGACGCCCAGATCAGAGCGGCCGGAATCCGGGGTGAGATCCTGCCCGACGACAAGACGAAGCGCACCCGTTCGACCCGGCGGCGGCAGGACGCTCCCGACCTGCCCAAGCGGACCCGCGAGGCCCGGACCGTGGGGCAGACCTACACGGCCCCGGACGGCACGACCTACCGGCCGTCGCTGTTCGTCACGCTCACGCTGCCCAGCTACGGCCGGGTCCGGCAGGACGGCACTCCCGTCGACCCGGACACCTACGACTACGTGCGAGCGGCCCGCGACGCGCTGCACTTCTCCAAGCTCGTCGACCGGTTCGTGCAGAACCTCCGGCGCGTGGCGGGCTATGACGTGCAGTACTTCTCATCGGTCGAACCACAGCGGCGGCTCGCCCCGCACCTGCACATGGCGATCCGGGGCACCCTGCCGCGCAGAGAGGTCAAGGCCATCGCCGCCGCGACCTACCACCAGGTGTGGTGGCCCTCGGTCGAGACGGTCGTCTTCGAGGGCGACCACCTGCCCGTCTGGGCGGACCGGCCCGAGCACGCGGAGCCGTACCCGGACCGGCAGGACGGCGACTACCTCGACCCGGCGACGGGGGAGATGCTGCCCACCTGGGAACAGGCCCTCGACGAACTCGACGCCGACGAGGACGCCGAGCCGTTCCACGTGCTGCGCTTCGGCGTCCAGGTGGACGTTCAGGGCGTGCTCGCCGGGACCCCGGACGCCGACCAGTGCATCCGCTACCTCGGCAAGTACCTGACCAAGTCGGTCGGGGAGTGCCACACTCCGGAGACCCATGCCCAGCGGCGTCACGTGCACCGCCTGGCCGACGTGCTGCGTTACGAGCCATGCGCGCCGACCTGCCCGAACTGGCTGCGGTACGGCGTGCAGCCCAAGAACGCCAAGCCGGGCATGCGGCCCGGGGCCTGCCGGTCCAAGGCCCACAAGCCCGAACACCTCGGCTACGCGGGCCGTCGCGTTCTGGTCTCGCGCAAGTGGTCCGGCAAGTCCCTGCGCGAGCACAAGGCCGACCGGCGGGCCTGGGTGATGGAAGCGCTCGGTCTCACCGACGATCAGCCCGTCGATCGGTACGCCTGGCGGCCGGTGCCGGCCGGTGATCCCGACCTGTTGCCCCGTGCCCGTCGCCTGCTCCGGCAGATCGCCGAACGTCAACGGTGGCGTATGGCCATGCAACAGGCGGAGGCCAGAGCGACGGGACAGCAAGATCCTTCGGCAACTCCGCTGGCCGCGTGAGGGGAGGGTCCATGGACGAACTTCTCAAAGCTCATGAGGCTGCCGCACTGCTCCACACTTCCGAGCGCTTCGTCCGCCGACTGATCGCAGAGCGCCGGATCGAGTTCGTGAAGATCGGCCGACACGTCCGCATCAGGGAGTCGGCCCTGCTCGCCTTCATCGCCGCCGGGACGGTCGAACCCCTGGCGGCCTCCGACGTCACCGGGAGGGCAGCCTGATGGCCAACAAGGAAGGCCACCGGCGTTTCGGCAACATCCGCAAGCTCCCGTCCGGACGCTTCCAGATCCGCTATCCCGGCCCGGACGGACGCATGCGGACAGGTCCCGACACCTACGAGCGCAAAGGCGACGCCGAACGGGCGCTCTCCCTCGTCGAGGCACAGATCATCAAGGGAGAGTGGACAGACCCCGATCGTGGGAAGATCAAGCTCAAGGACTACGCCGAGACGTGGATCTCCCAGCGGCCGGGCTTGCGGCCCCGCACCGTGGACCTCTACCGCTGGCTTCTGAAGAAGCACGTCACCCCGTATCTCGGCAACACGGCCGTCGGCAAGCTCTCCACCGCGATGATTCGGCAGTGGCGGGCCGACCTGCTCGGCAACGGGGTCTCGGTCTCCGTGGCGGCCAAGGCATACCGCCTACTGAGGGCCGTACTGATGACGGCGACCGAAGAAGATCACATCATCGCGCGCAACCCGTGCCGGATTCGTGGGGCCGGCGACGAGCACGCCCAGGAACGGCCGGTGCTGACCGTAGCCCAGGTCTTCGAGCTGGCCGATCTTGTGGGCCGTCGACCGATCGGCAACGTCCGCAAGCTCAAGGACAACACCTACCGGCTGCGGTTCCAGCGGCACGGCGAGATGCGCACCCATCCGGAGGTCTTCGGCAACCGCGCCGACGCCGAACGGGCGCTGTGGAAGATGGGCATGGACGGCCGGGCCGACTGCACCCATGATCGGCGATTCCGCGCTCTAGTGCTGCTGGCCACCTTCGCGAGTCTGCGATGGGGTGAGGTGAGCGCGCTCCGCCGTACAGACGTTGACCTCGACGCGGGGACGGTACGCGTCCGGGCGGCCTACGTCGAACGCTCCACGGGGGAACTGGTCCTCGGTCCGCCCAAGTCCAAGGCCGGTCGGCGCGTCGTCGGCATCCCGCAGGGGATCGTTCCGGCGCTCCGCGAACACCTGGACACCTACGTCCAGGCCGATCCCGGCGCGCTCGTCTTCCCCGGTGCCAAGGGCGGCCCGCTCCGCCGTAGCGGCTTCAACACCCGCACGCGCTGGGTGGACGTGGTCAAGGAACTGGGGCTGCCCGGTCTGCACTTCCATGATCTGCGTCACACGGGCAACATGCTGGCCGCCGAGTCGGGCGCGGGACTCAAGGATCTGATGGCCCGGATGGGGCACGACAACGTGCGGGCCGCGATGATCTATCAGCACGCCGTACGGGGTGCCGACAAGGCGATCACGGATGCGATCGACCGGCAGATCGTCGGACAGGATGACGACGAGGACGGTCCGGCCGGGGTCCTGGTGCCGGTGGGTTGATCAGGACCTAATGGCACGCTAATGGCACGAGAAGATCAAAGAGCTCTAGAAACGATCAAGGCCCGGGTGGGGGATGTCTCCCTGACCTGGGCCTTAGCGATGGAGCGGGTGACGGGAATCGAACCCGCGCTGTCAGCTTGGGAAGCTGATGTTCTGCCATTGAACTACACCCGCAGCGGTGAACCGCGTCCCCCACTGTAGCGGAAAATCACACGACTCTGGACCCCATGGGTCGCCGAGTTTGCCGGGGCTCCCTGTCGTGGTGTGCGTTGGTAGGTTGCCTCACGTGCTGCTTTCCGATCGTGACATTCGAGCCGAGATCGAGTCCGAGCGGGTCAAGATCGACCCGTTTGACCCGGAAATGATCCAACCGTCTAGTGTCGATGTGCGTCTCGACCGTTACTTCAGGGTCTTCGAGAACCACCGTTACCCGCACATCGACCCGGCGATCGAGCAGCCGGATCTCACGCGGCTGGTCGAGCCTGACGGTGACGAGCCGTTCATCCTGCATCCCGGTGAGTTCGTCCTCGCCAGCACCTACGAGATCATCAGTCTGCCCCGCGACATCGCATCGCGGCTTGAGGGCAAGAGCTCCCTCGGCAGGCTCGGCCTGCTCACGCACTCCACGGCCGGCTTCATCGATCCGGGGTTCAGCGGGCATGTGACGCTGGAGCTCTCCAATGTCGCGACGCTGCCGATCAAGCTCTGGCCCGGGATGAAGATCGGCCAGCTGTGTCTGTTCCGGCTCAGTTCGCCGGCCGAACATCCTTACGGGGCGGAGAGGTACGGCTCGCGCTACCAGGGACAGCGGGGGCCGACGCCGAGCCGGTCGTACCTGAATTTCCATCGCACCCCGATCTGAAGGGGCGGCCCCATCACGGGGCCTCCGGCGTGAAGGGGGTGAACGTCCCCGGTGCGAACGTCCCCGTGCGAACGTCCTCGTGCGAACGTCTCCGTCGCGGAGGATGTCGGCGTGACGAAGGTCATAGACACCATTGCGCCGGGTAGAGGTGGGCTGGTAGGGGCGATCGGAGCGGGAGGGGCGGGTGTGCACGCCCGTCTTCTGGACCCTCCCCTGTGATCGTCTACGTGTATAAAGTGGGCGAAAGCCGAAAAAACGGTCACTGGAAAGATGTTGCCAAGCCCTTCCGCCCCGGGTGTCACCGGGCATACGGAGGGTAGCCAGAAGGCGAAGAGCAGGCGTCTACCGGGTGAAGTTCGCATTTCTCCTGGTAACCCTTACTCTTCTCTGCGGACCATCCCCGCACATCTGGAGAACGACGTGCGCCTGCGTCTCACACCAAGTGAGGACAGCTACTACGACTTGTTCGCCGACTCGGCGAACAACCTCGTCACAGCGTCCCGTCTGCTGGTCGAGATCATTAGTGAAGGTTCGGACAGGGAAGCCCTGGCCGAGAAGATGCGAGCGTGTGAGCACGCGGGTGACGAGCGCACCCACGCGATCATGAACCGCCTCAACGAGAGCTTCATCACGCCCTTCGACCGCGAGGACATCTACCGCCTCGCGGCCAACCTCGATGACGTGATGGACTGCATGGAGGCCGCCGCCGACCTCATCGTCCTCTACCAGATCGAGCACCTCCCCAAGGAGGTCGTCCGGCAGGTCGAGGTCCTGGAACGCGCCGCCGAGCTGACCGCCGAG
Source organism: Planobispora rosea (assembly GCF_014648175.1). Classification (GTDB taxonomy): domain Bacteria; phylum Actinomycetota; class Actinomycetes; order Streptosporangiales; family Streptosporangiaceae; genus Planobispora; species Planobispora rosea. The sequence continues at coordinate 17,571 of NZ_BMQP01000030.1, forward strand.
GCCATGCCGCGGCTGCGTTCCATGAAGAACCTCAACGAGTACTGGATCGAGGTCAACCGCCTGGAGAACCAGGCCGACCAGGTCTACCGGCGGTTGCTGGCCCGGCTCTTCGGCGGTGAGTACGACGCGCTCACCGTGCTGAAGATGAAGGAGGTCATCGACCAGCTGGAGGAGGCCGCGGACGCGTTCGAGCACGTGGCCAACACGATCGAGTCGATCGCGGTCAAGGAAAGCTAAGTGGATCTCTCGCTCGCCCTCGTCATCGGTGTGGTGGTCGTGGCGTTGGTGTTCGACTACACCAACGGCTTCCACGACGCCGCGAACGCGATCGCGACCTCGGTCTCGACCCGCGCGCTGACCCCGAGGGCCGCCCTGTTCATGGCCGCGGCGATGAACTTCCTGGGCGCCCATCTGGGCACCCAGGTGGCCCAGACCGTCGGCAAGGGCATCATCGACGCTCCCCAGGGATCCCACGGGCTCGTGATCGTGTGTTCCGGTCTGATCGGCGCGATCACCTGGAACCTCATCACCTGGTACTTCGGGCTTCCCTCCTCCAGCAGCCACGCCCTCATCGGCGGACTGATCGGGGCCGCGCTCGCCTCGGCCAGCGTCATCCACTGGGACGGCGTGCTGGAGAAGGTCGTCATCCCGATGATCCTCTCCCCGTTGGTCGGTTTCACGCTGGCCGGATCCGTCATGATTGCCATCTTGTGGATCTTCCGCCGGTCCAACCCGGGCAGGGCCAACCGCGGCTTCCGCCTGGCCCAGACGATCTCGGCGGCGGCCATGGCCCTCGGCCACGGCCTGCAGGACGCGCAGAAGACCATGGGCGTCATCTTCCTGGCGCTCGTGGTCGGCGGCCACGTCCAGGAGAAGGACCCCATTCCCCAGTGGGTCATCCTGGCCGCCGCGGCGGCGATCTCCCTGGGCACCTACGCGGGTGGCTGGCGTATCATGCGGACGCTCGGCCGCCGCATCATCGCCTTGAACCCGCCGCAGGGCTTCGCCGCGGAGACCGCGGCCTCGACCGTCCTGTACGGCGCGGCCATCGGTTTCGGAGCCCCCATCTCCACCACCCACACCATCACCAGCGCGATCATGGGCGTGGGCGCCACCAAGCGCCTGTCGGCCGTGCGCTGGGGCGTCGCGGGCAACATCGTGACCGCCTGGATCCTCACGATCCCGGCCGCCGCGCTCGTCGCCGCGCTGTCCTACTACGCGCTGCACTGGATGGTCGAGTAGCCGCCACGCGGAAGGCCCCGGCCGGGCCGGCGGTTCCCGGGATCCCGTGACCCGGAGAGCCTGTCCGCCCGGCCGGGGCCTTCGCCGTATACGGCGCGACGTTCGCAGGGGCCGGCGTTCGCGGGGTCCGGCGTTCACTGGGTCCGACGTTCGCGGGGTCCGATGTGCGTCCGGTTCGGTGTTCACTCAGCTCGGTGTTCGCTCAGCTCGGTGTTCGCTCAGCTCGGTGTTCGCTCAGCTCGGTGTTCGCTCAGCTCGGCGTTCACCCGGTCCGGGCCGGGCCGGTACGCCGAGGGCGAGCAGGGCGGTGTCGTCGGTCAGGCCGTCGCCGAAGTCGCCGAGCAGGCCGCGCAGTGCGGGCACCACCTGATCGGGCGCGAGGCCCCCGACGAACGCGCGCAGGGCGTCCTCGCCGAAAAGGGACGCGCCGGGGCCCGTGTGGGCCTCGGTGAGGCCGTCGGTGTAGAGCAGGAGGGTGTCGCCCGGCCGCAGGGTGGTGCGGGCGGTGACGAAGGACGCCTGGGCCAGGACCCCGACGAGGAGCCCGCCCGGGGTGGGCAGGTAATCGGCGCCGCCCCCGGCGCGCACGACGAGCGCCGGAGGATGGCCGCCGGAGCCCAGATGGACGGAGAACCCGCCGCTGTCGTCATCGGGCTCCAGGACGCCGAAGACGACGGTGCAGTAGCGCGGGTCGCCGGCGCTGTACCGCTCGTGCAGCACGGTGTTGAGGGTGGTGAGGACGGCGACCGGGTCGGGGTCGTGCATGGCCGCGCCGCGCAGCGTGTAGCGCGTCAGCGATGTCATCGCGGCGGCCTCGGGGCCCTTGCCGCACACGTCGCCCAGGAAGAACGCCCAGCGTCTGTCGTCCAGCGCGAACAGGTCGTAGAAGTCTCCGCCGAGCTGGTCCGGCGAGGCGGTGTGGTAGTGCGAGTCCGTCAGCAGGCCGGGGACCCTGGGCAGGGCGGCCGGCAGCAGGCTCTGCTGGAGTACGGCGAGGGCCTCCTGCAGGCGGACCCGGTCCTTCTCCGACTCGCGGGCCGCCTGCTCCGCCGCCTTGCGGGCGCGGAGCAGCTCCTCCTCGTAGGCGCGGCGCTCACGGGCGTCGAAGACGGTGGTGCGGATCAGCATCGGCTCGCCCCGGCGGCTGTACTTGATGGCGGAGGTGACCAGGACCGGCAGCCGTTCGCCGGTGACGCACCTGAGCTCCAGGGCGATTCCGCTGATCTGACCCTGCATCCGCAGCAACGGGGCGAAGTGCGTCTCGTGGTAGAGCTTGCCGCCGACGGTCAGCAGGTCGGCGAAGCGCATCCGGCCCACCACCCGGTCGCGGGTCAGACCGAGCCATTCCAGCAGGGTAGCGTTGATCTTGGCGATGGTGCCGTCCATGAGTGTGGACAGGTAGCCGCAGGGAGCGTTCTCGTACAGTTCCTCGGCGCTGTCCTCCAGCAGCGCCGTGAAGGCGGCGTTGGTGGACATGCCGTCGTCCCCGTCGCCGGGGGGTGCGGGATCCCGCCCGACGCAGCCCATCAACGGAGTGACGCGAGAAACGCGACGATCGCCTGGCCGGTGGCCTCGGGCGCGCTCAGCTGGGGGCAGTGGCCGGTGGCGTCGAGCGTCACCAGGCGGCTGCCGGGGATCGCCGCGTGCACGTAGGCGCCGACCTCGCGTGGAGCGATCACGTCCTCGGTGCACTCCAGCACCAGCGTGGGAACGGTCACCGTCTTGAGGTCGTCACGGGAGTCGGTCAGGAACGTGGTGCGGGCGAAGACACGGGCCATGTCGGGGTCGGTGGCGCAGAAGCTGTTGGTCAGTTCCCGGCCCAGCTCGGGCCGGTCCGGGTTACCCATGATCACTGGGGCCATCGCCGAGGACCAGCCCAGGTAGTTCGACTCCAGGGAGGCGAGCAGCTCGTCGATGTCCTCGGCGCTGAAGCCTCCCCGGTAACCGTCGTCGTCGATGTAGCAGGGGGAGGGGGTGACCATCACCAGCGAGCCGATGTGCTCGGGCGCCAGGGCCGCGGCCAGCACGCCGACCATGGCGCTCACCGAGTGACCCACGAACGCCGCCTCGCGCAGGTCCAGCTCCCGGCAGATCTCCACCACGTCCTGGGCGTAGCCGTCGAGGCGGGCGTAGCGCTCCTCGCTCCACGCCGACAGGTCCGAGCCGCCCGAGCCGACGTAGTCGAACAGCACCACCCGGTAGTCGGCCGCCAGCGCGGGCACCACCATGCGCCACATGTTCTGGTCGCAGCCGAACCCGTGTGCCAGGATCACCGCCGGCCCGTCGGGGCGACCGGTCGTCACGACGTTGTTCCTGCGGCGGACGTCCATGGGGGTTATCCTCCCGTTTGTTCCATTCTGCCGCGTGTTTTCCCTGGCAGATGGAAATAATTCCGCTTGGTCGTTTGGCCGTACCTTGCCGGTTGATACCTCGAACGGCATCAAAGGGTGAAAGTAGAACGGTACCCCAGGCGCCGCGGGCAGCAGGACGGCGACGGCAGGACGGCGACCGGCCGTCGCTAGGACTTCTGGAACATCACGTCGGTGTTCCACCGGGTGAACCCCAGCCTCTCGTAGAGGCGGACCGCCGCGGCGTTGCTCTCGTCCACGTACAGCATCACCTGCGGCAGGCCGCGCGAGCGCAGATAGGCCAGGCCCGCCAGGGTGAGCGACCGGCCCAGCCCACCGCCCTGCTCGGCGGGGTCCACGCCGACCACGTAGACCTCGCCGATCGGCCCGTGGGCGTGGTCGCCCTCCCCGTGCACCTTGGTCCAGTGGAAGCCGACCGGCCGGTCCCCGCGCACGGCCAGGAAGAAGCCGTCCGGATCGAACCACGACTCCTGCTCGCGCCGCTTCAGGTCCTCCAGCGTCCAGGCCCCCTGCTCCGGATGGGTCATGAAGGCGCGGGCGTTCAGCGCCACCCATGCCTCCCTGTCGGTCTCGGGGTCGAAGGTGCGCAGCCGTACTCCCTCGGGAAGCTCGTACTCGCCGATCGGCGCGTCCAGCGGGCGGCGCATCTGCCACAGTGAGCGCACCTTCACCAGCCCCGCGGCCGTCGCGAGCGCCTCGGCGCCGGGATGCCCTCCGTGGGCCCAGAGCCGCAGCCTGCCCCCGGTCCGCTCCAGTACGGCCTCCAGCAGGCGGCGCCCGTACCCCCGCCGCCGGTGGCCGGGGTGGACCACCAGCTCCCCGCTGGGCCCCTCGACCGGGTCCGTGGGATCCACGTGCGCGTACCCGGCGAGCTCGTCGCCGGCGTAGAGGAGTACGGCGCCCGCGCGCTCGTCACCTCCGTACCGCAGGTGCAGCATCACATGTTCGTTGAGAGGCCGGACCCCGTCGGTCTCCGTGGCGGCCCTGACCACGTCGAGGACGGCGGCGACCTCTGCCTGGTCGAGATGTCCCCGGTGTTCCACGCGCACGTTCATGCTCTGGACTCTAAGGGGAGGATGATCCACGGAAACCACCGGGCTGCCGGAGCCGTCGCCGATCGCCGGGGGCGCCGTCGGGCAGAGGGAGTGCGTCCTGAACGGCCCGAGCGTCCGGCCGTTGGCAAGAAACGCCATCTCAGAGCAGGGTGAATCGTTACCTTGCGGACATTCGTTGCATAGATAACGGCTCTAATGTCGTGTTTCATGATGTCCCGTTCCTTCCAGCGGTTGGCCCTGGCCGGCGTCCTCGCCTCGGCCGGGCTCGTGATCGCGACAGGACCGGCCGAGGCGGGCAACAAGCCCGCCAAGACGGTCCCGGTCCGCCTGCTCTCCCTCAACGACTTCCACGGCCACCTGGAGCCCCCGACCGGTTCCTCGGGCCGCATGGTCGACGAGCACGGCGCCACGGTCGAGGCCGGCGGTGCGGCCTACGTCGCCACCCACCTCAAGCAACTGTCCGACAAGAACACGCTGAAGGTCGCCCAGGGCGACCTGATCGGCGGCACCCCGCTGGTCTCGGCGGCCTTCCACGACGAGCCGTCGGTCGAGTTCCTCGGCAAGGTCGGCGTCACCACCTCCGCCGTGGGCAACCACGAGTTCGACGAGGGCTACGACGAGCTCAAGCGCATCATGTACGGCGGCTGCCACCCGGTTGACGGCTGCTCGCCCGCAGGTGAGTGGAAGGGCGCCAAGTACGACTACATCGGCGCCAACGTCCTCCTCAAGCGGAAGAGCACCACCGCGGAGAAGGAGGTTCTTAAGGCCCTCGGAGGCAAGGCGAACCCGAACTCGCTGCGCGCGCTGCTGAAGGACTACGGGATCCCGGCGCTGCCCCCGGTCTCCGTGCGCTGGATGAACGGCGTGCCGGTCGGCTTCATCGGCCTGGTCACCCAGACCACCCCGAACATCGTCACCGCCGCGGGCATCAAGGACCTGGAGTTCATCGACGAGGTCAAGGCCGCCAACGTCGCCTCCCGGCTGCTCAAGCTGGTCGGTGTCAAGGCCCAGGTCGTGCTGGTGCACGAGGGCGACCAGGTCACCCCGAACCAGTCGCCCGACACCTGCAGCGCCGTGCCCGGCGCGGGCAACCGCATCGCCACCCAGGTGGACGCCGAGATCGACATGATCCTCAGCGGTCACTCGCACCAGGCCTACCTGTGCACGGTGACCGACCCCAAGGGCAACCAGCGCCTCTACAGCCAGGGCGGCTCGTTCGGGCGGGTGATCACCCAGGTCGACTTCCGGGTGGACACGCGGACCCGCGACGTCGTGCGGTCCTCGGTGGTCGCCGACAACCACGTCGTGACCCGGACCGTCGCCCCGGACCCGGAGATCTCCGCGTTCGTCCAGACCTGGAAGGACCGCGTCTCCACGGTCGCCAACAAGCCGATCGGGAAGATCACGGCCGACATCGTCAACACGGCCGTCGCCTCCGGTGAGTCCCCGCTCGGCAACCTCATCGCCGACGGCCAGCTCGCCGCGACCAGGACCGGCGGCAACGCCCAGATCGCCCTGATGAACCCGGGCGGCGTGCGGGCCAGCCTCACCTACGCCAGCTCGCCCGCGGGCGAGGGCGACGGCGTGGTGACGTACGGCGAGGCCTTCACGGTCCAGCCGTTCAACAACCTCGTGCAGGTGGTCACCCTGACCGGCGCCCAGCTCAAGACCGTCCTGGAGGAGCAGTTCACCGGCGGGCCCAACAAGCAGGCCTTCACCAAGATCCTGCAGCCGTCGTCGAACTTCACCTACGCCTACAGCGCCAGTGCGCCGTGGGGCTCGAAGATCTCCGACATGAAGATCGACGGTGTGCCCGTGACGGACACCCAGACCATCCGGGTCGCCGCCAACAACTTCCTCGTCGGCGGCGGTGACGCCTTCGACACCTTCGAACTGGGCACCGACGTGTGGAGCGGCCCGCTCGACATCGACGCCTTCGCCGCCTACTTCGCGGCCAACCCGGTGCTCTCGCCGCCGGTCCCCGACCACATCACGGTCAAGCCGTAGCGGTGGCGGTAGCCGTACAGGCCCGGCCCGTGCGGATGTGACAGCGACAGGAGAAGGGCCCGCCGGATCGTCCGGCGGGCCCTTCCCGTGTTCAGCGGCGGGCGGGTTCGCGGTCGTCGGAGGGCTCGCTCCCGCGCTCGGGAACGAAGCGGTAGCCGACGTTGCGGACCGTTCCGATCAGCGACTCGTACTCGGCGCCGAGTTTGGCGCGGAGCCGCCGGACGTGGACGTCCACGGTCCGGGTGCCGCCGAAGTAGTCGTAGCCCCAGACCTCCTGGAGCAGCTGGGCCCGGGTGAACACCCGCCCCGGGTGCTGCGCCAGGTACTTCAGGAGCTCGAACTCCTTGAAGGTCAGGTCCAGCGCGCGGCCGCGGAGCCGGGCGGTGTAGGTGGCCTCGTCGATGGACAGGTCGCCGTTGCGGATCTCGTCGGGGGTCTCGTCGGCGGCCGTCAGGTTCAGCCGGCCCACGGCCATCCGGAGCCTGGCCTCGACCTCGGCAGGGCCGGCGCTGTCGAGGACGACGTCGTCCGCGCCCCACTCGGCGGTCATCGCGGCCAGGCCGCCCTCGGTGACGATCACCAGGAGGGGGCAGTCGAGGCCGGTGGTCCGCAGCAGCCGGCACAGGCTCTTGGCCTGGACGAGTTCGCGGCGCGCGTCGACGAGGATCGCGTCGGCGGGTGGGGCGTCGATCAGCGCCGACGCCTCGGCCGGCGCGACGCGGACCGAGTGCAGCAGCAGTCCCAGGGCCGGGAGCACCTCGGCGGAGGGTTCCAGGGCATTGGTGAGAAGCAGGAGGTTGCTCACGGGCACTCCTTCGCCGGGCCGTCCCCCAGACCGTCGCGTGCGGCGGCCCGCTTCTCCCGGTGGGTCACGATGCCTCCTTTGCGCGTCATGCCGGCGGTAGCCGTACAAAAAACACGTAAGGACCCGGGGGCTACGTCGCCCAGGTCCTGTAGGCGAGGATATCCGACGAAGAAGGGGCGTCCACTGATCGTCCACGTGGTGAACAGTTGATATGCGGTTAATTCCACGTAACCGTAACCTCACAATGGAAGTCTTCGAGGAGTTGGATGCCACATGGCGACGGGAACGATCCGCTACTGGGCGGCGGCCAAGGATGCGGCGGGGACCGCGGAGGAACCGTTCGAGGCCGTGACCCTGGCGGAATTGGTGACGAACATCACCGCGGGTCGCGATGAGCTGAAGCGGGTGACCGCCCGCTCGTCCTTCCTGGTGGACGGGGACCCGGTGGGCCTGAGGGCGCATGACGCGGTCGTGCTCCCGGAGGGCGCGACGGTGGAGGTCCTCCCGCCTTTCGCGGGAGGATGACGTCTCGCGGGAGGCCGACGTCTGCGTTGACGTCTGCGCCGACGTCCGCGTTTCGGATGAGATTGCCGGGGGACGTGCTCCGTGGCACCCTGTCCTGAACCCCGGGATCACCGTCCCCGCCCGGGTGGGAGCAGGGCCGGGAACGAACGACGAGGAGTCGGATGCGCAAGCTGCTCGCCTTTCTGATCCTGCTGTTCGTCCTCGTCGCGATCCTGGACCGGGTCGCGGTCGCCGGGGTGGAGAAGGAGATCGCCACCCAGGCCACCGCCCGCTACGACCTGGCGGCCCCGCCCCAGGTGACCATCGAGGGGATCCCGTTCCTGACCCAGGCGGTCGCCGGGCGCTATGACGAGGTCAAGGTCGACATGGGCGCGATGACCCTCGCGGGCATCCGCATGTCCGACGTGGACGCCACGCTGTACGGGGTGACCGCCCCCCTGTCGGATCTGGTGCTCCGCGCCGACCAGGTGGACATCCGGGCCGAGCGGGTGGTGGGTTCGGTGGTGCTTCCCGAGGAGGTGCTGAACCAGAGGGCGCCCCAGGGAATCAAGATCCAGGTCAGTGACGCGGGCCTCGACGTCGACGGGGAGATCACCTTCCTGGGCCAGAAGGTGCCGGTGAAGGCCAGGATGAAGATCGACCTGGCCGAGGGCGGCATCCGCTTCACCCCCGAGAAGGTCACGCTCGGCGGCGGCATCACGGTGCCGGACCCCGAGCGGTTCATCACCTACCGCATCCCGCTCGGGAAGCTGCCGTTCAACCTCAAGGTGACCGGGGTGGAGCCCACCGCCGAAGGGCTCCGGATCACGGCCGAGGCGGCGGACGTCCCGCTGCGGGGGTAAAGGAGCGGGCCGCGTGCCCGAAGTCGATCCGGCCATGCCTGAACCGAACCGCCCCGCCGTACGTCGTGGGGGTGTGAGTCACGCCGGAACCGCCGACGAGCAGCTCGTCAGAGCGCTCTTCGACGAGCACGGCGGGCCACTGTACGGCTACGCCCTGAGGCTGACGGGCGATTCGGGGAGAGCGGAGGACGTCGTGCAGGAGACGCTGCTGCGGGCCTGGCGGCATCCTGACGCGCTCAGCGGCGGTTCGATCCGCGCTTGGCTGTTCACGGTGGCCCGCAACCTCGTCTTCGACCAGCACCGGGCACGCAGGTCGCGTCCCCAGGAGACGGGGGACGAGGCGCTCGCCGTCGTGCCCGCCGACGACGAGCTGGAACGGGCCGTGGAGTCGTGGGCGGTCGCCGAGGCGATCGCCGCGCTCCGGCCGGAGCACCGCGAGGTGCTCACCGAGGTCTACTACCAGGGGAAGTCGGTGAAGGAGGCGGCGGAGACGCTCGGCATTCCTCCGGGAACGGTGAAATCACGTACGTACTACGCACTCCGGGCGCTGAAGCTGGCGCTGGAGGAGCGGGGGCTGGCGCCATGAGCATGACCTGTGACGAAGCCCGGATCTCCCTCGGGGTGTACGTCCTCGGGGCGCTGGATCCGGAGGAGCGGGCGCTGGTGGACGCGCACCTCGAAGGGTGCGCGGACTGCCGCGCGGAGCTGGCGGAGCTGAACGGGGTCGCCGGTTTCCTGGGCCGGGCGTCGGAGGACGACGTCGCCCAGGTGGCCAGCCCTCCGCGAGCGGTGCTCGACCGCCTGCTCAGCGCCCGGGTACGGCGGCGCAGGCTGGCTCGGACGGTGCTCTCGCTGGCGGCGTCGGCCGTGGTGATCGGGCTCGGCGGGGCCTACTGGGCGACGACCGCCGGGATCGGGGTCGAGCCGGCGACGACGGCGCAGTCCGCGCCGGAGGCCGCGTCGGACAGCGCCGCCGGCGCGTCCCTGTACGCCGAGGACGCTCCCGGCGCGGACGCGAAGGCGGCCCCCAGCAGGGCGCCCGAGAGCCCGGCGTCCGAGAGCCCGGCGTCCGAGAGCCCGGCGTCCGAGAGCCCGGCGCCCGAGAGCCCGGCGCCCGAGGACATCGCCTCACGTAAGGCCTCTCCGGTTCCCGACGTCGCGATGGGTGACCCGGGCGACCCGGGTGAGCTGGTGGCGGAAGGCGAGGACGGGACCGTCCGCGCCACGGTGACCGCGCGGCCGGACGGGAAGGGGACCGCGGTCGAGGTCATGATCTCCGGGGTCGCCCGGGGCACCCGCTTCCGGCTGGACGTGGTCGCCTCCGACGGGAGCCGCCAGACGGCCGGGAACTGGATCGTCAACGAGTCGGCCTACAACGAGGCGGGCGGTTTCCCCGGCTCGGTCACGATCCCGCCGGGCGGCATCGAGAGGTTCGAGTTCGTCACCTCCGGCGGGCGGGTGCTGCTCAAGGTCCCCGCCGGCAAGGGCTGACCGGATCGGGCCGGAGCCGTCGCGCGCCGGCTTCCGGCCGCTCCGACCGCTCCGGCCGCTTCCGCGGCTTCCGACCGGACTGGCCGGAGCGGCGGGAATGGGCCGGTGCCGCCGGGTGTTGTCGTGCTCGATGGCTGGAGTGACCGGGCTGGCCGTGGTGGCCGCGACACTCGCCGTGGCCACGCTCGTGGGCGTGGTCGTACGGCGGCGCGACGGCGTGCCGCGAGACGTTGAGGACGGCGGCGTGGAACGGCTGACGACGGACGACCTGGGCGCGGAGCTGGGCGAGCGGGCCACACTGGTGCAGTTCTCCAGCGCGTTCTGCCAGCCCTGCCGGGCGACCCGACGGATCCTCACCGAGGTGGCGGAGATGGTGCCCGGCGTCGCGCACGTGGAGATCGACGCGGAGTCCCGGCTGGAGCTGGTCCGCTCCCTGAACATCCTGCGCACCCCGACCGTGTTCGTCCTCGACCCCTCCGGCCGCGTCGTGAAGCGCGCCTCGGGCCAGCCGCGCAAGGCCGACGTCATCGCGGCCCTGGGACAGGCCGTCGAGGGCTGAGCAGCGGATCCTCCGGTGCCGGGCGGGCACCTTACCGCCTTTCGGGCATCGTTGTCTCACGAACTGGACAAGGATGTGACAGATACCGGAACGCCGGGGTAATGTCGTCCGCATGCACCCCACGACAGAGCTGCTCACCAAGCGGCGCGCGGTTGACTTCTGCCGCGTCGCCACCGCGCTCTGTCGCGACTCCTAAGGGCGATCTCAAGCGGCTCCGAGCCGCACCGATCTGCACAACCCCTGTAGGAGCATCGAGCGATGCAAGCCGATCCCCGCGCTCTCCGCTTCGCCGCGGCCGTCACCACCGTGGTCCTCTCGCTCGTCCTCATCCTGGACAGCGCGTGGCTGCTGGCGGCCCAGGCCGTGGTGTTCGCACTGGGAGCGTTCGGCGCCTCGCCGTACGGGATGGTCTTCAAAGGGATAGTGAAAAGCCCTCCCCGGGAGTTGGAGGACGCCCGGCCACCGCGGTTCGCGCAGCTGGTCGGACTCATCTTCGCCCTGGTGGGTATGGTCGGATACACAACCCAGATCACGCCACTGGCCCTTGGCGCCACTGCCGCGGCCCTGTTCGCCGCCTTCCTCAACGCCGCGTTCGGCTTCTGCCTCGGCTGCGAGATGTACCTGATCATTCGCCGGATACTGCCCGCCGCAAGATAACCCCGGAGGAATCCCATGAGCCGCTCCGCCGCCCTGGTGGACGCTGACTGGGTCGAGGCCAACCTCGACACCCCTGGTGTCGTTCTCGTCGAGGTCGACGAGGACACCAGCGCCTACGACAAGGGCCACATCCGTGGCGCCGTGAAGATCGACTGGAGGCAGGACCTCCAGGACCCGGTCCGCCGCGACTTCGTGGACCGCGAGGGCTTCTCCGCCCTGCTGTCGGCCCGGGGCATCGCCAACGACGACACCGTGGTGCTCTACGGCGGCAACAACAACTGGTTCGCCGCCTACGCCTACTGGTACTTCAAGCTCTACGGCCACGAGAACGTCAAGCTCCTCGACGGCGGCCGCAAGAAGTGGGAGCTCGACTCCCGCGAGCTGGTCACCGAGGTCGTCGAGCGCCCGGCCACCACCTACACGGCCAAGGACCAGGACCTGTCCATCCGCGCCTTCCGCGACGACGTCGTGGCCGCGATCGGCAAGCTCAACCTGGTCGACGTGCGCTCGCCCGACGAGTTCACCGGCAAGCTGCTCGCCCCGGCCCACCTCCCGCAGGAGCAGGCCCAGCGCGGCGGCCACGTGCCCACCGCCCGCAACATCCCGTGGTCCAAGGCTGCCAACGACGACGGCACCTTCAAGTCCAACGAGGAGCTGCAGTCGCTCTACGCCGGCGAGGGCGTCGACTTCGGCAAGGACACCATCGCCTACTGCCGCATCGGCGAGCGCTCGGCGCACAGCTGGTTCGTGCTGCACGAGCTGCTCGAGCAGCCCAACGTCAAGAACTACGACGGTTCGTGGACCGAGTACGGCTCGCTCGTGGGCGTGCCGATCGAGCTGGGAGAGGCCCGCTGATGACTGTTGCCCAGGGGTGCGCCGCACCTGAGCAGACCGTTGCCCTTCCCGCCGGGATCGACCTGTCGACCCAGGCCGTCATCCAGGGCGTCGTGTCCGGCGCCGGCCGGGCCTACGCCCGCCTGCTGGACCACTCCGGTGAGTTCACCGGCGAGGTCGTGGTCTCCGACGAGGGCGTCTTCCGTTTCTTCGCCGCTCCCGGTGACTGGACCGTCCGCATCATCGCGGGCGGCGGCGTCACCAAGGACATCCCCGCCCAGGCCCGCCTGGGCGAGGTCACCCAGCTGTCCGTGACCCTCTGACCGGGGTCCCGCCGACGTAGGAACCGGCATCTCTCCCACCGCGGAGGGGTGCCGGTTTTTCGTGTACGGCCACCGTCCTGATCGCTACGATTCGTCGGGTGTCCGGAACGTCTGTTCTGCCCCCATCAGCGCCCCCTTCCGAGCCTCCGCCCCCGGCTCCCGCCGCCCGCTCCCTCTCGGCGCGGTCGCTGCCCGGGCACACGTTCAGGATCCTCGGCTCCTGCGCGCTCTCGCTGGTGCTCTGGTTCTCGGCCGGGCAGGCGGTCCGCGCGGCGCTGATGTGGACGGCCACGGAGGTCGCCCACGGGGACCACCGGCAGGTGCGGCTCGTCGCCGTGGTGCTCGTCTTCACCCTGATCGTGCTGAACGAGCTTGTGATCATCGTCGGCATGCTGCACTCGGTGCGCGGCGCGCTCCGGGAGATCCGGGCCCGCCGGGCGGGGGGCGAGGCCGACGAGAGCCTGTTCGGCGCGCTCAACCGGGCCACCCTGGTCTTCGCCACGATCTACCTCGCCTGGAGGTTCCACGTGGAGGACGCCCGGGAACTGGTCGCACTCGACACCATGAAGCGGATCGACGAGTCCTTCGCCGGGGCTTTCACCGGGGCCGAGTGGGAGGCCGGGACCCTGCTCACCGGCATGGAGGTGTGGATCTCGGCGGCGATCGCCGTGGTGGCCTACCTGCTCAAGCTGTTGTTCGCGTGGTGGCACACCAACGGGAGGGGTAAGGCGAGCGGCATGCTCACCGCCTTCTTCGAGCTGGGCTTCGCCTTCTACGGCCTCAACGCGATATTCACCCTCACCCAGGCATGGTCGCAGTGGCTGGACGAGCGGGTCGTGACGGCCACGGTCGAGGACTGGCTGGAGCAGGCCGACAGGACGATTCCGGGCTGGAAGGAGTTCTGGGAGGGCGTCGCGGACGTGTGGCCGCTCATCGTGGACGCGCTGATCACACCGCTGACCTGGCTGACGATCGCCGCGCTCGTCTACGGCGCGTTCGCCCAGGACACGCGCGCCGTCGTGCGGGGAACCCGGCTGGACACCGTGGCCGACCGGATGGACCGCACGCACGCCCTCACCCGGACGACCGTGACCACCTCGGCGAGCGGGTTCCAGGAGCGCTGGGTCCCGCCCGCCAACGCCTTCCGTCTCGTCACGCGGGGCGGCGCGGCGCTGTTCGGCACGTTCTGCCTGTGCTATGTGGCGATCCACGTCGGGGCCGAGTACGCCGAACGGGGGGTCCGGACGTTGATCGGCAGCGACTTCCCCCACTTCTGGCTGCTGTTCGGCGCTCCCATGAACTTCGCGTGGGACCTGGCGGTGACGGTGCCGACGGTCTGCCTGCTGGCGGCGACCTTCGACATCGCGGCCACCCGGATGCGGGAGGCGGGCCAGGCGCTCACCGCCTGAACAGCAGCACCTGGTCCGGAGGCGCGGGCTTCTCCGCGGCGGGGTCCTTCTGGAACAGCTCCTCAACGCTCTGCTTCTCCAGCGACAGCCGGGCCGGGTTGGGGATGACGTGGACCTGGACCTGGCCGGCGACTTCCTCGGGCACCACACCGATCACGTCGTAGCGGTAGGGGGTGCCGACCTGGTGCTCCTTGATCTCCAGGGGAAGGTCCTTGCCGACGGTCTCCGTCTGCCAGGTGCGGCCGTCGGGGTGTTTGACCTTGATCTCGGGGTCGGCGCTGCGGACCACGCCCTCCATGTCCAGCGAGGTCCTGGTCACCGTGATCTTCAGCCACTGCCGGCCGGGCTTGGCGGGTCCGAGACCCGGCAGGCTGTCGGCCTGCTCGACCTTGACCTGCCAGGCCACCTGCATGAGCGTGCCGGTGCCGCCCGGCTCGACGGTGTGGACCGTGTGGACGGGATTCCCGCTCCGGTAGAAGACGTGGGCGTCCCACGAGGGGATCCCGATGGCCAGGGCCGCGGCCACGACCACCCCGGCGAGCCGCAGCGCGGTACGGCGACGCGGCGGGGAAGGGCTCGCGGGTCCGGACGCCTGCTCCTGTTCCGGTACGGCGGCGGGACCTCCCACCCGTTCCCGGGGCGGGGCGGTGAAGCCGTGACGGGGAAGCGGCGCCGCCGGGATGGCGGGGAAGGGCTGGGTGGAGGCTTCCCGGGACTCGTCGGGGGGAGCGGGGCGAGGCGGCCAGACCTGCTGGTCGGAGAAGACCCGCCGGGAACGGGGCGGCCACGAGCCCAGCGGTTGGGCCGCGGGGACGGCGGGGGCTGCGGGGACGGCGGGGACGGCGGGCTGCCGCCGGGGGAGGGCCGGGGAGGCGGCGGCATGCCGGGACGGAAGGGGCGGGGGGCCGTCCTGTGCAGCGGGAGGAGTGTTCCGGCGGGGGGCGAACCAGTCGCGGGGAGTCTCGTCCTCCGGGCGCGGGGTGCCTGTCACTTCTTCCCTCCCATCGGGTAGACGTCCTCGGCTCCGGCGATCAGGCGCTGCGTGGCCGCGTCGTCCAGGCCGAGGTCGATCTCGACCTCCGGAAGGTTGGCCTCCTTGATGAAGAACCCGTTCGTCAGCGGCAGTACGATCCGGGCGCCGGTCAGGGCCGCGACCGGGACCTCGAAGACCGCCACGCCCTCGGTCCACCAGCCCGGCTGGATGTAGGGGTGGGTGATGGTCAGCGAGGGCTTCACCTTGTCGGTGGCCGCATAGCGCTTGCCGTCCTCGGCCAGGAGCACCGGGGGCCCGAACTTCTGCGGCTCCCGGTGGGCGGTCGCCCCCACCTCGACGATCACGAAGAGTCCCGAAGTGGTCGCCTTCTCCACCTTGTCCGTGACGTCCGTGATCTGGATGCTCTTGGCGCCGTGCACCCCGGTGACCCGCGCGCTGAACCGGGAGGCGACGACCTCGTCTCCGATCCGCCCGGTCCAGGTCAGGTTGCCGAGGCGATCCTCGTGCTCCAGTGCGACGGCCTGGACGGCCACCGCGGCGGCGGCCAGGGCGATTCCGGCGATCACCGCGCCCGCCCGGCGCAGCCGGCTCGGGGGCCGGGAGGCGGGACGAGGGGTGGTGGTCGTCCCGGGGCGGCTGGGGGTCACGGTGCTCATCGGCGGCCTCCCCCGTGCGGGAGGAGGGACATGGAGGCCGTCGCAAGGGGCACGGGGCGCATCAGCCGGTCCCGCCTCGCCGGACGGGGAGGGTGACCCGCGCCTCGACCTCGGGCGGCGCCCCCTCCACGTCGCTCTCGGGCTCCAGGGTCAGGTCGGGATCCGCGCTGAATCCGGGGGGCTCCGGGTCGAAGACCCCGACGTCGAACGTGACCTGCTCCGGCGCCCGCTGTCCCCGCTCCAGCTCGTACCGGAGCACGACGGTGGCGGTCATCCCCGGATGGAGCTGCCGGCTCGGGACCCCCTCGTCCGTGATCGCGGAGATCGGGCCGAACTCGTTCTTGATCTCCGGGGTCATCTTGAGCAGGGACTGGGCATAGAGCAGGCCCTTCTTGCCCGCGTGCCCCGGAGAACCCACCAATTGGGTCCGGTCGCTCTTGTTGGTGACCTCAAGCTCGATTTCCAGGAACCGTTTGCCCTCACCGCCGTACACGTCGGGCTGGAACGCCGTCCGCGACGCCACGAACTTCGTCAGGAACAGTTTCTGGTCGACGGTTGCACCGGGGCCGAGCTGTTCGGGAGGCGCCTCGGGCGCCTTTGCGAATCCGCCGAGGGCGGCGGTGATTCCCAGGCCGGTGGCGACCGCCAGAATGGCGAGGGGTACCGCGACCGGGCGTCGCCGTCGGGTACCGCCACCGGGGGGAGACGTCATGACAAAGGATGGTAGTAGCTGATCTCATCCACGCTAGACCCATTGATCCCATAAGTCAGGGTAAACGCGGGGAAAATAGAGTGGATTGCCATGAAGGCCGCCCCAAGCGGAGACAGAGCTTTTACGCTGTCACGGAGGCGGACGAGAGCCCGACGGCGGAGGTTCCGTGACGGACGTGCATCCCGAGCATGCGCAGCTCCAGGCGGACCGGATCTACCTGGGCTGGCAGTATGCCCTGCTCTATCCCGAACCGGGGCCGGCCCCCCGGCGCCCGTCCCCCGCGGAGAACCCCGTCCCCGAGGTCGACCCCGAGTGGGTGCGCCGTGAGCGGCTCAACGAGGACCTGCTGAACCGCCCGGTGAAGGTGGTGCGGGGATTCATGGTCGGGCTGGGCCTGATCATGCTGGGACTGGCCGTCGTCGGACCGCTGGACTGGTCGTTCGCCCTCGCCGGAGTGATCGTCGCGTTCGGCATCGCCGGGTTCTGCAGCTACGCGGTCTACCAGGGGGACCGGGCGGTCCGCCACCGGATCCAGGAGCGCCAGGAGGCCGGGGAACGGCTGCGCAGGGAACGCGACCGGGAGCTCCACCGCGCCCAGGAGGAGCACGCCGCCCGCTACCGGGAGTGGACGGAGCGCAAGGAGCGCTACGACCGGCAGATCACCTGGTACGCCGTGGCCGTACCCGACGAGATCGACCGCATCGACGTGGCCGGCGGCACGCTGCCCGGCTGGTCGGCGCTGATCACCCTGCTCGGCGCGACCCGGCTCTACAGCGGCGGCCACCTGACCGTGCTCGACCTGTCCGAGGGCGCCGTCGCCAAGGACCTGATCGAGCTGGCCCGCCGGGGCGGCGACGAGCCGCTGGTCTGGGTGCTCCCGGTGGACCTGCCCCGGCTCGACCTGGGCGCGACCCTGGCGCCGGAGGCCTTCGCCGACGTGCTCGCCCACGTGGTCAGCGTCAGCGAGGAGCACCGCACCACCAGGGACCTGTCGTTCGACAACGCGATCCTGGAGCGGGTCCTGGAGGTCCTCGGTGAGAACGCCACGATCAACCAGGTGACCGCCGCGCTGCGGGCGCTGGCCCAGGTCGGCGACCCCCGGGACGACCTGCGCTACGGCCTGATCACCGCGACCCAGCTGGAGCGGATCGGCACGCTGTTCGGCCGGGGGGTCAGCGACCGGGTGGTGATCGAGCGGGCGTGGGCGCTGGAGTCGCAGCTGCGCAAGCTGGAGACCCTCGGTTCGGAGGCCGTACGGCTCCCGCCCGCGCGCCTGCGGGTGGTCTCCATGGACCGCCAGGCCGGCGTGTTCGGCAACCGGGTCCTCGGCACCTACGTGGCCACCGCGCTGACCCACATCCTGCGCCAGTCGCCGGCCTCGGAGCGGCCGTGGTACCACACGATCATCGTCGCCGGGGCGGACAAGCTCCGCGGCGACGTGCTCGACCGGCTGATGGACGCCTGCGAGACCTCCCGCACCGGGCTGGTGCTGACCTACCGCTCGCTCACCCCGACCGTGCGCGAGCGGCTGGGGCGGGGACACGCGGCGGTGGCGTTCATGCGGCTGGGCAACGCCGAGGACGCCCGGGTGGCCAGCGAGCACGTGGGCACCGAGCACCGGCTGGAGCTCGCCCAGCTCACCGAGACGATCAGTGCCGCCGGTTCGGGTCTCGACGGGGGCTACGTCTCCACGGTCGGCCGGGCGGGAGACGGCGAGGACGACCGCGACGTGGGCCGCGCGGACCTGCGGGAGGACATCACCGAGTCCACCGAGTGGGGGCGCAGGGCGAGCAAGGTGCTGGGGGAGACCGAGCGGGTCCTGCACCGTTCCAGGGAGTTCCTGGTCGAGCCGCACCAGCTCCAGCAGCTCCCCACCACCTCGGTGATCGTCACCGACGCGACCGCGAACGGCCGCCGGGTGCGGCTCGCCGACGCCAACCCCGCGATCCTCACCTTCCCCCGCACGACGCTGGGGGAGTTCGACGAGATCCGGGCCGCGACCACGGAGAGCACCGCCGACCGGGGGGAGGAGGCGCCGAGCGAGCCGACCTCCTTCGAGACCGCCCCGCCGAACCTCGGCCCGCCGCCGCCCCGGCTCGACTGGCGCAGACGTTGACGGGCGACGGACGCCGGCCCCATGAGCGGTGACTGCCTGGGCGGTGCCCGTATGGACGGTGTTTTCAGGGGCGGAGATCAGGGACGGAGATTCGGGGGACGGTGACTCTATGGACAGCGTGGGAGCGGGGTAATGACTCGGTCAATGCGCAGACGCGTCCGGGAGGGAGGCTCCAGCGTGGTCGAGGACGTCGCGTGACCACGAGGCCTCGCCCGGCGCGGTGGAGTGATCGGTGAAGCAGCAACCCTCCGGCCTGGAGCCGGGTCCCCTCGGTGGAGACCAAATGCAGCAGAGCGTGTCCCGTCTTCCGCACAGCCTGACCGGCCCCTGGTATCGGATTCAGTCGATCACAGCGCCCTCGCGCAGTTCGTCGGCTGAGTGGGACTTCGTCACTGTTCTGCCCGCCGTCCTCTCCGCGGCCCAGCGGGGCAGGCCCTTCGTGATCGGCTGGCTCTCCCGGGGCTCCGGCGCCCCGCTGGAGCTGATCACCAACGCCGGGCCGCTCACCCCGCCCCGCCCGCCCCGCCGGGCCGCGGCCGCCGAGAGCGAACCGGTCCCGGCCGGCCCCGAGCCGCTGCTGTTCCCCGGCGGCGCCCGGGGGACGCGGATCGGCGACGAGTGGCTCAGCGACCTGTCCGACCTGGCCTGGACCACCTGTCCGGGGCGGCAGGCGCCGCCGCTGAGCGGCCGTCGCGAGCCGGACCCCGACGAGGTGCGGCGGCCCACCCTGTTCGAGTCCACGCTGGTCACGCTCATGTCCCGGCCGTTCGCGTGGCTGGTGGTGGCCGAGCCGACCGACCTGCTGGACGCCGAGATCGCGCACCTGCGGACCCAGCTCAACGTGCTGCGGCAGTACGGCGACGCCTCCGAGCGCTCCCGCTACGACGCCGAGCGGGCCGAGCGGCGCATGCAGGAGCTCGACGCCTTCCGCGAGGCCGGGCTCTGGAACGTGCGGGTGCTGGCCGGGGCCGCCGGGCCGGAGGAGCTGCGGCAGATCGCCCCGGTGCTGGTCGGCTCCGTCGAGATGAGCCATCACCCCTACCGCCTGCGCAGCGGGCTCTGCGCCCCGGCGCTCACCTTCGAGGAGGTGCTCGCCACCGCCCTGCAGGACCCGGCCGACGGCGCCGCCACCCCCTTCGCCGCCACCGCGGGGGCGCTGGCCGCGCTGGCCGGGCTGCCCCGCCGCGAGGTGCCCGGCGTCCGGGTGCTCGACGCGGGCTTCTTCGACGTGACCAGCGAGGCCGACGCGCCCCCCGGTGAGCCGGTGCTGAACCTCGGCGCGATCGTGGACGGTCAGGACCGCGCGGTCGGGTCGTTCACGGTCCCGCTGGCGACCCTGAACCGGCACGCGTTCGTCACCGGGGCCACCGGCTCCGGCAAGTCGCAGACCGTGCGCCACCTGCTGGAGCAGCTCACCGGGGCGGGCATCCCGTGGCTGGCCATCGAGCCGGCCAAGTCCGAGTACGCCGCGATGGGCGGCCGGATCCAGCACCTCGCCCCGGTGACCGTGATCAACCCCTCCGCCCCCGACAACGTGCCGTTCAGCGTCAACCCGCTCGCCCCCGAGCCCGGTTACCCGGTCCAGGCGCACATCGACATGGTCCGGGCGCTGTTCATGGCGGCCTTCGACGCCGAGGAGCCGTTCCCGCAGATCATGTCACTCGCGCTCCAGCGGGTGTACGAGACCAACGGCTGGGACGTGGTCACCGGCGGGGCGGCTCCGGGGGCGGCGGTGCGGCCGGCCGTACCGACCCTGGAGCAGCTCCAGCACCACGCGATGGACGTGATCAAGGAGATCGGCTACGGCCGGGAGGTCCAGGCCGACGTCGAGGGCTTCATCTCGCTGCGGCTGCGTTCGCTCCGGGTCGGCTCGGCCGGGCGGTTCTTCGAGGGCGGCCACCCCGCCGACATCGGCGACCTGCTCCAGCGCAACGTGGTCCTGGCCATCGAGGACGTCGCCAACGACGAGGACAAGGCGTTCCTGATGGGCACGCTGATCATCCGGATCGTGGAGCACCTGCGGATGCGGGCCAGGTCCGCCAAGACGTCCGGGCTCCGGCACGTGATCGTGATCGAGGAGGCGCACCGGCTCCTGCGCGACCGGGGCGCCGGTCGGGCCAGCACGCACGCCGTCGAGTTGCTGGCCGGGATGCTCGCCGAGATCCGCGCGTACGGCGAGGGCATCGTGGTGGCCGAGCAGATCCCCACCAAGCTGGTCTCCGACGTGGTGAAGAACACCGCGCTGAAGGTCGTGCACCGGCTCCCGGCCGAGGACGACCGCCAGCTGGTCGGCGCCGCGATGAACCTGAGCGAGGAGCAGTCCCGGCAGGTCGTCTCCCTCCAGCCCGGCACGGCGGCCGTCTTCGCCGACGGCATGGACCGTCCGCTCCGCATCCAGGTGCCGCTGGGCGAGGGCCGTGAGCACACGGTCCCCGGGCAGACCCCGCCGATCTGCGGGCGCCGCTCGGCGGCGTGCGGCCAGGAGTGCCGGACCGGGCGGGCGTGCACGCTGATCGAGCTGCGTGAGGCCGACCTGCTCGCCGAGTCCCCCGAGTGGGCCTGGCTGCGCATCTGGACCGACACGCTGGTGCTGGCGTTCTGCGTCGACCGCCCGCTGCCGGGCGCGCCCCGGGCGCTGGCGGACATGTGGGCGGAACTGCCCGCGCGGCGGCGCGAGTGCCTGCTGGCCACCGCCGTGGAGCGCGCCGTCGCCCGCCGGGCCTGGGCGCTGCGGACCGTCGCCGATCCGGCCGGGCTCACCGAGCAGGCCGCCCTGGCCGCCACCCGGATCCTGGGACCCGACCGCAGGCCCGGCGAGCGGCCCGGGCCCGCGTGGGTGATCCCGCAGGTCCGGTGGTTGCACGAGGTGGACCGGCTGTTCCCGTACGGGCACCCCGCCCCGGACCCGCACGCCCCGGCGGCGGCCATGGACTATCCGCTGTTCGACCGCCCGGCCGACGGCACCGAGCTGCTCGGCCACCGGGCCAGGGCGCTGCGCCACCACCCGCTCTCCATGGAGGTGGACCGGAACCGGGCCCTGGCCTGGCGGGTTCTGCTGGGTGACGACGAGCACGCAGGCGTGGAGCGGGACGTCATGACGGTCACGGTCGGGATCGACCCGGCCGAGCGGCTGCGGCACGTCGCCCAGACGATGGGAGCGGGATGGCTGGAGGGCGTGCTGTCGTGGCCGCACCGGTTCGTCCTGCCGTTCGACGCCGAGTCGCCGGAGACCGTGGAGCTGACGTTCGCCGACTGATCCGGGGGCCGTACCGGGGGTCGTAAGGGGAGCCGTACCGGGGCACGGCGGAAAAGGTGCGCGAGTCAGTAGTATCGGCGCATGAGTCAGCTACCGTTGCGGGCGCAGCTCGCCAGTGCGCTGGGCCGGACGGCCGCGACGCTGTCCCGGGCGACCGGACGCGGCGACGGATCGGTGATCGGCGGCCGGGTCGGCCTGGCCCTGGAGCCCGACCTGCTCCGCCAGCTCGCACAGAACCGCAGGCTCGCGCTCGTGAGCGCGACCAACGGCAAGACCACCACCACCCGGCTGATCACATCCGCGCTCCAGGAGCTCGGTGACGTCGCCACCAACGCCTTCGGCGCCAACATGCCCGCCGGGCACGTGTCCGCGCTCTCCTCGTCCAAGGACGCCCCGTACGGCGTGCTGGAGGTCGACGAGAAGTACCTCCCCGAGGTGATCGACACCACCGGCGCGGCCGTGGTGGTCCTGATGAACCTCAGCCGCGACCAGATGGACCGGGCGGCCGAGATCTGGCTGCTGGCCCAGAAGTGGCGCCGCGCCCTGGCGGGCCGGAACACCCACGTGATCGCCAACGCGGACGACCCGCTGGTGACCTGGGGCGCGTCCACGGCCGCCTCGGTGACCTGGGTCTCCGCCGGGCAGCCCTGGAAGGAGGACTCCTGGTGCTGTCCCGAGTGCGGCGGCCCGCTGGACCGCAAGGGGCTGGAGTACGTCCCGCCGGGCGGTCACGTCTCCGGAGTCGTCGGCCAGGCCTCCCCGGACGAGAACGACTGGGCCTGCCGCGAGTGCTCCTTCCGGCGGCCCCAGCCGTCCTGGATCCTCGACGGCGAGGCGGTGGTCGACCCGCGCGGGCGGCGCTGGCCGCTGGACATCCAGCTGCCCGGCCGGGCCAACCGGGCCAACGCGGTGATCGCGCTGGCCACCGCGGAGGCGTTCGGCCTGCCGGTCGAGCGGGCGCTGCCCCGGCTGCGCGAGGTCAGGTCGGTCGCCGGCCGCTACACCACGGTGGAGCGTGAGGGCCGCAACGCCCGCCTGCTGCTGGCCAAGAACCCGGCGGGCTGGCTTGAGGCGTTCGACGTGCTCGATCCCGCGCTGCCGGTGATCCTCTCGGTGAACGCGCAGGGGCCCGACGGGCGCGACACCTCCTGGTTGTGGGACGTCGACTACCGGGTGCTGCGCGGTCGGCCGGTCTACGTGACCGGGGAGCGCAAGCTGGACCTGGCGCTCCGGCTGGAGGTGGCGGACGTGCCGTTCCAGCTGACGGACTCGTTCGTGCAGGCGCTGGCGGCCCAGCCGCCGGGCAAGGTCGACGTGATCGCCAACTACACCGCCTTCCAGCAGATTCGAACGGAGTTCGGTCGTGCCGTCTGACAGCGTCCTGCGCCTCGTCTGGATCTATCCGGACCTGCTGAGCACCTACGGGGACCAGGGCAACGTCCTGGTCCTGGAGCAGCGTGCCCGGCGCCGGGGCATCCCGGTCGAGACCCTGCACGTGCGCTCGGCCGACCCGGTGCCCGAGAGCGGTGACATCTACCTGATCGGCGGCGGTGAGGACCGGCCGCAGATCCTCGCCGCCCAGCGGCTGCGCCGCGACGGCGGGCTGCACCGGGCCATCGGCCGGGGCGCGGCGATGCTGGCCGTCTGCGCGGGCTACCAGATCATGGGCAGCGTCTTCGGCGGCGAGGAGGGGCAGCCGGTGGAGGGCATCGGGCTGCTCGACATCGCCAGCGGGCGCGGCACCGGCCGCGCCGTCGGCGAACTGGTCGCCGAGACCGACCCGGCGCTCGGCGTGCCGACCCTGACCGGCTTCGAGAACCACATGGGCGTCACCCGGCTCGGCCCCGGCGTGCGCCCGCTGTCCCGGACGGTCGTCGGCACCGGGAACGGCGACGGCACCGAGGGCTGCTACGCCGGGAAGGTCATCGGCACCTACCTGCACGGCCCGGCCCTGGCCCGCACCCCCGGACTGGCCGACCTGCTGCTGACGTGGGCGACGGGCACCC
This sequence comes from Planobispora rosea, assembly GCF_014648175.1. Taxonomy (GTDB): domain Bacteria; phylum Actinomycetota; class Actinomycetes; order Streptosporangiales; family Streptosporangiaceae; genus Planobispora; species Planobispora rosea. The sequence continues at coordinate 41,429 of NZ_BMQP01000030.1, forward strand.
AGCTGGGACCGATCGACGACGTCTGGTTCGAACGGCTCCGCCAGGAGCGCCTCGCCGCGACCCTGCCCCGTACCTGACGGGGTGACCCTGCTCCGTACCTGACGGGGTCAGTAGACGAGCGCCTGGGCCCCCTCGGCGAGGGACTCCTCGACGAACGTGGGGGCCCCGGCGATGCGGACGCCGTCGATCACGTCGTCCACCGTTATCTCCCGCCGGGCCGCGCACTGCGTGCACACCGTGACCCGGCCGGCCGCCAGGACCGCGTCGAGCAGGTCCTCCAGCGGGGCCGCGTGCGGCAGGGCGAACTCCTTGGCCCGGCCGGGCAGGGCGAACCAGGAGGCCTCGCCGGTCAGCCAGAGGGAGACGGGGACCCCGCTCGCCAGCGCGGCGGCGGCCACTGTGAACGCCTGGTTGCAACGCTCCGGAGCGTCCGAGCCGGCGGTCACCTTGATCACTAATGATCGTGCCATGTCTGAAGACTATTCGGGCCCGGGGCACCGGCGCGAGCCGGGCCGGGACGGCGGCTTTCCCCCGCGTCCCCTTGGATACCCTGTGGTCCCATGGACGTTCCTGAGCTGCATCCCGACCTTGCGCCGATCTCCTTCCTCGTGGGCCGGTGGGAGGGGGCCGGGGTGGGCGGATACCCGACGATCGAGAGCTTCAACTTCGGTCAGGAGATCGTCTTCGGGCACAACGGCAAGCCGTTCCTGACCTACACCAGCCGCACCTGGCTGCTGGACGGGGCGGGCAACCGGGTCCGCCCGCTGGGCACCGAGACCGGGTTCTGGCGGCAGTTGCCCGAGCGCCAGCTGGAGGTGTGCCTGTCGCACCCCACGGGAATCGTGGAGATCTACGTCGGCGAGGTGGTCTTCCACAAGATCGAGCTTCATACGGACGTGGTGGCGCGCACCGCCACCGCCAAGGAGTACGCCGCGGGCCACCGCCTCTACGGCCTGGTCAACGGCAACCTGATGTGGGCCTACGACATGGCGGCGATGGGGCAGCCGCTCCAGTCGCACATCTCGGCCGAGCTCAAGCGGGTGGGCGACTTCGTCCCCGAGATCTGACGCCGTACGGCGGGAGCCCCGCCGGGCGCACGCGACTACGATGCCGGGCATGAGCACCCCTTTCACTCCCGACGTGGTCGAGGCGATCAAGCGGCACATGAACGACGATCACGCCGACGACGCGCTGCTGATCGTCAGAGGTCTCGGCGGGCGGCCCGAGGCGACCGCCGCGAGGACGTCGGGGGTGGACGCCGAGGCGATCGAGTTCGTCGCGGTGGTCGGCGGGGAGGACGTCACGGTCCGCGTCCCGTGGAGCACGACCCTGACCGAGCGCGCCCAGGTCCGCTGGGAGGTCGTCCGCCTCTACCGGGAGGCCTGCGCGGCGCTCGGGGTGCCCGCCCGCGGGGAGCACTGATAGCGCGGCACCGGGAAAAGCAACGGCCGCTGCGAAGGCAGCGGCCGCCGAAGAATGAAGAACCCCGGACCGTTTCCTCCCGCGCGGAGCGGAAGGGCCGGATGGACCAGAGGCGGGAGGTTCCCGCCCTCCGGCAGCCCGGGGTTCCGGTGATTGCCGTGGATTCGCCGAACGCCACGTGACGTCCAGACCGAGTCCGGAGTCGGGGCGTCCTAGCGGACAGCCACCTCGCTAGTCCGATAATGATCAACCATTGTCTGGACCACCTCCTTTCTGCGTGATCCGTACGTTATGCGACGGTGCCCGGTCGGGCAAGTAAATATTCGACAAGTGGGTCCGCGCAGGTCAGAAGAGGTTTAGCGGCTCAGGGGCGAGTCGGGGTGTGCGGCGCGGGCGAGAGTGTGCGGCGCAGGCGATGGCGGGTGATCAGTGCCCGCGAGCCGCGTCCGGCCGCCGAGCGGGCCGCCGGTCGAGCGCGGACCTGTCGGTGATCTCTTCGCGGGGCAGCCGGTGGAGCGTCTGCAGGGCGTTCAGGAAGCCGCGGCGGTCGGCCTCGGGCAGGCGCGCGAGCAGGCGCTCCTCGTTGGCCTGGATCTCGGCCCGCACGGACCTGCGCACCTCGCGGCCCTCGTCGGTGATCGCGAGGATCCTGGCGCGGCGGTCACGGGGATCCGGTTCGCGAATGATCAGCCCGGCTGTCTGCAGTCTGTCCAGGGTGCTGATGATGCGGGTCTTGTCGGCACCGATCACCTCGGCGAGAGCGGCCTGAGTGCGCACCGAACCCTCGTCCAGGGCGCCGAGCACGGTGTAGCCCCACATGGAGATCCCGTACTCCGCCAGCACCGGGAGCTCCGCCGCGATGAGCGCCTGCAGCAGGGGGTGCAGCATCTCGGCGAGGTCGCGGCGGCCTGTCACGGGACCACGATACCCAGTTGACACGATAATAAGCAGACGTAGATCATATGCACATGCGTACTATTGATTCGCTCGCAGAAGCCGATCTCGTCGCACTCGACGGGCAGGCCGTCCGCGCCAGCGTCGAGCTGGCGGCCCGGGTGCGGCCCGCGGACCTGTCCCGCCCCACGCCCTGCCTCGGATGGACCGTGTACGGCCTGCTCGCGCACATGACGACACAGCACTACGGCTTCGCCGCGGCGTCCAGGGGGGAGGACGATCTCGCGCTGTGGAGGCTGCGTCCGCTCGGAGACGACCCCGTCGGGAGTTACCGGACCTCGGCCGGACACGTCATGGAAGCCTTCGCCGTCGGCGGCGTGCTGGAGCGCGTGTTCCCGCTGCCCGAGTTCGGAAGCGGGGTCGCCTTCCCCGGAAGGCAGGCGATCAGCTTCCACTTCATCGACTACGTGGTGCACTCCTGGGATCTCGCCAAGGCGCTGGGTGCCGAGGTGACGTTCCCGCCGGACCTGCTGGACGCGGCCCTCGCCGTGGCGAGGGCCGTACCCGACGGCAGGGCGCGCCGAGAGCCCGGGGCGGCCTTCGCACCGGCGCTCGCGTGGTCGGGCGGGTCCCGCATGGATGAGATCGTCGCGGCCCTGGGTCGTTCACCGGGCTGGCCCGAACCCGCCGGAGCCGTCGCCGTGCTCGGAACGGCCTCCACCCCGTCCTCGTCCGCGTAGGTCCACCGGATCTCCACGGCGTCGCCGCCGATCGCCGATCACGCCCCCGTCAGCGCTTAGACTCTGCACCATGACCGAGACGTCGTGGCATGAGGAGCTGCGGGCGCGCGGCTATCGGGTCACTCCGCAGCGGCAGCTGGTGCTCGAGGCGGTCAAGGCGCTGGAGCACGCCACCCCCGAGGAGATCTGCAACCGGGTCAGGGAGACCGCCCGCGGGGTGAACATCTCGACCGTCTACCGGACCCTCGAACTGCTCGAGGAGCTCGGGATGGTCGCCCACAACCACCTCGGGCACGGCGCCCCCACCTACCACCTGGCGGCCGACGCCGACCACGTCCACCTGGTCTGCCGGGGGTGCGGCGAGATCAGCGAGGTCCGGCCGGAGCTGGTGCAGACCCTGGTGGACGGGCTCGACCGGGAGCTGGGGTTCGCCACCGACGTGCACCACCTGACGGTCTTCGGCCGCTGCCGCAAGTGCCGCTGAGGGGCGTCACCGGGATCACGCGCGCGGGAGGCGTGAGAGCCGGCGCGGGCGAGGGCCGAGGAGATCGACGCGGGCGAGGGGCGGAGCCGGGCACCGCATAGGCTGGGGGTCATGCGAAGCCCTCTGCTGGACATCCCCGGCGCGGTCGCCGCCGACGCCCCCGACGCCGACGTCGCCGGCCACTACGGCGACCCGTTCGCCGAGCAGCGCGCGCTGCTCGCCGGTGAGGCGATGGTCGACCGGAGCAACCGCGAGGTCGTGAAGATCTCCGGGCCCGACCGGCTGAGCTGGCTCAACAGCCTGACCTCGCAGAAGCTCGACGCCCTGAAGCCCGGCGAGGCCACCCAGACCCTGCTGCTGGACGCCCAGGGCAGGGTGGAGCACCACCTGACGCTCGTCGACGACGGCGGGGCCGTCTGGGCGCACGTGGAGCCGGGCACCTCGGCCGAGCTGGTCGCCTTCCTGGACAAGATGCGCTTCATGCTCCGGGTCGAGGTCGCCGACGTGACGGACTCCTACGCGGTGGTCACCGTGATCGACGGCACGCGGATCACCCCGCCGGCCGGGGCGATCCTCGTCGGCGACGACGTGCTCCTCCCGCGTGAGCTGCTCGCCGGGCACCTGGGCATGCGGCCGGCCGGGCTGTGGGCCCACGAGGCGCTGCGGATCGAGCGCCACACCCCCCGGCTGGGCCTGGAGACCGACCACAAGACGATCCCGCACGAGGTGGGCTGGATCGGTACGGCCGTCCACCTGGGCAAGGGCTGCTACAAGGGTCAGGAGACGGTGGCCCGGGTGCACAACCTCGGCCACCCGCCGCGCCGCCTGGTCTTCCTGCACCTGGACGGCAGCGCCGACCGGCTGCCCGGACGCGGGACCCCGGTGACCGACGGCGAGAGCGAGGTCGGCTTCGTCGGCAGTGCCGCCCGCCACCACGAGCTCGGCCCGATCGCGCTGGCCGTGGTCAAGCGGACCGTGCCGGTGGACGCGCCGCTGCAGGCCGACGGGGTGGCGGCGGCCCAGGAGGTCATCGTCCCGCCGGACGCCGGGCGCAACGTCCAGATCGACCCCGCCCTGCGCCGCCGCATCCGCTGAGGGGCCACACTTCCCGGGCAAAGGCGGCGGAGCCGCCGGCGGCCGGGACGGGTGTCGGGTCTCCGGGGTCGACGGGTGGTCAGATCTCCAGGATCAGGGTGATCGGGCCGTCGTTGGTCAGGGCGACCTTCATGTCCGCGCCGAAGACGCCCGTCTCCACGTGCGCGCCGAGCGCGCGCAGCTCTGCGCAGACCGCCTCGACCAGCGGTTCGGCGACCGGTCCCGGGGCCGCCGCCTGCCAGGTGGGGCGCCGACCCTTACGGGCGTCGCCGTACAGGGTGAACTGGCTGACCACCAGGAGCGGGGCGCCGACGTCGGAGCACGACTTCTCGCCGTGCAGGATCCGCAGGCCCCAGAGCTTCGCGGCCAGCTTCGCCGCCTCCGCGGGCGTGTCGGTGTGGGTCACCCCGACGAGCACGAGCAGCCCCGGCTCGTCGATCGCCCCGACCGCCGCACCGTCCACCACCACCGACGCGGAACTCACCCGCTGAACGACCGCACGCATGCCCCCATCATCCCGTGTCCCGAGGTCTCCATAGACTCGGGGCGAAAGGAGACAAAGGTGTCTACTGGGTCGTTGGTTGTCGAAGTCGTACGGTCGGGGTTCGTGGAGTCCACCCACCGGGCGCGGATGCTGGCCGTGAAGGCGGACGGTTCCCCGGCGCGGGTGCACGGCGCGGTGGACGCGCTCGTCTCGCCCCGCTCGTCGATGAAGCCGCTGCAGGCGCTCGCCATGGTGCGCAACGGGCTCGCGCTGGAGGGAGAGCTGCTCGCGCTGGCGTGCGCGAGCCACGCGGGGGAGACGTTCCACGTGGACGGCGCCCGCAAGATCCTCGCCGGGGCCGGACTGGACGAGAGCGTCCTGCGCTGCCCGGAGGACCTGCCCGAGCACGCCGCCGCACGTGACGAGGTGCTGCGCTCGGGTGGCGAGAAGGCCCGGATCTACATGAACTGCTCGGGCAAGCACGCGGCGATGCTCGCCACCTGCGCGGCCAACGACTGGCCGCTGGAGACCTACCTCGACCCGGCGCACCCGCTGCAGCGGGCGATCCGCGCCACGGTCGAGGAACTGACCGGCGAGCGGGTCGCCGCCACCGGCGTCGACGGCTGCGGCGCCCCGCTGTTCTTCGTCTCCATGCTGGGCGTGACCCGGGCGTTCCGCGCCCTCGTCCTGGCCGAGCCCGGCACCCCCGAGCGCCGTGTCGCCGACGCCTTCCGCGCCCACCCCGAGTGGACCTCCGGCACCGTCCGCCCCGAGGCCCAGCTGATGCGGGCGATCCCCGGCCTGCTGGTCAAGGCGGGGGCCGAGGCGTTCGACGCCTTCGTCTTCGAGGACGGCCGCGCGGGCACGGTCAAGATCGAGGACGGTGGCCAGCGCGCCCGCGTCCCCGTCACCGTCGCGGCCCTGCGCGCCCTGGACCTCGACGCCCCCGGGCTTGAGGCCCTCGCCACCGGCACCCTGTACGGCGGCGGCCACCCCGTCGGGGAGGTCCGCCTGCGTCAGGAGCCGTCCGGCCCGGCCCCGGAGACCCTCCCGGGGACGACCGCCTGAGAGCCCTGACGGGCATGGACGGAACCGGCCGGACGCCGTCCGAGGCGACCGGCCGGTTCCGCGGGCACGCGTGCCGGGTCAGCTCGCCCGGGCGGTGAGCTCCGGACGGCCGCGGTTATCCACTTGGATGATCAGGAGGTTCTCGACGTCCTGCGGCGGCAGCGGCCGGGCGAAGTGGAAGCCCTGGGCCAGCGGATATCCGAGCTGGTGCAGCCGCTCGGCCTGTGCCTCGGTCTCCACACCCTCGGCCACGACGTTCAGCCGCATCACCTGGGCGATCTGCGCCATGGCGGTGGCGATCGCCGACTGCTCGGCCGTGCCGGTCACCCCGTCGATGAAGGACTTGTCCACCTTGAGCACGTCGACCGGGCAGGTGCGCAGCAGGCTGAGCGAGGAGTGGCCGGTGCCGAAGTCGTCCAGGGCGATGCTGACGCCCAGGGCGTGGATGGCGCGGACCGTCTCCAGCGCGGCACCGCCGTCGAACACCGCCGTCTCGGTGATCTCCAGCAGCAGGTCGGCCGGGTCCAGGCCGGTCTCGCGGAGCACGTCGGCGACGGTCGTGACGAAGGCGGACTCGTGCAGCTGCCGGGCCGAGACGTTCACGCTCATCTTGCCGGGTGCGGTCGGACCGTACTCGCGCTGCCAGGCGACCATCTGGGAGCAGGCCTCGCGCAGCGCCCAGGCGCCGATCTCGGTGATCATTCCGTTGCGCTCGGAGATCGGGATGAACTCCGCCGGGGAGACCAGCCCGCGCTCGGGGTGACGCCAGCGGATGAGGGCCTCCACCCCGGAGACGCCGCCGCCGGGCAGGGCGACCACCGGCTGGTAGAGCAGGAAGAACTGGTTCTCCTTGAGCGCCTGGCGCAGCTCGCTGCCCAGGCGGGCGTGCTCGTTGGCGCGCACGTCCATGTCGTCGGCGTAGCGCGCCCAGCGGTTCTTGCCCTGCTCCTTGGCGGCGTACATCGCCACGTCGGCGCGGCGCAGCAGCTCGCTGGTGCTCATGGCGCCGTCGCCGCCGGCCAGGCCGATGCTGGCCTGCACGATCAGCTCATGACCCCCGACCCGCACCGGTGTCTTCAGCGCCGAGATGATCCGTTCGGCGAGATTGCCGGTGTGCTCGGCCGCCAGGTCCGGCAGCAGGACGGCGAACTCGTCACCGCCCAGGCGGGCGACGGTGTCGCCGGGCCGTACGCACGCGCGCAGCCGGTCGGCCACGGCCACCAGGAGGGCGTCGCCCACCGCGTGGCCGAGCCGGTCGTTGACCGCCTTGAAGTCGTCCAGGTCGATCAGCGCCATCGCCACGTTCCCCTGGCCGGTCGTGGCGCCTGCCAGGGTCTGTGCGGTCCGGTCCATGGCGAAGGCCCGGTTGGCCAGCCCGGTCAGGCTGTCGGTGGTGGCCAGCGTGTGGTTGTCGTGCTGGGCCAGCAACTGGCGGGCCAGGACCAGGACGACCAGGACGCTCGCGCCTACCGCTACGCCGCCCCACGAGTACAGGGAGCCCTCGTTCACCGCGACGGTCAGAAGCATGCCGAAGCCGAGCACCACGGCCAGGTACGGCAGCCGGCTGACCTTCCGCAGCGCCTGGGACGGGCGGACCCGGGCGGGGCCGTGGATGCGGCGGCACTGCTCCGTCGCCGAGAGGGCCAGCAGGAAGTGGGCGGTGAGCCAGAACGGGAACTGCCAGCTGAACCAGGACTGGTCCGCGGAGTGGCTGTTGAGATATCCGAGGTAGGTGTCGCCGATGGTGCTGTGCACGATCGCGGCGGCCGCCAGCCACATCGGGCGCCGTACCCGGGGATCCACCCCGCGCAGCAGCGCGACCACGACGGCGAAGAGGGCGAGCAGGTCGAAGATCGGATAGGCCGCGGCGGCGGCCACCCGCCGGGGGTCGACGACCTCGGCCGCCAGGGTGGGGCCGAGCTGGAAGTACCACAGCGGGATGGCGGCGGCGACGACGACCACGGCCGCGTCCAGGGCGAAGGTCCAGCGCCGGGAGCGGCTCTCTCCGCTGCGCGGCAGGAGGAGGATGCCGACCACCAGCAGCGGCACGGACGCAAGGCGGAGCGCGTCCGGCACGCTGGGGAACGATGACACCGGGATCACGACGGACGACGGGATCATCAGGGCGAGCAGCACGTTCGCGGCCGCCATCCACCGCCAGGCGTGACGGGTGCGCCTGCCCAGCTGGGAATGGAGCGAGGCCCGGATGGCGGCGATCGCACCGACCAGCGTGAACAGCGCCAGACCCGGCACGAAGACGTTGATGACCTGCCGGAGCGACCCTCCGTTCACCGTCAGGGGCAGCAGCACTCCCATGAACAGGAGATAGATGCCGCCCAAAGCGACGGCCGCCCACTGCCAGCCCTTACTGATCAGCGGTTGCGACTTCTGCTGCGTCACGAAGACCCTCCTCCGGAGCACTCACCGCTCCGGCCCTCCTATCGGCCGCTCCGGCGGAGACCTGAGCAGACCGGGGTTTCGGCAGGCCGTTGCAAGACGCTGCCAGGGCGCGGGTGAACCAGTCCTGGACGACCACGTCGCGGTGGAGGGTGCCGCGGACCTGGTCCGGCTTGCCGGCGAAGGAGCCGCGGAGCGGCGGGCCGGGTTACTGCGGCACCCGGAGCACGCCCGCCTCGCACGTCAGCTGACCGGTGCCGCTCCGGAGGCACTCGGTGACGGCGCCACGGGTCTCGCGGAGCTCGCGGACCTCGGCGCCGCCGGTCCGATCCCGGAGGTCCGCGTCGGTGAGGGCGGTGAAGAGCGCAGCCGAGGCCCAGAGCACCAGGGCGCCCACCGTCAGCTCCAGCAGGAGACCCGGCCAGCCGGCCCTCCTGCGCGGCGCTCCGGCGCCGTGGTCTCCGTTCGGACTCTCCCCGTTCGGACTCTCCCCGGCCTGGTGCGCCCCGTTCCGGCGCGTCTCGGTCCGGTGCGCCCTGCCGAGGGCGGCGAAGCCGAGGGCCACGGAGGCGAGCGTGAGAGTGACGGAGGCCCAGGAGGTCAGGGGGAGGAATCCGGCGAGGACGGCGGCCCCGGCCGTGGCGAGCGATCCCAGGCCGAGCGCGTTCCCCGGCCTGGAATGGCGGGCCGCGTAGCCGTGGCGGGCCGGGTAGGGGCGGGAGTCTGACGGCAGGCCGTACGCGAAAGTCATGCGCCTCTTCTCCTGTCCGGGGGTGGAGTACCAGACTATTGACGACTTGATACCCGGCCAGGTTGTCCTTCTCTAGCGAATGAATTGACGTTTGATGGGCCTGGACTGAGGTTTTGGTTCCATATAAGGGGATATACCCGGACGGTCGCTGGACAAGTTTTTCCATCTCGTGATTTTCTGTGGCCGCTTGCCCGTGCCCGCATAGAATTACCACTGCTCACGACGGTCTCTCCGGGTGGCGGCAGGGGGGTGGCCATCCGGGTCGGGCGGGCGGCGGAAGCGCCGGACACGTCCCGGGGGACCGTCGTTCATGTCGGCGGTCGATAATGCTCCGAGGTGGCATGCGTGTGCCTGTTGGAAAAAAGCGTCCCTTTTCCCCTTCTGTCGCTCTCCTGCTGATTTCGTGGCTTATCTCGGGATGCGGGGGAATGGGCGGAACCGTACCGGTGAGCGAGGCCGCGGTACGGTCGGCCACGTCGGCCACGTCGGCGACGGCCCCCTCGACCGGGGCGCCGAAGGCGGCGGCGGCGCCCGTAGCCCCGGTGGTAATGATCATCGGGGACAGTTTCACGGTCGGGTCGGGTCCGGTCGCGCGCTGGCAGAGCTACGCCGCGCAGGCCGCCCGCGAGCTGGACTGGCAGCTGATCACCGCGGGGGCGGGCGGGACCGGCTTCGTCAACCCGGGCCGGGTGGGCCGGACCTTCGAGGACTCCTTCGTCGATGAGCTCGCCTGGCGCCCGGCGCCCGACCTGCTGATCGTCTCCGGTGGTCACAACGATCGCGACACCCCGGCCGCCGAGGTCTACGGAGCCGCCGCGCGACTGCTGGATACCGCCCGGCAGCACTGGCCGGCCACCAGGATCCTGGTGATCGGGCCCCTGTGGATGGGGGCCGCTCCCCCGTGGGTCCGCGACGTGAGAGACGCCGTCGCGTACGCCGCGGGGGAGAGCGGCGCGGTCTTCCTCGATCCGCTCGGTCAGGACTGGGGGCCGGGCGCGACCCTCCCCGACGGCGTCCACCCCACCCTCGAAGGGCACGGCCGCATCGGGCGCTGGCTGGTCACCGCCCTGCGGGAGAACGGCGTGCGCACAGCACCCTGAACGCCGCCTTCTCCGCGCAGCCGGCCGCCGGCGCCGTCACCGGTGCCGTCCGGATCCGCCGCCCGGATCCGCCGCCCGGATCCGCTGCCCCGGCCGATGGCCGGGGCACGCGTCCCGGCGGTCTAGGAGATGACGGGTGCGGGCGGGGCGCCCGTGCCGGTCCAGGAGGCGATGAAGCCGAAGGTGGTCGAGCCGCCGGCCGGGACGGAGCCGTTCCAGGCGGCGTTGGTGAAGGTGTGGGCGGTGCCGGAGCTGTTCCGGGTCGAGCTCCAGTTCTGGGTGATCCGCACGCTCTCCGGGTAGGTCAGCGTGACCCGCCACGAGGTGACGGGGTCGGAACAGGTGATCTTGACCTCGCCCTGGAAGCCGCCCGGCCAGGAGTTGACCACCCGGTAGGCGGGCGTGCAGCCGCTGCCGGAGCCCGCGGTGGTGGTGAAGGTGGTGGTCTCGGAGGCGTCGGAGACGTTCCCGGCGGCGTCGCGGGCGACGACGTGGACGGTGTAGGCCGTTTCCGGGGTCAGGCCGGTCAGGGCGAGGGAGTTCGTGGCCGAGGAGCCGAGCTTGGTGGTGCCCCGGTAGACGTCGTAGCCGGTGACGGCGCGGTTGTCGGTGGAGGCGGTCCAGGTCAGGGTGGCCCCGGTCGAGGTGACGGCGGAGGCGGCGGGCCTGCCCGGCGTGGACGGCGGCGTGGTGTCGTCCGGCGGAGTCCCGCCCGCCAGGGCGTCGTGGACGGCCGTGTAGGCGGGCTTCTTGCCGTAGTTCTCGTCGTAGATCAGGGCCGCGCCCTGGCCGGAGAAGGTGTCGGGGACCCAGGAGTACTTGTCGGTGAAGCCCCAGATCGTGATGCCGGTGCACCGGGCCACCGCCAGGCAGGCCTTGACCATGTTCGTGTAGTAGGTGGCCTGGGTGGCGTCCTTGGCGGCGTCCCTGGGCATCTGCATCCGGATGTCGATCTCGGTGATCCGGACGTTCACCCCGAGGTCGGCGAAGCGCTGGATGTTCTCCTGGACCTGGCCGGGGAAGCCGTACTGGATGGCCAGGTGGCTCTGCAGGCCCACGCAGTCGATCGGCACGCCCTGCGACTTCAACGTCCTGACCAGGTTGTACATCGCGGTGCTCTTGGCGTTGACGCCCTCGACGTTGTAGTCGTTGATGCAGAGCTCGGCGTCGGGGTCGGCCGCGCGGGCGTACCGGAAGGCGTCGGCGATGTAGCTGTCGCCCAGCTTCTGGTACCAGAACGAGTTCCGCATGCTGCCGTTTTCCTCGAAGACCTCGTTCACCACGTCCCAGGACTTCACGACGGGGTTGCTCGCGTAGCGCCCGGCGACCCTGGCGATGTGATTCTGCATGGCCGAGCGCAGGTCGGCGGCGGAGAGGTTCTGCACCCAGTTCGGCGTCTGGCTGTGCCAGACCAGCGTGTGCCCGTGCACCTGCTGGTCGTTCGCCTCGGCGAAGGCGACGATCTGGTCCGCCGCGGTGAAGGTGAACTGGTTCTGGCTGGGCTCGGTGGCGTCCCACTTCATCGCGTTCTCGGCGGTGATCTGGTTGAACTCCGAGGCGGCGATGGTGCGGTAGGCGCTCTCGTTGGCCAGCGGGGAGGTGGCCAGCGCGGTGCCGATGAACTTGCCGCGCGCCTCGGCGTGCGCGCGCAGCGTGTCCGAGGCGTGGGCCGGTACGGCGGGCAGCAAGACCGCCGCGGCCGGGAGGACGGCGAGCGCTCCGGTCAGGAGCGCTCTGCGGAGTCTGGACATGGGGATCCTTTCTGGTATGAAAACTTCCGGGTATGGCCCGAAACTTTCGGAGACGGGCCGACGGGAGGGGGCACGGCGCGGGCCGTACCCCCTCGGGGCTAGGAGATGACGGGTGCGGGCGGGGCGCCCGTGCCGGTCCAGGAGGCGATGAAGCCGAAGGTGGTCGAGCCGCCGGCCGGGACGGAGCCGTTCCAGGCGGCGTTGGAGAAGGTGAAGGCGGTCCCGGAGGCCGACAGGGTCGAGCTCCAGTTCTGGGTGACCTTCACTCCGGCCGGGTAGGTCAGCGTGGTCTTCCACGAGTTCACGGCGGCGGCGCACTTGACCGTGACCTCGCCCTGGAAGCCGCCCGGCCAGGAGTTGACCAGCTTGTAGGTGGCCGCGCAGTCGCTCGGCGGGGTCGAGGTGGTCGTGAACGACGTGGTCTCGGAGGCGTCGGAGACGTTCCCGGCGGCGTCGCGGGCGACGACGTGGACGGTGTAGGCCGTCTCCGGGGTCAGGCCGGTCAGGGCGAGGGAGTTCGTGGCCGAGGAGCCGAGCTTGGTGGTGCCCCGGTAGACGTCGTAGCCGGTGACGGCGCGGTTGTCGGTGGAGGCGGTCCAGGTCAGGGTGGCCCCGGTCGAGGTGACGGCGGAGGCGGCGGGCTTGCCGGGCCGGGTGGGCGCCTCGGTGTCGGGACCACCGCCCCCGCCGTAGATCTTCGCCTCGACGGCGGTCTGGGCGATGCCGTTGGGGCCGTTGAACAGGCGCTGGCCCCAGGGGGTCAGCGCGTTCACGTTGAAGTTGGTGACCTGGTCGAGATACTCGACGCCGCCGCCGTTGCCGCTCCAGGACCAGCCGAAGTAGCCCACGCCCCGCGCCTGCGCCTGGGACATGATCGTGTCCTCGTCGGGGTCGCCGTCGGAGTGGTTGAACCCGAACTCGCCGATGACCAGGGGCAGCCCGGCGGTCTGGAACGCCTGGAGGTAGTCGGTGACCTCGGCCGCGGTGTCGAACACGCCGTACATGTGGATCGAGAAGATCGTGTTGCGGTCCGGGTCGGCGGCGAAGACGGTCTTGGCGTTGTCCCGCATGGCGAAGCGCCAGTCCTGGCCCCAGTTGGGGGCGTCGACCATGAGCGCGTGGTCGAACCCGGCCTCGCGCATGCGCTTGATCGCGCCTGCGGTGGCCGTGGTCCAGTCCGGGGTGACGGCGTTGTTGCCGATCGGCTCGTTGCCGATGTTGACGATGACGTAGTCCTCCTGGCCCTCCAGCGCGCTCTTCACGCTGATCCAGTAGTTCACGGCCTGGTCGAGGGTGTAGGCGCCGGCCTGCTCGCCGTACCCGGTGGTGTCGTGGTTCTCCAGTACGCAGATGAGCTTGTTCTGCTTGCACAGGGAGACGACGTTCGCCACGTCGGCGGCGCTGTTGGCGCTCCACCGGCCGCCGCTGAGCACAACGCGCACGGCGTTGGCGCCCAGGGACTTGATCCCGGCGAAGGAACTCGTCTGGGTGGGATACCAGGTGTGCGCGTGGGAGGTGCCGCGCATGATGAGCGGCGTGCCGTCGGCCTCTACGATCTCCGTGCCGCTCACGTGGATGCCGGTGTCGGCGTGGGCGGGGGGTGCCGCGACGAAGACCGAGGCGACGGTCGCGGCGAGCGCCGCGATGGTGAGTCGTGCTCTCATGACCTACCTCAGGTGGGAGCCTTCAGGGAGGGGCCGGCCGGGCGGAGGGGTCCGCTACGCCCGGCCGGGGCTTGTGGGGTTTCTCGGGGGAGGGGTTTCCCTGAGTTCTCAGGGGAGGTGTTTCCCGGGGGACGGACGTGTTCTCCGGGGAACGGGCGTCAGTTCGCCGTGCAGGTCACCGCCGGGACGCCGTTGGTGCCGCTCTGGCTCGCGGTGAAGCCGAACGACGCCGACGCGTTCGGGGCCAGCGCGCCGTTCCAGGCGACGTTCCTGACGGAGACGTCGGCGCCGGTCTGGGTGTGCGTGCCGTTCCAGAGCTGGCTGATCACCTGGCCGTTCGCGAACTTCCAGGTGACGGTCCAGCCCCTGATGGCTGAACTGCCCTGGTTGGTGACGGTGACGTCGGCCTGGAAGGCGCCCTGCCAGGAGTTGCTCACCTTGTAGACGGCCGAGCAGCCTCCGGCCGGGGTGTCGGTCGTGGTGAACGACGTGCGCTCCGACGCCTCGGAGGAGTTGCCCGCGGCGTCCCGGGCCACCACGTGCACGCTGTACTCCGTGGCGGGGGACAGCCCGGTCAGGTCGAAGGAGGTCCCCGAGGCGGTCCCCACCTTCGCGGTGCCGCGGTAGACGTCGTAGCCGGTGACGCCGACGTTGTCGGTGGAGGCCGCCCAGGTCAGCCGGGCGGTGCTCCCGGTGATCGCGGAGACGGCGGGCTTGCCGGGCTTCGAGGGCGCGATCTCGTCGTCCTCGGGCGGCGGCTCGTCACCGGGCGGGTTGCCCCAGATCTTGGTGCTCCCGGAGTAGAGCGTGATGTTGTCCACCCGCACCGGGGTCGAGCCCGGCGTGGTGGACACGCCCCTGTACGACCAGTCGTTGGACGGGTCCCAGGTCCCGGCGCTGGCGATGCGGAACTGGACCTCGCGCCGGTGCTGCGACTGCCCGGCGGGGGAGATCGAGGTGCCGGAGCAGTTGACCGTGATGTAGTAGGTCTTGCCGGACAGCAGGGTCGGGCCGGTCGGGGGCGAGCACTGGTTGTAGGCCGACGAGACCGTGATCTGGTTCGCGGTGGTGTCGCCGTCGAGGGTGAAGTAGTAGCGGAAGGAGCCGTCGGTCAGGTTCCGGGCGGGCCAGGCGGACTGGTTGCGGACGATCGCCTTGATCTCGGTGAAGGTGCTCCCGGTGGCGTTCACCCCGGCCTCGACGAAGATCTCGGGGCCGTCGGGGGTCTCCTTGGGCGGGAAGTCCGCCGCCGGGGTTCCGCCGTACTCGCCGTACAGGCGGGCCAGCGCGCTGGTGAAGCCGGCGTTGTAGTCGGTGGCGACCTCGTTCATCACGAAGTCGTCGCGCTTGTCGGTGTAGGCGTCGTCGGGCGAGGGCGGGCCGCCGACGAGCGCGCCGTACAGGGTGTGCCGGGTCTCGACCGGGTTGGTGATCTGGTCGGTCCAGGAGCCGTGCGCGGTGCGGTGGTGCGGGTTCTTCGGCGGGTTGGCGCCGAAACCGATCACGTAGGAGGACCTGCGGGGGTTGTCGCCGAGTGCGTAGTCGATCTGCCGCTTCGCGAAGTCGTGATATCTCGCCTTACGGGTGCTGTCGGTGATCGAGTCGGCGTGCACGAGCGCCGCGAACGAGGTGTTGGCCGCGTAGCGCAGCGACCCCCACCGGTCCAGTACGGCCTGGCCGCCGGGCGAGTAGTTCACCCGCTGCCCGTTGACCCCGACCGTCCAGTAGTCCAACCACCGGTTGGCGTCGTCGAGGTAGCGCTGCTTGCCGGTGAGCTTGTTCAGCAGCACGTAGGCGCCGTAGGACTTGTCGTCCCAGGCGATCGTCCACCGGTAGGACCTGGTGGTGGACTGCGGCTCGGTGCCGAGGTTGTCGTAGTACGACTCGGCCTTGGCGAGATAGGACGCCTCGCCGGTGGCCCGGTGCAGCCAGATCGCGCCCCAGACCAGCTCGTCGTTGTAACCGCTCCAGGAGTTGTAGTAACCCTGGGCGTCGGTGATGCACTCGCTGTACTTCTTGCGCACGGTGTCGGCGAAGGTGTAGAGCTCCCGCGCGTGCTTCACCAGCGTGTCAGCATAAGTCGGGTTTGTCGGGCGGAAGACGATCGACGAGGCCGCCATCGCCGCCGCCGTCTCGCCGGCCAGGTCCGACCCGCCGCAGGAGGCGTCGATCTTGAACGCGGGCCGGTCCATCGGCATCGCCTCGGCCGGGCCCCACCAGGCGTGGTCCCGGCCGCCGTGGCCGACCTGTCCGTAGAGGACGTTCGGCGAGGGGTGCGCCTTGATGAAGTAGTCGTTGACGAACTTCAGGTTGTTCAGCAGGTGGGTGAGCTGCCCGGAGTCGGCGTAGGCGTCGCGGTACTCCACCGCGCCCCAGGCCAGCATGGTCGTGGTGAAGGCCATCGGCAGGCCGAACTTCACGTGGTCGCCCGCGTCGTACCAGCCGCCGGTCAGATCGAGCCCGGCGTCCTTGCCGTCGTCGAGCGCCGAGTCACCGCGCCAGGAGACGCGGTTCCAGCTCGGCAGCTTCCCGGACTGCTGCGCCTCGTAGAACCAGATGGACTTCTGCAGCGCCTCGGCGTAGTTGAACTCCGCCGCGGCGGAGGCCGAGGAGCCGGAGGAACCGGAAGCGGCGGAGGCGGCGGAGACGGCGGGCGCCGGGACGGCCGTCAGGGCCGCCAGGGCGAGCACCGCCAGGGGTTTCTTCATGGGGGGTGCCTCTCGGGGAGTAGGGGGTGCCTCTCATGGAGAAGGGTGGAGTCCAGGGCGCGGCGGTAGGTCAGGGTTACCGCCGCGCCCCGGGGTCATGCGGGCCGGTCAGGTCAGGGGAAGAGCCTGCCGTACTCGGCCAGGGCCACGGCCACGTCGACCTGGGCCCAGAACCGGTGGTAGTTGAAGGTCGGCGCGGGGCCGGTGCCCTTCAGGTAGGCGTCCACCTTCGGCCAGTCCGGGTCGTTCTTGTAGAAGGACCGGATGGACAGGAAGGTGGAGTTGCTGTCGATCACGTCGCCGTTGGGCATCTTGCCGGTCCAGCCGGCCGGGACGTAGACCGGGTCGTCGAGGCGGTTGTAGTCGGCCTTCGTCTCGGTGGTCGAGACGCCCTTGGGGTCCTGGTTGTTCTTCCACATGCCGTCGAGCAGACCCTTGGCGACGTCACGCGCCTTGGTGTCGCCGGACTTGGCCGCGTAGTACATCAGGACCTTGGCGTAGGAACCGGCCACGCCCACGTCGGTGGTGTAGTCGCGGATGCTGACGTGCAGGCCGGCGTTGGAGCCGGGGTTGGCCGGGTTCCAGGTGTCGGGCTGGCCGGTCCACACCAGCGTCGAGGGGATCTGGTAGGTCCCGTCGGCGTTGATCGTGGTGTTGTCGGTGGCCCACTTGACCCACTTGTCCAGCACGACCTTGGCGTCGGCGTTGCCGGTGGCGTAGTACAGCTCCGCCACGCGCTCCATCGACCAGGCCTGGAAGCCGAACCACTGGTTCGACGGCGGGTCGTGGTAGACGGGCTGCCAGTCGTAGGCCATGCCGTAGAAGGTCGGCAGGTTCGACGGCGGGGTGGCGTAGTGGCCCTGCCAGCTGTTGGTCGCGCCGCCCGCGATCGCGCCCTCGGACGACTGCAGCCAGCGGTAGAACTCCAGCTGCCGCTTCAGGCTGGTGCTCCAGTCCTGTACGGCGGTCGCCCCCTTGGGCTTGAGCGCGTCCACGCTGGACAGCACCCAGGCGGCCATCGGGTTCTGGTAGCCGGAGTGGTTGTGGCTGGAGCCGATCCGCCAGGCCCAGCCCGCGGAGGTGTCGATCGCGCCGCCCCAGGCGTAGTACCAGCTCAGCAG
Organism: Planobispora rosea; assembly: GCF_014648175.1. Taxonomy (GTDB): domain Bacteria; phylum Actinomycetota; class Actinomycetes; order Streptosporangiales; family Streptosporangiaceae; genus Planobispora; species Planobispora rosea. The sequence goes on from NZ_BMQP01000030.1 coordinate 59,108, forward strand.
GTAGGCGGAGCTGTCCTTGCCGGTGCCGGCCGGGCAGGAGGTGCTGGTGCAGCCCTGCTTCTTGAAGTACTTGTCGTACATCGCGTAGCGCAGGTAGTCGCCCATCTTCGCGGCCTTGGCGACCGTCGAGGAGATCTGCGACTCCTTGCCCTGCTCCTTGGCCCAGACGTGCGCCCAGTAGGCCACCTGGACGGCGCGGGCGTCGGCGTCGGGGGCGTTGGTGTACTTCCACTGCTTGGCGTAGGAGGAGTCACCGGTGAACAGGTCCAGGAACCCGTTCTTGCCGCCGTGCTTGAAGGTGTCGCAGGACGGCTGCGGGATGGTCTCGAAGACCGACTCCTCGGGACCGCGCTGGTAGGTGTTGATGTAGGCGGGCCTGGTCGTGCCGTCGCCGCAGCGGCCGAAGCCGTAGGTGTTGTCGACGTCGAGCAGCCAGTGCATGCCGTACACGTCGCTGGTGCCATAGGCGGTCTTCAGCTCGCCTGCGATCGGGTCCACGCCGACGCTGACGCCGCCGTCCAGCTTGGACGGGTACTGCTTGATGTCGTCCCACTCACCGGCGTAGGTCGCGGGCTTGGACGGGTTGTAGAACGAGTTCGTCGGCTGGTCGGCCGTGGCCGGGATGATGTACTTCTCCATCGACGCCCAGGCCTCGTTGAACTTGCTCCAGTCGCCGGTCACCTTGCCGTAGGCCGCCTCCAGCCACAGGTAGTAGCTGTAGGCCTCGGAGGTGGTCTCGTGCCCGTGGTCCGGGGCCTCGACCAGGAACGTCTCGACCGAGTGGTACGGCACGCCCTCGGGGGAGAAGTAGCCGTTGGCCGGGTCCTTGATCTTGTTGTACATCGTGGTGAAGCGCTTGATGTACTCGTTGTCGCCGCCGGGGGTGTCGTTGTCCACCTCGGTGGCGGTGGACTTCGCGGCGGTGTGCCCGGTGGCGGTGGCGGTGAACTCGGCGCTGCCGGAGGTCGTGTCGGCGTCCTCGGCGGCCTTGATCTTCACCGTCTGGGCGGTGTTCCAGTTGCTCGGGGTGAAGGTCAGCGAGGCGCCGGTGTCCACCGTGAGGTCGGCGTCGCCGCTGCTCCGCGCGGTCGTCACGGTGACGTTCGCCGCCGGGGCCTTGGAGAGCTTGACCGACAGGTTCGCGTCGCCGCCCTCGGGCACGGCGAGCGTGGCGGGGGTGACGACCACGGCGGGCGCGGTGTCGGTCTTCACGCTGATCCCGACCGGCTCGGAGGTCTTCGTCAGGCCCTTGTCGTCGGTGGCCCTGGCGGTGATCGAGTAGTCGCCGGCCGCCACGCCGGTCCAGTTGTAGGAGTACGGCGCGCTGGTGTCGGTGCCCAGCGGCGTGCTGCCGTTGAAGAACTCGACCTTGGCCACCGTGCCGTCGGCGTCGGCCGCGTCGGCGGTGATCTCCACCGTGGCGGGCGCGGTGAAGGACGCCCCCGCGACCGGCTTGGTGATCTTGACGCTGGGGGCCTGGTTGCCCGGATCGCCGCCGCAGGTGGTGCCGTTGACCGTGAAGGCGGCCGGCTTGGGGTTGCTCCCGGACCAGCTGCCGTTGAAGCCGATGTTCACCGAGCCGCCGGTGGGGACCCTGCGGTTCCAGTCGAGGTTCTTGGCGGTGACGGAGGTTCCGTTCTGCGCCCAGGTCGCGCTCCAGCCCTGGACCATCTTCTGGGTGGTGGTCGGGAAGTCGAAGCCGAGGGTCCAGCCGTCCAGCGGGTCGCCCAGGTTCTTGATGGTCACGCTGGCGGTGAACCCGCCCTGCCAGTCGTTCGTCGAGTAGGCGACGTCACAGGAGACGGCCGCATGGGCAGGGGAGGCGGCGAGGGCGGTGAGCGTCCCGGCCGTTAGACTGAGCAGGGCCAGTGTGGCGACGCGCCTTCGCCGTCTCGCCTGTGGGAGCGCTCCCGCTCTCGGGGGGTAAGGATGCATGGGAAAAGATCCTCCAGGGGTGACCCTCTGCGATTCCGCTGGTAGAGGCATCGCTTTAGATCAAGCAAGGATGAAAGGCGGTGGGAGCGCTCCCAAAAGAGGATTCTGGAGAGTGCCCGGCGGATGTCAATGGCATGAGCCGCCGGTTACCGGGGGGTTTCCTTCCGATGCCGGTCAGGCGGTTGCGATCGACACGGCGGGTTTCCGGAATCTGAAACTTTCAGACTCCGCACGGCCCGGCCGGATTCCACGGGGCTCCGCCGGGTTCCGTACGGCTCCGCCGGCTCCGGAGCGGTTCCCGGTCCCGCAACCGCTCCGCCGCCCCTTCCGGCCGCCGGTTCGGGGCCCCGGGAGCCGGAAGGCTCCTCTCCCGGCCGGGGCGCCGTCCCGGCTCCGGGACGACTCAGCGCAGCGGCGGGTCGGCGCGCTCGACGCGGCCCAGGGCGGGCTCCGCCCACCATTCCCCGCCGCGCGGGGGCTCCATGCCGTAGACCGGATCCTCGCTCCATGCCGGAGACCGGATCCTCAGGGCCGTCGGTGCCGCGCGTGCACTGCCCGTTCGAGTGGCCGGACATGGAGATCCACAGGTAGGCGGGGTCCCCGCCCCGCAGAGCCTCCATGTTCCCCCGTCGGAACCCGACAAGGATCATACGGGAAGGGTCATGAGTGCCGTTGAAGGGTTTTCCACCCCATCGGGCGTCCACTATCCATAACGGTCACGGGATGTTCATCTCACGCGAATCTCGCCGGTGACCAGGAAAAACCCCGGCCGCGAGCGGCGGGACCTGGCGAGGACGGAGGGCTCCCGAGGGAATGCGGACAGACGCACGCGGCAGGTATTCTCGTATTGTCGGGAGTCCGGGGCTGTGCCCCCTTGATCGTCCCTGTACGTTGGCCTTAACCGGCCATCGCGCCTGTCGAACCACAACACCGTTCCCACGGCCAGGCTCCTAGGGCAGGCGAACCATGACGAAGCTGTCTATCCAGGTCACCCACTATCGCACCTGCGTGGTCGTCTCGGTGGCCGGAGACCTGGACAAGATCTCGACCCCCCAATTGGACCAGGCGTTCACGGACCTGCTGGCGGACGGGCACGTTCATCTCATCGCCGACGTGTCGGAGCTCGAGTTCTGCGACTCCACCGGGGTGTGGCTGCTTCTGTCGGGACTGCGCCGGACCTACGAGGCGGGTGGCTGGTTACGCCTGGCCGGGGTCCGGGGCTTCCTGCAGCGGCTTCTGGAGCTCACCCGGCTCAGCGACGCCTTCCCCACCGACGCGACCGTCGACGACTCCCTGCGCCACGCGCCCGTCCGGCGCTCCGGCCCCACTCCGCCGCCGACGGTCGCCTGACCCGCCCCGGTCACCGTCCCAGCCGGTCCCGGACCATCGTCCCGGAGCGCTCCGAGGTCACCGTCCGAGCCGGTCCGGGGTCATCGTCCCGAGGTGCTGCGAGGTCATCGTCCCGGGGTGCTCCGAGGCGCCGCCCCGGAGCATCCCCGGATCACCGTCCCATGGCGCGCTCCACCTCCATGAGCTGGCGCTCCAGATCCCTCCGGAGCCGGTCGCTGAGGGCTCTCTCGCCGTGCCGGATGGCGATCTTCTGCTGGACCCGTACGAGATCGTCGGTGCAGCAGACGCTGTCGGCCAGCACCTGCCGCAGGTCGAGGGCCACATCCGAGCGGATCTCGCCCGCTCTCTGGCCGCTGGTCAGCAGGGCGTTGAAGCGCCGGACGCTCTCTTCGAGCGTGGGCGCGGACGCCCCCGCGGTCTCCGTCCAGGGCTCCGGCGCCGACTTCGGCTTCGGCTTCGGTGTCTTCTCCGGCCGCGTGGCGGGGCGGTCCGTCGGTTCGGCGGACCGTTCCCGGGCCGGTTTCCCGGTGGGCGACGGGCTCCCGGTCCCGGGCTGGGACGAGGGGGAGTCGGGAGCGGGAGAGCCCGAGGCCGCGGTGGTCCGCGGGTGCGAGGTCGAGCCGGAGGCGACGGCGGAGGGCGGCCATCCGCCGGGGAGACCGCCGGCCGGCAGCCAGAAGATGACCCCCGCGACGAGGGCCGCCACCGCCACCGATCCCGCCAGCGCCACCCAGGCGTGGGAGCCGGCCTGCTCCCTGGCCCGGTTCTCGGACAGGGCCTTCTCCAGGACGGCCGCCGCCTCCTGCGCCCGTGGCCGGGACCGCGGGCCGTGCGCCAGACAGCGCTGGCACAGCGCCGAGACCTCCCTCGGCAGCCCCGGGACGTGGACGGCGGGCGGAGGTCCTTCGCGCTGGGCCTGCTCGATCTCCTCCCACGTCCGCTCGGGGTACGGCGTGCGGCCGGTGAGCATCTCGAACAGCAGCACGCCGAGCGAGTAGACGTCGTTGGCGGGATGGGCGCCCGCGCGGGTCAGGCGTTCGGGCGCCACGTAGGGCGGCGTGCCGGCCTCGCTGGCCGGGTCGTCGTCCTCCTCCCCGGCGAGGGCGGCGATGCCGAAGTCGAGCAGCTTGGCCCCGTCCGCGGTGAGCAGCACGTTCTCGGCGGTGACGTCCCGGTGGACGATGCCCCGCTCGTGGGCGGCGGCCAGGACGGTGGCCACCCTGCGGGCCACTTCCACCGCCTCGGGCCAGGGCAGCGGTCCCTCGGCGATCCGCTCGGCCAGCGGGCGTCCCTCCAGCAGCCGCATCACCACGTAGGCCGCCAGGCGGCCCTGGGCGGTGACCGTCTCCCCGTAGTCGTACACCTCGATCGCGTCGGGGTGGATGAGCCGGGCGGTGGCCCGCGCCTCGCGGCGGATCGGCTCCCGATCCGCCCCGAGGTCGGCGTCCAGTACCTTGATCGCGACCGTCCGCTGCAGGGACTGGTCGAAGGCGCGCCAGACGACGCTCATCCCGCCCCTGCCGATCGGCTCCATCAGCCGGTATCTGCGGGTGAGCACGTCGCCCGCGCGCAACCCGCGGCGCTCAGGCCGACTCACGTACGACCAGCTCCGTCGGTAACGTGGGGTTGCCCCCGGCATGCTTGGCGGCGCCCGGCTCGGCGCCCATCGAGCCCAGCAGGAGCCGGGCGGCGAGCGCGGCGAGTTCCTCCACGGGCTGGCGCACCGTGGTCAGCGTGGGAGAGGTGCGGCGGGCGACCGGGGCGTCGTCGAAGCCGACCACGGCCACGTCGTCGGGTACCCGCCGTCCGGCGCGGCGCAGGGTCTGCACCGCCGCCGCGGCCATCACGTCGGAGGCCGCGAAGATCGCGTCCAGGTGCGGCATCCTGCGCAGCAGCCACTGCGCGGCGTGCACGCCGGAGGAGTGGGTGAAGTCGCCGTACGCCACCGGGACGCCCGCCATCCCGGCCTGGGTGAGCGTTCCGATGAAGCCCTCCAGGCGGTCCCGGGACGCCGGCAGCCCGGGGGGCCCGGCGATGGCGGCGATGGCCCGGCGTCCGCCGAGGAGCAGGTGTTCGGCGGCCTGCTTGCCCCCGTCGTAGTTGTCCATGTCCACGTAGGGCAGCTCGACGCCGTCCGGCGGCCTGCCCACGCTGCGCACCGGGATGCCGGAGGCGGCCAGCGTGACCACGAGCGGGTGCCGGTCCCGCGCGCCGACCAGCAGGACGCCGTCGACGGCCCCGGAGACGAGTTGCGGTGTGGTGACGGTGGAGGCGGTGGAGGCCGCGGTCATCACGGTGAGCGGGATGCCGTGGGCGGCCAGCACCTCCTCCGTCGTGGTGATCACTCGGGCGTAGAAGGGTTCGGTGAACAGCCGCTGGGCGGGTTCGCAGACGACTACGGCCACGGTCAGGTCGGAGCGGCGTCCTGAGCCGCCCCGGGGAGCGCGGTGCCGTACGTAGCCGAGACGGGAGATCGCGTCATGCACCTGACGGCGCGTCGAGGTGGTTACTCTGACAGAGCCGGTAAGAACCCGGGACGCCGTGGCCGGGGATACACCTGCTGCAGCGGCGACCTGGGCAAGAGTGGGCAGCTCGGGCATAGTTCCTCCACACCTAAAAGTCGTGCAGGTGGGAGCGCTCCCAGAGAACGTAGCATTGTTTCGGGAGCGTCAAAAGATGTTTCCAGAAAATCACTCGGTGTCTGTCAGATTACTCTGACTCTCCAGTCAGGGGCGAGGACCGACATGATGATCGCATCGTGCCACTCGCCGTCCCAGCGCAACGCGTCCCGGCGCACACCCTCCTGCGTGAATCCGACCTTTCGATAGACGTGTGCTGCCCTCTCGTTGAAGGAGTAGACCTCCAGCTCGATCCGGTGCAGGGCGGTGGTGCCGAAGGCGTGGTCGAGCACGAGCCGGATCGCCTCGGTGCCGTATCCCCTGCCGAAGACCCGGGGGCCGACCAGCGCGACGCGAAGGTTGCAGGAGAGGTTCGCGGCGTCCAGCTCGTTGAGCACGATCTCGCCGACGTAGGAGTCGTCCTCCGCGGTGCAGATCGCCAGGTCCAGCCGGTCGTCGTGCTCGTGGCGGGAGCCGTACCAGATCTTGGCGGCCTCGTAGCCGATCGAGCCGCGCGACCCGGTGAGCCGGGTGGTCTCCGGGTCGTTGACGAGCTCCCAGAGGCCGTCGACGTGCTCGGGGCCGACGGGCCGGAGTGTCACGCGCTCCCCGGGGAGCGTGGGTTTGCTGGCGAACATCCCTGGTGTTCTACCGTTCCCGGCGAATCGGGGCAAATCGATTACCGGATGCCGGTGTGACGGTCAGGCGCGGGAAGCGCCGTGACGGCCGCGGGCGGGAGACGCCGCCTCACCAGGGGCCGTAGGGGCCCGAGTTGCCGCCCTTGCCGATCTCTCGCACCGCGGGCCGCACGTCCGCCAGGTAGATGCCCGAGGCGATCACGGAAGCGATCGTGAAGATGCTCAGCGTGGACAGGTAACCCACCGCCGCGGCGAAGGCGAACAGCGTCGCGACGCCCAGAATGATCGTCCACAGCTTCTTGGTCTGCTTGCCCGTGACGGCGAACGACCGTGCCGGGGTGCGCAGCGCGTGGACGAGCGCCCAGGCCGACATAATGAACGCGCCGATGGCGAGGACCCAGAAGATCAAGTCCAGCACGCCGTGGATCCCGCCGAACATCGTCACTCCAACATGCTCGCCTCAGTGGTACTCATCAGACTAGGTGATGTCCCGCACTCACCGGTAAGTTCTCGTCCCCCAATCGGCGGGGGAGCGCTCCGCGCGGCCGGGCGGCGAATCGCGGCGGGCCCGCCCCGGCGGTGCCGGGACGGGTCCGCGGACCGGCTCAGGCCTTCGCGGCGGCCTTGGGGGTGGTCTTGGCGCGGGCGTTGCGCCGGGGAGTGGCGGCGATCGCCGGCTCCGCGGTGTGGGAGACGTCCTCCAGCTCCTTGGCGGTGTCCTCCAGCTCCTTGGCGGCCTCGCCGCTCACCTTGGAGACGACCTTGCGGCCGCGCGTGGCGAACTCCTCGTAGAGCTCGTTCGCCCTGGTGGTCAGCTGGTCGGCGTAGCCGCGGGCCTTCTCGGGGAACTCCCGGGCGTACTCCTCGGCCCGGCCGCCGACCTGCTTGGCGTAGTCCTCGGCCTGGTCGGCGAACTTGCGGGCCCGCTCGGGCAGGTCCTTGGCGGCCTCGCGGAGCTCGCCGCGGCGGCCCTGCAGCCTCTGGAGCTGCTCGGGCAGCTCGCGGATCTTCTCCACGGCGAAGTCGCCGGCGCCGGCGACGGCGTAGAACGGCTTGGACTCGGTCAGCTTCTTGACCTCGGTGGCCAGAGTCATGGGTTAACCTTCCCTCGTTTCCGGTGTGACGTGGCCGTTGACCGAGGACGCCGGGTCGGGAGTGAACACGGCGAGCACCTCCTCGGGCGACGGCGTCTCGTCGTCAGGCGAGGAGCCGGCGTCACGCTCACGGGGCTCCGGTGCGGAATGCGCGTTCTTGGCGGTCTGCGCGTTCTCGTCCGGGGCCCCGGCCCGGTTCTCCTTGCGGAACGACTCGTAGATGTCGATCAGCACCTGGCGTTGCCGCTCGGTGATGAACTCGTCGGCCTTGACGGCGGCCAGCACGTCGCTGTCCGGTTCCCGGTCCTCGATGAGACCCGCCTGAACGTAGAGCGCCTGGGCGGAGATGCGCAGGCCCTTGGCGATCTGGTTCAGGATCTCCGCGCTGGGCTTGCGCAGCCCGCGCTCGATCTGGCTGAGGTAGGGATTGGAGACGCCGGCGGCCGCGGCCAGCTGACGCAGGGAGATCTTCGCCTGCGTGCGCTGCTCGCGGATGTACTCGCCGATCGAGCCGACCTTGGGTAGTGCCATACCGGCATTCTGCCCCACGGTGCTTGCAGTTGCAAACGCACTGGTTAACAGCTGCAAGCAGTCGGAGTGGGGCGGGCCTCAGCGGGGCGCCGGCAGGGCCGTCAGTGGGGCATCAGCCACAGCAGCGGGGCGGAGGCGGTCAGGGCGACGGAGAAGGCCACGATGGAGTAGCGGACCCGGCGGGGCAGCCGGGGGCGGGGGGTGACCAGCCGCTCGACCCTGGCCATCACGGCGGAGGCGGGGCTGAGGGCGCCCAGGGCCCCGTGCGGGGTCGGGACGGCCCCGGCGGTGCCGAAGCGCAGCAGCGCGGTGGCCAGGCGGCGCGGTGAGCAGTAGCGCCGGGCGACGTCGTCGGCGGCCATCTCCACCAGGAGGCCGACCTCCCGCTGGGCGTCCTGAACCGTACGGGACCAGGGCAGCGCCCTGCGCAGCGCCGCGAACGGGAGCAGGACCAGGTCGTGCCGCTCGCGCACGTGGGCGGTCTCGTGGGCCAGCACCGCGGTCAGCTCCGCCGCCGAGAGCAGCTGCAGGGTCCCCTTGCTGACCACCACCTGGGAGCGGAGGCCGGGCACGCAGTAGGCCGCCGCGCCCGGATGGTCGACCACCCGCACGCCCGGCACCTCGGGGTCCTCGCGGGCGATGAGGGCCAGCAGGGTGCGGTGCCTGCGCCGGGCGCGGAAGGTCTGCACGCCCGCGGCGAGGAGGACCACGATCAGCACGGTGAGTGCGGTCAGCCCGGCGATGAGAGCGAGGATCCGCGGCAGGTCGTACGGCTCCGGCTGGTCGTACCCGCCCTCGACCGCCGAGGCGGCGAAGGCGTGCAGGCCGCGGAGCACGCCCAGGTTGTAGGGCTCCAGGGCGTAGGCGAGCAGGGCGCCGGTCCCGGCCAGCCCCCACGTCACCCCCAGTGCCTGCCACAGGACGATGGCGACGTGCGGAGCGCGATACGTCCACCGCGCCCGGACCAGCCGCCAGGCTCCCACCGCGCAGACCAGGGCGAGGAACGCCAGGGCCGCCGCGGTGATCACTCTTCCTCCAGCTCCATCAAGGCTCTCCGCAGGATCTCGGCCTCCGGGCCGGAGACGGCCTGGGCGAAGCGAGTCAGCGCGGCCGACCGGTCGCCGGTCAGGTCGAGCGCCTCAAGCATAAGCTCGGCGACATAGCTGTCGCGGCTCTCCTTGGGGGCGTAGCGCCAGGCGCGCCCGTCGCGGGTGCGCTCCAGGAACCCCTTGCGGGTCAGCCGGTCCAGCACGGTCATCACGGTCGTGGGAGCCAGGTCCCGGTCCGCGATGAGGCGCCCCACCTCGCGGGCCGTCACGGCCGAGGGCTGCGCCCAGATGACATCCATGATGCTGCGTTCAAGCTCGCCGAGACCCTTCACGCCTACCAGCCTAACTTGCTACCACGACGGGTAGTACTACGGGCTGTCGAGTTCACGGGGCGGTCTCGATGCGGCGCATCATGTAGACCTCGTCGCGGTCGTCGCCGGGGGCGACGCGGATCGCCCCGGGGACGCGGCCGACCTCGACGTATCCGTGGCGGGCGTAGAACCCGTCGACGCCGGTGCCGCCGCGCAGGGTCAGCTGCAGGGACTCCAGGCCGAGATCGCGGGCGACGGACTCGGCCGCGCGCATGAGCTGATCCCCGTACCCCCGTCCCTGGTGCTTGGGGTGGACCATCACCCGCAGGATCCAGCGCCAGTGGGAGCGGAGCGCGGAACCGGTGTCGGAGAGGATCAGCGAGCAGACGACCCGGTCGTCGGCGTCGAACCCGACGAGAAGGTGGTCGGGCCCGCCGCAGCGGGCGAAGGCCGCCTCGGCGGTCGGGCGGACGTCGGCGGTGGTCACCGGGGGCACGAACCCGACGGCGCCGCCCGCGTTGCTCACATCGGTCCATACCTCGATGAGCTCGTCGACGAGCTCGGGGGTCAGCTCGGGGTCCGTCACGAAGCGCAGCTGGGACATGATCTGAAACCTTAGCGGGAGGCGGTGGCACAGGCGTGGGCGGTACGGCCGCCGGACGGCCGCTCCGGTAGGGAGAACGCGCGCCGGGACGGCTGTCATCCCGCGGGGCCGGTGACGCCCCTGCTCCGGGGCGCGGTCACCTCGCCCCGGTCGGGGCGACCGCGTCCCAGGACACGGTCACCTCGCCCAGCCGCCAACGGGACGGGCCGCCCAGCCGGGGGCGGCGGGGGACCGGCCAGGTCGCGGCGAGCGCCTCCACCGCGGTGATCCAGCGCTGCCGCGCGCCGTAGGAGGCCATCGGGGCGCTGACGGCCCAGGCGTGGTCGAAGTCGCGGAGGAAGGCGTGGATCGGCTCACCCGGCACGTTGCGGTGGATGAGCGTCTTGGGCAGGCGGTCGGCCAGGTCGGAGGGGCGCTCGAAGGCGTCGAAACGGGCCGACAGGGTCAGGGTGCGCGGTCCGGAGGCGTCCAGTCCGGCCCAGACGGCACGGTGGCCGACCTCCGAGCAGGTCCCCTCCACGATCACTCCGCCCGGCGCGAGCCGGGACCTGAGCAGGTCCCAGTAGTGCCAGGCCTCGGTCTCGCCGTACTGCCGCAGCACGTTGAACGCCCGTACCAGCAGCGGCGGCCGGTCCACCGGCAGTTCGAAGCCGCCCAGCCGGAACGAGAGGCCCTCGGTCTCGTACGGCCTGGCGGCGGCCACCCGGGCCGGGTCGATCTCGATCCCGACGACCTCGGCGTACGGGGACACGCGGCGGAGCCGGTGGAACAGCTCCAGCGTCGTGATGTGCGAGGCCCCGTAGCCGAGGTCCACGATCAGCGGGCGGTCGGCGGAGCGCAGCAGCGGGCCGTGCACGGCGGTGATCCAGCGGTCGGACCGGCGCAGCCGGTTGTGGCCGGTCGTCCCCCTGGTGATCTCACCGACCGGTCTCCTGGAGCGCATCCCCCATTGTCGGCCGGTCACGGGACTCCTGGGACCGGCCGGCGCCCGCGGGGGGCCGTACGGCCCGGCGGGGTCAGGAGGTGACGCGGTGGATCTTGTGCTGGGCGGCCTGGGCCCGGGGGCGGATGACGAGGCGGTCGATGTTCACGTGGGCGGGACGGGTGACGCACCAGGCGATGGCGTCGGCCACGTCGTCGGCGGAGAGCGGGCCGGGGACGCCCTCGTAGATCTTCGAGGCCCGGTCCGCGTCACCGCGGAAGCGGTTCAGCGAGAACTCCTCGGTGTGCACCATGCCGGGGGCGACCTCGACGACGCGGACCGGCTGGCCGCACAGCTCCAGCCGGAGCACCTCGGTCATCGAGGTCTGCGCGTGCTTGGCGGCGTTGTAGCCGCCCCCGCCCTCGTAGGAGACCAGCCCGGCCACCGAGGTGAGCATCACCAGCACCCCGTCGCCGGAGGCGATCAACCCGGGCAGCAGCGCCTGGGTGACCCGGAGCGAGCCGAGCACGTTGGTGTCGTACATGCGCTGCCAGTCGGCGGGGTCGCCGGTGGCCACCGGTTCCAGGCCGATCGCGCCGCCGGCGTTGTTGACGAGCACGTCGCAGCGGTCGAGGGAGGCGGCCAGCTCCTCCACCGACTCCTGGGAGGTCACGTCCAGGGTCATCGGCCGGACTCCCGGCACCTCGGCGGCCAGCCTGTCCAGGCGTTCCCGGCGGCGCGCGGCCGCGACCACGTCGAAGCCCTCGGCGGCCAGGCGGCGCGCGGTCGCCTCGCCGATGCCGCTGCTGGCACCCGTCACCACAGCTGTCTTCTTCATGCCTCGCCATCCTGCCAGGACCGGAGGCCGCCGGACTCGCCCGCCCATATGCCGGGAATGTCGCGAAGGCGTGGGTGGTTGTCCCGTCTCGGAGGTGGTGTCGGTGAAGCGGCGACGGGTCGGCCGGGTCGCGACGATCAGCATGCACACGTCCCCCCTGGACCAGCCGGGGACCGGGGACGCGGGCGGGATGAACGTCTACATCGTGGAGTCGGCCAAACGGCTGGCCCAGCTCGGGATCGAGGTCGAGATCTTCACCCGGCAGACGGCGCGGGACCTGCCTCCGGTGGCGGAGATCGCCCCGGGCGTCTCGGTCCGGCACGTCACCGCCGGGCCGTACGAGGAGCTGGACAAGGGCGACCTGCCCGGACAGCTGTGCGCCTTCCTGTCCGGCGTGCTGCGCGCCGAGGCGATGTACGACCCGGGACGCTACGACGTCATCCACTCCCACTACTGGCTCTCCGGCCAGGTGGGCTGGCTGGCCAAGGAGCGCTGGGGCGTGCCGCTGGTGCACACCATGCACACCATGGCGAAGGTGAAGAACCTCCTGCTCGCCGAGGACGACAGGCCCGAGCCCGCCGCCCGCGTGTTCGGCGAGGAACAGGTCGTCGAGATCGCCGACCGGCTGGTGGCCAACACGCCGACCGAGGCGCGGGAACTCGCCGAGCTGTACGGCGCCGACCCCGATCGGATCGAGGTCGTCAACCCCGGGGTGAACCTCACCGTCTTCCGCCCCGCCTCCGGGCAGGAGGCGCGGCGCCGGCTGGGACTGCCGCGCGACGCCCACGTGCTGCTGTTCGTGGGCCGGGTGCAGCCGCTCAAGGCCCCGGACGTGCTGCTGCGCGCCGCCGCCCGGATGCTCGTCGACGACCCCGGGCTCCGCTCGAAACTGGTCGTCGCCTGTGTGGGCGGGCCCAGCGGCAACGGCTTGGCCCGCCCCTCGTTCCTGACCGACCTCGCCGTGGAGCTGGGGATCTCCGACATCGTCAGGATCGTCCCTCCGGCCCCCCAGCACGAGCTGGCCGACTGGTACCGCGCGGCCGACGTGACCGTCGTCCCGTCGTACAACGAGTCGTTCGGCCTGGTCGCCCTGGAGTCCCAGGCCTGCGGCACCCCGGTCGTCGCCGCCTCCGTGGGCGGTCTGCGCACCGCCGTACACGACGGGGTGTCGGGAGTGCTCGTCGAGGGGCACGACCCGCACGACTGGGCGCAGGTGCTCGGCCGGTTCGTCCGGGAGCCCGCCTGGCGTGAGGCGCTGGCGGCCGGGGCCGTGTCCCGGGCCGCGGGCTTCGGCTGGTCGGTCACCGCGGCCCGGCTCGCGGACGTCTACGCCGAGGCCATGGCGCACCTGTACCGGACCCCGATCGCGGTGAGTTCCTGAGCCGGGCGGAGCGGAGGCCCCGCGGGGCTCGTAGGGTGAGCCCATGCGCGAAGTGATCGAGGCGGCGCTCAAGGGCGCGGAGATCTCCTACGAGGAGCCCCGGCCGGGGGCCTTCCTGGCCAAGCTCCCCGGCCAGCACAAACTCGCCACCATGACCTGGCTGATCATCGGCGACCAGGCCCTGCACGTGGAGGCGTTCTTCTGCCGCCAGCCCGACGAGAACCACGAGGCCTTCTACCGCTGGCTGCTCACCAAGAACGGGTCGATGTACGGCGTGCACTTCGCCCTGGACCCCGTCGGTGACGTCTACCTGGTGGGCCGTGTCCCGCTGCAGGCGGTGTCGGAGGAGGAGGTCGACCGGCTGCTCGGCTGCGTGCTCACCTACTCCGACGAGGGTTTCGACCGGGCCCTGGAACTGGGGTTCGCCTCCTCCATCCGCAAGGAGTGGGAGTGGCGGGCCAAGCGCGGCGAGTCCCTCGCCAACCTCCAGGCGTTCGCCCGCTTCGCCAATCCCGACGCGGAGCGTGGCTGAAGCGCGGCGCTCGCTAGTCTTGGTCGCATGGCGACTTTGGTGCTGCTGCGGCACGGTGAGAGCGAGTGGAACGCCAAGGGTCTGTTCACCGGATGGGTGGACGCGGGGCTCTCGGCCAAGGGCGAGGAGGAGGCGCGGCGCGGCGGGAAGCTGCTGCTGGAGGCCGGGATACGACCGGACGTCGTGCACACCTCGCTGCTGACCCGCGCGATCCAGACGGCGAACCTCGCGCTGGGCGCGGCCGACATGCTCTGGCTGCCGGTGACCCGGTCCTGGAGGCTCAACGAGCGCCACTACGGCGCGCTGCAGGGCAAGAACAAGGCGCAGACCCGCGAGCAGTTCGGCGAGGAGCAGTTCATGCTCTGGCGCCGCTCCTACGACGTCCCGCCGCCGCCGATCGATGACGACGACGAGTACTCCCAGGCGGGTGACGCGCGCTACGCGCTGCTGCCCAAGGAGGTCATGCCGCGGACGGAGTGCCTGAAGGACGTCGTCGAGCGCATGCTGCCGTACTGGTACGACAACATCGTCCCCGACCTGTCGATGGGTCGGACCGTCCTGGTCGCCGCGCACGGCAACTCGCTGCGCGCCCTGGTCAAGCACCTGGACGGGATCGGCGACGACGAGATCGCCGGGCTCAACATCCCCACCGGCATCCCGCTCCTGTACGAGCTGGACGCCGACTTCCGCCCGGTTGCCAAGGGCGGCCTCTACCTCGACCCCGAGGCGGCCGAGGCGGCCATCGCGGCCGTGGCCAACCAGGGCAGGTGACCCCGCACCGCCGTACGGACAGAAGAAAGTAGGGTGCCCTTCCCGCGAAGGGCACCCTTTACTGGCTCCCGTACTGGCTCCCGGGCAGCGACGCGTTGGCGTCGCCATGGGCCGCGAGGGGGCGCCGGTTACTGGCTCCCGAGCAGCGACGCGTTGGCGTCGCCATGGGGACGAGAGCCGGTCACCAGGTAGACCACGTCGCGGGCGACGCGGACCGCGTGGTCGGCGTAGCGCTCGTAGTAGCGGCCGATCAGCGTCACGTCGATGGCCGGTTCGACACCGTGCCTCCAGTCGGGCGCCATCAGGACCCGGAACAGCCTGCGGTGCAGCTTGTCCATGGCGTCGTCGTCGTGCTCCAGCTCCAGCGCGGTCTCCACGTCGCGCGAGGCGATGCAGCTGCCGGCCTTGGTGACCAGGCGCTCGGCGATCTGGCCCATCTCCAGGATGGTCACGCGGAGCTCCGGCGGGATCGCCGAGTCGGGGTGGCGCAGCCGGGCGATCTTGGCCACGTGCTGGGCCAGGTCGCCCATCCGCTCCAGGTCGGTGCCCATCCGCAGAGCCGTGATGATCATCCTGAGGTCCACGGCCACCGGCTGCTGCCGGGCCATCAGATCGAAGATCGACGCCTCGACCTCCGCGAAGAGCCGGTCGACCTCCGCGTCGCGGGAGATGACGCCCTCGGCCAGTTCGAGATCGGCGTCCAGCAGGGCGGTGGTGGCCCTGGAGATCGCCGAGCGCACGAGCCGGGTCATCTCGACCAGCTTGACCGTGAGGGCGTCGAGTTCTTCGTGGTAGGCGTCACGCATGGCTCTCACCGTACGCGCGCGTCAGTGAACGAACCCCGACCACAAAGTGAACTTTGCGGGAAAGCCGTGGTCATGCCCCTCCTGACGGTCATGAATGGGACAAGTCTTGCCTACCATCGAGGTCGTGAACCTGACGGGAGGACCACGTGGATGAGCTGACGGCGAGCCTGGCCGTGCTGGCCGGTTTCGTCCTGGCCGGCTTCGCGGTGGGGGTGCTGACCATGCTGGTCGTCCGCCAGAACGCGGCGCGGCCGCGGATGCTGACCCCGGTCGACGACATCGAGCCCGGGGCGATGCCCGCGGGCGTGGCCTCCGTGCTGGCGGTCCTTCCCTCCTCGGCGGTCGTGCTGGACAGGGAGGACCGGGTGCTGCGGGCCAGTTCGGCCGCGCGTGCCTTCGGCCTGGTCAAGGGTGACCGGCTGGTGGCGCCCGAACTGCTGGCGCTGGCCAGGAAGGTGCGCAGGGACGGCGAGATCCGCGAGAGCGAGATCGAGGTCCCGGGGCACAAGTTCGGCCAGGACGCGACCAACTTCGCGGTCCGGGTCGCCCCGCTGGGGTCCTACGGCCAGGTGCTCGTGCTGGCCGAGGACCAGACCGAGTACCACCGCGTCGAGGCGGTCCGCCGCGACTTCGTGGCCAACGTGAGCCACGAGCTCAAGACGCCCGTCGGCGCGCTGAGCCTGCTGGCCGAGACCATCCAGGACGCCGCGGACGACCCCGAGGCGGTCACCCGCTTCGCCGGGCGCATGCAGCACGAGGCCGCCCGCCTGACCTACCTCGTCCAGGACCTCATCACCCTCTCCCGGATCCAGGGCGCCGAGCCCATCCCCACACCCGGCCCCGTCCCGGTGGACGAGGCCGTGCACGACGCCATCGACCGCTGCAACACCACGGCGGTCTCCAAGGACATCGCGCTGGTCGCGGGCGGCACCGAGGGCCTGCAGGTCTGGGGTGACGAGGAGCTCCTGGTCACCGCGTTGCGCAACCTCATCGACAACGCGGTCGCCTACAGCCCCGAGCACACCCGGGTCGTGATCAGCGCCCGGCCGGCGGGTGACTCGGTCGAGATCAGCGTGAGCGACCAGGGGATCGGCATCCCGGAGAGCGCCCAGGAGCGGATCTTCGAGCGGTTCTTCCGCGTCGACGCCGCCCGCTCGCGCGCCACCGGCGGGACCGGTCTCGGACTCGCCATCGTCAAGCACGTCGCCGCCGCTCACAACGGGGCGGTCACGGTGTGGAGCAAGGAGGGCTCCGGCTCCACGTTCACCCTCCGCCTGCCCGCCTTCGGCGGCCTGGCGGTTTCCGTATCACCCAGCAGTACCGCAACCCCCATGGAGGCCGCGCAGTGACCCGCGTTCTTGTCGTCGAGGACGAGGAGTCGTTCTCCGACGCCCTGTCCTACATGCTGCGCAAGGAGGGGTTCGAGGTCGCGGTGGCGGCCACGGGGCCCGAGGCGCTCGACACGTTCGACCGCAGCGGCGCCGACCTGGTGCTGCTCGACCTGATGCTGCCCGGACTGCCTGGCACCGAGGTCTGCCGCTCGCTCCGGCAGCGTTCGAACGTTCCCGTCATCATGCTGACCGCCAAGGACAGCGAGATCGACAAGGTCGTCGGGCTGGAGCTCGGCGCGGACGACTACGTGACCAAGCCGTTCTCCTCGCGCGAGCTGGTGGCCCGCATCCGTGCGGTGCTGCGCCGCCAGGGCGATGTGGAGGAGCTGGAGTCGGCGGTGCTGACCGCGGGACCGGTCCGGATGGACGTGGACCGGCACATCGTCGCCGTCCGCGGCGAGGCGGTGCAGCTGCCGCTGAAGGAGTTCGAGCTGCTGGAGGTGCTGCTGCGCAACGCCGGCCGGGTGCTCACCCGCGGGCAGCTCATCGACCGGGTCTGGGGCGCCGACTACGTGGGCGACACCAAGACCCTGGACGTCCACGTCAAGCGGCTGCGCGCCAAGGTCGAGGCCGACCCCTCCAACCCGCGCTGCATCCTCACGGTCCGCGGCCTGGGCTACAAGTTCGACCCCGTGGAGGACTGACCCCGTGGAGGACTGACCCTCCCGGACGCGAGAAGGGGGTGTGCGGCTCGTGCGAGCCGCACACCCCCTCGGCGTTCTGCCGTGAGTGCCGCCCTCAGCGGCCGTCCTCAGTGATCGGCCTCAGTGGCCGTCCTCAGTGGCCGCCCTCACCCTCCACGTCCACCGTGGGGGTGGGAGTCGGCGTGGGGGCGGCGGAGGCGCCCGGGACGGCCGGCAGCTGCGTGAACTCACGGCTGCGGGTGATGACCGGGACGTTCAGCGAGACGATGCCGGCCTTCTCGAACTGCAGCTGCACCTTGATCGTCTCCCCGCCCTTGAGCGGCTTCTTCAGCTGCTCAACCATGATCGAGGGCGTGGGCCGGCCGACGACGGCGGCCTGCTTTCCGAAGGCCGGGAGCGTGACGGGCGCGGGGACCTTGGCGGTGCCCAGAGCCGGGTCCACGCCGAGACCGACGAGCCGGTCATCCTGCGGACCGGTGTTGACCATGTAGAGGTAGAGCGGGGTGCTCCCGCCCGCGGGCAGGGACCCGCCGGAGTCCGGACCCAGGAAGTACGCCTGGGAGATCTTGAGGTCCTTGTCCTCGACCTTGACGCTCAGGGCCTCGTTGGGCATGTACGGCTGGGCGGTGATCGCGTCGAAGCCGGTGCCGCAGCCCGCCAGAGCCGGGGCGGCTGCGAGAAACGCGGCGGCGGCGACCGCCCAGTGACGGTTGGTGCGGGTCACGGTGCGAGTTCTCCTTGTCACACAAGAGATAGGACAGGGCAACCCTATCCGTGGAGTTTCCCGGGTTTTCCGGCGACCCGCCTGATCGCGAACGAAGGCGCATCCCAGGTCATCGCTGTTTTTTACCTCTCGATTCACACAGTTGGGCACTTGTCAAGGCTTAAAACGCGGCTTTGACCTGCAGTTATGGTGATTTCACTGTTCCGGGAGCCTGTGGATACGTGGTACTCTGGAGTACAGCGGAAGGGGTACTTGTCACATGACTTTCCAGGTCGGCGACACTGTCGTCTACCCCCACCACGGGGCTGCTCGGATCGAGGCGATCACGACCCGAACCATCAAGGGTGAGGAAAGGACCTACCTGGTTCTCAAGGTCGACAAGGGCGACCTTACCGTCCAGGTGCCTGCCGACAACGCAGAACTCGTAGGAGTTCGCGACGTTGTCGGGCAGGAGGGTCTCGAGCGCGTCTTCGACGTGCTCCGCATGCCTCACACCGAAGAGCCCACGAACTGGTCCCGCCGCTACAAGGCCAACCTTGAGAAGCTGGCGTCCGGCGACGTCAACAAGGTGGCCGAGGTCGTTCGCGACCTGTGGCGACGAGACAAGGAGCGCGGGCTCTCCGCAGGAGAGAAGCGGATGCTCGCCAAGGCGAGGCAGATCCTGGTCAGCGAGCTCGCGCTCGCGGAGAAGACCAACGAGGACAAGGCAGAGGCACTTCTCGACGAGGTGCTGAACTCGTAAGAGTTCGGTGAGACGCCGAGCTCCGGGAGTCCGGTGAGGTTCCGGACTGCTGGGAGTTCCAGAGAGGTACTCGACTCCTGAACACGACACTTCCACGGGTGGGCGTCGGAACCGACGTCCACCCTTTCGCATCCGGACGGCAGCTGCACCTGGCGGGCCTGCACTGGCCGGGCGAGACGGGGCTGGCCGGCCACTCCGACGGTGACGCCGCCGCCCACGCCATGTGCGACGCCCTGCTGTCCGCCGCCGGTCTCGGTGACCTCGGCGGGCTGTTCGGCACCTCCGACCCGCGCTGGGCCGGTGCGTCGGGTGTGTCCCTGCTGGAGGAGACCGCCAGGAAGGTCCGCGCGGCCGGTTTCGAGATCGGCAACGTGGCCGTCCAGGTGATCGGCAACCGTCCCAAGCTGGCGCCCCGCCGTACGGAGGCCGAGAAGGTCCTCGGCGAGGCCGTGGGCGCGCCCGTGAGCGTCAGTGCCACCACGACCGACGGTCTGGGCCTCACCGGGCGCGGCGAGGGCGTCGCGGCCATCGCCACGGCGATCCTGGTCAACCTGAATCAGGATCCGGGCGTCTCCTAAGGGGTGCGAGAGCACCCTGGCGGGCGGCGCGGAAAGCCCGTCGCAGCACCCGAGGAGGCGACCCGTTCTCCTGGCGCGGTACGGGTCGCCCCTTTTGGGGCGGATACTTTGCGAATGTCCGGGTAGCTCCCTAACGACATGTCCTCGTCATTGGGGGGAGCTGGACATGATTGGATCGATCGTCTCCGCAATCGTCATCGGAGCCATCGTCGGAGCACTGGCGCGTCTCGTCATTCCGGGAAGGCAGAGCATCAGCATCGCTCTGACGCTCATCGTCGGCATCGCCGCGGCGCTCATCGGCACCCTCATCGCGGGGGCGCTGGGCATCGCGAACACGAGAGGCATCGACTGGTGGGAGCACATCCTCCAGCTCGCCCTCGCGGTGGCGGGGGTCCTGCTCGTCACCCAGATGCGTCCCGGGCGGACCGGGCGGGCCGATAGAAATCTCGGGTGACCTGGAAATTTGCCGTTTCCAGGAATATCCGTGGTGCAGGGGGTAGCCGACTCCCCGTGAGAGTGAAGGTCTCACCCTCACGGGGAGGTTGATATGACCATCGCATCCATTCTCGGCGCAATCGTCATCGGCGCGATCATCGGGGCCGTCGGCCGTCTCCTGCTGCCCGGCAGGCAGCCGATCGGCTGGGTCCTGACCATCGTCGTCGGGATCGTGGCGGCGCTCATCGGCACCGCCATCGCCCAGGTGCTCAATGTCTCCACCACGGACGGCATCGACTGGATCGAACTCGTGATGCAGGTCGTCCTGGCCGTCGTCGGTGTCGGCCTGGTCGCCGGACTGCGCCGTTCCAGGGTGTGACCGGTGACGGGGTTCCAGAGACGAGCCCTGAGGTGAGCAGAACGCCGGCCCGCAGCGGGGCGCCGTTCACCAGGTGTGAGCGAGAGCTGCGGGCCGGCCCATAAACCACACGGATGACCACACCCGAGAACCGGGTCAGCTCCTCCGAGGCCCCGGAGCTGACCCCCGGGTGTGCGACCGGAGCGCCGTCCCCGGCGCCCCGGTCACGGCCGATCGGCCATCCGGCTGCGACCACAGATGAGTGCGTATCCACAGACGAACACGGATCTGGAGGGGCAGGCGGCCATCCGTCCGGTCAACGGCGACCGGTCGCGGATACCGCGGATGTGCGGTCCCCGTACCCCGGGCGACTCCGAGCGTGCCCCCTCCGGAACGGGCTGACGCCCCGCAGGCCGACCAGGCCGGCGGGGCTTTCAGTCTTCCGGCGGGAGGGGAGTGCTGCGCATGCGGCCCGAGGGCGGGGCCGCGATGTCGTCATCGGTGTACGGCGTGCGCCGGTCGGAGTGCTCCTCCTGCGGGTCCCATGCCTCCTGCGGGTCCCGGGCTCCCTGGGGATCCCAGGCCTCCTGCGGGCCCTGGGCCTCCTCCTCCGGGTCCGCGGCCTCGGAGCCGTGCGCCGGATCGGGGGACTCGCCGGTCATCACCCGCATCGGCTGCGTGGCCGAGCCGTATCCGGTGACACTCGTCTCCTCCCCGCCTGGAACGTCGGCGGGAGGCGTGACGGGTCCCGCCGCGGCGCCCCAGGTCTCCACCCGTTCACTGACCCGGCTCTCCCGCGCCTGACGGCCCTCCTGTCCCAGGCCCGGCTCCCAGCTGTCCCGCTCCGGATCCGGTACGGCGGGGCGGAGCGGGTGGACGAGCAGGTCACCCCGGACGGGACGGGTCAGATCACCCCAGCGCACCGGCGTGTCCGGCTGCTCCACCGGGGCGCTTGCGGGAACGGCGGCCTCGGCGGTCTCGGCGGTCTCGGCGGCCTGGGCGGGCACCGAGGGCTCCGGGGACTCCAGCGACAGCGGGGACTGCGGGGACGCTGAGGGCCTCACCGGCTCCGGAGACCCGACGGGTTCGGCGGGCTCCGGCCGTACGGTCTCGGGGGCCGCAGCGGTCACGGCGGATCCGGCGGGCTCGGCCGGCCGTGAAGCCTGGGCGGGACCGCGGGCCCCGGCGGGTTCGGGCAGGTCGTCGACCTCGGGCGTCTCCGGCGCCGGTGTGGGGCCGACCACCGGGACCGCCGGGAGGTCGTGGTGCGGGACCGTCTCCATCGGCGGGGCGGCCTGCGGGTCGAGCACGGGTTGCGCCGGGAGGCGGGGGCCGGGGGCGCCGGACCCGGGCGGTCCGGGGGCGAGCGTCTCCGGGCGCGGGTATTCCGCGGTCGGCATGGCGGCGTCGGGGAACGGGACGATGTCGTGCCCGTGGCCCTCACCGGCCAGGCGGGCGTCCAGGTCGGTCCGCCGGGCCTGGGCATGCTTGATCATCAGGAGCCAGAGCCACAGCGCCACCGCCAGCATCACCCACGGGGCGACGGCGACCACGATGGCGGCCGACCGTACCTCCACCATGACCCGCATGGCCGTGGCCACCTCGGCGGCGACCGCCAGGGCGAGCAGCAGGACCAGGACGAGACCCGCCTGCAGGCGGACCGGCCAGCGCCCGCCGCGCAGCAGGAGCACGCTGATCATCGCGACGGCGAGCAACGCGTCGAAGCCCGCGGGATACAGGTAGGCCAGGTCGGGCCGGGCCTCACCGATGACGGCGAGACCACGCAGATCCTCGAAGGACAACACGCACGCCGCTCCGGTGAGGGCGGCCACGCCGACCCCGGCGAGGGCGATGCCCGCGTGCCGCAGGGCGACGGCGGCCCGGCCCGGCTCGGCGGAGGCGGGCGGGGCTGTGATCGGGCGGGGGAGCGAGCCTGCCGCCGCAGGTGATTTCACGTCCATGGCCCTTCGAGCGTACAGAATCGTCCCCCGTCATGATCGGTGCTCCGAATCCCGATCAGGAAGATGTCACCAGGCGCTAGCCTTACTTTTGTGAGTCTGCGCCTTTACGACACCAGCACGCGTACGGTCCGCGAGTTCGTTCCGGTGGAGCCCGGCCGGGCGTCGATCTACCTGTGTGGTGCCACCGTGCAGGCCCCGCCGCACATCGGGCACATCCGTTCCGGTGTCAACTTCGACGTGCTGCGCCGCTGGATGACGCGCTCCGGCTACGACGTCACCTTCTGCCGGAACGTCACGGACATCGACGACAAGATCATCAGGGTCTCCGCCGAGGAGGGCGTGCCCTGGTTCGTGGTCGCCGAGCGTAACCAGCGCGCCTTCACCTGGGCCTACGACGTGCTCGGCTGCCTGCCGCCGACCGTCGAGCCGCGGGCCACCGGCCACGTCCCCGAGATGATCGAGCTGATGGAGCGGCTGATCGCGGCGGGCCACGCCTACGCCGCCGACGGTGACGTCTACTTCGACGTCGTCTCCTACGCCGACCGGTACGGCTCGCTGTCCAACCAGAAACTGGAGAACATGCGGGCGGCAGGTGACACCGACACCGACTCGGCCAAGCGCGACCCGCGCGACTTCGCGCTCTGGAAGGGCGAGAAGCCCGGTGAGCCGACCTGGCCGACCCCCTGGGGCAGGGGCCGTCCCGGCTGGCACCTGGAGTGCTCGGCCATGGCGACCAAGTACCTCGGGCCGACCTTCGACATCCACGGCGGCGGCGTCGACCTGATCTTCCCGCACCACGAGAACGAGCTGACCCAGTCGCAGGCGGCCGGTGACGGCTTCGCGCGCTACTGGATGCACAACGGCATGCTCAAGATCGGTGCGGAGAAGATGAGCAAGTCGCTCGGGAACTCCCTGCTGATCCCCGAAGTGACCAAGAAGGTCCGCCCGGTCGAGCTCCGCTACTACCTGGCCGCCCCGCACTACCGCTCCTCCATCGACTACTCCGAGGAGGCGCTGTTCGAGGCCGCCGCCGCCTACCAGCGCATCGAGGGCTTCGTCACGCGCGCCGCGGAGATGATCCACGACGTGGACGCCGACGCCCCGCTGCCGCAGGCGTTCACCGACGCGCTCGACGACGACCTGGGCACCCCCCAGGCGCTCGCCGTCGTGCACGAGGTGGTCCGCGAGGGCAACGTGGCACTCGCCCGGAGCGACAAGGAGCAGGTGGCGCGGCTGCTGGCCGAGACGCAGAACATGCTCGACGTGCTGGGCCTGGACCCGCGTTCGGAGCAGTGGCGCTCCTCGGGCGGTGACGGCGCCGGTCTGCGCGCGACCGTGGACGCCCTGGTCGCCGTGGCCCTGGAGCAGCGCCAGGCGGCCCGTGCCCGCAAGGACTTCGCCGCCGCCGACGCCATCCGCGACCAGCTCGCCCAGGCCGGGATCGCCGTGGAGGACACCCCCCAGGGTCCCCGCTGGGAGCTGTCGAAGTAAGGACCGCCGGACCGGGTGGCGGGAAGGCGCGCCGTCGTGCGCGTTCCCGCCGCCCGGCGCCGCCGGGAACCGTCCGGTGCTGCGGCGGGCAGGCCGTACCCTAGTGACCATGGCTGGTGGGGGTAGAGGGGCCGGACGGCCCGCGAAGAAGAAGAGTCCGAGCAAGGGCACGGGCGGCAACGTCCGCCGTGGCCTGGAGGGCAAGGGGGCGACCCCGCCGGCGCACATGCGGCACTGGTACAAGGACAAGGCCCGCACCGAGCGGATCGAGCGCGAGGAGCGGACCGGCCGGTCCTCCTCCCCGCGCACCCCGGTCCGGACCCGGCGCAGCGAGGACGCCCCGGAGTACATCGGCGGGCGCAACCCGGTCGTCGAGGCGCTCCGCGCGGGCGTGCCGGCCAACGCGCTCTACGTCGCGCAGCGCATCGACAGCGACGACCGCGTCAAGGAGTCCGTGCGCATCGCCGCCGACCGGGGCATCGCGATGCTGGAGGTCACCCGGGAGAAGCTCGACCGGCTGACCGAGGGCGGCGTGCACCAGGGCGTGGCCCTGCAGATCCCCGCCTACGACTACGCCCACCCCGACGACCTGGTCCAGCAGGCCCGGAACGCCGCCGAGGTGCCGCTGATCGTCGCCCTCGACGGTGTCACCGACCCGCGCAACCTCGGCGCCATCGCCCGCTCCGCCACCGCCTTCGGCGCCCACGGCCTGGTCGTCCCGGCCCGCCGCTCGGCGGGGGTGACCGCCGGAGCCTGGAAGACCTCGGCGGGCACGCTGGCGACCCTGCCCGTCGCCCGGGCGAGCAACCTCACCGCCACCCTGCGCGAGTACCGCGAGGCGGGCCTGTTCGTGATCGGCCTGGACGGCGAGGGCCGGGTCGACATCGGCGACGCCAACCTCCTGGAGGACCCCCTGGTCGTGGTCGTCGGCTCGGAGGGCAAGGGCCTGTCCCGTCTCGTCCGCGAAGCCTGCGACCTGGTGGTCCGCATTCCCATGCACGCCGCGGCCGAGTCCCTCAACGCGGGCGTCGCCGCCGGCATCGCCCTGTACGAGGTGGCCCGCCACCGCAAGCGCTGACTTCCCCGCTGTAAGCCCTTCCTGACATTTCCGTACGGCACGCCGGCTTTACGCGGTGACGTCGGGGGTGTAAGCCGACTACACTCGTCAGGCGGCCACGCCGACGTAGCTCAATCGGCAGAGCAACGGTCTTGTAAACCGTAGGTCAGGGGTTCGATTCCCCTCGTCGGCTCGCAGAGAGAAAGGCCCCTGATCAGGCGCGACGCCCTCAGGGGCCTTTCTCGTGCCGGGGTGATGCCGCGATCTTGCTAACACCTTTGCTAACAGGAGAAGATCGCCGGGATGCCGACCGCCCTGACCGGAGGAAATCCGTTGGCCCTTGAGGAACATCCCGGCACGTGGACCTACGATCCCGAAGCCGAGGCCGCCTACGTTTACCTGCATGGTCCGATCCCGCCGGGTGGTGTGGCGGAGACGGTCACCGTGGATGCGATGGTGAACCTGGATCGAGATGAGAACGGCAGAGTGATCGGTATTGAGATCCTCGCCGCATGGCCCGCAGAACCCTGCGGATCAAGCGGTCAGGTGTCGTATGAGCCGTCCCAGGGTTCGTAGAAACCGAGTCCTGCGGGGTGGAGTTCGGCGTGTTCGTCGTCTTCGAAGGTCTCGATGACGAGGCCGAACAGAACTCCGTCGAACTCGCGCCGGAAGGGCCGGATGGCGATGTCGCCGAAGCGGTGGCCGGGGAGCGCGTCGAGCCACTGTTTCAACAAGCCCTGCGCGGCGTCGACGGATGCCCGGTGGTCGGCTTCGGTTCCGGTGCGCTCGATGCGGGAGTCGAGGTGGTGGCCGGCGGCGTCGAAGGTGTGCAGGACGGCGTACCAGCGCTTGTGTGCGAGCCAATCGTCGGTGTGGGTGTAGCCCTGTCGGAAAGCCGCTACGACGGAGCCGAGGAACTGGCCGCCTTCCCAGTGGCCGATGGTGTCGGTGTGATAGTCGGGTTCGTACGCGATGGGAACCACTTCAGGGACTGCCATGTGCGGAGGAATACCCACCGGGTACGACAGTGCCTCGATCTGCGCGAGGTGTCTGCCGCCCGTACCTTCTCGTTGATGTCTTCCGAGCCTCGGCCGGGACGACTACGACGCAGACGAGGCCTGCGGCGGTGCCGTCGGAGGGGATGGGTGTGCCGTGGAAGAGGGCGTCCGAGGGGGCGGGTCAGCCGTGTTCGGCGTGCCGGCCGTGGTCGGTGACCTGGGCGTCGAACCATGAGTGCAGTGCCTCCACCAGCGACGCGTCCGTGGTGGAGTAGGTGACCTGGGCGCCCGCGGGCAGCTCGGTGTAGCGGATGTCGATGCGGTCGTGCCCTTGTCCGAGCTCGCGCAGGCCCGGCATCTCGCCGCCGTGGATGGAGGCGGGGTCACCGTAGTCGCCGCTGCGGAACCTCGCGGTCTCGGCGGTCAGGTGCCCGCGGATCAGCGTGACCTGCTCGGTGTCGGCCGGGTCGTCGGAGGTGACCGTCTGCACGCCGCCGGTCGCGGACTTGGCGAAGCGGTGCGTGGTGCGTTCCAGGTCGAACGGCATCACCTGCCGGCTCCTGGCCGCGACCTCGGCCTGCCGGGCGGCCGGGTCCCGCTGGTCGTTCCGGTCGATGAGCGCGTACGCCGTCACAGCGACGGCGATGAGCGCGAGCGCCGCGATGAGCGCCTGCGTCCGTCGATCTCTACGTTGCATCTATGGCCTCCGTGAGGGTGGTCAGGGCGCGTAGCACGTCGTCGCGTTCGCCCTCGGGGACGCGGTCCAGAACGGCGGAGAACCGCGCGGCCCTGGCCTCGGCCAGCCGGGCCGCGGCCGTCACGCCCGGGGGGGTGAGCTGGACCAGTACGCCACGCCCGTCGTCGGGCGCCGGGGTGCGTTCGGCCCAGCCGCGCTTGATGAGCTGCGTGACCAGCCGGCTGGTGGTGCTCTTCTCCAGGCGGAGCCGGCGCGCCAGATCGCTCTGCCGCAACGCGCCGTCCCTGGCCAGCTCGCCCAGCGCGTGGGCCTCCGACACCGGAATGGGCTGCCCGCAGGGCGTCTGGTCCGGCTGGTGGAGGTCGAAGGCCCGGACGAAGCGGGCCACGGCTTCCTGGAGTTCGTGCTCGTCCGCCATGGTTCGACCGTACAACTAGATGGTTGTACCTTGCAACAAAGTTGCCCGTCACGAGGACTCGACGGCGTACGTCCCGCACACGACCACGATCTTTCGCTGGGAGAGGACGTGGAAGACCGTCCACCGCCACGGTGACTACCATCGGGAGGACCAGATGATCTCCGTACGCCGGATCGCCGCCGATGCCCCCCGCGCCCGTGGGGCCGCGGTCGGCGTGACGCCGTCCCCCGGCAGGCCACAGCGAGAGAAGGGACATCATGACTGATCGCACCCTGACGGACGAGCTGTACGAGGCCGAGAGGCGTCTGCAGGCGGCACAGCTCGCCGGAGACGTCGAGGAGCTGGACCGGCTGCTCCACGAGGACCTCGTCTTCACGGGGCCGCCGGACGGCCGGTGCCATCCGGGGGCCAAGCGACTCGATCTGGAGAACCATCGCTCGCGCACGCAGGTCATGACGGAGGTCGCCGAGGAAGACCTCACCGTCCTGGTCGCGGGGACCACCGGTGTCACCTGCTTCCTCGGCACGCTTGAAGGCACGTTCGCGGGCGAGCCGTTCGCCGGCCGGCTGCGCTACACCCGCACCTGGGTCCACACCGAGGAGCACGGCTGGCGCATCCTGGCCGCCCACGCCGGCCCGGCGTGAGCCGCCCGGACGCCGGAGCTCCTCACCGGCGAACGGCCTGGATGCGTGCGGTCGCGGTCGCCACGGCCACCGGCCGGCCCTCGAATCAGCTGTCAAGGGGTGCCGCGGTGCCCTCACCGGGCTCCTGCCGGCCGGTGGCGCGGTCCGTGGCGGTCCCGGTCAGCCGGGCGGCACGGGCCTCCAGGTAGCGCTGCTCGGGCAGGCTGGTGGTACGGCGCGCCGCCGAGCGGTACGCCGCGCGGGCGGCCTCGGGGTCGCCGGCCATCTCCAGCAGGTGCGCGCGGACCGCGTCGAGGCGGTGGTGACCGGCCATCCGATCGTCGGCCGCCAGAGGCTCCAGCAGGTCGAGCCCGGCCCGCGGCCCGTGCACCATCCCCACCGCGACGGCCTGGTTCAGCGTGGTCACGGGGTTGGGCGCGATGCGGCCCAGCAGCCGGTAGAGCGCGAGGATCTGCGGCCAGTCGGTGTCCCCGGCGCGCGGGGCCTCGGCGTGGACCGCGGCGATGGCGGCCTGGAGCTGGTACGGCCCCAGCGGCGCCCGCGCCAGAGTCTCGGTGATCAGCGCGGTCCCCTCGGCGATCGCCGCCCGGTCCCACAGGGCGCGATCCTGCTCGGCGAGCGGGACCAGCGTCCCGTCGGGCCGGGTGCGGGCCGGGCGCCGGGCGTCGGTGAGCAGCATGAGCGCCAGCAGCCCGGCGACCTCGCCGTCGTCCGGCAGCAGCCGGCGGAGCCCTCGGGCGAGCCGGATCGCCTCGCCGGTGAGGTCGGCGCGCTGCAGGTCGGGGCCGGAGGTGGCGGTGTAGCCCTCGTTGAAGACGAGATAGAGCACATGCAGCACCGCCCGGAGCCGGTCCTCCCGTTCAGCCTCGGGAGGCATGACGAAGCGGGCGCCGGCGGCCTTGACGCGCTGCTTGGCCCGGCTGATGCGCTGGGCCATGGTCGCCTCGGGGACCAGGAACGCCCGGGCGATCTCCGCGGTGCTCAGGCCGCCGACGGCACGCAGGGTGAGCGCCACCTGGGAGGGCGCCGACAGCGCGGGATGGCAGCACAGGAACAGCAGGGTCAGCGTGTCGTCCCGGCCGGGGGACCGTTCCTCGCCCGGCGCGGGCACGACCGACAGGTCGGCCGGCTCCCGCGTCGCGACGGCGATCTCGCGCTCCCGGCGCGCGTGCTCGCCGCGCCACTGGTCGATCAGCCGCCGGGAGGCGACGGTGGCCAGCCAGCTCCGCGGGTTGTCCGGCACGCCCTCCGCGGGCCACTGCACGGCGGCGGCCAGCAGCGCCTCCTGCACCGCGTCCTCGCACGCGTCGAACTGCCCGTGGCGGCGGACGAGCGCGCCGAGGACCTGCGGCGCCAGCTCGCGCAGCAGGTCCTCGACGCGGTCGTCCGCCCTCACATCTCCGTCCCGGACTGCTGCATGAGGGGCCGGACCTCCATGGCCCAGCGCTTGGCGTCCGGCCAGCGGGCGGCGATTTCCACCGCGCGCTCAGGGGTCTCGCAGTCGACCATGATGTAACCGGCGAACTGCTCCTTGGCCTCGACGTACGGCCCGTCCGTGACCGCCGGGACGCCGTCGCGCACCCGGACGGTCTTCGTCTGCGAGGGGTCGGCCAGGGCCTCGCCGCCGACCAGCTCCCCGGACTCGGTGAGCTCCTTCATGAGCGCGTCCACCCCGCCGAACAGCTCGTCGCGCTCGGCCTCCGACAGCTCCTCCACGAAACCGGGGCGGTTGTAGATCAGCAGCATGTACTTCACGGTGTTCCTCCTCGCGATGCCGGCCCGGGGCGGGCGGCTCTCACCGGTGGGTCGGAACCGGTGACGTGTTCTCGACGTCCGCCTCGGAAGAATTTAGAAGATCTCCGATCCGCGGACGGCGGCCGGTCCGGCGGGGAGTGGCCGGTCCGGCGGGGGAACGGCGGGTCCGGCGGACGGTTCCAAGGGAGGACTCCGGCGAACCGGTTGTTTTTCACCAAGTGCGGCGACCTCAGGTTGAACGGAGGAGAACCAACAAGCCGGATCGGCCACGCCGGGACGGCCCTTCGTCACATACTGATGCTCAGCGGAAGCGGAAAGTAGTCGGCGGAGGGTGTGGCGATGGCGCGGACGATCCTCCAGCGAGCCGGTGCGAGGTCCGGCGGCGCGAACCCTGTCGAGGGCCCGGTGATCGAGGTCGACGCCCGGGCCGGCGTCGACGTCAGCGTGATCGTCCCCGTGCACAACTGCCGTCCCTACCTGGACCGGTGCCTGACCTCCCTGCTGATCCAGCGGGTCGCCAAGGAGATCGTGGTCGTCGACGACGGCTCCGTCGACGGCAGCGCGGAGCTGGCCGACCTGTACGCCTCCTGTCATCCCCGGGTCGTCCGCGTCGTGCACCGGCAGGCCTCCGGCGGGGCGGGCGCCCCCCGCAACACCGGGCTCTCCATGGCCCGGGGCCGATACGTGTTCTTCTGTGACGCCGACGACTATCTCGGCCCCGAGGCGCTGGAGCGCATGCTCGCGATGGCCGACCGCAACGGCTCCGACATCGTCCTGGGGAAGATCGTCGGGCACGGCCGCAAGGCCCCGGTCTCCATGTTCCGCCAGAGCGCCGACCGGGCGCCGCTGGAGGACAGCGCGGTCTACAACAGCCTGAGCTGCTTCAAACTGTTCCGCCGGGAGATGCTGGAGCGGCACTCGATCCGCTTCGACGAGAAACTCCTGGTCGGTGAGGACATCGTCTTCACGACCCACGCCTACTGTCACGCCGGCGTGATCTCGGTGGTCGCCGACTACGACTGCTACCACCTGGTGGACAGGCCCGACGGGAGCAGCATCATGCAGCGCCCGGAGAGCCGTGACCCCCTCGCCTGGCTACGGATGATCAAGAAGCCGATCGAGCTGATGGTCAACCACGTACGGCCCGGCCCGCTCCGCGACCACCTGCTCCGGCGCCACTTCCGGATGGACGCCTTCGCCCGCCTCGGCAGGCCCTTCCTGGAGGCCTGCGAGGTCGAGCGGAAGGAGATCGCGGCCGAGGTGGCCGACATGTGCGACCGCTGGATGACCGAAGGGGTGCGAGACCGGCTCGGCGCCGTGGACCGGAGCCGGATCGCCGCCCTGGAGGACATCGACCGCCTGGTGCGGCTGGCGCACATCGAACTGGCCGTGGTGCGCCGCGGACTCACGGGCCTGCGCTGGGACGAGGGCGACACCGGGCTGGCGGTCACCGGCCGGGTGGCGCTGGACGCCCTGGAGCCGGACCGCCATCCCGAGATCGTCACCGGGGGCGTCACGCTGCTCCTGCGCCCCCGGCAGCCGTCCGCGGGACAGCAGGAGGTCACCCTCCCCGTGATCCGGCAGGGGGAGGAGTTCGCCGGGGTGATCGACGTGGGCGCGCTCTCCTCCGGAGTCTGGGACGTCCACGTGGCCGTCGAGTGCGAGGGGGTCATCCGGACGGCGCGGCTCGGCGCCGACCGGGACGGGCAGATCGCCCGCCCGGCGCCCCGGATGATCGGCGGGACGATCGCACTGCCGTACTTCACCCGGCCCTACGGCAACCTCAGCATCGACGTCGGCGGGCACGTGGTGACCCCGTCCGGTGTCGTACGGCTGGTCCGCTCCCGCTGGGCGGCCGGGCATCGGCTGGTCCTCGACGGTGAGATCACGATGGGGGCGATCACTCCCGACGTGCGGGCCATGCGGCGCCTGGTGTGGCGGGAGCGGAGCTCCGGGGACGAGCGGCGGGCGCCGGTCACGGCCCGCGCGAGCGGTGCGTTCACGGCGCGGCAGGCGTTCGGGCGGCTGGGAGCCGGCACCTGGGACGCCTACCTGGAGCTGGACCTGGGCGGGCCGCCGGTCCGGCTCCGGATCGAGGCGGAGGCGGAGCTGGTCGCGCCGCCGAGCACGTGGTGGCGGGGCGCGGCCCTGCGCACCGTCAAGCCGTACGCCACGGCGGGCAAGGGACGGCTCAGCGCCATGGTGCGGACCTCGGGCCCGAAGGCGTTCCTCCGGCGCCTCCTCCGCTGACGCCTGTCCCACCGGCGGTTTCTCTTTTTCGGCAATCCACTCGCTAATGCCCATCGATTGCAATAACAAGCCCATGGCTTAAAGTGGGGCACACCAGCACAACCGGAGGATTGCCGTGCACGTTCCCGATGGTTTCTTCACCGCGGCCGTCTCGATCTCGGCGGGGGCCGTCGCCGCCGCGGGGACCGCCGTCTGCCTGCGCGGCGCCCGCCGTGAGCTCGACGACCGGACCGCCCCGATGGCCGGCCTGGTCGCCGCCTTCGTCTTCGCCGTGCAGATGCTCAACTTCCCGGTGGCCGCGGGGACGAGCGGCCACCTGCTGGGCGGAGCGCTCGCGGCGATCCTCGTCGGGCCGTACACGGCGGTGCTGTGCATGGCCGTGGTCCTCCTGGTGCAGGGCTTCTTCTTCGCCGACGGCGGCCTGACCGCGCTGGGCGTCAACATCACGCTCATGGGCCTGGTCACCGTCCTGGTCGGCTGGGGCGTCTTCCGCCTGATCACCCGGGGCCTGAACGGCCGCGCCGCGATCACCGCGGCGTCGTTCGTCGCGGCGCTGGTCTCGGTGCCCGCCTCGGCGCTGGCGTTCACCCTGCTGTTCTGGGTCGGCGGGACGGCGCCCATCGAGATCGGCACGGTCGCCGCCGCGATGGGCGGCGTGCACGCGCTCATCGGCATCGGCGAGGGGCTGATC
Organism: Planobispora rosea; assembly: GCF_014648175.1. Lineage (GTDB taxonomy): Bacteria > Actinomycetota > Actinomycetes > Streptosporangiales > Streptosporangiaceae > Planobispora > Planobispora rosea. The sequence goes on from NZ_BMQP01000030.1 coordinate 91,322, forward strand.
ACCGCGGTCACCGTCGCCACCGTGCTCGCGGCCCGGCCCGACCTGGTGTACGGCGCGCGCGGGCTGGCCGCCCCGCTGGTGCTGCGCGGCGCCGACGGCGACGTCGCCGTGGTTCCGGAGCGCGCCGAGGCCCCGGCCGCCCGGGGAGTCCGGGGAGTCCGGCCGTTCCTGCTGGCGGGCGTGGGCGTCACGCTCGTGCTGGCGGGCGTGGTCTCCTTCTTCGCCTCCGGCGACCCGGACGGGCTGGAGAAGGTGGGCGAGGACCAGGGCTTCCTCGCCCAGGCCACCGACCACGCGTTCGGTGAGTGGGCGCTGGCCGACTACGGTGACGTGGGCGGGATCCCGGTCGGCGTCACCGGGGTGGTCGGCGTGGGGATCACGCTGATCGTCGCGGGAGCCGTCGGCCGTGCCGCCCGCCGCCGTGACCGGGAGGCCGTCCAGGAGTCCGGCCAGAAGTCCGGCCGGGAAGACGCGACGGTCTGACGGCGATGAACGGGAACGGGACGGTTCCCGGGGCGAGAGTCATCCGGACGGGTCTCGGAGCCGAAGCACCTGCCGGAGAGGATTCCCCGTGAGCGCGGGCCACCACCACCAGCTCTACCGGCCGGGCGACACGCCCGTCCACCGGCTCCCGCCGCAGTGCAAGCTCGCGGCGGTCGCCGTGTTCGCCCTGACCGTGGTGGCCACGCCCCGCGAGTGGTTCGCGGCCTTCGCGGCGTACGCGCTGCTGCTGGCGGGTGTGATCCTGCTCGCGAAGGTCCCGCCCGGCTTCGTGCTGCGGCGGATGGCGATCGAGATCCCGTTCGTGCTGTTCGCGCTGGCGATCCCGTTCGTCGGGACGGGGGAGCGGATCTCCCTGGCGGGGCTCCCGCTCAGCCTGCCCGGGTTGTGGGCCGCCTGGAACATCCTGGCCAAGGCCACTCTGGGGGTGGTGGCGAGCATCCTGCTGGCGGCCACCACCGAGCCCCGGATGGTGCTGCTGGGCGCCCAGCGGCTGAGGCTGCCGCCGCTGATGGTGCAGATCGCCATGTTCATGCTCCGCTACATGGACGTGATCCTGGACGAGATGCGCCGGATGAGAGTGGCCAGGGAGTCGCGGGGGTTCGCCGCCCGGGACGTACGGCACATCCCGGTGGTCGCGCGGTCGGCCGGGGCGCTGTTCATCCGCTCCTACGAGCGGGGCGAGCGGGTCCACCTGGCGATGCTGAGCCGCGGCTACACCGGCTCGATGCCGGTGATCCACGACGTGACCGCCTCGGCGCGGCAGTGGCTGGTGGCCGGTACGCTTCCGGGCGCGGCGCTCGCCGTACTGCTCGGGACCGTGCTGCTCGGAACGGGGGGATGGTGACGTGACGGCGTCACTGGAGGTGGACCGGCTGGCGTACGCCTACCCGGACGGCACGCAGGCGCTGTTCGGCGTGGACCTGCGCATCGAGCGGGGCGAGCGGGTCGCGCTGCTCGGGCCGAACGGCGCCGGCAAGACCACCCTGGTCATGCACCTCAACGGCATCCTGACCGCCGGGCACGGCACCGTGACCGTGGCCGGCCTCCCGGTCACCAAGGGCTCGCTCAAGGAGATCCGGCGCAGGGTCGGCCTCGTCTTCCAGGACCCGGACGACCAGCTGTTCATGCCGACCGTCCGGGAGGACGTCGCCTTCGGCCCGGCCAACATGGGGATCCGGGGCGAGGAGCTCGACCAGCGGGTCAAGCTGGCCCTGGAGCGGGTGGGCATGCTGGAGGCGATCGACCGGCCCCCGCACCACCTGTCGTTCGGGCAGCGCCGCCGGGTCGCGGTGGCGACCGTGCTGGCCATGGAGCCGGAGATCCTCGTCCTGGACGAACCCTCGTCCAACCTGGACCCGGCCTCGCGGCGCGAGCTGGCCGAGATCCTGCGGAGCCTCGACGTGACCGTGCTGATGGTCACCCACGACCTGCCCTACGCCCTGGAACTGTGCGAACGCTCGCTCATCCTGTCCGGCGGGGTGATCGCGGCCGACGGGCCGACCCGGGAGATCCTCGCCGACGCCGAACTGCTCGCCGCGCACCGGCTGGAGCTGCCGTACGGCTTCCGCGCCACCTGAGACCGGAAGGCGGGATCACCGGCATGACGTCTCCCCTATGATCCGCCTGATCGGTCGCGGAGCCGTATCACCGCGCATATGGTGACTCCGCAGTAAAGTTAGGCCCGCCTCTCTTACGGCCACGAGGAGGACTGATGAAGCTACGGCTGGCTCGCCGGGCCGTCGGCGACGCCGTGGTGGTGGCCGTCGAGGGCGAGCTCGACCTGTTCACCGCGCCGTTCCTCCGTGACGAGGTGCGCGACGCCATCAAGCTCGACGGCTCCCGGCTGGTCCTCGACCTGACCTCCCTGTCGTTCATGGACTCCAGCGGACTGTCCGTGCTGATCGAGGCCTGGCGGCTGGCGACCGGCCAAGGCGGCGGCGTGTCCCTGGCCGCGCCCCAGGCGCCGGTGGCGCGCATCCTGCGCACGACCGGCCTCGACCGCCGAATCAAGGTCTACCCCGACGTCGGCGCCGCCGTCGAGGCGCTCTGAGCCGGTCCGGACGGACCCGGGGCGCCGGGCCGGGCTGTGCCGCTGTGCCGCCCCGACCGGGGGCCGCGTGACCGGGACGGGGGAGTCGTACGGCCGGGACGGGGAATCACGGGATAGAGAGCCAGGTCACGCCGAGTGGCGGAGATTTGGCCCACCCCGAGTAGAACTTCATTCGGTATCCGCGTTAAAGTCCGCTCATGGACCTGAACGGAGCAGCAGCAATCATCTCGGGCGGTGCCAGCGGCCTCGGTGAGGCCACGGCCCGCGATCTCGCCGCGCACGGCGCGACCGTGGTCATCGCCGACCTGAACGAGGAGCGTGGCAAGGCGCTCGCCGACGAGCTCGGCGGGGTCTTCATCAAGACCGACGTGTCCGACGAGGAGCAGGTGCAGGCGGCCGTGGACGCCGCGGTGGCCACCGGCAAGCCGCTGCGCGTCGTGGTGAACAGCGCGGGCATCGGCTGGGCCACCCGGACCGTGAACCGTGACGGCTCGCCGCACGACCTGGCCTCCTACCGCAAGGTCATCGACGTCAACCTGATCGGCACCTTCAACCTGATGCGCATCGGCGCCGCCGCCATCGCCAAGACCGAGCCGGTCGACGAGGACGGCCAGCGCGGAGTGGTCATCAACACCGCCTCCGTGGCGGCGCTGGAGGGCCAGACCGGTCAGGTGGCGTACTCGGCCTCCAAGGGCGGCATCGTCGGCATGACCGTCCCGGCCGCCCGTGACCTGGCCGCCGTCGGCGTCCGCGTCAACACGATCTGCCCCGGCATCATCGACACCCCGATCTACGGCTTCTCGCCGAACTCCGACGAGTTCAAGGCCAAGCTCGTCGCGCCGGTGGTCTTCCCCAAGCGCATGGGGCGGGCCTCGGAGTTCGCCCACCTGGTCCGGGCGCTGATCGAGAACGACTACATGAACGCCGAGACCATCCGCTTCGACGGCGGCATCCGCTTCCAGCCCAAGTAGGAGTCACCATTGTCTGAGCCGACTTCCGGGATCGGGGACGAGGTCCTGGTCCAGGTCGAGGACGGCGTGGCCGTCATCACGATCAACCGTCCCAGGGCCAAGAACGCCGTCAACGGCGTCGTGGCGCGGGCCATCGCGGCGGCGCTGGACGAGCTGGAGGAGCGCAAGGACGTCTCCTCCTACGTCCTGACCGGCGCGGGCGGCACGTTCTGCGCGGGCATGGACCTCAAGGGCTTCCTGAGCGGCGACTTCCCCGTCGTCGAGGGCCGGGGCTTCGGCGGCATCGTCGAGGCGCCGCCGAAGAAGCCCATCGTCGCGGCGATCGAGGGCTACGCCCTGGCCGGCGGCTTCGAGCTGGCCCTGTCCTGCGACATCATCGTCGCCTCCGAGGAGGCCAAGTTCGGGCTGCCCGAGCCCAAGCGCGGCCTGGTCGCCGGGGCGGGCGGGGTGATGCGGCTGCCGCAGCGGATTCCGTACCACATCGCCATGGAGATCGCTCTGACCGGCGATCACTTCCCGGCCTCCCGGCTCTACGAGGTCGGGCTGGTCAACCACGTCACGCCCGCGGGTGAGGCGCTGGCCACGGCCGTCGAGCTCGCCAAGAGGATCGCCGCGAACGCCCCCCTGGCGCTGGCGGCGACCAAGCGCGTGATCGTGGAGTCCGCCGACTGGAGCATCGACGAGATGTTCAAGAAGCAGGGTGAGATCATCAACCCGGTGTTCGGCTCCAAGGACGCGATGGAGGGCGCGGCGGCCTTCGCCGAGAAGCGCGCCCCGCAGTGGAAGGGCGAGTAGCGGTCCTTTCCGGGGTTCCCGGGAACCCCGGGGTTCCCGGAGGCCCCGGGGTCTCCGGAGTTTTCCGGAGGTCCCCAGGCTTCCCGGCGCGTTTTCCGGCCGGTGTACGTACGGTGAAGGTGTGGGCACGTGCGACAGGGGC
>NZ_BMQP01000031.1 GCF_014648175.1 Planobispora rosea
GCGGATCCGCCCGGTTCGTGTCAATCTGACCCGTTCGAGCACATCCATCCGGATTGCGACCGCCCCGTCTCCGAGGCAACCCCTCTACCTTACTCCACCATCTGACTCTTGTCGAATCAAACTTTGTCGGGACGTGAACGTCCCACTGCGCGGTGGTGATCAGAGGAGGGTTCCCGAGGTCTGGTGATCTCCGCCAACCCCTCGGGCCTGAGAACTCTACGTACGGCCTCCCGCCCCGTCAAATCGACGGCCCGTCCGAAAGCTCACCCCGTCCCCCGGCTAAGCCCCCCTCTCCGGGTACGTAGTCCTCATGACAGAGCAGAGAACCCTGCCGAGAGCCTTCATCGTGCTCGTATGCGCCGCCGGTGCGGTGATCACACTGGCCGGTGTCAGGGAGGTCGCCTCGATCATCGGCCCTCTGCTCCTGGCGCTCGTGCTCGTCGTCGCGGTCTCCCCGGTCAGGACCATGCTCCAGAGGCGTGGCGCGCCCGGCTGGCTGCTGGTCGCGGTCCCCCTGACCATCGTCCTGCTCGTCCTGCTCGGCATGGTGGCGATCCTCACCGTCTCGGTGGCGCAGCTGGCCGGTCTGGCTCCCGCCTACACCTCCCAGTTCAACGAGCTCGTCCTGGAGGCGCAGGAACTCGCGGCCCGGCTGGGCGTCGGCACCGGCCAGATCAACCAGGCGATCAGATCGTTCGACCCCGGCAGGATCTTCAGCCTCCTGCAGGGGTTCATCACGGGGCTGCTCGCGGTGTTCTCCAGCCTGATCCTGATCATCGTTCTTCTCCTCGCCATGTGCCTGGACGCGCAGGCCTTCTCCCGGATCCTCTCCTCCGGTGCCAGCCACCGGCCGAAGCTCATCGACGCGCTGGCCGACTTCGCCCGCAACACCCGCCGCTATCTCGTCGTCTCCACGATCTTCGGCATCATCTGCTCCGCGCTGGACGTCGCGGTGCTCTGGCTTCTCGGCGTGCCGCTCCCCCTTCTCTGGGGTGTGCTGGCACTGATCACCAACTACATCCCGAACATCGGCTTCGTCCTCGGGCTTCTCCCGCCCGCCCTGCTCGGCCTGCTGGAGGGCGGCCTCCAGGCGATGTTCTCTGTGATCGTCGCCTATATGGCGATCAACTTCGTGGTCCAGTCGCTCGTCCAGCCCAAGTACCTCGGCGACGCGGTGGGCCTGTCCACGACGGTGACGTTCCTCTCCCTCATCGTGTGGACGTTCGTTCTCGGCCCGCTGGGCGCCCTGCTGGCCATCCCGCTCAGCCTGCTGACCCGGGCCCTGCTGATCGACAGCGATCCGCACGGTGAGTGGGCGGCCGCGCTCATATCGGGGAAGGCCCCGCCGGACGACTCGCCCGGCTCCGAAAGCCGTACCATGAACCCCGAAAGCCGTACCGTGAACTCCGAAGCCGTACCGTGAAGACGTGTACCGCGAATGGGCCCCGGACTCCGCTCTGACCGGACGACTCGCCTGTCTCTGGACGAGCACCGCGACATCGACGTCTCCGATGACGAAACTGGTCGTGCCGGACGGCTGCGTCGATCTGATCTGGGGCCCCGGCGGTCCCCATGTGGCCGGGCCCGACACCGGGCCGATGCCGGTGCGGCTGGCCCCCGGTGACCGCTACGCCGCGGTCCGGTTCCGGCCCGGTGCGGTGGGCGAGGTGTTCGGGGTGCCGGTGGAGGCCCTGCGCGACCAGCGGGTGCCGCTGGACGACCTGGGCGAGCCGGGCCGCCTCACCGTGGAGGCGGTGACCGCGCGGACCGGGTCGCCCGAGGCGGTGACCGCCGAGGCCATCCAGGACGTGCTGGCCGTACGGCTGCGCGCGGCGCCCCGCCCCGACCCGGCCGCGCCGGCGATCGCCGAGGCGCTGCGGGCGGGGCGGAACATCGGGGAGGTGGCCTGGGACCTCGGGCTGGGTGAGCGGCAGCTGCACCGGCGGTGCGTGCGGGCGTTCGGGTACGGGCCCAAGGTGCTGCAGCGGGTCGTCCGCTTCCAGCGGGCTCTGCGCCTGGCCCGGCGCGGTCTCACTCTGGCCGAGGTGGCGCTGGCCAGCGGTTATGCCGACCAGGCGCACATGGCCAACGAGGTGAGACGGCTGGCCGGGGTCCCCATGGGCCGGCTCGTCAGCCCGGCAGCCGCCCGTACGCCTTGAGGGTCTTCAGCCGCTCCACGGTGAGGAACCCGCCCCACTCGTGGGCCACGATCGGCGTCCACATCGGGAAGTTGGGCACCCAGCCGCCGTCGTCCGTCTGCTGGTCGATCAGCGCGTCGAGGTGCCGTTCGAGCACCTCGTCGGCGAAGAGCGGGAGCTCACCGGGCTCGGGGGCGAAGTCCAGCGGGAAGTGCGCGTCGCCGGGGGTGTCCGGGTCGAGGGCCACGGTGGCCAGGATCGCCTCGCGGAGCCGTGTGAACTCCTTGTGCGCTCGGTCGCGGTCCGGGACGCGCTCCAGGAAGTTCAGGATCGCCCGCGCTTCGTAGGGCTGGAGTTCGCTCGTCGCCTCGATCGCCGCCCAGGTGAACTCGGTCGCCGGGGCCAGCCACGGATGGACGACCTTGTGCTTGTGGAGCAGGCCCGCGATCGAGGCGGTGGGGATCAGGTGGCCGGGCGGGTCGTCGGGCGTCTCCCACCACGGGGCGCGCGGGAACGCCCGGACGCTGGGCAGCACGAACGGCACGCCTCCGTCCCCGGTGGTGATCGTCACCAGGTAGTCGCAGGCCCTGGTCACCATCGGGTCGTCGAACGCGTCGAGCTCGTCGAGGATCCAGAACGCCACCTCGACCGGTTCGGGCTGGCTCCCCGGCCCGCGCAGGTCGGGTTCGAGCGCGTTGCCGAACCCGCCGTCGGCGTTCTGGTAGGCGCGCAGCACGGCCAGCACCCGATCCGCCGATCCCCGGCCCATCAGGTTGTCGTAGCGCAACCGGTCGATCAGGCGGGCGTTGAGCAGCAGGTAGCGCTCGGCCGCGCCGAGCGCGTCAGGCGTCAAGGTCTTCATGTCCCCGACCGTACGCCTGGTTCTCCGCGGCGTCTTGTAGGAATCGGACGGCCTCCGGGATCTCGCCGATCCGGGACCGCAGGGGCTAGAGGGGCTACAGGAGGGCTACAGGGGCTGCAGCAGGTGCTCCCGGCCGAACGATGCGAACCGTTCGCGGAGGGCGCGCCGCGCCGTGCCCGTCATCGGGATGTAGCGCAGGTCGCGTTCCGGGCTCCACCACACGGGGTCGGCGCACTCCCAGCGGTCCCGGCGCAGGTCGCGCTTGTCCACCTTGTTGGTGGCGGTGAGCGGCATCACCGGCGTGATCCGGACGAACATCGGCGCCCACTTGGTGCCGAGGTCGGGCTGGGCGCGGAGGAACGCGGCGAAGGCCGCGGGGTCGAACGCGCCGTCGAGCTCCAGGGCCGCCATGACCTGGTCTCCGGTACGGGGATCCGGTACGGCGTAGACCGCGCACATGACGGTCCCCGGGAAGCGCGACAGGACGCGCTCGACCGGGGCCGCGGCGAAGTTCTCGCTGTCCACCCGGAGCCGGTCGGCGTTCCGGCCCGCGAAGTAGAAGTACCCGGCATCGTCTCGATAGCCCAGGTCGCCGCTCCAGTACCAGCCACCGCGCAGGCGCTCGGCGTCGGCCTCGGGGTCGGCGTAGTAGCCCTCGAAGGCGGGGTCGTCCCGGCGGACGATCTCCCCGATCGCCTCGTCCCCGTTGAGCAGCCGGCCGGTGCCGTCGAAACGGGCGCGCGGGCACTCGAGGCCGGTCTCGGTGTCGTGGACGGCGACGTCCATCCCCTCCGGGGGGAATCCGAGGGCCTCCGGCGGGGTGCCGGGGATCTTGTTGATGGTGATCGCGCCCTCGGAGGAGCCGTACCCCTCGATGATCGTGACGCCGAACCGCCGGGAGAACTCGGCCATGTCCCGGGCGGACGCCTCGGTGCCGAACGCGGTCGTCAGCGGGTTGTCCGCGTCGCCGGGACGCTCCGGGACGGCGAGGATGTAGGCGAGGGCGCGGCCGACGTAGTTGAAGTACGTGACGCCGTAGCGGCGGATGTCGGGCAGGAAGCCCGAGGCGCTGAAGCGCCGCCGCATCGCGATCGTCGCCCCGGCGCAGGTCGCCATGGCCAGGTTCGCCATGATCGCGTTTCCGTGGAAGAGCGGCATCGCCAGGTACGTCACGCTGTCGCGGTCGATCCCGAACTGCCATCCCCGCCGGCCGATCGCGGCCAGTCGTCCCTGTCCGCAGATCACCGCCTTCGGCGCTCCCGTGGACCCGGACGTGAACAGCAGCAGCAGCCGCTCCCCCGGGCCCGGCTCCGGCGGGCCCACCCCGCCGTCCGCGTTCCCACCGTCCGCGTTCCCACCGTCCGCGTTCCCACCGTCCGCATCCCCGCTGTCCTCGCGGCCGAGAAGCGCGGAGTATCCGGGTGTGTCCACCTGGAGGACGCGGTCGGGGGGGACGTCGGTCTTCAGCCCGTGGAGCAGGCCGTACCCGGCGGAGTCGGTCACGATGAACAGGCAGTCGGTGTGGCGGATGTCGGCGGCCAGTTCCTCGCCCCGCCGGGTCGGGTTGATCCCGACCACCGCGGCCCCGGACAGGGCCGCGGCGAAGATCCACAGAATGTACTCGGGGACGTTCTCCAGCAGCACGCCGATGTGGAAGGGCCGCCCCCGTTCGCGGAGGCCCAGTGCCAGGGCGGCCCGGCGCTCGGCCTCCCGGACGAGCCGTGACCATGTGTAGCTCTCGTCCTCGAACAGCAGTCCGGGGTGGTCGTCGTCCGCCCTCGCCCGGATCAGTTCCGCGAATGTCGCCACACCCGGATCTTGAGCAAGTGCTTGGTCAAAGTCAAGGCGTCCCGGACCCGGAGACCACGGATCGGAAGGGTCAGGGGGTCGCCATCGCGACGGCCCCGCCGCCCACCCGGGTACGGCCGTCCGCCTCGGCGATCGACCCCTTCAGCTCGCTCGGCCGGCCCATGTCCACGCCCTGGATGACGGTGAACTCCCGCACCTCGGACCCCAGGGCCCGCAGGTAACCGCCGAACGCCGCGGCCGCCGCGCCGGTCGCCGGGTCCTCCACCACCCCGCCGACCGGGAAGGGGTTGCGCGCGTGATAGCGCCCGTCGTGCTCGCGCCAGAACAGGTTCAGGGTCGTCCAGCCGCGCCGGATCATGATCTCCTTCAGCGCGTCGAAGTCGTAGTGAAGGTCCGCCAGCCGGGCGCGGGACGCCGCCGCGATCATCGGGTGGTCGTTCCCGGCGAACGCCACGTGCGGTGGGAAGTCCTTGTCGAGGTCGTCGCGGGACCAGCCGAGCACGGCGAGCGTCTCGTCGAGCGCGTCCTCGGCCATGGGCTCCGAGCGTGTGGGCACGCTGGTGAGGGTGGCCCGCAGCGTGTCACCGTCGACCTCGGCGTCCACGACGATCTCGCCCGCGTTGGTGGTGAAGGTCAGCCGTCCCACCCCGATGCGCTCGGCCAGGGCCACCGAGGTGGCGATCGTCGCGTGTCCGCAGAAGTCCACCTCCGCCGAGGGGGCGAAGTAGCGGACCCGGAAGGCGCGGGCCGCGTCGTCACGCGAGGTCAGGAAGGCGGTCTCGGAGTAGCCCACCTCGGCGGCCACGGCGAGCATCTCGGCGTCGGAGAGCCCGGCGGCGTCGAGGACGATCCCGGCGGGGTTGCCTCCCTCGGGGTCGTGGGTGAAAGCGGTATAGCGGAGGACTGCCACATTTTTCGTCACACCTCCGGAACCTAACAGCCTCGCCCCGCGAGGGGATCCACTCGCCGGCCCGGTGGAGGAGACGGCAGGGAACCCTCTCCCGGATGTCACTTCATCCGGAAGACCGGACCCTTCGGGGTGAAGGGCAGCCGCGCTCCCTCGGGCACGAGGAAGGCGTGCTCCCGGCGGATGCGCAGCACGTCGCACCACCCGTCGGTGATCACCAGGATGGGGCCGCCGGGCGGGAAGTCCTCGGCCCGCTCCAGCAGGTTGACCCCGGGCTGGAGTACGGTTCCGCCCCGGCCGCGGACCCGGACCCGGTTCGCGATCTCCTCGACCGGGAGGTATCCGGCGTCGTAGGCGGCGGCGTCGCAGAACACCACCCGGGCCCGGGGGACGTCGCGGGCGACGGCGTAGGAGGCGATCGACCCCAGGGCCTTGCCCAGGAGCCTGACGTTCATCGAGCCCGAGGTGTCCAGGACCACGCCGAACGTCGCCTGCCGGACGAGCTCTTCGGGACGGACCCAGCCGGGGCGCGGGATATCCGGGCTGGAGGCCTGGCGCCGGGAGGCGCGGGCGTAGGAGCGGCGCTTGTCCACCGTGGGGACGTGCTCGTCGAACCAGCGGGCCAGCGCGGCGTCCCAGGGCAGCGGCGGCTGGTCCAGCGCCCGGATCTCCTGCTCCAGACCGGCGGGCAGGTAGCCCCGGCCGCTGTTGTGGTGATAGGCGAGGCCGGTGCACAGGGCGTTGCGGTAGTAATCGTCGAGGTCGACGTAGCGTCCGGGCGCTCCCGGGCGCGGGATCGGGCGGTCGAGCACGTCGCCGAGCCCGCGTCCGCGCAGGGTGGCGAGCTTGCGCAGGCGGCGCAGATCGGCGGCGATCCGGTCGTAGACGGCCTCGGTGGACAGGCCCGCGAGCGACTGGTCGTACAGCAGCCCCTCGGGCATCTCGCCGACGGCCATCTCCACCAGCCAGCCGTTGATCACGTAGTCGGCGGCGACGTTCCACAGGTAGGGGTCGCGCCCGCCGACGCGCTCGCCGTGGCGGAGGGCGGCGTGCAGCATCTCGTGGGCCAGGACGAAGCGCCATTCCTCGACCGACATGCGTGCCAGGGGGTTGACGTAGATCTCGGCGGCCTCGGAGCTGACGGCGGCGACGGAGATGTCCCAGCCCTTGGCCAGTTCCGCGTCGGCGACGAGCTTCATACCGGCGGCGAGGGCGCCCAGCAGCGGGTAGGACGAGACGAACCAGCGCAGCGCCAGGTCCCACGGCCCCTCGACATGGTTGTCGGCGGTGCCGCGCGGCGCGCCCGCCAGGTCCAGCGCGGCCGTGGCCGTGTCGGCGACGCCGATCGCGAAGTCCTGCTGGAAGTCCATGTACGTGGCCGTCTCCTCGCTCCCGATCACGAAGTCGGGCCGGCCGAGCGGCGTGTACTCGGCGGGCAGGCCGAGGCGGCGCCACCGCTCCGACAGCGTGGTCTCGTCCTCGGGCGGCAGTTCGGCCGGGAGCGGCTCGGGGCAGCGGCCGATCTTGACGGTGCGCAGGAAGCGGTCCACGGCCACGCAGCAGGCGGCCCGGTAGGCGGGGTCGGGCAGGAAGCTCTCGTCCCGGCGGTCACCGGTCGGCTCGCCGATGTCCCGGGGCAGGGCGGAGCGGGGGTCGGCGTGCCCGAATCCGAGGTGGAGCAGGACGTGGGCGAAGACCCACGCCCACTCCTCGGCCTCGGCCCGGCGCTTGGGGTGGTAGACGACCCGGCCCCCGGCGGAGACCGCCGCCCAGGTGTCCGGTGAGAGCTCACCCTCCTGGGCGGCGTAGAGGTGGCCGTAGGAGTAGGCGCGGAAGAGCGGATGGCCCGTGGTCAGCCGCCAGCCCTTCTCCACCGCCTCGCGCCACGGGTCGACCTTGGGCTTCTGCCTCGCCATCAGTTCCTCGCGGCGACGAGCCGGGGCAGGTCGCGGCCCACCTCGACGAGGAACCAGGTGGGCAGGGCCGGGGCGCCGTTGGCGTCGTTGGCGATGACGAGCTGCGCGCACTCCAGGGAGATCTCGGCCAGCTCGACCAGGAGCGTCTTCGCCCGGAAGGCGAGGTCGCGGCCCCGGGAGGACCCGCCGCGCTTGTCGGCCGGGAGCTCCTTCATCAGGCGGGCGCGGAAGGTCTCCGAGAGGAAGTAGAGCAGGTCGCGGTCCTCGGGGGCGCGCGGCCAGGGCGCCTCGCCCTTGATCACGGCGTCGAGGTCGTAGGCGTGCCGGACGGTCTTGACGTAGGCGCGGAAGGCCGAGGCGTGCGCGGTGGTGAGGGTGCCGAAGGCCAGCATGGCGAGGGTCTCGTCGTCGATGCCGTCGCCGTAGGAGTGCATGACGTCGGAGAGCATGTGCCAGGCGCGCGGGGAGGAGAACGGCTCCTCGGTCTTGGGCGGGGCGCTCCACAGGTGGTCCGGGCGCTGCAGGAGGTACTCGACGATCCACGGGTGGATGCCGTTGCCGGTGGCCCAGGTGAGCCAGTCGGTGGCCGAGGCCCGCAGGTGCACGTGGACCAGGCGGTTGACCAGCGCCGAGGCCATCGGCCTGGCCAGCGCGTTGTCGGTGGCGCGGTTGCCCGCGCCGATCACGACCGAGCCCGTGGGGAGCTCGTAGGCGCCGATGCGGCGGTCGAGGATGAGCGAGTAGAACGCCTTCTGCACCTCGGGCGCGGAGGCGTTGAGCTCGTCGAGGAACAGGCAGTACGGCTCGTCCCGGGCGATCGTCTCGGGCGGGGCGAACCGGCTGCGCCCGCCGACCAGCTCCGGCACGCCGATGAGGTCCTCGGGGGCGAGCTGGGTGCCCAGCAGTGTCACGCACTCCAGTCCGAGCGAGTCGGCGAAGTCCCGCACGAGTGAGCTCTTGCCGATGCCCGGTGCCCCCCAGAGGAACACCGGACGCACGACGGCGACGTGCAGCAGCACCCCCGGGAGCTGTGCCGGAGTGACGGTGACGGTTGCCTGCATGCCCCCAAGGGTGACAAATCGCCCATCACACCTGCATCAGGTTTTCAGCCGGAGACCCGGCCGGGGACGGAGACCCGCCCGGAGACGGGGACTCGTCAGGAGACGGGGACGGATCCCCGCGCAGGGTTGTCCGGTCCGTCCGCCGGGGCCCGGGAGACGCGGCGCTCCCAGGGCAGGGCGAGGGCGAGGACCGGCAGCAGCACGACCGAGGCGCGGGACCAGAGCGAGTGCAGGTGCCACCAGGTGGTGGTGTCGAACTGGGTCATGTAGAGGTAGCCGTACCCCGACCACAGGGAGACGCCGAGGATGGCGGGCCAGGCGAAGCGGGTGGGGCGGGCGACCAGGAACGGCATGAACCACATCAGGTACTGCGCGCCGAGACGGGGGGTGACGACCATGAAGGCCAGCAGCAGGGCCGTGGTGACGTCCACCGGGTCGGCACGGCGCCAGAGGAAGGCGACCAGCAGCAGCGTGACGTAGATCAGGTTGGTGCCGAAGGTGGCGAGGTCGGGACGGAGCGCCCAGTCTCCCCCGGTGAACCACGGGGTGTATCCCCACTCGCCGACGATCGGGCGGATGTCCCCGATCGTGCGCAGGGCCTGGATGATCTCTGCCAGGGAGGCGTCCAGGAAGAGCGGCTCGGTGACGACGAAGAAGACGGGCGCGATGCCGACGGCCACGAACGCCGTGACGCGGGCGCGCACGGTCGGCAGCAGCAGGAGCATTCCGGGGATCAGCCAGATCGGCCAGCTCTTGGCGCACAGGGCCAGTCCCATCAGCAGACCGGCGAACAGGGCCCGGCGCAGCACCACCCGGTCGTCCTGGCGCGGAGCGAGCGCCCGCGCCAGCATGGGGCGCGCGTCGGCGGCCAGGTCGCGCACGGCGCCGCCGAACCCGAGGGCCGACACGCGCTCGCGGACGTAGGCGACCGGGTCGTTGCGCAGACCGGGGCGGTCGGGGTCGCCGGGGCCGCGCGCCACCACGAAGGCGGCCACGCCGAAGACCAGCGCGACCGGCTCGACCTGGCCGTGGACCGAGGCGACGAGGATCACCAGCGGGTTGCAGGCGTACTGGAAGGCGCGCAGGCTCGCGGTGGCCCCTCCGGCGAGCCTGCCCACCAGCGGGATCAGGATGATGTCGGCGACCACCGTGACCAGGCGCCCACCCCACTCCCACGGGATGCCCAGCCAGAGCAGCAGGCCGTACACGTACGGGATCATCGGCAGGAAGTGCCAGCCGCCCTCGCTGCCGATGACGGGATCCTGTCCCCGCAGGACCGCCTCGCCGGCGGGTTTGAAGCTCTCGACGAAGTCGACCGGCTGCCAGGTGTCGATCGCCGAGGTGGCCATGACGACGACCCGGAAGACGATCCCGACTATGAGGGCGGTCAAGAGCGACGGGCGCCAGCCCTTCCACTGCGCGGCCAGAGCGAGCACGACACCGGTGACGAGGATGATCCCCGTGGGAATTGCGTAGTCCATGACGGCCAATAGCCTGCCGGAACTCACGAGCGGACAACCACTCGAACGGCGAAACGATACCTCTCTCCCAGTTTGGGAACACCGTCGAGGACGGTTCCGTCACTCGGAGTGAGGGCCGGATCCATCCCTCGACCCCTGCGACGATCTTCGCGGCGTCCGTCCCCCGTGCGAGGTTCTCCGCCCCGGCCGGTGACACGGATACCTCGCCGCCGGGAGTCCGTCTCTCCCGGCGGCGAGGGGTCTGGCAGGGCCCGTCAGCCGAGCCCGTCGAGGTAGGCCCGGTGGTTGCGGGAGAACTCGAACCCGTTGTACCGGTCCCAGTTGATCGACCAGGTCATCAGGCCGCGCAGCTTCGGGTAGACCCCCCTCGGCTTGTACGGCCCGCAGTTGGCGCCCTTCGCCAGGCAGTCGAAGGCCTTCTGCACCTCGGCCACCGTGGTGAAGCCGTTCCCTGCCCAGGGCGCGGCGGGCAGCCCGATGGCGACCTGCTCCTGACGCAGGGGCGGGAAGACGTTGCCCGGATTCCCCATGATCGGGAAGCCCGCGAGCAGCATGTCGGTCATGGCCACGTGGAAGTCGTGCGTGCCCATGGTGTGGAACTGGTCGTCCAGGCCCTTGATCGGCCCGGAGTTGTAGTCCTGGACGTGGAGCAGGGTCAGGTCGTTGCGCATGGCGTGGATGACCGGCAGGTAGGACGCGGCCCTCCGGTCGGCCGCGCCGTTGGGGCCGGGACCGTAGAACTGGTAGCCGAGCTGGACGAAGAACGTCTCGGGGGCCATGGTCAGCACGAACTTCGCACCGTACTTGGCCTTGAGCGTCTTCAGCGCGGCGATCAGGTTGACGATCACCGGGGTGGTCGGGTTCGCCAGGTTGGTGTCGCCGTTGTCGAGGTAGAGCGAGTGGCCCTCGAAGTCGATGTCCAGCCCGTCGAGGCCGTACTTGTCGATGATCGCGCTCACCGAGCGGACGAACGTGTCGCGCGCCGCCGCGGTGGTGAGCTGGACCTGGCCGTTCTGCCCGCCGATGGAGATCAGCACCTTCTTCCCGGCGGCCTGCTTGGCCCGGATCGCGGCGATGAACTCGGCCTCGGACTCGACGTTGGGACACTCGGCGGCCGGGCACTGCCGGAAGCGGATGTCACCGGAGGTCACCGAGGTGGGTTCGCCGAAGGACAGGTTGATGACGTCCCACTCGTCCGGCACGTCGGCCATCCGGACGTAGCCCGACCCGTTGGCGAAGGAGGCGTGCAGGTAGCCGACGAGCACCCGCTCGGGCAGGTCGGTGGGGGGCGGGGTGTCGTCGCCGGTGGTCCTGCCGCTGACCGAGGGGCTGTAGGCCGAGCAGTTGCCGGAGCCGTCGCAGGCCCGCACGCGGAAGCCGTACGTGGTGTTCTTGGTCAGGCCGGTGGCGGTGTAGCTCGTGGCCGCGCCCGCGCTGACGGCGGCGCCGTTGTCGCGGGAGACCTCGTAGCGCGCCACCGTCCCGGAGTCGTCGGTGGAGGCCGACCAGCTCAACGCCAGCGAGGTGGCCGTCGCACCGCCTGCGGTCAGGTTCGCCGGGACGGTGGGCGGGGTGGTGTCGGTCGGGGTGCCCTGACCGGGCGGGCCGTCCAGGACGACGTCGTCGGCCTGGTAGGCGCCCTGGCCGTACCAGCTGTTGACGTAGACCGTCACCGTCGTGGTCGACGGGCCGGTGGTGAAGGTCCGGGTCAGCTGGGTGTAGGCCGACGGGGACGAGACCCAGGTGCTCACATCCCCGGTCCCGGTGCCCGTGGCCCCCAGGAAGACGTACCCGCCGCGCACCCAGGCCGACAGCGAGTACGACGAGTTGGGCTTGACGCTCACCGTCTGCTGGCAGCGGGCCGTGTCGGAACCGGCCGGGGTGGCCTGCAGCGCCTTGGACCCGCCGTGCACCGGCGAGGACACCGCACTCGCCCCCGCAGAGGCCGAGCACGTCCAGCCGGTCAGCCCGTCCTCGAACCCGGGGTTGACGGCGATGTTGGCCGCGTGGGCCGGGGACGCGGCCAGCACCGTGCCGCCCAGCGCCAGCGCGGTCACCGCCGCGAGCTTCCTGAATCTCATCCGGTGAACCCCTTGAAGATGTTCGTGAACTCCCAGGCCGACTGCGCGACGCCGCTGCAGGTCGGGGAGACCCGGCCGTCGGGGCAGCCGCCGTTGTCGCGTCCGCTGGACCAGAACCCGATGAAGCCGACGTGGTTGGCGTTGGCCCAGGCGAGCAGCTTGCGCGCGTCGGCCTGGGTGGTGGTCATCCCGGTGTCGTTCTTGCCGATCATCGGGGTGAGGCCGAGCAGCTTCTTGAGCTGGGCGTCGGTCTTGGACGGCCAGACGGTCCTCATCTGGCCGAGCGTCGCCTGGGCGGCGTTGATCATCGCATCGCCCCAGTTCCCGGTGTAGCCGAAGTTCATCAGCATCGGGTTGACGATCACGTTGAGGCCCTTGGCCGCCGCGTCCTGCAGGATCGACAGCGAGAACGGGTCCACGCCGTAGTCCTGGCCCTGCACGCGCAGCGTGTAGCTGACGGTGGTGCCGCGCTCGGCCTGGAGCTGCTTCAGGGCGGTGTTGACCTTGTTGACGTCGATCGACGCCTCGACGTCGACGTCGAGGTGGTTGGTGCCGACGGTGTCGAGCACCTTCTTGTAGGCGCCGAGCAGCGCCGCCGAGGTGCCGCAGACGTGCTCCAGGTACGGCCCCATCGCGCCGCCGGTGGCCACGATCACCTGGCCGCCCTGGGCCTGGAGGGCCTTGACGTCGTTGATGATCCGGGGCTCGTTGATCGGGATGGTGCCGCCCCAGGCGGGGTTGCAGCCGCTGCTGTCGCCGAGGGCGAAGGCGAGGGTGTAGTTCTTCACGCCGGTCGCGGCGGCGGCGCCGACCAGGGAGGGCGTCGGCATCGTGATGTCGATGTACGGCGCGTAGTGGATCTCACCGGGTGGCGGCGGGGTGTCGCCGTCGCTGGTCCTGCCGCTGACCGAGGGGCTGTAGGCCGAGCAGTTGCCGGAGCCGTCGCAGGCCCGCACGCGGAAGCCGTACGTGGTGTTCTTGGTCAGGCCGGTGGCGGTGTAGCTCGTGGCCGCGCCCGCGCTGACGGCGGCGCCGTTGTCGCGGGAGACCTCGTAGCGCGCCACCGTCCCGGAGTCGTCGGTGGAGGCCGACCAGGTGAGCGTGAGCGAGGTGGTCGTCGGGTTGCCCGCCGTCAGGTTCGCCGGGACGGTGGGCGGGGTGGTGTCGGTCGGGGTGCCGTCGCCGGGCGGGCCGTCCAGGACGACGTCGTCGGCCTGGTAGGCGCCCTGGCCGTACCAGCTGTTGACGTAGACCGTCACCGTCTTCGTCGAAGGACCCGTGGTGAAGGTCCGGGTCAGCTGGGTGTAGGCCGACGGCGAGGACGTCCAGGTGCTGGTGTCGGTCGTACCTGTGCCGCTCACACCCAGGAACACGTAGCCGCCGCGCACCCAGGCCGACAGCGAGTACGACGAGTTGGGCTTGACGCTCACCGTCTGCTGGCAGCGGGCCGTGTCGCTCCCGGCCGGGGTGGCCTGCAGCGCCTTGGACCCGCCGTGCACCGGCGAGGACACCGCACTCGCCCCCGCAGAGGCCGAGCACGTCCAGCCGGTCAGCCCGTCCTCGAACCCGGGGTTGACGGCGATGTTGGCCGCGTGGGCCGGGGACGCGGCCAGCACCGTGCCGCCCAGCGCCAGCGCGGTCACCGCCGCGAGCTTCCTGAATCTCATCTGGTCCGCCTCACAGGATCATGGGGGGTGTCGGGGGCGTACGGCCCGCGCCCTGGAGGAGGGGGCGCGGGCCGTACGGGCTAGAAGCCTGCGGTGATCCGGGTGAACTCCCACTCGGCCTGCGGAACGCCTCCGCCGTTGACCCGGTCGCGGTTGGTCGACCAGAAGGAGAACCTGGTCAGGCCCTTGGACTTGGCCCAGTCGCGGATCCGGGTCCAGGTGGCCGGGGTGGTGGTCTCCCCCTGGTCGGACCTGCCGTTCATGCCGGAGATGCCCATGTGCGCGTAGGCCACGGCGTCGCTCCAGCCGAACGCGCTCTTCAGCGAGTTCTTCAGCCCTTCGGAGGCGTTGACCGTGTCCTGGTACATGTCGGTGCCGCCGAAGTTGAACGGCATGATCGTGTAGTTGTCGATCGGGACGTTCAGCGCCTTGGCCTGGTTGACCAGCCGGACGCCCGCGGCGCTCAGGCCCGTCTTGAACGTCGGGATGGTGACGACGATCTTCACGTTCGGGTTGTTCTGCCGGACGATCTTCAGGCCGTTGAGGATGCGGTCCTGGACCGTGTAGTTCTCGAACTCGTCGGTGTTCTCGATGTCGAAGTCGACCACCGCCGGTCCGACGGCGTTGATGACCTGCTGCACGGCTCCGGCGAAGGCCTGCGGGGTGGAGCAGTTCGGGCCGAGCTTGTTCCCGCTCCAGCCGCCGAAGGAGATCTGCACGCTGCCGCCCGCGGCCTTGATCTGCGAGATCGCCTGCGCGTCGGCACCGCCGGTCAGCGGCCGGTTGCCGTCCCAGGCGGGGGTGCAGCCGCCGCTGGACAGGATGAACGCCATGGTGAAGGACTTGATCCCGGTGGCGTTCATGACGGTCGCCGGGCTCGGCGGGTTGCCCCAGCCCATGTAGAGGTACGGGGCGCCGGGCATCTTGCCGGGCGGCTGCGGGTCGACACAGCCGGTGGTGGTGCCGGTGAC
Source organism: Planobispora rosea (assembly GCF_014648175.1). Lineage (GTDB taxonomy): Bacteria > Actinomycetota > Actinomycetes > Streptosporangiales > Streptosporangiaceae > Planobispora > Planobispora rosea. Next base: position 14,894 of record NZ_BMQP01000031.1, read on the forward strand.
CGGGGCGCTGGCGACCGACTCGCCCTGGGCGTTGTAGGCCTTGACGGTGTAGGTGTGGGTGGTGCAGGTCCCCAGCGAGCCGATCGTGGCGCTGGTCCCGGTGACCTGGGCGCGCTGGGTGCTCCCCTCGTAGACGCGGTAGCCGGTCACGGTGCCGGAGGACGCGCCCCAGGACAGGGAGATCGAGGAGTCGGTGGTTCCGGTGACCGACGGGGCGCCGGGCTGGCCGGGCGTTCCGGGCGGGTTCGTGGGGCCGCCGCCGGCGACCTTCCACAGGGCCGGGACGTTCGGCGGCTCCCAGCCGGGCAGCGAGGTGTGGCCCTGGACGGCCTCGTACTCGGTGCTGTTGTAGCTCACCCGGGCGCCGACGGCGTAGGCCGTGTACGGCTGCCAGGCGGGGGCGGCGACCGCGGCGCTCGCCGGGCGGGGCGCGCTCGCCGCGGCGGCGACGGTGGCGGTGGCTGTGGCGATCCCGGCGGATGTCATCGCCAGGGCGGCGAGTACGGCCACGGCCGTACGGCGTGATCTCATGAGCGTTCCTGCCTAGGGGAGGGTCGCGAGGTGCGGCTTGACGGTCTTGGAGAAGTTCCAGTTGTTCGAGGCGTCCCAGTTGATCGACCAGGTCATCGCGCCCCGGATCCCCGGGTAGGCGCGCGGCGGCACGAAGCTCCCGCAGCCGGTCCTGGTGGCCAGGCAGGTCAGCGCCTGGTTGACCAGGGCGGGGGCGACGATCCCGCCGCCGGCCGCGCCGGGCCCGGCGGGCAGGCCGAGCGCCACCTGGTCGGGGCGGAGGCCGTTCTCCAGCTGGATGCAGGCCAGCGCGGTCATGAAGTTGACCGTCCCCTGGGAGTAGGCGGCCATCTGGTCGCAGCCGAGCATCGAGCCGGAGTTGTAGAACTGGGTGTGGACGACGGTGAGGATGTCCTTGATGTTCAGCGCGAGCTTGAAGTACTCGGCGCCGGTCGACTGCATGTCGATGGTCTGCGGGGCCATCGTGATGATCAGGTTCGCGCCCGCCTTGGCGCGCAGCGCGCGCAGCGCCTGGCCCATGTAGGTGGCGTTGAGGCCGTTCTCCAGGTCGATGTCCACGCCCTCGAAGCCGTACTGCTGCATCAGGGCGTAGACGGTGTCGGCGAACTTCGTCGCCGCCGCGGCGCTGGCCACCTGGACCCGGCCGAGCTCGCCGCCGACCGAGAGGATGATCTTCTGGCCGCGCGCCTTCAGGGTCGCGACGTCGGCCTTGAACTGGGCCTCGGTGTAACCGCCGAGGGCGGTCGACAGCTCGGGGTCCACGCCGAAGACGACCTCGCCGGGGGTGCTCGTGGCCTCGCCGAAGGAGACGGCGACCAGGTCGTACTCGGCGGGCACCGCGGAGAGCCTCAGTTCGACGGCCGCGTTGACGAAGTTGTGCCAGTAGCCGGTGAGGAAGTGCTTGGGCAGCGGGCTCGGCGGGCAGCCGGTGGTGGTCGCGACGGCCTCGGCGCTGGCGGGCGACTCGCCCTCGGCGTTGTAGGCCTTGACGGTGTAGGTGTGGGTCTCGCAGTCGCCCAGCCCGGAGATGGTGGCGCTGGTCCCGGTGACCTGCGCCTTCTGGGTGCTCCCCTCGTAGACGCGGTAGCCGGTCACGGTGCCGGACGAGGCGCCCCACGACAGCGCGATGCTCTTGGCCCCGCCGGTGGCGGTGGGGGTGCCGGGTCTGCCGGGCAGCACGGGGTCGGTCGGGCCGCCGTCGTCTCCGGCGCAGGCGGCGCCGTTGAGCTTGCAGTTCGCCGGTACGGCCGCCGCCCCGCCGGGCGAGCCGAGGAACCCGAAGGTCACACTGGCGCCGGGAGCGAGGGTGCCGTTCCAGCCGACGTTGGAGAAGGTGAAGTGCTGGCCGCTGCGGGTCAGGGTGGCGTCCCAGAAGGAGCCGACGCTCACCCCGGCGGGGAGGTCGAACTCGACCTTCCAGGAGGAGATGGCGGCGGCGGTCCCGTTCTTGATCGTGTATCTGCCCTCGAAGCCGGAGCCCCAGTCACCGACCTTCGTGAACGTGGCCGTGGCCGTGGCGGCCGTGCTGGTCGCCGTACCGGTCACGGCGGCGTGGGCGGGGGTCGCGAGCGGCGCGGTCAGCAGGAGCGCCGCCATGGAGACGAGACATCGGGCGATGACGCGAGATTTCACGTTGACCTCGTTGGACTCTGGTTCGGGGGGTGGCCGTACGGCTTGCGCCCGGTCGGGGGGAGCTCCTCCGGAGGGGACCGAGGAGGGCGTGGCGCAAGCCGTACGGCGGGAAGGGCGCCCTCCCGCCGTGCGAGGTCGGCAGGTGGGCGCCCCGGCTCAACGGACGGCGCGGAAGCTTGCAGGAGCTGTCAGGGCCAGTAAGGCGGGGATGCGTCTCATGATCACTCCGATGAAGGAGAGAACGGGGAATCGAGATGGGTCGGGACGGCCGGCTCCCAGGTGGCGACGGCCCTCATCGTTGAGTTTCCGCAGCTCAATGTCTGTCTTCTCGGATTCGAACGGGCTACGGATGCTCCCGTTCGTCATTTCTTTTAGGAAAGTTTCCTAAGAGTTGTGGCGATCGTAGCTTTGACAGAGGCCTCTCACAAGGCCCAAAAGCTTTGATTTTCAACGACCCAGGAAGGCACGCTCCAAAACCCCGGGGCCGCGCGGGAACGCCGGTGGGACCGGCGTTCCCGCGCGGGGCCCCCGGACCTGCGCGCGGGGCTCCCGGATCGTCCGCCGGATCGTCCGGCCGCCTACCCGATCACCTCGGAGAACGGCTTGCGGACCAGGTCGGGAACCTCCGCGTCGGGCGCGGCATAACCGACCGGGAACAGGATGTAGGGCCGCTCGTTGCCCGGCCGCCCGCATATCTCGCTCAGGAACGCCATCGGGTTGGGCGTGTGGGTGAGCGTGGACAGACCCATCGCGTGCAGCGCCGCGATGAGGAAGCCGCAGGCGATGCCGACGCTCTCGTTGACGTAGTAGTGCTTGACCCGGGTGCCGTCCGGGCGCACGCCGTACTTCTCGGCGAAGCACACCACCAGCCACGGCACCGTCTCCAGGTACTCCTTGTCGGGGCCGGTCTCCAGCGGCGCCAGCGCCTCGCGCCACTCCGGCGTCAGCCGCCCGCCCTCGTAGTTCTGCCGCTCCTCGGCCTCGGCGGCCTGCCTGATCCGCCGTTTCGTCTCCGGGTCACCGATGATCACGAACTTCCACGGCTGCTGGTGCGCCCCGGACGGCGCGGTGTTCGCCGCCCTGACCGCCAGCTCGACGCACTCGCGCGGCACCGGCTCGTCGCTGAAGAAGCGCACGCTGCGGCGCCTGTCCATGTGCTCGTAGAACTCCCGGCCCCGGGCGATCATCTCCGGTTCGGGGTACCGGACCGGCCGGTACGGGACGAACGGGTGGGAGTGCTGCCGTGCCATGGTGACCTCCGTAGCTGCCCGCCGTTCAGGCGCACCCTGAATCGGATGGCGGATATGCAGGCGTAGTGTGGATCTCACCGGCAGACCGGGCAACACCCTCGCCGTTCCACTGCCAGATCGGCAGCATCGACCGTGACCCGCACCCCCGGAGGTGGGCAGATTGGCAGTCCGGAGGCATGGCCTGGACGACCTCGACCGCAGGCTCCTCCACCTGATCAGGGAGCGCCCCCGTACCGGCCTGCTGGAGATCGCCCGCCTCCTCGGCGTCGCCCGGGGCACCGTCTCGGCCCGGCTCGGCCGGATGGTCGCCGACGGCGTGATCACCGACTTCGGCCCGAACCTCTCCCCCGCCGCCCTCGGCTACCCGGTGCAGGCCTTCACCACGCTGGAGGTCGAGCAGGTCTCGCGCGCCGGCATCTCCGCCGCCCTGGAGGCGATCCCGGAGGTGCTGGAGGCCCACATCGTCACCGGCCCCGGCGACGTCTGGTGCCGCATCGCCGGCCGCGACCACGAGCACATCCAGGAGGTCATCGACCGCGCCCTGGCCATCCCGGGCGTACGGCGCAGCAGCACCGTGATCACCCTGTCCACGGTGGTCCCCCACCGGGTCCATCCTCTGGCCGATCTCGCCTGACGCGGTACCGGGGCACCGGGCCGCGCGCCGCCGGCAGGCTCTCAGGCCCGCAGCGGGTTACGGGTTGCCAGCCCCGGGAAACGGCTGAAGTCGCGGTCCATGGTCCACAGTTCCCGAACACCGTGCGCGACACACAACGCCGCAATCCGGGCGTCGTGCACCATCGGCCCCATGACCTTCCCCTCCTCCAGGGCCTTGCGGAGGATCTGCCAGTAGCCGTCAGCCTCACCGATCATCACGAGGGAGGGAGAACCCAGCCAGGCTTCGATCTGCCGGACGGCCTCCGCCGTCGTGGTGGGTGGGGCGTACACCCGGGGATGGGTCACGATCGAGAAGAACTCATCTACACACGGCCATGGAATCGCCCACGCGGCCCGTCCTTCGGCCAGCGATTTCAGCGCCGACGCCGCGCGGCCGTGGAACTCGCTGTCCCTCCGATGCGCATAGACCATGAGATTCGTGTCGACGGCGATCACAGACGATCCCCGTAGCTCAAGGCGCGAAGCTCCTCCCATGAGGCGCCCCTCGCAGAAGGCTGCAGACCCTGGCCGCCCACAGACGCGTCCGGCAGGACATAGTCCTCGCGCTCCGACCGGCGGACGAGAACGGAGCGCAGCCCCTCCTCGATGAGCGACCGCAGCGTGACCCCCTCCCGTTGGGCAACGCGCCGGGCTTCCGCCAGCAACCCGTCCGAAATATCGTGCGTCTCCGCGGACGCCTCGCCGAGGAGCGACGAACGTGCCGGCGGGAGTACCGTGAACAGGATCCCGTTCGCCCCCTGGAGTACCACTATGTTCTTCGGCATCACCGACATCTGGGCCTACGCCATCGGCGCATTCCTGATCATCCTGCTGCCCGGCCCCAACTCCCTCTATGTCCTGGCCACCGCAGCGCGGCACGGAGTTCGGCAGGGATACCTCGGGGCGGCGGGGGTGTTCGTCGGCGACACGGTCCTGATGGCGCTGTCGGCGGCCGGAGCCGCCTCGGTGCTGAAGACCACCCCGCTGCTGGCCGCCATGGTGAAGTACGCCGGAGGCGCCTACCTGGCCTGGATGGGCTTCCAGATGATCCGCGGGGCCTTGCGGTCGTGGCGGTCCCCGGAGAAGACCCCCGCGGCGCGGGAGGAGGCCGCCGAGCCGGCCGCGGACCCGTTCCGCCGGGCACTCCTCATCAGCCTGCTCAACCCGAAGGCGATCCTGTTCTTCATCTCCTTCTTCGTCCTGTTCGTGGACCCCGGCTACAGCGCGCCCGCCCTGTCGTTCCTCATCCTGGGCACGATCCTGCAGATCTTCAGCATGCTCTACCTGAGCGCGTTGATCTTCGGCGGCACCTACCTGGCCGCGCAGTTCCGGCGGCGGCGCGTGCTGACGGCGGTTTTCACCACGGCCACGGGCGCGCTGTTCGTCGGCTTCGGCGCGCGGCTGGCCACCTCCACCATCGGCTGACGCCCCCGGCCGCCCCCGCTCCACCGTTCTTGATCAGCGAGAATGCGACACTCCGTCGTGACCTGCCTCACACGGACAGGATGTCCAATTACCCGGTGGCAGCCGTACGGGCCGGGTACCGTGAGTCGCCGGCGCACACCGGAGTAACCATTCCGCAAGTGCGTCTCAAGGCCCCGGCAGGCCTGGTCGTCTATTGCTGGGGTAGGCGCGAACTCTCAGCGCCGGTCATGTCCGCCGTCCTGTGGAGCAGCAGTGAGCCATACGCCCTTCACCCTTCCCCGTCTGACCGTGCTCGCCCGCCAGGCGGTGCCACGGCTCCTGGAAGCAGTCGTGGCGCCGCTCGCCGTCTTCTACACCGCGTTCGCCCTGCTCGGCGAGACCGGCGCGATGATCGCGGCGGCCACCTGGGTGTACGCCGGGATCGGCTGGCGGCTGATCCGCCGGACCCGGGTGCCCGCGACGATGTTCATCGCCGCCCTCGCGATCACCGTCCGTGCGCTGATCGGTCTCTGGTCCGGGAGCGTGACGGTCTTCTTCCTCCAGCCCGAGCTGGGCACGATCTGCATCAGCATGGTCTTCCTCGCCTCGGTACGGCTGCGCCGCCCGCTGGTGCAGAAGCTGACCCTCGACTACGTCCACCTGCCCTCGGCGGTGCTGCGCAACGAGCGGGTCCGCCGGTTCTTCGCCCGAATCACCCTGCTGTGGGCCTTCGTGCTGCTGGCCAACTCCACCGTGAGCATCTGGCTCCTGCTCCACCAGTCGGTCGGCACCTACCTGCTGACCCGCACCCTGATCGTCGCCGCCATCACCGGCTTCGCCGCGACCTTCTCCGTCTGGGCCTTCCGCCGCGTCCTGCACCGCCTGCACCACGACCCCGCGCCCGCTCCCGCCTCCGCGCCCGCCGCCTGACGGATCAGAGCGACCGCACCTGGGAGGCGGCGGCGCCGAGCGTCCCGACCGACTCCTCCGTCCACGGGCCACCGGTGATCACGACCACGTGCCCGATCCCGAGCTCCGCGAGCGCCGCGCAGCGCCCGGCGAACGACTCCGCCGTCTCCCGCGGGTCCAGCCGGGTGCTCAGCGTCTTGCCGATCGCGTCGTAGGGCCGGCCGAGTTCCTCGCAGTGCCGGGCCAGGACCTCCAGCTTGCGCCTGACCGTCTGGCCGCCGTCGGGGATGTCGAAGAGGTTGCACGCGTCGGCGTACCGCGCCACCAGAGGCAGGGTCCGCCGCTCGCCCATGCCCCCGATCAGAATGGGCGGACGGGGCGAGGACAGCGGGCGCGGGCTGCCGAGCGGGCGTTCCGCGCGGAGGTGCCGGCCCTCGAAGGGAGTCTCGTCGCCCGACCACATCCGGATCGCGAGCCGGAGCGTCTCCTCCAGCCGCTCGAACCGCTCGGCCACGGGCGGGAGCGGCAGGCCCATGGCGCGGCCCTCCTCCTCGTGGTACCCGGCCCCGATCCCGAGCCAGGCGCGCCCGCCCGTGAGCACGTCGAGCGTGGTGACGGCCTTGACCAGCAGGGCGGCCGGGCGGTGGGTCACACCGGTCACCATCGTGCCGAGCCCGACCCGCCGCGTCTGACCCGCGAGGAAACCCAGCACCGTGTACGCCTCGAGCATCTCAGCCTCGGGCGTGCTCGTCGGATCGGCCTGGATCAGGTGGTCGGAGACCCACACGGTGTCCAGTCCCGCCTCGTCGGCCGCGCGGACGACCCCGCCGAGGCGGGAGGCGAGACCCGGCGCGCCCTCCGGCCACGAGTAGTTCGTGATGTTCAGGCTCACTCTCATGGCCTCAAGCCTTCCGGGCAGCCTGCCGCACCGCATCCTTCACGGGGCGGCTCCCGCCGTACGACCCGGGGCGTATCCGGGAGGCGGAACGCCGCTCCAGGACTCGTCAGACGGACGCCTCCGCGAGCGATACGGCCTCATGGACGTGAGTTCTCGAAAACACGATCGCTTTGAGTAGCCTTCATGTCACAATCAGCGACATGCCGTCCCCCCAACATGATGCGCTCATCCGGCTCTTCCGTGACCGGCCCGAGCTGGCGGTGGAACTCCTGCACGACCTGCTGGGCCAGAATCTGCCCGCCACCCCGCTGATCCGGCCGGAGAACACCACCTTCAACACCCGGCCCTCCGACGACATCGAGGCCGATCTGGTGCTGGTGCTGGGCCCGCCCCAGGCACCGGCGCACGCCATCATCGTGGAGATCCAGCAGGACAAGTCCAAAGACCCCCGTCAGCTGGCCCGTTACGCCGCCGCGCTGTGGCTGCAGTTGCGCTGCGACGTGACCGTCCTGGTCGTCTGCCCCGACGTCAAGACCGCCGTCCACTATGCCCAGCCCATCGATTCGGGCCTGACCGGCTACCGGCTGCAGGCCCGTGTGCTGGGCCCGGATGACATCCCGGTCATCACCGACGCGCAGCAGGCCGCCGCCCAGCCGGAGCTGGCCACCCTGGCGGTGATGATGCACGGCCGCCGCGAGCGCAAGGTGGTCGAGGCCTTCACCACGGCGCTGGCGGACCTGCCCGGCGAACACGCTCCGAAGTACTATGAATACGCATTCAGCATGGCCGCGCCCGAGGTACGAATCCTCCTGGAGGAGATCATGACGTCCACCGACTGGCCCGTCTACAGCCCCTTCGCCCGCGAGCACTACGGCCGCGGCGTGGAAGAAGGCAAGACCGTAGGCAAGGCGGAAGGCCGGGCCGAGGAAGCGGCCCGGATGGTGCTGGTGGTGCTGGAGGCCCGGGGCCTGGCAGTGCCCGACGAGATCCGGGCCCGCATCACCGCCTGCACCGACCTCGCGCAACTGGAGGCCTGGGCGAGCCGCGCGGTCACCGCCCCGACCGTGCACGACCTGTTCGGCGACACCGGCGAAGAGGCCCGCTGACGAACCTTCCCCGGGGCCTCGACGGTGCCCTCGACCAGGTGGGGACCGTGGGACGTCTACCCCGCCGCCGGGGGCGCGGACCGCGAGGCGGAGGCGTGCTCGGCGAGAGCGACGATTCCGGTCAGGCCGGCGACGGCCCCGGTGAGCAGGGTGAAGAGGCTGACCAGGTCGAGGATTCCCTGGTCGCCGCCGGGGTTCAGCGGGTTCGGCGTCAGGGCGATGATCATCGCGTAGAGGGACCAGCCGAACATCGCCCCCGAGCCGATCCAGGCGACCGTCACCGGGATCCACAGGGGCCGGCCCGACCTCCGCCGGACGATCATCAGCAGGCCGGCCGCCGCCGCGACCGCCGTCGCCGCGTTGATCCCGACGTTCAGGTGGAAGGCGAAGGTACGGCCGGCGATCACCGCGGCGGGCAGGCCGTACGTCGCGCCGAGTATCCAGCTCAGGTTGATCACCGCCAGAATCCCGGCGACGATCGCCACGCCCCATGCCGCGAACGCCTGGAACTCGTGGGTGGCGCCCGCCGTACCGTCCGAGACCCTGCGCGTGAACACCCAGGGCCAGCGGTGGCGCGCGTGGTACCGGAACCCGACCATGAGCCCGAGGGCCTGGCAGCAGAACCCGGTGTAGACGACGACATAGACCCACCCGGCCACCGGGCTGTCCTCCGTCAGGAGCGGGGTCCCGCTCAGCACGCCGACCAGGGCGCTCAGCGGGACCTGGGCGAGGATCACGGCCAGCAGGCCGATCCCGACCCACATGGGCAGCAGGATCAGTCCCGCCGGGATCCGCCGCCCCCAGAGCCGGACGAACGCGAGCACGATGACCAGCGCCACCGCGTCCATGCCGAAGGTGAGCAGGTTGAGGCCGAAGAAACCGGCGTCGTCCAGGACGGCGGCGTCCTGGATCCCCAAGGTGCTCCCGGTCAGCCAGGCGATCTTGAGGGCGAGATAGGGGAGGATGCCCGCGACGGCCACTGCGGTCGCCGTCAGGCGGAGAACTCCGGTCCGAGGGTTGTCGATCACCTGAGTCATGATGTGACTCTCCCACCCCGTCCTCCCGGCCGGGAAACCGCCCTCGGGCGGAGGATCCCCGTGCTCCCCGGACACCGGAACCTGCCGGGCGGGCGTCGCCACGGTGAGGAGCGCCACCACCTCCGGATCGGCACACCTGTCCGGATCAGATTCACCTCTCCTGGTCGAGGAGGCCGGCCTCGTGGGCGAGGATGGCGGCCTGGACGCGGTTGCGGGCGTCCAGGCGGGTGAGGATCGCGCTCACGTGGGCCTTGACGGTGCCCTCGACCAGGTGGAGCCTGCGGGCGATCTGGGCGTTGGACAGGCCGGCGCCGACCAGGGCGAGGACGTCGCGCTCGCGCGGGGTGAGGGCGGCGATCTGCTCGCGGGCGGCGGCCGTGCGGCTCATCCGGCCGCCGGTCAGCTCGGTGATGACCCGGTGGGCGACCTTCGGGGACAGGTAGGCGGCGCCCTCGGCGACGGCGTGGATCCCGGCCAGCAGCTCGCGCGGGTCGCCCGCCTTCAGCAGGAACCCGCTCGCGCCCTCCCCCAGCGCCCGGGCGATGTACTCGTCCTCGCCGAACGTGGTCAGCATCAGCACGCCGGTCTCCGGCGCGGCACGGCGCAGCTCGGCGACCGCCGCCAGGCCGTCCAGCCGGGGCATGCGGATGTCGAGCAGGACGACGTCGGGGCGGTGGGAGAGCGTCAGGTCGATCGCCTCCCGCCCGTCGCCCGCCTCGGCGACCACCTCGATCTCCGGGTCGGCGGCCAGGATGGCCCGGACCCCCGCCCGGATCATGGCCTCGTCGTCGGCCAGCAGCACCCGGATCATGTCACTCCGTCCGTGGGGGAATCCGTCGGGAAACGCGCCAGGACCAGGAAATCCTCCGGTCCGCGGGAGGCCTCGAAGGTGCCGCCCGCGAGCCGTACCCGCTCGCCCAGGCCGATCAGGCCGAGGCCGCCCCCGCGTGACCGGGCGGACGGGATGTCCGGGACCCGGTTGCGGACGATCACCGTGATCTCTCCCGCGTCGCCGGACGTCTCGACCGTCACCGGAGCGCCGGGGGCGTGCTTGGCGGCGTTGGTCAGCGCCTCCTGGACGACCCGGCAGGCCGTACGGTCCCGCAGGAGACCGTCCCCGCGCAGGTCCACCTCCAGGCCCGAGTCCCGGGCCCGGTCCACGATCTCCGCGACGCTCTCCTGGGCCGGGGTCAGCGGCGCCGCACCCGCCCCGCCGTCTCCCTCGTCCGCCTCGCGCAGGACGCCTATGACCCGGCGCAGGCGCTCGGTGCTCTCGGCGGCGGCGCCGCGCAGCTCGCCCACCGCCTTGCGGTGGCGTTCATCCAGGTCGGGGGCCATCTCCAGGGCGGCGGCCCGGAGCGCGATCAGGGCGAGGTCGTGGCCGATCGAGTCGTGCATGTCCTGGGCGATCCGGTTGCGCTCGCGGAGGCGGGCCTGGGCGGCCACGAGGCCCTGCTCGCGGGCGCGTGACTCCGCGCGCTGCCGTACCAGCAGCCCGGCCGACCACGGCAGGACCGCCCAGAGCAGCACGCCGGACAGGACCGAGGACCAGAACGCCGCCGCGGGGTCCGGCTCGGGACCGAGGGAGACCACCGCGGTCAGGACGGCGACCGCCCCCGCGATCGCGGCGTAGGCCGACACCGCGGGCCGCGCGTGGGGCATCCGGCGGCCCGCCCGGTAGCTGAGGGCGATGACCGCGAGGGTGAAGCCGTTCAGCGGCCCCAGCTTCACCGGTTCTCCCACCCACCAGAGCCTGGTGGTGGCCCAGCCCTCCTCGACGTTGAGCGACCCCGCCGCCAGGACCGCCAGCGCGACGGCGAGCGGTGCCCGCCGGCGGGCGAGCACGGCCGCCGCCAGGAAGGCCGCGCCCACCGGGACCGCCCACACCCGCGTCCAGCCGGCGGCCGGACCCAGCCACGCGGGAACGGGAGGGGCGAGGAGCAGCGGGACGCACGACACCGCCCAGAGCAGCGGCCCTCTCCAGTCCCGGGGAACGGTCTTCTCCGGCTTCCTGTCGTCCATCACTCCATGACGCTACAGCCGTCCCGCGGCCCGTCCCTCCGACCCGGGGAGCACGTGCACCCCCGACGAAAGTAGGGGGCGGGCGGGGCCGTTCGTGCGATGCCGGGAAACCTGCACAATTCATACGGTCAATCCACATGCAAGCGGCATGACAGATGCCACTCATACGGTCCACGTGACGGATCCCTGAGGGATCTCAGGGGCACGCCCCGCGGACTCCGGGGTCTTCCCCGATGTCTGGAGATCATCGGGCCGTCAGCGTGCTGTGAAGCCACCCGAGACCCCCTGGAGCCCGGTCATGACCCAAGCCATCCTCGACGTCGTCCAGCAGGTGATGTCCTCCCCCTGGATCTACCTGGCGCTGTTCGCACTGGCGATGCTCGACGGGTTCTTCCCGATCGTGCCCGCCGAGACGTCCGTCATCACGGCCGGCGTGTTCGCCGCCTCCACCGGTGCCCCCGACGTGGCGCTGGTGATCGTGGTGGCGGCGCTGGGCGCGTTCGCCGGCGACCACATCTCCTACGCCATCGGCCGCAGCACCAACAACAGGCTGCGCAACGGCAGGCGCAGCGCCAAGGCGTTCGCCTGGGCCGAGCAGGCGCTGGCCGAGCGGGGCGGGCTCGTCCTGGTGGTGGCCCGCTACATCCCCGGCGGCCGTACGGCGTGCACGCTGACGATGGGCGCGGTCGCCTACCCCCGCCGCTCCTTCGCCTTCTTCGACGGGATCGCCGCCTCCTCCTGGGCCGTCTACTCGGCGCTGATCGGCTACGTGGGCGGAGCCGCCTTCGAGCACGACCCGATCAAGGGCCTGCTGCTGGGCCTGGGCATCGCCGTGACGATCACCGTGATCGTCGAGGTCGTCCGGTACGTGCGCCGCCGCCGTACGGTCCCGCCGCCGGCCCCGGAGGCCGAGCCGGCCTACGCCGCCGACTGACCGTAACCTGCCAGGAGTCCTGAAGGGACACCGCCCTCCCACCGGTTCCCCGACGCGGCTCTCAGGGATCTCCCATCGATCTCAGGGAGATCCCCTATGGCTCCGGCCTCCCCCGGCGCGGGACGCTTCCACCAGTCCACCGGAAAACCACGATCCGGACGCCTCAGCGAGGCGTCGCGGCCATCTCGTCATGTCTTGATCTGCTGTGGGAGGAGTACGCATGACCGTGCTGGCCGCCGCTCTGGCACTGCTGGGCTCGTTGTTCTTCGCGCTCGGCGCCGCGCTGCAGCAGTTCGAGGCGGCGGGCACGGCCGGTCCCGGCCTGCGCGACCTGCTGCGGCGGCCCCGCTGGCTGCTCGGCGGCCTGGCCATCGGCGCGGGTACGGCCCTGCACGTCGTCGCACTCAAGTACGGCCCCCTCACCGTGGTCCAGCCGATGGGGGTGGCCAGTCTCCTGTTCGCCCTGCCCTGCGCCGCCGCCCTGCACGGCCGCAGGCCACGGCCCCGGGAACTGGCCGCCGCGAGCGTGATCGCCATCGGGCTCATCGGCCTGGTCCTCGTCATTCCGGAACCCTCCGGCTCGCCGTACCTCGGCACCGGGGAAGCGGTGGCCCTGCTCGCGGGGGCGGCCGCCGCCGCCCTGGTGATGGGGGTCGCCGCCCGCCGGGCCTCCCCGGCCGCGCGGGCCGGACTGCTGGCGACGGGGGCGGGCGTGCTGTACGGCGCGACCGCCACCCTCGCCCGCGTCCTGGTCGACGGCAACCGGGAGCTCTGGTTCCTGGCGGCGGCCCCGATTCCCGCGCTCGTCGCCCTGGCCCTGCTGCAGCGTGCCTACGCGCACGGCCACTTCGGCGTCGCCTTCGCCGCCCTCCAGGTGGCGGACCCGCTCACCGCCGTCGCGTTCGGTGCGCTCCTGCTCGGCGAGCCCCTGCCGACCGGGGCGGTGAACACCCTCACCGCCCTGGCGGCCACGGCGCTCGCCGCCGCCGGGACCGTCGCCCTGGCCCGTACCACTCCGCTGTCGTCCGCCCCCGACCCCACAGCCCGCTGAACGGAGTCCGCCTCATGGTCATGTCCCCCGCCGCTCCCTCCGCCGTCTCGCCCGCTCCCGCTCCGTCCGCCGTCCCCGCCCCTTCCGCGGTCCCCCTCGCCGGGCTGCTCCCCGTACGGCCCAGCCGGGTGCTCATCGCGACCGACACCTACCCGCCGGACGTGAACGGCGCCTCCTACTTCACCCACCGGCTCGCCGTCGGCCTGGCCGGGCGGGGCAACGACGTCCACGTGGTCTGCGCCTCGGACACGGGCCCGGCCAGGACCGAGCGCGTCGGCGGCGTGACCGTGCACCGGCTGCGCTCGGCCCCGCTGCTGGTCCATCCGAGCATGCGGGTCTCCCTGCCCGCCCGCCTCGACCGGCTGGTCGCCTCCGTCGCCCCCGACGTGGTCCACACGCAGGGGCACTTCGTGGTCGGCCGCGCGGCGATCGCCGCCGCCCGGCGCGGGAACGTGCCGGTGGTCGCGACCAACCACTTCATGCCCGACAACCTCTTCCAGTTCGCGCACGTGCCCGGCCGGCTCCGCGACCGTGCGGGCGAGCTCGCCTGGCGCGACTTCAACCGGATCTTCTCCCATGCCGACCGGATCACCACGCCGACCCGGATCGCCGCCGGGCTCCTCGCCGACAAGGGCTTCGACTGCCCCGTGGAGCCGGTCTCCTGCGGCATCGACCTGGGCCGCTTCCGGCCTCCGGCGGAGCCGAAGTCCCGGATCCGGGCCGCGTTCGGCCTGCCCGACCGGGACACCGTGCTGTTCGTCGGGCGGCTGGACGAGGAGAAGCGGCTGGACGAGCTCATCCGCGCCCTGCCGTACATCCTCAACGGTGACGACGTGCAGCTCGTGCTCGCCGGGACCGGCGGGCGGCGGGCCGCGCTGGAGCAGCTGGCGCGGCGTATCGGGGTCGGCAGGCACGTGACCTTCCTGGGGTTCGTCCGCGACGAGGACCTCCCCCTGGCCTACGCCGCCGCCGACGTCTTCGCCATGCCGGGGGTCGCGGAGCTGCAGAGCATCGCCACGCTGGAGGCCATGGCCACCGGCCTGCCGGTGGTGGCCGCCGACGCGATGGCCCTGCCCCACCTGGTCCACCCCGGCGGGAACGGGTACCTGTACCACCCCGGTGACGTCCAGGAGCTGGCCCGCCACCTCACCTCCCTGATCACCATGCCCGGCCTGCGCTCCACCATGGGCGCGGCCAGCCGCGCGATCGCGCTGACCCATGACCACCAGGCCTCCCTGGCCCGGTTCGAGGAGATCTACCGGGAGGTCGCCCGATGAACGGCAGCGGGATCTGGCGCGGGCTCGGCATGGGCGGGGCCGTGCTCGCCCTGGTGGCGATGGTCTACGCGCACCTGGCCCCCGGCGGCGCCGTATCCCCGATGAGCGGTCTGATCAGTGACTACGCGCTGGCCGAGGACACCGCCTGGGCGCTGGTCGGGGGCACGCTCGCGCTGGCGGCGGGCTGCCTGTGGACCGCCTACGGCCTGGCCCGGACGGATCCGGCGGGCAGCGCGGCGGCCCGGGTGCTGCTGGTCGCCGGGGCGCTCGGCCTGCTGCTGACCGCGTCGTTCCCCACGGACGCCGCACCCGGGGTGGTCTCGATCACCGGGGAGGTCCACCGCTGGTCGGCGGCCGTGGTGTTCACCGCGCTGCCCTGCGCGGGCTGGCTGCTCGGCCGCCGCGGGCCCGGCGTCGCGCTGTCCGCGGTGAGCGCGGCGGCGGTGGCGCTGCTGGCGGTGTTCCTAGCCGCCCACCCCGGCTCGCTGACCGCGGATCTGATCGGCGGCCCGGATTACTACGGGCTGATCGAACGCCTGCTGCTGTTCGCCGAGATCGCACTGGTCTTCCTGGCGGCCCGCGGTGTGCGGGGGCAGAGCGACGTGCGGGGTCAGAGCGACGTGGGCGGCCAGAGCGATGTGCGGGGTCAGAGCGATGTGCGCGGCCAGGACGGACAGGGCGTGGTCCGCCCCCTCCTCCAGCGACCGGCCGGCGCCGGCCCGCTCCGCCCGGGCGTGGCGGTCCCCGCCCAGCCGGGCCCGGACGGCCTCCAGCGCCCGCGCGAGCCGATCGGCCTCGGCTCCGTATGAGACGCCCGGTGACGCCCGCCTCAACGTCGCGGCGAGTGTCACCGCGGCCTCGTCCAGGCCGGTGCGCGCGAACAGCATGACGAGGTTGCGCAGCGCGGTCGCGATCAGCGTGCGGTTGCCCACCCGGCGCCAGTGGGTGATCGTCTCCCGGAACAGCTCCAGGGCGGGTCCCACCGGGCCGTGCCGCCCGCGCAGCGCCACGGTCGAGGTGAGCACCAGGCCCGTGATCAGGCGGTTGCCGGTCTCCTCGCACAGCGCGCGGCCCACCGCCAGCGACGCCTCCGCGGCGGCCGGGTCGAGATCCGCCAGGGCCTCGCCCTCGGCGAAGCGGGCGAAGGCCATGGTGCTCGGGCTGCCCGACTCGGCGGCCAGCGCGACCGCCCGGCGCGCCTCGCGCAGGGCGGCGATCTCGTTCCCGGCGTAGCAGTGCGCGAGCGCCTGGCCGGCGACCGCCACGGCCGGGACGGAGGGGCCGCCGCCGGCCTCCTCCACGGCCCGGTAGGCGCCGAGCGCGGTGGCCAGGTCACCGCTGACCAGGGCCACATCCGCGAGCGCCGCCATCGACGTCGCCACGTCCCCCCGGCGGGCCCCCGGCGTGCCCTCCGCCAGGGCGACGCCCTGGCGGGCGAACGCGGCGGCCTCGGCCAGCCGGCCGTCCCCCCAGGCGGCGAAGGCCGCGGCGCCGTAGGCCACCATCAGCCTCCGGTGCCCGGAGACCGCGGCCGCCGTCGCCTCTCCCCAGGCCAGGACGTCGCGGCGGCCGCGCCAGTAGCCGTAGCGCGCGAGCGCGGCGGCGAGCCGCACCATCAGGTCGTGCTCCCCTGCCTCACCCGCCCAGGTCCAGGCCAGGCTCATGTCGGCGAGCCAGGTGTCCAGCGTCCGCGCCCAGCGGACCTCCTCGGCTCCCGTCAGCCCCCGCTCGGCCCGCTCCGCCAGCTCGGCCATCACCGTGGCGTGCCGGTGCCGCAGCCGCCGCAGCTCCTCGCCGTCCATGCGGCGCAGGGCGTAGGCGCGGATGGTCTCCAGCATCCGGTAGCGGCCGACGCCCGCGTGGCCGGGCCGGGTCAGCATCGACCGGTCGGCGAGCCGGGTCACCAGGTCGGCGGTCTCCGGGCCCGCCACGGCCTCGGCCGCGGCCAGGTCGAAGGTGCCGGCGAAGGCGGCGAGCCGGAGGAAGACCCGCTGCTCGTCGGCGGAGAGCAGGTCGTAGGACCAGCCGATCACCGTCTCCAGCGCGCCGTGGCGGCCCACCGGGCGGGTACGGCGCAGCAGCGCGAAGCGCCCGTCCAGCCGGTCGGCGAGGTCGTCCACGGTGAGCGAGCCGATCCTGGCCGCCGCCAGTTCCACGGCCAGCGGCAGCCCGTCCAGCACCCGGCAGATCTCGGCCACCCGCTCCCGCTGGCCGGGTCCGGCCGCGAAGCCGGGGACCGGGACCCGGGCGCGGAACAGCTCGACCGCGTGGTGACACTCCAGCGGCGGGACGTCCAGGACGTGCTCCCCCGTGACGCCGAGCGGCTCGCGGCTGGTGGCCAGGGCGATCACCCCCGGCATCCGGTCCAGCAGTTCCGGTACGGCCGGCAGCAGGTGCTCGCAGTTGTCCAGGACGAGCAGCCCGCATGCCGTACCGGCCCACTCGCCGAGCGCGTCCGTGACCGCCACACCCGGCTCGACCTCCAGCCCGACGGCGGCGGCGACCGTGTGCGGCAGCGCCGTGGCGTCCTGGAGCGGGGCGAGGTCCACCCAGAAGACGTCCCCACGGTCCTCGTCATCGGCGACCTGCTGGGCGAGCCGGGTCTTGCCGACGCCGCCGGGGCCGACGAGGGTGACGACCCGGCCGGGCGCCAGCGCTCCGCGGACCGCCGCGAGCTCGGGCTCGCGGCCGATGAGGGCGCCGGGGCGCGGGCGGGGCCGGCGCTCCCGGCGCGTCGGGGTGGTGCGCGGCGTGAACCCCCCGGTGGGGGTCGCGGACCCGTGAACGGGGATCGCGGACCCGTGAACGGGGGCGGGGATGAGGTCGGGGACGGCGGCGAGGGCGGGACGCAGCTCGCCGCGGAGAACGCGCCGGTGCAGCTCCCGCAGGTCCGCTGAGGGGTCGAGCCCCAGCTCGTCGCGGAGCGCGTCGCGGTGGCGGGTGTAGGCGGCCAGGGCGTCGGGCACCCGCCCGGCCCGGGCGAGCGCGGTGACCAGGAGTGAGACGGCGCGCTCGCGCCACGGGTGGGCGATGGCCAGCGCGTCGAGGTCCGCCGCGGCGGGTTCCGGCTGCCCGAGGGCGAGCAGGGTGGCGGCGCGCTCCTCCCGGGCGGCCAGCCGTGTCTCCTCCAGACGGGCGGCCTCGGCCCTGGCGAAGTCGAACCCGGCCAGGGCCGGGCCCCGCCACAGGCCCAGCGCCTCCTCCAGCAGACCGAGCCGGCCGTGCGGGTCGGCGGTGCACCCGGCACGGCTCACCAGCGCGGTGAAGCGCCCGGCGTCCACGCTGTCCTCCGGGACGTCGAGCAGGTAACCCGGCGAGCGGGTCAGCACGATCCCGTCCTGGCCGAGGAACCGCCGCAGCCGGGTCACGCAGGTCTGGAGCGTGTTGCGGACATCGCGGGGCAGCCGATCGGCGAAGATCTCGTCCACCAGCTGCTCGAAGGGCACCACGGAGCCCCGGCGCAGCAGCAGGCCCGTCAGCAGGGCTCGCTGGCGATCACCGGTCACCTCGATCGGCGTGCCGTCCCGCCGGACCTCCAGCGGGCCGAGGATCATGAATTCCACGCCCCCACCTTCGCCGTCGAAGGACGGGAGGACCATGCACTAATACCGGTTCGGCGAGAATCCCGGCGTTCCGGGGAAGACCGCAGGGGACGCGGAGGACGGCGGTGGCAGGGGGGAGGGGGCTACGAGGTGGCACAAGGAGGAACACCACAAACCTCGCGTCGATAAATAGGACGAATCCCACTTACGACCTGACGATTTACCTACGTTAACGTAACTTACGGTTCCGTAGTCTGCGAGGGAGACCCCATGCGAGAACTCAGCCAGACCGAGCTGCTGCACGAGCTCGAACCCGTCGTGGCCGGTGAGCTGGACCGGCATCTCAGGACCGCCAAGGAGTGGTTCCCGCACGAGTACATCCCGTGGTCGCAGGGCCGCGACTACGACGGCATATTCGGCGGCGAGGCCTGGTCCGAGAGCGACGCGAAGCTCCCCGAGGAGGCACGGGTCTCCCTCATCGTCAACCTGCTGACCGAGGACAACCTCCCCAGCTACCACCACGAGATCGCCACCACCTTCGGGCGCGACGGGGCGTGGGGCACCTGGGTGCACCGCTGGACCGCCGAGGAGGACCGCCACGGCACCGCCCTGCGCGACTACCTGACCGTCACCAGGGCCGTCGACCCGGTCGCGCTGGAGCGGGCGCGGATGGTCCACATGGGCGAGGGCTTCACCAACTCCTACGACGGCGTGCTGCACTCGCTGGCCTACGTCTCGTTCCAGGAGCTGGCCACCCGCATCTCCCACCGCAACACCGGCAGGGCCTCCGGAGACCCGAACTGCGAGCGCCTGCTCGCCAAGATCGCGGCCGACGAGAACCTGCACATGCTCTTCTACCGGAACCTGCTCGACGCGGCCTTCAAGATCGACCCGGACCAGACCATGCGCGCCGTGACCGACGTGGTCACCACCTTCCAGATGCCGGGCACCGGCATCGAGGGCTTCACCCGCAAGGCGATGATCATCGCCAACGCCGGGATCTACGACCTGCGCCTGCACCTCGACGACGTGCTCATGCCGGTCCTGCGCCAGTGGGACGTCTTCGACCTGGACGGCCTCGGCCCCGAGGGCGAGAAGGCCCGTGAGGAGCTCGCCGAGTTCCTCTCCCGGACGGAGGTCACCGCCTCCCGCTTCGTCGAGCGCCGCGAGGCCCGCCGCGCCGCGCAGGCCGCCCGCGCCTGATCCCGCCCGGAACCTCGCCCCCCGGCCCCTCCCGGAACGGATCACAGGACCGGGATCACGGCGCCGCGGCCAGCTCGCGGTCCCGGGTCCCGGACCGTGCCGCGCTCCCGGGCCGCAGCGTGCGGAGGAAGGACAGCACGAGCAGCGCGGCCAGGCCGGTGGTGACCGGCGGGACGAGGAAGGCCACGGTCGCTCCGGCGCGGTCCACGAGCTGGCCGGCGACGGCGGCGCCGGTCGCGATGCCCAGGCCGATCGCGCCGTTCAGCCAGGTGAACGCCTCGGTTCTGACCTCGGCCGGGACGAGCCGCTCCACCAGGGTGTAACCCGTGATGACCGCAGGGGCGATCACGAATCCGGCCAGGGCGGCGGCGCCGTACAGCGGGGGGACGGATCCGGCGAAGCTCAGCGCCACCGTGGCCGCGGAGAGCAGGGCGACGGCCACCGCCAGTCTGACCTCGGCCCCCGCCCGCCAGCGCACGATGCCGTAGAGGGCCCCGCCGACGAGGCTGACGCCGGAGAACGTCGCGTAGATCGGCCCGGCCGCGCCGGGCTGGCCGAGGGCCGCGGTGGTGGAGGTGATGCCGACCTGGAGGCTGCCGAAGACGGTGCCGAGAGCGACGAAGGCGAGGGCGAGCACGGCCACGCCGCGCAGCCGCAGCACGCCGCTCTGGGATCTGACCCGGACCGGCATCGGCTCGGGGGCGCCCCTGCGGACCACGGCGAACACCAGTGTGCCCGCCACGACCATGACCAGTGCCACCGACAGCGCCCAGACCGGGGAGAACCCCGTCGAGAGCGCCACCAGCAGCACCGGGGCGAGGGTGAAGGTCAGCTCGTCGGTGATCGACTCCAGGGCGAAGGCCGTGTTCAGCTTGCCCGAGCCGCCGAGAACGTGCGCCCACCGGGCCCGGACCATCGAGCCGACCTGCGGCATCGACCCACCGGCCAGCGCCGAGACCGCCACCAGCACGGCGGCCGGGGCCTGCGCGGCGGCCAGCGCCAGCAACGTGCCCAGCGCGACGGCGTGCACCACGACCTGCGGGAGGAGTACCCTGGCCTGGCCGTACCTGTCGGCCAGGCGCCCGGTCCGGGGCCCGACCAGCGCCTGCGTCACGGCCGCGGCGGCGGAGGCGATGCCCGCGGCGCCGTACGAGCCGGTGGACCACTCCACGAGCAGGAGGATGCCGAGCTGCAACATGGCGTACGGCAGGCGGGCCAGGAAGGCGGGGGCGAGGAAACGCCAGGCGCCGGGGGAGCCGAGAACGGCGAGGTAAGACTTCAACGGGTCTCCGTCCGAGTCCAGACGGAGCGCTGCCCGGTCCGGGAGCGCGCCGTCGTGGTGGGCTTCGACCGGGGTAGATACCGCTTATAGCGGCCGCCGTGCGGTCATTGCATGCATTCGTGTAGAACGCACCAACAAGCCATCTTATGCCACAAATTGGACTCGGTTTGTCCCTCGTCCCCCAAGGTGGCTGACATCACATCCGTACCGCACGTCACTCCAGTCGCACCGTCCATCCCGCTCTCGTCACACTCTCCGCCCCGATGGCCCAGCACCTCGGCGGTCTCGCCGTCCCCCCGTCCCCCCGTCCGAGCCTTCCGGCCCGGCCCTTCGCGACATACCATCGACGTGGTGACCACACATTGACCGATACCGTCGCAATCCCCGACTTCCGCGGCATGCAGGCCCTGAACGCCTGGCTGGCCGGCCACGACGCCGGCCTGCTCCT
Source organism: Planobispora rosea (assembly GCF_014648175.1). Taxonomy (GTDB): domain Bacteria; phylum Actinomycetota; class Actinomycetes; order Streptosporangiales; family Streptosporangiaceae; genus Planobispora; species Planobispora rosea. The sequence goes on from NZ_BMQP01000031.1 coordinate 36,074, forward strand.
CCAGGGGCCCGACCCAGACGGTCCGGAACCCGTCATGAACGGCATCGTGGTACGGCAGCACCCCCTCCCCGGCGCCCTCCTGGAGCGCTGGGGCACCGTGACCGTCTGGGTGCACCACGACCCCGGCGGGGAGAGCGGCGTCCACGAGCCGCGCCGCCCGATTCCTCCGGCCGGAGCACTCGGCGCCGAACTCCCCGAACCCGGCCCGTCCCGCTGAGGGAGCGACCGGCGGCCGGGCCCGCTCTCGGGACCGGGCATCCGAGCGGGCCCGGGCACCCCCTCAGCCGGAGGGCCCCACGACGGGACCGGCCGCACGGAAGACGAGCGTGAAGGAGCCCGCCTCCGTGTCGACCCGGTAGGCGTAGCAGCCGGGGGCGCGCAACCGGGTGAAGGACGGATGGTCCCGCCAGCCGCCCGGCTTGGCGTCCTCGGCCGGGTCGAGCAGGAGCTCAGGGGCGGCGGGATCGTTGAAGGCCACCTCGCCGGGGCCGTCGAGCCGGCGGCCGCGGACCAGGACGAGCGTGTCCAGCCCGGGGTCCACCGCCCACAGCACCTTCCGCGCACCCCAGGAGCGATCCGTCAGGTTGCCGACGTCGGGATGCTCGTACTCCAGCCGGCCGTTCGGGCCCACCCCCACCGGCCCGACCCGGCCCGTGCCCAGGAGCGGCCCGAGTTCCGGGTCCGGGCGCGTGGTCCCGGTGGTGACCGGGCAGCGCTCCCCCGGCCCGAGCCGTGAGTCCGGCCACGGGCGGCGGAGCTTCGCCGCGGGGTCGGGCGTGGCGCTCCCGAAGTCCGGCGTGACGCCTCCCGGGCTCGCGGAGCCCGGGACGGTGCTCGTGGGCGCGGCCCCGGCCCCGGCCGGAGGGGAAGGGTCCGCCTGGCAGCCTGAGACCGCCAGAACCAGCAGGGCGGCGGGGAGGGAACGAGACCTCATACATCTTTCTACATCGCGGGGCCGCGACCGGTTCGGCCCGATGCGGATCGGATCTCGCCGACCGGCTGCCCGCCGGACCCGCCGTCCGGCGTTTCGCGGTCCGGCGGGGACGATCAGAGTTTCACGAGATCCTGCAGGGGGGTCGCGGGGTCGGCGAGACGTTCGCGGTCGACGGGGGCGGCCATCCGGATCAGTTCCTGGACCGGGGCGACGCCCTCGTCCCACCGGTTGACGTGCATGCCCGCCACGACGTGCCCCCCGGCCAGCCAGAAGGTGTGGAAGCCACGCGCCTCCAGGTCGCCGCGGACGACGACCTCGTCGTAACCGCCCGGGGCGAACCAGCCGGAGAACTCCATGCCCACGTCGTACTGGTCGGTGTAGAAGTACGGCAGGCGGTCGTAGACGACCTCCTGCCCGAGCATGGACCTGGCCGCGGCCGGTCCGCCGTTGAGGGCGTTGGCCCAGTGCTCGACGCGGATGTGGGCGCCGTACCTCGGGTGGAAGGCCTCGGCCACGTCGCCGGCGGCGTAGACCGCGGGGTCGCCGGTACGCAGGGCCGCGTCGACGCGGACGCCGTTCCCGACGGCCAGGCCCGCCCCCTCGGCGAGCCCGGTCTCCGGCCGCGCGCCGACGCCCACGATCACCGCATCGGCCGGGATCTCGTCCCCGCCGTCCACCGTCACCGCCCGGACGTGCTTGTCACCGAGGAAGCCGGTCACCCCGCGGCCGAGCCGTACCTCGACGCCGTGCCCCCGGTGGACGGCGGCGAAGAAGGCGCCCGTCTCCGGCCCGAGCGCGGCCTCCAGCGGCACGGGCCGGGGTTCGACGACGGTCACCTCGCAGCCGTGCTCCCGCGCGGCGGCGGCGGCCTCCAGGCCGATCCATCCGGCGCCCACGACGACCACCCGGCCGCCGCCGCGGACGGCGTCGCGGATCCGCTCGGAATCGGCGACGGTGCGCAGGTAGTGCACGCCGTCCAGGCCGGCGCCGGGCACGTCGAGGCGGCGCGGGGACGAGCCGGTGGCCAGCAGGAGCCTGTCGTAGCCGAGGCGGGCGCCGTCGTCCAGCTCGGCCCGGCGGGCACCCCGGTCGAGACGCGTCACGCGCCTGCCGAAGACCGGCTCGACGGCGTTCTCGCGGTACCAGCCCTCGTCGTGGACGTAGATCTTGGCTCTCTCCTCCTTTCCGAGCAGGTAGCCCTTCGACAGCGGCGGCCGTTCGTACGGCCGTTCGGTCTCGGCGCCGACGAGGACGACCCTGCCGGTGAACCCCTCCTCCCGCAGGGTCTGGGCGGCCTTCGCCCCCGCGAGGCCCGCTCCGACGATGACGAATGTCTGCTCGGTGGCCATGGGAGCCCCTTCTCTCGGCTCGGGTGCCGCTACGGTCTGAGGACTCAGAGTCAGTATGAGGATCCGCCGCGTCCGGCGGGCGCGTATCGGGAGGCGAGCAGGGCCAGCGCCACCGCTCCCGCCATGAGGCCGAGGTCCCGCAGCGCGACGTCGTAGAAGCCTGGGCCGGTCAGCAGGTTGACGATGATCCCGGCGAGCCAGGCGGCCACGATCCAGCCGCCGAACCGCGGCAGCAGCGCGACCATGATCCCGGCGACGATCTCGATGACGCCGACGGCGTACATGGCCTGCCCGGCGGTGCCCGGGATGATGCCGTCGATCCACGGGGCGAGGTAGCGCGGCCAGTCGGTGAGCAGGCCGGTGAACTTGTCGAGCCCGAACAGGATCGGCGCCGCGGTGAACACCACGCGCAGGAGCAGGAACGCGCGGTAGGCGGGGTCGGACGGGGAGACCCTCCCCGGAGAGCCGGTGGCCGGAGTGGTGGATGCCATGACTGCCTCCTCTAAAAACAGGATTCGCTTCAGTTAGAAGCTAGACCTCTTCCCTCATTTCGTCAATGAGAGTTGGCTATAGAGTGGTCGAGTGGGAGAACACGGAGAGCGCGCAGGAATCGAAGGACACGGGGAGCACGGAGAACACGGGGAGCACGGAGAACACGGGGAGCACGGAGAACATGGGGGGCACGGAGAACATGGGGGGCACGGGGAGCACGGGGAGCGCAGGGCCGCGCAGATCGCCGCCGTCGCCGCGCTCGGCGAGCCGACGCGCCGCGAGGTGTACGAGCACGTCGCGGGCCGCCCCGAGCCGGTGAGCCGTGACGAGGTCGGCGAAGCCCTGGGCCTGCCGCGCACCACCGCGGCCTTCCATCTCGAACGGCTCGCCGGCCAGGGGCTGCTGGAGGTCGTCTTCGCCCGGCGCACCGGCCGGACCGGACCCGGCGCGGGCCGCCCCGCCAAGCTGTACCGGCGCGCGTCCTGCGACGTCGCGGTGTCGCTTCCGGAGCGCCACTACGACCTCGCCGGGCTGCTGCTGGCCGGCGCCCTCCAGGAGGCCGAGCGGTCCGGCGACTCGCCGCGGGCCGCCCTGGAACGGCGCGCGCACCGGCTGGGCAGGGAGATCGGGCAGGCGGCCCATCCGGCCTCGACCGACCGGGAGGCTCCGGATGCCGGGAAGGCCCCGGATGCCGGGGAGGCTGGGAAGGCCCCGGATGCCGGGGAGGCCGGGGGTGCCGAAGGCCGGGCCGCCCTGCTCGCCGCGCTTGAGGCCCACGGCTACGAGCCCCGCGCCGAGGGCGGGGACATCGTCCTGCGCAACTGCCCCTTCCACGTCCTGGCACGCGAGCACACCGAACTCGTCTGCGGGATGAACCTCCACCTGCTCGACGGGGTCCTGAACAGCCTGGCCCTCACCGGGATGACCGCGCGCCTCGCCCCCGCCCCGGGACTGTGCTGTGTACGGCTCCACCCCGCCCCCGGCCGGCACGCGGACGGTCGCTAGAACCGCACGTCCGCGACCCGGGCCGGTGCGCACCTGCCGCCCGACGATCACCCTGCCCCGCGGGCCGCCTCCCGGTGGCCCATATTTCATCACTTGTTGATTTAGCGGTCGCGCGGACCTATCGTGGAGTTCGAGGAGGCACACCATGAACGCTCCACTGGTCCTGGGATTCCACGAGATCGGAGCGGACGCGCTCCCGCTCGTCGGAGGCAAGGCCGCCAACCTCGGCGTGCTGACCGCCGCCGGGCTCCCCGTCCCGCCGGGCCGGTGCGTCACCACGGAGGCCTACCGCAGGGTCACCGAGCGGTCCGGCGGCCTGGAGGCGGTGCTCGACGCCCTGGAGGCGACCCCCGCCACGGACACGCGCGGACTGGGCGAGCTGGCCGCGACGGCCCGCAAGGTCGTTCTCGACGCCCCCGTGCCCGACGACATCGCCGAGGCCGTACGGCACGGCGTGTCCGGCCCCGTCGCCGTCCGCTCCTCCGCCACCGCCGAGGACCTGCCGCACGCCAGCTTCGCCGGGCAGCAGGACACCTACCTCAACGTCATCGGCCCGGACGCCGTACTGGAGGCGGTCCGCAAGTGCTGGGCGTCCCTGTGGACCGACCGGGCCGTGGCCTACCGCGCGGCGAACGGCGTCGACCACCGCACCGTACGGCTGGCCGTCGTGATCCAGGAGATGGTTCAGGCCGAGGTCGCCGGGGTGATGTTCACCGCCAACCCGGTCACCGGACGGCGGCGCGAGGCCGTGATCGACGCCGCCCCCGGTCTCGGCGAGGCCGTCGTCTCCGGCGCGGTCAACCCCGACCGCTTCGTGGTGGACATCGCCACCGGGCGGATCACCGAGCGGCGGCCGGGCGACAGGCGGCTGGCCGTACGGTCCCTGCGGGAGGGCGGCGTCGAGCGCGTCGAGATCCCGCAGGCCCCGGCGGACGGCGCGTGCCTCACCGATGAGCAGATCAGGGCCCTGGCCGAGCTGGGCGGGCGGGTCGAGGACCACTACGGGGCGCCCCAGGACACCGAGTGGGCGATCGACGGCGACGGCGTCCTCTGGCTGACCCAGTCACGTCCGATCACCACGCTCTTCCCGATCCCCAGGCACCTGCCCGCCGACCCTCCTCCCGCCGAGACCAGGATCTACTTCTCGTTCAGCGTCGCGCAGGGGGTCTACCAGCCCGTCACTCCGATGGGCCAGGAGGTCTTCCGGCTGATCTCGGCGGCCGCCGCCGAGCTGTACGGCATCACGGTGCCCGACCGCCGGGAGGGGGCGCCGGTGCTCGCCGTCGGCGGCCAGCGGATCTTCTTCGACGTCACGGGGGTCATCCGGAGCCGGGTCGGGCGGGCGCTCGTACCCCGGCTGCTGGACATGATGGAGGCCAGATCGGCCGTGATCCTGCGGGAGCTGGCGCGGGATCCCCGCTTCGGGCTGACCCGGCGCTCCGTCCGTCCCGCCCTGCGCCGGGCCGTGCGGATCGCGGCCCGCTACCGGATGCCCGCGCGCGCCGCCCGGGCCCTGCTGAACCCGGAGTCCGCGCACCGCAACGCCGCGCGGGTGGAGTCGGTCCTACGCGCGCGGCTCGCCTCCCCGAAGGACGCCACCGCGCTCGAACGGCTCGACCTCGTCGAGCGGACGATAGCCGCCAAGGTCTTCCCGGTCGTCCCGACGATCATGCCCAGCGCGCTGGCCGGGCTCGCCATGTTCGCCCTGGCCTCCCGCCTGCTGGGCGACCGCGCCCGGCCCGGCGAGCTGCTCACCGTCCTGCGCGGCCTGCCGCACAACGTGACCACCGAGATGGATCTGGCGCTGTGGAACCTGGCCACCCGGATCCGCCAGGACGCCGAGGCCGCGTCCCTGCTGCTGACCACCCCCGCCACCGACCTCGCCGCGCGTTTCCACGCGGGGTCGCTGCCCGCCACGGTGGACGGGGGCCTGCGGGAGTTCCTGGCGACGTACGGCGTCCGCGCGGTCGCCGAGATCGACATCGGGGTGCCCCGCTGGGTGGAGGATCCGGCCCACGTCATCGGCGTGCTGGCCAACTACCTGCGGCTGGACGACCCGGCGCTGGCCCCCGACACCGTGTTCGCCAGGGGCGCCGCCGAGGCGGCCGGCACGATCAGGGCCCTGAGCGCCCGAGCGGGCGGCCTCCGCGGCCGGATCGTCCGCTTCGCCCTCGGCCGGGTCCGTGCCCTGGCCGGGCTGCGGGAGCTCCCCAAGTTCCTCATGGTCACGGCCTTCGCCGCGATGCGCGCCGAGCTCCGGGCCGTCGGCGCCGAGCTGACCGCCCGCGGCGTCCTGGACTCCCCCGACGACGTCTTCTTCCTCACGCTGAAGGAGACCCGCTCCGCTCTCACCGGGGCGCCGGCGCAGGACGGGACGTCCGCGCCGCGCACCCTGGTGGCCGAGCGGCGCGAGGAGGCCGCGCGTGAGAGGCGCCGCAGGCACCTTCCGCGCGTGATCCTGTCGGACGGCACCGAACCGGAGGCGGTCGCCGCCCCCGGTGCCGTCCCCGGTGCCCTTCCCGGTGCCGCGGACCGCGCGCTGACCGGCACCCCCGCCTCGGCGGGGACGGTGACCGGCGTCGCCAGGGTGGTCCTCGACCCGGCCGGGGCGCACCTCGAACCCGGCGAGATCCTGGTCTGCCCGTCCACCGACCCCGGCTGGACCCCGCTGTTCCTGACCGCGGGCGGCCTGGTGATGGAGATGGGCGGAGCCAACTCGCACGGGGCCGTGGTCGCCCGGGAGTACGGCATCCCGGCGGTCGTCGGCGTGGCCCGCGCGACCGAGCACGTCGCCACGGGCCAGAAGATCACTGTGGACGGCACCTCCGGCACGGTCGTCACGTCCTAGCCGCCACGACCCGCACGACCCGCCGGGACCTCAAGGCGGCGCGGGCGGCGCGAACCGCCGGAGAGATCTCGACCAAGCGCTTGGCAAGGGAGCATGATGGCGGGATGCCGTACGCCGACGCCTTCGCCCGCAGCATCGCCGACCCCGAAGGCTTCTGGGGCGAGGCCGCCCGGGCCGTCACCTGGAGCCGGGCACCCGGCCGCGTCCTGGACCGCGGCGGCGCGCCCTTCTACCGCTGGTTCCCCGACGGGGAGCTGAACACCTGCTTCAACGTGCTCGACCGGCACGTCCAGGCGGGCCGCGGCGGGCGGCTCGCGCTGATCCACGACAGCCCGGTCACCGGGACCGTCCGCAGGTTCACCTACGCCGAGCTGCTGGCGGAGGTCGCCCGGTTCGCGGGGGTGCTCCGGGACCTGGGCGTGGTCAGGGGCGACCGGGTCGTGATCTACATGCCGATGGTGCCCGAGGCCGTGATCGCCATGCTCGCCTGCGCGCGGCTGGGCGCGGTGCACTCGGTGGTGTTCGGCGGGTTCGCGCCCAAGGAGCTGGCGGTCCGGATCGACGACGCGCGGCCCAAGGTCGTCGTCTCGGCCTCCTGCGGGATCGAGCCGAACCGGGTGGTGCCGTACAAGCCGATGCTCGACGCGGCGCTCGGCCTGGCCGCGCACCGGCCGGAGCGATGCGTGATCCTCCAGCGCGAGCAGGCCCCCGCCGAGCTCGTCCCGGGCCGGGACGTCGACTGGGCGAGCGCCACGGCCTCCGCCGGGGCGGCTCCGGCCGGGTGCGTGCCGGTGGAGGCGACCGATCCGCTCTACATCCTCTACACCAGCGGGACCACCGGCCTGCCCAAGGGCGTGGTGCGCGACAACGGCGGGCACGCGGTGGCGCTGCTGTGGAGCATGCGCAACGTCTACGGCGCGGGGCCGGACGACGTGTTCTGGGCGGCCTCCGACGTGGGCTGGGTGGTCGGCCACTCCTACATCGTGTACGGCCCGCTGCTGCTCGGCTCGGCGACCGTGCTCTACGAGGGCAAACCGGTCGGCACGCCGGACGCCGGCGCGTTCTGGCGGGTGATCGCCGAGCACGGGGTGAACGTGCTGTTCACCGCGCCCACCGCGTTCCGGGCGATCAAGCGGGAGGACCCGGCCGCGACCCTGCTCGGCGAGTACGACCTCTCGTCGCTGCGGACGCTCTTCCTGGCCGGGGAGCGCCTGGACCCCGACACCTACCACTGGGCCTCGGAGAAGCTGGGCGTGCCGGTGATCGATCACTGGTGGCAGACCGAGACCGGCTGGCCCGTCGCGGCGAACCTGCGGGGGCTGGAGCCCATGCCGATCAAGCCGGGCTCTCCCACGGTGCCCGTCCCCGGCTACGACGTGCGGGTCCTCGACCCCGACGGGCGGGACTGCGCCCCCGGGCAGGAGGGCGCCATCTGCCTGCGGCTCCCGCTCCCGCCGGGGACGCTCCCCACGCTCTGGCAGGACGACGAGCGCTACGTCGGCTCGTACCTGTCGGCCTTCCCCGGCCACTACCTGACCGGCGACGGCGGCTACCTGGACGAGGACGGCTACCTGTTCGTGATGGGCCGCACCGACGACGTGATCAACGTGGCCGGGCACCGGCTCTCGACCGGGTCGATGGAGGCGGTGCTGGCCGCGCACCCGGCGGTCGCGGAGTGCGCGGTCATCGGGGTCGCCGACGAGCTGAAGGGGCAGGTCCCCCGCGGCTTCGTGGTGCTCAAGAGCGGCGTGGCGGCCGACCCCGACGCCGTCTGCGCCGACCTGGTCCGGGCGGTCCGGGACCAGGTGGGGGCGGTCGCCTCGCTGAAGCGGGTGGACGTGGTCCCGGCGCTGCCGAAGACCCGGTCGGGGAAGATCCTGCGCAAGACCATGCGGGGGATGGCCGAGGGCACCGACGAGCCGGTGCCCTCGACGATCGAGGACGCGACGGTCCTGGACGTCCTGCGCCCGGTCATCTCCCCGCCGCGGGAGCCGTGACCCGGGAGCGCTGGGGCGCCCGATAGGCCCACTGCCACAGCAGCTCCAGCGGCCCCCGGTCGTGGCGGCGCAGCCAGAGCGAGGCCAGCGTCATGAACAGCAGGCAGATGCCCGCCCAGGCGAGCGGCACCCACCACGGCCGCAGCCCGTCCAGGCGCTCGGCCAGTCCGAGGCCCCAGCCGTAGCAGAGCGCGGCCGCCACCAGGTTCTGGAAGACGTAGCAGCTCAGGGCGGTCCGGCCGACGGCCGTCAGGCCCCGCCGCAGCGGGCCGGGGGTGCCGGTCAGCCGGTGGGCGACCGTGGTGACCAGGCCGAGCAGGCCCAGTGCCACCAGCGGCGGCAGCAGGTAGCGGTCCACCAGGAACCAGCCCTCCCCGGCGAAGGAGGTCAGCAGGTTCAGCGGGAGGCCCGCGCCGAGACCGAAGATCATGAGCTTGCGCCGGAGCGCGGCGCCCCGGCCGGAGTCCTCGAACGCCCCGGCGCGCATCAGCCGGGAGCCGAGCAGGAACAGCACGATGCCCATCGGGACGATGAACACCGCCTCCAGCCGGTAGAGGACGAACGACTCGACCCGGGCCGCGACCTGCTCGGCGTAGCTCCCGTCGCTGAACAGGGTGCTCCGCCCGGTGTCCGAGGCGGATCCCGCGCCCTGGCCGTACAGCATGGCGGCGGTGAGCAGGCCGGTGACGAGCGCGAACACCGATCCCACGCCGATCATCCAGGCCCGGACGGCGCGGTCGCTCCGGCCGATCAGGTAGGCCACGATCATCGAGGTGATCGCGTAGGCCATGAGAACGTCGAACTCGAAGATCAGGAAGTAGTGGATCAGCCCCTCGGCGAACAGCAGCGCCGCCCGCCACAGGTACCAGCCCGGCCAGGGCGTGCCCCGCCGCCGCGCCGAGCGGTACTGCAGCTCCAGGCCGACCCCGAACAGCAGGGTGAGCAGCGCCAGGAACTTGCCGTTGGTCAGGAACCGCAGGAAAGTCTCCACGGTCCCCGGCTGGGACAGCGCACCGAACACACCCGCGGGCCCGGCGGGATCGGTGAAGATCCAGATATTCGTGCCCAACGTGCCCATGATGGCGACGCCTCTGAGGACGTCGAGCGCGCCAATGCGGTGATTCGTCATGATGTCCACGATTGCGCCCCGGCCGGCGGAGGACATCGTCACGCAGACCCAACCGGGCCGTACACCGATGGATGTACGGCCTCCGTCTTCGGTCGGCCCCGGCTGCCCTATCCCTCCGCGGGCGAGCCGTGCAGGTGCTCGCCGAGGAAGGCGGTCACCGCCTCGACGGCCTGGGTGACGTACGGCTCGGCGTCGTAGAGGTCGATGTGCAGCCGGGCGTCGAGCCAGACGAGCTTCTTGGGCCCGTCCATGCGTTTGTACGCCTCCTCGGCGCCCTCGGGGGAGCAGAAGCGGTCGGCCACCCCGTGCACGATGATCCCCGGCGTGGGCGCCAGGAAGTCGGCGCCGGTCATGTTGTCCACGGTGATCAGCTCGCGGATGGAGGCCCGGGTGACCTCGTTGCGCCAGTGCGGCGAGGCGCTGCGGGAGGTGCCGTAGTAGGCGAACGGCTCGTCGCCCGGCATCGCCGCCTCCCCCTCCTCCGCGACGGCCGGCATGTACTCCACCGGCCCGCCCTGATCCTGGCGCTCCAGGATCCCGGTGAAGGAGGCCAGCGTGCCCCGGTAACCGTCCGGGGACATCCCGGCGCGCATGGCGTAGGGGTTGTTGTAGGCCCCGGCGATCCCGGCGAAGGCCTTCACCCGGGGGTCGAAGGCGGCGAACTTCAGCGCGTAGCCCCCGCCCAGGCAGATGCCGATCGCGCCGATCCGGTCGCCGTCCACCTCGGGCCGGGCGCGCAGCAGCGAGACCGCGGCCCGCAGGTCGTGCAGCTTGCCCTGCGGGTCTTCGTGTCGGCGCGGCTGCCCGCCGGACTCACCCCAGTTGCGGTGGTCGAACGCCAGCGTCGTGTAGCCGGCCTCGGCCAGCCGGGCCGCGTAGAGCCCGGTGACCTGGTCACGGGTGCCGGTGAACGGCCCGGTGAAGACCAGCGCCGGGTGCGGCCCCGGCCCCTCGGGCACGCGCAGGTCTCCGACGAGCGTGATCCCGTCGGCGGTGAACTCAACCCTCTCGGTCATGCCCCCAGTCTGTACGGCCCGCGCCCCCGGGTCGAGCCGGGAGCGCGAGCCTGTGGACGACGCGCGGAGGCGGGCGGGCACCTGTGGACGCCGTGCCCGCGCGGGCGCGGGCCGTACAGAATGAGGTCGGACCGGATCCGGATCCGGATCCGGCGCACGCTAGGAGTCGAACCCGAGGCCCATCCTGTCCAGGGTGCGCAGCCAGAGGTTGCGGCGGCCCTGGTTGAGGTCGGCCCGGGCGATCGACCAGCGGGTCATCTGGATGCCCGCCGAGCGGATCGGCTCGGGCGGGAACGGGATCGGCTTCTCCTTGACCATCCGCAGCTCGGTCCGCTCCGTCCGCTCCCCGCTCAGCATGTCGAGCATGACGTTGGCCCCGAAGCGGGTCGCCCCGACGCCCATCCCCGTGTAGCCGACGGCGTAGGCCAGGCGCCCGCCGTGCGACTGCCCGTAGAAGGCGCTGAAGCGGCTGCAGGTGTCGATGATCCCGCCCCACCGGTGGGTGAAGCGCAGCCCCGACAGCTGCGGGAACGTGGTGAAGAAGTGCTCGGCCAGCTTGACGAAGGTCTCGTCGCGCTGCTCGTACTCCGGCTTGATCTTCCCGCCGTTGTAGTAGACGGCGTCGTAGCCGCCCCACAGGATGCGGTTGTCCTGCGTCAGCCGGTAGTAGTGGAACTGGTTGGCCGCGTCCCCGACGCCCTGGCGGTTGTGCCAGCCGACCGAGGCCAGCTGCTCAGCCGAGAGCGGTTCGGTCATCAGCGCGTAGTCGTAGACCGGCACCAGGAAGTGCTTCAGCCGCCGCAGCAGCGGCTGGAACACGCCGGTGCCGAGGGCGACCCTGGCGGCCTTCACCGTGCCGTACGGCGTCAGCAGGTCCAGGCCCGCCGGGACGTCCTTGACGGAGCGGACGGGGGTGCGCTCGTAGATGCGCACGCCCAGGTCCAGGCATGCCTGCCGCAGACCCCACGCCAGCCGGGCGGGGTCGAGCATGGCGCAGCCGTCGCGTTCCCACATCCCTCCGACGTAGGTGGGCGAGTCCACCTCCGCCCGCACCCGGTCGGCGTCCATCACGTCGAACCGGACGCCCAGCTCGCGGGCGACCTGCGCGCTCTCGTGCATCTCCTCCAGCTGCCACGGCTCGGTCGCCACGTGCAGCTCCCCGGTGCGCTCGTAGCCGCAGTCGATGCCGTAACGGGTGACGGTCTCGCCGATCTCGTCGAGGTTGCGCAGGCCCATGTGCTCCAGCGTCGAGATCTCCTCGGGCCAGCGTTCCAGCCCGTTGGCGATGCCGTGGGTGAGGGTCGCCATCGCGAAGCCGCCGTTGCGCCCGGAGGCCGCCCAGCCGATCCTCCGCCCTTCGAGCAGCACCACGTCCAGCGACGGGTCGCGCTCCTTGGCCATCAGAGCCGTCCACAACCCCGAGAAGCCACCGCCGACCACCGCGAGGTCGGCCGTCGTGTTTCCGAACAGCCGCGCCTGCGGCTCGGGTTTCGCCGTGCTGTCGAGCCAGTACGGCTTGCGCTCCGCATCAGTCAGTGCCTTCAGCGGATCCACAATCTCACTTCCCAACGTGAGTCTTGAAAGCGTTTCTTGAGTTGATTGCTCGATCAGTCAGTTGATCGGGCGCGGGTTCCCCCCGCCTGATTCCGATCTCGCCTCCCTGTTCCTTGCCGCGGACGGTATGCCGGGGGCCCCGCACCACGCGGTACGGGGCCCCCGGAGTCCTCAGGCGCGACGCCTGCTCGCAACCGCGTTGGCGATCGCGATGGCGACTCCGATACCGAAGATTAGCGTGCCCATGACGTTGACTTGCGGGGGAATGCCCACTTTGACCGAACCCATGATCCACAGCGGGAACGTCAGCTGGTTGCCGTTGACGAAGCTCGTCACGACGTAGTCGTCGATGGACAGCGCGAAGGCCAGCAGCGCCCCGGCGAGCACACCCGGCATGATCGCCGGAAGGGTGACCAGCCGGAACGTGGTCCACGTGCCCGCCCCCAGATCCCTGGCCGCCTCCTCAAGCGAGGGGTCGAGCCCGACCACCCGGGCGCGCACCGTCACCACCACGAAGGACAGCGAGAACAGCACGTGCGCGATGGTGATGGTGGCCAGGCCCCGGGGGGTGTTGCCCGAGACGAACAGGGACAGCAGCGAGGCTCCCATGACCAGCTCGGGCGTCGAGATCGCCGCGAAGACCAGGAAGTTGCTCACCCCCCGCCCGCGGAAGCGGTGCCGTCCCAGGGCCAGGCCCAGGGCGGTGCCGATCACGGTGGTCAGCACGGTGCTGACCACCGCCACCTGCAACGAGTTGACCAGCGCCCCGGTGAGGGAGCTGTCGGCGAACAGCTCCCCGTACCAGCGGAACGTGAAGCCCTGCCAGGAGGTGTTGGACTTGCTCTGCTTGTCGTTGAAGCCGAACATGATCATCACGATGATCGGCGCGGTGAGCCACGCGATGATCAGCCAGGTGTAGCCGTGCAGGAGCCTGTCGCCGAGCTTGCCTGTCATCGGGCCGCCGCCTCCAGCACGTTCTCGGTGCCGAGCGACCGGGCGTAGACGAAGATGCCCACCAGCAGCACCGCCATCAGCGTGAACGACAGCGCCGACGCGGTCGGGTAGTCGTTGTTGGTCATGTACTCGGTCTGGATGATGTTGCCGATCATCGTGGTGCCGGTGCCGCCGAGCACCCGGGCGTTGACCGGGTCGGCCGTGGCAGGCACGAAGGTCATCAGCACGCCCGCGAAGACGCCCGGCAGCGACAGCGGCAGCACCACCCTGCGGAAGGCCGCCCACCGCGAGGCGTACAGATCGTAGGCGGCCTCGATCACCCGCGGGTCCACCCGCTCCAGCGCCACGTAGATCGGCAGCACCATGAACGGCAGGAAGTTGTAGACCAGGCCGCCGATCACCGCGAACTCGGTGGCCAGCACGTGGAAGCCCTGGGGCAGCAGGCCCGCCGACTTCAGCGGCCCGAACAGGATGCCGTCGTCGGCCAGCAGGAAGCCCCAGGAGATCGTGCGCAGCACGAACGAGACGAAGAACGGCAGCAGCAGCAGGAACAGGTACATCGACTTGCGCCTGCCGCCCTTGAAGGCGATCCAGTAGGCCATCGGGTAGGCCAGCAGCAACATGATCACCGTGGCGACGCCGCCGTAGACCAGCGACCTGATCATCTGCGTGTGGTACTGCCCGATGGCGGCGGCGTAGTTGGAGACGCTGAAGGTCTGCTGGAAACCCTCAAGGATGTTGCCGGTCGTCAGCGAGACCGAGGCCATGGCCGCGATCGGCACCACGAAGAAGACGCCGAACCAGATCCACGCCGGCAGCGCCAGCAGGTACGGCGCGGCCGTCGCTCTGACTCTTCTCATCCGCTAACCCTGGGTGACGGCCTGGAACATGCTCTGGAACGCCTCCTGCTCCGCGGGTTCGGTAGGCGAGACGTAGCCGTGCAGCTTGGCGTAGTCCTCCTCCGAGGGGAAGACCAGCGGGCTCGCGATCATCGCCTCGAGCGCCTCCTTGTCCTCGCCCTTCAGTCCCGCGGCCTTGGTCGACAGGAGCTCCTTGACCGCGGGCACCGGCGTGACGTACTGGATGTACTCCGTCAGCTCGGCGGCGACCTCGGGCTTGTACAGGTGGTCCATGAGCATGAGCGCGTCGACCGGGTTGGCCGCGCCCTTGGGGATCATCATGTTGTCGGTCCAGATGGTGCCGCCCTCCTCGGGCACCGCGAACGCGACCGGCTCCCCGGCGAGCTGGCGCTGGAAGACGTCGCCCGACCAGCCCATGGTCAGCCACACGTCTCCCTTGGAGACCGCGTCGATGTAGTCCTGGTCGAAGTACTTGCGGACGAGGCCGTCCTCGCGCTGCTTGTCGAGCAGCGCGGCGGCCTTCTCCCAGTCGGCCTTCGTGGACTTCTCCGGCGTGATGCCGAGCGCGAGCAGGCCGTAGTTGGCGATCTCCTGGGCGTCGGCCATCATGCCGACCTTGCCCTTGTACTTGGGGTCGAACAGCGCCTGGATGCTGGTGATCGGCTCCTTGACGTACTTGGTGTTGTACGCGATGCCGGTCATGCCGGAGGTGTAGGGGATGGAGTAGGTGTTGTCCGGGTCGTAGGCCGGGTTCTTGTACTTCGGCGCGGCGTTGGCGGCGAAGTTCGGCAGCTGCTTGTGGTCCAGGGCCACCAGGTAGCCCAGGGCCTGCATGCGGGCGAACTGCATGCCGTTGGTGATCACGATGATGTCGTAGCCCAGCGGCTGCCCGGCCTTGAACTGCGGCTCGGCCTTGCCGAAGAACGTCGCGTTCTCGTCGATGACCTCGAGGTAATCGAACGCGATGCCGGTCTCCTGCTGGAACTTCTTCAGCGGTCCGCGGTCCTCGGGCATGTACTCCGGCCAGTTGGCGAAGACGACCTTGCCGTTCTTCTGCTTCCCGGACCAGAAGTCGGCGACCTCGGACGGTTTCGGAGCGGCCTTCTGCTGCCCCTGGACGCCGCAGGCGCTCAGCGCGAGCCCGGCGGCGGAGAGCCCGGCCAGGCGGAAGGCGTCGCGCCGGCTGACGGAGCGGCTGCGGGTCATGCCGCGGAGGAAGGCGGGGGAGGTGCGGGGGTCGTGCATGAGGAGGCTCAACTTCCGATCGCGTACGAGTGATGCGGCTGCCACGACAACCACACGGCGTCACCACGTTCCGCCGTGCTGCTGCTGTCGAGCGCGTTCTGCTGGAACACGGTGACCTCGGCGCCGTCGGCGAGGCGCACCGCGTAACTGTTGTACAGGCCCAGGTAGACCACCTCGGACACGGTGCCGCGCACCGCGCTGAGCCCCCCCGCGGGCTCCTCCGTGGAAATGGTGATCTTCTCGGGGCGTACGGTGATCGTGATCGGGTCCCCCGCCCGATGCGACGCCTCCGCCACCAGGACCCGCCCGCCCTCGTCCAGCGCGAGTACGGCGTTGCCGGACTCGACCCGGTCGACGGTGCCGCGGATCAGGTTGGAGGTGCCGATGAAGCCGGCCACGAACGCGGTGGCCGGGCGCTCGTAGATCTCCCTGGGTGAGGCGAGCTGCTCGACCAGGCCGTCGTGCATGACGGCGATGCGGTCGCTCATGGTGAGCGCCTCGCTCTGGTCGTGCGTGACGTAGACGAAGGTGATGCCGACCTCGCGCTGGATGCGCTTGAGCTCGATCTGCATGGCCTGGCGGAGCTTGAGGTCCAGGGCGCCCAGCGGCTCGTCCAGCAGGAGCGCCCGCGGCCGGTTGACCAGGGCGCGGGCCAGCGCGACCCGCTGCTGCTGGCCGCCGGACATCTCCCTGGGGCGGCGCTTCTCGCGGCCGACGAGGTCCACGATCTCCAGAGTCTCACCGACGCGCCGCTTGATCTCGGCCTCGGGGGTCTTCCTCCGCCGCAGGCCGAAGGCCACGTTCTCCCACACGTTCATGTGCGGGAAGAGCGCGTAGGACTGGAACACCATGTTGACGTCGCGCCGGTTCGGCGGCACGTTCGTCACGTCCCGGCCGTGGAGCCGCACCACGCCGCGCGACGGGTCCTCGAACCCGGCGATCATGCGCATGGTGGTGGTCTTGCCGCAGCCCGAGGGGCCGAGGAGCGAGAAGAACTCGCCCTCGGCGATGGACAAGGTGACTCCCTTGACCGCCTGGACGACCTCACCGTTGGCGAGATACTCCTTGACGACTCCGTCGAGCTCGATGGCGGGCACCTGGGGTGCGACGGGGGAGGCCATGGCCTCCCCCGTGCCCGCCTGGGTTTCGGTCATACCAGGCTTGTCTCTCTGTCCGCGGCTATTCGCCGATGTAGTGCATGACGTGCTTGACCCGCAGGTAGTCGTGCAGGCCGAAGACCGACAGGTCCTTACCGTAGCCCGAGTGCTTGAAGCCTCCGTGCGGCATCTCGGACACGAAGGGGATGTGGGTGTTGACCCACACGACACCGAAGTCGAGCTTCCTCGACATGCGCATCGCCCGGCCGTGGTCGGAGGTCCACACCGAGCCCGACAGGCCGTACTTGACGCCGTTGGCCTTGGCCAGCGCGTCGGCCTCGTCGGAGAAGGTCTGGACGGTGATGACCGGGCCGAAGACCTCGTTCTGCACCATCTCGTCGTCCTGCTGGAGGCCGTCCACGACGGTCGGGGCGAAGAAGTAGCCCCTGTCCCCGATGCGGTGGCCACCGGTCAGGACCTTGGCGTGGCCCGGGACCCGGTCGAAGAAGCCCGCGACGCGCTCCAGCTGGGTGGCGTTGTTGAGCGGGCCGTACAGGGCCTCCTCGTCCGCCAGGTCGCCGGTCCTGGTGTTCGCGGCGGCCTCGACGAGCGCGGCGGTGAACTCGTCGTGGATGTTCTCGTGGACCAGCACGCGGCAGGCCGCGGTGCAGTCCTGGCCGGCGTTGTACAGGCCCGCGGTGGCGATGGCCTCCGCGGCGGCCTTGATGTCCCTGACGTCGTCGAAGACGACGACCGGGGCCTTGCCGCCGAGCTCCAGGTGGACCCGCTTGAGGTCGTCGGCGGCGCTCTTGGCGACGGCCATGCCGGCGCCGACCGAACCGGTGATCGCGACCATCGCCGCGGTCGGGTGGCCGACGACCAGGGCGCCGGTCTCGCGGTCGCCGACGACGACGTTGAAGACGCCCTTCGGCA
This sequence comes from Planobispora rosea, assembly GCF_014648175.1. GTDB lineage: Bacteria > Actinomycetota > Actinomycetes > Streptosporangiales > Streptosporangiaceae > Planobispora > Planobispora rosea. The sequence goes on from NZ_BMQP01000031.1 coordinate 53,487, forward strand.
GGACCTCACCGATGATCTCGGCCAGCTTGAGCGTGGAGACCGGGGTGGTGTCGGACGGCTTGAGCACGACGGTGTTACCGGCGGCGAGCGCGGGGGCGATCTTCCACACGGCCATCATCATCGGATAGTTCCAGGGCGTGACCTGGCCGACGACGCCGATCGGCTCGTGCCGGATGACGGAGGTGTGGTCGGCCAGGAACTCTCCGGACGTGGGGCCCTCAAGCGTGCGGGCGGCGCCGGCGAAGAACCGGAAGTGGTCGGCGGCCACCGGCGTCTCGTCCTCGGCCATACGTGCCCGCGGCTTGCCCGTGTTGCGGCACTCGGCCTCGTTCAGCTCGTCGGCCCGCGCCTCGATCGCGTCGGCGATCTTCAGCAGCAGGTTGGCACGCTCGCCCGGCGTGGTCTGGCCCCACGACTCGAACGCGGCGGCCGCGGCGGCGTAGGCCGCGTCCACGTCCTCCGCGCCGGAGATCGGCGCCCGCAGATAGGCTTCTCCGGTGCAGGGATCGATGATGTCGGAGAACCTGCCGCTCGTGGCTTCCACGAACTCGCCGTTGACGTAGTTTCGAAGACGGGTGAGCTCAGGGTTCTCAACCGGGGTGGTCACCGTCGACCTCCTAGCGCATGGGGGTTGAGTTGTCGCGACTCTTACAGAGCGACAGTCTCTCAACAAGGGATTTCGTTGTGAAGATACCAAATTGCTACGGAATCGCTTGACAGAGCGGTCAGAACTGACAACATGTCGCACCGAACCCGCAACATGACAGACACAGCCCTGAAACCTCTTCATGGGAGCGAGGATGACGACACCACCGAAGGTACGCCGGGACGGTGAATCCAAGCCCGGCACCGTCGTCCTCGACGAGATCTCCAAAAAGATCATCGAGGAGTTGCAGGGCGACGGGCGCAAGCCGTACGCGGCCATCGGCAAGGCCGTGGGGCTGTCCGAGGCGGCGGTCCGCCAGCGGGTCCAGCGCCTGCTCGACGCGGGCGTGATGCAGATCGTCGCGGTCACCGACCCGCTGACCCTCGGCTTCTCCCGGCAGGCGATGATCGGCATCAAGTGCGAGGGCGACCTGGAGACGGTGGCCGACGAACTGTCGGCCATCGCCGAGATCGACTACGTCGTGCTGACCGCCGGATCCCTCGACATCATGGTGGAGGTCGTCTGCGAGAGCGACCAGCACCTCCTGGAGATCCTCGGCAAGATCCGCGCCATCCCCACCGTGCGCGCCACCGAGACCTTCGTCTATCTCAAGCTCCACAAGCAGACCTACTCCTGGGGCACCCGCTGACACTCCCCGGGGCCTCCGGGGCCTCCGGGACGTCCGGAGCGTTCACGGAGGTTCCCGGTGGGACCGCGGGGCCTCCGCCGCACGCGGGGTCCCCGTCCGCCGCACGCTCCGTCATCCGCCGGAATACCCCTCCAGGACGTCGGCCATCTCGGCCAGGAAGCCGTCCACCTGGCTCACGGAGTATCCCGGCTTGAACATCACCGTGTTGAACCGGGCCGCGCGCACCTCCGCGGCCGTGAGGGGCTGATCGGTGGTCCCCCGCAGAGTGGCCACGATCCGGTCGAGGAACTCGTCGACCTCGCCCTCGTCGTAACCCATGCCCAGCCGTCCGGCGCGGAAGGCGACCCGCTCGACCCTGACCGCCTGCTCCTCCCGCCCCTCGAACGGCTGCTCCTCCCGCCCGCCGAACAGCTGCTCCTCCGGCCCGCCGGGCATCACGCCGTCCCGCTCCAGCGGCGGATACCGCGTCAGCAGGGACTGCGGCGGCTGCGGCCACAGGGCCGCCTCGCCGGGGACGTCGGTGCGCTCCCCCGCCACCAGGACATCGGCCTCGCCGATCCCGGCCAGCGCGACCTCGTCCGTGGTGGCTTCGTCCACGGCGATCTCGTCCGCCGGGGCGGCGTCGCGCGCTCCGGCCGCCGACCGGGGCTCGTCGTCCGCCGTCCAGGGCTCGTCGGCCCACGGCGCGGGGGCGGAGGCGTGGACGGCCTGCGGCCGCGGGAGGCGTCCCCGCTCCGGACGGGTCTCGATCGCCACGATGAAGGCTTCCAGCGCGAAGTCCACGGCGGTCTCGTTGTACCCGCCCAGCTTCGCGCGGAAGCGGGCGTCGCGGATCTCGTCGGCGGTGATCGGCTCGCCCACCAGCTCGCCCCGGCCGAGGGTTCCCTCGATCCGGCGGACCAGCGCGTCCACCTGATCCGGGTCGTATCCGGAACGCAGGCCCAGCACCCGTGGAAAGCGGTTCAACCCCGCATCCTTTCCGTCCCTGTATGTGAGACCACCATTCTGGAGGGCCCGGACCGGTAAAGCGAGCGTCCGCGGGCGGTAGGGTGACGGGCCTATGCGCCTGTCCAGCGTGTCGTTCCGTTACTCCCGCCGCGGCCCCTGGGTCCTGCGGGACGTCGGCCTCGTCCTGGAGGCCGGGTCCGTCGTGGAGGTCACCGGCCGCAACGGGGCGGGCAAGTCGACGCTCCTGCGGCTCCTGGCCGGAATCGTCCGCCCCTGCCGGGGATCCGTCACCGCGCGGCCCCCGATCGTCGGCTACGCCCCCGAGGTGTTCCCGGTGGACCAGCCCTTCACCGTCGCGGCCTACCTGGCGCACATGGCCCGCGCCCGGCGCGTCTCCCCCGCGTCCGGTACGGCCCTGGCCGAGCGGCTGGGCGCGTCCCACCTGCTCGACCGGCCGCTCGGCGACCTGTCCAAGGGCAGCGCGCAGAAGGTCGGCCTGATCCAGTCGCTGCTGGCCCCGCCCGGCCTGCTGATCCTGGACGAGCCCTTCGCCGGGCTCGACGAGCAGACCCGCGCCGAACTCCCGGAGATCATCGGGGAGGTCGCCTCCGGCGGGGGCACGGTCGTGGTCAGCGACCACCAGAACCAGTTGCGCAGCTTCCCCGGCGCCGAACACTGGCTGGTCGCGGACGCCTCGGTCACCGTCCTGGACGGCGAGCGGGTACGGCGGGCGGTCATCGAGGTGATCGTCGGCGTGGAGGAGGCCGACGAGGTCGAGCAGAAGCTCCGCGCGGACGGTTACCTCACCAGGCGGACCGCATGATCCATCACACCGCTCTCATCCGGTTCAAGCTGGCCGCCTACGCCCGGTCCCACCGGCTGCTGCAGCCGGTGATCGGGCTGTTCGTCATGATGGTCATCTTCTACTCGACGCTGGTCCCCCCGGGCAAGGAACTGCCCTCCTACGCGGACTCCGCGGGACTGCTCATCATCGTCTTCGCCTGGGCTGCCCGGGGCCTGCTCGACACCGAACCCCCGGCGCAGCGGCTGATCTCGGCGACGTCGGCGGGGAGTCCGCGCCGGGAGGTCGCCGCCGGGTTGCTGGCCGCGCTGGCCGTCAACCTCGGGCTGGCGGCCATCGCGGTCGTCCTGCCCCTGCTCCACGGCTTCGCCGTCACCCCGCCCGCGGGTGACGTCGCCCGCGGCGCGGGCCTGCACCTGCTCGGCCTGAGCGCCGGGACCGCGCTGGGAGCGCTGACCAGCAGGCCGATCCTGTCCTCCCCGGCGGCCTCGATGCTGACGTTGTTCGGCGGCTACCTCGCGCTGCTGCTGGCCAGCCTCACCCCGGCCGGCGCGTTCACCGTGCCGGTCATGCCGTGGATGCGCGCCGCCAACGCCGGGACACTCGACGAGATCCTCCTCCCGGTCACGGCCGCGACCCTCTTCTGGTCCGCGACCGGCGCCGCGGTCTACGCACGGCTCCGCCGTACCCGGCCCTAGCCCCGGCCGGCCTCCTCCGCAGCCGGGCTCACACGCTGTCCTCTTCTCAGGCGTCCCGGTCCGGTCCGAGTCCCTCGACGGCGGTGACCGCGGTGAGCCCGGAGACGATCATGACGGGGGCGAGGACGGGGTTGGCGACGAGCCGGATGCGCGGCGCGTGGGTGAACAGTACGGTCAGTCCCGCGCTGTCGAGATAGCCGACCTCGCTGAGGTCGACGATCAGCGGGCCGTCGTCGGCGGACCGGGCCAGGGCGGCGTCAAGGGTGCCCGCGTTGCTCATGTCGATCTCACCCGTGACGGTGAGGACCGAGGCACCGTCAGGCCGCCGTGACGTGGCCAGGGTCAGGGGAGTGCTCATCGGGCGATCCTCACATGCATGTCGACGGTGGTGCCGGTGACGCCGGCGTCGATGGTCACCTTGTGCATCAGGGCGCGCATGAGCGCGACGCCCCGGCCGCGGTGAGGGCTGGCCTCGGGCTGCGGCGGCTTCCAGCGGCCGCTGTCGGCCACCGTCAGATGGAGGCCACCGGCGGTGGCGACCGCGCGTAGCCGCACCGTACGCCCCGGAGCGTCGCGGTGGCCGTGCTCGATGGCGTTGGCGCACGCTTCACCGGCGGCGACCAGGACATTCTGGATCATGGAAGGGTTGAGCCCGCAGCGGTTCAGCCAGTCGCGCAACGCCGTACGCACCGGTGCCAGCTGGGTCGACTCGGCGGGGAAGGCCACCTCCAGCGGCGCGGGCTGGCGGTACAGCAGCAGGGCGACGTCGTCGTTGAAACCGCGCTCCGGCTCCAGCCGGGTCATGACGTCGGTGGCGAGCTCCTCGATGGGAGTGGACCGGCCGTCCTGGACCACGGCGCCGGCCCGGCCGATGCCCTCGGTCAGCGGGCGCCGCCGGCGTTCGACCAGGCCGTCGGTGTACAGCAGCAGAGTGGAGCGGGCCGGCATGGTGTGCCCGGCCTCAGGACGGGGATTGCCGGGGCGTACGGCCAGGGGCGTGGAGCGGCCGCCGTCCAGCAACGCGATGGCCCCGTCGGGGTGGGCCAGGATGCCGGGCGGGTGGCCGGCGCTGGAGTAGGCGATGTGGCCGGTGGCGGTGTTCAGCACGCCGCAGAAGACGGTGGTGCACCTGGCGCCGGGTACGAGGGCGGCGAACCGGTCGAGGGCGGTGAGCACCTGGGCGGGGCCGGCGTCCTGCAGCAGCAGGGCGCGGCAGGCGCTGCGCAGCTGTCCCATGACGGCCGCGGCCTCCAGGCCCCGCCCCACGCAGTCGCCGACCACGATGCCGATGCGCTCCTCCGACAGCGGCACGATGTCGTACCAGTCGCCGCCGACCTCCAGCGGGCGGGTGGCGGGCTCGTAGCGTACGGCGAAGCCCTCGGGAAGCTGCGAGGGGCCGAGGATGGCACGCTGGAGGGCCACGGCGGCCTCGCGCTGCTGGTCGAGCTGGTGAGCCCGGTGCAGGCCCTGGCCCAGATGGCCGACCAGCAGCGCGAGCAGGGTCTGGTCCTCCGTGGTGAAGGGCCGGTTCTGGCCCAGGTCGACCCAGACGGACAGCAGGCCGCCGGGGTGCTCCAGGGTGACGCCGGCTCCACCGGCCGCGTACGCCAGCGGACGCAGCGGCGGGTGCTCGCGCAGCGCCGTCAGCTTCTCCCGCAGGCTCTCCGGCAGACCCGGCCAGCCGGAACCGGAACCGGAGCCGGAGGACGTCACCACCGGTTCGGAGCCGTCGTCCCAGAGGGCGGCCAGGACCTGCCGGGCCTGCCAGACCTCTCGCAGTGCCTCCAGGGCTCCGCCCAGGGCGTCGTCCAGGTTGTCGGCCTGGGAGACGCGCATGCTGAGCGCGGCCAGGGCGCTCTCCCGTTGCACGAAATAGTGCTCGCTGGTGACGTCGCGGAAGGTGCCCACGACCCGGCGCCGGCCGGTGTCGGGGTCGGTGACGTCGTTGAAGGTGACCGCGACCCAGACCTGGTGCCCGTCCCTATGGGTGACGGGGATCACGCAGCTGCCCCTGCCATCCCTCACCAGCTGGTCGAAGGCGTCGGCGACCATCGCGTGGGCCTGCGGGTCGTCGTCCTCGTCCGGCCACCACGGGTGCAGCGGGGTGTAGGGCAGGCCCTCGGGGCCGTAGCCGAGGATGTCGGTGAACGCCGCGTTGATCTCGATCACCGCGCCGTTCTCGTCGGTGACGAAGAACGCTTCCTGCAGTGATTCGATCATGGCGTTGCGCCACCGGGCGTGGTGGTTGCGCATCCGCGCCAGCTCCACGTTCGCCCGGACCCGCGCCAGCAGCTCGGCGGCGGAGAACGGCTTGACCAGGTAGTCGTCCGCGCCCGCCTCCAGGCCCTCGATGGAGGCCTCCTGCCCGGCGCGCGCCGACAGCAGCAGCACCGGGACGTTCGAGGTGCGCGAATCGGCGCGCAGGGCGGCCACCAGTTGCAGACCGTCCAGGCGCGGCATCATCACGTCGCTGATGACCAGGTCCGGCGGGTCGGCGCGTACGGCTTCCAACGCGGCCCGGCCGTCGCCGACCACGGTCACCCGGTAGGCCGGCCGCAGCAGCCGGGCCAGGTAGTCGCGCATGTCGGCGTTGTCGTCGGCGATCAGCACCCGGGCGGGCACGCCGTCACCCGCCGCCGGGGAGTGCTCACCGGCGGAGACGCCGGGGGCGGCCACCTCTTCGGGAGCCGTACCGTCTCCGGGGAGCCAGCGCAGGGCCTCTTCGACGAACGGGCCGGCGGTGGCCGGGGTGGAGGCGGTCTCCGCCACGCCGGCCGGCACCAGGCTGTCGGCCGGCAGATGGTCGGAGCCGAAGGGCAGCCGGATGGTGAAGGTCGTGCCCTCGCCCTCGACGCTGTCGGCGGTGATGGTGCCGCCGTGCAGGCCGACCAGCTCCCGAACCAGTGCCAGCCCGATGCCGCTGCCCTCGTTCGAGCGCGACCGGGCGCTCTCGATGCGGTGGAAGCGCTCGAACAGCCGCGGCACCTCGCCGGCGGGGACGCCGATGCCGGTGTCGGCGACCGTGACGACGGCGTGACCGTCCCGCGCGCGCAGCCGGACGCTGATAGCGCCGTCGAAGGTGAACTTCAGGGCGTTGCTCAGCAGGTTGAGCACCACCTTCTCCCACATGCCCCGGTCGATGTAGACCGGTTCGGCCAGCGGCGGGCAGTCCACCTCGAAGGCCAGCCCGGCCCTGTCGATCGCGGAGCGGAAGACGCTGGCCAGCTCGGCGGTCACGGCCGCCAGGTCCACCGGCTCGTAGCGGGCCTGCATACGGCCGGCCTCGATGCGGGAGAAGTCGAGCAGGGTGTTGACCAGCTTGCCCAGGCGCAGCCCGTTGCGGTGGACGACCTCCAGCTCCTCGCGCACCTGCGCGTCGGCTCCCTGCAGGTGGCCGCGCAGTTCCTCCACCGGCCCCATGATCAGTGTCAGCGGGGTGCGGAACTCGTGGCTGATGTTGGAGAAGAAGACGGTCTTCGCGCGGTCCAGCTCGGCCAGCTCCTCGGCTCGCCGCTGCTGGGCCTGGTAGCTGCGGGCGCTCGCGATCCCCGTCGCGACATGTCCGGCGGCCAGCTCGATGAACCCGCGGTAGCCGTCGTCCAGGGGCCGGTACCGGTTGAGCGCGGCGACCAGGAATCCGTACGGCGCACCGCCCTGCTGCAGCAGCGGCACCACCAGCGCCTGCACGGGAGGCTCCGGCCACTTCCCGGACGGCAGGACGGCGAACGGGGCGCCGTCGAGCTCCACGAGCACCGACTCCCCCCGGGCCGGCACCGCCGCGGGCCACACCCCGTCCGGATCGTCGGGCGGCAGTGCGACGGGGGCGGCCGGATGCCCGGCGGAGATCCCGGCCGCTCCCGCCAGCCGCGCGCGGCCGTCGTCGTCGAACAGGTAGGTCAACGTGAACGGAAGGTCCTGCGGGTTGCGGCCGAGCTGGCGGCAGGTGAAGGCCAGCATCTCCTGCTCGGTACGGACCACGCTGGGATCGGAGCCGAGATCCCGCAGCGTCGCCATCCGCCGTTCACCGATGACCCGCTCGGTGTCCTCGCTGACGACGCACAACATGCCGACCACCGTGCCGTCGTCGTCCCGGAGGGGACTGTAGGAGAACGTGTGGTAGGTCTCCTCCGGGTAGCCGGACCGTTCCAGGAACAGCAGCAGCGCCTCGTCCCAGGTCGCCTCCCCGGCGGCCAGCACGGTCTCGATCCGCGGGCCGATGTCGTCCCAGATCTCCGCCCACACCTCGCTGGCCGGCCGGCCCAGTGCCCACGGGTATTTCCGGCCCAGGGTGTCGCGGCGGTAGGCGGCGTTGCAGAAGAACGTCAGCTCCGGCCCCCACGCCATCCACATGGAGAAGCGGGATGACAGGACGATGCTCACCGCCGTCCGCAGGCTCTGCGGCCATCCGGCCGGCGGCCCGAGCGGGGTCGCCCGCCAGTCCACCGCCGCCAGGTCCCGGCCGATCTCGTCGGCGACGTCGAACACGGCGGCAGGCGTCTCCGCCTCGGCAGGCGCCTCACCCTCGGCAGACGTCTCAGCCTCGGCAGACGTCTCAGCCTCGGCATGCCTCTCAGTCTCGGCCGCTGTCACCGGCCCGCATTCGGCGTCGTCGCGGCGTGTCATCTGGCGCCCTCCCGTTCGCACCGGACCCGTCCACTCCGCCCCGCGCTCATCGCCCCGCCTCTTTCCGCATGGACGGATCAACGGCTCCACCGGCGTGATCCCGCACGTCACGTAAGAGTCACGTCAACGGTTACGTAGGATAGGGCAAATCACTCCGGGGCCCTGCGTCCGCCCCGCGTGCCGCACGCAGCGAGGTGAAGGAGCCCGACATCGACAGCGCCGACGAAGCGCGCCGGGTGGCGGCCGTGAACCGCTACCTGTCCCTGGACGCCCCCGGTGACGGAGCACTGGACCGGGTGACCTCGCTGGCCGCGCGGATCTTCCACGCCCCCATCGCCACCGTGACCGTCGTCGACGACGAGTGGGTCCGGTGCCGCGCCGCCTACGGGCTGCCGACGCGGCTGTGCCAGGGCAGGCGCGCGACGAGCCTGTGCGCCCGGGCCATCGGCCACGACGGCGTCTCCGTCGTCCCGGACACCCTGGCCGACCCGCACGCCGCGGCCGATCCGATGGTCAGCGGCGAGCCCGGCGTCCGGTTCTACGCGGCGGCACCGATCGTCGCCTCCGGCGGTCACCGCCTCGGCAGCGTCAACGTCATGGACACCCGTCCCCGGCAGGCCGGCGTCGAGGAGCTGGACGCCCTGCAGGATCTGGCCGCCATGGTGACGGGAGAGCTGGAACTGCGGCTGGCCGCCGCGCGCACCGTCGCCACCGAGCGCGAGCTGCGCGCCGGTGCCGAGCGCCTGGCCCGCACCCTGCAGCGCACGCTCCTGCCCCCGGCCCTGCCCCAGGTGCCGGGGCTGCGGGCGGCCGCGGCCTACCACCCCTTCTCCGCGGACGAGGTGGGCGGGGACTTCTACGACCTGTTCCCCCTCGACGGCAACCGCTGGGGGTTCTTCCTGGGGGACGTCTGCGGCAAGGGCGCCGACGCCGCCGCCCTGACCTCCCTGGTCCGCTACACCCTGCGTGCCGCCGCCGTCTACGACCCCGACCCGTGCACGGTGCTGGCCAACCTGGACGCGGTCCTGCACCAGGAGCACGCCGGCAGCCAGGGGCCGCCGCCGTACTGCACCGCCGTCTTCGGAGTCCTGGAGCCCGACGGCGACGGGTTCACCGTCACGCTCGCCGGTGGCGGGCATCCTCCCGCCCTGGCCGTGCGCGCGGCCGGCGGCGTCGAGACCGTCCACCCGGAGGGCGGGCAGCTGATCGGCATCCTGCGCGACCCGCACTTCGCGCAGGTGGGCACCCGCCTGAACGCCGGAGACGCCCTGCTGCTGTACACCGACGGCCTCACCGAGGCCCGCACCGGGACCGGCGCCATGCTGGACGGGGAAGGCCTTGCCGCCTACCTGGCGGCCGCCGCGCCCGCCGACGCGGACGACCTTCTCGTCTCAGTGCATAAACTGATCGCCAGCCTGGGTGAGGGTGTGTCGGACGACACCGCGGTTCTCGCCCTGTCCGTCCCTGCCCGCTCGACGGCCGCCCCCTTCAGGAGCCCTGGTGCGACATGATCACGGTCTGACCATCACCCATCGCTCGCATTCGACACGCGTCCAGGTACTGGTCGTGGCCGGCGACCTGGACCACCACACCGCTCCCCGCCTGCGGGAGGCCCTGGACGGCGTCAGGCTCGAGCGCGGAGCCGGACTGGTGATCGACCTGTCCGCCTTGACGTTCTGCGACTCCACCGGCATCTCGGTACTGGTCGCCGCCCACCAGTACGCCCAGAACGCCGGTGCCGTGCTGGCCCTGGCCGGTCTGGACGCCGACCTCGCCCACGTCTTCCGGATCATGGGCCTGGACCGGTTGTTCTCGTCCTACGACGACGCGGAGAAGGCCATAGCCGCCCTGCAGTGAACCCGGCAGGACGCTCGGAGGGATCGTTCCCGGGCCCGAAACCGTTTGCGGGCACGCCGTCCGCGGCGCCTCGGCTCTCCGAGGCGCCGCGGGCGGCTGCGCGTGCGTGTCAGTTCTTCTTCTCCAGGTCCTCCAGCGCGAGCCTGGTCTTGTCGAAGGGGATGTACGGCGCGGCCTCCTTCGACATGTGCAGGTAGCCCACCGTGTCGGCGTCGACCCAGTAGCAGCGGGTGCCCTCGCCCTCGGCGAGGTTCTGGCAGGCGGCCGCGGCGGGACCCACGCCGGGGTTGACCGGGACCCAGTCCGTCCGCGCCCCGGCCGGCTTGCCGGCCTTCTCGGTCAGCGCGTCCAGGGCGGCCTTGAGGTCGGTCACCTGGGCCTGCGCCCCGGTGGCGGTGATCTGCTGACCCGCGGTGGGGCCCTCGTCGCTCCGGTAGGTCACGGTGAGCTGCTTGCCGGTGATCTTGTGCTGGGCCCCGTCCGGGATCACGTCACCTTCCGCGGCGGGCACGACGGAGACGCGGTCCATCGTGAACAGCTTCTCGGGGAAGGGCTCGCCGAAGGAGCCGGGCGCCTTGGCCGCCACGGTCGCCTCGGCGCCGGCCGTCACGTCGGCATCGACGGTGAAGGTGCATCCCGTCAGGACGCCCGCCATGAGTGCCAGGAGGGAGGTTCTTGCGATGTTCACCCTCCGAGGATCCACCAGCGCACTTGCGCGCCACTTGCATCCCTCTTGTAACCCTCGTACCTAGACGTCCCTTTTACGAAGATCTTGCCGCCGCTATTCGGCCGCGGCGAGCTGGCCGCAGGCGCCGTCGATCTCACGTCCGCGGGTGTCGCGGACCGTGACCGGAACCCCGTGGTGCTCAAGGCGTCGGACGAAGGCCCGCTCGTCCTCGGGGCGGGAGGCGGTCCACTTGGACCCCGGGGTGGGGTTGAGCGGGATCAGGTTGACGTGCACGAGCTTGTTCCTGACCAGCTTGCCCAGCAGGTCGGCCCGCCACTCCTGGTCGTTGATGTCCTTGATCAGGGCGTACTCGATGGAGACCCGGCGCTTGGTCTTCGCCGCGTAGTCCCAGGCGGCGTCGAGGACCTCGGCCACCTTCCAGCGGGTGTTGATCGGCACCAGGGTGTCGCGGAGCTCGTCGTCGGGGGCGTGCAGGGACAGCGCCAGCGTCACCGGCAGACCCTCGGCGGCGAGCTTGCCGATCGCCGGGACCAGGCCGACGGTGGAGACCGTGACACCCCGGGCGGAGATGCCCAGGCCGGAGGGCGAGGGCTCGACCAACCGGCGGACCGCGCCGATCACGGCCTTGTAGTTGGCCAGCGGCTCGCCCATGCCCATGAAGACCACGTTGCTGACCCGGCCGGGCCCCCCCGGGACCTCGCCCTTGGCCAGGGCGCGGGCTCCGGCGACGACCTGCTCGACGATCTCGGCCGTCGACATGTTGCGGGTCAGGCCCGCCTGGCCGGTGGCGCAGAACGGACAGTTCATGCCGCAGCCCGCCTGGGAGGACACGCACATGGTGGTGCGGTCGGTGTAGCGCATGAGCACCGACTCGACCAGTGCCCCGTCGAACAGCCGCCACAACGTCTTGCGGGTGGTGCCGCCGTCGGTGGCCAGTTCCCGGACCGGGGTCAGGAGAGCGGGGAACAGCGCGGCCCCGAGCTTCTCCCGCGCCGCGGCGGGCAGGTCGGTCATCGACTGCGGGTCGCCGTTGAGCTTGTCGAAGTACTGCCGGGAGAGCTGGTCGGCGCGGAACGGCTTCTCACCCAGCTCGGCGACCGCCGCCCGGCGCTCGGCCATGGTCAGGTCGGCCAGGTGGCGTGCGGGCTTGGCCCGTCGGGGCGCCACGAAGGTGAGCTGGCCGGGTGCGGGGGTCCGTGCGGGGGTCCCTGCCGGGCTGGCGGTCGACACGTGCGAAGCCTTCTCTCCACGATTACGCGAACGCTCGAAGTGACGCTCGGCCCTGATCTAGAGTCCGGAGGTATGACGACATTCCGCCCCTCAGGGATGAGGGGAGAAGGCGTCGAGGTCGTGTTGTCCGACGTCAACCCCTACGGGAGCCGGACCCTGGTGGTCGAGCGCGACGAGATTTCGTCGGTAGCTTACCTGTGCGCGCCCGAGGGCACGGTGCACGGAGCCGTATGGCTGGCCAACCACGTACCGGCCCCGCCCACGATCGACCTGAACCGCCTGAACTCCGGACTGCCCCCGGTGGCGCCCCGGGCCAACACCCGGCACCCCTCCGGCAGGCCGCCGCTGGGCACACTGCGATCACTCTGGTTCGAGGAGGGCGACGGCGTCGCCCTGTACGAGAACGACGAACTGCTCGCCGTCATTCCTGGCTGGGCGGATATGACCAGGGCCATGCCGGGCTACGCGCGTGACGCGATCGGCGAGACGCCGTTCGCGTGGTCGCTGGAGGAGGCAGGCGAAGGGCTCTCCCCCCGGCTGGCCAAGGCCCGCGCCTACTGGGAGTGGCGGGGCGGCGACGGCGCCTGGGCCTCGTTCCAGCAGTTCGTGATGGGCCACCTGGACCGGGCCGTCGGATCCGCGGGACGGTTCTGGGACGCGGGCGGCGGACGCCTGCCGACCGTGGGGATCACCGAGCGGCCCCCGGAGCGGGGACGCCCCTACACCATCCTGTCCACGGTGGGGATGAGCTGCCAGCGCATGCCCACCGTGGAGCAGTACATCGACCGGCCGGACGCCTACGCCCGCGTGGAGCTCGCCGTCGCCACCCCCCGCGACCCGCGGGACGCGGCCCGGCTGTTCATGTGGCTGGGCCAGTACCCGTGGCACTCGGTCACCTGGCTCGGGCACGGCCACACCGCCCGCTGGTACCACCGGCCGGAGACCTTCCCGCTCGGCTCCGCCTACAGCGGCGTCATCATGCTGGCAGGGCTCTCCGGGCTGCCCGACCTGTCGGGGTTCACCTTCGGCGGGGACGCCGTGCAATGGCTCTGGCTGGTGCCCGTCACCGCCGACGAGCTGCAGGAGGCGGCCGACGGCTACGAGGTGCTGCTCCCCCGGCTCTCGGCCGACCGGCTCACCCGGGGGACCTGACCGTTCCCGCGGCGCCGTACGGCCCCGTCCTCAGACGAACAGGGTCAGCAGCGCCCAGACCGGGACCACCGCGGCGACGAGGGAGTCGAGGCGGTCCATCATCCCGCCGTGGCCCGGCAGCACGCTGCTCATGTCCTTGATCCCGAGATCCCGCTTGATCACCGACTCGACCAGGTCGCCGAGCGTGGCGAGGACGACGACGACCACGCCGATCAGCACGCCCTTCCAGAGCTCGACCTCCAGCAACCACACCGTCAGCCAGCCGCCCACGGCCATGCAGGCCAGCGCCGAACCGGCGAAGCCCTCCCAGGTCTTCTTCGGGCTGATCACCGGCGACATCTTGTGCCTGCCGAACAGGACCCCCGCGGCGTACCCGCCGATGTCACTGGCGACGGTGGTCGCGATGAACACCACCACCCGGTCCGGCCCCTGGTCCTGGGCGAGCATGAGCGCGACGAACCCGGCGAGCATCGACGGGTAGATCGCGACCAGGGTCATCGCGGTGACGTCGCGGACGTAGCCGTCCGTCCCCCGGAACATCCGCCAGATCATCAGGCTCATCACGGTCGCCGCGAAGATCCCGAGCAGCCACGCCGGCCCGCCCCAGTAGGCACCGGCGATCATGGCTGTCATCCCGGCGAGCGCGGGGACCGCCGGAACCCTGATCTCCCTGGTCCCGAACGCCTGGACGAGTTCCGCCACCCCGACGCCCACCGCCGCGACCATCACGACGAGGAAGAGTTCCTTGACGGTGTAGAGGGAGCCGATGACAGCCGCTCCCAGGCCCGCACCCACCGCGATCGCGGCGGGGAGGTTCCGTCCGGTACGGCTGGCGCCCGCCGCTGGTTCCACTGGGTCCCACTCTCATACGAAAAATCCTTGTCCCGCGCGGAGAAGGCCACGCGGGACAAGGACCGTTGCTCACACTTCGAGCAGCTCGGCTTCCTTGTGCTTGAGCAGCTCGTCAATCTTGGCGACGTGCTTCTGGGTGAGGTCGTCGAGCTCCTTCTCGGCGCGGCGCACCTCGTCCTCCCCGGCGTCGCCGTCCTTGACCAGCTTGTCGAGGGCCTCCTTGGCGTGCCGGCGGATGTTGCGCACCGAGACCCTGGACTGCTCGGCCTTGGTACGGGCGACCTTGATGTACTCCTTGCGGCGCTCCTCCGACAGCTCGGGGAAGGCCACCCGGATGACCTGGCCGTCGTTGCCCGGGTTGACACCCAGATCGGAGTCCCGGATAGCACGCTCGATCGCGGCCATGGAGCCCTTGTCATACGGCTGGATGATGACCATGCGAGCCTCGGGGACATGGAACGACGCCAGCTGCTGGATGGGCGTGGGCGTCCCGTAGTACTCGGCATTGATCTTGTTGAACATCGACGGGGTGACGCGGCCCGTGCGGATCCCGGCGAAGTCGTCCTTCGCCACCGCGACGGCCTTGTCCATCTTTTCCTCGGCCTCGAGGAGGGTTTCGTCGATCACAGCGGCTCCCTGTCTTCTGAGTTCGCTCGCCATTCCTCACGCGCTTCGCGGGCCGCTCCTGCGTCGCGTACCGCTCCGCTCGCTCCGTCAGGCTCACTCTCCCTGTCTCCGGGTCGTTCACCCTGCCTCACTCACTTCGCGGGCCGCTCCTGTGTCGCGTACCGCTCCGCTCGCTCCGTCAGGCTCACTCCCTATTTCCCTGCCGGGCTCACCAGCGTGCCGATCTTCTCACCGCGTACCGCCCGCAGGATGTTGCCCTCGCCCATGAGGTCGAAGACCACGATCGGCAGACCGTTGTCCATGCAGAGGCTGATGGCGGTGGCGTCCATGACGCCGAGACCACGGGTCAGGACCTCACCATATTCGAGATGGTCGAACCGGACCGCGTCGGGATTCTTCCGCGGGTCGGCGTCGTAGACACCGTCGACCTGGGTGCCCTTCAGCAGCGCCTCCGCACCGATCTCCAGCGCGCGCTGCGCGGCGCACGTGTCGGTGGAGAAGAACGGCGAGCCGAGCCCCGCCCCGAAGATCACCACTCGCCCCTTCTCCAGGTGGCGGATGGCGCGGCGCGGCAGGAAGGGCTCGGCCACCTGCTGCATGGTGATGGCCGTCTGGACACGGGTCTCGATGCCCCGCTTCTCCAGGAAGTCCTGCAGCGCCAGGCAGTTGATGACGGTGCCGAGCATGCCCATGTAATCCGCCCGGGCACGGTCCATACCGCCCTCCGACAGCGCGGCGCCGCGGAACATGTTGCCCCCGCCGACCACGACGGAGACCTGCACGCCCACCCGGACGGCCTCGGCGATCGAGTCGGCCAGGTGGCTGACCACCACGGGGTCGATGCCCATCGGGTCGCCGCCGGCGAACGCCTCGCCGGACAGCTTCAGCATGACGCGCTTCCAGCGAAGCGAGCCCGCATACGACGAAACCGCCGGCGTAGCGGGTTCTGAGTTCTCCTGCACGACGGCGGCCTCCTCGTAGCTGTTCTGTTGAGAGAAGCTGGGACAAGCCTACGGCTTGTTCCCCGGATCCTCCCGCCAAGGCGTGTCCGGTGGCACCCCGCCGCGGCGAGGACCCGGGGAGCAGACGCTAGGCCTGGCCGACCTTGTAACGGACGAAGGCCTGGACCTTGACGCCGTTCTCGCCGGCGTACTTCTCGATCGTCTTCTTGTTGTCCTTGACGAACGCCTGCTGGAGCAGGGTGAAGTCCTTGTACCAGCCGTTGATGCGGCCCTCGACGATCTTGGCGATGGCGGCCTCGGGCTTGCCCTCCTCGCGGGTCATCTCCTCGAAGAGCGAGCGCTCCTTCTCGATGACGTCGGCGGGGACCTCGTCGGCGCTGAGGTACTGGGGGGCCATCGCGGCGGCGTGCTGCGCGATGTCCTTGGCGACCTCGGCGTTGGCGGTGTCGAGCTGCACGAGCACGCCGACCGTCGGCGGGAGCTGCGGGTCGGTCTTGTGCATGTAGGCGCCGACGTAGCCACCCTCGAGCACCGCGAAGCGGCGGATCTCGATCTTCTCGCCGAGCGCGGCGTTGGCCTCGTCGAGCTGCTCCTTGACGGTCTTGCCGTCGAGCTGCGACTCGAGCAGCGCCGGCACGTCGGCCGGCTTGGTGGCCAGGATGTGCGCGACGACCTGGGCGGCCAGCTCCTGGAAGCGCTCGCCCTTGGCGACGAAGTCGGTCTCGCAGTTGAGCTCCAGCAGCGCGGCGGCGGAGTCGCCGTCCTGCTTCAGGGCGACCAGGCCGTTGGAGGCGGTGCGCGCCTCGCGCTTGCCGACGCCCTTGGCGCCCTTGAGGCGCAGGATCTCGACGGCGCGCTCGAAGTCGCCCTCAGACTCCTCCAGAGCCTTCTTGCAGTCCATCATGCCGGCCGCGGTCAGCTCACGAAGCCGCTTGACGTCGGCCATGTTCACGGAAGCCATTGTCTTTTCCTCGTGGGAATCGTCACTGATCTCAGGAGTCGGCATGAGATCAGGGTTCTGGGTGGACCCGGACGGGCGCCCTCGTCGAGAGCCGCCCGTCCGGAAGGAGCCTTGCGGGTCGTACGGCCGCATGCCGTACGGGAGAACTGTCGTGCCCCTCCCGCCGGTCCCCACCCGTCGCGCGGCCCAGGGCGGCACCTCGACGCAGTGCCGTCGTCCCTGGTCCGCGCTTCGGGCGTATCCCGGCGGTCGCGGTCCTAGGCCTGCTCGGCCTCGGCGTCGGCGTCGGCGTCGGCGGCCGGAGCGGCCTCAGTCTCGGCCTCAGCCTCGGCGGCCGGAGCGGCCTCGGCCTCGGCGTCGTTCTCGACCGCCGGGGCGGCCTCGGCCTCGCGGGCGCCGGCGCCCTCGAGAAGCTCCTGCTCCCACTCGGCCAGCGGCTCGGCGCCACCGGCGACGGCGGGCTTGTCGTCGCCGCCACGACCGGCGCCGGCGCGGGCCATGAGGCCGGCGGCGACGGCGTCGGCGACGACGCGGGTCAGCAGGTCGACGGCGCGGATGGCGTCGTCGTTACCCGGGATCGGGTAGTCGACCTCGTCCGGGTCGCAGTTGGTGTCGAGGATCGCGACGACCGGGATGTTGAGCTTGCGGGCTTCGCTGATCCCGATGTGCTCCTTCTTGGTGTCGACGACCCACACCGCGCTGGGAACACGGGACATGTCCCGGATGCCGCCGAGGGTGCGCTCCAGCTTCTCCTTCTCGCGACGGCGCATGAGGAGCTCCTTCTTGGTGAGCCCCGAGCCGGCGACGTTGTCGAAGTCGAGCTCCTCGAGCTCCTTCAGACGCTGGAGCCGCTTGTGCACGGTGGAGAAGTTGGTGAGCATGCCGCCCAGCCAGCGCTGGTTGACGTACGGCATGCCGACGCGGGAGGCCTGCTCGGCGATGGCCTCCTGGGCCTGCTTCTTCGTGCCGATGAACATGATCGTGCCACCGTGCGCGACGGTCTCCTTGACGAAGTCGTAGGCACGGTCGATGTAGGACAGCGACTTCTGCAGGTCGATGATGTAGATGCCGTTGCGCTCGGTGAAGATGAAGCGCTTCATCTTCGGGTTCCAGCGGCGGGTCTGGTGGCCGAAGTGAACGCCGCTCTCGAGCAGCTGTCGCATGGTGACGACGGGGGTGGACATGGAATTGTCCTCCAGGTCGTGGCGCCCATCGCTGGGCGCGGTTCCGGTTGACGCGGCAACCCGCGGTTGCCGCCCTGATGCCCCCAGGCCGCTCCCGCCGGGCTCTCGCCCGGACCGGGGGAACGGCCCCTGCTGGGGCATGCGAAGTCGGCCTGCCACCGGCAGGCCATCGGAAATTGTACCCGTAGAGACGCCGCCTCCCGACCCTCGCGGGTCAAGCCCTCGTGTCAGCTGCCCGACGGCAGCCCATGGGGACGCCGCTCGGCACGCGGGAACAGCGTGATGTGGGCCTCGGCGACCCGCGCTCCCGCCGGGGCCTGGCTCCGGTCCCGCCGGTTGATCGAGTAGGGGGCGAGGAGCTTGTCGATCTGCTCGGCGACCCCCTTCATCTCGGCCGCGTCGAGAAAGAGGACGGAACGGGAGAACAGCGTCGCGTCCCGCCACTCCTCCGGCTCCCGGTCAAGGCTGTCGAGGGCGCGCGTGACCTCTGCGGCCGCCTCGTCGCGGATCATCGTGATCAGCGTGTTCTTGGCCGCCCGCACTTCCGGCTGGTCGTCGGCTTCGATGCCGACGCTCCATCCCTCGGTGACCCTGCGCCACAACCGCTCCCTGCCGTCCCCGCGCGGCGGCGCGTCCTCCACGAAGCCGTACTTGGCGAGCATGCGCAGGTGGTAGCTCGCCGCGCTCGGGGTGATCCCGACGACCTCCGCAACGTCGGTCGCGGTCGCCGTACCGTCCACCTGGATCTTGTTCAGGATGGCGAGTCGCGCCGGGTGGGCGAGCGCCCGCATCGCCCTGGGGTCGCTGAGCGTCCGCTCTTTCTCGGTCATGCGGAAACCGTACCCACTCCCAGATATGAAGCATTGCCTTCACAATCCTGAAGGGTTACCTTCATAAATATGAAGCGAACCCTTCAGAAAGGCTCGTGACGCCTGATGCTCCAGCCCGCCCCCCCTCCGCAGGCAGCGCGACTACCGGCTGCTGCTCTCCGCCCGCGCCGTCTCCGAGACCGGCACCGAGGTCTCCCGTCTCGCCGTCCCGCTGACCGCCGCCACCCTGCTCGGCGCCTCCCCCGTCCAGATGGGGGTGCTCACCGCCGCCGCCTCGCTCCCCTACCTGCTGATCGGACTCCAGTCCGGGGCCGTCGCCGACCGCAGACGGCACCACCGGCCGGTCATGGTCGCCTGCGAGGCGATCTCCGCCGTCGCCGCGGCCTCGATCCCCCTGGCCTGGATCACCGGCCTGCTGACCGTGCCGTGGCTGATCGCGGTGACCTTCGCCGTCGGCTCCTGCGCGACGGTCTTCCGGGCCTTCACCTTCCCGCACCTGACCTCGGTGGTCCACGAGAGCCAGCGGCCCCAGGCCCTCGCGGGCTTCCAGTCGGCCTACTCGCTGGCCGCCGTCGGCGGTCCCGGCCTGGCCGGAGCCCTCGTCCAGCTCGTCACCGCACCGCTGGCGATGCTGGTCAACGCGGTGTCGTTCCTGGCCTCGGCGTTCCTGATCCAGAGCATCAGGGCCCCGGAGAACCACACCCCGGCCGGACGCCGGGGGATGCGGACCGAGATCCGGGAAGGGCTGGCCGCGGTCACCGGGCATCCGGCACTCCGCGCGCTCTGCGGCGCCGGAGTGGTGATCAACTTCTTCGGCAGCGCCTACATGGCCCTGTTCGTCATCTACGCGATCACCGTTCTCTCCCTGCCCTCAGGCATGGTCGGCGCGCTCGTCGCCGTCTTCGGCACGGGCGGCCTGCTGGGCGCCGCCGTCACCGCGCGCCTGGTCGAGCGGGTCGGCGAGAACCGCATGCTGGTCTACGCGGTGCTGATCTTCCCGCTGGACTTCGTGACCGCGGCGCTCGCCTCCGGCCCGGCCTGGGCCAAATTCGCGCTCATGTCCGCCAGCACCCTGATCTCCGGTGCGGCCGTCGTCGCCTTCTCCGTCTGCTTCGGCGCCATCGTCCTCCGCGAGGCCCCCGCCGAGCTGCTCGGCCGGGTCAACGCCACGATGGTCTTCGCCATCCAGGGCGTGCTCGCCCTCGGCGGTCTCGCCGGCGGTCTGCTCGGCGAACTGCTGGGCCTGCGCCCGGTGTTGTGGATCTGCGCGGCGGGGGTGACGTCGGCCATCCCGCTGATCTGGCGCTCCCCGCTCGGTCCCGGCGCCGGGCGGCGCGCGCCGGACGACGGCGGGCGGCTCTCCCACGGCCGTGAGATGCGCCTGTACGGCGGCGGGTCCATCCGGTACGACGGCGAGTCCACCCGGCGCGGAGCCCGATCCACCCGCCCCGGCGACGATCTCGTCCGGTACGGCGTCCGCCGCCCGTCCACAGCCCTGTCCGACTGTCCCCAGAATCCCGATCGGTTCATCACGCACGCATGGCCGATCTCATCCTTGCGGATGTGACCACGCGCATCCTCACCGTCCTCGCCCTCCTGCCGGCCCTGGTGACCACCGCCCCCGCCGACCGGCCGATCCCCGCCCACTCCCCGGCCCCTTTCCCCGCACACCAGAGGGCGGCGCAACCCCCGCCCCGATGGCAGTGGCCCCTGCCCGGCCGTCCCCGGATCCTGCGAGGCTTCGCCCCTCCCCCGCAGCCCTGGCTCCCCGGGCACCGGGGCGTCGACCTCGCCGCGGCCCCCGGGGCGGAGATCCGCTCGGCGGGTCCGGGCAGGGTCGGCCACGCCGGCCCGGTCGCCGGGCGAGGGGTCATCACGGTGATCCATCCAGGTGGCCTGAGAACGACCTACCTCCCCGTCCGGGCGTCGGTGCGGCCGGGCCGGGCAGTGGCGTCCGGCGAGGTGATCGGCCTCCTGGAGAACCTCCCCGCGCCCCTCTCCGGGCACTGCCCGGCCGCCTGCCTCCACTGGGGGCTGCTCCGTGATCGCGACTATCTCGACCCGCTCCTCCTGCTCGGTCTCGGCCGGGTCCGCCTCCTGCCCGTCTGGACCGGCGCCCCGTCCTGACCCGGGATCACGGACCGCCGGGACGCAGGCGCCACCCCCGGCGGACCCGCTCGACGTAACCCGCGGCGGCCAGGCCGCCGAGGCAGGAGAGCACGGTCTCCAGATCGACGCCCGCCTCCACGGCGATCGTCGCGGGCCCCGCCCCGGTCCGGGCCGGTACGGCCTCCAGCACCCGGCGGGTCTCGGGGGCGAGCACGTCACGGGGGAGCACCGGGCCCCGGGCCTCGGGGGCGAGGTCGTCCCCGATCGTGCCGACGAGCTCGATCATCTCCTCGGGAGTGGTGACGCATGTCGCCGCGCCCTGGCGGATCAGCCGGTGACACCCCGCCGACGTATCCGAGGTCACCGGTCCCGGCACGGCGGCCAGGTGCCGGTTGAGCGCCACGGCGTGACCGGCCGTGTTGACCGCCCCGCTGCGCACCGCGGCCTCGACGACCACGGTGCCCCGGGACAGGGCGGCGATGAGCCGGTTGCGGACCAGGAAACGCGGCCGGGTCGGCCGGACGCCCATCGGGCACTCGCTCACCAGCAGGCCCTGCTCGCGAACGGCCGCGAACAGGTCGTGGTGCGCGCTGGGGTAGGACACGTCGACACCGCAGGCGAGTACGGCGACGGTGGACGCGCCGCCCGCCAGGGCCCCGCGGTGGGCCGCGCCGTCGATGCCGTAGGCGCCGCCGGAGACCACCCCGTACCCCCGGCCGCCCAGTCCGGCGCCGAACTCCGCCGCGACGTGCGCGCCGTACGGCGTGGCGGCGCGGGAACCGACGACCGCGACCGACCGGAGACAGGAGAGGCGCAGGTTCGCCTCGCCCCACAGCCACAGGGCACGCGGCCGGACCCCTCCAAGGTCGTCCAGCTGGGTCGGCCACTCCGGATCCCCGGGGATGATCAGGCGTGCTCCGATCCGGGCTCCTTCCGCCAGGTCCCGGCCGGGGTCGGTGCCCTCCAGACGCGCGCTCCAGGAGGCGAGAAGCCGGCCGAGCCGCTCCGTCGGCTCCTCGTCCCCCCGTACTCCGCGGGTGCCCTGCCCACAGGTGTCCGCGAACCAGCGGACGAACCGCGGGTCCAGCCGTCCCGCCCGGATCTGCGCGACGGCGGACTCCGTGCCGCAGGAGGCCACGAGCCCGCCCATCACCGCGTCGTCGGGCTCGGCCAGCCGCATCAGCGCCACCCGCGCGAGCCGGTCGTTCACCGCTCCTCTCCCAGCCAGAGGCCGAGCGCGGAGTTGGTGTCCTCCACCCCCGGACGCCCTCCGCCCCTGAGGTCCGCCAGCGTCCAGGCGACCCTGAGCACCCGGTCGAGGCCCCGCGCGCTGAGCGTCCCGGCATCCAGGCAGCTCAGCAGCGGCGCCATGGCCTTCGCCGGCAGGCGGTACTCGCCGTGCAGGGCCCCGGTGGGCACATGCGCGTTGCACCGCCACGGCCTGCCCGCGAACCGCTCGGCGGCACGCTCACGGGCGAGCAGGACCCGCTCGGCCACGACCTGGCTCGACTCGATGAACCGGCGGTCGGCGAGCAGCTCCCGCCGGGTCGACCGCAGGAGCGTGGCCTTGACGTCGACCCGGTCCAGCAACGGCCCGGAGAGCCTTGCCAGGTAACGGCGGCGGGTCGTGGGGGTGCACCGGCACGGATCCCCGGACCGGGACGGCCGCGCGCACGGGCACGGGTTCGCGGCCAGCACGAGCATGAACCGGGCCGGGAACGTGACCGAGCCCATGGACCTGGACACCGTCACCTTGCCGGACTCCAGGGGCTGGCGGAGCGCGTCGAGGACGCTCATCGGATATTCGGGGGCCTCGTCCATGAAGAGGACCCCCTGATGGGCCAGGGAGACGGCCCCGGGTCTGATGGTCCCGCTGCCGCCGCCGATGACGGCCGCGATGGTCGCCGTGTGGTGGGGAGCCACGAAGGGCGCGCGGGCCAGCAGCGGGCGGCCCTCCGGCAACGTCCCGGCGACCGAGTGGATCGCGGTCACCTCAAGGGCCTGCTCACGGTCGAGCGGGGGCAGCAGCGTGGGCAGCCGCTCGGCCAGCATGGTCTTCCCGGTGCCCGGCGGACCCAGCATCCAGAGGTTGTGCCCTCCCGCGGCGCAGACCTCGACGGCACGACGGGCGAACGGCTGCCCCGCCACATCCTTCAGGTCGGGGACCACCTGCTCCGCCGCCCCGCCATCCGGCGCCCCCGGCTCACCACCGGAACCCACCGCGCCGTCGGAGCCGGGCTCACTGTGGAACGGGCCGTCCGTGAGCGTGGGCAGATTGACCGGATCATCGCTGCGCAGCCATCCCACCAGCTCACCGAGGGTCGTCACGGGGATCACCTCCAGGTCCGGCACCAGATGCGCCTCAGCCGCGTTGCGCGCCGGGACCACGACCGTGCGCGCACCCGCGGCGGCGGCGGCGAGCACGGCGGGGAGCACACCCCTGACCGGCCTGATCGAGCCGTCGAGCCCGAGCTCTCCGAGGAAGAAGAGAGAGGCGACCTTCGCCCGGGGAACCGCCCCCGCGGCGGCGAGCAGGGCGACCGCTATGGCCAGGTCGAAAGCGCTCCCCCGTTTCGGCAGGCTGGCGGGGAACAGGCTCACGGTGATGCGCGCGTCGGGCCAGGGGTGGTGGCTGTTGACCACGGCGGAACGGACCCGGTCCCGCGCCTCGCTCAGCGCGGTGTCCAGCATGCCGATGAGATGCGTGCCCGCCATGCCGTTGCCCACGTCGGCTTCGACGTCGACGACGTGGCCGGTCACCCCGATCAGGCAGACGCAACGGGTGCGTGCGACGGCCACGTCATCCCACCTCCCCGGCGACGCGGATGACCCATGACAGTCCGGAGGGCATCTAGCACACCCCCCGCTCGTGGCGGATGGCGAAGTCCCCGGCGAAGCGCTCCAGCGCCACCACATCGATCCGGATCGAGTCGAACCGCTCGCGTCGCGTTCTCACCCACTGGACGGCGAGCCTGCGCAACCGGGCGAGCTTCGCCTCGGTCACCGCCTCGAAAGCGGTTCCGTGCGTCCGGCCGGAGCGGGTTTTCACCTCCACCAGGACAAGCGCCCGCCCGTCCCGGGCGACCACGTCGATCTCCCCGTCGGAACAGCGCCAGTTACGGTCCAGGATCTGCATGCCCTGCGTCAGCAGATAGTCGACGGCGACCTGTTCGCCGTGCCTGCCGAGCTCGTCCTTCATGGCCATGGAACCACCTCCGGTCCCCGACCTTCGCCCACCCCGGAGCCCCTCCGGAGGAGCGGGCCCGATCCTGTGGACGCCGGTCCGGTAACCGGTGACGCCTGTGGAAACCACGGGCCGGCGGCAGGTTCGGGCGTAGCCACGGTGAGCGACCGTAAGGGGGCGCCGGGCATCCGCCTACCGGCGTCCCGAGGGGAGGGGGGCCACCACGACAGCGGGGCGGGGGCGGCAAGGCGCCGTACGGAGGGAGGGCGTACGGAGGGAGGGCGGTGATGCCCCGGGAGGCCGTACGGAGGGAGGCCGTACGGAGGGAGGGCGGTGGTGTCCCGGAAGGCCGTACGGCTTCAGGTGGTGGAAGAGGCCGCAGAGGAAAGCACCCGTGCCGGTCCGGCGGGGTGACACGGGGTGTGAAGAACGACGGCGGTGCCCGCCGGCCAGAGGCGGAGCGGGGAAGGGCCGCTCAGCCGGAGAAGCCCTCCTTGGGCATCTCGAGATCGGGCTTGGCCAGTTCTTCCACGTTGACGTCCTTGAAGGTGACGACACGGACGTTCTTGACGAAGCGGGCCGGGCGGTACATGTCCCACACCCAGGCGTCCTGCATCTTCACGTCGAAGAACACATCCCCGTTCTCCGCCGTACGGACGTCCAGGTCGACGGAGTTGGTCAGATAGAAACGCCGTTCGGTTTCCACGACATAGGTGAACAGGCCGACGACATCGCGGTATTCACGGTAAAGCTGCAGCTCCATCTCAGTTTCGTACTTCTCGAGATCTTCTGCGCTCATCCGGTCCTCCTGTCACGCACCTTCCGGCCCGCCCACTCGGGCGATACCGGCCCCCACCTCATTGTTCCCCATCACTCCACCCCATCCGGACCACGCCGCCGCCAAAGAGCCGGGCCGGGGCGGGCTGTGCCCGCGGACCTGGGGTTTCCCTACTCTCCCTTGCCGAACGACTGCGTGAACGTGTCCGGTCTCGACAGGACGGTCGCCCGCGAGAACGGCCAGTAGATCGCGACGGCCCGGCCGATCACGTCGTCCTCGGAGATCGTTCCGTTCTGTTCCTGCTCCTCGTGCCCGCGGGAGTCGTAGGAGGCGGAGCGGTGGTCGCCCATGACCCACAACCGTCCTGCGGGGACGACCTTCTCGAACTCGTCGCCCGAGGGGAGGTCATCGGGGTGGATGTAGCCCTCCTGCAGGGGCACCCCGTTGACGGTGATCCGGCGCTTGGCGTCGCAGCACTTCACCGTGTCACCGCCGACCGCGATGACGCGCTTGATGGTGTCCTCGCCGCCCCAGCCCTTGAAGACCACGATGTCGCCGCGCTCGGACGTGCCGTGCAGCTTGTTGACCACCACCCGGTCGTTCTTCAGGAGGGTGTTCTCCATCGACTCCGACGGGATGTAGAACGACTGGAAGACGAATGCCTGCAGCAGCAGCGCCACGACGACGCCGGAGAGCAGCAGGAACAGGGTCTCGCGCAGGCCGCCGCCCTTCTTGCCTGAGGGCTTGTCCTGCTTGTCCTGCTCGTTCTCGGGTTCCTTGCGCTCGGGTTCAACAGTCATGAGGTACGGCTACCGCCTTGCGAGCCTGCGACGACGCCACAACACCAGCGGGACGGCACCCGCCACGCCCCCGAGGAAGGGAACGGCCCCTCCCAGGGCGGCGGCGGTCCGCAGCGCCGGCTGGCTGAACGTCTCGGGGATGGGGAGAGTGGTGGCCCTGGAGAAGGGCCAGACGATGACGAAGGCCCGGCCGATCACCTGGTCGACCGGGATCGTGCCGCCACCGGGGTCGCCCTGGTGCTCACGGGAGTCGAGGGAGACCGCGCGGTGGTCGCCCATGACCCAGAGCCGGCCCGGGGGAACCTTGATCTCGAAGGGATCCTTGGACGGCTCGTCGTTCGGGTAGAGGTAGGCCTCCTCGTCGATGGGGACCCCGTTGACGGTGACCCGGCCCTTGGCGTCGCAGCACTTCACCGTGTCGCCGGGGATCCCGATGACGCGCTTGATGTAGTCCTTCTCTCCGGGCACCACGCCGAAGGCGGTGCCCACCGAGTGGAAGAAGGACGCGATGGGGTTGGACGGCTCCTCGTACTCCACCTCGCCGTCCCACGAATCCACGCCCGAGAAGACCACCACGTCGCCGCGTTCGATGTCGCGGACGTGGTAGACGAGCTTGTTGACCAGGACCCGGTCGTTCTTCAGGAGGGTGTTCTCCATCGACTCCGACGGGATGTAGAACGCCTGGACGATGAAGGTCTTGATCAGGAACGCGAGAACCAGTGCGACAACGACCAGGACAGGCAGTTCCTTCCAGAAGGAACCCTTCTTCTTGTCCTTGTCGCTCTTGGCGGTCTTCTTGGTGTCTTCCGCGACCACATCCACCTCGTCCTCGACAGGTCGATGCGAGGCTGCGTCGCACGCCCGGTCTTCGCTAGTCATCTCTGACGAGCCTAGATGATGACCGGAGCTCAGTGGTCGAGCCGGTGGTTAAGGGCTGCTCCGGATTCCACAAGATCCCACGGAGGAGCCCAGGCCCCCGGCGGGGAAGCCCTCCCGCCGGGGACTTTTCCACATATCCCCGGGAACATCAGCCGGGCGCGCCGCGGCCCCACATGGGGACGGCCCGCCCTCCGGAAGGAGGACGGGCCGGAGCCGTGAACCGTCAGCGGGCCTCGCGACGCTCGCGGATGCGGGCGGCCTTGCCGCGCAGGTCGCGCATGTAGTAGAGCTTGGCGCGGCGGACGTCACCACGGGTCACAACGGTGATCTTCTCGATGACCGGGCTGTGGACCGGGAAGGTGCGCTCGACGCCGACACCGTAGCTGATCTTGCGGACGGTGAAGGTCTCGCGGGCGCCGCCGCCCTGGCGGCGCAGGACGAAGCCCTTGAAGACCTGGACTCGGGAGCGGTTGCCCTCGATGACCCGGACGTGCACCTCGAGCGTGTCACCGGGACGGAAGTCCGGGACGTCGCTGCGGAGCGTGGCCTTCTCGAGCTCGGTGATCAGCGTGTGCATGACAGTGGTACCTCATTTACGCGAGCACGCGGAGGTCCACCCGGCCGCGGGGAAGCGGCATCGCGGTGGACGCACATGCTGGACTGGTAGATGTCTTGAGAACCGGGCCCGTCGGCCCGGCGGCGCGCGCCGGCCTGCGGGCAGGCAGCGGCAACGATTCAGTCTGCCATATTTTCGCGGCCCACCGGAAATCCGATCTCCTCCAGGAGCCGCCGGTCGTGCTTGTCCAGGTTCTGCAGGTCGAGCGTCGCGAGCAGCTCGGGCCGGTTCTTCGCGGTACGGCGCAGCGCCTCGTCCCGCCGCCACCGGGCGACCTTCCCGTGGTGACCGGAGAGCAGCACCTCCGGCACCTCGTGCCCCCGCCACCGCGGTGGCTTGGTGTAGACCGGACCTTCGAGGAGGTTCTCCATGCTGCCCGGGGCGAAGGAGTCGTCCGCCACCGAGCAGGCGTTGCCCAGCACCCCCGGCAGGAGCCGTCCGATCGCCTCGACCATCACCAGCACCGCGGCCTCACCCCCGGCGAGCACGTAGTCGCCGATGCTGACCTCGTCCACCCGCAGCCGGGCACCGTACTCGGCCATGACCCGCGAGTCGATGCCCTCGTAACGGGCCGGGGTGAACAGCAGCCAGGGCTCCTCGGCGTACTCCATGGCGAGTCTCTGGGTGAAGGGCGTGCCGCTCGGCGTCGGGACGATGATCCGGGGCGTGGCGGCCGGGTCCGCGGCGAGGACCTCGTCGATGGCCTCGCCCCACGGCTCAGGCTTCATGACCATGCCGGGGCCGCCGCCGTAGGGGGTGTCGTCCACGGTTCGGTGCACGTCGTACGTCCAGTCGCGGAGCTGGTGCAGGCGGACGTCGAGGATGCCGCGCTCGCGGGCCTTGCCGATGAGCGAGACGTCGAGCGGGGCGAAGTACTCGGGGAAGATGGAGATGATGTCGACGCGCATGTCAGACGGCCTGGTCCGGGTCCAGCAGGCCCGCCGGGGCGTCGACCAGGAGCGTGCCGTTCTCCAGGTCGATCTCCGGGACCAGGGCCTTCACGAACGGGACGTAGACCTCCCCGGTCTTCCCCGCCGCTCCGCCGCTCCGCCGGATCACCAGGAGATCCTGACCGTGGTGGAGCACGTCGCTCACCTCCCCGACCCGCTCCCCGTCAGGGGTGATCACGGTGAGGCCGATGAGCTGGTGGTCGTAGAACTCGTCGGGATCGTCGGAGGGGAGGATGTCCGCCGAGTCGATGACGAGCGTGGTGCCGCGGAGTCCCTCGGCTCGATCGCGGTCGTCCACGCCCTCGAAGCGGACCAGGAGGATCCCGGAGTGCCAGCGCCGGGACGCGACGACGAGCGGGCCGGCGGAGGCGGGGTCGGTGGCGATGGTCTCCCCTGCGGCGAAACGCCGCTCGGGGTCGTCGGTGCGCACTTCCACGGTCACCTCGCCGCGGAGCCCGTGCGGGCGGCCGATCCGGCCAACGACAAGCTGCACGCCCGTCTCTCCCCTGATGTCGTGTGGATAAGGTGTCGTACGCAGTCCCAGGAAAGTCGCAGGAAAAGAGACTGCGGAAAGAAAAACAAACGGGTCACCCACGAGGTGGATGACCCGTCCGCTCGGTGGATCTCGTGTCGGCCGCGGCGTCAGCGGATCTCATCCCGGTCGAGCAGGTCGACCCGGATGTACTTGCCGTCGCCAAGGGCGTTCACAACGGTGCGGAGCGCCTTGGCCGTACGGCCGCCACGGCCGATGACCTTGCCCAGGTCCTCAGGGTGGACCCGGACCTCAAGCACGCGCCCGCTGCGGATGCGGCGAGCCCGGACCTGGATCTCGTCGGGATGCTCGACGATGCCCTTCACCAGGTGCTCGAGGGCCTCCTCGAGCACCTCAGGCCTCGCCTTCCGGCTTCTCCTCGGCGGCGACCGGCTCGGCCGGGGTCTCGGCGGCCTCGTCGGCCTTCGGGGCCTTCTTGGCCGACTTCTTCGGCGTGGTGGCGGTGTCGAGAGACAGGGTCTCCTTGGCCGCGGCCTCGTAGGCGGCGTGACGGTCCGGCTTGGGCTCGGCGACGAGCTTCGGAGCCGGGGCGGGCTCGCCCTTGAACTTCTGCCAGTCACCGGTGATCTTGAGGAGCTTCAGCACCGGCTCGGTCGGCTGCGCGCCGACACCCAGCCAGTAGGCCGCCCGCTCGGCGTCGATCTCGATGCGCGAGGGGTTCTCCTTGGGGTGGTACAGGCCGATCTCCTCGATCGCCCGGCCGTCACGCTTGGTGCGGCTGTCGGCGATGACGACACGGTACTGCGGGTTGCGGATCATGCCGAGCCGCTTGAGCTTGATCTTGACTGCCACGGGTGTGGTCTCTCCTGCATTAGAGCGTGGGTGAGCGGCGTCTCATCGAGTGGGGCACGAAGAGCGGGCCGTTCGAGGGACAGGCACGACCGGCGGGGGTTAGAGGGCGCCCACCTGGTCGGGATGTTCCAACATGCCATTGTGCCAGACGCGGGAGAGTGCCCGGTCAGACAACCTCCATCTTCCCCGGTGACGTGGGGAAAATCTCGGCGATCCGCCTGTCCGCGGCCCGGCCCGGCAGGTCCGGCGCCGCCCGGACGACCGCGGGAAGGCGGTCGCCCGGCGGCCCCAGGCAGGTCCGGCAGGTCCGGCAGGTCCGGCAGGTCCGGCAGGTCCGGCGGGTCCGGGCCGGTTACTTGGGCCGGACCCCCAGCAGCTCCAGAGCCGCCACGGCGATGAAGGCGATGATGATGACCATCCAGATCCACCGGCTGCGCCGGTAGAACTTGTCCTCACTCATTTCTGCCCCGGGAACTTGAACGTGGAGGGGTCGAAGCCCGGCGGCAGTTCCATGCCGGGCGGGAGCTGGCCGGCGCCCAGGTTCCCCAGCGCGCCGCCGAGGTTGGGGGCCTTGCTCCCGGCACCGGCTCCGGCGCCCTTGCCGAGCGCGGCCTTGCGCGGGTCACCGCTGACGCGCCGCCCCTTGGCCGCCTTCTTCTGCGCGGCCTTGCCCTTGCGGCCGCCCGGCATGCCGGGGAGGCCCAGCCCGCCGGCCATCCGCTTCATCACCTTCTGCGCCTCGAAGAAGCGGACGACGAGGTTGTTCACCTCGGTCACCGTGACGCCGGAACCCCTGGCGATGCGCTCGCGGCGCGACCCCTTGATGATCTTCGGGTCGGCGCGCTCGGCCGGCGTCATCGAGCGGATGATGGCCGCGATGCGGTCGAGATCGCGATCGTCGATCTGGTTGAGCTGGTCGCGCATCTGCCCCATGCCGGGCATCATGCCGAGCAGGTTCTTGATGGGGCCCATCTTGCGGACCATCATCATCTGCTCGAGGAAGTCCTCCAGCGTGAAGCCCTCGCCCGAGGTGAGCTTGCCCGCCATCTTGGCGGCTTCCTGCTCGTCGAAGGTCTTCTGGGCCTGCTCGATCAGGGTGAGGATGTCACCCATGTCGAGGATGCGGGAGGCCATCCGGTCCGGGTGGAAGGCGTCGAAGTCCTCGAGCTTCTCACCGGTGGACGCGAACATGATCGGCTTGCCGGTGATGTGGCGGACCGACAGGGCGGCGCCGCCGCGGGCGTCGCCGTCGAGCTTGGTCAGCACGACGCCGTCGAAACCGACGCCCTCCATGAAGGCCTGGGCCGTGGAGACGGCGTCCTGACCGATCATGGCGTCGACGACGAACAGGACCTCGTCGGGCGAGACCGCGTCGCGGATGTCCGCGGCCTGCTTCATCAGCTCCTGGTCGATGCCCAGGCGGCCGGCGGTGTCGATGATGACGATGTCGTGCTGCTGCCGCCGGGCGTGGTCGATCGACTGCCGGGCCACCGCGATCGGGTCTCCGACGCCGTTGCCGGGCTCGGGCGCGTAGACCGCCACCCCCGCCCGCTCGGCCACGACGGACAGCTGCTGGACCGCGTTGGGCCGCTGCAGGTCGGCGGCGACCAGCAGCGGGGCGTGGTTCTGCTCCCGCAGCCAGCGGGCGAGCTTGCCCGCCAGCGTGGTCTTACCGGCACCCTGGAGACCCGCGAGCATGATGACGGTCGGCGGGTTCTTGGCCAGGCGGAGCCGCCTGGTCTCACCGCCCAGAATCTCGATCAGCTCATCGTTGACGATCTTTACGACCTGCTGGGCCGGGTTCAGCGCCTGGGAGACCTCCGCGCCGCGGGCGCGCTCCTTGACCTGGGCGACGAACGTCTTGACGACGGGCAGCGCCACGTCGGCCTCGAGCAGTGCGATACGGATCTCGCGGCAGGTCGCGTCGATGTCGGCATCGGAGAGCCGACCCTTGGACCGAAGGGAGGAGAAGACCGATGTGAGCCGGTCGGAAAGCGTCTCGAACACGTGATTGGCCAGCCTCTGCGCTACAGGTCTGCGACTCGACCTCCCAGCCTATCCGCTGGGAGACGGGTCCGGCGCCCCGGTGGGGTCTCACCCTGCGGGGCGCCGTGAGCCGGAGGGGGCCCGCAGGCGGCGGGGCCCGCCGGGGGACCGGGGCCCGCCGCCGGGTTCAGCGGCCCCAGCCCGGAACAGCCATCCGCATGGTCAGCGCGTGCTCGACCAGGGTGATCAGGGTCGACTTCACCGCGTCGCGGGAGCGCGCGTCGGTCCGCGAGATCGGGATGTCGGGGGCGAGCGTCAACGCCTCCCGCACCTCCTCCTCACCGTGCAGATAGGTCCCGTCCCAGCCGTTGAGCGCCACGACGAAGGGGAGGCCGGCCTCCTCGAAGTAGTCGATCGCCGGGAAGCTGTCGGCCAGCCGCCGGGTGTCGACCAGCACGATCGCGCCGATCGCACCGCGCACCAGGTCATCCCACATGAACCAGAACCGGTGCTGACCCGGCGTACCGAACAGATACAAGATCAGATCGCTGTCCAGCGAGACCCGGCCGAAGTCCATCGCCACCGTGGTGGTCGTCTTGTTCGGGGTCATGCCGAGGTCGTCGACACCCGAGCTGGCCTCGGTCATGACCGCCTCGGTGGTCAACGGGAGGATCTCGGACACGGCGCCCACGAATGTGGTCTTGCCGACGCCGAACCCGCCCGCGACGACAATCTTGGTCGAGGTGAGGCCGCCACCGCGGCTAGAGCCTGCGAAGTCCACTGAGCACCCTTTCCAGCAGGTTGAGATCCGGCTTTCCCGCGTTCAGCTGCGGTTGGTGCAGCTGGACCAGCCCCTCGGCCGCCATGTCGGCGACCAGGATCCTGGTGACACCGAGGGGGATGCGGAGCATCGCCGAGATCTCAGCGACCGAACGCACATGCCGGCACAGGGCGCCGATGGCCTGGTACTCCGGCGTGCGGGTGGATAGATCGTGATGGATCGACATCGCCGAGGAGACCAGGGCCTCCATGGCGAGCTGGGTCCGGGGGGCGGTCCGCCCTCCGGTCACGGCGTACGGCCTGACCAGGGAGCTCTGCTCCGCCGGCGCCGGTCGCACATGGTGTTGCACATGGTGTGGAGGACCGCCCTGCCGGTGGGCGTCGTCCATCGGCCGGTAGGGTGGCCCGCCCGTCGGGTCTCCCCCACCGGTCCAGCCATGGTCTGCCACGGCACCCTCCTAGGGACAGTTTCTGCCGTGGCGCCGGAGCGCCACGGCCCGGCCGGCCGCGGCCGGCGCCTTCGCGGAGCCTCACCGGGGGTGGGAGGCCTGGAGCTCGGCTCGGACGGCCGGGGTCAGCACCTGGCCGGCCCGTTCGACCAGCAGGGTCATCTGGTACGCCACCAGACCCATGTCGCAGTCCGGGGCGGCCAGCACGGCGAGGCAGGAACCATCGCTGATCGCCATGATGAGGAGCAGCCCTCGCTGCATCTCCACCACGGTCTGGGTCACGCCGCCGCCCTCGAAGACCCGGGACGCGCCCTGGGTCAGGCTGAGCAGGCCGGACGCGACCGCGGCCAGCTGGTCCGCCCTGTCCCGGGGGAACCCGTCCGAGAACGCCAGCGGCAGACCGTCCGTCGACACGACGACCGTGTGCGCGACGCCGGGAACGTTGTTCACGAAGTCGGTGATCAACCAGTTGACTCCGCGAGCGGCCTGGCTCAACTCACGCACGGGTCGTCCTCCTCGGCCATGGTGATGGGTTCTCTCACCGGTCCTCATTTCCTTCAACGCTCCCGCCGGGAGCGGGATACGTGTGTCCTTCGTCGACTTCGCCTCTGGCCACGGCCCGGCCCTGCCGTACTCCCCGCTGGAAGCTCGACAGCCGGCTGCGCACCGCCTCCGGGGAGACGGACGGCCGCGGGGCGGGCGGGGGGGCCGGGGACGAGGCGGGCACGGCCGAGCCGGGCACCAGGTTCGCCTTGGGCACCCGCTTGGGCAGCCCGGCGCCGGTGACCCCGCCGAGCGAGGGATCCTGAGCCGCCCGGGCCGCCTGCCAGCCCGCGTCGGCGGGCGAGGACCAGGCGTTCCTCGGCGGAGCCTGGACCGTGGTGGTCTCCTGCGCGTCCTCGTCGCGGGCCGCCGGGGCGGGGACGTGGGCGGGGGGGTCGGCTTTCCTGAACCAGTCGGACTCCACCGCCGCGAAGATCGGCAGGAACTCCTCCCGTTCCTCCTCCAGGGGGTGGGAGGCCGGCACCACGGGCAGCGGCCCGGTGGCCTCGGGCTCCATCCCGAACCCGCGCCGGCCCGGCGGCCCGGCGGAGGAGTCCGCCCACGATCCGGAGTCCGGCGGGAAGGTGCTGGGCCAGCCCGGTACGGCCCCCGGCGGGGGCGCCTGGGCCGGCCACGGGGTGTCGACCGGCGCCTGACCGGCATTCCCGCCGCCCGCGGAGAACAGGGACCCGGAGTGGAAGGAGTCGGACTGTCCCGCGTCGAAGGAGTTGAACGCCTGCTGGGCGGCCTCGAACGAGGAGAACGCGGGCCGCCCGCCGTCCAGCGTGACCGGGCTGGCCAGCACCGGCGGGGTCACCTGCCCCCAGTCGGAGCTCCCCTGCGGGATCGAGGGCACCGATGCCCAGTTCCCGCTGCTCTGCGGCACCGGAGGCGGCATCGGAGGCGCCTGCGGTGCCGGGCCTCCCCAGCCGCCCTGCACCGCGGCCGGCATGCCCGGCACCGGTCCTGCGCCGGCGGCCGCGAGCAGTTCCTCCGGCAGCAGCACCATGGCGGTCAGGCCGCCGGTGTCCTGCTGTCTGAGCTGGACGCGGATGCCGTGCCGCAGGGCCAGGCGGCCGACCACGAACAGGCCCATCCGGCGGGAGACCGAGACGTCCACCACCGGCGGGTGGGCCAGCCGGTGGTTGACCTGCGCGAGTTCCTCGGAGGTCATGCCGATGCCGAGGTCGGCGACGGAGATCATCACGCCGCCGCCGTCGATGCGGTTGCTGGACACGATGACCTTCGTCTCGCGGGGAGAGAAGGAGATGGCGTTCTCCACCAGCTCGGCGATCAGGTGCACCACGTCGTTGACGCAGGTGCCGGCCACGGAGATCCCGCCGGAGATCCGCAGCTCCACCCTCTCGTAGCTCTCCACCTCCGACAGGGAGGCGCGGACCACGTCGATCAGAGGGATGGGCTGGCTCCACCGGCGCGCGGGTTCCTGTCCGGCGAGGACCAGGAGGTTCTCGCTGTTGCGGCGCATACGGGTGGCCAGGTGGTCCAGCCGGAACAGGCTGCCGAGGCGGTTCTCGTCCTGCTCGCCCTGTTCGAGGCTCTCGATGAGCGCCAGCTGGCGTTCGACCAGGGTCTGGCTGCGGCGGGAGAGGTTGACGAACATCGCGTTGACGTTGCTCCGCAGCGACGCCTCCTCGCCCGCCAGCCGTACGGCCTCGCGGTGGACCTCGTCGAAGGCCCGGGCCACCTCGCCGATCTCGTCGTCCGAGACCACCCCGATGGGCGCGACCTCGGCCGAGGGCACGTCACCGCTCTCCCGGAGGCTCTGCACGGTTTCGGGGAGGCGCTGTCCCGCGATGGACAACGCCTCGGTCCGCAGCCTGCGGAGCGGCTTGACCAGCGACCGGGCCATGACGGCGGTGATCAGCAGGACGACGAGGAGGAGGGCGATGATCACGCCCGCGGAGACGAGTCCGTTGCGCCGCTCCTGCTCCCCGAGCGCGGCGCTGCGCGCGATGACGAAGTCGAGGAGCTCCCGCTCGACCGAGTACATGCGGTTGACCGTGTCGGTGGCCGCGTCGAACCACCGGCTCGCCTCGGTTCCGCGTCCGGTCGTGATGTTCTTCAGGAAGTCGCGTTCCTGGCCGAGCACGAGTGCGCGGGCCCGGATGAACTCCGCGTTGTCGACCTTCTTGCCGGTGACGGTGTCGTCGTAGAGCTGGCGTTGTTCCAGGGACGCCTCGGAACGGAACACGTTCAGCTCGCTGTCGCGCTGGGTGCGGGCGGAGGCCGCCGCGTCCATGCCGGCGGTGTCGAACCGCCCGGCCTGCAGGGCGATGGAGAGCGTCGCCCGCTCCTTCGACATCTCGTCCTTCGCCCTGGCCAGCGCGCGCAGCGCGGTGACGCTGCGGATGAGCGGGCTGTCGGACTCTCCCTGGCTGATGTTGTCGTGGAGCGACAGCAGGTCGGCGATGGGCCGGGAGTAGATGTCGACGGCGGGCTGGGCCTGCAGGTTCGTCCCGGTGACGGCGGTGCGGAGGGCGTCGATCTCCGACAGCCGGTTGTCGATGCGCTGGAACTCCTCGGCGGAGATCTGCCCGACGATGTCCCGGGCGAGCTTCATGTGCTCCTGCGCGGCCGTGGCCGCCTCGTCGACCTTCCGGTGCTGTCTGTTCAGCGCGGCGAGCCCGTCCTCGGGCCGGCCGCTCGCGATGAACCTCGCGGAGAGGTCGCGTTCGAAAGCCAGTTCGTGGGCCAGCGCGCCGAGGCGGCTGGCCAGCGTCGCGGTCTCGTTCACCTGCCCGTAGTGGTCGGCTCGGCGGAGGGAGGAGACGACGCTCATGGAGCCGAGCACGATACCGACGACCGTGGGGACGAGCACCAGTGCGACGAGACGGGATCGCACGCGCCAATTCTTCAGCGCCAGGCGGTGGCCCGTTCGCAGGGTCGCGTCCCGGTCACCGGGGACTTGTGGCACGACGCTGGATTTACGGTCATCCCGGGCTAATTGAATGGTCACCGGCCTGGGCTACCTCTCACCGGAAATTGGGGGGTGTCACGCGTGAAACACGGATGCACTCATGACGACATCCTGTAAGCGTGGCCTATTTGAGCATAACGATACCGATGTGGCGAATAAGACAAAAGTGGCAAGCCGTTTTACGTATTTCCGCATAAAGTACACAAAACAGACATAAGGGAAATACCTAACATATATCCTCAAATAAGTGTTTATATCACTACATAAGTGACATCCATGGGATTAGCGATCAAGTATCCGCTAGGCTGACGCGCCGTCGCGTCGCAACCTCCCGCGCACGGGCCCGTACGACGGGAATGTGACACCCCTCAACTAAGGAGACATTCCATGAGGAATGGACGCGCTGTCCGTCATTCCCTCATCGGGCTGGTCACCGTTCTTGCGCTCGCCTCCTGCGGCGGTTCGGAAACCGCCGCCGCGCCCTCGAACGCGAAGGGCCTGGAGAAGACCGAGCTCAACATCGGCGTCGTCCCCGTGCCCTCCTCCGCCCCCCTCTTCATCGCCCAGGAGAAGGGGTTCTTCAAGGAGGAGGGACTGACCATCAAGACGGAGACCATCCAGGCTCCGCAGGCGGTCATGCCCAAGATCCTCAACGGCAGCATCGACGCCTTCCTGACCAGCTACGTCTCACTGATCACGATCAGTGACTCGGGTGCGGCCAAGCTCAAGATGCTCGCCGAGTCGCAGCAGGGCGCGCCCGGCATCAACGCGGTGATGGTCGTCAAGGACTCGCCCCTGAAGGAGCCGAAGGACCTCAAGGGCAAGAAGATCGCGGTCAACGTGGTCAAGGCCCTCGGCGAGGTCACCATCAGCGCGCAGCTGAAGGTCCACGGGCTGACGCCGGCCGACGTCAAGTTCGTGCCCGTGCCGTTCGCCGAGCAGCTCGCCCAGCTCAAGGCGGGCACCGTCGACGCCGCGTGGCTGGTCGAGCCCTACATCTCCGCCGCGCAGAAGGACCTCGGGGCCCGCGTCCTGATCGACACCCTGTCCGGCCAGACCGAGGGTCTCCCCCTCGACGGCTGGGCCGCCACGGACGAGTGGATCTCCAAGTACCCGAAGACCGCCGCCGCCTTCCAGCGCGCCATCAACAAGGCCCAGCAGATCGCCGCCACCGACCGGCAGGAGCTCAACAAGGTCATCCCGGGCTTCACCCAGATTCCCGCCGAGGTGGCGTCGAGCATGGCGATGGGCACCTTCTCCACCTCGCTCAACCCCTCCCGCGTCCAGCGCGTGGCCGACCTGCTGAGCGAGTTCCAGATCATCAAGAACAAGGTTGACGCCACCACGCTTCTGGCCTCCGCCCCGCAATGAACAGGAACGCGGTACTCCGCGGCGCTCTGGGCGTCGCGGGGTTCCTCCTCGTCATGGAGGTCCTGGGCCGGACCGGGGTCGTCGACCCCTACACCCTCCCGCTCGTCTCCTCCATCCTCGCCGGCGCGTTCGGACTCCTGTCGGACGAGGAGTTCCTCACCGGCGTCGGCATCACCCTCTCCTCGTCCGCGGCCGGACTGCTGATCGCCGTCGCGGTGGCCGTACCGTCCGGAGTCGTGCTGGGAACCATGCCGGCGGTCGAGCGCGCGGTGCGCCCCCTGGTGGAGTTCCTGCGCCCGATCCCTTCGGTGGCCCTGCTCCCGCTGGCGCTCTTCCTGTTCACCGTGGGCGAGCAGGGGAAGATCGCACTGATCGTCTACACCTCCTTCTGGGCGGTGCTGATCAACACGCTGTACGGCATGCGCGACGTCGACCCCCTGGCGAAGGAGACGCTGCGCAGCTTCGGCTTCGGCTCCTACGACGTGGTGCGGCGGGTGTCCCTGCCGAGCGCCGCACCGTTCATCACCACCGGCGTGCGGATCTCGGCCTCGGTCGCCCTCATCGTCGCGGTGAGCGTGGAGCTCATGGCGGGCGGCGACGGCATCGGCACCTTCGTCAGCGACGCGGCGGCGGGCAACCGCCGGGATCTGATGATCGCGGCCACCGCCTGGACGGGCCTCATCGGCCTTCTGATCAACTCGTTCCTGGCGGGGGTGGAACGGCGGGTCTTCCGCTGGCACCACGTGCAGGCCGGAGAGGACGTGACATGAGCAGGGTGATCACGCGAATCGCCCGGTTGTGGATCATTCCGGTCGCCCTCGTCACATGGGAGGTGATCACCAGAATCGCGGAGGCGGTCTATTTCCCCCCTCCCTCCACGATCCTGGTCCGCCTGCACGAGCTGTGGTTCTCGGGGCCGTTCACCCGGGCGTTCCTCACCCAGGAGTCGATCGATCATCTGCTGCCCAGCCTGGGCCGCCTGGTCCTGGGCTGGGGCGCGGCCTGCGCGGTGGCCGTCGCCGTCGGGGTGGCGCTGGGCCGCTCGGCGGTGATGTACGACTGCGTCAGCCCTCTGATCCATTTCTTCCGCTCGGTCCCCCCGCCGATGATGATCCCGATCTTCATGACCATGACGGGAGTCGGAACGCCCCTCCAGCTCGCCGCCATCGTCTTCGGTGTCGTCTGGCCCGTGCTCATCAACTCGCTCGACGGCGCCCGCTACGTGGACCGCAAGTATCTGGAGACCTGTGAGGCGTTCGGCGTCTCCCGGGTCCAGCGGGTGACCAGGGTCATCCTTCCCGCGGCGGCTCCCAAGATCTTCGCGGGGCTGCGGCTCAGCGTCGCGCTGGCCCTGATCATGATGATCATCTCGGAGTACGTCGGCAGCACCGAAGGGGTCGGCTACCACATGCTGGTCGCCCAGAGCCAGGTGGACATCCCCTCCATGTGGACCGCCATCGTCATCCTCGGCGCGCTGGGGCTCGTGCTCAACGCCGCGTTCCTCCGCGTCGAACGGCGCCTGCTCACCTGGCACCGCGCCGCCCGCACGAACGGGTGACCGGTCACCGGCCGCCGACGCTCCACGAGGCCCGCTCGTTGAGGAACTTGACGTCCTCGTCCGTGATCCGCCGCTGAGCGGCGGCCATCTCCGCCAGCTCCGCCGGCGTGAGCACCTCGGTGATGTCGGCGAACCCGCCGGGGGCCCGCTCGTTGATCATCGCGATGGTGCGCTCCATCGGCAGCTCGCGGTGGGCGAGCACCAGACCGGCGGTCACGGGCCCGCGCTCCGCCTCGTAGCGGGCCAGCCCGCCGGCCGGATCGGCCGCGGTGGCCAGCTCCCTGGCCAGGACGCGGGCGTCCAGTACGGCCTGCGAGCCGCCGTTGGCTCCCACCGGATACATCGGGTGGGCGGCGTCCCCCAGCAGGGTCACCCTGTCCCGGCCCCACCGGGGAAGCGGTTCCCTGTCCACCATGGGGTACTCCAGGATCCGCTCCGTGCCCCCGATGATCGCCGGCACGTCCAGGTAGGGGAACCGCCAGCCGTCGAAGTACGGGAGCACGTCCTCCAGGCGTCCCCGCCTGGACCAGTCGACGGCCGGGACGGGTCCGGGCCGGGACACCATCACCTCGGCCACCCAGTTGATCAGCACCCGCCCCCGCGGCCGGGTCGCGATGGGGTAGACCACGAACTTGGCCGCCAGGTTGGAACCCGCGACGACCTGCGTCCCCCCGTCGAGGAAGGGCTCCCCCTCGACCGTGCCGCGCCACATGCGGATCCCGTTCCACAACAGCGGACCGTCGCCGGGGTGCAGGCGCGCCCGGACGGTCGAGTGGATTCCGTCCGCGCCCACGAGGACGTCGGCCGCCTCCTTCACCCGCTCACCGGTCCGCATGTCGCGCAGCAGCGCCGTGACCCCCCGTCCGTCCTGCTGGAAGTCCTCCAGTGACAGCCCGGTCCTGACCGTGTCGGGACCGAGCCGCTCCCGTACCGCCTTCAGCAGCGACATCTGCAGCTCTCCGCGGTGGACGGCGTACTGGGGCCAGTTGTAGCCGCCGAGCGTCCCCCGGGGCAGCTCCAGGATCACTCCGCCGAACCTGTCGGTGAAGGTCAGGTGGCTCATCGGGATCCCGATGCCCGCGAGCATCTTCTCCAGACCCAGTTCGGTCAGCTCACGTACGGCGTGCGGCTGCAGGTTGATCCCCACGCCGAGGGGGCGCGGCTCCGTGACCGACTCCGCGACCGCGCAGTCGATTCCCGCGGCGTGGAGGCTCAGCGCCGCGGTGAGCCCACCGATGCCGCCACCGATGATCAGAACGCGCATGGCCTTCCCGGTCCCGTGCTCCCAGAGGGCTTGTGTCCTGTCCCCGACGTCCGGGTCCACGGCTCGGAGGGCATGGAGCACCGGGCGAGGGGTGGGCCGGAGCGCCTCCCCCAGGGAAGGCTCGGGAAGATCGATTGTACATATACCCTGAGAATTCCCCTCTGCTAATTTAATTCCATATCGCCAATACTCCCCATTGGCCCCACAGGCCAACATATATACATAAATCAGACACAATGGGGCCGCGGAGGCCGAGCTCCGCTAGGGTCCCCGGCCACATCCCCGTGAGACGCACCCCAGGGAATCACCTTGCTTGAGATCACCGGCCTCACCCACACCTACGGCACCGGCAAGAACGCGCACCGGGCGATCGACCAGCTCGACCTGAGCGTCACCCAGGGTGAGCTCCTCTGCGTCGTCGGGCCTTCAGGCTGCGGAAAGTCCACCCTGCTGCGTTCCATCGCCGGTCTCATCCAGCCGACCGGCGGAACCGTCACCGTGAGCGGAGTCCCGGTCCGGCAGACCCCGGACAACCTCGCCGTGGTCTTCCAGGACTACAGCCGCTCGCTGTTCCCGTGGATGTCCGTGGGCGACAACGTCGCGCTGCCCCTGCGCCGCCGGGGCATGGACCGCCGCCGGCGCAGGGAGGCCGCCCAGGAGGCCCTTGAGCAGGTGGGCCTGCCCGACGCCTCCGGGAAGTACCCCTTCGAGCTGTCCGGCGGCATGCAGCAGAGGGTGGCGATCGCCCGGGCGCTGGCCTACCGCCCCGCGTTGATGCTGATGGACGAGCCCTTCGGCTCCGTGGACGCCCAGACCAGAGAAGACCTGGAGGACCTCGTCCTCCAGGTCAGAGAACTCCACTCGATGACGATCGTCCTGATCACTCACGACATCGACGAGAGCGTCTACGTCGGAGACCGGGTCGTGGTGCTCTCCAAGGCGCCCGCGAGGGTGGTGGGGGATCTGCGTGTCGACCTCCCCGGCCCGCGCAACCAGATCTCCACCCGGGAGAATCCGGATTTCGTCCGCCTGCGCGCCGAGGTCGGCCGTCTGGTCCGGGGCGTGCAGACAGCCTCCGTGTCATGACGGATTTGAAGACCGCTTCAAAAATCACCGACCGGCCGAGACCCGTCGCCTTTTCACCTTGCGCTTCACGCGGCTGTCGCGCACAACGCCGCTGATCCCGGACTGAAAAACACCCGCCGTTCCGTACGGCGGGAAATTTTCTCCTTTGTTTTAGGGTTACGCTGATCCGCCGTTGTCCCGATCACTCCCCGGATGGCGTCTCCGTCTCCCCCCGACGGCGCGATCCGCATCGCCTAGTGCTGTGACCGGAAACGATCACCGGGTTGGCGTGTAGGTCGTCCTGGCCGGTTGG
>NZ_BMQP01000032.1 GCF_014648175.1 Planobispora rosea
CGACGCCGGCCAGGCCGAGCATGAACAGCCAGTCGACCCAGGCCTGGCCGGCCAGGCTGCTGAAGAAGCCGCCCAGGGCGTTCTCGCCGCTGCCCTTGAGGAAGCCGGTGGTGGGGCTGCCGCCGCCTGCCCAGGCCTTGGCGGCCGGGGTGGCGAAGCCCAGGCCGAACAGCTTGTCGACGAAGGCCC
Source organism: Planobispora rosea (assembly GCF_014648175.1). Lineage (GTDB taxonomy): Bacteria > Actinomycetota > Actinomycetes > Streptosporangiales > Streptosporangiaceae > Planobispora > Planobispora rosea. Next base: position 190 of record NZ_BMQP01000032.1, read on the forward strand.
ACAGGAACACCCAGCCCAGCGCGATGCGGGCGGCGGCCCAGGCGTAGGCGGCGGGGGTACGGCCCGCCACGGCGTGGGTTCCAGCGGAGGTGGTAACGGGGGTGACGACGTGGCCGTTGACCGGCTTACGGCCTTCGATGATGGCCATGATTGGCTCCTTTATCGGTTTCTTTCTCTCGTCACCCAGTTAATCGGCCGGCCCGGTCTTTCCCGCAGAGCCGTACGGCTCACACCCACGTCTCCAAGGTCCTGCAGTCGGTGGGACTTCCGTCCCATCCCCGCCTGCAGGAATCGTCGACGCCGAGCCGTACCAGCTCATCGGCGCAGTCGACAGCGCAAGCCGTATCCCAGCGGCGAAGGGGACGTCGACTCGCGAACCGACCTCTGACCGAACAGGGACTGAACAAGCCCTGAAAACGAGGGGTCAAGCCCCGCTTTCGGGGAGCGGACATCTCAGCGGACGGGCAGGCCGGTGACGGCGCGGCCGATGATCAGGCGCTGGATCTCGGAGGTGCCCTCGAAGATGGTGTAGATCTTGGCGTCGCGGTGGAAGCGCTCGACCGGGTGTTCGCGGGTGTAGCCGGCTCCGCCCAGGATCTGGATCGCCTGCTCGGTCACCCACACCGCGGTCTCCCCCGCCACCAGTTTGCACATCGAGCCCTCGGCCTGGTTGAAGGACCTGCCGTTGCGGGCCATCCAGGCCGCGCGCCAGGTCATCAGGCGGGCGACGTCGACGCGGGTGGCCATGTCGGCCAGGAGGAAGGCGATGGCCTGGTTCTCGCCGATCTTGCGGCCGAACTGCTCGCGCTCACGGGCGTAGTCGCGGGCGTATTCGAATCCGGCGCGGGCGATGCCGACGGCCATGGCGGCGACCGAGGGCCGCGTCGTCTCGAAGGTGCGCAGGGCCGCCTGCTCTCCGGAGCGGCCGCCCTCGCGCACCCGGGCGAGGCGGGCGTCGAGCTTCTCCTTGCCGCCGAGCAGGCACGAGCCGGGCAGGCGGACGTTGTCCAGGACGACCTCGGCGGTGTGGGAGGCGCGGATGCCGTGCTTCTTGAACTTCTGGCCCATCGACAGGCCGGGCGTGCCCGGGGGGACGACGAAGGTGGCCTGGCCCCGGGTGCCGAGCGAGGGGTCGACCGAGGCGACGACGACGTGCACGTTGGCGATGCCGCCGTTGGTGGCCCAGGTCTTCACCCCGTTGAGGATCCAGTCGCCGGAGGCCTCGTCGTAGACGGCCCGGGTGCGGATGGCGCCCACGTCGGACCCGGCGTCCGGCTCGGAGGCGCAGAACGCGCCGAGCTTGATGTCGTCGGGGGTGCCGAACATCTGCGGCAGCCACTCCCCCATCTGCTCGGAGGTGCCGCTGGCGGACAGGGCGGCGGCGGCCAGGCCGGTGCCGACGATGGACAGGCCGATCCCCGCGTCGCCCCAGAAGAGCTCCTCGAACGCCACGATCAGGCCGAGGCCGCTCGGCTCGAACCACTGCTGGGCGAAGAAGTCGAGCGAGTAGAGGCCGATCTTGGCGGCCTCCTGGATGACCGGCCAGGGAGTCTCCTCCCGCTCGTCCCATTCGGCGCCCGCGGGACGGACCACCGTCGCGGCGAACTCGTGCACCCAGTCGCGCACCTCGCGCACGTCGGCGCTCAGTTCCGGGCAGAAGCCGGTCTCGCTCATTCTCTCACTCCTCCGGGAAGACGTTACCAAGGGTAACACCCCCACACCCTACTGGCCGGTACGGCCTCCCGCGCAATCCGGGACCCCCGGTTCCCCGCGCCTGCCGGACGCCTACCTGCCCCGGATCGAGGCGAGGATTCCGGCCGCGCCCGCCGCCAGCAGCGCGGCGAGGCCGTACAGCAGGGTACGGAAGTCACCGAGGAGGGCGGCGATCTGCGGGCCGATGCTGCCGCCCAGGAAGAGGGCGAAGGTGAACAGGGCCAGAGCCGTGCCTCGCGATTCCCCCGCGAGCTGGGCCACGGACTCGTTCAGCGCGGGCCCGCCCGCGCTGATCCCGGCGACGTAGACGGCCAGCAGCAGTGCCAGACCGATCGCACCGGGTGCCGTCACGCCGACGGTGACAAGAGTGAGCGCGCACAGGATCAGGGCCCCCGCGGCGCGGGGCAGCGCCGGGACCTTGACCAGCCAGGGTGTGAGCAGCGGGACGAGGATCATCGAGGGCAGCCCGCTGGCCCGCAGCGCCAGCAGCGCGTCCGGGGTGCCGGCGGCTCCGGTGATCTGCAGGCCGGTGTAGAGGGCGACGAAACTCGCGAGCACGGTGACGGTCGCGGCGTAGCGCAACAGCAGGGCGGGCTTGGCGAGCAGGACGGGCACGGCCCGGTAGGCCGAGAGGAACGAGCCCGTGATCTCGCGGACGGGGTCGGGCAGCATGACCGCCCGCACCGCCACCGCCGCCACCGTGAAGGCGAGAGCCGACACCAGGAACATCCCCCGCCAGCCCAGCCCGTCCCCGAGCAGCTGGGCCGCGACCTGGAGCAGGACGGCGGCCGCGAGGAACCCGCTGGTCACCGAGGTGATCGCGACCATCCGGCGGCGAGGTTCGACCCGCTCGGCGAGGTAGGCCATCGCGGCCGGGGGGAACATCGCGACGGCCACTCCCTGGACCACCCGCAACGCGATCGCCGTGCCGGGGTCCGGACTCACCGCGACGAGGGCGGTGGCGACCGCCGCGATCGGCAGGCCGTACGAGAGCAGGCGCCTGCGGCCGTACCGGTCGGAGAGCGGGCCGAAGAGCAGGAAGCCCGCCGCGTATCCGGCTCCGAAGGCGGTGACGAGCCAGGTCAGTCCGCCCGCGGGGACGCCCCACCCGGCGGCCATCTCCCCCAGGAGGGGGATCACCATGTAGAGCTGGCCACTGGCGAGGCCGGCGGTGAGCACGAAGACGGAGACCGTACGGCCCAGCGGGGCGACGGCCGCGGCGGGCGGGAGGGCCGGCGCCGGGGAGGAGAGGGTTTGCGTCATGGCGGGGACGGTATCCAACCAACCAGTTGGATGTCAACCAACTAGTTGGCCAGAAGATGGTCGAGGAGACCAACCGGTTGGTGGATAAAATCGGCCCATGCCGAAGGAAGCCACCAAGGACGCCCTGCTCGCCGCCGCCCGCACCGAGTTCGCCGCGTACGGCATCGCGGGGGCGCGCGTCGACCGCATCGCCGAGCGGGCCGGGGTGAACAAGGAGCGCATCTACGGCTATTTCGGCAGCAAGGAGAAGCTGTTCGACCAGGTCGTCGTCACCGCCCTGAACGAAGTGGTCGAGGCGGTGGCGATGATGCCCGGCGACGACCCCGCCGAGTACGTCGGCAAGCTCTACGACTTCCACCTCGCCCACCCGGATCTGACCCGGCTGCTGATGTGGGAGTCGCTGCACTACCGCGACGACGACCTGCAGGGACAGGAGCAGCGCGTCGCCTCCTGGAACGGGAAGGCGACCTCCCTGGCCGCCGGCCTGGGAGCCGAGTCGTCACGCGAGACGGCACGCACCATGCTGACGCTCGTCGGCCTGGCGGTGTGGCCGACGGCCATGCCCCGGCTCAGCCGGCTCGCCCTCGGTGAGGAGACGGCGACCGAGGAGGGCAGGGCGGCGATGCGCGAGCACCTGGTCACGTTCGTCCGCGCGGCCCTCGGCCGGTGATCCCGCGCCCGGCCGGCGGCCTCCCGCCCAGCCGGTCACAGCGCGCGGTCAGCCCGCGGTACGGGCGCCGTACCCGGAGACCGTGGCCATGGGCGGGCGTTCGGCCACGGCCACGTCCCGCACCGTCGCCTCGTGGCCGTCCGCCCCGCGGCGGAACTGGGCCAGCAGGGGGGACGGGTCGTGCAGCGGGATCATCTTGTCCTGGCGTCCCAGCCTGGACCAGGCGGTCTGCAGGATCTGCGCGGCCATGACGCCCAGGGCGTCGGTGGACTGGTGGGAGTGGACCCGGCGGCCCAGGTCCACCTGGGCGAGCGCGTCCAGCCCGTAGAGGTCCAGCAGGTCGATCAGGAGGCCGAGCTCCACTCCGTAGCCGGTGACGAACGGGACCCGCTCCAGCGCCGAGCGCCGCCCGGCGTACTCCCCGGCGAGGGGCTGGACGAACCCGGCCAGCAGCGGCCAGTGCAGGTTGAGCAGGGGGCGGGCGACCAGCTCGGTGACCCGGCCGCCGCCGTTGCCGATGTCGCGCAGCGGCCGGTCGTAGCAGCCCTTGACGTAGACGACGTCCGGGTCGCCGAAGAGCGGGCCGAGCAGTCCCGTCACGAACGAGGTGTCGAACTCGCGCAGGTCGGCGTCGACGAAGACCAGCAGGTCACCGGAGGTCGCGGCGAGGGACTTCCACAGCGCCTCGCCCTTGCCGTCCAGGGGTTTCAGATCCGGCAGGATCTCGTCCTGCGCGGCCACCCGCGCCCCCGCCGCCGCCGCGCGCGCGGCGGTGTCGTCGGTCGAGCGGGAGTCGATGACCACCAGCTCGTCGACGAGCGGCACCGCGTCCATGAGATCACGGCGGATCGCGGAGACGATCTCCCCGACGGTCTCGTCCTCGTCACGGGCCGGGAGGACCACGCTGACCGTCGTGTCCTCCTTGGCCGCCAGCAGCCAGGACAGGGGCCAGTCCTCCGACGATGATGTACGGCCGCGCAGCCATGCCTCCACCTCAGGCAGCACAGCCCACCTTTCCCGTCACCTCGGAATCCACAGATATCACCCTATGGTGCACCGATTCACCCTCAGCACCGGCTCCCGCCCTCGTCCGGTGAGTGGGAAGATCAGTTCAGACCGAGCGGGAGGAGACGGCATGGACCCGGTGGCCGTACTGCGGGCCGCGCGGACTGTCAGCGCCGAACTCGACGGGCTGCTGGGCGAGGCGGCGGGCGCGCTGCGCGACAGGCTCGACCCGCTGCTCGCCGAGGAGGGGAGACGGGAACCCGAGGCACTGGCGAACACCGTCGTGATGCTGCTCGCGCAGCACGGCCCCGCCTGGGACCGGCTCGCCGCGCTCCTGCGCCTGAACGATCAGACCGCGCTCCCGGCCCCCGCGCTCCCGGGCGCCGCTCCCCCGGGCGCCGCTCCCGCGTCCCAGGCTCCCGCATCCCCTGTTCCCCCTCCCCCGGCCATCCCGGTCACCGGGGACCGGGTGCTGCCGGCGCCCGCCCAGGATGCGGCCCGGGCTCCGTCTCCGTCTCCGTCTCCGTCTCCGGCTCCGGCTCCGGAGAAGAAGCCCTCGGTGCTGCACCGGCTGACCGGCGCCCTCCGCAGGCGGCGCGGCAGGCCGGCGCAGCCCGTGCGCCGGGAGGCGTTCCCGCTGATCGAAGCGGTCGGCGAGGTCGTGGCGGGCTGGGGCCTGGAGGTCCGGGTCGGGCTCGCACCCGGAGCCGGCGGACCCGCACCCGGAGCGGACGGAACCGCGCCCGGGGCCGCTGGAAACGCCGGGGAGTCCGCGGGCGCTCCGGCGGGCGCGGCCGTCCCGCCCGAGCCGTTCGACCTGGACGTGCAGCTCATCGCCGAGGGGTTCGAGGCGCCGGGCGGGTGGCGGGTACGGCTCCGCGTGGACGAGGCGTCGCCGTACCCCGCCGCGGTCGTGAACCTGGTCGCCCGCCCGCCGGACGGGACGCAGCGGCCGGAAGGGCAGGACGCGCGGACGGCCGCCCGTCGGCTTCAGGCCGTCTACTCCGTGCGCGGGCAGGTGACCGGGTACGGCGTGCGAGCGGTCACCGTCCTCGGCTCTCCCGGCCCGGCCCGTCCGCCCGGCCCGCCCGGCCGGGACGCCGGCGCGGCCCCGGTCGCGGGCGCCCCCGTCCGCCCGCACGAGATGGCCGGCCGGTACGGCGCGCCCCCGGACGTCACCGCCGTCATCGCCCACGGCGACCGCCCGGGGCGGTTGTGGTGGACCTATCTGTCCCCCCACTTCGTCACTCCCGACCGGGCCGAGCCCTGCGAGCTGGGCGCGCCCGCCCCGGCGTACGCCCGCGACCTGATCGAGCAGGTCGCCACCCGGGCCGGGCGCTCGGACCTGTCCATCTACCTGCGCGGCGCCGGGCGGCAGGTCGCGCTGAAGATCCCGCCCGGGTTCTGGGAGCTGCTGGAGGCGGTGGCCGCGCGGATCGCGCCGCGCCCGCCGAGGATCCTGTTCCTCTCCCAGGAGCCGTACGTCCCCTGGGAGCTGGCGGCCATGGAGCACCCGCTCGACCCGTCCCTCCCGGTCTTCCTGAACTGTCAGACGGCGGTCGGCCGCTGGGCCCTGGGCGGGCGCCGGCCCGAGCTGCCGCCGCCGGTGGCCGCCACGGCGGACGCCGCCGGCCTCCGGCACGCCCTGGCGGCGCTCGGCGGGCCACCGGAGATGATCGGCCCGGCCCTGTCCGGCGGGGCCGGGATCGTGGTGACGGGCGGCCCGGCGCTCGTGCCGCGCCTGGTCGCCGGGTGCCGGGTGGGCGGCGCGCCGTTCGTCTTCCTCTCCGGGGACCACGATCCGGACGCGGCCCAGGCGCTGCTGGTGGCGGGGGCGGGCGGGGTGGCCGCCCCGCTCTGGCCGGTCGCCGCCGAGGCCGCGCGGGAGCTGGCGGCGCAGCTCCACGGGCGCGGCCTGTCCGGGGAGGCGCCCGCCGAGGTCCTGCGTTCCCTGCGCTGCGCGGGCTCGGCGGCGGCGCTGGCCTACCGGTTCTGCGGTCACCCGGCGGCGGTCCTCATCCCGCCGGCCCTCGCCCCGTCTCAGCCGCTGGCGTGACGCTCCAGGAAGGAGTAGACGTCGGCCTCGTCCACGCCGGGGAAGGAACCGGGCGGGAGCGCGGCCAGGACGTGGGAGTTGGCGCGGGCCGAGGGCCAGGCGTAGCCCTCCCAGCGCTGGGTCAGCTCGGTGGGCGGGCGGCGGCAGCAGTCGCCGGTGGGGCAGTCGGACTTGGTGCGGTTGACGGTCTCCCGGCCGCGGAACCAGCGTGACTCGCGGTACGGCACGCCGAGGGTGATGGCGAAGTCCCGCTCGCGGCTCGGGTCCACGTGGGCGACGCAGAAGTAGGTGCCGGTCGGCGAGTCGGAGTACTGGTAGTAGACCGAGAAGCGGTCGGGCGAGGCGAAGACCTGCCGGCCCGACCACTGCAGGCACATCCGCTGGCCCTCGATCGCGCCCTGCTCGTCGGCGGGGAAGACGATGCCGTCGTTCTCGTAGGCCTTGTAGATGATCCCGCCGGCGTCGTTGCGGACGAAGTGGCAGACCAGGTCGAGGAAGTGGGTGGCCAGGTTGGTGAAGCGGTGCGCGGCCATCTCGTAGGAGACGGCGAACACGTCGCGCAGGTCCTCCACGCTGAGCGCCCGGTCCTGCTTGGCCTCCCGCAGGTACGGGACGGCGGCGGCCTCGGGCACGAGCACGGCGGCGGCGAAGTAGTTGGCCTCGGTCCGCTGCCGCAGGAAGTCGGCGAAGTCGCGGGGCTTGTGGTGGCCCAGGGCCAGGTGGCCGATGGTCTGCAGCAGGATCGTGCGGGGGGTGTGCATGCCGAGCTGCTCGTGCTTGACGTAGATGCGCCGGTTGCGCAGGTCGGTGATCGAGCGGACCGTGCGAGGCAGGTCCTGGACGGTCTGCACGGTGTAGCCGAAGTGCGTGACCAGCGCCTGGACGGTGCTCTGCGACAGCGCCCCGCTCCGGTAGCCGACCGCGGCGAGCGCCTCGGCCGCCGCTTTCTCGATCTCGGGGAAGTAGTTGCCCTGCTCGCGCTGCTTGCGGCGGAGCTCGGCGTTGGCGACCCGGGCCTCCTCGGGGGTCGCGGTGCCCTTGGTCTCGCGTGAGCGCAGCTCGCCGTACAGGCCGAGGATGTGTTCGAGCACATCGTTGGGCACGCGCGCGGACACCTTCAGCCGGGCCAGGCCGAGCCTGGCGTACAGCGGGTCGCGCTGGGCCTCCTCCAGGGCCATCTCCAGCTGGGCCCGGCGGTTGGGGGCCTGACGGCGCAGCAGTTCCTCCACCGGCACGCTCAGGGCGGCGGCCAGGCCTTTGAGGAGGGAGAGTTTCGGCTCGCGCTTGCCGTTCTCCAGCAGGGAGAGCTGGCTCGGTGCCCGGCCGACCCGCTCGCCCAGGTCGGAAAGGGTGAGCCCGCGCTGCTTGCGCAGGTGTCGGAGCCGCTGCCCGAAGGCGATGAGATCAAGCTCCTGCGTCAAAGACAGCGGTTCTTCCCCCACCAAGGATCCCATGCTCTGATCCTAGGGGAAATTTCAAAGTATTTTCTACCCCGCTCGCCATCCCCGGGCCGGACGGCCGCCAGCCACACTCTCGGCAGGCGACCCTCCGAGCCCCTCGCTCCAGTGGCCTGGACCACAGCCCGGATTGGTCTAGTCCATAGCGAAAACTCTGAAGTTCTTCTCCACTGAATACTATCCAGTATTCACTTACCAAGAAAAAACGTCGTTCTTTCCGCAAAAACGGCCTTGTTTGCCCGTTTCGATGGGGAACACACTTCTCAGCAAGGCACCCAGGGGACGACAAGGAGTGAAAAATGAACGATCGCCTCAAGGGAGCCGCAGACGAGCTGCGGCGCGAGTGGGAGACCAACCCTCGCTGGAAGGGCATCGAGCGGTCCTACACCGCTGAGGACGTGGTCCGGCTGAGGGGTTCGGTCCAGGAGGAGCACACGCTCGCCCGACTCGGCGCCGAGCGCCTGTGGGACCTGCTGCACACCGAGGACTATGTGCACGCGCTCGGTGCGCTGACCGGCAACCAGGCGGTCCAGCAGGTCAAGGCCGGTCTGAAGGCGATCTACCTGTCCGGCTGGCAGGTGGCGGCCGACGCCAACCTCGGCTCGCAGACCTACCCGGACCAGAGCCTCTACCCGGCCAACTCGGTCCCGGCCGTCGTGCGCCGCATCAACAACGCGCTGCTCCGCGCCGACCAGATCACCTGGTCCGAGGGCGACGAGAACGCGCCGCACTGGCTGGCTCCGATCGTGGCCGACGCCGAGGCCGGTTTCGGCGGCGTGCTCAACGCCTTCGAGCTGATGAAGGGCATGATCGCCGCCGGTGCGGCGGGCGTGCACTGGGAGGACCAGCTCGCCTCCGAGAAGAAGTGCGGCCACCTCGGCGGCAAGGTGCTGATCCCGACCGGCCAGCACGTCAAGACCCTCAACGCGGCCCGCCTGGCGGCCGACGTCCTGGGTGTCCCGTCTCTGATCATCGCGCGGACCGACGCTCAGGCCGCGACGCTGCTGACCACCGACGTGGACCCCCGCGACCGGGCCTTCACCACCGGCGACCGTACGGCCGAGGGCTTCTACCGCGTGCGCAACGGCGTCGACGCCTGCATCGCCCGCGGCCTGGCCTACGCCCCCCACTCCGACCTGCTCTGGATGGAGACCTCCACCCCGGACCTGGACGTGGCCCGCGAGTTCGCCGAGGCCATCAAGTCGCAGTACCCGGACCAGATGCTGGCCTACAACTGCTCGCCTTCCTTCAACTGGAAGAAGCACCTGGACGACTCCACCATCGCCAAGTTCCAGCGCGAGCTCGGCCACATGGGTTACAAGTTCCAGTTCATCACGCTGGCGGGCTTCCACTCGCTCAACTACTCGATGTTCAACCTGGCCCAGGGCTACGCCAACGACGGCATGACCGCCTACGTCGAGCTCCAGGAGGCCGAGTTCGCCGCCGAGTCGCGCGGCTACACCGCCACCCGCCACCAGCGCGAGGTCGGCACCGGTTACTTCGACCTGGTCAGCACGGCCATCGCGCCGGACTCCTCCACCACGGCCCTGAAGGGCTCCACGGAGGAGGAGCAGTTCGAGGCTCACTGACTCGGACACTGGTTCGCATCGAGCCCGCCCGGACACGTCCAGGGCATGGGATGGTTCCCCCCGGGCGGGCTCGATGACCAGGTCGGGACCGAGGCCCCGCCGCACGGACTTTCCCCCCGAGTCCGCACGGCGGGGCCTCGCGCATGCGGTGATCGCCCAAATCTGTCATCCAATTCACGATTTGATGGGGTTACCTCTATTCCATTGGGATATGCCCAGATGGTTACCCCGTCCTTACCTTGCTCTCCGTAGCCTCGGTCTCATGGGTATCTGGCGAGGGCCGAGCGGCATCCAGGTGGAAGCGATCATGCGGAACGACCAGCCCTGCCTGCGCGTCACCCGGACAGTCGGCCACCGGCGGATGCTGGTCGCCTACTGCGCCGACGTCACCGAGGTGAACCGGTACGTGGACCTGGCGGAACTGGTCCCGGCGGAGGAGTCCTCCGACGAGCCGGTCCTCGGCCGCACGCGCGTCTGACCTCGGCTCCGGGGCCCCGGCGATCCCCGGCGGCCCCCGGCGATCCGGAGCGGGCGGCCGGGCGGCCGGGCGGCCGGGCGCACAACCATAGGCGTTCCCGCGACGATGTGAACCGCCGTGACGCGCGGAGCGTCGCTGTAGGCGAGGAGGCCCGATGGAAGTCCTGGACGGCCTCGCAGACGAAGACCTCCGCCTGGAGCTCGTCCTCGTCGAGGCCCTGCACTGGGAGGCGGAACGGCTGGCCGGACAGCCCCCACGTCCCTGATCCGTCACGGAGCGCCAGAGCACCGGGACGGAGCGCGAGCGGTGCCCGCCGTCCGCCGGGACGGCGGGCACCGCTCGCGCCGGCACCGTCCCCCCGGCGCTGTTCCGCGACCCGGACTTCCCCGTAATGTTGGCTCTCCCGGGCACACACGAGGAAACAGGGCATGAACAAGCGCGAGCTGATCGAGAAGGCCGCGGCGGAGGCGGGCCTCACCCGGCGGCAGACCGCCGCGGCGCTGGAGGCGATCCTGGACACCATCCAGCACGCCGTCGCCGCCGAGGACAAGGTCGCGATCCCCGGTTTCGGCTCCTTCGAGATCGTCCACAAACCCGCACGCACCGGACGTAATCCGCAGACCGGCGAGCCGCTGGAGATCGCCGAGACCTGGACGGCGAAGTTCAAGCCCAGTCCCGGGTTCATGGGACTGATCCGCCAGCGCAAGAAGGACTGACCCGGCGCCCGGCCCGGGTTCAGCGGTCGCGTACGGCCCGGGCGTACCAGCGGCCGTCCAGGTGGTCGATCCGGAGCGGACGGCCGAAGCACTCCGACAGGCCGGCGCTCGTGAGGACCTCCCCCACCGGCCCCGACGCCAGCACCCTGGTGTCGCGCATCAGCAGGGCGTGCGTCGTGGTGGCCGGGACCTCCTCCAGATGGTGCGTGACGGTGACCGTGGTCAGCGCCGGGCGGGTCGCGGCGAGTTCCTCCACCGCGGCGATCAGGTCCTCCCGGGCGGGCAGGTCCAGCCCGGCGAACGGCTCGTCCAGCAGCAGGACCGCCGGCTCGGCCATCAGCGCCCTGGCGACCCGGATCCGGGCCCGTTCCCCCTGGGAGCAGACGCGGAACAGCCGCTCGCCCAGGTCCTTGCAGCCCATGTCGGCCAGGAGCCGGTGCGCGCGCTCGTGTTCGGCCGGGCCGTACCGGTCCCAGAGCGGGGCGCTGGTCCCCGTGTGACCGGTGAGGACGACGGTGTGCGCGGTGGCGCCCTCCTCCTCCAGGAGTTCCTCGTCGACGAGTCGCTGGCTGGCCGCGACCAGGCCGATGCACCGGCGCAGCTCGCGCAGGTCGACGCGGCCCAGCCGCTGGCCGAGCACGGTGACCGCGCCCTGGCTGGGGTGCCGTACGGCCGCCGCCAGCGACAGCAGCGTCGTCTTGCCCGCGCCGTTGGGCCCCAGCACCACCCAGTGCTGGCCGTACTCCACCCGCCAGTCGACATCCGCCAGAAGCGCCCTGCCGACCACCCGGACCCCGACAGCGTTCAGTTCGATCGCCCCTGACACGGATGCCCCCTTCGGCTCGGTTCGAGCGCTCACCCTAACGGATCAGCCGCGCCCCGCCCCGCGGGGCATGAGCCGGGGCGGCGGGGCATGGGCCGGGCCGCCGCCGGTGAGCCGGGGCCGCCGTCAGTCCCCGATCTGGGCCTGGGGACTGGGCGAGGGAGAGGGCGTGGCGGTCGGGGTGACGGACGGGGTCGGCGTCGGGGTCTCCCCGTCGCCGGTCTGCGGGATCTGGGTGAAAGAGGGCTTCGGGCTGCTGCCCGGCGGGCAGTCCGCCCTGTTCCTCCTGCCGTTCCCCCCGCCCTTCGGCCGGCTGTTCTCGCAGGTCTGCGGCTCCTCGGTGTCTCCCGGGCCGTCGTCGGGGATCCCGGGATCGTCCGGCGCGCCCGGCGGTCTCTCGGGGAAGGGCTCCTCCCGGTCGCCGACGACGTCGGGCGCCGGAACCGTTCGCGTGGTGGTGACCATGATCGTGGACGGGGTGGGCGCGTCCGGGGGCCGCACCCGGCCCGCCGGCGGGTGGGTCCCGCGGAAGGTCGAGTCCGTGCTCGGCCCGTCGGCCGGGATCACCATCGGCACGTGCTCAGGCGGTCCGCCGCCGAGGGCCCGGCCGTCGGCGTTCCCGGTGGCGACCACGGTGATCGCGGCCAGCGAGACGGCGGCCAGCGCCGCGAAGCTCGCCTGGGGAAGGTGCGCGCCCCGGCTCGGCGCGGCCCGGCGGGACTGTTTGATCGGCATCGAGGGGTGCTCCCGGATCGGCGCCCCGCCGCCGTCCGGGCCCGGCGCGGCGGAGACAGGGCCGAGCGCGGCGGCCGGGACCGGGAAGCCCGACGACCACGACGCCGAGGACGCGGACGGCGCCGAGAGCGGCCCGCCGGCCGCCAGCCGTACCCGGCCGCCTCCCGCCGGGTACGGCACCGGCGTCCAGATCTCGGCCAGCACCTCGGCGACCGCCTCACGCAGGTCCCAGGGATCGCCGATGCCGCCCGCGGCGAGCAGCGCGCCGAGCAGGTCCCGCGCCCGCGGCCGCCGCTCGGGTTCCTTGGCCAGGGCCGCCACGACGGCCGGGCGCAGCATCTCGGGGACCCCGGAGACACGGGGCGGCTCGACCAGGATCCGCCGGGTCAGCACGTCGGGTTCGCCCGAGCCGAACGGGTGGTGACCGGCCGCGGCGTAGGCGACCAGGCAGCCCCAGGCGAAGACGTCGGAGGCGGGCAGGGCGGGACCTCCGACGAGCCGTTCCGGGGCGACCCAGCCGGGGCTTCCCATGACCTGCCCGGCCTGGGTGTGCACGGCGAGGGTGTCCACGTCCCTGGCGATCCCGAAGTCGATCAGCCGGGGGCCGGTGTCGGACAGCAGCACGTTGCCCGGCTTCAGGTCGCGGTGGACCAGCCCGGCCTCGTGCACCGCGGCCAGCGCGGCGGCCGTGCCGAGGGCGACGCCGTAGGCGAGGTCGGGGGTGAGGGCACCGCGCGCGGCCACCACCTGGGACAGCGCGGGGCCCGGGATGTACTCCGAGACCAGGTAGGGCCGTTCACGATCGGTGCCGTCCTCCACCACCGCCGCGGTGCAGAACGGCACCACCCGCCGGGAGAACTTCACCTCCTCGGCGAAACGGGCGCGGAGCGTGGCGTCGTTGAGGTGGACCGGGTGCGGCGTCTTGAGCGCCACCAGGCCGCCCTGGGGGTGTTCGGCCAGGTAGACGATCCCCATGCCACCGGTGCCGAGGCGGCCCAGCAGGAGGTAGCGGCCGATGATGACCGGGTCCCCGACGGTCAGCGGCCGCACGCCAGGCGGCATGCCACTCGTGGGGCCAGTTCCGCCACGTGCCATCCGGATCAAGCCTCTCTGTACGAGCTACGGCAAGCACACTGTGGCGGGATCGGAGCGCTGTTCGCTTCTGACTAGTCATAAGGGATATGGCCGGTAAGGTCACTGATCCCCCAAGGTAAGTAACCATTGTGAGTCATGTGACTAGATATCCTGATGTGACCTGGGGAAACGGCGGCCGGGAGCCCTCAGGCGGCGGCGGAACCGGCTCCGGTCGTACGGTCTCCGGAGAGGGCCCCGCCGGTGACGGCCTCCCGCACCTCGGCCTCCCGTGCCTCCGCGTCCCGGGCCGAGCACCGCTGGACCGCCGCGAGGAAGCGGGCGATGTGCTGGAAGGCCCGCCGGGCCTCGGGCAGGACGTCGGCGAGGATGGGGAAGACGTGCGGCATCCGCCGCCACTCCTCGTAGGTGACCGGGACCCCCGCGGTGCGGGCCCGCTCGGCGACCCTGCGGCCCTCGTCGCGCAGGACCTCCGTCGAACCGGTGACCACCATCAGCGGGGGCAGGCCGGCGTAGTCGCCGAAGACCGGGGAGACCAGCGGGTCGCGGGCGTCGAGCCCGGCGGTCCAGCGGCGGGCGAGCCATTCGATGCGGCCGGCCGGCAGCAGCGGGTCGATCAGGCGGTTGGTCCGTCGCGGGGTGTCGCTGAGGTCGGTCCACGGGGACAGGCACACCGCGGCGGCCGGCAGCGGCGTCTCCCGGTCGCGCAGCGCCAGCAGGGTGGCCAGCGTGAGGTGCCCCCCGGCGGAGTCACCGGCCACCAGGACGTCGGCGGGGTCGTAGCCGCGCTCCAGCAGGCACTCGTAGGCCGCGACGGCGTCCCGGAGCGACTCGGCCAGCGTGTGGACCGGGCCCTGCCGGTAGTCGACGGCCAGCACCGGGCACCGGGCGGCGACCGACATGCGCCAGGTGATCGGGCGGTGGGTGGCCGGGGAGCAGACGAAGTAGCCGCCGCCGTGCAGGTAGAGCAGGACCTTGCTCTCGTCGAGGCCGCGCCCGGCGCGGACCCACTCCCCCGCGCACCCCCCGACGCGGTCACGCGCGAGGCTCACGTGCGGGGGCAGCCGGAGCGGCGCCTTCCCGGCGAGGGCGGTCAGGCGCGCGGCGGCGGCCACACTGAGATCGGAACGGAGCAGGAGGCCGGAGATCGGTTTGACCGTACTCCACATGAGCGCGTTGAGGGCGGTGGCCTGCCAGCTGACGGGGTAACCGGGACATACGTCCACGTCGAGCTCATCGCGCATGCGGGAACCTCCTGGCAGGAGGATTCCCCGTCAGAACTTCGTTCTACCATGCACGGGATATATCGCAAGAGTTACGCCCATATATCGTCTTTCCGCACCGGCTCCTCCCACCCCCTTCTCTCCCAGGCCGCCGGATAATCCGTTGTCCCGGCCCAGAGCGGCGAGGAAAATCTGAGGGTTGCCCCGACGACACCCCGAGGAGGCCGCCTTCCCACTCCGCGCCCGCTTCCCGTCCCGGCCGCGGCCACCGTCCCGAGCCCGCCCGCCGCGCCACTCCGGCCTGCCCTTCTCCGGCCTGCTGTCCCGCACCCGGCTCCCCCTCTACGCGCGCATCGCCTGGTACGGCTTCCGCCGCCACTCCGCCTACCGCACCGCCGCCCTCGCCGGGGCCTTCACCAACACCGTCTTCGGCATCCTGCGCGCCCACGTCCTGATCGCCCTGTGGGAGGCCCGTCCCGGCCTGGCCGGATACGACGTCGCCGACGCCGTCACCTTCTGCTTCCTCAGCCAGGCGTTCATCGGCCCGATGCAGCTGTTCGGCGGCGGGCTCCAGCTCGCCGAGCGGGTACGCGGCGGCGACGTCGCCGTCGACCTCGCCCGCCCCGCCTCCCTGCAGGCCTGGAACCTCGCCGACGACCTCGGCCGCGCCGCCTACCTGCTCCTGCTGCGCAGCGTGCCGCCGACCCTCGTCGGGGCCGCCCTGTTCGGCATCGTCTTCCCCACAGAACCCGCCGCCTGGGTCTTCTTCACCGTCAGCTTCGTCCTCGGTGTGGTCGTCAGCTTCGGCTGGCGCTACCTCGTGGCGCTGTCGTCCTTCTGGATCGTCGACGACCGGGGCACGCAGTCGCTGTCCCTGGTGCTGATGATGTTCTTCAGCGGCATGGTCCTGCCGCTGAACCTCTTCCCCGGCTGGCTCGGCACCCTGGCGCAGTCCCTTCCCTGGGCGGCGATGGTGCAGATCCCCGCCGACGTCTACCTCGGCAAGCGGGACGCGCTGGAGGCGTTCGCCCTCCAGGCCCTGTGGGCGGCGGCGCTGCTGGTCCTGGGCGCCCTGGCCACCCGCGCCGCCCGGCGCAAGGTGGTGGTCCAGGGTGGATGACCGCGCGAGACCCCACGCCGGACCCCGCGCGGGATCCCGTACCGGACCCCGTACGAGACCCCGCGCCGGATCCCGCGAGGCCGCCCATGGTTAGGACCTACCTCCTGCTCGCCTGGACCTGGCTGCGCGCCTCCGCGCAGTATCCGATCCCGATGGCCGCGATGGCTCTCGGCTCCTTCGTGCTGAACGGGCTGGACGTCGCGGCGATCTGGATCGTCTTCGGGCACACCGACGCGCTGGGCGGCTTCACGCTCGCCGAGGTCATGTTCCTGTACGGCACCGCGGGCGTGTCGTTCGCCCTGTCCGACATGCTGTTCGGCAACGTCGACCGGCTCAGCCAGCACATCCGGGCCGGCACCTTCGACGCCATGCTCGTCCGCCCGGCGAGCGCGTTCGTGCAGATGGCCACCGACCGGTTCGGCGTGCACCGGTTCGGCCGTATGACGCAGGCCGCGGTGGTGCTCGGCATCGCCCTGTCCCAGCTGGATCTGGAGTGGAGCCGGACCTGGATGGTCCCGGTGATGATCGTGTGCGGGATCGTCATCTTCACCTCGATCTTCACCCTCGGCGGCGCGCTGCAGTTCCTGCTGACCGACGCCCCCGAGGTGGCCAACGCCTTCACCTACGGCGGCAGCACCCTGACCCAGTACCCCCTGACCGTCTACGGCGGCGATCTCGTCAAGGCGGTGACCTTCATCGTCCCGCTGGCCTTCGTCAACTGGCAGCCCGGCCTGTACGTGCTGGGCCGGGACGACCCCTTCGGCCTGCCGTACTGGCTGCGCTTCGCCGCGCCCGCCGCGGCCCTCGTCCTCGCCCTGGCCGCCGCCCTCGCCTGGCGGGCGGGCATCCGCCGCTACCGTTCCACGGGGAGTTGACCGCATGATCGAAGTCGACCGCGCCGGCCGTTCCTTCACCGTCGGCAGGGGCCGGTCCCGCCGGACCGTGCACGCCGTACAGGATCTGTCGTTCACCGTCGAGGCCGGGGAGTTCGTCGGATACCTCGGCCCCAACGGCGCGGGCAAATCCACCACGATCAAGATGCTCACCGGCATCCTCGCCCCGACCTCCGGCCGGATCGAGGTGGCCGGGCTCGATCCCCTGCGCCGCCGCACGGACCTCACCCGTCGTATCGGGGTGGTCTTCGGCCAGCGCACCACCCTGTGGTGGGACCTTCCGCTCAAGGACAGTTTCGAACTGGTCCGACATCTTTACAAAGTAGATCGAAATGATTTCCGGCGGCGGCTCGACGAGCTGGCCGACCTCCTCGATCTCAGCGGCTTCCTGCACACTCCGGTCCGCCAGCTCAGCCTGGGCCAGCGCATGCGCGGCGACATCACCGCCGCCCTCCTGCACGACCCCGCCGTCCTCGTCCTCGACGAGCCCACCATCGGCCTGGACGTGGTGAGCAAGGCGGCGATGCGCGCCTTCCTCGGCCGGCTCAACGCCGAGCGCGGCACCACGGTGCTGCTCACCACCCACGACCTCGGCGACATCGAGAAGCTCTGCCGGAGGGTCATGCTCATCCACCACGGCCGCCTCGGCTTCGACGGCACCCTCGACGACCTGCGGGCCCTCGCCCCCGGCGAGGACTCCATCGAGGACGTCGTCACCCACCTCTACACGGCCCCGCCCGCCGAGCGCTGAGCCCGGTCCTCCTCCACGCCGAACGTGCTGACGGCGCTCACCGATCCTGTCCGGCGACGAGCGCGGCGGCCAGGTCACGGGCGACGGCCGGTCCGGACCCGGCGGCCCGGGGCCGGTGGCTAGTAGTAGGCCGGGTCGCCGGACTCCTCCTCGTACTCGCCCTCTTCGTCGCGGGCCCGCCCGGCCCAGCGGGAGGGCATCAGCACCGGGACGAAGAGGGCGACGCCGAGCATGGCGTAGATCCCGTTGGCGAGCAGGACGCTCATGCCCACGGGCGCCGTGTCGAGCGACGCGTGGACGGTGGGCACCTCCGCGGCGATGCTCAGCGCCCGGCCCGCGTCGAGAACGTAGATCACGGTCCAGGCGAGCAGGACCATCGACGGGACGAACCCGGCCAGCGGGGAGACCCGGCCCGCGATCAGCAGGCCGAGGAGGAGCCCGATCACGACCATGACAGCCAGGGCGATCCAGGTCTGCGTGTCGCTGGGAAGGGGCAGGCCGGTCGCGCCGGGCGGGGTCCTGCCGAGGGTGTTCACGACCGCCCACCCTCCGCCGAGGAGCAGAACCGCCGTCATCGCCAGCCCGACGAGCAGCCCCAGGAAATGCCGCATCGCTACCACCCTGACCTCGTCTGCTTTCGCGGTTGCGGCCACCATAGCGACATATGTCACATAGCGGCAGGCATCGTACGGCTTTGGCCTGCCTCCGGGCGACGGCCCCTGCACGGAGGAGGAGCGGTGCCGACCGGGAGCGGACGCGACGTTCGTCCCGGCGCGTCCGGAGGGGGCCGGGACACGGCACACCGGCTCCGATACGGGATTACGGCGCGTCCGGGGCCGGTGCGGGATCACGGGACGTCCGGGGCCGGTGCGGGAGACTGGGAGGGTGACCGTTGAGAACAGCCCTCCCGCGTGGAGCACCTCCATCATCGTGCTGACCCTGGCACGGCGGGTCGAGACCGAGCTGAACACCGCGCTCGCGCCGCTGGACCTCACCGTCGGCAGGCTGGGGCTGCTCGGCCACATCGCCGGCGTGCCCGGCGCCTCCTTCAGCGATCTGGCCCGCATGTCGGGGATCACGGTCCAGAGCGTGCATTCCGCGGTGAAGGCGCTCGTGAAGGCGGGGCTGGTGCACGATCGCACCGCGCGCGCCGGGTCGGCGTCGACGATCGAGGTCACCCCCGAGGGCGCCCGCCTGCTGGAGTCCGCCAGGAAGGTGGTCGCGGAGGCCGACGAGCGGCTCTTCGGCCCGGCGGCGGACCCGGTCCAGCAACGCGTGGGCCGGGCCGTCCGGCGCGCCTTCCACGGTGAAGACGTGTGACCTGGGGTTTTCCGGGATCTCCCACCCGACCTTCAGGGCGCCTGAAGCATCGGTTAGGCTTCAGCGAACCTGAAGGTAGGAGGAGATCCCATGGACCACGCCCTCTTGGCGGTGCACGTGCTCGCCGCCATCGTCTTCGTCGGCGGCTCGGCCGTCGCGGCGAGCCTCTTCCCCCGCTACGCGCCCCTCGCCACCACGACCGGCACGGGTGAGCGGAACCCGGCCGTGGCCGCCGCCCTGCACCGCATCACCGGCGGCTACACGGCCTTCGCCCTCATCGTCCCGGCGGCCGGGATCGCACTGGCCCTCGTCCAGGGACGGATGGGGGAGATCTGGATCACCGTGTCGATGATCCTCACCGCTCTCGCGGGCCTGCTGCTCGCCACGCAGATCCATCCGCGCCAGCGGGAGGCGCTCTCCTCCCCGGACGACGGCCGGAGGCTGCGGACGCTGAGCATGCTCGCCGGCGTCTACAACCTGGTGTGGGCGGCCGTCGTGGTCATCATGATCGTCCGGCCGGGATCGGCGGCGGCATGACCGGCGTACGCGTCCTGCGGATCGCGGCCACCGCCGAGGCCGTCTCCATCACCGTCCTGCTCGCGAACCTGCTCACGATCCACGCCAAGACGATCACAAGCGTCACCGGTCCGCTGCACGGACTCGCCTACGTGACCGTGATCGCCACCGCGTCGATGGCGCAGACCACCACCGGCGCGCGCCGGCTCGCCCTCCTGCCGGGCGTCGGCGGGCTCCTGGCCCTCCGCCGGCTCCGGTCCCGGCCCCCGACCCGCACCGACGAGGAGAACACCCGTTGAGCACCCACGACATGAGCGCCTACGACGACCTGCCTCTTCCCCGCACCGACCTCGCCCTGAGCGCCATGCGGCTCGCCCGGGACATCGAGCATCCGGCGATCTTCAATCACAGCATGCGCACCTACCTGTTCGGCCGGTCCATCGGCGAGCAGCAGGGCCTGCGGCCCGACCTCGACTACGACGACGAGCTGCTGTTCCTGGGCTGCGTCCTGCACGACGCCGGTCTCAGCGACCAGGGCGACGGCGAGCAGCGATTCGACGTCGACGGCGCCGATCTCGCCGCCCGCTTCCTCGGCGAGCAGGGGGTGTCCCCGGAGAGGATCGAGGTCGTGTGGGACGCGATAGCCCTGCACCTGTGCCATGAGATCGCCCTGCGCAAGCGGCCCGAGATCGCGCTGGTGACGGCCGGGGCCGGCTTCGACCTCAGCGCCGACGGGCCGTACACCCTCCCGGCCGGATACGCCGACCGCGTCCACGCGGCGCTGCCCCGCCTGCACGCCGCCGCCGTGCTGTTCGACGCGGTCGTCGGCCAGGCGCTCACCAAGCCGCACAAGGCTCCGCCGTACACCCTGCCCGGCGAGTTCCTCCGCCAGCACACCGGCCGGGACTGGCCGACCTGGCGGCAGCTGATGGACCTGCCGGCCGGCTGGCACGACTACGACGGCTACCGGCCGGCCCGATGAGTCCTCCCCGTCTGATCACCTCTGCCCCGGTGATCCCTGAGCATCCGGAACCTGCGGGGGCGGGACCGGGAGCCAGGACTCGTGAGACGGGACTCGTGAGGCGGGACTCGTGAGACGATGGGCGGCATCATGCGCGCCCGTCTCCCGCTCCGCCTCATGCGCTCGGCCGCCTTCTCGGCCGTCTGCGTGACGCTCGCCGTCCTCGGCCACCGAGCCGCGGGCGGTGCGGGGCCGGAGCCCTGGGCGGTGGCCGCGGGGACGGCGGCGGTCGCGGCCACGGCGGCGGCGCTGGCCGGGCGCGAGCGCTCGGCCACGACCGTCGGCATCACGCTCGCGGGCCTGCAACTGCTCCTGCACGAACTGTTCGCCCCCGGCGGCCCGTCCGCGATCATCCCGCACGGACACGGGCAGGGACAGGGGCTCGGTGAGAGCCTGGGCATGATCTTGGCCCACCTCACCGCCACGCTGATGACCGGATGGTGGCTGGCCCGGGGCGAGAGCGCGCTGTGGACGCTGCTGCGCACGGCCGGGACCCGCCTCGGCGCGGCCTTCCGGCTCCTGGCGGTCCCCGCGGCGCCCCTCGCCCCGCGGCCGCTCCCCCTTCTCCGCGCCGCGGCCGTCCCCGCCCGGCGCCTTCTCCTGCACGCCGTCGGCCGGCGCGGTCCTCCGCTTCCCGCCGCCTGACGCCGTCCCCTCACCGGAGCCGCCCCGCCGCGATCGCCGGCGCCCGCGCGTACCCGGTCGATCTCATACGCCCTGAAGTGGAGAACTCGCATGCCTCCTTCCCCCGCCTCTTCCCCCGCCTCCCTTTCCGTGCTGTGCCGCCGCGCCGCCGTCGCCGCCACGGGCGCCGCCGCCCTCGTCCTGGGCCTGGCCACGCCCGCCCTCGCGCACGTCACCGTCAACCCCGGCAGCGCCGAGCAGGGCGGCTTCACCAAGGTCGCCTTCCGGGTGCCCAACGAGCGTGACGACGCCTCGACGAACAAGCTGGAGATCTCCCTGCCCACCGACCGTCCGCTGGCGTTCGTCACGGTCAAGCCGGTTCCCGGCTGGGAGGTCGAGGTGACGGAGAGCAAGCTCGACAAGCCCGTCACCACGGAGTACGGCGAGCTGACCGAGGCGGTCACGAAGATCACCTGGTCCGGCGGGGAGATCGGGCCCGGCCAGTTCCAGGAGTTCGAGGTGTCGATGGGCGTGCTGCCCGACGACACCGACCACCTCGTCTTCCCCGCCACCCAGACCTACACCGGCGGCGAGGTGGTGAAGTGGGACGACGAGCCGGCGGCCGACGGCTCCGAGCCGGAGCACCCGGCCCCGGTCCTGAAGCTGACGCCCCCCTCCGCCGAGGGAGGCCACGGCGGCGGCCACTCGTCCGTCTCCGCCTCTCCCGCCCCGGCCGCCGCGCCGTCGGTGGCGCCGGTCGCGCACTCCGGGGCGGCGTCCTCGGACGGCACCGCCCGGCTGCTGGGCGCCGGCGGCCTGCTCGCCGGGCTGGCCGGCGTCGTGATCGGTGTGCTCGGCCTGCGCCGCGGGAGCCGTACGGCCCAGGCGGGGACGGCCGGGGAGGAGAACCCGGCCGTCCCGGCGTAGGGCGGCTCCCCGGCCCCTCTCCCGGCCGGGGGAGGCGGCCCGCCGGTCCGGTTCAGGAGGTGATGTCCTTGCCGGTGAAGCGGGCCCAGGCGATCGAGCCGAAGATCGCCGTGTAGGCGGCGAAGACGAGCAGGCCCTGCCCCATCTCTGCGGTGGCGACCGGGTCGCGCAGGACGCCGTCGAACCCGTTCCACCACTGCGGCAGCAGGTACGGGTGGAGCCAGGACAGCTGCGGGACCACGCTGAGGACCTGGGTGACGATCACCGCCACCACCGTCGCGGCGATGGCGCCGATCGCCGCCTCGGTCAGGGTGGACAGGGCCAGGGCGACCGCGGCCAGGGCGGCCATCCCCGCCGTGACGTAGAGCACGACCAGGCCGATCCTGAGCAGGCCCTCGGCGAAGGAGATCGTCGTCCCCGACAGCAGGGTGATCGGCCCGGCCGGGAACAGCGCCAGGCCGATCACCAGCGCCGACACCGCGATCACGCTGACGGCCGCCAGGCAGAACAGGACCGCGTTGCCGTACTTGACGGCCAGCAGGCGTGTCCGGCCCGCCGGTGCGGTGAGCAGGTAGCGCAGCGTACCGGCGCCCGCCTCACCGGCGACCGCGTCGCCGGCGACCACCGCGACGGCGACCGGGAGCATGAGCTGGACCAGCAGGGAGAGCGCGGCGAAAGTGAGGAAGAGCCCGTTCCCGGCGACCTGAGCGAAGATCGCCCCGCCGTTCCCCGGCCCGTCCGCAGCCCCGGCCGCGAGGGGCTCGGCGAACAGCCGCATCACGACGCCGATCAGCACCGGGATGGCCGCGAGGACGGCCAGCACGGCGAGGTTACGCGGTCGCCGGAAGGTCAGCCCGGCCTCCGAGCCGAGCAACCGCCACCAGGCGCGCAGCGCCCCCGGCGGGCGGGAGGCGGGCGCCTGTTCCCGTGCTCCGGCGGAGAGCCCGCCCGGGACCGCGCGGAGTCCCGCCCCTCCGGAGGATCTCTCCGGCACGGCGGCGGGTCCGCTCCCGGCCGTGGCTCCCTTCCCGGCGGGCTCCGCCTCGGTCACGATTCCCGTCCCGTCAACCGTCGACATCGAAACCCTCCCCGGTCAGGCCCACGAACACGTCCTCCAGGCTCGGCCGGCGCACGGCCAGCCCGCGTACGGCGACGCCCGCGGCCACCAGCGCGGCGGTGATCCGCTCGGGGGCCACCGCGCCCAGCTCGGCGCCGGCCTCCCCGTCCCCGGTCCGGACCCCGGCCAGCCCGAGACCGGCCAGCACCGACGCCGCCTCCGCGGTGTCCGGGGTCTCCACCCGGACCACAGCCGTCTCCCCCGCGTTCAGCTCCCGCAGCTCGGCGAGGGATCCCTGGGCGACCAGGCGCCCGGTGCGCATGACGCCGAGATGCGTGCACATCTGCTCGACCTCGGCGAGCAGATGCGAGGAGACGAACACGGTCGTCCCGTCGGCGGCGATCTCCTTCACCAGCGCCCGTACCTCGCGGGTGCCCTGCGGGTCCAGGCCGTTGGTCGGCTCGTCGAGGACCAGCAGCTCCCTCGGGCCGAGCAGCGCGGCGGCGATGGCCAGCCGCTGGCGCATGCCCAGCGAGTAGGCCCGGTACCGTTTGCGGGCCGCCGCGGACAGCCCGACCCGTTCCAGGGCCAGCGCGATCCGCCGGGAGGCGGTCCGCGGGTCGGCCGCCGGGTCGGCGGCGTCGTAGCGGCGCAGGTTCGCCTCACCCGACAGGTAGGGGTAGAACGCCGGCCCCTCGACCAGCGCCCCCACCCGGGGCAGCGCGGCGGGGATCCCGCCGGGCATCGGCGCGCCGAGCAGCTCCCAGGCGCCCCCGGTCGGGGTGACGAGGCCGAGCAGCATGCGGATGGTCGTGGTCTTCCCCGAGCCGTTCGGACCGAGGAAGCCGAAGACCGACCCGCGCGGCACGGACAGATGGAGATCGTCCACGGCCACCTGGCCGCCGCGGAAGCGCTTGGTCAGCCCGCGGGTGACGATCGAGTGGTCTCCGGCTCCCGTCGTCACCGCCCGGCCACCTCGACCAGCTTCTCCGGGGTGACCGCGCCGACGAGCAGACGCCCGTCATCGGTCAGCAGGGCGGAGACCAGCTTGGTCCGGACGACCTTGCCGCTGCCCCACGGCCCGCTGACCGGGGTGGCGGCCTCCAGCAGCGCGTCGGCCGCCGCACCGCTCGCGTCCTCCTGACCGCCCTGACCCTGCCGCCCCGCACCCTGACCCGGGACCTGGCCCCTGAGGTCCTGCTCGGAGAAGGGCATCACCGCGACCGTGGTCCAGCCCTCGCCGACGGTCTTCAGGCCGTCGGCGAGCCTCTCGCCCTTCTCCTGGCGGGCCTGCGCCTCGGTGTCCGCCTTCTCGACGAGCTCGTCCAGCGACTGTTCCTTCACCGTGGCGCCGGGCGGCGGGGTGAAGGTGAAGTTCTCCGGGGCGGGCGGGGTGAAGCTCACCGAGGTGAAGCCGATCTCGAAGGCGGGCTCCGCCGCGCTCCTGGCGTAGACCTGGACCCGGAGCGGGACGAAGGTCTCCCCGTCGAGCGCCAGCTTCACCTCCTTGACCAGGGACGAGGCATCCCTCGGGGCGAGGGTGAGCTGGTAGGCGTCACGCCCTGCGACCTTCTCGCTGGAGGACACCCCGACGGCGGTGTCGGCGTCGGCCCGTCGCAGCACCTCCTCGGCGATCTGCTGCGGCGTGGTCGCCGTGGGCAGGGCCCCGGGGTGCGGGGTCGCGTTCCCGGGCGCGTTCTCCGCCTTCACCGAGCCCTTGATCCGGGTGGCCGTGCTGGAGTCGCTCTCCCAGAGCCACGCCTGGTCCCCGTTGACGATCAGGTCGGTCTCGCTCATCCGGCCGGGCATCGCCAGGCGGAACCTGTTCTCGCCGCCGTACCAGACCTTCAGCTCGTGGGAGCCGGTGAGCAGGGCGGCGGGCGAGGTGCCGCCCGTCCCCGACAGCTGGGGCAGCGCCGGGATGCCGAGGGAGGCGGTCTGCAGGACCGTGCCCGACATGGGCTCCGGTCCGGACTCCGCGGCTTTGAGCGCGTCGGCGAGCAGCCGCTCGGCGGTGCGCTCGGGCAGCACCGGGTCGCCCTGGACGGCGGCGATGACGGGTCCGGCCCCGATCGCCCCGGCGACCACCGCCACCGCGGCGATCGGCACCCCCCACCTCACGACGCGGCTCCCGCGCGCCGGTTCCCGTGTCCCTCGCTGTTGCTGTTCTGACATGTCACTCCTCAACGGTATGCCGTCAATCCCTTCCATCCGCAGCCTGCGTGAACGCTCCTGTGCCGGAGCTGAGACAGACTGAGAGTGCCCACAGACTTCTCAGCCGGTTCTCAGCCGGACTGCCCGAAGATGGGAGCGACCAGGAAAGGGGGGCGGGGATGCGGGTTCTCGTCGTGGAGGACGAGCGGCGGATGGCCGCGGCGCTCCAGCGCGGGCTGCAGGCCGAGGGGTTCGCCGTCGACCTCGCGCACGACGGCGAGGAGGGCCTGCACCTGGCCCGGCAGGGCGACTACGACGTGGTCGTGCTGGACATCATGTTGCCCAGGCTCTCCGGTTACAACGTGTGCAAGCAGTTGCGCGCCGAGGAGAACTGGGTGCCGATCCTGATGTTGTCGGCCAAGGACGGCGAGTACGACATGGCCGACGGGCTCGACCTGGGCGCCGACGACTACCTGACCAAGCCGTTCTCCTACGTGGTGCTGGTGGCCAGGCTCCGGGCGCTGCTGCGGCGCGGCGCGAACCGGCGGCCGGCCGTGCTGCGGGCCGGGGACCTGTCCCTGGACCCGGCCCGGCGCAAGGTCGCCCGGGGTGACACGCCGGTGGAGCTGACTCCCCGGGAGTTCGCGCTGCTGGAGTACCTGATGCGCCGTCACGACGAGGTGGTGTCCAAGAGCGAGATCCTGGAGCACGTCTGGGACACCTACGACACCGACCCCAATGTGGTGGAGGTCTACGTGGGCTACCTGCGCCGCAAGATCGACGCACCGTTCTCCCGCACCGCGCTGCAGACGGTCCGGGGCGCCGGATACCGGCTGGCCGGCGATGGCGGCTGAGCCGGACGCCGGGCACGGGCGCCGTTCCCCCGAGCCCGATGCCCCCGAATCCGGCACTCCCGGGCGGCGTGCTTCCGGACGGTGGTGGCGCAGGGACGTCGGCGCCCGCCGTACCGCCGGGTGGTGGCGGCGCAAGAGCCTGCGTTTCCGGCTGACCGCGGTCGCCTCGGCGGTGCTGGGCGTGGCGCTGGCCCTGTCGGCCTATGTGATGATCGACGTGCTCAGCCGGGCGCTGACCGCCACGATCGACGAGTCGATCTACCAGCGGGCCAGGGGGGTGGTCTCCCAGTCCGACGCCGGGCAGCTCCCGGCCGAGCTGACCTCGCCGGACGGCGTCCTGATCCAGGTGCTCGACTCCTCCGGGCGCATCACCCACGCCACCACCGGAACCGACCGGCTGGTCCCGTTGCTGGACGCCGGGGAGCGGGCGGAGGCGGTCGCGGCCAAGCGGGCGGACTTCCTGTACGGCGGGCCGTACGGCATCCCGCACCTGCTGCGCGTGCGGGTGCTCAGCGCGGACGGCGGGAGGACGGTGATCGCGGCCCGGCCCTTCAGCGAGGTCCAGACGAGCATCAGCACCGCCGGGCACGTTCTCGTCGTCGGCACGCCGCTGCTGCTGGCGCTGCTCGCCGCGACCAGCTGGGTGATCATCGGCCGGACCCTGCGGCCCATCGCGGCGTTGCGCCGGGGCGCCGAGGAGATCACCGGTACCGCCCGCTCCCGGCGGCTGCCGGTCCCCGAGTCGCGCGACGAGGTGCACAGCCTGGCCACCACGCTCAACGCCATGCTGGACCGGCTGGAGCGGGCCGACGCCCGTCAGCGCGCCCTGGTCTCCGACGCCGCGCACGAGTTGCGCAGCCCGCTGGCCAGCATCAGGCTCCAGCTGGAGGTCGCGCTCGGCCACCCGGGCGGGCAGGACGACTGGCGGGAGACCGCCGAGGGCGTGCTGGAGGACACCACGCGCCTGACCCGCCTGGCCGAGGACCTGCTCGCGCTGGCCCGCCTGGACGAGCGCGGCGGCGCGCTCGCCCGCCGGGAACCGGTCGAGCTGGACCAGCTGGCCGCGCAGACGGTCGAGCGGTACGGCAAGGCCGTCGTGCTCCGGATCGGCGACGACGCCCACGCGGCCGGGAACGGCGCGAGCACCTCGGGGACGGGCCCGGACGACGCCCGGGTGGCCGGGAACGGCGCGGGGACCCCGGGAGCGAGCCCGGACGGCGCGATCGTGGTGGCCGGGGACGCGCTGGATCTGGGGCGGGTCCTGGTCAACCTGGTCGACAACGCGCTGCGGCACACCGTGTCGCCGGTCGTGGTCGCGTTGCGGGCGGAGGGCGCGGACGCGGTGCTGACCGTCACCGACGACGGGCCCGGCATCCCCGAGGCCGACCGGGAGCGGGTCTTCGACCGGTTCACCCGGCTGGACAGCGCGCGCAGCCGTGACGAGGGCGGGGCCGGGCTGGGCCTGGCGATCGTCCGGGAGACGGTCAACGCCCACGGCGGCGCGGTCCATCTGGAGGACGCGTCCCCGGGCCTGCGCGCGGTGGTGCGGCTCCCGCTGAGCTGAGGACCGCGGTTGTGATCTCCTTGACGCCCGGCGGAGGCCGCCACTAGCTTTGGGAGCGCTCCCAAGAATCGAATGCCAATTATGGGAGCGCTCCCAAAGATCGAACAGCCCGCAGACACCGCTCGTGTCCCGAGCAGGTTTCCGTCGGAGGAGTCGAGACATATGCCGAGCGACACGGTTCCGGAGGCTGGGCTCCCCCGCGAGGACGAGCGGCGGCCGGCCGCTCCCAGGCCGGGCCCGGAGATCCCGCTGCGGGACCCCTCCGACGACATACCGCTCACCCCGGCGCAGCAGCGCCTGTGGTTCCTGGACCGCGTCGGGTTCGGCGGCGCCGCCTACCTGCTGTGGCTGGGAATCCGGATCACCGGGACGATCGACCTGGCGGCGTTGCGCGGGTCCCTGGGCGCGCTGGTCCGGCGGCACGAGGCGTTGCGCACCGCCGTCGTGGAGACGGACACCGGACCGAGACAGGTCGTCCACGACCTGTCCGAGGACGAACTCGCCGGGCTGCTGCACGTCGAGGATCTCAGCGCGCTCCCCTCGCCGGACTCCGGAATCGAGGAGAGGGAGGCGCTCGCGCGGCGGCGCACCCGGGAGATCGTGACCGCGCCGTTCGACCTCGGCCGTCCGCCGCTGCTCCGCGTCGCGCTGCTGCGCCTGGCCGAGGACGAGCACGTCCTCCTCATGAGCGTGCACCACATCGTCTCCGACGGGCCCTCCCTGACGGTCATCCCGGAGGAGCTGTTCTCCGGTTACCGCACGATCGTGACCGGTGGGCCGGAGGAGTCCTCCTCCGGCCCACCGGTCACGCAGTTCCCCGACTACGCGGTGTGGCTGGCCGGTCAGGACCCCGAATCGCTCCGCGC
Source organism: Planobispora rosea (assembly GCF_014648175.1). Taxonomy (GTDB): domain Bacteria; phylum Actinomycetota; class Actinomycetes; order Streptosporangiales; family Streptosporangiaceae; genus Planobispora; species Planobispora rosea. The sequence goes on from NZ_BMQP01000032.1 coordinate 28,677, forward strand.
CGACCGTGACTACTGGCGCGACCGGCTCGACGGCGCCCCGCCGCTGCTGCCGCTGCCCACCGACCGGCCGCGCACCGCCTCCCAGGCGACGGACTCCGGCCGCTGCTCCGCGCGGTTGCCCGACGAGGTGGCCCAGGGACTGCGCGCGCTGCTGCGGCGCGAGAGGTGCACGCCGTACATCGTGCTGCAGACCGCTTTCGCGGCGGCGCTGGCCCGGGTGTGCGACGTGGAGGACCTCGTCATCGGGACACCGGTGGCCAACCGCGACCTGCCGTCGCTGACCCGGTCGGTGGGCATGTACGTCAACACCCTGGCGATGCGCGCCGACGTGCGCGGCAACCCCACGCTCACCGAGCTGCTGCGGCGCACCCGCGCCGGCTTCCTCGGCGCCTTCAAGCACCAGAGGTTCCCGTTCGACCAGGTGGTCGAGCTGGTGAACGCGCCCAGGGACCTCGCCCACAACCCCGTCTTCCAGGTCATGCTGGTCGTCCAGCCGGCCACGCCGACCGACCACGGCATGCCCGGCTGGTCCATGCGCGAGTGGGAGACGCCGGCTCCGAGCGCCCGGTTCGACCTCACCCTGTACGTCACCATGGGCACCGCCATGGGCACCGTCATGGGCGCCGAGACGGACATCAGCATCGACTACTCCACCGCCCTCTTCGACGCCGGGACCGCCGAGCGCATGAGGGACCACGTGGTGCGGATGCTCACCGAACTGGCGACGCGGCCGGACACCCGGGTGTGGGACGTCGACCTCGCCGGCGACGGGCACGGCGACGGGCACGGCGACGCCGCGCTGTTGCCGGCGGGCACCGTGCGGGACACGGCCGCACGCGCCGCGCAGCTCCGGGTGCACGAGCTGGTCGCGCTCCGGGCCGCGGAGACGCCCGAGGCGCCGGCCGTCGTCGCGGGGGACGGGCGCACCCTCTCCTACCGGGAGCTGGACCGGCGCGCCGAGGACCTCGCGCGCGAGCTGGCCGGCGCGGGCGTGGGACCGGGAGAGCTCGCCGGCGTGGTCCTGCCCCCCGGCCCGGAGGCCGTGGCGGCGATCCTCGGCGTGCTCAAGGCGGGCGGCGCGTACCTGCCGCTCGATCCCTCCCATCCGCCGGCCCGCCTGCGGGACATCCTGCGGGAGTCGGGCGCCCGCGTGACCCTGTCGGAGGGCGGGGACGGCATCGAGATCTCCGCCCCGGTGACCGGCGGTGCCGAGGTCTCCGCTCCGGCACCCGGTGGCGGTACGGCGGCCGGGCCCCCCTCCGGCCGTCCCGGTCCCGGCGACCTGGCGTACGTGATCTACACCTCGGGCTCCACCGGCCGGCCGAAGGGAGTCATGGTCACGCATGCGACGCTCTCCCTGCTGACCGAGTCCTTCGCCCGCGTCCACGGGTTCGGCCCGGGGCAGCGGCTGCTCGTGCTCCCGCCGCTGACCTTCGACGCGTCGGTGGGGGACGTCTTCCCCGCGCTGGTCTCCGGTGCCGCCCTGGTCTTCCATCCCGAGCCCGCCCTGCTCGACGGGGCGGAGCTCGTGCGGTTCTGCGCCGCCCGGAGGGTGACGGCCGTGGACACCGCCGCCGCCCTGTGGCGGCGCTGGGCCGGGGAACTGGACGGGACGGGCGTACCGGGCGACTGGCCGGTGGACGTCATGATGATCGGCGGGGAGCGCGTGCCCATGGACGCGGTGCGCGCCTGGGCACGGGCCACCGGCGGCCGGGTACGGCTCTTCAACCACTACGGCCCGACCGAGGCCACGGTCTGCGCCACCGTGTACGGCACGGTGGACGGCGGCGAGGCCGCGGGCGCGGTCCACCTGCCGATCGGCCGCCCGCTCCCGCACGTCCGCGCGTACGTCTGCGACCGGTACGGCGGGCGGGCCCCGGTGGGCACGCCCGGTGAGCTGTACCTGGGCGGCGACTGCCTGGCCCGCGGATATCTCGGTGACCCGGCGATGACCGCCGGCCGGTTCGTGCCCGATCCGTTCGCCGCCGTACCGGGCTCGCGCATGTACCGCACCGGCGACCTGGTGCGGCGGCTGGCCGACGGGTCCCTGGAGTTCCTCGGCAGAGTCGACCGGCAGGTGAAGATCCACGGCCACCTCGTCGAGCCCGCCGAGGTGGAGGCCGCGCTGGCGACGCATCCGGCGGTGGGCGAGGCGGCGGTCGCGGCCGTGCCCGATCCGGCCGGTCACCACCGGCTGATCGCCTACGTCACCGGCGGCGAGCCCGGCGACCTCAGACGGCATCTGCGGGACCGGCTGCCGGACTACCTCGTGCCCGCGCGCTTCGTCCGGCTCGACTCCCTCCCCCGCACCGCGCACGGCAAGACCGACTACGCGGCGCTGCCCGTGCCCGAGCCCGGCGACTCCGGGCCGGAGGAGTTCACCCCGCCGCGGGGTCCCGTGGAGGAGGCCCTCGCCCGGGTCTGGGCCCGGGTGCTCGGGGTGGAGCGGGTGGGCCGCCACGACGGCTTCTTCGCCCTCGGCGGGCACTCCCTGCGGATCGCCGAGGTGGTGACCCGGGTGCACGACGAGCTCGGCGTGCGTCCCTCCGCCCGCGACCTGTTCGAGGCCGCCGACCTGGCCGAGTTCGCGGCGCTGGTCACCGCCCGCGCCGGCGGCTCCCGCGATGACGACGCACCGGACCTGCGGGCCGAGGTGACGCTCCCGGACGAGGTGGCGGTGGCCGCCCGGACCACCGCCCGGCGCGGTTCCGGGACGGCCCTCACCCGGCGCGGTTGCGGGGCGGTCCTGCTGACCGGCGCCACGGGCTTCCTCGGCGCGCACCTCGTGGCCGAGCTGCTGGAGCGCACGGCGGGCCGGGTGATCTGCCTGGTGCGCGCCGACTCCCCGGAGCACGCCCTGCGGCGGGTGCGGGAGAACCTGGCCCGGTACGGGCTGGAACGGGTGTCCGGCGACCCCCGGCTGACAGGGCTGCCCGGCGATCTGGCCGCGCCGCGCCTCGGGCTGGGCGCCGAGGCGTTCGGTGACCTGGCCCTGCGGGTGGACGCCGTCTGCCACAGCGGCGGACTGGTCAACTTCGCCCAGCCGTACGCCCTGCTGCGCCCGCCGAACGTGGCGGGCACGGTGGAGGTGCTGCGGCTCGCGGCGATGGGCGGCGGGATCCCGGTGCACCTGCTCTCGACCCTCGGGGTGTACCTCGGCGACGCCTACCGCGGACGGCCGGTCACCGAACTCGATCCACCGGAGGATCCCGGCGGCCTCGGCGGCGGATACAACCAGAGCAAGTGGGTGGCCGACCGGCTGGCCGAACCGGCGCGGCGGCGCGGCATCCCGGTGACCGTGCACCGGCCCGCCCGGATCGGCGGCGACAGCCGCACCGGGATCGGGGCCCCCGACGACTACTTCGGCCGGCTGCTGATCACCTGCGCCCAGGTCGGCATGGTGCCCGACCTGGGCTTCGAGGAGGACCTGTCCCCGGTGGACCAGGTGGCCGGCGGGGTGGCCGCGGCGGTCGCCGCGACCGAGCCTCCCCCTCACGACCTGCACTACTTCAATCCGGCGACGGTCGGCTACCGGCAGATCGCCGCGGCCCTGACCGAACGCGGGCATCCCGCCGCCCCGGTGCCCTGGTCCCGGTGGCGGGCCGCCGTACTGGACCGGCTGGCCGCCGGGGAGCCGGTCGCGCTCGAACCGTTCGCCGCCGGGCTGGCCGAGGCCGAGCCGCGCTTCGACCGGCCGCTGTTCGACTGCACCCGGACCGAGAAGTGGCTGACCGGGGCCGGGGTGCCGGCCGCGTTCGACGGGTCGTGGCTGCTCGGCCGCTACCTGGACGCGTTCGCCGCCTCGGGCCGGCTGCCGGGCGGAGGGAACGGAGCGTGACCGCCAGAGGAGACCTGGTCAGGTTCGGCGGGGTGTGGCTGGCCTCGCTGGTGTCCGGCGTGGGGTCCAGCATCACCTCCTTCGTCCTGGGCGTGTGGGTGTTCCAGACGACCGGGTCGGCCACCCTGTTCGCGTTCGTGATGCTGAGCGCCATGCTCCCCGGCCTGATCGCCGGGCCGTTCGCCGGGGTCGCGATCGACCGCTTCAACCGGCGGACGGTCATGGTGGTGACCGACAGCCTGGCGGCGGCGTCCACCGCCGCGGTGGCGCTCCTGCTGTACCTGGACGCGCTCGCGGTGTGGCACGTGTACGTCAGCGCGATGGTGAGCGCCGCGTGCGGGGTCTTCCATCTGACCGCCTACCAGGCGATGACGCCCATGCTGATCCCCAAGCGGCACCTGGGCCGGGTCAACGGGCTCATGCAGACCGCCACGGCGGTCCAGATCGCCGCCCCGCTCCTGGCCGCCTCGCTGCTCGGCGCCGTGGGCATGGTCGGCGTGCTCGTCATCGACCTGGCGTCGTTCGCCGTCGCGATGGGCACACTGCTGGTGGTGAGCCTGCCCGCGCCGGTGCTGCACCCGCAGGAGCGGGCCGAACGGCCGTCCCTCGGCTCGGATCTCGCCTCCGGCCTGCGGTACCTGCGGGCCCGGCCGCCGCTGCTCGCGTTCGTCCTGACCCTGACCGCCTACAACTTCCTCTTCGGGGTCGCCGGGGTACTGGTCCAGCCGCTCATCCTGTCCTTCTCCTCGGCGGCCACCCTGGGCGTGCTGATGTTCGCGGGCGGGTCCGGGCTCTTCGCGGGCGGCCTGCTCATGGGCGCGTGGGGAGGGCCGAAACGGCGCGTGAGCGGGATCGCGGCGTTCACGGCGCTCGGCGGAGCGGCCCTGGCCCTGCACGCGCCCTGGACGTCGGCCGTGGTCGTGGGCGTCGCCGCGGCCGTGTTCCTGTTCACCCTGCCCGTGGTCCAGGGCACCGTCGTCACGGTCCTGCAGAGCAAGGTCGAGCCGGCCTCCCTGGGCCGCGTCATGGGCACCTCGCACACCCTCGGCCAGCTCGCGATGCCCGCCGCCTACCTGCTGGCGGCCCCGCTGGCCGAGAACGTCGTGGGGCCGGCCCTGGAACCCGGCGGCCCGCTCGCGGGCTCGCTGGGGGCGGTCGTCGGCGTCGGAGAGGCACGCGGACTGGCCGCGGTGGTGCTGGCGGACGGGATCCTGCTGGTCCTGCTGGCGGCCGCCGTGATGCTGGTCCCCGCGCTCCGGCGGCTGGAGCGCGACGTCCCCGACGCCGTACCGGGTGGCGGCGCGGCCGAGGGCGGCGGGGACACGGAGGGCGCACAGGACCCGGAGGAGGGTGTACGGGGGGCCGGCGCGCTCCACGGATGAGCACGGCTCCTTCTGAAGGGGGATGCGCGCAGCGCCGGGGCGCTGCAGGGTCGGAAGCAGGCGACCGTCGGGCCGCCCCGATCCGGAAGGACTCCAGCAGTGTCATCGAGACACACCAGGACGGTGCGCGCTTCGGCGTTGGTCGCGGGTCTCGCGCTCGCGGGCGGGCTCACCGCGACCGCTCCCGCCGTGGCGGCGGAGCAGCGGGCCGGGCTCACCGCGCCGCCCCTCACCGGCCGGTACGACGTCGGCACCACCGACCTCCACCTCGTCGACCCGTCCCGTCCCGATCCGTGGAAACCGGAACGGCGCCGGGAACTCATGGTCACCGTCGCCTACCCGGCGGACCGGTTCGCCGGGGGCCCGCGGGCACCGTGGCTCACACCCGGCATGAGCACCGTCGTCGACCAGGTGCTGGCGGGCGAGGACTACCTCGGTCTCCCGGCCGGTTCCATCGACTGGGCGTCGGCGAAGCGGAGGGCCGAGACCGGCGTCCCCGTGGCGCACGGCGCGCCGAAGCCGGTCGTACTCTTCTCACCCGGCTTCGGCGGCCCGCGGGAGACGTACACGGCGATCGTCGACGATCTGGCGAGCCGCGGCTACGTGGTCGTCTCGCTCTCGCACACCTACGAGAGCGTGGCGGTCGAGTTCCCCGACGGGCGGCTCGAACTCGCGGTGCCCGAGGATGGAAGCCCCGGATCCGGGAAGAAGGCGCTCGACGCCCGGGTCGCCGACAGCCGGTTCGTCCTCGACCGGCTCAAGGCGATCACCCGGGGTGAGAACCCCGACGCGGGGAAGCGGCCGCTGCCGCGTGGGCTCGGCCGGTCGCTCGACCTGTCCCGGGTCGGCGCCTACGGGCACTCCTACGGCGGGTTCACCGCGGGTGAGACGATGGTCCACGACCGCCGTGTCGACGCCGGGATCAACCTGGACGGCGCGATGGCGACCGCGGCCGGCTATCCCCCGGGAAGTCCTTATGTGCCGGGCGAGGTCACGGAACGCGGCCTGGACAGGCCGTTCCTCCTGATGGGCGCCGAGGGGGTCGACGAGAACGGGAAACCGCTCGAGCACACGCACCGCAATCCCGGATTCGACCGCAGCTGGGCGGACTTCTGGGCCAGACAGCGAGGCTGGAAACGGGATCTGCTCCTGCGCGGCGGCAGCACGCACATGGCCTACAGCGATCTGCAGGTCATCGTGCCGCAGCTCGGCGCACGCGTGGCGCCGGAGAAGCGTGAGGCGGTCATCGGCACCATCGATCCCCGTCGTTCGGTGGCCGCGCAACGGGACTACATCGGCGCGTTCTTCGATCTGCACCTTCGCGGCCGGGACCGGCACCTGTTCGACGGCGAATCCCCGCAACACCCGGACATCGACTTCATCGAATAGGACTGCGGGGGACTCTCCCGCATCGGTGAAGGCGTCGGTCATCGTCTCCGTGACCGGTTCAGCCCTCCCGGTCGGCGACGAGCAGGGAGAGCGTGGCCGATCGGGTGAGATCGTGGCGTGCGGGCGGGGAGCAGCCCGCCTCCACCATCCACCCGGCGATCGTCTCCACCGGGTGGAGTCTTCCGCCCTGGGTGTGGATCAGGTTGAGGTCGAAGCCGCGGGTGAACCCCTCCTCGAGAACGCTGCCGACCGGGTCGGTGAGGGTCTCCATCAGGATCAGCCTCCCGCCGGGGCGCAGTGCTCCCACCGCCCGGCCCACCAGGGTCCGGGCGGTGAGGGCCGGGAAGCCGTGCAGCACGTTGAACAGCAGCACGACGTCCTGTCCTCCGGGCAGTTCGGCCGTGCGGAGGTCTCCGGGGACGAAGGCGAAGCGGCCGGTCAGTCCTTCGGCCTCCACCGCCGCGCGACCCGGTTCCAGGGCCTCGGGCAGGTCGAGGACGGTCGCGGACAGGCCGGGATGGCTGCGGCAGTAGGCGAGGCTGTACCTGGCGTGCCCGCCACCGAGGTCGAGCAGGCGGGCCGGCTCGCCGGGCAGCGCGGCGAGTTCCAGCACCTCCTTCTCCACCCACTCGGCGATGCGGAGCTGGATGCCCTGGAACCGGGTGAGCACGTCGGGGCGTTCCTGGAGCCAGGCGTAGAAGTCGCGCTGCGGCCTGCCGGTGCGCACGGTCTCCTCCAGCCCCTGCCAGAGTTCGCCGATCAGTGAGTGCCAGAAGTCCAGCACGGCGCCGAATCCGTCGTCCGGCCCGGCCAGCCACGCCCCGGCGGGGGTCCGCTCGTAGCCGTCCGGGCCCTCGGCGAGGTAGCCGCCGGTGACCAGCAGGCGCAGCAGGGCGCGGAGGTTCGCCTCGTCCACGGCCAGTTCGCCGGCGAGGGCGCCGAGTTCGCGCGGTCCCCGTTCCAGCGCGCCGAACACGCCGAGCCGCAGTGCGGCCACCGCGGCGTGGAAGATCATCGTCTGGATCAGGTCGATCTGGACGGCCGGTCCGTCTCCCCGGCGCAGGGTCGCGGCCTCGTCGGGCGGCAGGTCGAGTGGCACGTCGCTCCTCGGGTCGGTTCGTCGGCTCGGGCGCCCGTCGGCTCAGGCGCCCATCGGTCCGGGCGCTCATCGTCTCGGGCACCCATCGGTCCGGGTCCCCGGCGGCCCGGGTGCCCGGCGGGTTCGTCAGCTCAGGCTCTCGGCGGCGGCGCGCACCGACTCCCTCAGATGCGCGGGCACCTCGTCCCCGAACCACGACAGGTAGGCGCGCATGTGGTCGTGGTCGTCCCGCAGGAAGGGGAAGTCGGTCGCCACCATGTGCCTGATCACGAGCATCGCCACGGGGCTGGCCAGCGGGCGCAGGTCGGGGTTCCACAGGCCCGGCTTGTCGGGCGGCCCCTGGTGGAACTCGCCGATCATGAGCCCTTCCGAGACGTACGACGCCTTCAACGCCGCCTGCGCCGCGTCGATGGCCGGGAGGTCCTCCCTGCGCGCGTCCGGGAAGAGGATCATCAGGGTGGTGTAGGTGGAGAGGATCTCCCCGGCCGGGGCCAGGCGCATGAACCACTCACGGTACGGCCGGACGGAGCGTGTCACCTCGTCCACGCCGGCCGGGCGGCCCGGCTGTACGGCGAGGAAGGCCCGGCCTTTGTCCATCGACGTGGAGGTGTACGGGCACACGGCTCCCCTGCGGCCCAGTTCGGGCAGCGGCCTGCACAGGTAGTCGCCCATCCACTCCCGCACGGTGCGCAGGGCGGGCAGGTGCTCGGCGACGTCCGGCGGCGGCGGGGTCAGGTCGAGGTCCCCCATCTCGATGAGGACCAGGTCGTCGTGGTCGGGATGGCGTATCATCCGGTCCTCCTCGCGGGGCCTGCGGCCCGTCGCCGCAGATGCAGGACGGCCGCGGCCGCTCCCAGGGCGGTTCCCGCGGACAGCACCCCCGCGGCCGCGCCGAGCAGCGCGTTCTGCCGGCGGGCGCGGTGCAGCGCCTCGCCGTACGGCATCGAGGTATGCGAGATCATGGTGTACAACGGCTGCCATCCTCGGGGAAAGATCCGGTTGAGCATCAGGTCGGCGCGGGCTCGGAGCAGGCGCGCGGGGGAACGCAGGCCGTCGCGCAGCTCCAGGAAGTTCTCCTTCGACAGCTCCGCCAGGACGTCGGTGTGCGGTCGCCTCAGGTCCTGGTACTCCCGCAGTGCGGCACCCCGGTCGGCGGGGTGCCGGGCCAGGCACTCGTCGAGCACGAGACAGTCCTCGAAGGAGGCGTTCATGCCCTGCCCGTAGAAGGGGTAGACGGCGTGGCAGGCGTCTCCGACGAGCACCACCCGCTCCCCCGCGTGCCACGCCGAGGTGCGCACGCTGACCAGGCGCCCGACCGGGTTGGCCTCGAACTCCTCGGCCAGGCCGGGGATGAGCCGCAGGGTGTCCGGGAACCTGCTGCGGAAGAACCGTTCGGCCTCGGCACCCGAACCGAGCGAGGCGAAACTCGGCTCTCCCTCGTGCGGCAGGAAGAGCGTGCAGGTCAGCGAGTTGTCGGTGTTGGGGTGCGCGACGATCAGCGCCCGGTGGGCCGGCCAGAGGTGCAGCGCCTCGATCGGGGTCCGCGGGCCGCCGTCCGGAGCCGGCGGGATCGTGAGCTCCTTGTACCCCCATTCGAGGAACTCCTGGTGCAGGTCCGCGGATCTGCCGCGCTGCATGAGCCGGCGCACGGCGGAGAAGGCCCCGTCCGCGCCGACCACGAGATCGGCCTCCACCCGCCGCGTCTCGCCCGAGATCGTGTCGGACAGGGTCAGCGTGCCGGTGTCCGCGTCGAGGTCGACGCAGCGCAGCCCGTAGAAGAACGTCACTCCGTCGAGGGCGTCGGCGTGCTCGATGAGCAGCGCGTTGAGCACGCCGCGGCGGATCGAGTAGAGGATCTCGTGGTCCGCTGTGCCGTACGGCTGGAACGTCAGCTCACCCGAAGGAGAGTGGATCATTCGTCCCCGCATCGGCACGGTGTGCGGCCACAGCTCCCCGAGCAGTCCCGCCCGGCGCAGGGCCCGGATGCCGCGCGCGGACAGCCCCAGGTTGATGGAGCGGCCGTCGCCCTCGTCCTTGCTCAGGCGCGGGTCGTCCCTGTGCTCGTAGACCTCCACCCGGTAGCCTCGCCTGGCCAGGAACAGGGCCAGGAGGGACCCGGACAGGCCCGCGCCCACGATCGCGGCGCGCGGCCCTGCGCCGGACGACGCGGACCCGGTGCTCCCGTGCGCCGGGGGTCGTGAAAGATCGTCGCCCGTCATCTGGTCTCCACCGATTCCTCGTGCCGGCGATGCGGGTGACGCCGGTCGCCGGCCTCGGATCCCGCCTGGGGACGGCTCCCGCCCGGCCGCCCGCCCTCCGCGCCCGCCCGGTTCTTTTCAGTGACCACGGATTCGAAAGCTTTCCGATACAGACATGGGCTCAGAAACGGTCATTTGCGGAATTAAGGCATCGGTCATGACACTCTCCCTTTAAGGGGAAATTCCGGTTAGTCATTCGGGCCGGGCATGCATGCGCGGCTCCTCGCGGACTCCGGCACACGAAGTCCCCGGTTCGCGGTTCTGCGGAAGCGGCACCGAACGACACCGGAACACCCGGGCCGACGGGGCACGAGTCAGGACGCCGGAGCGCCCGGACCTGCGGTTTTCGGAATCGCCCACAGAAGTCACAGCGGGTCCCCGAGGTCATCGGAGACTCACGGACTCCACTGACCGCGCCGTCACGATGGTGACCGGCGCGCATTGTGGGAGCGCTCCCACACCCGTAGTGGGAACGCTCCCACGTGCCGAAGATTATGGATTCCGCACATCGCCCGTCAAGGTGCTGACAATAATATTTAATAGTGTTAAGTAGCGAAATTTTCGGTCGTCTGTAATATCTGCAGGTCATCTCGCCGCGATGCGCGCGAACCCAGCCTTTGTTGACACGGGAAGAGATCGTCCGGTCCAACCCGGCGTCAACAGGGGGAGGGCCCGCCGCCCCGCCCATGTCATGAAGCCAGCCGCGGAGCCCCCCGCCGGGGCCCCGGTGGGAGGCGGAACGCGGCGGCGTGGATCAGGCGAAGGCGTCCGACGCGTGCTGGGACACCCCGTACGGCACGGACCGGCCACCGAGCACGAACCAGACGATCTTGCCACCGGACTCCGGCCAGGACACGCCCCAGTCGTCGGCGAGGGCGTCGACGATCTGCAGGCCCCTGCCTCCGGTGGCGTCCATGCCCGCCTCGCGCATCCGGGGCGCGCCCCTACCGGGGTCGAAGAGCTCGCCGTAGACCTGGACGCCGTCGCCGCCCAGGCGCAGCACGCAGGCCGCGCCGCCGTGCCGGACGGCATTGGTGACCAGCTCGCTCACGATGAGCACACAATCGTCCACCAGGTCTTCGGCGCCCCAGCCGGGAAGCTCGCGGCGGACCAGGGAGCGGGCTTCGCGCACGCTCGCGGGGGCGGCGGCCAGGAGGCCTTCGGCGGTGCGGGCGACGTCTGATCGAGCCATGAGCAAGCCGTTCTGGGGGGACACTGGCTTCTTCACTGATGGGAGCGCTCCCACAAATGTAGGACATCCTTCCAGGCATGTGAACCGATCACGACGCTCTCGTTTCAGAAATGTGTCGATATGTCACCTGAGTCGCGGGGGACGGTGCCGGTCCGCGGTGCGGGCGAAGCCTCACCCGGCACGGTCTGACCCCGGACCGCCCCGAGGTGATTGACTGGCCCGGCCCGGCCACCGTACCGGGCCCCGGACCCGCCGTCCCCTCACGGCTCGCGGGAGCCGTACGTCCGAAGGAGTTCCATGAACCTGCCTGACAAGGGCCGCGACGTCGGCGAGCTTCTGGCGGAGATCGCCCGGATGAAGGAGGCCGACCTGCCCGTGCGGGGCGGCAAGGTGACCGCGTACGTCTACGACACCGGCCGTCCGGAGGTGCACGAGGCCGCGGCGCGGGCCTACGCCGAGATGCTGGAGGTCAACACGCTCGACCCGACCGCCTTCCCCAGCGTGGTGGAGATGGAGCGGCAGGTGGTCGGCGCGGTCGCGGACCTCCTCGGCGGCGGCACCGGGATCTTCACCAGCGGCGGCACCGAGTCGATCATGCTGGCGGTGAAGGCGGCGCGCGACTCCCGGCGGGTCGAGGGCCGTCCCCGGATGGTCCTGCCGGTCACCGCGCACCCGGCCTTCCACAAGGCCGCGCACTATCTGGGAGTGGCGGTGGACGCGGTCCCGGTGGACCCGGTGACCTTCCGGGCGGACGCCGCGGCGGTGGAGGCCGCGATCACCGGTGACACGGTGCTGGTGGTCGTCTCGGCGCCCTCCTACCCGCAGGGCGTGGTGGACCCGGTCGGGCGGATCGCGGGGATCGCCGCCGCGCGCGGCGTGCTCTGCCACGTGGACGCGTGCGTGGGCGGGTGGCTGCTGCCCTGGCTGCGCGCGGCCGGCGCCGAGGTGCCGCCGTTCGACCTGTCGGTGCCGGGGGTCACCTCACTCTCCTGCGACCTGCACAAGTTCGGCTACTCCCCCAAGGGGGCCTCGGTCGTGCTCTTCGCCGACCCGGCGCTGCGCCGCGCGGCCTACTTCGCCTCGGCGTCGTGGCCCGGCTACACGGTGATCAACGCGACCGTGCAGAGCTCGAAGTCCGCCGGGCCGCTGGGCGGCGCGTGGGCCACCCTGCAGGCGCTGGGCCGCGAGGGGTACCTGGAGCTGGGCCGCGCCACCCTGGCGGCGGCCCGCCGGCTGCGCGAGGGCGTCGCCGCGATTGCGGGCCTGCGGGTGCTCGGCGCGCCGGAGTCGTCGCTGGTGGCCTTCGCCTCCGACGAGATCGACGTGTTCACGCTCTCGGACGAGGCCAGGAAGCGCGGCTGGTTCCTGCAGCCGCAGCTGTCCTACGCGGGCATCCCCGCCAACATCCACATCACCGTCACCGGAGTGACCCTGCGGGGAGTGGAGGCGATGCTCCAGGTGATCGCCGAGTCGGCCGCGGCGGCCCGGGAGCGCGGACCGGTGAGGCTGCCCGAGGGGCTGGTGGAGCTGGTGGCCGGACTGGATCTGGAGGCTCTGGACGACGCGGCCTTCGGGGAGCTGGCGGCCTCGGTCGGGGTGGACCTGAACGGTTCCGGGCAGCCGGAGATGGCGGTCGTCAACGCGGTGCTCGACGCGCTGCCCGCGGACCGGCGGGAGGCTGTCCTGATCCGCTTCCTGTCGGTGATCTACAGCTGAGGCGACCCCGCTTCTCGGGTACCCGACATTCACGACATTTGCCACACATAGCACTGACGCGACGGAGACCCTGTCCGGAACAGAGTATGTAACAAATAGATTTACGCCGGTCATGATATTGCCGTAAACATGACGACGGTTCACCATAGGGGCGCTCACCCTCCGCCCGGAAGGCCCCACGAAGGCACCGGGTCACCCCCCATCAGGAGGAAAACCGTCATGAGCACAACCTCCATCGCCCGATTAACCGGGTTCGCCGCCGCGGCGCTGGTCCTCGTCCTCGGGACGGCACAGCCCTCGGCCGCCGACCCCGCGCCCGAGGGCGCGATCACCGCCGCCGACAGCACCACCGCGGTGGCCGACAGCTACATCGTGGTCCTCAAGGGTCAGTTCACCCGGGCCGACCGGGACCGCAAGGCCCGTGACGTCGCCGGCGCCGAGGGCGCCTCCGTGACCACCGTCTACCAGCGGGTGCTCAACGGCTTCGCCATGAAGGCGACCGAGGCGCAGGCCCGCGCCGTCGCCGCCCGCCCGGATGTGGCCTACGTCGAACAGGACCAGGAGTTCACCCTGATCGGGCAGCCCACGCGGCAGCGCGTCGCGCAGGCCGTGGCGTCCTGGGGCCTGGACCGGGTCGACCAGCGCAACCTTCCGCTGGACGGCAACTACACCCCGCCGAACAACGGCTCGGGCGTGCGCGCCTACATCATCGACACCGGCATCCGGATCAGCCACGCCGACTTCGGCGGGCGGGCGCAGAACGGACGCGACGTCTACGACGACGACAACGACGTGGCCGACTGCAACGGCCACGGCACCCACGTCGCGGGCACGGTCGGCGGCAGCCAGTACGGCATCGCCAAGGCCGTCACGCTGATCGGCGTCCGGGTGTTCGGCTGCGGCAGCACCACCTCCACCTCGATCATCATCGAGGGCGTGGACTGGGTGACGGCCAACGCGGTCAAGCCCGCCGTGGCCAACATGAGTCTGGGCGGCGGCGCGAGCACCGCGCTGGACACCTCCGTGCGCAACTCCATCAACTCCGGCGTCGTCTACGCGCTGGCCGCGGGCAACGAGAACACCAACGCCTGCACCCGCTCCCCCGCCCGGGTCGCCGAGGCGATCACCGTGGGCGCCACCACCAACACCGACGCGCGTTCCTCCTTCTCCAACTACGGCACCTGCCTGGACCTGTTCGCTCCGGGATCGGGCATCACCTCGGCCTGGTACAACAGCGACACGGCCGCCAACACCATCAGCGGCACCTCGATGGCCTCCCCGCACGTCGCCGGCGCCGCGGCGCTGCTGCTGAACGCCGGTCCGTCGAGCACCCCGGCGCAGGTCCGCGACGCGATGGTCACCGCCGCCACCACAGGCGTGGTGACCAATCCCGGCACCGGCTCCCCGAACCGGCTGCTGTTCACCGGCGGGGGCGGCGGCGGTCCCGACCCGACCGTGGTCTACTCCGACGACTTCGAGGCCGAGCGGGGCTGGACGGTCAACCCCGGCGGCTCCGACACCGCGACCACGGGTCTCTTCCAGCGCGGCGACCCGGGAGAGACCTCCAGCGGCGGCGCGGTCATGCAGCCGGGCACCACCCCCAGCGGGAGCAACGCCCTGGTCACCGGCGCCCCGGCCGGGGCGAGCGTGGGCGCGGGCGACGTCGACGGCGGCGTGACGAGCGCCCAGTCCCCGGCCGTCACGCTCCCCGCGAGCGGCACGCTGACGTTGTCGTTCTCCTGGTACCTCGGTCACCTCAACAACGCCAGCAGCGCCGACTACATCCGCGTGCGCGTGGTCGGCACGACGACCACGACCGTGCTGGACCAGCGGGGCGCGGCGTCCACCCGCGCCGCCGCCTACGCGACCGCCACCGCGAACATCTCCGGCCACGCCGGCCAGACCGTGCGCATCGTGGTGGACGCCGCCGACGCCTCCGGCGCCAGCCTGGTCGAGGCGGGGGTCGACGATGTGCGGATAACCGCCCAGTGAGCCGCTGAAGCGCCCGGAGAACCCGACGAACCGATCGGGCCGCCCGCTCCCCCGCGGGTGGCCCGATCCTTCTCCGTCACGCGCGGGGCGGGATCACTCCGCCTCGGCGGGAACCCGCCTCGCGCCGAGAGGCTCCTCGGACTTCCTGTTCCGGCTCAGGTAGACGTAGGCCAGCGCGCCGAGGAACAGGATGATCGACGTCCACTGGTTGAGCCGCAGGCCGAGGATCTCGTTGGCCGGGTCGACGCGCAGGCCCTCGATCCAGAACCGGCCCGCGGTGTAGCCCGCCACGTACAGGGCGAACAGGCGGCCGTGCCGGAGCAGGAAGCGCCGGCCGGCCCAGATCAGCGCCAGTGCCAGCGCCAGGTTCCACAGCGACTCGTACAGGAACGCAGGGTGGTAGGTGGCCGCACCCGCCACGGTCCCCGGGCGGCCCGCCTCGATCTCCAGGCCCCACGGCAGGTCGGTCGGGCTGCCGAACAGCTCCTGGTTGAAGTAGTTGCCCCATCGGGCGATGGCCTGGCCGACGGGGATCGCCGGCGCCACCGCGTCGGCGACCGCGCTCACCGCGATGCCCCTGCGGCGGCAGGCGATCCACACGCCCACCCCGCCCAGGGCGACCGCGCCCCAGATGCTCAGGCCGCGCCAGCCCGGTCCGGACTCGCCCCAGATCAGGATGGCGTCGATCGGCCGGTGGGGGGCGTCCGGCCCGAAGTACAGCTGCCAGTCGGTGATGACGTGATACAGGCGTGCGCCGATGATGCCGGACGGGATCCCCCAGGTCGCCAGGTCCAGCATGGTTCCCGGTCTCCCGCCGCGGTTGCGCCAGCGGCGCTCCGCGATGACGACGGCGACGACGATGCCGAGCAGCATGCAGATCGTGTAGGCGCGGACGGGCACCGGCCCCAGGTGCCAGACCCCTTCGGGCGGACTGGGAATCGTGGCGAGCGGCATGGCGGGCAATCTAGTTCAGGCCGTCGCGGGCGGGCATCCGACCAAAGTCCACGTTCGCGGGCCCTCACCGCCACGGGGCGTCCGGGACCGTGCGGAGTCCCCGGGCGAGGCGGCGGCCGCGGTGCCAGCCCGGTGGTCTCAGGGCAGCTCGGCGAAGCGCTCCACGTCCTCGATCTTCCCCGCGATGATGATCACGTCGCCGTACCCGAGGACGGTGTCCGCTCCCGCGTAGGTGAACTCCTCGTACTCCCCCTTGACGCAGACGACCGTGACGCCGTACTTGCGGCGCAGGTTGGTCTCCCCGAGCGGGACGCCGACGTAGTCGCGCGGCGGCCGGGTCTTGACCAGCGCGTAGTTCTCGTCGACCTCCATGTAGTCGAGCATGCGCCCGTTGAGCAGGTGGGCCACCCGCTCGCCCATGTCGTGCTCGGGCAGGATGACGTGGTGGGCGCCGACCCGCTCCAGGATCCGGCCGTGGTCGCGACTGATCGCCTTGGCCCAGATGTCCTCGATCTCCAGCTCCACCAGCAGCGACGTGGTCAGGATGCTGGACTCGATGTCGGTGCCGATGGCGACCACGGCCCGGTAGAAGTCCGGGACGCCGAGCTGGCGCAGCGCCTCCGGGTCGGTGGAGTCGGCGGCGACCACGTGGGTGAGCTTGCCCGACATGCTCTGGACCACCTTCGGGCGGCTGTCGATGGCGAGCACCTCGGTGCCGCGGCGCACCAGCTCCGCGGCGAGCGAGCTGCCGAACCGGCCGAGCCCGATCACCACGACCGGGTCGTTTCTCGTGTCAGGCAACGGTCGTTCTCTCCTCGGGATGTCCACCGCGTCGCATGCGGGTCACGGCGCCGAGAGCCGCGCGGGCCGAGGCCGCGTCGTGCACGCGGAAGACACGGGCGCCCTGCCAGGCGGAGACGGCGAGAGTGGCCATGGTACCCGCGTGCCGCTCCTCGACGGGGAGGCCGCCCAGGGTCTCGCCGACGAAGTCCTTGTTGGAGACCGCGACGAGGACCGGCCAGCCGGTGGCGGTCATCTCCCCGAGGCGGCGGCTGACCTCCAGGGAGTGGTAGGTGTTCTTGCCGAAGTCGTGGGCCGGGTCGATGAGGATCGACTCGCGGGGGACCCCGGCTGCCGCCGCCCGCTCGGCCAGGTCCACGGTGTAGCCGATCACGTCGGCCACCACGTCGGCGTAGGCGACGCGGTGCGGCCGGGTCCGCGGGGCCGCCCGTCCCGCGTGCGCGCACACCAGGCCCGTCCGGTGCTCGGCGGCGACCCGCGCCAGGTCCGGGTCGACCCCGCCCCAGGTGTCGTTGAGCAGGTCCGCGCCCGCCTCGGCGACGACCTTCCCCACCTCGGCCCGCCAGGTGTCGACGCTGATGATCAGATCGGGATGCCGCTCGCGGACCGCCGCCACCAGGCCCGCCACCCTGCGGATCTCCTCGGCCGGGTCCACCTCGTCCCCGGGGCCGGCCTTGACGCCGCCGATGTCCACGATGTCCGCGCCGCCCTCGACGGCCCTGTCCACCGCCTCCAGGGCGGCGGAGAAGCCGTAGGTCCTCCCCCGGTCGAAGAAGGAGTCGGGGGTGCGGTTGACCACCGCCATGATCGCGAACTCGCCGGGCCGGAACTCACGGCCTCGCAGGCGCAAGATAGTCATCGAGACCGAGCTTATCGCCCGGTGTCGGAGAGGACGGCGCTCCCACCTGCGCCGCCTCTGGGGGTTTCACTGGGAAATCATGGACTGTTCCGTACGGCTCGCCCACCGCGGCCCCGGTACGGTCCACCCGGCCGGCCCACCGCCGGCCGTGGTCCTGCTGCTAGGCGGCCGACCCACCTTCGGCCACCGTCAGGAACTCCTGGGCCGCGGCGGGCAGGCGCCGCCGCGCGTGCACGATCGCGATCACCCGGCGGATCGAGGGATCGAGCGGCCGGACCACCAGTCCGGCCCGGGCGGCCTGCTCGGCCATCCCGCGGTACCAGAGCAGGGAGGCCATGCCCGCGCGGACCGGCCCGAGCCAGTTGCCGCGCTCCTCGGCCTCCAGGGCCGCCACGGGGGCGACGCCGTACTTGGCGAACAACGAGTCGAGCTCCCTGCGCCGGGCGCTGCCGCTGGTCGGCAGCACCAGCCTCATGCCGTTGAGCCTGTTCATCGGCACCGGATCGGGCAGGTCGAGGCCGGGCGGAGAGATCAGGACGATCTCCTGCCGCTCCAGCGGGTGGCTGATCAGATCGGCGGGGACGGGCAGGTCCGTCAGGCCGAGGTCGGCCCGCTGGCTCCTGATGGCGTTCACCACGCCGTCCCGTCCGTCGCAGCGGACGATGTGCACTCGCACCCCCGGATGCTCAGAGGTATAGGCGGGGAGGATGCGACCGGCCAACCCCGGCTCGAGGCTGGGGGTCGAGGCGATGCGGAGCTCCGCCTCGGACGAATGGTTGTGGGTCGACAGAGCCTCGATCTCGTGGATGGCGTCGAGCGCCTCGCGGGCGAGCTTGACCACCCGGCGCCCCTGCGCCGTGACGACCACGCCACGCCCGGAACGGGCGAACAACGTCATCCCGAGTTCTCGTTCCAGATCCCTGATCGCACGGGAGAGCGCAGGTTGTGCGATGTACAGCGACCTGGCCGCGTCGGTCATGGTGCGGTGCTCCGCCGTCGCGACCACATAGCGGAGCTGCTGCAGATTCATGGCTCTGAAGTTAGGACACGGCGACCGGCCCGGTCCGGCACATCGCGGAGATCACCTCGCGTGATTTCGGTCCGTAACCGAATACGGCCACATCCGTGACGGGTGATAAATCAGTATGCTTACGCCCCAAATTTCTAAAAGCTCCGATCTATCCGTCTATATCGGATGCTTTGGTTCACGGGGAGACAGCGTGACAGCCCAATGGGCACCGTCCTCCGCCGCCACCTCAACCTCACGGGCATCCGCATTCACCGCCTCCGGGCTGTCCGCCGCAAGGGCGTCACCCGCCTTCCGGCCACGCGCCGCGGCCGTCTCCCGACCCGGGTCATCCGCCTCCTCCCACGGGATACGGCCAGATCACCTCGTGGCACGGCGGGATCATCACCGTCATGGCCCATGAGTACGGCCACCACGTCCAGCATCTGACGGGCCCGTTCGCCACCCGGTGGGAGCAGATACAGGCGGCATTCACCTGACCTTGGTCATCTGTCTGCCATGTCCGAGTATGGGGGCTAGAATCCAGGGCAATTCTGTGCAATCGGGGGACCTTGGCCGTTTTGCCAGGTGGACCGGGCGAGGACCGACTAGGAAGCGGTGTGACGATGCGCCATGGGCAGGACTCGGGGGAGCTCTCCGGCGAAGGCGGGAAACCGCGTCCCCGCCGGCGCGGCAGCCGCGCGGCCCGGTCCGGGAACGCGGCGAACGGCCACCCCGGCCCCGCTCCCGCCCCCGCCCCCGTCTCCCCCCCGGAGCATGACGCGCCCCCTCCCCCCGGGCGGCCCGCGACCGCCCGGGGGGCCCACGAACCGCCGGGGCACCAGGCCGTCCCGCAGGGCGGCACGGCCACCCAGGTGAAGCGCACGCAGAGCACCGCCCCCGAATCCGCGCCGGGCCCCGGCACGGGTCCGGGAGCCCTCCCCTCCGGCCCGCACCCGGACGGTTCCCGCACGAAGCGCCCGGCCGCCGGCCGCGGCCCCATGTCCCGGCTGAGGTTCGCCCGGCCGCTGACCACCGCGTCGCTCATCGGCTGGACCGCCCTGTCGGCGATCCTGCCGGGCATCGCGCACCTGCGCGCGGGACGCCGCCGTACCGGCTTCATCCTGCTCGGCGCCTTCGGCCTGCTGCTGGTCCTGGGGGTGATCGCCGGGATCGTCCTGTCCGACAAGGACAACACCGGTGTCGCCGCCCGGGACGGCGTCCTCGGCCTGATCGTGGGCCTGTCCGGGCTCGGCGCGCTCGGCTGGTTCCTGCTGGTGATCTCCTCCTACATCGCGCTCGGTCCCAACCGGCTCAACAGCGCGGGCCAGATCGTCTCGGGCATCGTCATCGGCACATTGTGCGTGGCGGTGATGGCCCCGTTCGCGCTCGCCGCCAGCACGGTGCTGACCGCCAAGAACACGTTCAACGACATCTTCCCCAGCAGGCCGGACGACCCGGCCGCGCCCACGTTCAAGCCCGAGGACCCGTGGAACGGGCAGGAGCGGATCAACTTCCTGCTCATCGGCGGTGACGGGGCGGGCAACCGGGAGGGCATCCGGACCGACAGCATGAACGTGGCCAGCGTCCACATCAAGACCGGCAACACGGTCATGTTCAGCCTCCCCCGCAACCTGCAGTACGTGCGCTTCCCGCCCAGCAGCCCGCTGGCCAAGCAGTTCCCCAACGGTTTCATGCGGGATCTGCCCAACGGCGGCCTGCTCAACGAGGTCTGGCAGTACGCCGAGGACCACCCGGAGGTCATGGGCCGCAAGCACCAGGGTCCCCGGGCGCTCATGGACGCGATCGGCTACACGCTCAACCTGGAGATCGACCACTACGTCCTGATCAACATGTACGGCTTCGCCCACCTGGTGGACGCCATCGGCGGGCTGAGGATCCGGGTCGAGCAGGACGTGAAGTACGGAGGCTCGTTCGGGACCGCCGGCACCATCAAGGCCGGCCACCGCACGCTCTCCGGCGAGGAGGCCCTCTGGTACGGCCGCTCCCGCGTCGGCAGCGACGACTTCTCCCGGATGGCCCGCCAGCGCTGCGTCATCGGCGCCTTCGCCAAGCAGGCCACTCCCGCCGTCGTCCTGACGAACTTCACCAAGATCGCGCGGGTGGCCAAGCGGATGGCCCAGACCAACATCCCCCGCGACATGCTGGAGCACCTGACCGAGCTGGCCCTCAAGGTCAAGGACGCGAAGATCACCAGCCTCCAGTTCGTGCCGCCGGAGTTCTCCTCCGGCTCCCCCGACTGGCAGAAGATCCGCACCGCGACCGCCCGGGCGCTGCGCCAGTCGACCCAGCCCAGCCGGAGGCTCATGGCCGGCTCCGGCACGCCCACCCCCGGCACGAGCGGGACGAGCGGCACGAGCGGCACGGCCCCCACCCCGACGCTCAGCGCGCCGCCGGAGGCGACGCCCAGCAAGAGTCCGACGGCGAACAGGAACGCCCAGTCCCTCGACGAGCTCTGCGGCATCTGATGCGTGCCGCCCGGGCTCACGCGGCCCGGGCGGCCCGGGGCAGCAGGGCGAACGCGCCCAGGTAGAGCAGGCCCGCCACGATCAGCAGGCCCTGGTACCCGATGACCAGGGCCAGGTACTCCAGGCAGCCGCCGACCATCGCGCCGAGCAGGTTCGCCCCGAAGGCCGTGGTGCCGTCGGACGAGTCGGCGAAGCGCTTGGCGAACACCACGTTGGCCGCGAAGATCGGCAGGAACGCCACGACCACGGCGGCCACCGCGCGCAGCGGCACCGGCAGGCCCAGCAGCCAGGAGTTCGGCACCAGCCAGGCCAGCGCCAGGCCGGCCAGGAGCACGCCGTACATGACGGGCAGCGACGGGGTGCGGAAGCGGCGCGTCACCTCCACCGCGGCCAGCACCGCGACGAGCACCCCGGCGAACACGATCGCGTTGACCACCCAGGTGGTCCCGAACAGCAGCGCGAACCCGGTCACGCTCTTGGTCTCCAGCAGCAGGAACGCCACGCCCAGCAGGAACAGGTCGGCGTAGGGGCGCATCCGGGTGTACGGCCCGGCGACCGCGCGGACCGCGAGCACGCTCACGATCAGGATGAGCAGCAGCGTGACGAGGTAGAGCTCCGGGATCGTCTGGTCCTTCAGGTACAGGAAGGGCCTGTCGTCGCCGGAGGGCGGCGGGGTCTGCGCGGTCGCGCCCGACCACTCCTGCCCGCAGGCCTGGTCGGCGGCGGCGAGCCCGGCGGTGATCACCGCCTGCTGGCCGGCCTGGGTGACGACGTCCACGCACGGCTTGTGCCCGAAGGCGGCCTGCACGGTGGAGGCGAGCCGGTCCACCAGCCAGCTCTCCCGGTAGTAGTTGTACATCGAGAAGGTCCCGCCGGGCTTGAGGTGCTCCCTGGCCGCCTCCATCGCCTCGCGGGTGAACAGGTAGCTCTCCAGGCGCAGCGAGCTGGCGCCGGAGACGAGGGTGAGCGAGTCGGGCAGCGCGAACAGGATCAGGTCGTACTTGCGGTCCGTCCGCTCCAGGAACGCCCGGCCGTCGGTGACGTGCGTGGTGACCCGGGGGTCGTCGTAAGGACGGTCCGGGTGGTAGGTCCCGCCCAGCTCGCGGAGCTTGGGATCGATCTCCACCGCGTCCACCCGCCCGGCGCCCTTCGACAGCGCGATCGCCACGTCGGTGCCGCTGCCCGCGCCCACGATCAGCACGTCGTCCAGGCGCCCCGCGGCCGAGCGCTCGTACGGCAGGGCGTACTGCCGCTCCCACTCCAGCCGTTTGACCGCCGGCACGGCCCGCTGGTGCGGGATGCCGTTGACCTGGATGTCCATCACGTCCACGCCCTGCTCGGCGAAGTGGGTGCGGGTCACCTTGTAGTACGGCGACCACAGGGCCCCGGCGGTCAGCGTCTCGGCCGCCAGCGCCGCGACCACCACCAGCGACGGCACGGCCAGCGCGGCCCGTGCCCAGAGCCGCCGCGGCCGCAGCAGCACGGCGTAGGCGACCGCGGTGATCACGCCCCACACCACCGGGGGGGCGCTGAGGAACGACAGCGCGGTGAACAGGCCGATGCCGGTGAGGCTGCCGATCAGGTCGTAGCGGTAGGCCTCCAGCCGGTCCAGCTCGGGGAAGCAGCGCCCGACCAGCTCGGCCGGGCCCATCAGCACGACCGCCGCGGCGGCGAAGACCACCGGCAGGATCAGCCAGGCCGGCGGCCCGGCGGTGCCGAGGCTCGTCCAGTACAGGACGCCCTCGGTCTGCCGGTCCACGGTGACCGGGAAGAACGTGACCACCAGCACCAGGACGGCCAGGGTGATCGGCGAGTAGTACGGCTGCCGGGCCGTGCGCCCCACCCGCAGGAAGCCCAGCCCGATGCCGAGGAACGAGCCGAGCAGCACGAAGTTGGTGAAGTAGCTCAGGTGCACGATGTTCGACCCGGTCCACCGGATCAGCGCCAGCTCCAGGAAGAGCATGAACGCGCTGGCCACGACCAGTCTCGGCCGGGTGCTCAGCCAGTGCTCGGGGCGGGCGTCGGGATGGGGGGACGACGTGGTGTGCGCCTGTGCGGTCATGGCGTCCACGCTAGTGATCCATGACCTTCCGGGGAAGGAAAACCCAGCCCTGCGGTTCACGGGGATTTGACGATATAGGTGCTGGTGAGAGCTGTTTGCATGGGTGGACACGGTCCCGGTCGATGAAGGACGGTGGTGAGGTGCGTTCTCTCTGATCCGTCCGATCAACCGGTGGTGAACGATGCGCGTCCTGATCCAGCTCCGCCCCTCTCCCGAGGTCGTCGCGGCGGTGACCGACCCCGGCGTGAACACGACCGTGGCCGACGTCGCCGACGGCCTGCCGGGTGTCGTCCTCGATCCCTCCTTCACCCCCGTGGCGGTGCCCCGCCCCGTGCCCCCGGCCGGAGGCGACCCCCTCTCGCTGAACCAGCCCCTGACGTTCTCACTGGCCGCCGAGGACGCCTCGGTCCTGGTCCGGGGGGAGATCTCCGACGACGAGCTGTCCACCCGGATCCCCCTGCTGACCGCGGCCCGGTCCGATGTCGTCGGCGTCTTCTCCGACCCGGTGGTCCAGCCGAGCCTCACCTGCGGCGGCGATCCGCCGGTGGGCGACTGGCACGACGTGGAACGGCTGGTGCGCGCCGAGGACCTCGCGGGCGAGGGGCTGGACGGCACGGGGGTGGCCCTGGCGGTCCTCGACACCGGGATCAACCTCGAACACGTCCGGCGCCACCTGGACCGGGAGGTGACGCTGGACAAGGAGCGCAGCTGGGTGCCGGGCGGGGTGGACGGCACGCCGGGCCGCTTCGAGGTGGACCACGGCACGATGTGCGCCTTCGACGCGCTGATCGCCGCGCCGAAGGCGACCCTGCTCGACCTGCCGGTGCTGCTCTCCCGGCGCCAGGGCGGCTCGGCCCTGGACGGCCTGCTCTCCGACGCGGTCGCGGCCTTCGCCCACCTGCGCGACGTGCTCAACGCCCAGCCGGAGGAGAGCAGGGCCCTGGTCGTCAGCAACAGCTGGGGGTCGTTCTCCCCGCGCTGGGACTTCCCGGTGGGCCATCCCGGTAACTACTCCGACAACGCCGCCCACCCGTTCAACGTGATCGTGGCGAGCCTGGAGGACGCGGGCGCCGACATCCTGTTCGCCGCGGGCAACTGCGGCCGCGACTGCCCCGACGGCCGGTGCGCCTTCCGCGAGCGGCCGATCGTGGGCGCCAACTCCCATCCCCGCGTGTTGTCGATCGGCGGCGTCGACGTCGAGAACGAACGGGTGGGCTACTCCTCCCAGGGACCCGGCCGCCTGGCCAAGCGCAAGCCGGACGTCTGCTCCTACACGCACTTCTCCGGTTCCAGGGCGTTCGGCGACGACGCGCCCGACTCCGGCACCTCCGCCGCCTGCCCGGTCGCCGCCGGCCTGGTCGCGGCGGTGCGCACGCGGTGGCCCGCCTCCCGTCTGTCCCCCGGCCAGCTGCGCACGATGCTGCGCCGTACCGCCGACGACCGCAGCACCGTCGGCTTCGACTTCGACTACGGATACGGAATCACCGACACGGAAGGGATCCTCGCCGCCCTGCGCCGCAGAAGGGACGCGTAGCGTAGGGTCCATGCTTCTCGTGACGGTACGGCTCCCGCCCGGGGCGACGTTGGCGCAGGCCATGGATCGCCTCGGGCTGTCGGAGGAGGAGGTCGACACCGGCTACGGCCTGGTGCTGCTCGACCCCGCGCAGAACCTGTACGTCCTGCGCGTGGCCGAGGCCGCCGCCCACCGGGTCGGCGGGACGACCGGCGAGGGCCCCTACTCCGACCCGCCCATCGAACCCTTCGGCCCGCCCCGGTGACCCGGCGTTCCCCCGGCCGCACGCCTCTCCTCCGCGCGGTCCGGCCTCGGCGACCGCACCGGGCTCAGGCGTTCTCGCGGTTGAACACCCGGGTGCCGACGGCCACGCACGCCGCCGTGAGCACGACGGTCACGACGACCCCCGCCGCCACCGTCCACGTGGCGTAGCGGCCCGCGAACAGGTCGCGGATCGCCTCCACCACGTGGCGGAACGGGGTGAACCGGGAGATCGCGTCCAGCCAGGCGGGGGCCATGGACATCGGCAGGAACGCCCCGGACAGCAGGACCAGGGGGACGATCGCGGTGCCCATGACCGGCGCGAAGAGGTCGGGGTTCATGGTCAGCGCGATCGCGTTGGAGAGCGCGGCCAGGCCGACGCCGAGCAGCGCCATGAGGACGAGCCCGGCCAGCACGCCGGGCAGCGGCGCGCGCAGGCCCAGGGCGTAGCCGAGCGCGAGCATCACGACCGACTGGATCAGCAGCGTGAGCGAGCTGCCCAGGACCCGGCCGAGCAGCAGGGCCGTACGGTGCGCCGGGGTGACCCGGAGCCGCTCCAGCACGCCGGCGCGCGCGTCCATGACGATGCCGAATCCGGCCAGGCCCGCGCTGAACAGGGCGACCTGGGCCAGCAGGCCGGGGACCAGCGTCTCCCAGGTGCCGATCGTGGCGAACAGCGGGCCGAACAGCAGCAGATAGAGCAGCGGCTGCAGCGCCCCGAAGACGATCCCCGCCTTCTGCCGCAGGGCGATGCGGGTGTTGTGCCGGAAGACGAGCCAGGTCTCGCGGATCGCTCTCATGCCGCACCCCGCGTCCCGGACGCCGCCGCCTCGGCGTCCTCCCGCAGGGACCGGCCGGTGATGGCGAGGAAGGCGTCGTCGAGCGTGCCGGTGCCGCCCTTCAGCTCGGCGGGGGTGCCCTCGGCGACGACCTCGCCGTGGTCGATGATGACCAGCCGGTCGGCCAGCGCGTCGGCCTCGTCGAGATAGTGGGTGCTCAGGAAGACCGTGAGCCCGTCCTCCTCCCGCAGCCGGCGGATGTGGTCCCAGAGGTTGGCCCGGCTCTGCGGGTCCAGGCCCGTGGTCGGCTCGTCCAGGAAGAGCAGCGCCGGCCGGTGGACCAGGCCGAACGCCAGGTCGAAGCGGCGGCGCTGGCCGCCGGAGAGCGCGCCGCCCGTCCGGTCCGCCAGGGCCGTCAGGTCCAGGCGCTCCAGCGTCTCCGCGACCCGCTCGCGCGCCTGGGCCGGGCGCATACCGTACAGCCTGGCGTGCAGTTCGAGCTCCTCTCCCACCGGGTTCAGCGGGCTGGTCCCGCCGCCCTGGGACACGTAGCCGATGCGCCGCCGCACGCCCCGCGGATCGGTGACGAGGTCGTGCCCGGCGACCGTGGCGGTGCCCGCCGTCGGGCGGAGCAAGGTGGTCAACATGCGCATGGTGGTCGTCTTCACCACTACGGGTCTGGGGCGTACATTGACAGAGAGGCAAGCCGGACAGACGAGAACAGGACTCCCCCGATGATGATCACGACTCCCGACAGGTGGACCGTCGATTACTGCCGGATCTCGTACGACAAGCGGGGAGCCGCTGAGGGAGTCGGGACACAGCACGTCGAGAACGAGAACTCGGCCGACGAGCTAGGGCTGACGATCGCCCAGACCTACACGGACAACGACCTTTCGGCGTTCTCCGGGATCGAGCGTCCCGACTATCAGCGCATGATCGAGGACATCGAAGCCGGAAAGATCGGAACCATCATCATCCGGCACGCCGACCGGCTTCACCGGTCCGTCGAGGAAGTGAGCCGGTTCATTAAGGTCGCTCGCGCTCACGACGTGAAGCTGTACAGCGGCATGAAGGGCTCGTTCTACAACCTGAACAAGGCGGCCGGTCGTAAGGACCTGATCAACGACACGTTGAACGCCGAGTACGAGAGCGATCATCGCGGCGAGCGAGTGTCGGACGCTCGCAAGCGCCAGGCTCGGAACGGCGACTACGGCGGCGGCGTCCGGCCGTTCGGGTGGGGTGTGGACACGGGACGCGTCCGGTCCGTGTGCGTGAACCCGAAGGCTCCCGTCGCCGAACGCCGGTACGAAGACCGGCCGGTTCTCGACATGTCCCGGCACAACGAAGCCGAAGCCGCCGAGATCCGCCGTTGGGCTGACGATCTCCTGTCCGGCGTGTCCATGCGTCAGGTTCTCGCCGATCTCGCCGAACGGGGCGTGAAGACGGTCGCCGAAGCCGACGGCCGGAACCTTCGCCGGAACGGTCGGGCCGTGAAGCACGAAGGGTGGAACAGCCGCACGATCAAGCAGATACTCACACATCCCCGGACGTCCGGTCACGCCGTCTATCAGGGCGAGATCGTGAAGCGGAACGCGTTCGAGCCGATCATTCCCGAAGAGAAGCGTCAGGCGTTGATCACGCTCTTCGCCGACCCGACTCGGAAGACGACGCCGGGGAACACGCCGAAGTGGCTCGGTTCGTTGATCTACCGGTGCGGCGTCTGCGACGACGGTACGACCATGACCGTCCGGAAGAACTCGCGTGGACAGTTCGTGTACCGGTGCCGGACGAAGGGGCATTGCTCCCGGCTCGCCGCTGAGGCTGACAGCTTCGTCGAACTCGCCATGATCGAGCGTCTGTCGCGCGCCGACATCGCCGACTTGCTCCCTCAGCGGGCAAGCGTGGACGTGGCGGGGCTTCGCGACCGGCTTCGGGAGCTGGACGCCGAAGAGACGGACGTCGCGATCAGAGCCGCACAGAAGAAGATCACGGCAGTCATGATGGAAGTCTTCGCCGCCGAGATCGAGCGTCAGCGCGACGAGATCCGGAAGCTGATCAACGACGCGACGGCAGAGAGCCCGCTTGCCGAGTTCGCCGCGAGCGACGACGCCGCGAAGGTCTGGCACAGCAAGTCTCTCGGCCGGAAGCGCGAGATCATCCGGCTTCTCACGCCGATCACGCTCATGCCGGTTCCGGCCGTCCGGGGACGGGGCTTCGATCCGGCGTCCGTCCGCTTCGACGCGTGGCAGAGAGCGCGCGAGGTAGCCTGATCACGGGTCGTGGTAACCCGCCGTACGGCAAGCCCCCGGAGAGCACGGTTCCGGGGGCTTCGTCGTGTCCGGGACCGGCCGCCGTCGGCGCTGAGCGGTCCCGTACCGGCCGCTCGTCGTGCGCTGAGGGGGAAGGAGAGCCGGGAGCGCGCCGACGGCCGGACAGAGCCCTTCAGGGGCGGCCGGTGGCGTTGTGGGGAGTCACAGACTTTCCCGGCTTGCCAATCTGTCACGCATTCCTGAGCTGTGCCGTCGTGTATCTGTTCCGATTTATATCCGGCCGTTGTGCGAGCCCTACAAAAGGCGGCCGGATTCAGGGCTGAACGGGGCTTGACAATCAGGCAAGTATTTGCAGGTCAGCACGCTAATGCTTATTGTGGAACACGTAGCCGAGAGCTACCGGGTTGACCCAAGGGGAGTGACGTCCCGCCCGTACGGTCCAGGACGCCAGAGGAAAGGCCGGACCAGAGTCCCCCGTCAGGGATTGGCACCGGATCACGATCAAGTGATTCGGAGCATGCCATGCCGGTTCCTGCAAGCCGTGAGCGCAGAGCCCTTCGCGCGAAGATTGCGAGAGCGTCAAGCAAGTTCGCCAGCGAGAAGGACGGCGACCTTACGGAGCTTCGTCGTGAGTTCAAGACTCAGACGATCGCGGATTACATCAAAGCTCTCGTGGACGAAGCCCCCGCACTCACCATGGAGCAGCGTGATCGTCTCGCGCTACTTCTCCGGGGTTCGACTTCCGAGAAGTCGTCGTACGACCTTCTCGACTCTGTTCCTCGCGCCACTGACGAAGTCAAGGAAAAGCCTGGCGTTCATGCCGCGACGCGTCCCGAGTAAGCAACTAACGAGGCTCCCTAGAAATGCCGAAGCCGCCTCATCCCCATAAGGCGGCTCCCGGCGAACCTCAGCGCACAGACAGGATAAGCCAATGTCCGCTTTGCCTGCAAGGCAAGGAATCCATCTCGTTCCCCCTACTCTGCGGAAAAAGTTCGAGCCCGTCGGCGGCGTATCTATTTCCGTTCCTACCGGGGAATGGGTCGCCGTCTACGAAGGGGAGATTACCGATCCCGTCGTCGCGTTCGACAACGCCGGGAACGCGCTCGTTCTTCGCCCCGAATGGGGCGCACTCGTTCGAGCGAACGCGTGGAACGGATTCCTTCGCGTCGATCGTGTCGAGTCCCCGAGCCCCTCAGCGGCGAAAGGGGCGGCGGCATGAGCGAGTGGGAGATTCCTTCCGAGGACCTTCATCGTGAAACGCTGAGGGAACTCACTCGGATCGAAGCGCGTCGTCAAGCTCAGAAGATCGACGCCGAGAAGCGAGCAAAGCAGCGCCCCAAGCTCATGGACTCGATTCTAGATCCGCAAGTGCTAGACGATATGCCGGATGTCGAGCCGATGATTCCGGGGGTTCTCAATCAGAACTCGTTCGCGATCCTTACGGGACGTGACTCGACGTACAAGACGTTCTCGGCTCTCGATTGGGCGCTTCATCTGGCGACCGGCCGCGATTGGCACGACAAGCGGGTCGGAATGCCGGAGGATCGTCCGGGCATTCTCTACGTAGCCGCTGAGGGGGCGTACGGCATCCGGCCGCGTATCCGTGCGTGGGAGCACTTCCACGGAATCAAGCTCACTGACGCATACGTAAAGTACCCGGAAGGGTCGTTTAACGCTCGGAAGTATCCGGGCGGTCAGCCCACGTTCCATCTCATGACTCGATCCGTGAATCTCTTCGACGGTCCGGATATCGACGACTTCGTGAACCTGATCGCATCTCACAGCAATGTCGGTCTCGTGATTCTCGACACGCTTCGTCGGTGCTCGGGTGGAGCGGAACAGAACGGCTCAGACATGGGCGTCGTTATCGACAACATCACCCGAGTTCGAGAAGCCACCAAAGGCGGCAGCGTTCTCGCTATCGCTCACACCGACAAGGGAGACAAGGACACACGAGGATCATCGCTGATCGAAGATGACGCGGATATCGTCTGGCATTCCAAGGTGGACGAAAAGTCAGGTTGGGTCGTGTTGACCAACCGAAAGATGAAGGACGGTCCGGCGCACGAAGACGTGAAGCTCATCCCGAAGGAAGTCGGCGACTCAGTCGTCATGACGCGCCCCGATCCGTTCGAGATGCCGAGCATGCCGGACAGTGATAAGGAAGTTCTGGCCGTCATCCGACTTCTGTGCGAAGCCGGGGAGAGAGCCTCAGCGGCGAGAGTTCGACGGATGGTCGCCGAGCGTGGGCGTGAAATGCCTGAGTCCACGTTCTACAAGGTGATCAAGAACCTTCTCGATAACAAGGTGATCGCTCAGGAGAAGAAGGGCGCTCCCTACACGATCCCCGGACTCACGGCCAGTGCCGAAGGGGGCGATGAAGGGTGAGGAATTCACTCCACGCGATAGATCATTTCGGCGCTTCCCGTGGAGTGCCGTTGAGCTGGGAAAACAGCACTCCACTCTACGGTGTTTCTGATCTTTGGAGTGGCGGACTCTACGAACTCCACAGCGGGTCGCTAATCCGTGGAGTGCCGTTGACCAGGAGCAACGCCGCACAACTTCACGGACTCTACAGCACTCCATTCCTCAGCGGCCTACCAACTCCACGGGGAGGGGGGTTCCTTAAGGAACCCCCCGTGGAGTGGAGAGGAGAGAGAAAGTCAGGAAGGAACCTGATCAGCTATCCGAGCGCTGAGGGGAGTCCGGTCCGGCCGACGGCGGAAGCCCGTCCCCCACCCGCTGAGGGGGCTCAGGACGGCTCGGCAAGTGAGTTCCGGCGCACGGGGTCCGGCACCGGCCGCCTGCCCGCTGAGGGAGCCGTACAGCCCCCTCGAATCCACGAGAAGACCGATCAGCACAACAAAGGAGAACTGACCATGCCAGAGAAAGAGCCGAACTCGAATCCCGTCATCATTCCGCAGTCTTACCCGCTGAAGGCGATCAAGGAGAAGCGAGAGAGTAACCGCCCGGTTCCCCGACAGGTCGTTTACCTGATCGTCGGGTGGATCACCGAAGGGGAGAAGACGTATCCGCTGGCCGTTCAGGAATCGGAAAAACACGGCGACTTCTCGCCGAGTACGCCCGTGAAACTCAGGGGCGAAGTCCGGTACTTCATCCCGACTCAATGGATCGAGGACGTGAACAGATGACTATTACAGACCACAGCCCCGAGACGCTCGAACCGTCTCGGGACCGTGGCACCACCGATTCAAGCACGGAGTACGCGTGCCCTGTCTGCCCCGCCGCTGTGGTGGTCGAAGACGGATGGGTCAGTGTCGCGCACGTCGCGGACTGTCCGGCCGACATGAACCGGCTCGCGCTCACGGACGGGGGTTGACGGCAATGAGCGATCTCGTACCGAGCACGGGCGAGCTGTACCCGGTGAACAACCCGTACGAGTACGGCAACGCGTACAGCCGTGTACCGGCGCACCTCGAAGCCGTACCCGAGTACGGCCCGACGAACGGCTTCACGGACACCGTCGGCCGGTACTGGTCGTACGTCATCCGGTACCCCAGGTACGCCGCACTCGGGTTCCTCTGGATCACGTACACGCCATGGCGGTTCCTGTACCTCGTGGGTACGGGCGTGCTGCTGTACGTCTCGCTGACGTCAGGGTGAACGCGGTGTACGTCCGGCCGTACCGTACGGCGCTGTACGTGAACACGAACACGTACGGCGTGCTGTACCTGTACGGCCGGACGTACGGAAATGGCGCGTACGTGTACGGCGGACGTACCGAGTACAGCCGTACAGGTACAGCGTCGTACGGGTACAGCTCAGGCTCGTACGTGAACAGCGCGGGTCTGTACGCGTACAGCATTCGGCCGGACGGAGAGACCGAGTCGAGCCCGGCATTCATTCGCCGCTGTGGAATCGAGTCGAGCACATATCGAGTCCGTGCCCGTCATATGCACACAGTGATATCGAGAGACCTTCGTCGGCATTCACGGAAGGTGACGGGACTCGGCCGACGAGATCGGACACGACTTCGTGAGCGTTTCGTTCAAGGAATCGGCCGGCCGCATAAGTGCAGGTCAGAGGCCGATTTTTTGAGAGAGGATCATGTCCCCGACCCGCCGCTGTCCGAAAAGTTTGTGTGAGCCGCGAGAGAACCTGAAGATCATCACGCTCCGTGAATAACCGGCAAGAATTAAGGGAAAGCGAGACCAACCGTGAAGAGACCAGAGGGAACCCCGGGCAGTACGCGGGCATGGCGAGAAATGCGACTCGAAGTGCTCCGTCGAGCCGGGGGCATCGGAAAGGCGCGATGCTATCTGTGCCGAACGCTCGTGACCGATCACGACAAGACGCTTCCGACTCACTATCACTGTGAGCACATCGTTCCGAAGGTGAACGGCGGGAAGACCGAGTTCTCGAACCTCGCCGTTTCGTGCCGGATGTGTAACGGTCAGAAGTCCCTGATCGACGCCGGAACGTCAGCGCTCGCTAAGCGGGCTTCCGTCGAACAACAGCGATGCCAATTCCACGGTGAACGGTGCGGAACTCTGCATTCGGAAACCGGCGCTGAACTGTACGACATCATGTTCGGCGCGTGAATAGAGAAATCCCCGCCCGATCAATTACTCTCGAAACAGCACAAAGGAGAATCCAAATGGCTCAGAACTGTGAATGCCGCGTCACGCTCGAAGACGTCGCCGAGAAGGCGGGCTTCCTGCCCGTCGCCGCTGTGGCTCACCAGGCGAAGGGGCTCGGGCTCGACGTGCGCGCCGACTGGGCCGGTCGGCCGTCCGTCGCCATCGCCGACGCTGGCAGGCTGTACGACGCGGTGACCGGCTCGGCCGACGAAGCGAACCGCGCGAACGCCGACCGGCTTCGAGCCGAAGAGCAGGCCACAGCGGCGCGAGAAGCCGCTGAGCGCGAGATCTTCGACGGCGCGTACTTCGCCGCCGTCCGGAGCGGCAAGCCCGCTCCGAAGGCGTACAGCGATGCCGGGGAAGCCGTTCGGCACGCGCGCACGGTCGGCACGCTCGGGAAGATCGCCGACGCTGCGAAGAAGGCGGCCGGTATCCGATGAACATCACGGAGAAAGCCGACGCCGGTCGCCTCATGGCGGTTACTCGGATGTTCCCGAAGTCATGGGGAACGCCGCCGTTCGATGACGAAGAGCGGCGCGCGTGGATTCTCACGCATGCTCGCGCCGAAGCTGCGATGAACCCACACCGGGAACTCGCACGGCGTGACACTCGACTTCTGAACGAGCTTCGTCTAGCTCGTCTCGAACAGATCAGGGAATGTCCCTGATCGTTACCGACCAACCCTGAAAGGTATTCGACGTCAACCCGGGCTTATTCCTTTCACCGGTAAGGGCGGACCATGACGAAGCTAGGGGGCTTCCGAGTTCGTTCCTGCGTTGAGTCCCCCGCGATCCCCCGCCGTTTCTGCTCCCGAACGGCGGGGGATTCGCAAACTGAAGACGTTCTTTCTTGCCACGATTCGAGCGCGGTCCCGTGACGATTCCGGGAAGCTCATTTCGTGACTGATTGGCACGCTGACACCGGCTCGACAGCGACAACCCCTCTGAGCTGGGGAAACTTCGACAGCGACAAGCCGTGATCAGCGCTGATCCGGTGCCTGAGCTGCATGAACGCCGACAGCGACACGTCAGCACAGCGACAGAGGCAAAACCCCTGATCCGTACGCGTGCAGGCGTGAGAGCCACGACAGAAGGACAGCGCCCCCGTACCCCTCAGCGCTCGCCGTCGGCGCTCAGCGGCCGGTACAGCGCCACGCCGGACGGCACCGGCCGCCGTCCCCCAAGCACGACTGAGCCCCGTCGCCGCTGTGGCGTACGGGGCTCGGTCCGGCCGGTTGCTACCCGTGGACGATTCGCGCCCACACCGCTTCGGTATCTCGCTGGCGACCACGAGCGGTTTCCGTGACGATCGTCCGGCTACCTTTCCGCTCAGTTCGCTTAATGACCCACCGGCCACCTTCGGTGCATAGTTCGTATTCCACAGCGCCGCGAACGATGAATTGGCGCATGCGAGATACCGAGCCTTGAAGGTAATACGGTTGCCATTCGAGATCTGCGAACAGATCTGGACTCACCGTCATTGTCCGTCGGCCGATGTGTGGCGAAGCGGATTCGGATGCTTCGTCGGTCCGTCGATCCTGCCGAGATTGTGAGACCAGCGGGGATGTGTCTTGATCAGCACGTCGAACGCGATCACTTCTCCCCAACCGCCGTCGGCAAGGGTCTCGATCAACCATGTCCAAGCGAACATGAGGTCAGTCGTCAGGATCGCGCCGGTTACGATCTTCGGTACGTGTTCGTCTGTGTGAGCTTCGACCAGGTAGACGTTCGCCGTGTCCTTCGGGACGTAGACGAGCTTCCCCTTGATCTCGACGGCGACTCTGTCCCCGTCTGCTCTAGTCTGAGTCATAGATCAGGACCTCACTTCCTGATCAAGGGAGCCGTCCGGCGTGTCAGCGCCGACGGCTCCCGCCATGTCGGCAGGATCGCCCTTACAAGGTCCAAGTCCATAACCCCGAAGGACGCGCATACATGCTGCGTCTAGAGGACACTGGAGGACAGGAACGGACTCGCCGACTGGAGAGGTACGCACGTGGCTTCCGACGAGCGTCCGGCATGGGCCGAACGGTTGCGCAACGAACGGCGTAAGCGTTGGTGGTCGCAAAACGACATGGCGAGCGAGTTGGAGAAAGCCGCCGACAAACGGATACGCGCAACGCTCCCGGCTCGTTCGTCGATTATTCGCCGGATTCGTGACTATGAAGCCGGTACTCATCAGCCCCGAGATCCGTACCGTCTCCTGTACTGTCGCGTGTTCGCGATTGACGAAGCCGAGTTGTACGGCGACGGTCCCGTTCAGAACGGGCGAACTCCGAATGATGTACTCAGGGATCTATTGCGAGAGACCGAACCGCTTAGCCCGATCCCGAACCGTGCCGGATCACGACTTGGAATCGGCAACGTCAAAGACCTCAGCGCACGGGTTCACAGTTTGCGGCTCGCTGACGACGTTCTCGCCGGTGGTGATCTGATACAGCCCGCATTCCGTGAACTCGACTCGGCGGTTCGGATCTATAGAACGAGTACGTACACGCAAGACGTCGGCCGTCGTTTGCTGACGACTATCGGCGAGTTCGCTCAGATCGCCGGTTGGATCGCGAGCGACGCCGGACAGCATGAACAAGCGGCCCGTACATATCGGCTCGGGATCAGCGCCGCACACGAAGCCGGGGACGGAACTCTTGAATCCAATCTGATTGGATCGCTGGCGTATCAGATCTCGAACGTCGGCGACGTTCACGAGGGGATCGCGCTCGCACGTGCGGCGCTGGACGCGGCCGGACCGGACGCACCGGCTAGGGCTCGCGCTCTGGCATGGGACCGGCTCGCATGGGCGCACGCTCGCGCCGGAGAAGCACAATCCGCCATGCGCGCACTCGGCGAAGCCGAAACGGCTCTGAGCCAATACGCCGCTGAGGAAGAGCCCGGATATCTGTATTGGGTTGACGCTGGCGAATTGCAAGTGATGGAAGCCCGTGCCTACACGGAACTTCGCCGTCCACTTCGCGCCGTCCCACTTCTTACCGACGTGCTCGCTCGATACGACAGCACGCATACGCGCGAACTCGCGCTCTACCTTTCGTGGCTCGCCGTCGCGCTCGCCGACGCAAACGAACCGGAAGAAGCCGCACGGACGGCGGCGCGAATGTTCGACCTGTCGGCGGACGTTGCCAGCGACCGAACCGCACAACGGAAGCACGTTGTTCGTGCCCGGTTGGAGCCTTACCGAGATGTGCCGGAAGTCCGGCAACTCTTGGACGCTTCGGGGTTCTGATCATGGCTGAATCGTGAAATTCGGCCGAAGTCCGTTCCGAGTCCGTCTCGAATTCGTCGCGTTAAGCGTGGATATGCATTAATGGCCCTGTAGTCCACGGAGACGGCCGAAGGGGGCTCTCGGGTGGCTTCTATCTCGGTCGGTGCCGTTCGCCCCTCAGCGGCCATTCTGGGGGCTCGATTTTCCGGGGATCGCCCGAGCCGGACCGGCCGACGGCTCTCGCACCGCTGAGGGGAGCGGACGGCGGGCAGGGTCCGGCCGACCGGCCAACGGCGGCAGGGTCCGGCGCTCTCCGGTACGGTCAGAAGGCGATCAAGCTCGCGGAACGCTGTGATCAAGGAAGTTCGTACGCCTCATTCCCGTAACCGGCTTGCCCGCGCCGTTGGGGCCCAGGAAACCCACGATCTCGCCGGTTTCCACGGCGAGGTCCACGCTCCGGACGGCGTGGACGCCGCCCTTGAAGGTCTTGCTCAGACTCGATGTCTTGATCATTTAATCGCCTCCATTTTTACAGTAACACCATTTTTGATGTAACTGTAAAATTCGTCCGGCACCTAGAATGACGGCATGACCGAGGGCCTGCGTGAGCGCAAGAAGAGGGAGACCCGACTGCGCATCTCCGACGTCGCGACGGGGATGTTCATGGCTCGCGGGTTCGACAACGTCACCGTGGCCGAGGTCGCCAGGGCGGCCGACGTCTCGGTCAACACGGTCTTCAACTACTTCCCCACCAAGGAGGATCTGCTCCTCGACCGGGCCTCCGAGGTCGAGGAGCTGCTCGCGCGGGTCTTCCGGGAGCGCGAACCGGGAGAGAGCGCGCTGGAGGCGGTACGCCGCGACTTCCTGGACGCCCTGGAGACCGGCCACTACCGCTACGGGTTCCACGAGGGCGGCGACCTCCTCATCCGGATGATCGAGACCAGCCCGTCCCTGAGCGCCCGGATCCGGGAAATGGACGACACCCGGGAGCGCAGGCTCGCCGAGGCCATCGCCGAGGAGTTGGACGCCGATCCCGACGACCTCACCCCCGCCGCGGTCGCCGCCCAGATCGGCGCCGTGCTCCGCACGGTCGTGGGCTACGCCGTACGGCGCATGCTCGCGGGAGAGACCGTCGCGGCCGTCGCGCCGGACCTGCGACGGCAGGCCGAGCACGCCTTCGCGCTGCTGGAGAAGGGGATCGGCGGCTACGGCGCCCGGCGGGAGAAGTGAGCGCGGCGAAGGGTGCGGAACCCGGCACCCGAAGGTCCCCGACCGTATCGGGCGATCTCGCCGGTGCGGCCACAGCGGACCACCGCGCCGACCCGCCTCCATGATCTGGCGCAGGAAGCTCGCCGGTTCTCCGCGTCGGGACCTTGACCCCGCCCCAGGGGCAGGGTCCGACGATGGCTCACATGGACAACAACGCCCTGCACACCGTCGAAGCCCGGATCCGCGAGCAGATCACCGCTCACTGCGAGTCCGGCGACGTCCCCGGGTTCGTCGCCGGCGTCTGCCACGCCGGCGAGCAGACCATCGTCGCCCACGGCACCGCGAACGCCGCCACCGGCGCGCCGATGCGCCAGGACACCGGATTCCTCTTCGGCTCCGTCACGAAGGTCCTGACCACCATGCTGGTCCTGCAGCAGGTCGACCGCGGCCTGCTGGACCTCGACACGCCGGTGGTGAAGCACCTTCCCGACTTCGCCCTGACCGTACCGGGCGCAGCGGACAAGATCCTGGTCCGGCACCTGCTCTCCCACACCAACGGCATCGACGCGGATCTGTTCTTTCCCGTCGCCAAGGGCCGCGACGCGCTGAAGACCTACATCACCGGTCTCGCGAGCAGCTGCGGCTCCATGTTCGAACCGGGTGAGCAGCTCAGTTACTCCAACGGCGGCATGATCGTCGCGGGCCGCCTGCTGGAAGTGATCACCGGCACGCCCTTCCCCGAGTTGCTCGAACGCGATGTCTACACACCCGTCGGCATGAAGGACTCCGGCACCTCGGCCGAACAGGCCATCCTGCGCAGCACGGCCATCGGCCACTTCCCCGACCCCGCGACCGGGGCGGCCAGGCCGACGGGGATGTTCATGCTGCCCGACACCTGGGGCCCGGCCGGCGGCACGCCGGTCGGCACCGTCGCCGACCTGCTCGCCCTGGGACGCACCCACCTCGCCGGCGGCGTGTCCCCCTCCGGCACGCGCGTCCTGTCGACCGGGTCGACCACGCTGATGCAGCAGGTCTCGTACGACATGGCGACCCCGAACGTCCCGCCGATGGGTCTGGGCTGGGTACGGTACCCGTTCGGCGACACGACCGTCCTGGCCATGTCGGGCGCCTCACCCGGCGGCGTGGCCATCCTGTGCGTCGTTCCCGAGCACGACCTGGTCTTCGCCGCCTTCGGCAACACCCCGGGAGCGATCATGCTGCAGGACCGGCTCCTGCAACAGCTCCTGCGCGAGCGTCTCGGCGTCCGGATCCCCGCCCTGATCACCGGAGTGCAGCAGGACGTGGACCTCACCCCGTACGCGGGCACCTACCGCTCCGACCAGCTCCGCATCGATGTGCGCGTCGTCGACGGCCAGTTGGAGGAGCAGGCGGCCTACGAACCGGCGGACGCGTCGCAGGAACGCGTCTTCACCGCGTTCACCGGCGGCATGACCGCCGCGCCGCCGCAGCGCTACGTGCCGATCCGGGCCGGCCTGTTCGCGCCCGCCGGATATCCGCCGGAGACGTTCGACGGATACCTTCGCCTGCTGCTCGTCTCCTACCACGACATCCGCGACGGCCGGGCGCGCTTCCGCAACGGCGGCGGCCGCCTGACCCGACGGGCCTGACCGTCCCGGGTGCCTGACCACCGGGTGGAAGAATGTCCGGCATGCTCACGATCGGCCGGCTCGCGGACTACGCCGGAGTGACCGTCAAAGCCATCCGCCACTATCACGAGCGCGGCCTGCTCACCGAACCCGGCCGCGACTCGTCCGGCTACCGGCGCTACACCGCCGAGCATGCCGTCAGGCTCATCAAGATCAGAACCCTGGCCCGCGCGGGTGTGCCACTGGCCCGCGTCAAAGACCTCCTCGACGCCGACCCGGAGACGCTCACGGCGGCCATCGCCGAGATCGATCACGACCTCGAGGACCGCATCGCGCAGCTGCGGCGAACCCGCGACCAGCTCGCCCAGCTGCGCGGCGGCGACCGGCTCTTCGTCTCCCCCGAGGTCGCCGATCTTCTCGACGACCTGCGTGACCTCGGCGTCAGCGAGCGCGCGATCCAGGCGGAGCGCGATGGCTGGATCCTCATGCGGACAGCCTCACCCGAGGACGCCGCCCTGTGGCTCACCGAGAAACGCGAGCTCATGACCGATCCCGAGTTCCGCGCCCTCTACCTTGACCATGACGCTGCCTACGACTGGCCGCCGGACGATCCCCGCCTCCCCGGCCTCGCGGACCGCACCCGGAGCTGGCTCGCCGCCCACCCCAGCCGCTTCGGGACCCGCCCGGTCCGCAACCCGGCCATCGCCCGACTGGCCGCCCGATCCCAGCCCGGAGCCTCATCCCCGGCATGGGAGCGCCTGGCCCGGCTCATGACGGGCCAGGCCGGCGTCAAGGGCTGATCGGCCGAGGGCGGTGCGGGGCGTCCCGGCGCGGCGGTGCTGGACGGCGGCCGCCGGCGCCCGGTCGGCACTTAACCTAGCGCTTGCTACGATCAGTGGGGCGGCCGCGCGGCCGCCGCGGGCGGGAGCCCCGACAAGCGGGAGGCCATCGTGAGTCCGCATCTCGTCGAACGACTCAAGCCGTTCTTCCAGTGGCTGGCGACGACCGACGCGTTCATGAAAGCCGGTCCGATGATCGTCCCGCGCCTCGACAGGGCCGTCCACCGCCTCACCGGCGGCAGGAGGGTCATGAGCGATCGGATGGTTCCCACACTGCTGCTGACCACGACCGGCTCCAGGAGCGGCGAGCCGCGCTCCACTCCGCTCGCGTGCCTGCCGGAGGAGGACGGATCCTTCCTGGTCGTCGGCTCCAACTTCGGCCGGGAGCGCCACCCCGCCTGGAGCGGCAACCTGCTCAAGACCCCGCAGGCCGGGGTCTCCTTCCGCGGCCGGGAGATCCCCGTCATCGGGCGCCTCCTGGAGGGCGACGACAGGACCGAGGTCTGGCCACGGCTGCTGCGGATGTGGCCCGTCTACGACCGCTACACCGAGAAGTCGGGACGCGAACTGCGGATCTTCCGCCTCTCCCCGGACCGTGACCGCGGGGACGCGGCCCCTCCGCCTTCCCCCGGACCGTGACCCGGGGACCCTTCCCCGCCGTGGCCGCGGGGACCTCGCCGGCGACGGGGTCCCCGCCGTACCGGGGCGGACGGTGGCGTGTCAGCGGGAGTAGAACTCCACGACCATCTGCTCGTCCACCGGGACCACGATCTGCTCGCGCATCGGGCGGCCCACCACCGTGAAGCGCAGCTCGGCGTGGTTGACGTCCAGGTAGGAGGCGATGCGCTCGTCGGCGTAGACGCCCTCGGCCGCGGCGACGAACGGCTGCATCCGGCGGGACCTCTCGCGTACCGCGATGACCTGGCCGGGCTTGACCAGGTAACTGGGGATGTCCACCTTGCGGCCGTCGACGGTGATGTGGCCGTGCGCGATGTACTGGCGCGCGGCGTAGATCGACGGGGCGAGACCGGCGCGCAGCACCAGGGAGGCCAGGCGGCTCTCCAGCAGCACCACCAGCTCGGCGCCCGACCGGCCGGGGCTGCGCAGCGCCATGTCCCAGTAGCGGCGCATCTGCCGCTCGGAGACGTCGTAGTACCAGCGGAGCTTCTGCTTCTCCATGAGCCGCAGCCCGTAGTCGCCGGTCTGGCGCCGGTTGGTCTTACGGCCGTGCTCGCCCGGCGGGTAGGGGCGCTCCTCGAAGTAGCGCACCGCCTTACGGGTGAGCGGGACGCCGGCGCGGCGGGAGAGCCGCACCTTGGGTCCGGTGTAGCGCACGATCGCTCCTTGTGATTAGGTTTGCCTTACTGAGGTTAGCCTTACCTTAGAGGCAACCAGCCGCCGACCTCAAGGAGAGCCGGTCCATGCAGCACCCCGTCACCAGCCCGCCCCTTCCCGAGCGGATCCGCACGCTCGCCGCGGTCGCCGTGCCCACCCACGTCTCCCTCGCCGGTACGGCCCTGCCGGCCGGCCCCGCCCGCGGCGGCGTCGACGGCGCCGGCCGCCCGGTGCTGCTGGTCATGCCGGGGGACCCGCTGCACGGGGCGCAGGACGAGCCGGTGGTGACCGTGGACCTCGCCGCGAGCCGCTCGCTCGGCGACCGCGAGCTCTCACGCGGGCTGCTCAAGGTGCAGGGCTGGGCGCAGGCCGTACCGGCCGGCGAACTGCGCGAGGCCGCGGTCGCGATCGCCGAGCGCTGCCCGGACGAGGCGCTGTTCGAGGCGCTGGAGAACGCGGAGGGAACGGACGGCCCGCGACTGCTCCGGGTGGACGTCGGCCAGGTGGTCTATCTCACCGGTTCCGAGTCGGGCGTCCTGGACGCCGACGAGTATCTCGACGCCGCGCCCGACCCCCTGCTGGCTGACGCCGAGCGGATGATCCGCCACATCAACGGCGCGCACCGGGACCGGCTGGTGGCGGCGCTGCGCTCCCTGCTGCCCTCCCCCGTCGCCGACGCCTGGCTCTGGGAACTGGACCGCTTCGGCGTCACCGTGCGCTCCGGCGGCTTCGACCAGCCCACTCTGATCCGCCTGCCGTGGCCCGAGCCGATCGCCGACGCCTGCTCCCTGGAGACGGCCCTGCACTGCCTGCTCTGCCACCGCTGAGCGCGGAAATCCGGCCCCTGGCGGCCCCGCGGGGGACGAGCCGGCGGTCGCGTCGCCATGACCGCTCGTTTACCCGGTTCCCGGGCGCGTCCCCGTCCGGAGAAGCCCTCAGCGGGATACAAAGTGCCTCAGACAATCACAGCGCAGCGGGTGGGGTGGGATGAAAGGCAGACCGGTGCCACCCGACGAGGCCGAGCGGCTGCGCGACCTGGAGGAGCTGGACGCGCTGCACGCCCCTCTGGAACCGGACTTCCGCGCCATCTCCGACCTGGCGGCGTATATCTGTGACACGCCTATCGCGCTGGTCAACTTACTGAGCAGGGACAAGCAGCACTTCCGTGGCCGCACCGGGCTCGCCTCCCCCGAACTGGACCAGTCGATCGGGTTCTGCCCGTACGTCGTCGCCGGCCGCGAACCCCTGGAGGTCCCCGACACGCTGACCGACCCGCGCTTCAAGGACGACCCTCTGGTCGCCGACGAGCCGTACCTGCGGTACTACCTGGGCGTCCCCGTGCTCAGTCGGCGGGGTCACGCCCTGGGCACCGTGTGCGTGCTGGACTACCGTCCCCGGCTGCTGGACCGGCGGCAGCGCGAGGCTCTGCGCACCCTGGCCGCCCACGCCGTCGCGCTGCTGGAACTGCACTACCACGCCCGCCGGGCCGGCGAGGTCGCCCGGCGCCTGAACGCCGTGGACGAGCTCAAGCAGCAGTTCCTGCGGAACGTCAACCACGAGCTGCGCACTCCCCTGACCTCGATCCGCAGCTACCTTCAGCTCCTCCGGGACGGCGGGCTGGACGAGGCCACCGAGCGGCGGTTCCTGGGGGTGATCGAGCGCAACAGCGACCGGCTGCTGGACCTGCTGGACGAGCTGCTGCTCATGGCCAGCCTCAACGCGCACACCGCCGCCTTCACCCCGGTGCGGGCCAACCTGTCCGCCATCGTCCGTCAGGCGGTCGAGACCTCCGCCGCCAAGGCGTCGAACAAGGACCAGGCCCTGCGCATGCACGCCCCCGCCGAGGTGGAGGCGTGGGCCGACACCGGGCGGCTGCAGCACGCGCTGGTCCACGTGCTGGACAACGCGGTCAAGTTCACGCCCTCCGGCGGAAGGATCGACGTCAGGGTCACCGCCGACCCGGCCCCCGCCGTGGAGGTCCACGACACCGGGATCGGCATCGCGCCGGAGGACGCGGGTCACGTCTTCGAGGACTTCTACCGCGGGCCCGAGGCGGAGGTTCGGGCGATCAGCGGCACCGGCGTGGGCCTGGCCATCGTCGAGAAGATCGTCGAACTGCACGGCGGGACGGTCCGGCTGGAGAGCACGCCGCACGAGGGCACATGCGTGCGCATCACCCTGCCCGCCCCGCCCCCGGAACACGTCCCGGCACCGGATCCCCCCGCCCCGGAGCCCGGCCCGCCGCCGCCCCCTCAGGTGGAGGAAGAGGTCCGGAGGACCGGCCGCCCGTGACGTCCGGGCGGCCGGCCTGCGCCACCGCTCGGCGTCACTGCTTGGCGCTGGGCACGGCCAGCGGCTCGTCCGGCGCCTTCCCCTTGGCCTTGGCCATCTGGTCGCTGAGCTCCTGGAGCCTGTTACGGCCCATCGCCTTGCGCACCTCGGGGAACCACTCGTTCTCCTCCTCCTCGACGTGGTGGCGGACGTTCTCCATGAGAACGGTGACCTTGGCGTCGAACCGCTCGTCCCGAGGGTCGAGGTCCTTGAGCTCCGACAACATCCAGACCACCACGTGGTGCTCCTCGACGCTCTCCAGGACGTGCTCGGAGACGTCCGGCGCCTCCGCGCGGACGGCGGGGTAGAAGATCTCCTCCTCGATGTAGGTGTGGGCGGTGAGCTCCTCGATCATCTGGTCGACGAGCTTGCGCTTCTCGTCGTAGGCGTCCTCGCCCGCCTTCTCGAACTGCTTGAACAGCTTCTCGACGGTCTTGTGGTCTTCCTTCAGGAGCACGATGGCGTCCACGATGTTCCTTTCCTCCGGGTCCCGACCCTGGGACCCGGTGCGCTGAGAAATCAGGGGTTGAGCAGGACCTTGATGGCCCCGTCGCGTTTCTTCTGGAAGATCTCGTAGCCGTGCGGGGCCTGGTCCAGGGGGATCCGGTGGGTGGCCAGGTCCATGACCCCGAGCGGGTCGGAGTCGTCGGTCACCAGCGGCATCAGGTCGTCGATCCAGCGCTTGACGTGGGCCTGGCCCATGCGCAGGGTGACGCCCTTGTCGAACAGCCTGAGCATCGGCATCGGGTCGGCCATGCCGCCGTAGACGCCGCTGATGGAGATCGTGCCGCCGCGCCGTACGGTGTCGATGCAC
This sequence comes from Planobispora rosea, assembly GCF_014648175.1. Classification (GTDB taxonomy): domain Bacteria; phylum Actinomycetota; class Actinomycetes; order Streptosporangiales; family Streptosporangiaceae; genus Planobispora; species Planobispora rosea. The sequence goes on from NZ_BMQP01000032.1 coordinate 72,489, forward strand.
TGGTACAGCGCAGCCAGCCGGTCCACGCCCGCGTTCGTCATCAGGGGGGCGGCGATCGCGTCGGGCAGCAGGCCGGTGAGCGTCTGGGTGAACTTGGCGACCGGGGAGCCGTGGGCCTCCATGCCGACGGCGTCGATGACGGAGTCGGTCCCGCGGCCGCCGGTCAGCTCGCGGACCGCCTCGGGGACGTTGCCGGTCACCGAGGCGTCCAGCACCTCGACGCCGTGCCGCCGCGCCATCGCCAGCCGCTCCTGGACCCCGTCCACGCCGATCACCCGGTAGCCGAGGTGCCTGGCGATGCGCGCGGTCATCTGGCCGATCGGGCCGAGGCCGAAGACCGTGACGCTGCCGCCGTCGGGGATGTCGGCGAAGGCCACCGCCTGCCAGGAGGTGGGCAGCACGTCCGACAGGTAGACGAACCGCTCGTCGGCCGGCCCCTCGGGCACCTTGATGGGACCGAACTGGGCCTGCGGGACCCGCAGGTACTCCGCCTGGCCGCCGGGCACCTCGCCGTACAGCTTGGTGTAGCCGAACAGCGCGGCACCCGTGCCGTGGTCGCGGACCTGGGTGGTCTCGCACTGGGCGTACAGCTTCATCCCGCACATGTGGCAGTCGCCGCAGGAGATGTTGAACGGGATGACGACCCGGTCGCCGGGCTTGATGTGCCCGACGTCCGCGCCGACCTCCTGGACGATCCCCATCGCCTCGTGGCCGAGGACGTCACCCGCCCCGATGAAGGGGCCCAGGAGTTCGTACAGGTGCAGGTCGGAGCCGCAGATCGCGGTGGTGGTGACCTTGATGATCGCGTCGGTCGGTTCCTTGATCGCGGGGTCGGCGACCTCCTCGACCCGGACGTCGCGCTTCCCGTGCCAGGTGACGGCCTTCATGGCCTGTCTCCTCTCCGATCCGATGAACCCGAAAGGGGACCGTCTACCCGCCCTCGGGCGGGCAAACGGCCGTGAACGGTCAGCGCAGGCGGGGCAGGACTTCCTTGGCGTAGAAGTCGAAGAAGGCGTCCTGCTCCTCGCCGATCTGGCTGATGTAGACCTCGTCGAACCCGGCGTCGAGGTACTGCTTGATCGCCTCGGCGTGGACCTCGGGGTCGGGGCCGCACGGTGAGCCCTTGCTGGCCTCCTCCTCGGTGACCATCTGGGCGAGCTGCTCGAAGTGCCGGGGGAGCGGGAGCAGCTGGGCGGCCTCGCCCTGGATGCCCTGGGTGGGCCAGAGCCGGTGCACGGTCTTGCGGGCGGTGGCCTCGTCCTCGGCGTAGCAGACCTTCAGCCCGCCCTGCACGGGCTTGCCCGCCCCGCCCGAGGTGCGGAACTTCCCGACCATCTCGGCCGACGGGCCGGTGGTCATGTAGCCGTCGGCGATGCGCCCGGCCAGCTCCACCGACTTGTCCCCGAAACCGGACATGTAGATGGGGGGCGGCTCGTCGGGCAGCGTGTAGATGCGGGCGGTGTCGACGTCGTAGTGCTCGCCCCGGTGGGTCACGAGCTTGCCGCTCCACAGCTCCCGCATGATCTCGACGGCCTCTTCCAGCATCTCCAGGCGCTCCTCGGCCGGAGGCCAGCGGGAGTCGACGATGTGCTCGTTGAGGGCCTCGCCGGTGCCGACGCCGAGCCGGAAGCGGCCGTCGGTCAGGACCGCGCTGGTGGCGGCGGCCTGAGCGATGATCACCGGGTGGATGCGGACCAGCGGGCAGGTGACCGCGGTGGTGATGGGGAGCGAGGTCGCCTCGGCGATCGCGCCGATCACCGACCAGACGAACGGGCTCTGGCCCTGCTCGTCCAGCCAGGGGTGGAAGTGGTCGGAGATCCACAGGGCCTCGAACCCGGCCTGTTCGGCGAGCTTCGCCTGCCGCACCAGTTCCTTGGGGTCATGCTCCTCACTTGACAGGAAATATCCAAATTTCGCCATGCTTACCTCCTTGGCGGGAACTGCACGGACTTCCCCATACCCCTTGCGAAAAGGCCAAACAGGTCATCTTGCTGTGACCGCGACCACGCGGGCCCGCCGTTCCGTGCTCGCCTCGTCAGGCCGGCACCCAGGGGATGAATCCCCCCGATCACCTCATCGCGGTCGCCCTACCTTGTGCCGCCCCCGTCGCAGGGGCGAGACTGGGGACAAGGCGCGCGGGCGGGCCCGGAAATGCCAGGATCCCGCGATCACGTCGCCGTTCTGGAGTTCACCAATGCCACTGGAGATCAGCAGGGATCGCTGCAGAGACTTCACGGTCATCACGATCATCGGAGAAGTCGACAAGACGGAAGAGGCCCTGCTCAGCGAGCAGATCGATGAGGCGTTCACGGCCGACCGGCCGCGGCTGCTCTTCGATCTGTCGTTCATGGACTTCATCGACTCCTCCGGCCTGCGGCTGCTGGTGCAGGCCTCCAGCAGGGCCCACCGCTGCGGCGGCACCTGCGCCCTGTGCTGCCTGAACCCCGTCCCCCGCCGGATCATGCGGCTGACCGGCCTCGACGCCGCCTTCGACGTCTATCCGACGCTCGGGGACGCGCTCGCCCAGCGGCGGGCCGAGAGTCTCGCCTCGGTCAAGCTCGTCTGACCGTCCGCGCGGCGGACAGGATTCACCCGCTCCTCTCGGGGCACCGGGGTGGGTATGCGGGTAACCATCGTCGGCGCGACCGGCAACGTGGGCACGAGCGTGGTCTCCTCCCTCGTGGCCGATGCGAACGTCACCTCCGTCCTGGGCCTGGCCCGCCGGCTGCCCGGCTGGAGCCCCGGCAAGACCGAGTGGCGCGCCGTAGACGTCTCCACCGCCTCCACCGGCGACCTGGCGCCGCACTTCGAGGGCTCGGACGCCGTCGTCCACCTGGCCTGGCTGTTCCAGCCGACCCGGGACCCGGTGACGACCTGGCACGCCAACGTGCTGGGCAGCCTCCGGGTCTTCGCGGCGGCGGCGCGGGCCAAGGTGCCGGCCCTGGTCTACGCCTCCTCGGTCGGCGCCTACTCCCCCGGACCGAAGGACCGCCCGGTCACCGAGGACTGGCCCACCCACGGCTGGCCCGGCGCCGCCTACGGACGGGAGAAGGCCTACGTGGAGCGGGCGCTCGACTCCTTCGAGCGGGAGCATCCGGACATCCGGGTGGTACGGCTCCGCCCCGGCTTCATCTTCAAGCGGGAGTCGGCGACCGAGCAGCGCAGGCTGTTCGGCGGGCCGTTCCTGCCGCAGCGGCTGATCCGGCCCGGGCTGATCCCCGTCGTCCCGGACATCCCCCGGCTCCGCTTCCAGGCGGTCCACGGCGACGACATCGGCGAGGCCTACCGCCTGGCGGTGACCGGGCAGGTCTCGGGCGCCTTCAACATCGCCGCGGACCCGGCGATCGATCCCGCGGTGCTGGCCGAGCTCCTCGGAGCCCGCCGGGTGCCGGTCCCGGCCGCGCTGGCCCGGGGCGCCGCCTCCGCCGCCTTCCGCATGCGCCTGGTCCCCGCCGCCCCGGAGCTGTTCGACATGCTGCTCGCCATGCCGATCATGGACTGCTCCCGGGCCCGTGACGAGCTCGGCTGGCGGCCCCGGCACTCCGCGGCCGACGCGCTGCGCGACCTGCTGGAGGGCATGCGCGCCACAGCGGGCATGGACACCCCGCCGCTGTCCCCGCAGACCGGGGGCCCTGCGCGGCTCGGGGAACTGGCCAGCGGGGTCGGCAGGCGGCCGTAGGGGGAGAGCCTCCCCCGGATGCGCGCGGCGGGCCGTACGGTGGCCGGGAGCAGATCCCGGCTTTCCGTTCCGCTGGTGCGCGGCGGGTATGCCGCTGGGTGGGCGGGGTCCCTCCCCGCCCGGCCACGCACCAGGGGGATCAATCAATGCTCGGGGACCACCGCACGGACAAGGACCGGCAACTGGACGACGTCCGGGTCGACTACCAGGACACTGCCCTGACCACCGATCACGGCATCCGGATCGACGACACCGACAACTCGCTCCGCCCGGGCGAACGCGGCCCGACGCTGATGGAGGACTTCCACTTCCGCGAGAAGCTCACCCATTTCGACCACGAGCGCATCCCCGAGCGGGTGGTCCACGCCCGCGGCTCGGCCGCCCACGGCTACTTCGAGCCCTACGACGCCGCCCTGGCCCCCTTCACCCGGGCGCAGTTCCTCACCACCCCGGGCCTGCGGACCCCCGTGTTCGTGCGCTTCTCCACCGTGGTGGGCTCGCGCGGCTCGGCCGACACCGTCCGGGACGTGCGCGGCTTCGCGGTGAAGTTCTACACCGCGCAGGGCAACTTCGACCTGGTCGGCAACAACATCCCGGTCTTCTTCATCCAGGACGGGATCAAGTTCCCCGACATCGTGCACGCGGCGAAGCCCGAGCCGCACAACGAGATCCCGCAGGCGTCCACGGCGCACGACACACTGTGGGACTTCGTGCGGCTCCAGCCGGAGAGCACCCACATGATGATGTGGGTGATGTCCGACCGGGCGCTCCCCCGCAGCTACCGGATGATGCAGGGCTTCGGCGTGCACACCTTCCGGCTGGTCAACGCCGAGGGCCGGGGCACCTTCGTGAAGTTCCACTGGAAGCCCAAACTCGGTATCCACTCGCTGGTCTGGGACGAGACTCAGAAGATCGCCGGGAAGGACCCCGACTTCAACCGCCGGGACCTTTGGGAGGCGATCGTGACGGGGAACTTCCCGGAATGGGAGCTCGGCGTGCAGCTTGTGGCCGAGGAGGACGAGCACTCCTTCGACTTCGACCTGCTCGACGCAACGAAGATCATCCCGGAGGAGCTGGTCCCGGTCCAGCCGGTCGGGCGCCTGGTGCTCGACCGCAATCCCGACAACTTCTTCGCCGAGACCGAGCAGGTCGCCTTCCACCTGGGCAACGTCGTGCCGGGCATCGACTTCACCAACGACCCGCTGCTGCAGTCGCGGCTCTTCTCCTACCTCGACACCCAGCTCATCCGGCTCGGCGGGCCAAACTTCCCGCAGATCCCGATCAACCGCCCGCTGGCGGAGGTCCGCAACCACCACCGCGACGGCTACCACCAGATGATCATTCCGAGGGGACGGGCGAGCTACCACCCCAACTCCACCGGCGGCGGCTGCCCCGCGGTCGGCGGCCCGGACGCCTACACGCACTTCCAGGAGCGGGTGGACGGCCACAAGATCCGCAAGCGCAGCGCGAGCTTCGCCGACCACTACAGCCAGGCGACCCTGTTCTGGAACAGCATGTCCTCCTGGGAGAGGGCACACATCGTTGCGGCCTTCCGCTTCGAGCTCGGCAGGGTCGTCGACCCGGACATCCGCGAGGGTGTGGTCCGCAATCTCAGCAACGTCGACCACGAGCTGGCGTCCCTGGTCGCCGCGGGCATCGGGGTGGCTCCCCCGGCGGAACCCGCCGTACCCAACCACGGCCTCAGCTCCCCGGCGCTCAGCCAGGCCCACGCCCCCGTGCGGAGCGTCGCCACCCGGAAGATCGCGATCCTGGTGGCCGACGGCGCCGACGGCGGCCAGGTGAAGGCCGTGCAGGCGGCGCTCGGCTCCATGGGGGCGTTGTGCGACGTGCTGGCCCCGCGAGGCGGCGCCGTACGGGACCTGGACGACAAGCCGGTGCCGGTGAACCACGCGCTGATCACCATGGCCTCGGTGCTCTACGACGCCGTGCTGGTCCCCGGCGGGCAGGAGTCGGCGCGGGCGCTGAGCATGGACGGGGAGGCCGTGCACTACGTCGCCGAGGCGTTCAAGCACGCCAAGGCCATCGGGGTCCTCGGCGAAGGAGCCCTGCTGCTGGAGACCGCCCGGCTCGGGCCCGGACCGCATCCGGGCGTGGTCACCGGGACCGGGGAGGACGTCAAGGGGTTCGCGAAGGCGTTCGGCGCCGCGGTCGCCGCCCACCGCCACCACGGGCGCGCGATGGACGGCGTCCCGGCCTGAGTCCTCAGACCGGAGACGAGGGGCGTCCCTGCCCGGGCCCGCGGACCGGAGCGGCCGGGACACGCCCCGGACACGCCCCGGACACGCGAGGAGGGGTCCCCCTCAGTAGGACCCCTCCCCTTGTCGGCGGATCACCCGGGTACGGGATCCGCGTGGCGCCTGCCGTCAGACCCGCGTTCTGACGGCTCCGCGGCCGAGCACGAAGCCCAGCGCGACCATGCCCAGGCCGAGGAACAGGTGGAGCCAGTTGTCGGCGGCGTTGAGCGGGACGAAGTTGGCCTCGCTGTCGTGCGGGATGACCATGCCGTACAGCCACAGCAGCAGGTAGACCACCCCGCCGCCGATGAGGAAGTTACGGGCGCCGGCCCAGGTACGGGAGAGCGCGATGCCCGCCACGCCGAACAGCAGGTGCACGACGTTGTGCAGGATGGAGACCTCGAAGATTCCGAGGAGCATCGCGTCCGACTGGTGCCCGGCGAACTCGAGCTCGTCGACGTTCGTGGTCACGCCGGGGATGAACCCCAGAACACCGACGAGAAGAAACACCGCTCCGACGACCAGCGCGGCGAGCTGCAGCGGCGATCGGGTCGTAGCGTGCGGACGTGAAGCGTTCATGACGCCTCCTCTATATGGCCGACTCTGAGGACATTCCGCTACCCGCCGGAATCGCGGATAGTCATCGGACCACGACCGGCCGGTCAACGAAAGCGAAAAAGGCCGCCGCGGACGGCCCCGCGTGACGCGGAGGTGACGTGACACGGAGGTGACACGGCCACCCGTCCGGGCAGGGGCTCCGCATGACAGCACAGCCCCCTCCGGCCTCACCCGCCCCCGGGAAGGGAATCCTCGTCGGCACGGCCTCCTGGACCGACCGGTCGCTGCTCGACTCGGGCTGGTATCCCCCCGGCGTCTCGACACCCGCCGAACGGCTGGCCTACTACGCGGCGCGTTTCCCCCTCGTGGAGGTGGACGCCACCTACTACCATCCCCCGGCGCGCAGGACCGTGGAGTCCTGGCGGGACCGCACGCCCCCGGGATTCGTCTTCAACATCAAGGCGTTCTCCCTCCTGACCGGACATCCCACCCGGGTGGCCTCCCTCTACAAGGACCTGCGGACGGCGCCCGGCGGCCCGGAGGGCACCGGCGCCGCCACCGTCTACGCCCGCGACCTGGACCCGGAGCTCGTCGAGGAGGTGTGGCGGCGCTTCCTCGACACGCTCACCCCGCTGCACGAGGCGGGCAAGCTGGGCGCCGTCCTGCTGCAGTTCCCGCCGTGGTTCACCGCCGGCGAGCGCAACCGGCGGCACGTCCTGGAGTGCGTGCGGCGCTGCGCCCCCTTCCGCGCGTGCGTGGAGTTCCGCAACCGCACCTGGATGGAGGAGGACGGCCGGGAACGCACACTCGGCTTCCTCGCCGAACACGGCATCCCCTACGTCAGCGTCGACATGCCGCAGGGACACACGTCCTCGATCCCCCCGGTCCTGGCCGCCACCTCCGACCTGGCCGTGGTCCGCTTCCACGGCCACTCGGAGAAGTGGGCCAGCAAGAAGATCGAGGAACGGTTCGCCTACCTCTACTCGGAGGCCGAGCTGGAGCACTGGGCGGCCAGGCTCCGCGCGTTCTCCCGCGAGGCGGAGACCGTGCACGTCCTCATGAACAACTGCTGCCGCGACAACGCCCAGCGCAACGCCGCCCGGATGGCGGAGCTCACCGGCGCGGGCGCCGGGACGGGGGTCAGCGGCCGGCCACGGCCTGCGATGTCTCGCTGAGCTTGTCGGTGAACCACGCGATGGTACGGCGCAGCCCTTCGCCGATCTCCACCTGCGGGCGCCAGCCCAGCCGGGAGGCGGCCAGGGAGGTGTCCGGGCGGCGGACGGCCGGGTCGTCGGCGGGCCGGTCGATGAACTCGATCGGCGAGGACGAGCCGGTCAGGTCGCGGATGGTCTCGGCGAGGGTGAGCATGGTCAGCTCCGCCGGGTTGCCGATGTTGACCGGGCCCGCGAAGTCGCTGCCGGCCAGGGCGAGGATGCCCTCCACCGTGTCGGTGACGTAGCAGATGGAGCGGGTCTGGCTCCCGTCGCCGGTCACGGTGATCGGCTCACCGGACAGCGCCTGGCGGATGAAGGTGGGGATGGCCCGGCCGTCGTGGGGGCGCATCCGCGGCCCGTAGGTGTTGAAGATCCGTACGATCGCCGTGTCGGTCCCGTGGGAGTTGCGGTAGGCGGTGGTCAGCGACTCGGCGAACCGTTTGGCCTCGTCGTAGACGCTGCGCGGGCCGACCGGGTTGACGTTGCCCCAGTACTCCTCCCGCTGCGGGTGCTCCAGCGGGTCGCCGTACACCTCGCTGGTGGAGGCGAGCACGAACCGGGCGCCCTTCTCCCGGGCCAGGCCGAGAGCGTGCAGCGTGCCGAGGCTGCCCACCTTGAGCGTCTCGATCGGGTGGCGCAGGTAGTCGACCGGAGACGCGGCGGAGGCGAAGTGGAGCACCAGGTCGACCTCGCCGGGCACGTGAACGAACCCGGTCAGGTCGCATTCGACGAGCCGGAACGAGGGCTCGCCCATCAGGTGGGCGACGTTGTCCGGCGAGCCGGTGAGGAAGTTGTCCATGCAGATCACCTCCGTCCCCCGCGCCACCAGCCGCTCACACAGGTAGGAGCCGAGGAATCCGGCTCCGCCGGTCACCACCGCACGCCGTGCGCTCATCGCACGTCCACCTCCATCAGGTTCAGGGCCGCGTCGAGGACTTCGGGAACGTCGATCCGGAGCAGCCCGGGGTCGGTCTCTCTTCCATGGGGGTCACCGGACCGTCCCGCCCACAGGACGCGGTGCGGCCCGCCGGGCGGCGGACCCCACAGGGCGGGCGAGACCGGCCCGAACAGCAGGACGGACGGCGTGCCGTACGCGCTCGCCAGGTGGGCCACGCCGGTGTCGCCGCAGACGAGCAGCCGGGCGGCCGCCAGCAGCGCTGCCAGCTCCCGCAGCCCGGTACGTCCGGCGAGCACGTTCTCCTCCGGCAGGCGGGCCAGACGCGCCACCCGCCGGGCGAGTTCCCGCTCGGCCGCGTTGCCGGTGACCACCACGTCGTGCCCGGCCGCGCGCAGTCCGGCGGCGACCCGGGCGAACCGCTCCGGGGGCCACCGCCTGGCCGGGTAGGCGGCGCCGGGATGGACCACCACCGGCCCCGTGCGCGCCGCCGCACGGTCCGGGCCGGTGAGGCACAGGTCGGCGGGGTCGGCCGGGACGCCGTACCAGCCGAGCAGGTCGCACCAGCGGCGCACCTCGTGGACGTCCGCCCGCCACGGCGGTCCGGGCACGCCGGGAAAGGCGGGGTGGGCGTGGGTCAGCAGCCGCCCCGGGCCGGTGCGCAGCAGCGCCTCGATGCTCTGCGGCCCGCTGCCGTGCAGGTTGACCGCGATGTCCGGGGCGTCGAAGGGGACCGGCCCCGGCCCGGAGACGTCGAGCAGTTCGTCGGCCGCGCCGATCGGCGGCAGCAGCTCCGCCAGCGCGGCCGGGGCGGCCAGGACGATCCGGTGCCCGGGCCAGGCCCGCCGCAGCGCCCGCAGCGCGGGCACCGCGGTGAGCAGGTCCCCCAGCGCGAGCCCGCGCAGCGCCAGCAGAACCGGGCGGCCGTCGTCCCGGCCCGGCCTCGCGGACGGGCCGGGGGCGGGACCGGCGGTGCTCACCGGGGCTCCGGGGCGGACGCGGGGCCGGTCACGGCCACGACGTCTCCGTCGAGGAGCACACGAGGAGCTCCCTGATCTCGCATCCCGCGGGCTGGCCGAGGGCGAAGACGATGGTGGCCGCCACGTCCTCCGGCTTGTTGAGCCGGGCGTCGGGACCCGGCTTGTACTGCTCGTCGCGGTCGTCGAAGAAGTGGGTGTGCATGCCCCCGGGGACCAGCAGCGTCACCCCCACCTGGCCGGCCAGCTCGGTGGCGAGCGCCCGGGTGAAGCCGACCACCCCGAACTTGGAGGCGCAGTAGGCGGTGGCGTCGCTCACCGCCCGCAGGCCGAGGGTGGAGGCGCAGGTCACGACCCGCCCCCGGGAGGCCGTCAGGTACGGCAGCGCCGCGCGGACCACCGAGACGGTGCCGAACAGGTTGACCTGCACCACCCGTTCCCACCGGTCGGCGGCGACGTCGGCCAGGCGCCCGCAGGCGTCGATGCCCGCGGCGGTGACGACGCCGTCCAGTCCCCCGGCCCGCCCGGCCAGCTCGGCGACGGCCCGTTCGGCCTGTTCCCGGTCGGACAGGTCGGCGAGCACGTGGTCCACCTCGAGGTCGGGAGCGTTGACGTCGACGACCAGCGGCCGCCCGCCCGCCTTGGCCACGGCCTCGGCGGTGGCCCGGCCCAGGCCGGACGCGCCACCGGTGATCAGGATGTTTCCGAGCATGGATCCCTCTTCCTCGTTCCTCACAGGGCCGCGCGGGCGGCGGCGATCAGGTTGGTGGTGGACTGGCCGGGGACCAGGGGGAGGATCACGATCTCCCCTCCGGCCCGGCGCACCGCCTCCGCCTCCGGCAGGCCGGCCTCCGCGTAGTCGCCGCCCTTGACCCACACGTCGGGCCGGAGCGTCTCGATGAGCGAGGTGGGGGTGCTCTCGCCGAAGACGACGACGGCGTCCACGCACTCCAGCGCGCGCAGCACCTCGACCCGGTCCTCCTCGCTGACGACGGGACGGCCCGGCCCCTTGAGGCCGCGGACGGAGTCGTCGGAGTTGACGCAGACGATCAGGGCGTCGCCCAGGGCGCGCGCCCGGCGCAGCAGGCTGACGTGGCCCGCGTGCAGCAGGTCGAAGCACCCGCCGGTGGCCACCAGCCGCCCGCCCGCGGCGCGGACGGCCTCGGCGAGCTCCAGGGGGGTGCGCGGGCGGTCGTCCAGCTCCGCCGCGAGGAACCGGTCACCCGGCGTCGCGGCGGGGAGCCGCCCGGCCGTGCCGGAGACCGAGAGCCGCCCGGAGACGGAGAGCCGCCCGGCCGTGCCGGAGACGGAGGGCCGGACCGCGGCCGCTCCCCCGTCCCGCACGAAGCGGGTCGCCGCGTCCACGGCCTCCCCGACGGCCTCCTCGGGCGAGGCGCCCGCCCGCAGGGCGAGCGCGGCGGCCCCGGCGAACCGGTCGCCCGCGCCGCAGGCGTCCGGACCGGTCACCGGGAACGGCGGCGGCACCCGCACGGACCGGCCGCCCCGGCGCGCCACCTCCGCGCCCCGGTCGCCGAGGGTCACCGCCACGGCCTCCACGTCCAGGTCCCGGACCAGCCGCCGGGCGGTCTGCTCGGGGGTGAGCGACGGGACCGCGCACAGCAGGCGGGCCTCCGCCTCGCTCGGCGTGACGAGCGCGCACCCGGGGATCGGGGCGCGGCCGCGCGGATGCGGATCCCAGATCACCGGGGCGGACGTCTCCGCCAGCGCGTCCCTCAGGACCTCCACGGTCCCGAGGCCGTAGTCGGACACCAGGACGGCGCCCGCCTCTCTGATCGCCGCGACGGCCCGCCGCGTCTCCCGGCCGTCGCCGGGCCGTCCTCCGCGCGGCCGCTCTGCGTCCCGGCGGTCCCCGTCCCACCGGGGCCCGGCCGGGGCCCGGCCGTCACCGGTGTCGAGCCGGAGCAGCGTCTGGCCGCGCGCCCGGATCCGGGTCTTGGTCACGGTCCCGCCGTCCAGCGGCAGCCGGACCATCTCCACCCGGCCGGACAGCAGCTCCCGCAGGCACAGCCCGGCCTCGTCGTCACCGGCGGCGGTGACCAGTACGACCTCGGCGCCCCCGCCGGCCGTGGCGGCCAGGAGGGCGGCCAGCCCCGCTCCGCCGGGGCGGCGGTGCTCACGGGCACGGCTCACGACGGGGACGGGCGCGTCGGGGCAGAGCCGCTCCGCCTCACCCTCGACATCCACGTCGAGCAGGGTGTCACCGACGACGACGAGCGGGCCGGGCCTCATCAGCACGTCCCCTCCAGCACGTTCCCGGCGGCGGCTCCGGCCACGGCTCCGGCGGCGTCCCCAGCGGCGTCCCCAGCGGTGTCCTCAGTCATGGCTCCAGCCATGGCTCCACCCATGACCCCAGCGGTGTCCTCGCGCGCCTCCTCCAGCGCGTCCCCGCACGCCTCCTCCAGCGCGGCGCAGAGCATGTGGATCACGGCGAGATGCACCTCCTGGACGGTCGCGGTGTTCCCGGCCGCGACCGGCAGGGCGTCGTCGCACAACTCGGCGAGCGGGTTGGGCGCCGGGCCGGTCAACGCCCAGGTCGTGACCCCGACCTCGCGGGCGGCCATCGCGGCGGCCAGGACGTTCGGGCTGGTCCCACTGGTGGACAGGCACAGCAGCACGTCCCCGGGGCGGCCGTGCGCCCGTACCTGGCGGGCGTACACCTCCTCGACCCCGTAGTCGTTGCCGATCGCGGTCACGGACGAGGTGTCGGCGTGCAGCGGGATCGCCGCGTACGGCCGGCGGTCGGCGCGGAACCGGCCGACCAGCTCGGCGGTCAGGTGCTGGGCCTCCGCGGCCGAACCACCGTTGCCGCAGGCCAGGAGCCTGCCGCCGCCGCTGAGGACGGCGGCGAGCTTGCGGCCCCATACGGAGATCGTCGGAGTGTCGGAGTCCACCGCGGCGAGCGCGGCGCTTAAGCGGGACAGGTGTGGATGCATGGTTCAGCCTCCTGCCGTGGCGGCGATCCGGTTCCGGTCGGGAGTCCGCTGACCGGCGATCACGTTGAGGTAGACGGCTTCGGTCCGCTCGGCGACGCGGGGCCAGCCGTACCGGGACCGGGCGCGGCGTTCACCGGCCCGCCCCATGGCCGCGCGCAGTTCCGGGCGGGACAGAAGGTCGCGCAGCGCCCGGGCGAGGGCGCGGGGCCGGCGGGGCGGGACCAGGGTCCCGCAGCCCGCGACGGTGTCGAGGTGGCCGCCGACGGCGGAGGCGACCACGGGAACCCCGCAGGCCATGGCCTCCAGCGGCACGATGCCGAACGGCTCGTACCAGGGGACGCTGACGACCACGTCGGCGGAGCGCATCAGGGCGGGCACGTCGGCCCGGGCGACGCTGCCGAGCAGCTTCACCCGGTCCGCGATGCCGTGCGCGGCGGCGAGGCCGGCCAGCCGCCGGGCCTCCTCGTCGTCCGGTGCGCCCCCGGCGATCAGCAGCTCGGTGTCGGGCAGGTGGCGCAGGGCCTCGACGAGGGTGCCGACGCCCTTGCGGGGGACCATGCGGCCGATGCTGAGGACGCGGTGCCGCCACCCGCGCGGGGCCACGGGACCGTCGGGACGGAAGCGGTCCAGGTCGACGCCGCACGGCACGACCGAGACATGCCCGCCGGGCACGCCCATCGCCAGCAGCTCGTTCACCTCGTCGGCGCAGGTGGCCACGATGCCCTGGGCCCGCCGCCCGATGTCCGCCTCCAGGGTGAGCCGCTCGGGCGGGCTGGTGTCGGCCGTCCCCTGCCAGCGGCGCTTGACCGTGCCCAGGGCGTGGAAGGTCTGCAGAACCGGCACCCCGAGATCCCGCGCGGCCTCCAGCGCGGCCAGGCCGCTCATCCAGAAGTGGGCGTGCACCACGTCGGGGCGCCACGCGGCCCAGCGCCGCTGCAGGTAGGCGGCGAAGGCGGGCATGTACGGCAGCAGCATGTCCTTGGAGACGGGCACGGGCGGCCCGGCCGGGACGTGCTCGACGGTCACCCCCGGGTGGAGCGGGACGGTGGCGGGCACGTCCCGGCGGTCGCGCCGGGTGTAGACGACGACCTCGTGCCCCCGGTCGGCCAGAGCCGCCGCCAGGGCGGCGACGTGGACGTTCTGCCCTCCCGCGTCGACTCCGCCGACCGCGGCCAGCGGGTTGGCGTGCTCGGATATCAGAGCGATCCTCATACAGCTGCCTCCTGCGACAGGGCCAGGCGGCGGACGGCCTCGACCACCCGCTCGCCCGGTACGGACGACAGACAGGGATGACCGGGGACCGGGCAGACCCTGGCCCGGGTGCCCCGGCAGGGAGCGTGCTGGTCGCCGAGGACCACACGGGCGACGCCGTACGGCGCCCAGCGGGCGGCCGGGACGACGGGCGCGAACAGGCTGACCACCGGGGTGCCGACCGCCGCGGCCAGGTGCGCGGGGCCGGTGTTGGCCACGACGGCCACGCTCGCCCCGTCCAGGACCGCGGCGAGCTCGGCCATGGTCGTCGCACCGCCCAGATCCACCACGGCCCCCGCAGCCCCCGGAACGCCCGGAGCCCCCGGAACGCCCCCGGTCACCGCGCCGGCGATGCGCTCGGTCAGTTCCTTCTCCCCGGGGGCGCCGGTCACCACGACCCGCAGTCCCTCCGCCGACAGTCTCCGCACCAGGTCGGTCCAGTTCTCGGCGGGCCAGGCCCGCGCGGGCGCGGAGACTCCGGGATGCACGACCACGTAGCCGGGCGGCCCGGTCAGGTGGCCGGCCTCGGGCAGCGGGCGGCGCACGGCGAGCCCGCCGCCGTCGCCGGGCGGCAGGTCGAACCCGGCCTCCCGGGCCAGGCCGAGCATGCGCTCGGCCTCGGGCACGTCCACGTCCTCGTCCACGACCCGGCGCAGGTCGAGCAGCGAGCCCGGGTAGTCGTTGCTGATCGCGGAGATCCTGGGCACGCCCGCGAGCCGGAGCAGCAGCGCCAGCGGGAGAGGCGACTGGTGGAAGGAGGTCAGGATGAGCGCCTCGTCCGGGGCGACGTCGCGGACGGCCCCGATCAGCCGCGCGGTGTGCTCTCCGGTGACCGGGGGCGGCTCGGGGTCGATCCACGGCGTGCGCCACTCGATCACGCGGGACACGCCGGGCAGCAGCTCACCCGCGGCCCGGCCGTGCGGGCCGGCCAGCAGGACGACCTCGCGCGCCCGCGCGGCGACCGCGCGGATCGCCGGACCGGCCAGCAGGACGTCCCCCGCGTTGTCGACGCGCGCCACCAGCACGGTGCCCGCGGACCCCGCCGCGGGCAACGGCGCGGGAGCGGTCACCGGCGGACCCGGATCTCGCCCCGGAGGCGGTGCGCACAGGCCACCGGCGGAATGAGCGCGCTGGTGACCGCCATCCGCCGGATCTCCTCCGTCGTGCGCGGGCCGGGGGCGATGCGCGCCCAGGCGAACTCGGCGGTGAGCAGTGCCCACACCGCGCCCGCCGCGGCGGCCGTGCCCCGGCGTCCCGCCAGTACCGCCCCGATCGCCAGCAGTCCCGCGCCGGTGGTGACGGCGTGGCGGCGCAGCCTCCCGGGCGCGCCGCCGAGCGCGGCCCGCCAGTCGGGGCCGTGGACGCGCCGCATCAGCGCGTCGTCGGCGTTGCCGCGCTGGAAGCGCACGCTGGACCAGAACCCGTCGTCGCGGACCGGGTGCCGGGTGACGCGCTCGCCCCGCACCAGCCGGTAGCCCGCGGCCCGCACGCGCAGCGCGAGGTCGGCGTCCTCCCGGTAGGCGCGGGGGAAACGCTCGTCGAACCCGCCGACCCGCTCCAGAGCGGCCCGCCGGTACGCCATGTCCGCGGTGATCCACTCCGCGGTGGCCAGCCCCGCGGTGTTGCGCTCGGCGTCGGTGGGCCTGCGGTCGAGCGGGAGCGGGACCTCGATGCGGCCTTGGCTCCCGCCCACCTCGGCGGGGAGGTTCTCCAGGTCGGCGCGGACCGCCTTGTCCCAGCCCGGCTCGGGGATCACGTCGTCGTCGAGGAACACCACCCACGGCGTCCCGGCCGCGCGCCATCCGACGTTCCTGGCGGCGGCGGGTCCCCGCCCTCCGGAGCGCAGGACCCGGACCCGGCCGCCCGCCGCGCGCAGCGCGCCCAGGACGTCCACGTCGCGCTCCACCGAGGCCGCCCCCGTCAGGAGCGGGCCGTCCACCGACGGCTCGGGCAGGGAATCGACGACGATCTCGTCCCGGCGGTCGTCGACCACGATGACCTCGGTCTTCGGGTCGATCGCGGCGAGGGTCGCGGCGAGGGTGGGGCGGCCGATCGTCGGGATGACCACGGTGATCATGATGCGAACACCCGCCCCCGCCGGATCAGGTACGGCCCGAGCACGAGCACGTCCACCGGTGCCGACCCGAAGCACTCCAGCGCGTCCCTGGGGTCGTCGACCATGGGCCGTCCGGCCGTGTTGAGGCTGGTGTTGACCACCACCGGAATCCCGGTCCTGGCCTCGAACTCCTCCAGCGTCCTGGCCATCAGCGGGTCGTCGGCGCGGTCCACGGTCTGGATCCTGGCGGTGCCGTCGACGTGCACGACGGCCGGGATGCGCTCGCGCCACTCCGGCCGCACGTCGTGGACGAAGAGCATGTAGGGGCTGGGGATGGGGCCGCGTTCGAAGATCTCCCCGGCGCGCTCGGCGAGCACCATCGGGGCGATCGGGCGGAACTGCTCACGGCCCTTGACGTCGTTGAGCCGCTCGGTGTTGGCGGCACGGCCGGGGTGGGCCAGCAGGGAACGGCGGCCGAGCGCGCGCGGGCCGTACTCGCTCCGTCCCTGGAACCAGGCGATGATCCGGTCGGCGGCCAGCTCGGCGGCGACCGCGGCGGCCAGATCGCGGGGGCGCTCGTACGGCACCCGCGCCACGTCCAGCCAGGCGGCCAGTTCCTCGTCGGTCCAGCCCCGGCCGAGGTCGGCGCCGGGCATCGGCGCGGCCGGCTCGCCGGCCGCCTGGGCCAGGTGGAGCGCCCCGCCGAGCGCGGTGCCGGAGTCCCCGGCTGCGGGCTGCACCCAGATCTCCTCGAACGGGCCCTCCGCCAGCAGCCGCGTGTTGGCGACGCAGTTGAGCGCCACTCCCCCGGCCATGGTCAGGTAGCGCTCGCCGGTGCGGTCGTGCAGCCAGCGGGCGAGGTCGAGCAGGACCTCCTCCAGCCGCTTCTGCACGCTGGCCGCGAGGTCGGCGTGGTCGGCCGACCAGTTCTCGCCCCTGGCCAGGGCCTTGGCGTACCCGCCCCAGTCGATCGGCTCGACGCGGAAACCGCCGTCGCCGGTGGCGTAGATCAGCTCGCGCAGTTCGCCCAGGAAGCGGGGCTCGCCGTAGGAGGCCAGCGCCATGACCTTGTACTCGTCGCTGGAGCGCAGGAAGCCCAGGTGCTCGGTGACCTCCTCGTACATCAGGCCGAGGGAGTGCGGCAGTTCCTGGGTGGCCAGGACGGTCAGCTCGCCGTCGAGGTAGCGCCCGGCCAGATGCGAGACCGCCTCTCCGCGGCCGTCGCAGACCAGGACCGCCGAGTTCCGGTACGGCGCCGCCAGCCCGGCCGAGGCCGCGTGCGCGACGTGGTGGGGCACGTATCGGACCTGGGCGGGGTCGAGTCCGGGAAGGACGGTCGAGAGGAAGGCGGGAGCCCGGTGGGCGTAGGTGGTGCGCAGGTCTTCCCAGCGCTCGTCGAGTCCCTTCTGGCCGGGCCGGACCAGCGCGGGATCGTAGGAGTAGGCGACGGCGTCGAGGTCCTCCGGGCGCAGGCCCGCCTGATCCAGGCACCAGGCGGCGGCCTGCTCGGGTAACTCCCAGGCGGAGAAGGGAACAGGGCGTTTTCCGTGCTTGCGACGGCTGAACCTTTCCTCTTCGGCGGCGGTCACCACTTTGCCGTCCATTACGAGTGCCGCCGCAGGGTCATGGAAGATCGCGTTTAACCCCAGAAAGTTCATGATTTCCTCTCCCGCTGATGCCCTACCACTACCGAGAGAAGCGCTTCTCAAACACTTCTCCCGGGTAGAAGTGCAGCTAGAAGCGCTGCAAGCTGCACGTTGTCACGGTAAGTAGTTTTTTGGGGATTAACCTTCGGTCGTCCGGGTAGCGGATTAGGTCGGTGACCAATCCCTCCGGAGGTGCTCGTGCCGCACGGGAATCGACCCGCCGCCGTGCTTTTTGACCGCGATGGGACGATCATTTACGACGTCCCTTACAACAATCGCCCAGAACTGGTCAAGCCGATCTCCGGAAGCCGTTCCGCCATTGATCGGATCCGCCGGGCCGGCGTGCCGGTCGGGGTGGTCACCAACCAGTCCGGCGTGGCCAGGGGCCTGATCGGCGCCGACGATCTGGAGCGGGTCAACGCCCGCGTCGAGGAGCTGCTCGGGCCGTTCGACGTGTGGGCGGTGTGCCCGCACGGCGAGGCGGACGGGTGCGCGTGCCGCAAACCCGCCCCCGGGCTGGTCCTGCGCGCGGCGGAGGCGCTCGGCGTGGATCCCCGCGACTGCGTGGTGATCGGCGACATCGGCAGGGACGTCGAGGCCGCCCGCGCGGCCGGGGCCCGGGGCATCCTGGTGCCGACCGAGGTGACGCTCCCCGAGGAGGTGGCCGCCGCCGAGGAGGTCGCCCCGGACCTCACCGCCGCGGTGGCCCTCGCCCTCGGCGAGAAGGCGGAGGTGGCGCGGTGAGGATCCTGGTCTGGCACGTGCACGGGTCCTGGATGACCTCGTTCGTCCACGGTGCCCATGACTATCTGGTGCCGGTGCTCCCCGGCCGGGGGCCCGACGGGCGCGGCCGGGCGCAGACCTACCCGTGGCCGCGGGCCGCCCGCGAGGTCCCCGCCGACCGGCTCCGCGACGAGGACGTGGACGTGGTCGTGCTGCAGCGCCCCGACGAGATCGAGCTGGCCGCCGAGTGGCTGGGCCGCCGCCCCGGCAAGGACGTGCCCGCCGTCTACGTCGAGCACAACACCCCCAAGGGGGACGTGCCCGCGACCCTGCATCCGCTGGCCGAGCGCGACGACATCCCCGTGGTCCACGTGACCCACTTCAACAGGCTGTTCTGGGACTGCGGCCGGGCCCCCGCCCGCGTGATCGAGCACGGCGTCGTCGACCCCGGCCCCCTCTACACCGGCGAGCTTCCCCGGGCGGGCGTCGTGGTCAACGAGCCGATCCGGCGCGAACGGGTGGCGGGCACCGATCTGCTGCCCGCGTTCGCCGAGGAGGCGCCGCTGGACGTGTTCGGCATGAAGGTCACCGGCCTGCCGGACCACCTCGGCGTCCCGCTGGGCGTCTTCGAGGACCTGCCGCAGGCGCGGATGCACGCCGAGCTGGCCAGGCGGCGCGTCTACCTGCACCCCTACCGGTGGACCTCGCTCGGCCTGTCCCTGATCGAGGCCATGATGATCGGCATGCCGGTGGTCGCGCTGGCGGCCACCGAGGCCGTGGAGGCGGTGCCCCCGGAGGCGGGTGTGGTCTCCACCCGTGTGTCCGTGCTCGCCGCCGCCCTGGACGCCTTCGTCGGCGAGCCGGAGCTGGCGCGGCAGGTCGGCAAAACCGCCCGCGCCGCCGCGCTCTCCCGTTACGGTCTGGACAGGTTCCTGGGCGACTGGGACCGTCTGCTCACCGAGGTCACCGAGGGCTGATCGGCAGGCTCCATGTGATTCCCGTGGTTGGAGGGGAAGGAGGAGCCGATGAATCGAAGAATCACTTTTATAGCAATAAGTGCTTTATTAGCCGGATTGACCGGATGTGCGTCCGCCGGGCACGGAGCCGCCGGCCAGGCGGCGGAGAGTTTCCACGGCGCGGTCGCGGGCGGCCAGGGCGAGCAGGCCTGTGCCCTGCTGACGCCCCGGGCCGCCGAGAGCCTTCGCAGCGGCGGCGAGGAGTGCGCCCAGGCCGTCCTCTCCCTGAACTTATCGGGCGGCGCGATCCGCCGGGCCGAGGTCTGGGGGGACGAGGCCCAGGTACGGCTGGAGCACGACACCGTCTTCCTGCACCGGTTCCCGCAGGGCTGGCTGGTCCGCGGGGCGGGTTGCCAGGCCCGCGGCGACCTGCCGTACGACTGTGAAGTGGAGGGCTGACATGCGCCTGATGTTCGTCACCACCCTCGTGATCATCGGTGTCGGCCTGGCGTACCTGCTCGTCATCGGCCTGCTCAACCGCTAGGGGGACGCCATGCGAAGCTTTCTCAAGGACAACGCCCTGAGCCTGTTCTTCCTGGTCCTGTTCCTGCTGGCGCTGGCCGGTCAGTCGGTGGCGGGCAACGCCGACTACAACGAGCGCCAGGTCGCCGAGGGCGGGGCCGCGCTCTCCTGGGCGGAGTACGTCACCTCCTCGGACTTCGCCGTGGACGTGGCGGAGAACTGGCAGTCGGAGTACCTGCAGTTCCTGCTGTTCATCATGGCCACGGTCTGGTGGGTGCAGCGCGGCTCACCCGAGTCGAAGGAGCCGGGCAAGGAGGGCACGGAGAGCGACTCCGACCAGCAGGTCGGCCGGCACTCCGAACCCGACAGCCCCGCCTGGGCCAAGACGACCGGGCTGCGCCTGAAGCTGTACAGCAACTCCCTGGGCATGACGATGGGACTGATCTTCCTGTTGTCGTGGCTGACCCAGTCCCTGGCGGGCCGGGCGGCCTACAACGCCGAGCAGCTCGCCCGGCTGCAAGACCCGCTGAGCTGGTGGGAGTACGTCGGCTCGGCCGACTTCTGGAACCGCACCCTGCAGAACTGGCAGTCGGAGTTCCTGGCGGTGCTGTCCATGGTCGTGCTCTCCGTCTACCTGCGCCAGCGGGGATCACCCGAGTCCAAGCCCGTCGGCGCGGCGCACAAGGCCACCGGCGTCGAGGGCTGAGGCCGCGCGGAGGGTCCCCACCGGGCGCCGCCTGCTCGCCGCCGTTCGCCGAGGGGGCGGTCGCCTCCCGGGAGGAGGCCGCGCCGGCCTCCTCCCGGGCAACCGGTTCAGCGGTACCGGAAGGGACGCGGTCCGGTGATGTCGTGCTCGTCGAGGTGGTCGATGAGGTCGCCGTCGTCCAGGCCGTTCTCCCTGACCAGCCGGGGGCCCATGTCGCGGACCTGGTCGGCCATGTCCTCCCGGCCGATCGCGTCGAACGCGGCCCGCAGCTTGGCAAGGCCGCGGCCCATCTCCACGCTGGCCACGTGCGACAGGGCCGCCGGGAGCGCCCGCTGCAGGCTCATGACCGCCACGTCGCGGTCCCGGTCCCCCAGCTGCGGCAGGATCTCGGCCAGGGTGGACAGCGCCACGGCGCAGGTCTGGTGCTGCCGGGAGGAGGTGCTGACCACCACCAGGTCGACGAGGGCCGCCACGATCCGCCGCTGCAGGGCGTCGTCGTAGACCACCGGCAGCGGCCCGCCGTACGCCGCGGCGTCGGGCACCCCGGCGGCGGCGCAGCGGGCCGACAGGTCGCGCAGCGCCCCGACCGAGGCGAGCGCCACATCGGGGTTCTGCCGGGTGGAGGTCGCCGCCCAGGCCACGTTGCCGAGTTGCTCGATGGCGTGGTCGGGATCGACGTCGGCGTTGCGGATCCGGTCGATCGTGACGCAGTCGAGCACGTTGTCGGCGACCGTACGGCGCTGCGCCTCGCTCCCGCCACGGATGCGGGCGACGGTGTCGCCGTAGGCGAGCAGGTCTCCGATCCGCACCTGGAAGGCGACCTCCACGGCGTCTCCGGTGGGCGCCAGCAGCTTCTCCAGGCGCGCGGTGCTGATGTCGATCACGTAGCCGGTCGCCCGGGTGGTCACCGGCGTCGCCTCGCCGTCGAGGCGGGACCGGACGCGGGAGCGCGCGAGCAGGGGGAGCTGGCGCAGCCGGGCCTCGAAGGCGAGGTCCTGGATCGAGCGCACCACGGAGGTGGGACGCATCTGGTCGATCATCACGTAGCCCATGAACACCAGCAGGACCAGCGCGACGGCGGCCAGGATCAGCGCGAGCAGCGCCGCGATCCCGGTCCACTCGGGCCGTGTGACGGCCATGACGAGGTAGGTGTAGGTGGCGCAGCCCGCGACGTAGCCGAAGTACGCCTGGTTGGCCCTGCGCCGCAGGAACTGGTCGAACACGACGGGGGCGACGGTGGTCGCGGTGTGCGAGATCGCCACCAGCAGCGCCGACAGGGTGAGCGTGGTCACCGTCACCAGGCCGGTCGCGATCACCCGCAGCATGTTGATCAGGTTGTCGTGCGGGAAGACGCGGAGGAAGAATCCGCGGATCTCACCGGACCAGGCCGTTGAGGACGAGTCGAGGAGAACGGCCCCGAGGGCGAGCGCGACGGAGCCGAGAACCATGAGCAGGGGCGTGAACAGGAACTCCGTCACCGACAGCCGCCACCGGACCCGGAGGTCCTGCCGGGTGGGGACATAGTGCTGTAATCGCGATATCTCTGACACCGCACCTCGTTGCCCTCCCCCTCCGCGGCTAAACGCCCCCCGCCGGTCCCGGGCCAGGCCCGCGGCACCGGCGCCCCCGCCGGAGACCGGCGGGAGCGCCGCGATGACACGGTTACTTGCTCTGGCAGCTCTTCTTGCGCACCTCGTACCAGACGATGCCCGGGGCCTGGAACCGGATCGCGAGGCACTGCTTCTTGCTGGCGGCTTCCCGGACCTTGTAGATGACCGAGGCCCCGCCCGCCGTGTAGGCGATCTTGCAGATCAGTTTGGCCTTGCCCTTGAGCTTGTCGCAGGCGCTCTTCATCGCCTCGATGGCGCCGGCGACGCCGGCGACGAGCCAGACGCCGTAGATCTGCTTGGTGAGCTTCTTGGAGAAGATGAGCCGGCACATGGCCTTCCACCACTCGCACTGCAGCTTGAGCGCGGGGTCGGCGACCACGGGGTAGGCGGCGCCCGCGTGCTCGACGGTCTGGACGAGCGTCATGCCCTCCACCCGGTAGGAGGTCGGCACCGCGTTGCCGTTGGCGTCCCTGGCCCACGGCAGGTCGATCTCGGCGAGGTAGAAGTCGTTGTTGTAGATCAGGACGGTGCCGTCGTCGTCCTCGACCTCCAGCATGGAGCCCTCGGGGGCGCT